>JBGATM010000019.1:0-88002 GCA_044229175.1 Vicinamibacteria bacterium | reverse complement strand
GAGCGGAGGCCTGAAGGAGCCGAAGGCGACGAAGGCATTCGCTCCACCTCGGCCGTGAGACGACCATCGCGCCGCTCGACTACCGAAAGCGGCGGCGCGCAGGCCACGTGACACCAGCCCCTCCCTCGGAGCCCGTACGACATCCGGGAGGGGTTTGGGGTGGGGCTTGGGAACAGAGCGGCGCTCGATCGAGGCAAGAGCGCCCTCCTGCCTCTCAGCCGGTGCGAAACAGGAGGCAGCAGAGGTCTCCCGTTGGCCGACCTCGACCAGTCCAGAGGGGCCGGACGCCCGTTACGCCTCCTCGGCCTTCGCCTCGGCCGGACCCATCGAGTCGACGAGCTTCGTCAGCATCTGAACGCATCGAACAGCCAGGGAACGTGCTCGGAAGCACTCCGAAGCGGGCGTAAGCCGCCGCAGCCTGAGGACATCCGTGAGGGCCGCGCACTCCGTGGCAGAGCCCCGGGCGACGCCAAAGTGGTACCGACGCTGACGACGCGAAACCCGTCCGCAACCCTCCGCCAGGTTCAGGACCACGCTCAGGCTGGCGCGCTCAAACTGGTCTCGGAGAACACGATTGACCGACGGAACCAGCGTGTTTGCCATGCACTGAAGCTCGAGGGCAACGTGGTAGACGGTCAGCTTCTCGGCGTCCAACATGTGCGTAGCGGCCGCTGCCGCCTCAGGACGGCCCGCGACTTCGGAGGCAGCCAGCGCGAGGGCGAGTTCCGCGCCGGGCCGAGGACGAAGGCCAGCGAGCGGGCCAGCGTCCTGCCGGACGGAAACGGCCGGGGCAGAAGCCCCGGCCTGCTGAACGAGTGAGAGTTCAGCGCTCATTAGAGCGACTCCTCGGCTTCGGCGCGACGACGAGCTTCTTGCTCGCGACGCTCCCGGTGCATCGCCGCGAACTCAGAGCGCACGGCCCGACGGTAGTCTTCGACTTGCTGGCGTTCGACCCGAACGGAACGCTCCGCGTCCTCGCAGAGGCCCGCGAGCCGAAGGGCGAGATTGGCGGCCTCGATAGCCATGCAGGGCTGAAGAACGCGGCGCTTGGCGCCACAGGCGAGAGCCGCCGCGGCATCGAGAGCGGCACGCCGTGCGCAGGACCAGAAGCCAAGGCGGACATTGCGGAGAACCGCAGGAACGGTGCGGTCCAGTTGCGAGTGGATGCGGAAATCCGAGACGACGATGCGGGCAACGAGAACGCGGAGCTCCTCGGCGAGCCGAGTGGGAAGCGACGGACCATCATCGCCGAACAGGAAGCGCTGCGTGGTATCAAGAGAGACGCGAACGCGGAGACCGAACGGCCGCGGAGCCGTGGAGGACGGGAGCGGCTCGGGGCCTGCATTGCGGGGCTGTGTGGTAGACGTGTACATGAGGGTTTCCTTTCGGCAGGCCGAAAGTGGCCTGCGCCCCCACGTCCCGACTTCACGCAGGGAGGCGTCCAGGCCCGAAGGCTTTTTTGCGCAGCAAAAAAGTGCGGAGCGCAGCGGAGCAGCCTTGACGCAGCCCGAAGTGAAGTCGATGATCCAAGGCAGGCCACTCCATGCCTGCCGAATGGAAACTCAGCCCGCATGTCGGCGTCCGCAGCCCCGCGTCATCGGCCTCGAGCCTCGGGCCGCGCGGGTTCGACGGGCGCGGGGACGAACCGGCCGCGACTGCCTCGGCCGCGGTTTCGGGATCGTGATGCTCGGACCCCGAAGATCCGGCAAGAGAGAGGCCCCCGGCGAAGACGTACGGGCGCAGCCACGCGGCAGGCCCACCGAAAATCGGCTTGCCAGGAATTGATGAGCCAATCGGACCCAATTCGTCACTGTGGAATGAGATCGTCGCGGCCTCTCCCTCCAACATGCCAAAATGGAGGCATCAAATGACTGGCGGAACACGATCATTGAAAGCGCTCGACTTCTTCGCCGGCAGCGGCTTGGTTCGGCTCGGATTGGAGCCTGAGTTCGAGACGGTCTGGGCGAACGACGTTTCGGCAAAGAAGGCGCTCGTTCATCACGCGAACTTCGGCGGAGACGCCTTTGTTCTTCGGGACATTCAGGAAGTCCGAGGAGATCTTCTTCCCACAGCCGACCTAGCTTGGGCTTCGTTCCCATGCCAAGACCTATCGCTCGCCGGCAACCTCAACGGGATGAAGGCGGGAACCCGCTCCGGCCTCTTTTGGGAATGGATGCGGGTTTTGGATGAAATTGGCGAGGCGAAGCGGGCCCCAAGGGTGCTCGTGGCCGAGAACGTCGTGGGCTTCCTTGTCGCGAATGACGGCGCGGACTTTCGGACGGCTTATCGCGCGCTAAGAGACAGGGGCTATCTCGCGGGCGCCGTCGTACTCGACGCCAGGAGTTTTGTTCCCCAGAGTCGACCACGCGCTTTCCTCATTGTGGTGAAGGAGGGTGTGGACCTCCGGGGCCTCGTTCTCGGAGGCCCGAGCGAGCCCTTCCATACGCCGGCCGTCGTACGGGCCGCGAAGTCCGTGGCAGACCCAGAATGGCTGTGGTGGTCCCTCCCGATTCCGAGCTCACGGGTCCCCAAGTTCTCGGAGGTTTGCGAACGAAGCGCCCCGTCCGAGGAAGTGCCCGTCCGCGAGTTCCAGAAGATGCTCTCGCCCGTCAATCGAGACAAGCTTGAGGCTGCGATCCAAGTTGGACGACTGCTGTGTGGCACGGGTTACAAGAGAACGCGCCCCATCGAAGATGGAACGCGCCGAACGGTTCTTGAGCTCCGGTTCGACGGAGTGGCGGGTTGCTTGAGGACGCCGGAGGGCGGCAGTAGTCGACAAGTCGTCGTCCTGGTGGACAAGGGTCGTGTGCGGACTCGCCTCTTGACCGTTCGTGAATGCGCGCGGCTGATGGGCGCACCGGATTCGTTCCAAATCCCGGGGACATACAACGATGGCTATCGAGCCATGGGGGACGCCGTCGCGGTCCCGGTAACCCGCTGGCTTGCCCAACATCTGCTATCACCGATCGCGCAACGCCGGGCAAGGAAGCGCGCCGCTTAGTCGATCGCCGCTGCGCAGAAGATGGACCAGTTCACTGCCTCTGAGCGGTCCGCGATCATGCGACGCGTGAAGGGCTCTGGGAATATCAGCACCGAGGCGAGATTGATCGCAGTCCTTCGTGCGAACGGGCTCACCGGCTGGAGGCGCGGGTCACGCTTGCCTGGCCAACCAGACCTGATCTTCCCCAAAGCGAAACTCGCTCTCTTTGTTCACGGCTGCTTCTGGCATGGGCATGCCTGCAAACGGGGGCGAAATCTGCCGGCCTCGAACTCCTCCTACTGGAACCAGAAGCTCGCGAGGAACGCCCGCCGCGACAATCGGGTTCGACGTGAACTGCGGGCGCGAGGATGGGCAACACAGGTCGTTTGGGAGTGCGTCCTGAGCAAGCGAGCGAGAGTGATCGCCGACCGCATCGCCGCTAGACTGACCGCGGGCCGTCGAGATAGACCGTAAGGAGAGCGAGATGCCCGGAATCACATCAAAAGCGATCGTGCCGTGCGAGCTGAGACCGGAGGTCAAGAAGCAGATTGAGGCTCTCGCGGAGCATGTGCGCGACTCCGCCCGAATCGCCTTGCGGCCCCTGAGCGAGGCCGAGGCCGACGCGCTACTGGACGGGGCAGTCGAACGCCTGCGCGGCCAACGATCAGCCAGCATGGGAGCGAAGAGGGACTTCGTAGCTGGAGCGCTCGACTACATGCAGAGTCAGAAGCTGATCTCAAAGTGGACCTTCGCCGGCAATCGCGATCGTCACGACTATGAGGTCCTGATTGGCGACCACACAATCGTGATCGAGGCCAAAGGGTGCCTCGACGGCAACAACACCAATATCTTTCAACGACCAGCAAACGCGGACGAGTTCTATATCTGGAGTCTCTGCCAGAATTCCGGCGCCGATCCAAGAAAGAACGTCTGGTCGGGCACGCATACGCGTCTCGGGGCCGAGATCATCGCGAGGAAGACCGCGGTGGATGGCCTTATCGTCTGGGACATGCTCTGCGGAACCAAGGCTCGGCCCTGTCCAAAGCTTGAAGCCGCTCCGGAGCGTGGGACCAAAGTTGGCGGCAAGAAGATTCCTCCGCCCTGTCTCTACCTGTTCCCGCGAAGAATCCCCGACCCGAGGAACAATCGCACTCCCCCTGTCTGGAAGGTGGAGGAGCTGAAGTTTGCGTCTGCCCTTCATCAAGCCTTCGGCGGCCGCGATGATGAGATCACTTCAGTCGGCCTGAAGGTCAGGATGAAGGAGGCGTCGGTCGTCCGCACCACAACCTTGACCCGCGGCGGCCTGGAAATTGTTGCGTCGAAGGATACGGTCATCAAGCGCGCTCGGTCCTAGAAGAACTGACGCGCTGGAGCAGCAGAGGTCTGCCCGCCGACCTGGGAGCTGACTTGCGCCGCTTTCGTCACCCCTATCACCATATGGTGGCGTCGAGAAGCACAGTAGGGCTAGCTAGCTGTGATTTCTCAGCACGTTGTTCACTCGGGGTCGAACCTGAGATGTTTGTGGTGTCTAAGCCCAAACACTCAGGAGACCCCAAGTGAAGCTACACAATAGAGCACGAACGAATCCATTTCAGCGTGAGCTCGTGGCCAAGAAGGTCTTGGCCGGCGAGTGCACCCCTCAGGAGGGTGCGAGGCACCTGGGCACATCCACGCGCACTATTCGGAAGTGGGTTGAACGGGCGAGGCGGGGAGAGCCGATGTCGGATCGGTCGTCCCGACGGGCGACGAGTCCGCTGCTGATTTCGAGTGAGATGAAAGCGTTCATCCTTTCCATGCGCCGTTTCCGTCTGACCGCTCAGCAGATCAGTGACATTGTCCACATCCCGCGCTCAACGGTATCGAGACTGCTTAAGGCCGAGGGGCTCGGGAAGCTGAGCGACGTGAGGGAATCGGAACCGGTCGTGCGCTACGAGGCAGCGAATCCCGGCGACCTCGTCCACATCGATATCAAGAAGCTGGGCCGTATCGACGGGGTCGGGCACCGGATCACGGGAGATCGACGGCAGTCGAAGCCGTCTGGCTGGGAATACGTGTTTGTTGCCATCGATGACAACGCGCGCGTGGCCTACGCCGAGATGTTTCGGGCGGAAACGGCGGCATCCGCCGTCCGTTTCCTTCACAACGTCGTCGAATTCTTTCGACGCCTGGGGATTACGATCAAGGCTCTTCTGACCGACAACGGCTCGCCCTTCATCGCTCACGCGTTTGAAGCGACCTGCCAGCGTCTTCGCATTCGCCACAAGAGAACGCGGCCCTACCGGCCTCAGACCAACGGAAAGGCCGAGCGCTTCATCCAAACCCTGCTCCGCGAATGGGCCTACGTTCGCGCCTATCGCTCATCCGCAGAGCGAGCTCGATCGCTCGTGCCGTTCCTCCGCTACTACAATCACCGTCGACGACATGCCGGAATCGCCGGTACCACTCCCATCTCTCGTTTGGCCTCAGGCGGGAACAACCTGGTGAGAAACCACAGCTAGCCAATGCAGCCCCCTCAGCCTAAGGCCAGGGCAGCTGCCTCTGGGAGCCATCAGCGGCGCGAATCCATACCGGTCGGAGCACGAGTCCAAGGTGGTCCGCTACTTTCTGCATTCCTTTCTGCGCGTGGAATGGCGACTCACCAATGAGTGCAACGGCACCTCCGCCCGAGAATCTCTTCACGAGGGTGAATGGAGCGCTCGCAATCCTGTCCCAGCCAATCGCGGCCACCAACCTCGAGCTGAAGAACTGACACCAATCTAGGCAGTCCACTGAACCGGTGAGCTCTGAGTCACGCACGACAGCCGTTCCCCCACTGGCGAAAGTCCGGCCCAACTCTGTGCCGAGCGCTTCGCTGGTGATACCGAGCACCTTCGCTACGCCATCGGGGCCTCTCTGGTCCAGCAGCGCCTCGTCAATCGAATGGAGCATCCACTCTCGCCAGGGCCGCCCCGTCCAATCAAGGGAGAAGTCAAGAACCGCACTCCCCGAGACGAACCGCCTCGACGTTGCGCCACTTGCGCTCTCTAGCGCGAATCCGTCTGCGCGCAAGACATCGTCCAGGTTCCGAAACCGATCAAGTTCGACGGAACCTGCAGGCGCCTTCGCGTGGAAGCTGATCTCTGTCGCCATTAGAACCCGTTTACGAATCGGACATTCGGCAACGCGATGAGCGGGCCAAGGACCTCGTCGAAGAGGGCCTGGTAGGCCGGTGGGACACTTCGCTCGAAGGCGAGCGTCAACACCTTCCCGCCTTCAGCGGCCGCCTGCTGAAATAGGAGCGACTGATTCTTAATCTTCCCGAGTTCAATCCGAGCGACAAAGTCGCCATAAATGGACAGATCCAAAGACTTGAACTCGAAGAAATCTCCGGCGTCATCGACCATGTCAACACGTCCCCCGGGTACAGTCACCTCAAATCG
The DNA here is from genome assembly GCA_044229175.1 of Vicinamibacteria bacterium. GTDB lineage: Bacteria > Acidobacteriota > Vicinamibacteria > Fen-336 > JAGNNV01 > JAGNNV01. Next base: position 81,603 of record JBGATM010000019.1, on the reverse strand, counting down.
CGCCACTTTGGATGGGTCCATCTTCGTCGTGGCGTATCGCAAAGTGGCCGCGCTGCCGATCGCGTCAGACTGCGATTTCCCGAGATTCACAACGAGGTCGCCCAGGCCGCCCTGCTCTCCAACGTGAGCCACCTTCTGGAGCTGCTCGAAGACCGCCCGCCCCTCGCCGGCGGGGAAGTAGAAAAGGACTTCTCTGACACGAGCGGCTTGGTCGCCGATGCTCTGCCGCGCACTCAGGGCAGCGATGAGACCCTCTCCCGCCGAAGCGGAATCCTCAAGCGAACTCGCGAACTTGACGATGACGTCCACGTCTGCCGGTGCCGCCCGCCCCAGGCCGGCTACAACCTTCGCAACACAGTCTGAGGCAAAGCAGCTGGCGCCATGCAGGAACGTGAGGAGGAAGAAGAGACGGGTTAAGGAACGATTGAGCATACGGTCGCCTCCACGCGCAGTAGTTTTCTGATTCCCAGCGAAGCCGTCGGCTCGGTACTCGAACCCAGGTACTTCAATAGGCCCTCCGCATCATCGAGCGAGCCACCGACAATCCGTCGCAGCAAGGCCTCGCGTGCCTCTGGAGGCAAATCGTCTCCCGCCCTGGCGACGAACTTCACAGCCCCCGCGACAGCATCGTCTGACAGCCGAATCAGTGCTCCAGTCGTGTCTTTGACATCTGCTAGGGCGCGAATCGCGCCTCGCACCGCATCTGGATCAGCGAGAACGTCGTCCAACACCCGCAAGCGCTCGGTCAGTCGAGAGTCGAGAAGGTCGCCGCCGTAGGTCCTCATGAATCGGTTCACGGCTTGAATGTCTTCCTCGGATCGAAGCACGTTCTTGGCGAGTTTGCCGCCGCCGATCATAGAGAGTTTGAATGTCCCTTGGGCAAGTTCCGCGAGTTCGTCCCACTGGCGGAGCTTCACATGACTCAAGAGCCTGGTCGGCATCGCGACCAGGACTGCCGCCGTGGCTCCGGCAGCCCGAATCTGTCTCATCCCGACCCGAATGAACGTCACCCCCTTGTCGAGGATGACTCCGGCTGGACCAGTGATCTGGGTGAACTCGGTCGCGATCCCCAAAAGGGACAGCGAGAGATTGAGCTTGTCGACGTCCTTTGCGGGATTGAAGGCGTTGATTGCCTCGCCAACGATCCCAGCTCCGTCACCAACCACCGGGATCATTCCCACTGTGAGTTCCGTTGCAACGCCTTGGACGTCTCCTTCACCCTGACCCACGGCTGCGGCGGCAATGTCGTAAATGCGCCCGTGGAGTCGTTCATTCACAACGTTGATGAAGTCCGTCTTCAGCTTCATGGGTGGAGCCCCAGGCTCCGCGAAATACTCCGCCGTGATGGGGATCCTCTCGACGGTCAAGGCAGCCAGATCTCGAGTCGCCTTGAGAGTGGCCTCGACCCTACCGGTGTCGTTCGGAACATCGAGTTTGATCTTCTTCCCACCGACCTCTGTCCAGACCAGCACGCCGGAGCCTCCCAGCGTCAGCTCGACGTAGTCATTTGGCAGGATCGGCGGGCGACCTGAGAGGACCATGACTGCTTTGCTAAAGGTCCGCGATGAGTTCTCGTACTTCCAGCCGTTGAGGGGGGGCTCGAGATTCGTGCCAGCCTTGTCCCAGGTGTTCTCGATCACGGTCTGGCCGGAGATTGTCTTTGCGGCGAGGACCCCATATTCGTTGTTCAGCTCCACAGTTACAGTGCTGACCGGCAAGGGAACCCGAAGGCTGCGGAGTTCATCCTCGGTGCCTTCGTCCGTGATCGCCTGGGCAAAGTAGCGGGCGGGCTGAACTGAGATGCCTGCGGGCCAGGTCGTGAAGCCCTTGCTTCCGTCAAACGCCCCGGTGATGTCGGTGACGGGCGTGGACTCGCGCAGGACCTCCACTTTGATTACATTCGCGCCGGGCTCGGCAGGAACCACTCGATATGTGAGTTCCGCCGCGATCCCGGTAACACCGCCCTCGGAGACGGGAATGGTCGCTGTCTTGTTCTGGAGGATCAAGACCCGTTGAAGGGCGGCAGTGCGGATGCCACCGAGGACACCGTCCGTCGCGTAGCCGTAGGACGCTCCGTAGAGGATCCCATCCACAATCTGGAGCCGTCCGCCGACGCCCGCAACGACACCGGCCGAACTCGGCTGCGCCGGGTCGCCAATCTGCACAATCTCGATCTGCGGCGCGGTGGGACTGTCGAAACCAATGTACGCCTTCCCATCATTAATCTCGATGTCCGCTACCGCTTTGCCTTGCGTTGCCAGCGCCATCGAGGCGATCGGCGTGGGATTCAGCGGTTCCGAAATATCCACCACCACTAGGATGTTCTGGCCGGTGGCGTCGATGCCCGCGACCAGAACAATGGAGCGGCCTGCAATCAGTGCGGTTTCCACCGCGTACGCGTACGTGATGGCTCGTCCGCCGAAGCTCGGGAAGCCCGTGTACGTGACGCGCTGCTGGCCCTCGTTCGCCAGCACCAGGCCGATGGACGACGCCACCGCGATGATGGTCTCGCCGTTCACGTCGATCACCGAGATGTCGCGCATCCAGGGCTTCGCGCTCGAGTTGGGATCGATGACATTGATCGTCGTCACGGCACCCGTGTTGAACGACCCGCCGTCGCGGTAGAGCGCGTCCACCATCGAGAAGTACGCGGTCGAGCAGCATTCCGCGAAGCCGCTCTTCATTTGCAATAGGTCGGCGATCTGGATTCCCTTCCCCCACGTCGCCGCGTAGACCTTTTCGTTGCGTAGCTTGATCCGCGAGGGCGTGCCGTCCAGGGCGCCGGTGCTGAGGGTGGTGGCGCCCACCCACTGCGGGGCCTGAGGGTTCGTGACGTCGTACACCAGCAGATCACCCGGATGTGAGCGGTGATTCGGGCCGCTGGCCACCACAACTGTGGTCCCTTCACCGGTGATGTCGATGACTCGGTTGGAGATCAGCGTCGAGGAGAGCTGGGTGAGGTTCGCTGGGTCGGAGGCGTCGTAGCCCAGCATCACGCCGTTCCAGGTCGAGGTACCGAAGGCGTGCTTCAGGGCCCAGCCGGTGGTCGACTCGTCGGTCTTCAGGATCACGAAGCCACCCGTGGAGTAGGTGTCCTGCGAGTCGGGATTGATGGTTTCCGGACCGAAGGTCTCGAAGGACGTCTCGTACGTGGGAAGGGACTTTGGCGCGGGCTGGTTGGTGGCGTCCTTGTCGAGGTCTTCGATGCCGCTGGTGGCGCGGACCGTGTATCTCGTCGCGAACTTCAGTCCCTGAAGCGGTTGCAAGGTGATGCTGGTGACCGCGGCGGTGGGCGCCGTGGCGAGATCTTCGATGACGGTCTGGTCGGCCGTCACGGCTGAGATCTTGAACGGCACGACGCCCTCGGGCGATGTGAACTCGATGTTGCCAAGGACGTTCTTCACGGGCTCGGTGAAGCTCAGGCTCACGAAGGTGCCGACTGAGACTCCCTTGGCGTTCTTCTTGGGCGCGGTTCGGGCCTCGATCACTCGGGGCGGATTCGCGTTGTCCGTATCCACTCCCCCACCCGCCGCGACGATCCGGAACGTCTCGCCGAACGATACGGGATCGCCCAAGGGCCGCAGCGCCGTGCCGGAGAGCCGGTACGCGCCGGGGATCGTGGGCTCGAATGGACTGTCGAGAATGTAGTCGTACCGGCCGGTGAGGTCGGTCCGGGTGGAGTAGTTGACGCCGTTGATCTCGACGCCGTTGATCGTGACCGCCTGGCCCGGGATGCTCCCCTTGATCCCCACTTGCAGCGGGACGCCAATCGCCGCGATTCCGCGCAGATCGATGCTGTTGTTGTCGGCGCGGACGAGCTTCACGACGATGTCGGGGGTGGGCGGGGGCGGCGCTTCCGTGGGGAACGTGATGTTCACCACGGCTTCCTGCGTGTAGCGCGGGGTGTTCGGTTCTCCGGGCAGGACTTCGAAACCGGTGCCGCGCGCCGAGGCGCCTCTGGAGGAGGCGACGACCTCGATGGGTCCGCCCGCGTAGCGCTTGTCCCAGAACGCGTAGGCGCCGGCCGCATCGGTGGTCACGCGCGTGCCGCCTTCGATGTAGGCGAGGGGCTTCTTCTCGCCGGTAACAGGATCGACGTCGTCGGGGCTGACTCCGGAAACCACAGCGCCGACTACGGGAACGGTGGTCAGCTTGCCGGTCTGGTAGGCCTGCCGCGAGACCTTTCCGCGGATGAGGCCTCGGGTGGGCCGGCCGAGGTCCGCGGCCAGAAGGGGCATGGCCCAGGACATCAACAGAATCGTGGTGACTGCCATTCCGACCAGGCCAACGAACGGCGGCGATGCAGTGACGATCTCCATGTCCTCGGGCTCGCAGGTCGCCGGCACTGCCTTCGGGCTGGTGGATGAAGGCACGGCCTTGCATTGGGCCTTGGCTTCGTCGATGACATCGAAGACGACGATCTTGCTCGCCTCGGCGCAGGTGTTGGCTCCGTCTGGGCAGACGAGGAGCCGCCGATGCACGGTGTAGAAGGCGTCCTGCGGCTTCGAAGGCCTCTGGTCAGCTGGAGCCGTGGTGAAGTCGGGCAGCGGGAAGCGCACGTCGACTTCGTGACTGAAGGTGGCCTCGCGGTTCGCCTCGATCTTCAGCGTGTGTCCGGCGTGAAGGTCGGTGTCCAGGAGCTTCGAGAGCACGTCGCGGGGATAGAGGGCTGGGTACTCAGTCTCTGGGACCAGAGAGATCTTCGCCTTCCACTCTCCACCGCCGTCGGTGAGCGCTCCTTCGGGGACGTCGAGGCCGACACCACCCGCGCCTTCGATCGAGCCGCCTCCCGGCCCAATGGCTGTCTCGCCGGTCGCGGGATCGACGTACTGGCTTTGCCGATAGATGACCGTGTTTCCGAAGGGATCGGTTACCGACACGATCAGGGTATCGAGGGTGCTCGCTGGCAGCGCGCCGTTGACCTGCCCGTCGTTGCCCGCGGTCAGGCCGAGCACGACGCCATTGCCCGAGTTGATGATGAGAATCTCCGTGCCCGGTGGAAGCGTGCCGTTCGGCGCGCTCACAGTGACGAGGCCGTCGGCATCCGGGAAGGAGAACGTCAGCGCCTTCAGGTTGTAGACGGGCTTCACGTCGTCCTTCGTCCTGAAGTTGATCGTGGGAGCCGTGACGAGTCCGCCCACGGTGTCGAGGAGGCCGGTGACTTCGAGACGGTAGTCGGTCGAGAACTCCAGCGCGGGTGTCGCCGGAATGGTGACTGGGGCGGTGGGCACGATCGAGAGCTGCTTGCCTGACCCGGAGAGGACCAGCCGCAGCGGGATCTGCGTGGCCGCGCAATTGAGGCTTGCCGGCGGGTCGGGCTCGGCGCAGCGTTGCGGCGGAACTCGGCGAAGCGAGATGTTCGCGGGGATGACGGTGTTCGGGTTGAGGGCCACCGGGGACGTGAGCGTGAGCGGCTCGTTCACTTCGACCCCCAAGGAGCCCGAGACCGGGACCACCGTGGCCTGGCTCACCGTGCCCTGCAGGGCGATGTCGGCCGTCACTGGCACACCGTCGATGGCTACCGCTGAGGCGGAACCCACGAGGCTCTGGCCGAGAACTCTCGCGGTCAGCGTGACTGCGCCAGGGGCCGAGGGAATGGCGAACGCACCGCTGCCGCTGGAGGTAGCGAAGAACGGGAGCGTGTTGGTGCTCACGAGCGCGCGAACCGGGCTGCCGCCGGCTGTGGTGAGGCCTTTGAGCCAGCCAACCGGGCCGGCGAGGCGGAGCAGCACGTAGCGGCCCTCAGCCTTGATGCCGTCGAGGGCCAGCCCGGGCAGGCCGGTATCAACACGGGAGACGGCGCTGGTTTCGCCGTTCGCGGTCACCACGTCTGCGAGGGCCACCACCTGAAGCCGCGGGATGCCGTCGAACTCCGCACGATCGACTCGGGCCACCACCAGGGTATCCCCGGGAGCCGCGGCCACATTGTGGAACGTGAGAGATGCCGGCGTATTGAGCGTCGAGGACCCGAGGTCGACCGTCACCTCGCCCAGAGGCGTGATTCCGTTCGTCGACGGCAGGAATGACGAGAAGGTGTCATACGCGAAGAACGCGATGGCGGTGTCTTCATCGAGGCTGCCGGCGGCCACGTTGAGCTGCACCGTTCCATCGGTGATCGTGGTAGCCGCGTTGCCGCCCACGGTGCCGCGCGCGTTCTCGCGTCCCGCGAGGAGATCGAGGTGGACGCGGCCCTCCTTCAGCGCGGCGTTGCCGTAGGTGCGCGAGGGCGTGATCGGGAATGACGCGCAGAGGTGCTCCGCTTCCGGCGTACCCGCAACCGGTGTGACCGGCGTCTCGGGAGCGCAAATTGTGGAAACCGTCGTTCCGGCGATGGTGCCCGCATTGGCTCCAGTCCCCCACGAGGTCCCAAGAGCCTTGCGCTTGAACGTCACCACATCGATGGAGCGCTTGGCCGCACTCGCCTCTTCACCCGAGGTCAGCGTGTAGAACTCTTCGACCTCGGCCTGGACGATCGTGCCCGACGGAAGCGCCGAGGGCGAATCCAAACGCATCGACCCGGTAGCGGTGCCGCCGGTGGGCGGGAGAACCGCCGGATCGACGCGGCTCTCGGACGTCGCGGTGGGGGAGATATTCACAACCGGCAGGCCGGCCAGCGCCTCGCCCGGCGCGCCAATCGTCATCGCGGGTGTGGTGCTGTCGGGAACAATGAGGGCGTACGAGCCGGGACCTGGAATGTCCGTCGTGATGATGCCATCCGTCGCGGCGAGGCCAGTGATCACGATGCGCCAATCGCGCATGCCGGGGTCGTAGCGGACGAGCATCGACTCCGGGACGGTGGCCGTACCTATCGGCATGGCGAAGGTCGCGGTAGCGGTGCCGCCGGGCGCATCGCTCGTCCACAAAAACGCAGCAACGGGCGAGAAGCCGGGAGGCAGCAGGTTCGGCAGGCCCTGCTGCGAGAGGAGAGTCACCCGCTGAGAACCGGCAGGCACGACCACGGAGACCGGACCCGGAACGCCCTGGACGTCGTTGGGTGAGACGGCGGGAATGATGGCCGGCGGATTGGCCGCCGGAATCACCGGGCTTTGAGTCGTGATGGCGGCCAGCGGGGTCAAGCGCGCGTCGATGGGGACGGTTCCAGAGCCGCTTGCGACCGACACCACGCGATCGACGGACGTCATCCCCGCCTTCGTGATGCGAAGCGTGGCGAACGCGTCGGCCACCGGGATGTTGAACCGGCCGTTGGCATCGGTGGCCGCCGAGCGCGGGTTCCCGCTCAGCAGCGTGACCGTGGCGCCCGCGACCGGCAGTGAGGTGAGGTCGTTCAGCACGGTGCCGGTGACCACGCCGTCGGTCGTCACGCGAACTGTCCGGCTGGTGGTGGTGGTGTTCCCCGCGCGATCCGTGGCTTCGGCGGTGATGGTGAGGGAATCGCCGGGGTTGAACCCTTCAGGGATGACGATGGGCGCCGAGCAGGACGTCGACGCAGAGCAAAGAACCGTGGACCCAAGGCGAATCTCGACGTGTTCCACCGCGAGGTTGTCCGTTGCCGAGGCGCTGGCCGTCGCTGCCCGACCCCTGCTGACCGTCGCCGGAGTCTGGAGATCGAGCGTCGGCAGAACACTGTCGCGAGTGACCGTCACCCGGGCCGTGGTCGCGCGGCCGCCCGCGTCGGTGGCTTCTATCGTGAACGTGTTGTCTCCATCGACGAGGGTCACCTGCTGGGTGCGATCGCAGGGGACCACCCCGGGACAATCCTGCGCGGGGGTGCCGTTGATCGTTACCGTGGTGCGCGAACGATCGGCCACCGTGTAGGCGAGCGTGACGAACGCCTCACGAACGAGGGCGCCCGCGGCAGGCGCGGTGATGGCGAGCGTGGGCGGACCCAGGTCGATTTCCACATCGCGCGTCAGCGTCGTTTCGTTACCCGCGGCGTCGACGGCCCGCACGGTCACGGTGAGCGGCCCCTCGCTCAGATCTGTGAGGGTGTGGGAATACGCCTGGCCGGTCACCAGGGCCGGCACACCCTGAACGAAGACCGAGACCGTCGTGGCATCGCTCACCGTGCCCGAAACCGAGAGGCTGGAAGTCGGCACCACCACCCCGGACAAAGGCGAGGCAATCGAGAGCGACGGGGGCGTGCGATCGAAGGTGATCGGCACGGTCGTGGAGGATGTGTTGCCTGCGGCATCCGTCGCCGTGAAGACGAGACTGGCGGCGCCTTCAATGCCCGCGAAGGCCCTTCCGAGAATGTCGCTCGTGATCGTGGCTGAGAACGAACCCGAGGCGTCCGTGGCAACGCTCTGGCCGTTGATCGTCAGCGTCAGGGGCGAGGCGTCGGTGGCCGTTCCGGCAACCGAGATCGAAGTTGCGTTCGTGATGAGCCCCACGGCCGGCGAGGAAACGGTGATCGCAGGCGGCGTGTTGTCGACGGTGGCGGACACCTGGGCGACGCCGCGATTCCCGGCCTCGTCGAACGCAGTGGCGATGATGCTGGCGTTTCCGGCGAGCAGCGGCACTTCGGCGGTGAACGAACAGCGTTGTGTGCCGGCGGCCGCGGGCGCGCACGAGCCTCGAACGCCGGGGATGCCGTTGAGATCGAGAATCGTCGTCGTCTCATCGGTGACCTCCGCCGTGACGGTGGTGACGCCGCCTCGCAGGTAGGCGCCGCTCGAGGGCGATGTGATGCTCACGATCGGCGCGTTGCGATCCACGCGAACCGTGACGCGCGCGGTGGACGTGTTCCCCGCCGCATCGGTGGCCACCACGTCGAGGGCGACATTCGGACCTGCGCCGACCGCAACTCCCCTCGCTTCGAAGGTCGAGGGCCCACCGCCCGTGCCTCCGTTCACAGTGGCAGGAGCGCCGTTCACGGTGACGACCACCGCGGACTGATCGGTCACGGTTCCCGTGACCGAGAGGCTCGTCGCCGCAGTAAAGGTCCCCTCGGTCGGTGCGGTGACCGAGACGACCGGAGGCGTCCGATCGAGTGTGAGCGGGCGGCTCAGCGTCGAGGTATGGCCGGTGGAGTCGGCGGCCGCCACCACGATGGTGTTAACGCCATCGGTGACCGCCACAACACACGTGTAGGCGTTGGCGGCGAGCGTCACCACGCCCGCGCCGGCGCCTGAAGAGCAGGTGACCGTGGGGTTCGGGTCGAGGTCGAAGACTGTGCCCGTGACCGTGGCGCGGCCGTTGGTCAGGGCGCTGCCACCGATGAGCCGCCCTTCCTCGGGGACATCCGACGTGATGACCGGAGCCCCGTTGTCCACCGTGAACTGAACGTTGATCTCCGCTGGGTTGTTGGCGTTGTCGATGGCGGTGATGCGAAGCGTGTGGAGCCCGTCGAGAAGCGGCGTTGAGACCGCGCCCACCCCTGCCACAACCACTGTGTTGATCCCTCCGCCCGTGCTCGTGAACGTCATGCTGGACGTGATATCGACGCCGTCGATGAGTACCTTGGCGAACACGGGGTTCAGGCCCGAGGACGGCGCGGCGTCGGTGAGGGTGAACTGGATCGCGGGCGTCGGACTCCCCGTGAACGACTGCGGCATGGGTGCTTGCACGGCCACCACCGGCGCGCTGGTGTCCACACCAAACGAAACCGGAGCCGCGTCCGTCGCGTTCCCCGCCCGGTCGATCACTCGCGCCTCCACCTGATGCGGCCCGTCGGCGAGATCCAATCCGAGCGATCGCGACAGCGTCAGCGAGGCGCCGGTGGCGGTCCGCACCAGCGCCGAGGAGCGATCGATTCCGTCGACCTTGACCTGGACGAGGTCCGGCGCGATGCCGCTGCGCTCATCGCCATAAAGCAACACGATGGTCGGCTCGGCCGAGCCGAGGAACGTGTTCGACTGCGGCTGGTCGATGGTGAGGGTGGGCGCCACGGTGTCGACCACGAACCCGACCGTGACCGACGACTCGTTCCCCGCGAGGTCGCGGGCCACCGCCTTCAGCCGATGCGATCCGTCGGCGAGAGGCGTGAGGAGTTCCCCGCGGGTGTCGGCGGCGCCCACGGTCAACATCGCGGTGATGTCGGTGTCCGGGAGCAGAGGATCCTCGGACAGCAGGAAGACGCGGATGGAGGCCGCGTCGACGCCAGCGGCCGCGGCGCCGAGGGCGCCCGGAAGGTCCGAGGTGCGCAGCCAGATCTCCGGCGTGGGGTCGTTGGTGAAGCCGTCTGCGCGCGGGCTCGCCATGTCGAGCGTGGGCGCGGTCAGGTCGATGTGGAACTGGACCTGACTCGTCGCGGGGTTTCCGGCCCGGTCGGCGGCAAGAACTTCGAGCGTGTGCGGCCCTTCGGCGAGGGGCGTCGAAAGCGTGCCCGTCGCTCCATCCGGGCCGAGGGCGAAATCGGCGGTCGCGTCGCTACCGTCCACGAAGATGCGGGTCACGTCGGTGGTGATGCCGGTGAGGCCGTCGGACAGGGCCACCCGGACGTCCGGAGTCGGGTCGTTGAGGAACCCATTCGCCTGGGGCGATTGAATGGTGATCGCGGGGGCGGTGACGTCTACGGTGAAGGTGACGGCGGCCGTGCCCAGATTCTGCGCGTTGTCGCGGACCTCGGCAGCGACCGTGTTCGGACCTTCGGGAAGCGGACCGCCGAGAGTCGCACGGACAACCCCGGCGCCCACGGCGAACTCGCCCGTGCGGTCGACACCGTTGACCCTGATCCTCAGCGTCCCCGGGGCGATCCCCTGCGCGTCGGAGAAGCTCACCACGATCTCGGGATTCCTGCTGTTCACGAGCTGCCCGCCCGCGGGCACGATCCCGATCTCCGGTTTGCCGGTGTCGGTGCTGAAGGAGGTGGCGGTCGAGCGGACATTCCCCGCCCGGTCGGCGATGCTGAAGGTCAGGGTGTGAGGCCCGTCCGCGAGTTGGGCCGTGGTCCCGGATGCCGAGTCGGCGTCCACGAGGAGGGTGAGCAGGGCGCCGTCAATGGTGGCGGTGAACGAGGCGAGATTCAGCTCCTGATCGTCGGAATACTGAACGACGATCGGCACGGCCGCGACGCCGAGGACCTGGCCCTGCGAAGGCAGCAGGGCGGTGATGACCGGCGGGATGGTGTCGACGTTGAAGAGAGCGACGGCCGCGCCCGCGTTGCCCGCGCGGTCCTTGATGCTGGCGTCGATCCGGTGCGAACCGCTCGACAGGGACGCGGGCGGAAGTCCGGTGGCGCCGGTCGACGTGACCGCAAGCGACGCGGTGATGTCGACGCCGTCGAGGCTCACCGCGAGCGACGCGGTGTCGATGCCCGACGGGAGCACACCGGCGTCCGCGAACGAGAGACGGATCTGCGGCCGGGCGACGTTCGTAACCGCGCCGTTCGCGGGACTTGGGATGGAGATCGTGGGCGAGGTGGCGTCGATGCGGAAGGAGCGCGTGCCCACGCCGAGATTCCCGGCCTGGTCCTTGATCTCGGCTCGCAGCGAATGCGCCCCGTCGACCAGAGGCGTCGTGCTGTCGAACGAGGCCTCATCGGGCTGCTTGTTGTACGAGGCGGTCTGGTCGACGCCGTCGAGAAGGATCTTCAGAGTCGACAGGTTGGGCGCAGAGACGAGATCGGAGTATCGGACCCGGAAGAGGGGCGTGGCGTCGCGCAGGACTTCGCCTTCCAGGGGTGAGAGCCAGTCGACGCTGGGGGGAACGGTGTCGCCCGGCGCGGCGCCGCAGATCTCCAGGGTGAAGGTGGACCCGGGAGCGCCCTTGACCCGGACATAGAGCTGGTTGGTGGCGAGGAGAGACTGTACGGTCTTCGTGAAAGTGACGACGGTGTTCGAGAAGTCGCTCTCCCCCACCACTTCGACGCCGTTCACCTTCACCTCCGCGCTTGTCGTCTTGTTGCGGCCCTGGGTGTCGCCGTTCACCGCGCGCAGCGTGTAAGGACCGTTCGAGCCCGCGGGAAGAGCGAAGGTCTGGTTGTAGACGGTGGGGCCGTTGTCGTCGCTGGTCCGCGTGAATCGCCGCGCGCTCAGCACCGGGCTCGCGCAGGTGAGCGGTGGCGTCGGGCTTGGTAGCGGTGTGGCGGTCGGCGTGGGTGTGGGGGTCGGAATCACCTGGCACCGGGGCGAGGAGGAATTCGCCGTGACCGTGCGCGCCTGACGGTCCGGACCGCGCAGGGTCCAGGTCAGGTTGGAGCCGTTGAACGGGACCGCGAACGCCGCGTTCGGATAGACGGGTGACCGCCCCTTGGGGAAGGTCGTCGGCTGATTGCGATTCTGGGCGCCTGGCGAGAAGCCGTTGTTGCCGCCCACGGGGATCGACAGGGTTTGATTGGTTTCGTTCTTGAAGCCGAAGTACGCGGTGTAGCTGCTCGCAGAGTTGCGGACCACGCACTCGAGGATCGGACGGAGAGCATCGTCCTCATCGTCCTCGCGGGAGACCGCGGCGGGCGCAGGTTCCGCGACGGAAAGCGGTTCGATCGTGGAAGCGGTAACGCCCTCCGCCTCGTCGATGACGGGCGGGACAGAAGGGGTCATCCTCGCGGTCGAGGCTGCGGGTGCGACAAGCGCGAAGGCGGGTGGCGTCAGGGCAAGCGCGGAACTCCCGGGCAGCGCCCAGGTGAGGGCCAGCGCCACTACGCGGTCGATGGCGGTCATGCGTTTGGAGTTCAAGCGAATGAGCCTCACGGCGTTACCCAGTTCACAAGGCGGCTCCGCTCCTCTGAAGAGAGCCCGGCAAGCGCGAGCGGATCCGCCAGGGCCAGAAGAGACTGGATCCGCGACACCACGGAGGCGGCGGCGCCCGGTCCCCTTGCAAACACCACGAACGACATGAACGACCGTTTCTCCCCCGGGCCCAAGGCGACGTTCTGCCAGCTGAAGAACGCCTCGCGGGACGCGCCGTAGTCCGTCTGACCAAAGGAGTCGGGCACGGCCGCAACGGGCTGCCTGACCACGAAGCCCGCGACCTCGCCCGATGGCTGGTCCGTCTGAAGGACGAAGGCGGCGTCACCCTGGTCGATGGCTCCGTCGCCCAGGATTTCGCTGACCGTGCCTTGAGCCAGGCCGAAGCTCGGGAAGACGTTGTAGTTCGCCTGAGTGGGCGCGTCGCTCACGTTCTCGACGGTGTCGAACACGCGCGCGAAGGCCGAACCGGCGGGAATGAAGACCTTGCGTTCCAGCCTCAGGGCCGTTTCGCCGGCGTACTGAGGCGAGGTGCGGTAGACGAGAGTGAACGTCGTGCCGTCGGGGCTCACCGCGCCGGACGCCAGCTCCGAAAACGGTTCAAGGGCATTGCCCATTTCCACGTTTGTCCGAAGCTGGAACGAACGGGGAGTATTCCCGTCCTCGAGCGCGAAGCTGGTGAGTCGGAAAGGCTCGCGGTCGGCGGGCAGCGCCGCCCGGGTCCCCACTGGAACGGTGAGGAGGGTCTCGACCGCGGACATGGTCAGGGCCATCTCGCGGCCAAAGCCGCCGGAGCCCGAAACCGTGACCACCGCGTAGTTGCCACCCGGCAAGCCCGAGACTCTCGCCTCACCCTGCGCATCGAGGGTGAGGTCGAGAGAGAAAGGCCAGTAAGCGAGTTGAAGGGTCGCGACGTGTTCGGCCGCCCGGGTGCCGTTGGATTCGAGAACGCCTCGGATGAGCACGCTCCCGACCGAGTCGTCGGTGGCGAGCGCGATGGTCGCGGCCGCCGCCGCCGGGCCAGTCCCCACGTCTACCGAGCCGCTTGCGTTCCTCAGGAGCTCCGGGTCCCAGGCGTAGATGTACGCGGTGCTGTTCTCTCGCAATCCCGAAAGCAAGTACTGGCCGTCCGCACCCGTGCTGGATCGCGCCACCACGATCTCGGCGCTGGTCTGAGAATCCCATTCCGTGGCCACCACCACCGCGCCCGCCACGGGAGACCCATTGAGCGTGATCGCGCCCGAAGCCGCCTGCGAGAAGGCTCCCCGGCGAATCCGAAGGGTGTCTTCCCCCCCGCTCGTCACCCGGACGTATGCCGCGCCGAGGGGCGTCTCGATCCGATTGAGCCCGGGAATGAGCCCGCTCAGAACCACCTGACCGCCCGCGTCGACCACGGCGCTGATCACGGGGTCGAGACCGAACAACCCGCTGCTCCGAGCGGAGACCGCGAGGTTCTCCACCGGGGCTCCCGTCCCATCCTCGACGAGGAGCCTCGCCGATCCGCGCGCCAGGGGATCGAGGGCCTGAAGCGGTCCCAGGGAAAGGGCGCCGTCCGCGAGGATCGCGACTACTGCCTGGAAGACATGGTCGCCGGACACGAAGACCACCCGGTAGGCCCCCGCGGGGCCGGCGACGGCGAGAGAGAAGGCGCCATCGGCGCCGGTGACTCCCTGCGCCATGACTGTGTCACCGCGGCCCACTGCGACCGTGGCGCCGGAGAGCGCCGAGCCGGTCGAGGACTGGGCCACGCCTTCGACCACGGCCGCGATGGGAACGGGCAAGCCGAAGTTCACGATCGAGTCGCGCTCCGCTTGAGACAGGTCGGCGAGGGCGCCCATGGCCGAAAGGTCGCGAAGCGACGGAATCAGCGTCGGATCCATGGTGGTGAAGGCAAGGAGTCCCTTCGTGGTGTGGGGCGGCAGAACCAGGGTGTGGCGAATGAAGCAACCCTCGCCGCAGAAGTAGTCGCCGCCGCTCCCAAAGGCGACGGAGTAAGCCCCGTCCACGGTCAGCGAGTCTTCGGTGGCATCCACGCTGCCGTAGGCCCCGAGGGGCGCCAGCGCATTGACGGTCACCTCGGTGTCCGAAGGATTGGTGAAGGTCGTGAGACTCCGAGCGAACGCGCCGCCCGTGGGAACGAAGAGGGTCTGGTGATAGTAGACGGCGGTGGGGCTCGACCAGGACGAGTCATAGGACGCGACGCGCGCTTCGGATCGGCCCGCGGCGGACTGGTTCGATCGGAACACGTACCGGGGGCTCGCGCCGTAAAGCTCGAACTGCGCCGGTGTGACCGGGCCGTCACTCGACCCGGAGACGTTGTAGTCGCCAATCGCCGATGGCGGATGGTGCGATCCGGCATTCAGCGTCACCTCGCGCGCGTCGCCAGCCGCGAGGTCGAATTCCGCCGCTGCGAGTTCGGGCGACGAGGCGATGACCTGCGTGAAGCCTGCCCGCAGGGTCACTGACACGCGGCCATCAGCGTCGGTGGTTCGGTTCAAGGTGCGCGGCCCGACAACCGTGACATCGATGGGCTGACCGGCGAGGGGTAGCCCCGCCCCATCGACCAGGGTGATTTCGACGAGCGCGGCCGGGAGTGTGAGATCGACGGTGACGTCGCCGCCGACGGGCACCGACGCGGAAGCCGTCGCCTCGGCCAGGCCGTCGGAGGACGTCGCGCCCACGGTGACCGTGTGCCCGCCGAGCCTCGGGAAGGAGTAGGTGCCGTCGGTTGCGGCGATCTGGGTCGTCGATGAGAAACCCGTCAGATCGTCGACCCACAGGTCGACACCCGACGCCGGCAAGCCGCCCGGCAGCCGAATGGTCCCATGCACGCGTCCCGGGGGCTCGAACACGATATCGGCTCGGCCGGGGCTGTCGTAGTAGAAGAAGGCGCTCCGGGTGAGGCTGGCGCCGTCGGCGGTAATCGCGGTCACGTTGTGCCAGCCCGCATCGGCGGCGCTGCCCGTGGGCTGGCCCACGTACTGCACGCGACCCAGCGAGTCTGTCGTCCGCGCCGGGGCACAGTGCGTCGGTTGGAACGACGAACACACCGCGATGCCAACCCCCGGAATGGGCGCGCCCGTGAGGTTCTCGGTCACGGAGACGACGTGAAGCGGGGCCCGAGTATGCGTATGGTTCAAGATGGTCTCGGAGCCCGACGGGATCGCGGCGGTGACGGTGTCGGAAAGGCCCTGGAAACTGAAGGCCACGGTCGGGCTGCCCGTCACGGGCGAGTCGATGCGGTAGTCCCCGTTCAGGTCGGTGACGGACTGCTTCGCACCCACGGAAACCGTGACGCCGGGAAGCGGGGTGAGGCCGTCGGAGGCAACCACCCTTCCCCGCAGCACGGTGGGAAGCGCAGGCAGATTGATCACGAGCGTGAGGCCCCCACCAACTCGAAGCGTTCCCGTGGCTTCGTACGCGACGCCGCCATCGGTCACCCGCGCGGTCAGGAAACCGACGGGCATCGAGGCGGTGGCCCTCCCCGAGGCGTTGGTGGCGGCGGTCTTCGTGTTGTCCGCGGGCGCGACCGCGATGCTGTCGCTCAGCAGGGTCACCGCGACACCGCTCTGACTGACGCCCGCCCTCTTCACGTCGACCTGGACGGTTCCAAACGACGGGGCCGCGGCAGCGATCGCGTAGCGCGCCCCGAGGTAGGCCTCCACCGCCCGTCGTTCGGCCGGGGCCAGCGCGCGGTTGTAAATGAGGACCTCGCTCACGTCGCCCCACCAGAACTGGATGTCGCCGTTGTAGGAACCGAACAGCCGGGCGGGGACGTCCGCGGTGGTCACCACGGAGATCACGCTCAGATCCTTCGGCCTGGCCGTCTGAGTTCCGTCAACCGGAGCGCCGTTGATATACGTGTCGCCCTCACGCACCGCGGCCGCGGTGTTGTTGGGCTCCCACAGCGTGGAGGCGCCGCTCGCGAACGGATAACTGGACACGGTGTCGCCGAGAAGGTACCGATAGCTTCCGGTCGCGGACGAGCTTTCCCGAGCCACGAAGAAAACGGTGCGGATGTCCGTCATCGGCGTGGTGAACTTGAAGTAATCGCTCGATCCATCGAACCGGAGGGCGGGAAGCCCGTTCGACGCCTCGGGAACGTGCAACGGGAGCGCGGCTCCGTTCGGCTGGACCAGGTGGTTCGACGCGCTCGACAGATCCCTCCACATCGGCAGGTAGCTGCCCGACGAGGTCCCCATTTCCGCGTCGGCCCGAACCCACATGCGGAGGTGCGCGTCGCGAATCGGACCACCGTCGGAACGGATGAATCCCGCGGTCGAGACCGCGCTGTCCTCGAACGACTCCCGGAACGCCGCGGCCTTCACGGTCGTGGTCTGGTCGACGACGAAGGGGCCGGAGTACTCCGGCGACAGCCGCGTGGGCGTGGAACCATCGAGGGTGAAATGAATGGCGGCGTCGGGGGTGGCCGTGCTGATCTGCACCGTGGTCGAACCATCGAACACGGCGCCTGACGGCGAGACCACGGGCGCGCTGACGCGCGGCGTGTAGGGCCGGTACTTCCGGGCCAGATAGTCCTCAACCGACCGCCGCTCGTCCGCATCGAGGGGCTGGTCGTAGATCAGCATCTCGGCCAGGTCGCCCTTGAAGAACTGACTGAGGCCCATGTGCGTTCCGAAGGTGTCCGCACGCGTGGCTCCCGCCGTCACCACCGACACGATGGAAACCTGCCGCGGCCGTCCGCTCACCGTACCCTTCACCGGAACGCCGTTCACCCAGGTCTGGCCGCCAATCACCGCAGGCGACGCCAACGTGCTCCAGATCGCCTCCCCGGTGGCGCCGGGGGCGAAATCCCACGGAGTCCCCGCGAAGTTGCTGAGGAGGAAGCGCGCACTGCTATCGCCTGACGTGTCCTGGAGGACCCAGAAGACGGTCTGGATCGGGGTGACGGGAGAGGTGAAGCGCAGGAAGTCGGTTGATCCGTCGAAGCGCAAGACAGGAAGGCCGCCAAACGCGGGCGCGGACGCCACCAGGAGAGGACGGGCCGAGGGTGTCGTCTGCAAGAGGTTGTTGGGAGCCGAAGAGGCGTCCGGCCAGACTCCGCTCCACCCGGACGGATCGGCCGGAACGGGAGGAATCGCATCCGCGCTCACCCACATCCTGAGACCACGCGTGGGAACCCCCTCGAGGGCGGCCGCCGTGGTCACCACCACCTCAACGAAACCGCCGCGGTTCCCGGCCGCGTCGATTTGAGCAAGCCGCAGCACGTCACCCGTAACTCCGGGCATGGAGCTTACGAACGAACCGTCCAGAGCCGCGGGGGCGAGCCGCACGTCGCCCGTGCGCGGATTGGTGATCTCGACCGTGGCCTTGCCCTCCGCAGCTCCCGACGAACCCACAACCTGGACAGGCGAACCGGCGCGGCTCGCGGCCAGGACCTTCGCCGCAACCACGACCCCCGGCGGCGTCCGGTCGATCGCGATGGTCACTGACGTCGAGCCCGTGCCCCCCTGACTCGCCGTGGCGGTCGCCACGATGGTGAAGGACTCGCTCTCCGGAACTCCCGAGAGGTCCAGGGTGGCGGTGTAGGGACCAGGAGCCGCAACCGACACGGGTGCGAAGCCCGGAGCAGTGAACTCCACCCGCTGGACGGGCTCCGACACGGCGGCGGTGACGGTGACGCTCGATTGGAAGCGGGCGCCCGGGGCGGGCTGGATGATCGTCACCACCAGGGGAGTGTTGTCGACGAGGACCGTGATCGGGGGGCCTTCGGAACTGTTTCCCGCAGCGTCATAGGCTCGCGGGAGGAAGGTGTGGAAGCCCTCACCCAGAGACCGGCTGTCGAATGGCACCGCGAAGGCCGGACTGAAGAGCGTGGTCTTCACCTGCGATCCCTCCATCACCTCGATCCGCTGGATGGGCGAGAGCGCATCGACGGCGGCGCCCGAGAAGGTGAACGTTCCCGAGATGGTCTGATTCGCTGCCGGCGCGAGCAGAGACACCGAAGAGGGCGGCGACACGTCGACGATGAAGGCCGCCGAGAGTGTGGCCAGGTTTCCCGCGCGGTCCTGCGCCTGCGCGAAGACCTGATGCGTCCCTTCAGCGAGGTCCGCCAACGGAAGATGATGGAAACCGTTGACCGTCTTCACCGTGGTCACAGCCTGACCGTCCACGGTGAGGACCACCGGCGCCGTGGCATCGAAGCCGGTCAGGGCGTCGAGAGCCGAAACCGCGATTGTGGGCCTCTGGTTCCTGACCGAGCTGCTCGGAGAGGGCGCACTGAGAGTCAGCACGGGAGGAAGCGTGTCGGTCGAGGAGAAGGTGAAGACCTGCTGCGAAGTCTGCACGTTTCCGAGCAGATCGACGGCGCCGTTCACGACGACGGAGTACGAGGAGTTCTCGGGCAGAAGCGAAGCCGGCTGGAATCTGACCCTGTCCGGCGCGGTCTGAGTAGAGGCCCCCGGGATCTGACCCACACCCGCCCTGAATACCCTGATAACGCCTTCGAGCGACGCCGCGCTCAGGGCGAGCGGCTCCGAGAAGGTCACCTCGATCGCTGAATCGGACGGAATCTGAATCGCGCCGGAGGCGGGGCTGTACGAGATCGCGAGGGGAGGAGCTTTGTCTTCGGTGGTGAAGTGGCTGGTGAACGCCTGGGTGAGACGCCGGCCCAGGAGGTCCGTCACCGACGTGCTGGCGAGAACGGTGAGCGTCTTCGGATTCGGCCAGCCTCCACCGGGAGGATTGAACGTGATGGTGCGAGCCCCATTGGAGAGGATGGGCGGGGGCACGACGACGCCCGCAGTTCCATCGAGGATTCCAAATCCGCCCGTACTCAGAAGCGGATCCGAGAACGTCAGCGTGATGGGCTTGGTTACGGAGACCCCCGTGGCGCCATCGGCCGGATCCACCGAGAGCACTTGCACGGGTGAGTCATCGAGAACCAGATCGCCCAGGTCGGAGACTTCCCCGTTGGTGCTCGTGGTCCCCGAAGCCTGCGCGAGCCCTGCGGTCACGGGATCGCTGACCTTGACGTTGAAGGCTCCGAGACTCGCGCCACGGAAGGTGAATCGACCGTCCGCCTGGGCCTGCACCGTGCTGGACGACGGTGTGCCGCTCAGATTCAGCGTAACCACGGCTCCGTACGCCGGAGTGATTCCATCCGCCCGGAGCACTCGGCCAACCACCGTCGCGGAATCCTGCAACCGGACCACGACCTCGGTCGTCTGGCCTTCCGCGATGGTCCCCGACGCTGTCCCGTACAAGGCCACGGCTCCGCTCGTCACTCTCAAGTTCGCGGTGAACGGACCGGCGAGAACGTGCGGAAGAGTGAACGCACCGTCGGCTCCGAGGGCGATGGCCGCCCCCCTCCGCCGCTCGGCCGGCCCATAGGCGATGTTCAACCAGCCCTGCACCGGGGCACCGAACGAATCGCGGCCGACTCCGTGGAGGCTGCCGATGCCGTTCAATCGCAGGGTCACCGGCGCCGCGTCTCCGCCCGCCGGGACATCGACGGCGCCGCTCGCGAAGTCGTCACTCCCGAGCGCCTCCACGGTCAGGGTGGCGAGGCCCGCGGGAACGCGCGTGAACTCAAAGTGACCGTTCTCATCCGTCGACCCCGTCACCACGCCCCCACCCACGCCCCCGACGTAGATCGAGATCGCAACCACACCGGCAGGGTCGCTCCCCGCGCCCGCCTTCAGAACCTGGCCGGTCACACGGCCGCTGTCGCGCAGCGCGACATTCAAGTCGAGCGTCGATCCCTCTCCAAGGAGATTCCCTGACGCCGTCCCGCGAAGGAACGCGCCGCCGCCGGTGTTCCCAAGATCCGCGCTCACGACCACACGGCCCTCGGGCACACCCTGGACCAGGTAGCGGCCCCCGCTGTCGGACATCGTGGTCGCCGAGTACCCGCCCGAGGTCAATTCGACGCGCGCCCCGCCCCGAGCCGTCCCGTTCTCAGTCACCATGCCCGTCACCGCCCCGATGGCCTGGGCGCGCATGTCGACCTGCACGAGGTCTCCTTCGTTCTCGATGGCGCCGGTGGCGAATCCGGTGCGGCCGGTGAGCGGATCCAGGCCTTCGAGGCGGAAGGCGCCCGCGGGAACGTAGGAGAACTCGTAGGAGCCGGCGGGCTCCGTGGCCGTGGTGGTCACCTGACCGATGAGGCGGCCACCCACGAGCAAGCGCACGCTTCCATACGGAATCGCTGAGTCGTCGCCGGCCGGACGAAGGAACCGACCGCGGACCGTGCCCGTGGTCGTCACCCGCACCATGGTCTCCACCAGAGTCGAGCCCGAGGGGATGGTGAGGGCGTTGCGCCCGCCCGTGCGGCCCAAGGGATCGCGGACCTCGATCGAGACCTGGCCCTCGAACACTCCGGGGAAATCGACCCGGCCCTGACTCGAGGCATCGAGAACGCCTTCGAATACCCGACCAGGATAGGCCGCCTCCCGCAGGGTGACGTAGGCGTTGGTGACCGGCTGGGCGTCGGCGGTCTCGACGCGCACTCGAACCGCGGCCTTGCCTTTCAGGCGGATGTCGTGGCGCAGGGGCACGCCCGCTGCGGCGTAGAGACGTTCCTGTTCGACGAGCCCGGTGATCGGGTCGCGCGCGGTGATCGTGTATCCGCCCTGGGGGAAGACTTCGGGGAAGGAGAAGGCGCCGCCCGCGTTCGTGACGACGGTGACGTCCGGAAGCAGGCCCGTCATCGTCACCTCGACGCCGGGCCCGGCGCTGGTCGTGCCATCGGGCTCGTAGACCACTCCGGTGATCTTGCCCGCGGTGGTGCTGACCAGCCGCAGCGTCAGGTCCACGGAGGCCCCGCCCCCGACATCCTGAACCGCCATGACCGGGGTCGGGGCGAAGTCCGGCTGGTTCGCCGTGACATAGACCCGCCCCGGGTGAACGCCCGTGAATCGGAAACGCCCATTGACGTCGGTCCGCGCCCTGTGGGTGACGGTGGGTTGCATGTCGCAGATCATCGCGGCGGGGTCCTGAACGAAGGCGAGCGACCGCAGCTCGATGTCGGCGCCCATAACCGGGTTTCCGGAGGCATCCACGACGGTGCCGCCGATGGTTGAGGCTCGGGTCTCGACGCGGAGCACGCCGAAGCCGGTAGAACCCTCGCCGCTGACCGAGACCGATGCGCGCGCGGCATCCACGATCTCGCCTTCATTGATCACCTGGGCTAGGGCAGCGCCGACGCCGAGGGACGTGAAGCGAGCACGGCCCTGCGCATCGGAGAGGGCCGCCGTGCGACCGCAGGGATCGACTTTCGAATCAAGGAGCTTCACGGTGCGCCCGACGAGGGGCTGTCCGGTCATGTCCAGAACCGTGAATTCGGCCGTGCCGAGGCTCGAGAGCACGATCCGCACGCCCGTCGCACGGTCCCCACCCGAAATCACGCTGACCGCGGTCTGGCCCGTTCGCTTGCGATCGCGCGTGGTCGCGCTCACGAGATGCGCCGAGATCTGGGGTACGACGGGCAGGACGAAGAGGCCGTTCGCGCCCGAGAGCACCGACCCCGCTCCGGAGCTCACGATGACTCCGTCGGCCGGAGAACCATCCGGCATGACCACCTGGCCCTCGATATAGCCGAGGGAGGTGACGGGCGGAATTTCGACGGAGATGTCGCGCTGAACGTCGTCCCCGGCCGCGGCCACGCCCGTGACCATCGCAAAGTCGCGGGTATTGGCCTGGGCCCTGATGACAAACGGCCCGACGGGCATTCCCGAAAACGCGTACCGACCCAGGCCGTCCGTCGTGGTCGCGCCCATCGTTTGGGGGGCCGCGGGGTTGATGGCGTAGGTGACCACGGCGCCGATCGCCGCTTTCGTCACTCCGCCGTCGACCGTTCTCACGATTCCGTGGGCCTGCACCGAGCCGTCGGCGATGGTCACATCGACGACCGCGGGGACGTTGGGACGGTCTATCCGCCCCGCGGCGGAGCCGACGCCACTCCCTTTCGCAACGCGCACGACCACTGGTCCGACCGTGATCCCGGAAACGGAATAGCGTCCGAGCGCATCCGTCACCGTGGCGGCGCCCACCTGGGTTTCGGTCTGGGACAGCACGGCCACCTTGGCCCCGGCGACGGGCTGGTTCCGAAAATCCTTCACCGTTCCGTTGACCGAACCGGCCGCCAGCATGACGAAGTCGGCCACGATCTGCTGCCCGGCCGAGCGGACGTAGAGAGATTGGGAGCGTCTCGCGCCCGTGGAGGGATCAATGGTGAAGAGCTGGAAAGGATTGCCGCACAGGTCCTGTCGGACGTAGCGAAGCTCGAACGCGCCGCTTGAATCCGTGACCGGCGCGGCGAAACCCAGGGGCGACATGACATCGCTGCAGATGAGCGACGGGAACTGGGCATAGGTGACGGTGCGGCCGGGCAACGGCGTGCCGTCACTATCGAGAACGCGCCCGGAAACGATGGCGCCCATCTCTGCAGAGGACCCTGGACCACTCCCGCCGAGCCTCGACACAAGGGGCATCGTGATCTCCGCGCCGACCACCCCTCGCGTGTCTTCGATTCCACGCGCCATGATGCGGTTCGGGATATACGGTCCCTCGGGCAGACTCAGCGCGGCGAAGACAAGGCGCCCGGAAAGCTGTCGTCTCGCCGATCGAAGCTGGTTGTTCGGAACCGCGTAGTTGGTGGCCAGGGCGGCGCTGGACTCGCCCACCACGCGATCGAAGACGAGCGCGGTCTGGAAACCCCACGGACCCGCGCCATCGAGCGTCTCCGGGCCGATGATCGCCGCGGCGAGCAGACGCGGCCCATCGGCGGCGAGGGTGTTCACGGAGAGCGAGTCGGTGCTGTCGAAGACGCCATCTCCGTTGAGATCCACCTGGGCGGTCGCTTGCCCGCTGTCGTCGGTCATCACGCGGACGATCGAGCCGAGGGACACAGCACCCGACCACACGGCGCGCCCGAATGAACCGTCCGGCCGCGGGAAGGTGACCGAGAGGCTCCCGGTTCCCGCTTCCGCGGCACGGAATTCCCATCGATACGGGCCGGCGGACGGCTGGGTCGCGAGGCCCAGCATCGCGTCCGAGCCGAGCGGCACCAGCACGCCGCCGACCACGTTGTGCGAGGCGAGCGCCGCGGGCGCGGCTAGGTTGGTGGACCGTATGGATGTGCGCCCGGCTCCGTCCACCAGAGCCAAATCCCCCTTGACCCCATCCCAGCCGAACGAGATGAATGGAGCCGCGGAGGCGACGAGCCGGGCGGTGTCGAACTCGTAGCCCGGACCGCCTCCCGCCTGCATCGCAGCATCGGAAAGGGCGCCACCCGCGGCCCGGACGAAGTCGTGGCCCGCCTCGGTCGTACGCAGCAGTTGATCGAAGCCCGGATCGACAGGGGCGCCGGAGAAGAAGTCGTAGAGCAGGTCCCGCACCGCGGCTTCGTTCGACTGCCCGAGGGTGACGCGCAGACCGGCCTCAGCGAGCGCCAGGGCTTTCTTCACGACGACCTGGCCGCTCACGCGGATGACGCCCTGGGGGAGCGTACCGCTCGGAGCGTTGGCGACGCTCCAGGCCTGGCCGAGGACGCGCATGGCGGCGTCAACTACATCCGCAGGCAGATTATCGGTGGAAGCCGGCAGGACGAGGGTGTCCGGCGAGAGGGGCACATTCCTCTCCCCTACACCTATCGTGAAGTTCAGCTGCCCGGTGTTTCCGCTCTGAGTGTCGAACTTCAAATAGGTGGCCACGACCTTGCCGGTTCGCTGGGCCACGAATTCGAATTCCAGACTCCTGGCGTCGCCCGATCTCAGCGTCGCGATCCTCTGGGTTCCCTCGCCCTGAAGGGTCAGGCCGCTCATGCGGCTCGCATCGAGGGTCATCGACACGTCGTTCCCGATTCCCTTGCCGATGTTCGTGACCGTCGCGCGCATCTTGAAGCGCTCACCGCTCCTGACCACCGAGGGCACGGCGAAGGTGACGTTGAAGTAAGGATTTCGTACGAGGACGCCGCCCGCGGCCTTCCCCTTCACGGTCACCGGGCCGATCGGCAGACCGAGCAACTGTGCGCTGAGATCGAAGTTGATCTGGTGGAAACCCTCCCTCTCGCCTCGAATCAGGAACTCCGCCTGCCCCTGTTCTGCCGGAGCGAGCTCGGCGATGTCGTCGCTGGTGCCCGCCACACCATCGGCGCCGATGCCAAGCACATCAGCACTCAAGGGCTGGGTCATGACGCGACCGTCTCGCTCCAGCTCGGGCAGCGCGAGAGGGTCATCCGTCGTGCCAAGCTGAAGATCGGCCCCGGGCGGCAGCTTCAACGTCGCCCTGATGTCCCGGACATTCAGCTTCGAACCCACCGGCGCGCCGTTCGACACGTAAAGCTGGGCCGAGAAGAACTGCTTGAGATAGCCGACATTCCCAGGGATGACCAGCACAGCGGGAATGGTGACGGGCTTGACGACACCCGAGGGCATGGTCACCTTGGGGATCTCCACCGGGTCCCCGTTCGCGTCCTCAGCCTGAAGCAGAAGGGGCAGAATCGTGGGAAGCGAGACTCCTTCACGGGACGGCGCCGCTGGGGGTGAGAGGGGCTGAGGAACCGCGACTCCCTGCCGGTCGAACACGACCGGGAACTTGAGATCGACGGCCTTCGAGTCGAGCTTGAATCCCATGGTGAACTCGAAGCCCAGGTAGTCGTCGCTGTCGAGCACGATCCCCTTGCCGCGGATCTCGTCGAGAGTCAGAGCCCGGGTGGTCACCTGAGTCACAAGAATCTGGTCGATGACCTTCAGCGGCACGCTCGACGGGTCCACGTCGAGAACGGTGCGGCCGCCCGCGACAATCCGCAGATTGGAGAGCCGGTAGTTCCCCGCAATAACAATCGGCGGGGTGGGAAGAATCAGGGGATCGGCCGGCAGTTCCTCTCCGGGCCGAAGGACGGGCAACGCCACTGGCTGCGAGAGGCCGGGTCCTGAGAGTTCGCCCTGCACCGAGAAGTCATGGCCGAGGAATCGAGACAAGTCGGCAATCGAGAGATCCACGCCTCCAGCGCGAACCAGGACGCGGATGCCGCCCGGGGTGTTCTTCGGCACCACCGGCTCGCTGTTTTCCACCGTGGCGGAGAGGCCCGACAGCCGCAGCTCCATTTCGCCGATCTTGCGGAATTGCGCCTCGGCCGGCGACGCGAACACGAGACAAGACACACCCAGCCCGATAGCGCTGAAGGCGCCCATCCGGCGGGGACTTGGCTGCCCCGAACCTCGCCGGTTCGACCCGAGTTTGAAATTGCCACCCGACACAGTGGACACCTCATGCGGCAACGGGCCGCGCCCGCTTGGGAGTTCCGGATACCCTATGGGACGTTTAGGTGCACTGTCAAGCGAATGGGCAGAACCGCATTTCAATTGGCGGCGCCCAGGTTCGGAGGCTCTGGCAGGCCTCAGAAGCCCTACAGCAGCAAGGCGTCCACGCGATGCGCATGCACGATCTCCTCGCACGGCGACCACTTGAAGATGGTGAATCGGCCGTCCTGTGACGCGACCAGGGCCATGGCGCTGCGCTGATCGTGTACAAATTGTGCTGCGGAGAGATGCCGCGTGCCTCCCAGTTGAGTAGGCGCGGTCTGCGCGCGCACGTTCCCCTCCACGGGCTCCGTGTAACTCACCTGCTCCACCGGCGCGGCTCCGCGGCGGCGCGTGATCTTGGCGCCGAGGGCGAGCACCTCGTAGTGATCGTTGATGATGGTGGCGCCGTCCACCGCGGTCAGTCCCGCCACCGCCTCGACCGCGCGGCGCAGGTCCTCCTGCCATTCGTGCAGGCCGCCGGTCTTCGGCCGCGCCTTCAGGACGTCGCGCAGGCCCGTGAACGGCGGCTCCACCGCGTAGAGCATGGGTGTGGCCACCGACTCGCGCCACTCCGTGGTGTTGGCGGGAACCACGAGCAGCCCGCCCCCGCGTCCGTGCGCGCGCATCGAGGCCGCCACTTCGACCAGCACGTTGACGGGATCGAGGGAGCCGAAGCCCTCCACGAAACCGAGCAGCGACTTCACGAGTTGAGGGCAGTCCGGGACCGCGGCGCCGCCCGCTTCGTCGACCACTTTCACCTGGTCGCCTTCGAGCACGGCCACGTTCACGAACTTGCCAAAGGGTTCGGAGCGGTGCTTGATGACGATGAGACCCGAGGCCACCACTTCCACCACCAGGCAGAAGGCCGGGACGTCCTGGGTGGTGCCCCAGACGTGGAAATCGTAGTCGTCGCGCCACACCCCGAGGTGAATGCCCGGCCGCTCCACCGCGGGCGCCACCTTGGCGAGCGGCGCCGGCCGCAGCGGGATGGGTGAGGCGAAGCGAAGGGGATGGCCGGCGCGGTCGGGGGGCACGTAGGCCAGGGAAATGGTGGGGGTCACGCCCTCTTCGCGCTTGAGGCTCGCCCAGAACGCCGCGTCGATGAGGGCCTCGATGGCCACGTCCGTCGGGGCTTCGGGCAGGTCGCCCTTGCCTCGCTCGCGGGCGGCGTCGAGGTGGCGGGCGAAGTGCGTCTGCACCTTGGAGGCGACGATGTGGGCGGCCGGATAGGCGGGCTGGGTCATTCGGGGGAAGGATAGCCCGCGGGGTCGAGTCGAACCTCGAGAGATTGCTTCGGCCCACCTCGACGGACCAGGGCCTCGCAATGACGGGTTGCGATGAACGTCGGCCCGCTACGCTATGCCCGCCCGCTCCTTCGCTTTCGCGATGATCGCGGCCATGGTGGCGCGGTGCTTCGTGAAGGTGTCGTCGACCACCTGCAGGGTCGGGATCGCGTTCGGGCTCAGCCCGAGGGTTTCCTCGTTGAACTTCCCGAAGCCCCACTCGTGCACGCCGCTGCTGCCGCGGCCCGGCGCGGGAGCGGAGAGGTGCTGGAAGAAGCGCGCGTACTTCTGCCACCGCGGGTTGTTGCCCGCGTGGAACATGGGGATGAACTCGTACAGCGCGTCATAGGGCATCTCCCCCACGCAGGCCACCTTCGGGTACTTCGCGCGCAGGTTGAGGATGAGCTTCTTCGTGCCCTCGTGCATGTCGCCGTTGGTGCTGTTCACGTGGCCGCCCACGATGTCGAGGAAGTAGGCGTCCACGCCGAAGCGCTCGATCACGCTCGCGATCCGGCCCTCGATCCAGTTGCGCCACGAATCCTCGCCCACGTTCATGTAGGTGAGCCACGCGTCCTGGTGACGGTCGTTGTTCCAGTCCACCCAGTTGATGTTGTAGAGGTCGCCGTCCATCTTGTAGGTGGCGCCGCCCTTGATCTTGTCCCACACCGGCTGCCGGCGGTTCGCGGCATTGGTGCCGAACATCGGCATCATCTTGAAGCCGAGCTTCTGCGCCTCGGTGATCAGACGCCGAAAGCCCGCTTCCCCGCCCATGCGCGCGGGGACGTCGTAATTCGGATAGTCCCAGTAATAGCGACCGTCCCACGAGGACAGGAACACGAGGACGCGGTCGGCCGGCATCTGGGTCGCCATCCAGCGCAGGATCTCGAGCTGCTTCGCGTAGTCGTTGAAGATGAAGCCGGTGTAGTGCATCCCATGGAGGGTCGTGACCATGGCGAGGTTGCGCATCCAGGCGGGGGCGTCGGTGCGGGCCTCCCAGGTGGGGATGCGGAACGCCATCTCGATCTGCGCCATATGGGCCTGCATCGCGGCGTCGAATGTGGCGGCGTGACCGAGGCGCCAGCGTGGGACGACGATCCGCTTGTCCTCCTGCCAGGCCCCGTGCTCGTAGATGGCCTCGACTCGATACGCCTTCTCGCCGTTCTGGAAGTAGTAGCGCTTCGCGCGCATGTGGTTGTCGCAGGTCGAGAAGTAGACGAAGTCGCTCTCGGTCGCCTGCACGATGGCCACGGGCGTCGAGATGCTGACCGGCGCCTCGCCGTGAAGGTCGCCCGCGCCGAACGCGTAGCCCGCCAGGACGTCGCCGTCCTTGGGATCGGTAAGAGCACCCCCGCCCACCGAGATGGGGCCGCGCGGCACATCGCGGATCACCGTAGTGACCGTCTTGATGGGGCGATCCATCTCGGCCACGATGTCCCACTCGATGGTCGTGCCGGTCTTCGCGAGCTTCGCGGTGAGTTTGCCCGGAGCCTTCTCCTGCCCGCCCGCCCAGGTAAAGCCGTTCGCTTCGAGGGTGAGAGCGTCGGCGTTGCCCGTGGCCTTCATGCCCGCGCGGTCGAGGCTGTAGGTGTTCTCCGCGGTGAAGACGAGGAAGCTGAAGCGGTGATCGCCGAAGGCCACCGCGGGCTCGGGGAAGTCGAAGCTGAACTTCATGAACGTGCGGCCCCGCGGCGGGATGAAGACGTCGCTCGTCGAGAAGAGTTCGGAAATCTCCCCGGCCGGCCGGACGACCGGCGCGGTCTGGACCGGCGCCATGGCTGCTTCCGCCGGCGGGGCATCGGCCGCCCCACCCCCAATCAGAGCGCCCGCACCGACCACGCCGACCGTCTTCAACAATTCCCGTCGAGAGAGATCCTGAGTCATGGGCGAAGGCTACCCCCAAGCCCGGACCGACAACCCCGGCGATCTATATTTCTCTCATGCCCCTCAACCACTACCTCACCCTCGGACACAGCGGCCTCGCGGTCAGCCCCTTCTGCCTCGGCGCCATGACCTTCGGCGAAGACTGGGGCTGGGGCAGCAGCGTCATGGAATCGGAAGCGATCATGGACGCGTTCCTCGGCCGCGGCGGGAACTTCATCGACACCGCGAACGCATACACGCGCGGCCATTCCGAGAAGATCATCGGCGACCACATCGGACGCCACCCGGCGAAGCGACATCGCACCGTGATCGCCACGAAGTTTTCATCGAACCTCTTTCCCGGCGATCCGAACGGGGGCGGGTCGAGCCGCAAGGGGATCCTGGGCCAGTGCGAGGAATCTCTGCGACGGTTACAGACCGACTACATCGATCTGTACTGGATCCACGTCTGGGATCCGATGACTCCCATCGAGGAGACCATGCGCGCGCTCGACGATCTGGTGCGCTCGGGCAAGGTGCGCTACATCGGCGTATCGGACACCCCGGCCTGGAAGGTGTCGCAGGCGCAGACCATCGCGCGCTTCCGCGGCTTCGCGCCGCTCATTGCCCTGCAGATCGAATACTCGCTGCTCGAACGCACGGTCGAAGGCGAGCTCGTGCCCATGGCCGCGGAGATGGGCCTCGGGATCACGCCGTGGTCGCCGCTTCGCTTCGGCATCCTGAGCGGCAAGTACACACGCGAGACCGCGAAGGACATCAAGCCCGACCGCGGGGCGTGGGTGCAGAACTCGCTGACCGAGAAGTCGTTCGCGGTCCTCGACGTGGTGCGCCGAATCGCGAAGGAGCTTGGCACCACGCCCGCGCGGGTCGCCCTCGCCTGGGTGCAGTCACGCCCCGGCGTCACGTCCACCATCATCGGCACGAGGAGCGCGGCGCAGCTCGAGGACAACCTCGGCGCGCTCGACTTGAAGCTGCCCGAGGAGGCCGTGACCGCACTGAACGACGTCTCGAAGCCTCAGCTCAACTTCCCCGCCGACTTCGTCCGCGGCTCGGGAATGTTCAAGCGCGGCGGCACCACGGTGAACGGCGAGGCCGCTCCGCCGTGGCCGATGGCGCCGAAGTCGGACGCGGAGCGCTACTAGCGCGCCTTGCCGTCTTCCGTCTCGGCCTTCAGGGACGCGAGGATCGCCTTGCTCTCCGCGACGCGGGCGAGAGCGATCGTCTTCGCGGCGTTGGTCATCAGCGTGGGCGGGAGATCGGTGTTGAAGCCCTCGAGGGTCTTCGCCGCGGTCGCGAGGTCCGTCGCCCAGCGATGGCGAGTGGTCAGCGAAATGATTCGCGCGATGCCGATGGTGCCGAGGAAGTCGAGGGTATCGGCATCGTGGAGGACGATGGCTTCGGGGCGACTGGCCTTGGCGCGGTAGTACATGTGATTCCGGATCGCGTCCTGCACCGCCTCCACCTTCGCGGCCGGGAAGCCGGCGCCGGCGAGGATGTCGGGCACGAGTTCGGC
Organism: Vicinamibacteria bacterium; assembly: GCA_044229175.1. GTDB lineage: Bacteria > Acidobacteriota > Vicinamibacteria > Fen-336 > JAGNNV01 > JAGNNV01. Next base: position 51,071 of record JBGATM010000019.1, on the reverse strand, counting down.
GGCGCGGTCGGTGTGATCGACGCCCTCCTTGCGGAAGGCATCGAAGGCGCCGACATCGTGAAGGAACGCCGCCGCGAAGAGCACGTCCGTGTCGATCTCGAGCTTCGACTCCGCAGCCAGGCGCGACGCCATGAGGTAGTCACGCTCTGAGTGCGAAACACCCCACGCGGAGTGCTGGAGCTTCTCACTCGCGAACTTGAAAACGGCCTCCTTCCACGGCGCGTCGAGCGGAATGCCCGCGGGAGTGGTGGGCGGCGGTGGCGGCTGTGCGACGGCGCCGGGCACCGACGCGGCCGCAAGGAAGGCGATAGCGAGAAACTGGACTCTCATGCCACGAAAGGCTACCAGCCTGCGCACTCCCGCTGACGCCCTGCGCCGTCATTGCGAGGCCCCGGCTCCGCCCCGCGGGGGCCGAAGCACTCCCGCGGCTTCGCGGCCGAAGCCCGGCATTCCCTGGATCTGGATTCCGGTGAGGCGGGAGATCGAGTCTCGGACCGCGTCATGCTCTATCGAGTGTGACCATGTTTGAAGGTCCGCAATCTCGCTGAGAACTTTCATACTTCCCGCTCTCTCGAGGGCCTGCGAGATTGCTTCGGCCCGCGCGGAACGGCCCCGGGGCCTCGTAATGACAGCGTGGATCCCGGTTCTGGAGTTATCCGCCCCAGTCTCGACACGCAAGGCCCACCGGGATCATCCTGATGTCGCCTCTGTCGTCATTTGGTAGTATAAATGACGAGATGTCCGACACCCTGGTCACCCGAGCCGCGCCCCTCCGCCAATGGGCGGAGAAGCGTTCCTGCTTTCTCTTCGGCCCAAGGCAGACCGGCAAGTCTTCGCTTATGCGGACGGCGTTTCCGGACGTCCCCTTCTATGACCTGCTCGACCACCGCGAGTACGCGAGGCTCCTGGCCGCGCCCCAGCGCCTGAGCGAGGAGATCCCGGCTCGATCCCGGGTGGCCGTCATCGACGAGATCCAACGATTGCCCGATCTCCTCAACGAGGTCCACCGCCTCATCGAGACACGCGGCATTCGCTTCGTGCTCAGCGGCTCCAGCGCGCGGAAGCTTCGGCGCGGGGGCGTGAACCTCCTCGGGGGCCGGGCGCGCACCCACTTCCTCCGCCCCTTCACTCGACGTGAGCTGGGCGCGTCGTTCGATCTCGGCCGCGCGATCCGCCATGGGCTCCTGCCTCCCGTGTACCTCGGCGACGAACCGGAAGAGGACCTCGCCGCTTACGTCGGCAATTACCTACAGCAGGAGATCGCGGCCGAGGGCCTCACGCGGAACATCCCCGCGTTTGGCCGGTTCCTCGAGGTGGCGGCGCTGTCCAACTCTACGGCGGTGAACTTCACGCAGATCGCGAGCGACGCCGCGGTGCCGCGGACGACGGTGCACGAGTACTTCGAGATCCTGCGCGACACCCTCATTGCTTCCGAGGTGCCGGCGTTCCGCGATACGAAAACTCGCAAGGCGCTCGCGTCGTCCAAGTGGTACTTCTTCGACGTGGGCGTCGCGTCCCATCTACAGGGCCGGCTCGTGCGCCCGCGCACTCCGGAGTTCGGGCCGGCATTCGAGACCTGGATCCTGCATGAGCTTCTCTGCCACCGCGACTATGCGAACGGCGCGCAGGTATCGCACTGGAAGTCACGGTCGAACTTCGAGGTGGATTTCATCCTTGGCGACCACACCGCGGTGGAGGTCAAAGGCCGCGCCGACGTCCCGGAGCGCGATCTGCGTGGGCTTCAGGCCCTGGGCGAGGAGAAGGCGGTCAAGCGGCTCATCTGCGTTTCGCTCGAACCGCGGCCTCGCAGGGTCGGCAAGATCGAGATCCTTCCCTGGGCTGATTTCCTCGACTCCCTGTGGGATGGAGAGTTCCGAGAGTAGCCCCAAAACGACCGCCCGGTCTTTGGACCCGGGCCGCGGTGGAAATGCGTGGCGAGGGGATCGCTTTGACGGCAGCCTTTCGGCTGCCGTCTCGGGATAACCCGGCCTGCGGTCTAGACGCGCCGAGTCAGTTCGCGGCTTGGGGGATGAAGGTGATGGGAACGATCGGCTTGTCGATGGCTTCGCGCGGGCCGATGGTGATCTGCAGCGCTTCCTCGATGGAGCCCACGAGGTGGAAGGTGAGGTCCTTCCGCACGTTCTCGGGCAGCTCTTCCTTCACCTGCTTCTCGTTCCGCTTGGGCAGGAGGATTTCCTTCATGCCCAGGCGATGCGCAGCCAGCACCTTTTCCTTGATGCCGCCCACGGGCAGGACGCGGCCGGAGAGAGTGATCTCGCCGGTCATGGCGAGGCCCTTCTTCACCGGACGTCCGAGCAGCAGCGACACGATCGCGGTCACGAGGGTGATGCCGGCGGAGGGACCGTCCTTCGGGATCGCGCCTTCGGGCACGTGCAGGTGGATGTCCACCCGCTCGAAGAACGAGTCCTCGATGCCGAGACGACGGGCGTTGGCGCGAACCCAGGACAACGCCGCGGTGGCGCTCTCCTTCATGACGTCGCCGAGCTGGCCGGTGATGGTGAGACCCTTCTCGCCCCACATCTGCGAGGCTTCGATGAAGAGCACGTCGCCGCCGGACGGCGTCCAGGACAGGCCGAGAGCCACGCCGGGGATGAGTGCCCGCTCCTCGATCTCGCCCTTCTCGAAGAACGGAGCGCCGAGGAACTCCTCGACCTTCTCCGGCGTGATCGCGATGGTTTCGGTGGCGCCTTCCGCGCGCTTCCTCGCCACCTTGCGGATGATGCTCGCGGTCTCGCGCTCGACGTTGCGCAGGCCCGCCTCCCGGGTGTACTCGCGGATCAGCTTGACGATGGAGTCGTCGCCGAAGGCGATGTGCTCCGCGGTCAGGCCGTGGTTCTCGAGCTGTTTCGGGATGATGTGCCGGCGGACGATCTGGAGCTTCTCCTCCTCGGTGTAACCGGCGAGGCGGATGACTTCCATGCGGTCGCGCAGAGCGGGCGGGATGGTGTCCAGCACGTTCGCGGTGGTGATGAAGACGATCTCGGAGAGATCGAACGCGACATCGAGGTAGTGATCCTTGAAGCTGTTGTTCTGCTCCGGGTCGAGGACCTCGAGCAGCGCCGCCGCGGGGTCGCCGCGGAAGTCGTGGCCGAGCTTGTCCACTTCGTCGAGCATGAACACGGGGTTCTTACTCTCGCAGCGGCGCAGGCCCTGGATGATCTGGCCGGGGAGCGCGCCGATGTAGGTGCGCCGATGGCCGCGGATCTCCGCCTCGTCGCGCATGCCGCCGAACGACATCCGGTGGAACTTGCGTCCCATGGCCGAAGCGATCGACTTGCCGAGCGAGGTCTTGCCCACGCCGGGAGGCCCGACGAAGCAGAGGATGGGACCCTTGACGTCGGGCTTCATCTTCTTGACCGCGAGGTACTCGAGGATGCGATCCTTGACCTTCTCGAGGCCGTAGTGATCGGCGTCGAGGACGTCCTTCGCCTTCTGGATGTCGAGCTCCACCTCGGAACGCTTGTTCCAGGGCAGGCTCACCAGCCAGTCGATGTAGGTGCGGGTGACCGTGTACTCGGCCGCGGCCTGGGGCATGCGGGTGAGGCGATCGAGTTCGCGAAGGGCTTCCTTCTTCGCCTCCTCGGTCATCTCCGCCTTCTCGATCTTCTCGCGAAGCTCGGAGATCTCGCGCTGCTGATCGTCGCCGTCGCCCAGTTCCTTCTGGATGGCCTTCATCTGCTCGCGCAGGTAGTACTCGCGCTGGTTCTTCTGCAGCTCGGTCTTCACCTGGTTCTGGATCTTCGAACCGACCTCGAGCACTTCGAGGTCCTTGGCGAGGAGACGGTTGACCCGCTCGAGCCGCTCGTGGACGGAGAGGACTTCGAGCAGCTCCTGACGCTGGGCGCTGGTGAGCGAAGGCAGGGACGACGCGATGAAGTCCGCGAGGTGGCTCGGATTGGTGGTCCGGGCCGCCATGTTCTTCAGCTCATCGGGCAGGTTCGGGGTGAGGTCGACCGCCTTCTGGAACATCGAGAGCGCGGCCTGGGCGAGCGCCTTGACTTCGATCTGCTTGTCGGGCGAGTCGATGTCCCGCAGCACCTCGACGCGGGCCTTGATGTAGGGCCGGTACTGGGTGATCTCGAGGATCTTGTAGCGGCCGACGCCCTGCACCACGAGGCGCAGGGTGCCGTCGGGGAACTTGAACATCTTGTGGATGTGGGTGAGGGTGCCGATCGAGAAGAGGTCGGCTTCGACCGGGTCGTCGACCGCGGCCTCTTTCTGGGTGAGGACACCGATGGTGCGCTGCTGGCGCACCGCGTCGTTGACCAGGGTGACGGAGGCGTCACGCGCCACCGCGAGAGGCAGCACCGCCTCGGGGAAGAGGACGGTGTCGCGGAGCGGCAGAATGGCGATCTCGGACGGGAGGTCCGACAGGGAGGACTGAGAAAAGCCCCCGGATTCGAAGTCCGGCGGTTGGTTTTCTATGGGATCGGACATGCGGACACTCCTTTCTTGATCGGTCTTGGGTGCGACGGTGCGGCGTGCGACGAAATGACTGACGACTCTGCGGTGATGAAACGACTTAGCGGTCGAGGCGGAGGGCCACCACGATCACGGATTCGCCCCGACGCACCCGCAGGCGCGCCGCCTTGGCGGGCGCGGTCTTGCGGATGGCCGAGTTGAATTCCTTGACCGAGGAGACTTCCTCGCCCGAAACCATGATGATGACGTCGCCGCGGCTCAGGCCGGCCAGCTCGGCGGCGCCGCCCGCTTCCACGGAACGCACGACCACGCCGCGGACGCTTTCCGGCAGGTCCATGCGCTCGCGCAGGGTGGGCGAGAGGGTCTGAAGCTCGAGGCCGAGGTTCGCCGCCGGCTTCTCTTCGGTCTTGTCCGTCGGCTCGTCGTCCTTGCCGGTCGACGCGGTCGGGCCCTCGGGGAACGTGCCCAGGGTGATCTTCAGCGTCTTCTCGACCTGGACGTTCTTCTCGACGCGGATGAGCTTGAGCGTTACCGTGGTGCCGGGCGACAGGCCCGAGATGTAACCGGTGAGCGCGGTGTTGTCCTTCACCAGGCGGCCATCGACCTCGAAGATGTAGTCCTCGAGCTGGATCCCGGCCTTCTCGGCGGGGCTGTCCTTGGTGACGTCGGTGACCACCACACCCTGCGCGGAGTCGCGCTTGAAGGTGAGAGCGATGTCTTCCGACGCGCTCTGGATCTGCACCCCGAGCCAGCCGCGGGTGACCTTGCCCTTGGTCTTGAGCTGGGGAATGATGGGCTTGGCCACGTTGATGGGCACGGAGAAGCCGACTCCCGCGTTCTGGGCGGAACCCTGGGTGATGATCAGGGTGTTGATGCCGATCACCTGACCGCGGGTGTTGAGGAGCGGACCGCCGGAGTTGCCGGGGTTGATGGCGGCGTCGGTCTGGATCATGTCGACGCCCGTGCCCTGCTGGCCGAGGGTCAGGTTGCGGCCCTTGCCGGAGACCACGCCCACGCTCAGGCTGTTGCCGAACCCGAACGGACTTCCGATGGCCATGACCCACTCGCCCACTTCGGCGGCTTCGGAGTCGCCGAGTTCGAGGACGGTGAGAGGCTCCTTGGGTTCGATCTTGATGACCGCGACGTCGGTGCGGGAGTCCTTGCCGAGGACCTTCGCGTCGTAGCGCTTGCCCGAGAGCAGGGTCACGGAGATGCCGTCCGCCTCGTCGACCACGTGACGATTGGTCAGGATGGTGCCGTCGGCGTCGATGATGAAACCCGAGCCGCCGGCCCGCTGGTTCTGCTCGCCCGGACCGAGGGGATCGTCGTCGCCGAAGAAGGGGAAGGGCAGCTGGCGGCCGCCGCGTCCGGTGGCCTTCGGCTTGCTGGAGACCGTGATGTTCACGACACCCGCGTTCTTCGACTTGACGATGTTGCGGAAGGTGTCGAGAGTGAGGGGCGCGCCGGGCTGAGGCGTGGCAGAGGCGGCGGCGCTCTCGAGCGCGCTCGCTTCGGCGGTCAGGGGACGCCGGACCTGGGACTGGAAGAAAGCAGCCAGGAGCGTCGTGGCCATGGCCACGGCGAAGAACGTTGCAACGGCCCGGGATCTGGAAGTCATCGGTTTCTCTTGTCTTTCTTGTGCTTTCGAAGGGTTTTCTGGGAGATCGCCCCGCCTTTCCCTGGAAGAGAAGGCGTCAAAGCATTCTACGTAGCAGACCTTAATTAAGTCGGAATCGGCGACTGAATGGTCGCAAATCCATCACCGGGGGGACCGAAGTGAGGCGGCGGTGCGCCCGGTGAGGCATTTGCGGAAAGAAAAAAGGGAGGCGACTCCCGAGGCGCCGCGCAAAGACGCCGCGCTGCCCGGGGAGCCGCCCCCCACCCTCGCTAGACCGAGCGAGGGCGGTACTCATCAATAATCATCCATGCCCATGCCGCCGGGGCCGCCGGGGCCGCCCGCGGGCATGGCCGACTTCTTCTCGGGGATCTCGGCCACCACGGCCTCGGTCGTGAGAAGGAGTCCGGCGATCGAGCTCGCGTTCTGGATGGCGAAACGGACCACCTTCGCGGGATCGATGACACCGGCTTCGGTCAGGTTCTCGTACTTGTCGGTGCGGGCGTTGTAACCCTCATCCGTCTTCATGTCGCGAACCTTGGCAACCACGATGCTGCCTTCCTTGCCCGCGTTGGTGGCGATCCAGCGCATGGGCTCTTCGATCGCCCGACGGATGATCTGGGCGCCCGCCTTCTGGTCCTCGGTGAGGGACTTGCCGTCCATCAGCTTCTCGAGGGCCGGGATGGCGCGGAGCAGAGCGACGCCGCCGCCGGGAACGATGCCTTCTTCGACCGCTGCCTTGGTCGCATGCATCGCGTCTTCGACGCGGGCCTTCTTTTCCTTCATCTCCGTCTCGGTGGCCGAACCGACGCGGATCACCGCGACGCCGCCCACCAGCTTCGCGAGGCGCTCCTGGAGTTTCTCGCGATCGTAGTCGGACGTGGTCTCTTCGACCTGGGTCCGGATCTGCTTGACCCGGGCCTCGATGTCCTTGTGCTTGCCCGCGCCTTCGATGATGGTGGTGTTCTCTTTGTCGATGACCACCTTCTTGGCCCGGCCAAGGTCTTCCATCTTGAGGTTCTCGAGCTTGATGCCGAGGTCCTCGGTGATGGCCTTGCCGCCGGTGAGGCAGGAGATGTCTTCGAGCATGGCCTTGCGACGATCGCCATAGCCCGGAGCCTTCACCGCCGCCACCTTGAGGGTGCCGCGGAGCTTGTTGACCACCAGGGTGGCCAGAGCTTCGCCTTCAACCTCTTCCGCGATGATCACGAGGGGCTTGCCCTGCTGGGCCACCTTCTCGAGAACGGGGAGGAGATCCTTCATGTTCGAGATCTTCTTCTCGAAGGAGAGGATGTACGCATCCTCGAGCACCGCTTCCATGCGCTCGGAATCGGTCACGAAGTAGGGGGAGAGGTAACCACGATCGAACCGCATTCCCTCGACGACCTCGAGCGAGGTCTCCATGGAGCGCGACTCTTCCACCGTGATGACGCCGTCCTTGCCGACCTTCTCCATCGCTTCCGCGATGATCTTGCCGATGGTCTCGTCGCTGTTGGCGGAAATGGTGCCCACCTGCGCGATCATCGTGCCCTTGACCGGCTTAGAGAGCTTCTTGACCTCTTCGACCACGATCTCGACCGCGCGGTCGATGCCGTGCTTGATCTCCATCGGGTTCATCCCCGCGGTGACACTCTTGATGCCCTCGCGATAGATGGCCTGGGCGAGAACGGTCGCGGTCGTGGTGCCGTCGCCGGCCACGTCGGACGTCTTGCTCGCGACTTCGCGGACCATGCGGGCCCCGAGATTCTCGATCGGATCCTTGAGATCGATCTCCTTGGCGACGGTGACGCCGTCCTTGGTGATGGTCGGGGAGCCGAACTTCTTGTCGATGATGACGTTCCGGCCCTTGGGACCGAGGGTGACCTTGACCGCGTCGGCCAGGGCATTCACGCCACGGAGGATCGCCGAGCGGGCGTCGTCGTGGTAAACAATTTGCTTTGCCATAGTTCCTTTAATTCCTCTTCTCTCTTAACCGAGGATCCCGAGGATCTCGTTCTCTTTCAGGATCAGATACTCTTCGCCGTCGATCTTGACCTCGGTGCCGGACCACTTGCCGATGAGGACCTTGTCGCCGACCTTCACGTCGAGCGCCTTGCGCTTGCCGCTGTCGTCGTATTCGCCCGGGCCCACCGCCACCACGTCAGCGGAGAGCGGCTTTTCCTTGGCGGAATCGGGGATGATGATCCCTCCCACCTTCTGTTCCACCGCTTCTTCGACGCGCTTTACGAGAACGCGGTCGTGAAGAGGCTTGACGTTGATCTTCTTCGCCATCCCTTGTTTACTCCTTGACAGTGACCTGACACGTTTGTCGGTCGGTTAGTGTGTTTTGAAACGGGGGTGAATGTTGTGACCTCGAGAGGCGACAGCCTTGGGGATGAAGCGCCTCATCGGGGTCCTGGACCCGCCGCCCCCCAAGGCGGCGGTTCAACTGAAACTTGTTAGTCCTTCTTGACCTCGTACTCGGCGTCGACCACGTCGCCCTTGGGGGCGCCGGCCGAAGAGCCGCCGTCGGCCTGGTTCTGCGGACCGCCGGCTTCCGGACCTCCGGGGCCGCCCGCGGGGGCCTGGGTCTTCTTGTAGAGATCCTCGGCCAGCTTGTGGGAGACCTTCTCGAGTTCGGACAGGGCGGACTTGAGGGCGGCGGCATCCTCCGCCTCCGCGCTCTTCCGCGCCTTGGCGATCGCCTCTTCCACGGGCTTGCTGTCGCCCTCGGAGATCTTGTCCTTGTTGTCCTTGAGGAGCTTCTCGATGTTGTAGGCGAGGCCGTCGATCTGGTTGCGCAGGTCGATGACTTCCCGCTTCTTCTTGTCGGCGTCGGCGTTACTCTGGGCCTCGCGGACCATCCTCTCGACTTCGTCCTTGGCCAGGCCGGAGGACGAGGTGATGGTGATCTGCTGGCTCTTGCCCGTGGCCATGTCCTTGGCGGTCACGTTCACGATGCCGTTCGCGTCGATGTCGAAGGTGACTTCGATCTTGGGCACGCCGCGGGGCGCGGGGGGAAGACCCACGAGCGAGAAGTTGCCGAGAGTCCGGTTGTCCTTGGCGAAGTCGCGCTCGCCCTGCAGGACGTGCACGTCCACCGAGGTCTGCGAGTCGGCCGCGGTGGAGAACACCTCGGACTTCTTCGCGGGAATGGTGGTGTTGCGTTCGATCAGCTTGGTCATGACCCCGCCCAGGGTCTCGATGCCGAGAGACAAAGGCGTGACATCGAGAAGGAGAAGGTCCTTCACGTCGCCGGAGAGGACGCCGGCCTGGACGGCGGCGCCGATCGCGACCACTTCGTCGGGATTGACACCCTTGTGGGGCTCCTTGCCGAAGTACTCCTTGACCCGCTGCTGGATGAGGGGCATGCGGGTCATGCCGCCCACCAGGACGACCTCGTCGATCTTGGAGGGATCGAGGCCGGCGTCTTTCATGCACTGCTTGACCGGCGCCATCGAGCGCTCGATGAGATCGGCCACGAGCTGCTCCATCTTGGCCCGGCTGAGCTTGAGGGAGAGGTGCTTGGGGCCGGAGGCGTCGGCGGTGATGAAGGGCAGGTTGATCTCGGTCTCGACCGAGCTCGAGAGCGTGATCTTGGCCTTCTCCGCCTCTTCCTTCAGGCGCTGGAGCGCCATCTTGTCCTTGGAGAGGTCGATCCCCGCGTCCTTCTTGAACTCGGAAATGATCCACTCCATGATCCGCTGGTCGATGTTGTCGCCGCCCAGGTGGCTGTCGCCGTTCGTGGCCTTCACTTCGACCACACCCTCCCCGACTTCGAGGATGGAGATGTCGAAGGTGCCGCCGCCGAAGTCGTAGACCGCGATGGTCTCGTCCTTCTTCTTGTCGAGACCGTAGGCGAGAGCCGCGGCCGTGGGCTCGTTGACGATGCGCAGGACCTCGAGACCGGCGATCTTGCCCGCGTCCTTGGTAGCCTGGCGCTGGGAGTCGTTGAAGTAGGCGGGGACGGTGATGACCGCCTTGTCGACCTTGGTTCCGAGGTGATCTTCGGCGGCCTGCTTCAGCTTCTGCAGGATCATGGCCGAGATCTCCGGCGGCGAGTAGACCTTGCCGCGGACGTCGACCCGGGCGAGATGGTCCTGTTCGACCACCTTGTAGGGGACGAGCTTCGCTTCATCGGTGATTTCACTGAACCTGCGGCCCATGAAGCGCTTGATCGAATAGATGGTGGCTTCGGCGTTCGTGACGGCCTGCCGCTTGGCGACCTGGCCCACGAGACGCTCGCCGTCCTTGGTGAAGGCGACGATGGATGGCGTGGTTCGCCCGCCTTCGGAGTTCGCAATGACGACCGGCGCGTCCCCTTCAAGGACGGACACGCACGAGTTGGTCGTGCCGAGATCGATGCCTATGACTTTGCCCATGTTGTTTGATATCTCCTGTTCGACGCCAGAACGGAGATTACCCGAACTACTTGGTGTATGTCAATGCACTTTTTATGAGTGTAAACAAATCATATTTTGGCGACAAGGGTGCCCCCATTGTGGATAAGTCCATTATTATCAATGCGAGCCAGATGTAATGGGCGTTTCTCGGGAAGGTCCGGCCGTCCCGCCGCCCTGATCCTCAGTCGTTGTGGCTGCGCCCCTTGAGGACATCGAGGGCCTGCTCCGCCGCCACCAGTTCGGCCTTCTTCCGCGACGGCCCCTCCCCGCGGCCCAGCACTTCCCCGCTCACCACGCACTTCACGCGGTGCCGCTGGCGATGCTGCGGGCCTTCGAGCGACTCGATCTCGTAGATCGGCAGTTCGAACCCCCGGGCCTGGAGGAACTCCTGGAGCGCGCCCTTGGCGTCCTTGGTCGCGAGCGAACCCTCGTTGAGCCGGGGCTCGAACAGCCGCGTGACCACCGCGCGCGCGGCTTCGATGCCGCCGTCGAGGTAGACCGCCGCGATCAGCGCTTCCACCGCGTCCTCCTGGACCTTCTCGTGGGTGCGCCCGTCGTTCTTCTCTTCGCCCGCGCTCATCTTTATGAGCGAGCCCACGTCGAAGGATCGGCCGATGCCCACGAGGGTCGGGGTCGACACCAGGCGCGCGCGGATGCGGGTCTTGTCCCCTTCGGCGCCCAGGGGATCGCGGCGGTGCAGCATCTCGGCGACCACGAAGCCGAGGACGGCGTCGCCCAGGAACTCGAGTGGCTCGTTCGACGCCTTCGCCTTGTGCTCGGCGAGCAGGCTGCGATGGGTCAGCGCCTGCTCGACCAGCGCGGCATCCTTGAAGGTGTAACCGAGCGCCGCCTCCACGGTGGCCCGGGTTCGATCGTCCAGGGTCACGGGGTGCGCGGCGGCGTGCGCTCGAACACCACGCGCCCTCCCACCATGGTGAGATCGACCGGAGTGGTCAGGATCTTCTTCGGCTCGAGCTTGAACAGATCCGCGGCGAAGACCGCGAGGTCGGCGAGCTTGCCGGGCTCGAGCGTGCCCTTGCGGTCGTCGGCGAACTCCGCGTATGCGGAGCCGCGGGTGTACAGATCGATCGCCGCATCGAGCGGAATGCGCTCTTCGGGAAGAAACCCGTCCTTCGGGCCGCCCTCCACGGTCTCCCGGGTGACCGCGGCAAAAAGGCCCAGGCGGGGATCGAGCGGCTCGACGTACCAGTCGGTGCCGAAGGCCACGGGGATGCCCGCATCGAGGAACGATTTGAAGTTGTAGGCCATCCGGCAGCGCTCCACCCCGATCCTCTTCGGCGCCCAGCGCATGTCGTCGATGCAGTGCGAGGGCTGGATCGACGCGACCACCCGGAGTTTCGCGAAGCGCGGGAGATCGGCGCGGCGAACCACCTGCGCGTGTTCGATCCGGAAACGACGATCGGCGCGCGGCCGCGCGACCGCGGCCTTCTCGAAGGCATCGAGGACGAGCGCGTTGGCGCGATCGCCGATGGCGTGGACCGCGAGCTGGAACCCCGCGGCGTCGGCTTCGTCGATCATCCGGTTCAACTCTTCAACGGGATAGAGGAGCAGGCCGCTGGTGGTCGGCTCGTCGGTGTACGGTTCGAAGAACGCCGCGGTGCCGGCGCCCATGGACCCGTCGGAGAGGATCTTGATCGCGCCGATGCGGATCCAGTCATCGCCGAGGCCCGAGCGCACGCCCGCATCTATGAGCGATTTCATGGCGCTCACCGGACGCCACACGTTGATCCTCGCCAGCAGGCCTCCTTCCGCGCGGATCTGCTGATAGGTGGGCAGCGCGTCGATCGACGAATTGTCCTGGACACTGGTGACTCCGAGCGACGCGGCATGCGAAAGCGCCGCCTTCGCCGCGCGGACGTTCATCTCGCGGGTGGGATCGGGCAGCACCTTATAGAGGAGGTCCTGGGCGTTGTCCTTCAGGATGCCCGTCGGTTCGCCGGACGCGTCGCGGACGATGGTCCCGCCGAAGGGGTCCTTCGTGTTCCGGTCGATGCCGGCGGCGCGCAGGGCCGGTGAGTTTGCGAGGATCATGTGGCCATCGAGCCGGTTCACCGCCACCGGGTTGTCCTTCGTGACCTCGTCGATCAGCGCCCTGGTGGGCAAGGACTGGCTCTTCCATCTCTCGTGATCCCAGTTGCCGTTCAGGATCCAGGCGCCTTTGGGCAGACCCGCCGCGTGCTTCCCGATGCGAAGGGCGAACTCGGCTTCGTCCTTCGCGTCGCGCAGGTCGACGGAGAGCAGGCCGAAACCCCCATCGAGGAAGTGAACGTGCGCGTCGTTGAAGCCGGGCGTGACCAGGCGGTCCTGGAGGTCGACGACGCGGGTGGTCTTCGAGGCCAGGGCGCGCACGGTCGCGTCATCGCCCACGGCCAGCACCTTGTCGCCCGAAACCGCGAGCGCGGTCTCGAACCGGCCCTTCTGAACGTAGACGCGGCCGTTCACGAAGATCGTGTCGGCGGATTGCATGGCCATGGCGGCTCCCAGAATGAGACTCAGCATCCCTAAACGACCTTCACGATGACCATGGTCATGTCATCGTGGGGACTCTCGCCCGCCGCGAAGACGCGAACCTCGTGCAGGATGCGTTCCTTGAGATCGTCGCTCGAGAGTTCGCTCGCGTGCTTCAAGAGGTCGGCGAGCCGGCTTTCGCCGAAGAGTTCGGAGGCGCCGTTCATGGCCTCGGAGATGCCGTCGGTGAAGAACAGGAACGTGTCGCCGTGGACCAGCGGCAGTTCCACCTCCTGGATGATGGCCTTGAACCGGTCGCCCGAGTCGAAGCCGAGTGCCAGCCCGGGCGGCGAAAGAAGCCGGGTCTGGCCGGTGCGCCCGTCGAAGTGGATGAGCGGGTTGTGGCCGGCCCGGGCAACGCGAAGCGTGCGTTTCTGGGAGTCGATGATCGCGTAGGTCATGGTCACGAAGGACCGCCGATCGAGGTTGGGCGCGAGGATCTCGTTCAGCTCGATGAGGAGGTCTTTGGGCGAATCGTGATTGCGCGAGAGGGAGAGGATCAGGCCCTTGAGCTCGGCCATGTAGAGGGCGGCCGAGGTGCCCTTGCCGGAAACGTCGGCGATGAGGACGCCGAGGCGATGATTCGCGAGAGGCAGCAGGTCGTAGTAGTCGCCGCCCATCTCGTTCGCGGGCAGGCAGACCGCGGCGATCTTGAGGCCTTCGATCTCCACGTACTCCTGGGGCAGAAGGCTCATCTGGATGTTGCGGGCGACCCGCAGGTCTTCCTCCATCCTCTCCTTCTCGCCCTGCTGTTCGAGCAGCTCCTCGATGCCCTGGGACATGGAGTTGAACGACTGGGCGAGATCGCCGAGCTGGTCCTTGCTGCGCACGATGATGCGGTGCGAGAAGTCGCCGCGCTGCAGTTTCGCGGTGCCCACGGAGAGGGCATGGACGGCCCCGGTGATGGAACGGACGAGGGCGGTGCCGAAGAGGAGCGCCACCGCGTATACGAAGGCGAACAGAACCCCGACCGCGATGAGGGCGAAGAGGAGGAACTGGGAGATGCGCTCGGTGCCCGGGGTCAGCGAGTCGTAGAGGCGCGGCGGGTTGACGCTGAAGGGAATGACGATGGAAGACCGGGCCCCGGTCTCCCAGTCGAACTGGGAATGGGTGGCCACGAACGTGTTCGATCCCGAGGTCTGGCGCGACACCCCCACTCTCACCCCCCGGGCGGGTGGCCGGCCGGGGACGTCGAGGTGCACCACGATCCCCGATTCGTTGTCCAGCTTGACGAAGAGCGATTCGTCGTAGGGAATCTCGACGATGGCGAACGACTTCCCGCTCCGCGACACCGCGCGCAGGACCCGGGTCTCGCCGTCCCGGACCAGGCCGGAGAACCGGTCGCCCTCGACCCAGGACGGAACCGCGCGCGGCGCCGAGCCCCGGCTCGCGAGGACCGCGCCGTCGCGCACCACCGTCCAGGCCGCGGACGGGTGCTGGGTCAGCGCGGTGGCGAAGGCGGCGTCGAGGTCGGCCTTGGAGGCCGAACCGGAGCCCGCGACACTGAGCGCGGTGGTGGCCACGGCGCTGAGGGTGCCCTCGCGCCGCTCGAACTCATTGGAGACGAGGCGGGTGGAGAAGGCGAGGAACAGGATCATCCACGAGACGGCGATGAAGAGCATGCCCAGGACCAGGGGCACGAGCGCGGTGAGAACGTACGCCATCAGCAGCTTGGCGCGAACGCGATAGAAGAGGGCGCGGAAGGCCCGCACCATGGGCGCGCGTCCGTAAACAATGAAGAGGACGAACAAGGCCGTCCTCCAGGGAACGGGAAGGGTGAGGGCGAACCTCGACTCGACCACGCCATACAGGGCGCTCGCCGCCATCAACCGCCCGCCCCAGGTGTCCTTGAGGAAGGCGAAGAACCGCTTCCACACCGGGTTTTCCCGGCGCGCGGATTCGGTCCCGGGCAGAAGGTAGCTGGGGCGAACGATGCGCGCCGTGCCCGTGTCCGGGCGCGGGCGCGCGATCTCACCCGTGTTCGGTCTAGGAGCCAGGCTCACCCGCGGATGTTAATCGGTGAGCCGTCCCCCCTGTTCTACGGTTC
Source organism: Vicinamibacteria bacterium (assembly GCA_044229175.1). GTDB lineage: Bacteria > Acidobacteriota > Vicinamibacteria > Fen-336 > JAGNNV01 > JAGNNV01. The sequence continues at coordinate 36,055 of JBGATM010000019.1, read as the reverse complement.
CCGCAGCGTCGGAACCCGGCCCACCGTCCACGGGGCTCCGGCCGCTTCTGCTTCGCGCTCGATGGCCGGGATGTCCGTCTCGACCAGGGTCTTGAGCTTCGCGAGCTCGTCGGCGAAGAGACCCTTCGCGATCTCCACCTGGTGGCGGTGCGTTCCCGTGGCGGGGGCCAGAGTGCGATTCAGCTCGAAGCCGATGCCGTTGACCCGCTCGCTGATCGACTCGGGCGTGGCTTCGCTCCTCTGGGCGATGGCGGTGTCGCCGCGCATGGCGATGAGGATGGCGCCGAGGCGCTTCTGCGCGGCGCGAACGGAGTCGTGCAGCGCTCGCGGCGCCGCGGGCGTGCCGTCAAGGGCGCGCTTGAGCTGATCCAGACGCGTGTTCGTGGCGTTCGCCACCTCGAGCGCTCCCGTGACGGATCGACGCAGCGACTGATACCCGGCCGTGAAGTCGGCCCGGGCCTTGTGATCCGCCATGGTGAGCGGGCTCTGCGGATCGAGCGTCACCTTGAAGCTGACCGGGCCGCCGAGCGGCGTGACCACGCCGCCCACGCGCTGCGCGATGCTGACGCTGTAGTTCCCGGGGATGACATAGGGACCGCTCTGGCCGCCGAAGAAGTCGTCCTCGTCCTCGCCCGGCCGCGGCGCGCGCGGCAGGGTGTGGAGAGGCAGGCGCAGATCCCAGGCCACGCGCTGGAAACCGGCGGTGGCAGGACCGGTGAGAGTGCGAATCGGCGCGCCGCTTTCATCGGAGATGGTGAGGAGAACGGCGGGCGCCTCCTCTTCGGCTTCGGCGCGAAGGGCGTCGAAGCTCGGATACTCGATCGGCTTCCCCGCCTTCTCCGCGGCCTTCTCCGCGTCGATGCGCTTCTGCTTCAGGGTCTTCAGCGCATCCTTGAGGTAGTACGTGATCACCGCGCCATAGGGCGGGTTGTCGGCGGCGTAGAGCATCTCGCCCTGGAAGGCCTTGCCGCGGCCGCCGTAACGCTGGGTGGTGACGTAGAGCATGGCGTCGCGCGCGCCCACGAGGGTCGCGGGCTTCTGGGTCATCTCGAGGGTGGCGGTGCGCAGCGGGGAGTAGTCGTCGACCACGTAGACCCCGCGGCCGAACGTGCCGAGGACGAGATCGTTGTGGCGCTTCTGGATGGCGATCTCGCGCACCGCGATGGTGGGCAGGCCGGAGATCTTCATCCACTTCGCGCCGCCGTCCTTGCTGAAGTACGCCGCGAACTCGGTGCCCGCGAAGAGCAGGTTCGGATCGACGTGGTCCTCGGCGATCGCGTACACGGAGCCGCGCTTCGGCAGGTCGCCCGCGATCGAGGTCCAGGTCTTCCCCGCGTCGGTGGTCTTGAAGAGGTAGGGAGCGAAGTCGCCGTTCTGGTGGTTCTCGAAGGCGACGTACGCGGTATTGGCGTCGTGCTGCGAGGCGCGGATGCGCGCGACGTAGGCGTCCTTCGGCACGCCGGCGAACGAATCGATCTTCCGCCACGTGGCGCCCGCGTCCTCGCTCACCTGCACGAGGCCGTCGTCGGTGCCGACATAGAGGAGGCCTTCCTTCTTCGGCGACTCCGCGATCGCGGAGAGGTTCCCGTAGAGCGCGGTCGAGGTGTTCTTCGCCACCGCGTCGGGCCCCCACACCTTCCCCATGAGCGCGATCTTGTTGCGGTCGACCTGACGGGTGAGATCGCCGGAGAGCGCCTTCCACGAATTGCCGCGGTCGTCGCTCCGATACAGGCGCTGCGAGCCCATGTACAGGCGGGTGTTCGAGTGCGGTGAGATGATGAAGGGCGTATCCCAGTTCCAGCGCGAGGGCGCCTCGCCCTTCTCCTCCTTGGGCTGAATGCCCACGCGCTCGTGGGTGCGCCGGTCGACGCGCACGATCACGCCGTGCTGCAGTTCGGCGTAGATGATGTTCGGGTCCTTCGGGTCGACGTGGCTGGTGAAGCCGTCGCCGCCCTGGGTCACGAACCAGTCCTCGTTGAGGATGCCGTGGTCGGAGCGGGTGCGCGAAGGACCGCACAGCGAGTTGTTGTCCTGCAGGCCGCCGCACACGAAGTAGAAGGGCTCCGACTCGTCGACGTCGACGTCGTAGAACTGGGCGAGCGGGAGGTTTTCGAAGAACGTCCAGGTTCCCCCCTTGTCGAAGCTGCGGTAGAGGCCGCCGTCGTTGCCGACCAGCATGTGGTTCGCATTGTTCGGGTCGACCCAGATGATGTGGTTGTCGACGTGCATGAAGCGCTGGCCGAGGGCGCGGAAGGTCTTGCCGCCGTCGTCCGAGACCTGGAACAGGACGTCGGGTACATAGACCCGATCGGCGTCGCTCTCATCCGCGAAGATGTCGCCGTAGTACATCGAGCCCTGGTTGTAGTCGGTGCGCTTCTCCCAGGTAACGCCGTTGTCGGAGCTGCGGTAGATGCCGCCCTTGCGGTTCGCGGCCTCGACGTTCGCGTAGACGATGTCGGGATTGCTCTTCGCGATGGACAGTCCGATGCGGCCGAGCTCCTCGGACGGCAGGCCGGTGTTGACCTTGGTCCAGGTCTTCCCTCCGTCGGTGGAGCGGTGGATGGCCGCCTCGGGGCCGCCGTCGATCAGGGTAAAGAACGTGCGCCGGCGCTGATAGGAGGACGCGATGACCGTGTCCGGATGGCGCGGGTCGATGACCACATCGCTGACCCCGGTGTTCTCCGAAATCTTGAGGACCTGTTCCCAGGTCTTTCCACCGTCACTCGTCTTGTAGAGGCCACGATCGCCGCCCGCGGTCCACAGCGGCCCTTGCGCCGCCACATAGACGATGTCGGGGTTCTCCGGATTCACCACGATGCGCCCGATGTGCTCGGAGTTCTTGAGGCCAATGTTCTTCCACGACTTGCCTCCGTCCTCCGACTTGTAGACCCCGTCGCCGTAGGCGACCGAGCGCTGGGAGTTGCGTTCGCCCGTGCCCACCCAGACCACGTTGGGGTTCTTGGGATCGAGGGTGATCCACCCGATGGAGAAGGAACCTTCCTTGTCGAAGATGGGCTGCCAGGAAGCGCCGCCGTTCGTGGTCTTCCACACGCCTCCCGAGGCCGCGCCTATATAGATGATGCCGGTGTTGTCGGGATGGACCGCGATGGTCATCACGCGTCCCGACGTCACCGCGGGGCCGATGAGGCGCGCGCGGATCGCGCCGAAGGTTTCCGTGCCCAGGCTCGGCTTCTTCGGAGCCTCGGGAGTGGCCGCGGGGGAGGCCGAGGGGGTGGCGGGCTTCGCCGCCGTCGCGGCGGGAGCCGCAGGGGCTTTCTTCGCGGCAGCCGTGGCCGGCGCGGGCGAAGCCGCGGGAGCTTGAGCGAAGCCGGCGCTCGCGCAGAGCACGGCCAGAAGGGCAACGGATCGTCGGGTCATGAGGGCCTCCAAAGGGGGGGCGCAATCCTAACCCGTGGGCGTCCGGGCGGCGAACCGTGGTCGCCCCACAACCGGGGCGAGAGCCACTAGACTGCGCGGATTCATGTCATTGACACCCGGCGGGCGGCTCGGGCCGTTCGAGATCACCTGCGCCATAGGTGCGGGTGGAATGGGTGAGGTGTACCGCGCCCGGGACACGAAGCTCAATCGCGATGTCGCGATCAAGGTTCTGCCTGCCGCATTCGCCGATGATCCGGAGCGACTGGCGCGTTTCACTCGCGAAGCCCAGACGCTCGCGTCACTGAACCACCCCAACATCGGCTCCATCTACGGCATCGAGGAGATTGCTTCCTCGGGTTCCTCAGCCGGCCTCGTCGCAATGACGGAGGGGGCGTCCCCAGGCGGCCGCGTAACAACGACGGGCACGGGAGCCTCACGCGCGCTGGTGATGGAACTGGTCGATGGCGACGACCTGTCCACGCTCATCGCTCGCGGACCAATCCCCGTCGCCGACGCGCTGCCCATCGCCCGGCAGATCGCGGAGGCCCTCGACGCCGCCCACGAGCAGGGCGTCGTCCATCGCGACCTGAAGCCCGCCAACATCAAGGTGCGCGGCGATGGCACGGTCAAGGTCCTCGACTTCGGCCTCGCCAAGGCCATGGATCCCGCGGGCGCATCGTCGGTGAACCCCAACGTCTCTCACTCGCCCACCCTCACCCATCAGGGGACGCAGGCCGGTCTGATCATCGGCACCGCGGCGTACATGGCCCCGGAACAGGCGAAGGGAAAGGCCGTCGACAAGCGCGCCGACATCTGGGCCTTCGGGGTGGTTCTCTACGAGATGCTCACGGGCAAGCGGGCGTTCAAGGGCGAGGATGTCAGCGACACCCTCGCCTCCGTGCTGAAGGACACCCTGTCGATGGACGCGCTGCCCGCCTCCGTGCCCGCCTCCATCCCGCGGCTGCTCCGCCGATGCCTCGAGAAGGATCCGAAACGCCGGCTTGGCTCCATTGCCGATGCCCGGTTTGAACTCGAGGAAGCGGCCGGTCCCTCCGAAGTCCCACCCAAGGGTGACGCTCGTTCCGGACTGGCGCGCGGGGAACGAGCGCTCTGGGCATCGGTCGCCGGCATCGCCGTCATTGCGGCGGTCGTCTTCGCCCTCCGGTCGCCGACCGACCACGGCCTCGCGCCGGTGATGGCCCGCTTCCCCGTCCCTCCACCGGCAGGAGGCTTCACCTCAGATCCTCCGCGCATGGCGATTTCGCCGGACGGACGGTATCTCGTCTTCACTGCGAGTCCGCAGCCCGGCCGGCCCGATCAACTCTGGCTCCGGCGCCTCGATTCTCTTGAAGCGGCGCCGGTTGCCGGGACGGAGAGCGTGATGGGCTCTACGGTGCCGCAGAATCCGTTCTGGGCGCCGGACTCGCGCCGCCTCGCGTACTTCGTGCAGACCAGTGAGCTGGCAGCGCGGGGCAGCCGGCTCCGGATAGTGGACATGAGCGGGGGCGCCATACAGACCACGTGCGATTTCCCGTCCAACAACTCGGGGGGCGCCTGGAACGCGGAAGGTGTCATCCTGGTTTCCACCCAGGCGACGAAGGGCATTCAGCGCATTCCGGTCGATGGGTGCGCCGCGACTCCGGTCACCACTCTCGATGCCGCGAGGAACGAGGTCGCCCACTTGTTCCCCGACTTTCTGCCCGACGGTCGGCACTTCATCTACCAGTCCCAAACCAAGTCTCGCGGCGACTGGGCGATCTTCGTGGGCTCGATCGATTCGCCGGGGGTTCGAAAGGTCGTGCAGGCGGAATACGCGCGCTTCGCCCCGCCGAACTTCCTCTTGTACGTCAAGGGCGAGAATCTGCTGGCCCAGACCCTGGATCTCAAGACCTACGAGCTCACGGGAGCGGCCGCAGTTCTGGGCACAGGCGTCTCTTCGGTGCCGACGAACGGACGCGCGGGATTCACGGTATCGAACGCCGGGGTTCTCGTCCTCAGAAGCAATCCCGAGGGGCAGAAGACCGAAGGCAATCGCCAGCTGACCTGGCTCGACCGGGGCGGCAAGGTGCTCGGCGCCGTCGGTCCACCGGTCGGATCGTTTGTGTTACGACTCTCTCCGGACGCGACCAGGGTCGCGTTGCTCGAAGACCTGGCGCAACGAAGCACCTCGCCCGCCGTCGGCCGCTCGCTCTGGGTTGCCGACCTTGGCCGCAGCATCAAAGCCCCGCTGATCCCGGACCTCGCGACCAGCAGCCCCACCTGGTCGGCCGACGGCCTCCGGCTGCGATTCGCAGTGCGAAACGAGGATGGCTTCTCCCGCATCGCCGAGAGGGTGGCGAGCGGAGCCGCGCCCGTGAGCGACGTCTATGCTGAAAAAGGAACCGGCGTGACTCCGCTCGACGCATCGGAAGACGGCACGCTGCTCTTCGCCTCCACCGCTCAAGGGGGCGTCAGGGATCTCCGGACCCTGGGGAAGGCGGGTGGGAAGCCCATCACCTACCTTGCGGACGGCTTCGATCATCCCCAGGCGTCGTTCTCGCCGGACGGACGCTTTGTCGCCTTCGCATCCAACGAGTCCGGCAACTACGAAATCATCGTTCAGCCGTTCCCCGACCCATCCCGCGGGAAATGGCGGATCTCCGCTAACGGCGGCCTGGCCCCGAGGTGGCGGCGCGACGGCCGCGAACTCTTCTACCTGGACCCCGCGCAACGGCTGATCGCGGTGCCCGTAGCCGCAGGTCGGGACTTTTCGCCAGGCACGCCGGCGCCCCTGTTCTCCACCGCAGCCGGGCAATCCAATTGGGCCGGCGGCGCCTACTACTACGACGTGGCTCCAGACGGTCAGCGCTTCCTCTTCAGCCTGCCGGCGGGCGGAGATGCGACGAGCCCATCGGTGGCCAGGCCACTGACCGTAATCACCAACTGGACCTCCCTTCTGACGAAGAAGTAGAGCGGCGGGCTATGATCCTTACTCGAGGTAAGGAATATGCACACCGCCACCATGACCAGCAAGGGGCAAATGACCGTCCCAAAACCCATCCGCGACCGGCTTCGCGTCGGCGCGGGCGACCTGGTCGACTTCATCATCAATGACCGGGGAGAGATCGTGGTCCGGGCCGCGAGCAGCGACGTCAGGGAACTGAAGGGGCTCCTTCGCTCCGGACGAGCCCGGAAGTCCGCGGTCACCATCGACGGGATGAACGCGGCGATCCTGAAGGAACACGCGAGGAAGCGGTGAGGGGCGTCGATACCAACGTCCTCGTCCGCTATCTCACCCAGGACCACACGGTCCAGGCCCGCGCGGTCGACGCGCTCGTGGAGGAAACGCTTTCGGAACGCGAGCATCTCCACGTGGACGATGTCGTTCTATGCGAACTCGTGTGGGTCCTGCGGGGAGCGTATCGGACGGACAAGGCCGAGATCGCCGCGGCGCTGCAGAAGATCATCAGCACGGCCCTGTTCTCCTTCGAGGACCGTGAGTTGCTCAGGCGGGCGGTCGAGGACTATCGAAACGGCGGGGGCGACTTCGCCGACTACCTGATCGGCCGGCGGAATCGCCGGGCCGGATGTAAGGACACCGCGACCTTCGATCGAGCCCTGAAAGGCGCGGCCGCTTTCTCTCTTCTGTAGACCCCCGGGGCAGCCGGCCGCTATCGCCTTCGATTCGCCGATGCAACCCGGAGCCGGCGTGAGATTCAGCGGGGGTTTGTCGCTTCGGCCGGTCTCGCGGCGGGAATGGGGATGATCGGGAGCACGATGCGCGACGGGTGCTGTGGATCGTGATAGATGGAATTCACGGCGATGCGTGAGCGCCGTTGCTCGTTCAGAGGCTCCCCGGTGTTGGGGTTCACATCGAACCGCGGAAAGTTGCTGCTGGAGATGTCGAGGCGGATGCGATGCCCGCGCCGGAAGACCAGCGAGGTCGGGTACATCTCGATCGTGAACTCGTAGGGCTTCCCGGGCTCGAGCGGCTTCGCCATCTTGAGGGACTCGCGATAGCGCGCACGGACGATGCTGTCGCCCACGTTCAGGTCGATGCCCGCGGGGTAGTCAGCACTCGGCGGATAGACGTCGACAAGCTTCGCGGTGAAGTCGGTGTCGGGCCCGTCGGAACTCGCCCACAGCTTCACCACCAACCGCCCGGTGACTTCCGTGTCCTGCGCGAGGGGCGGGGTCTGGAAAACCACGACATCGGAGCGGGAGGACAGCGGCAGCGTGTCGGTGCAGAGCCAGTTGTCCGCGGTGCAGCGCTGATCCTGCGCTCCCCGGAGCATGAGGGCGCCCTCGGAGGAGACGTTCCCGCCGATCGTCGGCACCGGCCGCCGCGGATCGAAGTCGTATCGGGTGGGCGGCGCATCGCCTGGCGTCTTCGTGGAGAGCGTGCCATCCGCGTGGAGGAAGTAGTCCGTGCTCACCGCGCGCGAGAGAGGCCACTCGCGTTCATCGCGCCAGGCCCCGCCCACGAACAGGCGTCCCTCCTTCGTCTTGTAGGGCTCGCCCGCTCCCATGACGAAGATCCGCACCGGCGTGTCGCCCTCGACTCCGTTGTCCACCCCCTTCAGCCAGCGGTCGAACCAGCGCAGGCGCTGCTCGTTCATGTTGAGCGCGGCGGTGGGCCCGAACTCCGCCATGCCGGAGAAGCTCGTGCCCTGCCCGCCATGGGTCCAGGGACCGACGATCAGGCGCTGCTTCTGCTTCTTGGCCTTCCTAAGCTGGACGTAGTTGAGATTCGCGACCTGCGCCGTCCACGAGTCATACCAGCCGGTGAAGTGCATCGAGGGCACGTCCTGGTACTGGGCCAGGTGATCGACCACGCTCGACCCCATGTCCGCCCAGAACGCATCGTTGTCGCCGTGCTTCATGGCCTCGATGAGCCACCCTTCGTAGTCCGGAGCGAACTTGAGGGGCGTGGTCCCCGGGCGAAGGGGCAGCGCCCTCACGAACTCCCGCACCCGGTCGCCCATCGCGGTGAGCGCGGCCGCGGCCGCGGGATCGCTCGCCGCTCGCTGGCCCGCCAATGGCCCATACGGCCCGGGCGCCAGGCCCGCGGGTCCCGCGCTCATTCCGCTCGCGTTCCCGAGGGTGAAGATCCAGTTGAACCACCTGAGTTCGAACGCCCCGTTGTGGCGGATACCGAAGTATCCGGGATCGCTCATGGCATCGACGGGCACGAGGGCCGCGAGAGCGGGGGCGCCGGTAATGCCAACGGCGTGCTGGGTCGCTCCCGCGTACGACGTTCCGACCATCCCCACCTTGCCGCTCGACCACGGCTGCCCCGCGATCCACTTCAGGAGGTCCGCTCCATCCGGGCCATCGTCGGTGATGGGGCGCCACTTTCCTTCGGAACGGTAGCGGCCGCGCACGTCCTGGAACACCACGGCGTAGCCTCGCGGCACGAAGAAGTTCACCAGCGCGTCCGCTCCCCGCTCCTTGTTATAGGGCGTGCGCTCCACGATGGCGGGCACGCGAGACGAGACGGCTCCATTGCGCGCGGGAAGGTAGATGTCGGTGGCGAGACGAACGCCGTCGCGCGCCGCCACCATGACGTGCCGATGGACCAGGATGTCGAACGGGATGGTCGCTTCCGGCTTCGTCTGAGCGCTCGCCACGGGAACCGCCGCGCCCGTGACGAACCACGCCGGAAGCACTCCTGACACCAACACCAGCGAAAGCATGGATTTCATGCGCGCAGTGTACGCCCGTCGCAGGAGGCCGAAACCGCAACTAGACTGCGCGGATCCATGTCGTGCCCCCCCGGAACCCGTCTCGGTCCCTACCACGTAACCGCAGCCATCGGCGCGGGCGGCATGGGAGAGGTGTACCGCGCGCGGGACACCACCCTCAATCGCGATGTCGCGATCAAGGTGTTGCCCGCGGCCATGGCCACAGACACCGAACGCCTCGCCCGCTTCAAGCGCGAAGCGCAGGTCCTCGCGTCCCTGAATCACCCCAGCATCGCGCACGTTCATGGGTTCGAGGCCGCGACGCTGCCCGACGGATCGACCGCGCACTTCCTCGCCATGGAGATGGTGGAGGGCGAGGACCTCGCCGAGAGGTTGAAGCGCGGCGCGATTCCGGTCGACGAGGCCCTCGCCCTCGCGAAGCAGATCGCCGAAGGCCTCGAGGAAGCTCACGAGCACGGCATCATCCATCGCGATCTCAAGCCCGCCAACATCAAGGTCACGCCCGACGGGAAGGTGAAGCTCCTCGACTTCGGCCTCGCCAAGGCGCTCGACGGAGGTTCGGCTTCGGGTGATGCGGGCAGCCAGTTGTCCCACTCGCCCACGATGTCCCGCCACATGACCGAGGCGGGAATGATCATGGGCACCGCCGCCTACATGTCGCCCGAGCAGGCCCGCGGGAAGACCGTCGACAAGCGCGCCGACATCTGGGCCTTCGGCGTGGTGCTCTTCGAAATGCTCAGCGGGACGCGGCTCTTCGCGGGGGAGACGGTGAGCGACACCCTGGCCGCGGTGCTGAAGACGGACCCGGACTGGAAGCATCTGCCCGGGGACACGCCTGCCCGTGTGACTACCCTTCTCCATCGCTGCCTTCAGCGCGATCCCCGACAGCGCCTCCGGGACATCGGAGACGCGCGCCTGACGCTCTCGGAGCCGGGCGACGCGCTCGAGGATCAAGCCGGTCAGCGCGCGCCCGCCACGGCACCCGCGCCCGCGCCGCGGCGCGTCATGCCCTGGGTCGCGGGACTGGTCCTGGGCGCGCTGTTGATGGGCGCACTCGACCGAACTCTTCTCTCAACACCTCCCGCGGAACCGCCCCTTGTCTCTTCGTTGACCCACAGCGGCACGGACTCCCTTCCCACCGCTTCCGCCGACGGCCGCATGGTCGCCTTCGTGTCCGTTCGCGACGGGCGTTCGAGGATCTGGCTGAAGCAGATGGCGACGGGCGAAGAAGTGGCTCTCACCTCCGGCCCCTCGGATACCTACCCTCAGTTCTCTCCGGATGGCAGCACGCTGCTCTTCCTTCGCGGCGCCGCGCCTCCGTTCAGTCTGTTCCAGGTGGCCGCGGTGGGGGGCACCGCGCGCCGTATCGCCGACGGGCTCGCTTCCTACATCGCCTGGTCGCCCGACGGAAAGCGCGTGGCCCTGGTCCGCGCCTCGGTTGCGGGAGGCGTGCAGGACACCCTCGTGACTCTCAACCTCGACGGTGGAGACGAGCGTGTACTGGCGCGGGTCACGGAATTCGCGCTCGGCAGCCTGTTGTGGAGTCCGGATGGCGCGACCATCGGCGCCCTCACCTTCCTGGCCGCGAACGGAGTGGCCCGCCAATCCATCGTCGATTTCGATGCCAAAGGCGGAGCGCGCCGGACCCTGTACGAGCCCGGCCCGAACTCCGTGGTAGGCGCGTGGTCGTGGAGCGGTTCGAAGGCGCTGCTCGTCACCGAGGCGGCGAACGTATTCGGAGGCGGCGGGACCGGCGCCTTGCGCCGCGTCGAGATCGGCGGGCGACCACCGCGGACCCTCCTGTCCCTTCAGCAGGCCTCGTCGGGAATCTCGATCGCCGGTCCGGGGCGGGTTGTCATCGATGCTCTTTCCCCCACCCAGAACCTCTCCCTGGTTTCTCTCGCTCCGGGCTCGAAGGGCGCCCCGGTGGCGCTGACCCGGGGCGAAAGCGCGGATCGGCAGCCGGCGTTCTCTCCCGACGGCGCCCGGGTCACGTTCAGCTCGGATCGCGAAGGCAACACGGATGTCTGGGAGATCGACCTTGCGAGCGGCAGCCTGCGCCGCCTGACCATGGAGAGTGCCCAGGACTGGGATCCAGGCTATAGCTCCGATGGCAAGCAGATTCTCTTCAGCTCGAGGCGCACGGGTCACTACGAAATCTGGATGGCGGCGCCGGACGGCGGCGGGGCACGCCAGGTGACCGCCGATGGAGTCGACGCTGAAAATCCCGTGATGACCCCGGACGGTCGGTGGATCATCTATACGTCCGCCAACCCAACTCAGAGCGGGATCTGGAAGATCCGCCCCGACGGAGCGGAAGCCACCCACCTCGTCAAGGGCGCCATCAACAACGCCGAGGTCTCTCCCGATGGCCGCTGGGTTTCGTTCCTCAACAGCACCACATCCAGCCTTCGCGTGGTCACGCTGGCCGACGGAGCCGCCGCGCCCGTCGCGGATCTGAAGATGCTCGGCGTGGGCCTGGGCGGGACCGCGATCACCATCGGCCGTTCGCGCTGGATCAGTGCGTCGACGCTGGCCTGGGTGGACTATGACACCGAGGCGCGGGCGACCCGTCTCGTGGCCCAGGACATCGTCCCGGGCCGCGACACTCGCGCGAGTCGGCGAGTCCTTGTCCAGGGCACGCCCGACGACATGCCGGAGTCGTTCGGGGTCTCGCCGGACGGACGGAGGCTGGTGGTCTCGTCGCTTCGCAATCGTTCGAACATCCTGACCATCGAGGGACTGCCCGGGGTCACGCGGTGATCGGAAGGACGCTCAGCCAGTAGCGCATTACCGCCTCCATCGGGGCAGGCGGGATGGGTGAGCGACCTTCTCGACTGGTGGAGCTCGCCGGACCCTACACGGCCTCGGCCGCCGAGCACCGGCGGGTGTCGCCGCGAGCGCTGCGCTTCCCGCTGACGGGATCGATGTGGATGCCTTCGAAGGAGCCCATCCCGTAGTTCTGGGGATTGACGGTCGCGAGCCCGAGTCCGCGGGCGTTGGCGGCGTCGCGGACCTTCGGGTCGAAGTCGGCCTCGACGGCAAGGAACATGCCTCCACTCGGCGTGTAGGCGTTGCCGAAACGGGGCCGGTTCACCGAGTCCGCGATGGTCATCCCGAAGTCGAGGATGTTGGTGGTGTTCTGGACGATGTTCTGCAGCAGGCTTCCGCTCGGAGATCCCGAAACAAGCACCGGCCGGCCGTTCTTCAGGATCATGTTCGGCGCCACGTACACCGTCGCCCGCTCGCCCGGCCCCGGCATGATGCGGAAGAAGTGGGCGCCTGACGCCACGATGGTCACGCCGTTCACGAACAGGCCGTTGCTCCAGGGCAGGGACATGCACGAATGCAGGATGGTCGCCACGTTGCCGGCGCGATCGACCGCGGTGACGTGACAGCTCCCCGCGGGCGGCGCGGCCGCGGGTGTCGTCATCGGCCCGTCCATCTGCAGGAGATCGAAGCGCATCCGCGCGTATTCCTTGGACAGGATGGTGGCAAGCGGGACCTTGCGGTACTTCGGGTCGCGATGGTGGCCACCGTCGTCGAACACCTGGGCGCAGATCCGGGCCATCTGCCACAGCGTCTCCGCCGACTCGTATGCGGGCCCGAGCTTCTGAAGGTCGAGACACTCGAGCATGTTGAGGATCTCGATCAGGTGCGAGCCGCCGTTGTCGGGCAGCGGCGAGGCGACCACGTCGTAGCCCCGATAGGTGCCACGCGCGGGTTCATCGAAGCGGACGTCGTAGCGGGCGAAGTCCTCGGGGGTGATGACCCCGCCCGCGTCCTTCACCACCTTCGAATAGTCCTTGGCGAAGTCGCCCTTGTAGAAGTAGTCGTTGCCTTCGGCGACGAGGCGCTCCAGGGTGGAGGCGGCGCGCGATTGCACGAGCAGGTCGCCCGGGTTGAGCATGGCCCCGCCCGCGAAGAAGATCTCGCGGCCCTGCTCGGTGCGGCCGAGGTTGTTCATCTGAGAGAACATCTCGCCCCACAGGAAGGGGTGGATCTCGAAGCCGTCCCGCGCATACGCGATCGCGGCCGCGCACAGGTCCTTGGAGGGCTTGGTTCCAAACTTCGTCCGCGAGGCCTCGTACCCCGCCCAGAACCCGGGCACACCGGCTCCGAGGCCGGACTCGAGCGAGGTGGCGCCCCAGCCCACGAGTTTCGCGAGAGGAGCGTTCATTCCGCCGTTGACGTAATGGGTGCGCTTCGTTGCCGCGTCGTAGTAGAGAAGACTGAGAACGCCGGTGATGCCGGTCATGTGCGGCTCGACCACGGTCTGGGTCACCGAAGCCGCGAGCGCGGCGTCGACCGCGTTGCCGCCCGCCTTCAGGATGTCCGCCCCGGCCCTCGTCGCAAGCGGGTGCGCGCAGATGACCATGCCGCCGTTCCCCGAGACCGGCTCCTTCGGCCCGAAGACGGCGCGCGCTACGAGTCGCTTCCGTTCTTCGGGCGTGACGCTCCCGGGGGTTCCGCCCCTTCGCGCGGCCCCGGGGGCACGCACGTCCGCCTGGGCGGCGGCTCCGGTCGCGGAACTCAGGAACGGAGCAGCGAGGGCGCCCCCCGCCGCGCCCCGGAGGAAGGAACGCCGTGGTGTCTGCATGCGCTCGATTGTACTCAGGCTCGAGGCGTCCGTGACCGTGAAGATCCGACCGTCGGTCAGCGCCCGGGAGAGACGACGTAACGGGCGCCGGGCGCGGTCTCAAACTCCACGATGTCGGCCGCCTTTCGATTGACGCGTACCGCTACCCCGCCGCGGTCGACCGTTACCGGTCGCGTCGTCCGGATCCGGCACATCCGGCCGAGCGTCGACGCGATCTCCGCGCGGTCGACCCGGCCTTCGCTCCACCGCAGGCTCACTTCGAATCCGCCCCTCGCTCGCAGGCCGCGCAGCTCGCCCGACGGCCAGGCAGCAGGGAGAGCGGGCAGAAACGCGAGCGCATCCTCGTGGGACTGCAGCAGCATCTCCGCGATGGCCGCGGTCATTCCGAACGCGCCGTCCACCTGGGGCTTTCGCGAACAGATGGAGAAGAGGCTCTCGGTCGTGTAGTGATTCAAGGCGTAGACGATGTTCTGGAGAGCCCCGGCGCCGTTGTCCAGTCGCGCCCAGGCCGCCGCCTTCCACGCCGAGGACCAGCCGTTGCCCTCGAGACCGCGCTGCTCGAGAACCCGGCGACTCGCCTCGGCGAACGCCGGCGTCCCCAGGGTAGAGATCTGGTGGCCCGGGAACAGGCCATAAAGATGAGAGATGTGGCGGTGGCTCTTCTCCCGCTGACCCCAGTCTTCCAGCCACTCCTGGAGGTCTCCGCTCTTTCCGACCTTCAGGGGCGCCAGTCGCTGGCGCGCCTGAAGCACCCGGGTCCTGAACTCCTGATCGACCTCGAGAACCGACGCGGCCTCGGCGACGTAGCCGAAGAGGTCGTGGAGGATCTCCATGTCGATGGTCGATCCCGCGACGAGCGAGGTCCCGGGGCTCTCGAACATGGTGATCTCGTCGAAGAACTTGTCGTTGCCGGGGGCGAGCGGGAAGTTCTCGGGTGAGGTCGACGGGTTGGTGACGAGCCAGCCGTACTTCGGATGAGTCACCAGATAGTCGAGGAAGAACTCCGCCGAGCCCTTCATGACCGGGTAGTACTCGCGAAGGAACTCGCGGTCTCCGGTGAAGAGGTAGTGCTCCCAGAGGTGAGTGACGAGCCACGCGCCGCCGGTGGTGAAAGCACCCCAGCTCGGCCCATCCATCGGCGCGGTGACGCGCCAGATGTCGGTGTTCTGATGGTGAACCCAGCCGCGCGCCCCGTAGTTCTCGCGGGCCACGTCCGCGCCCTGCACCGTCAGTTCCCGGATCATCCTGAACAGCGGCTCGGTGAGCTCCGAGAGGTTCGCGACCTCGGCCGGCCAGTAGTTCATCTGAGTGTTGATGTTGGTCGTGTACTTCGAGTCCCAGGGTGGATTCATGTCGTCGTTCCAGATGCCCTGGAGATTCGCGGGCTGGGTCCCCGGCCGGGACGAAGAGATCAGCAGGTACCGCCCGAACTGGAAGACGAGCGCAGCCAGGCTCGGATCATTGGCGCCCGTGTACTTCTTGAGCCGCTCGTCGGTCGGCAGGTAGGAGTCCGCGGTCGATGGAAGGGTCATCGCGACGCGGCGGAAGAGCTTCTGGTGCGCCGCCACATGATCGAGCCGAATGGCCTCGAGCGGACGGCCCGCCGCCGTCGACATCACCGCGTCGACGCGGGCGTGCGGGTCGGCACTTACATCGGCGAAGTTCACGAAGTTGGTGGCGGCCGCCACGAACAGCGTGACCGAGTCGGCATTCCGGATGACCAGATCGGCGTCGTTGACGCTCATCGAGCCGCCCTGCGTCACGGCCTTGAGCCGCGCCTCGTACCGAAGCTTGCCTGGGACGCCCAGGTAGTCGGCCGACTTGCCGCGCACGATCAGACCGTCGGGCCCGTAACCGTCCATCTGGAAGTAGTCGGTCGCGTAGTTCGAGTGCGCGGTGTTGCGCTGGCCACGCAGCTGAGCGGAGAAGGAGATGCGGCCGGGCCGGTCGCTGGTCAGGCGCACCACGATCACCTGATCCACCGGGGTCACGAACACCTCGCGGGTGAAGCGCGCTCCGCCTTGCGTGTAGGTGGTGGTGGCGATGGCGGTGTCGAGGTCGAGGGCGTGGCGGTAATCAGTCACGGCTCCGCTCTCCGGAAGACGGAGGACGAGATTCCCGAGCGACTGGTACTTCTGCTGCTCAACCGGCATTCCCATCAGATGCCGTCCGAACAGGCGGTGAGCCCGGATGAGGTCGCCGTCGAAGATCAGCTTTCGAATCTCGGGCAGGGCGGCGGCGCCGCCGCGCGTGGTGGTCGAGTAGGGGCCGCCGGTCCAGTAGGTCTCCTCGTTGATCTGGATTCGCTCTTCGTCGGTCTTACCGAAGACCATCGCTCCGAGCCGGCCGTTGCCGACCGGAAGGGCATCGTCCCACTTCCCGGCCGGCTGGCCGCGCCAGACCACGGTCGAGGGATTCCATG
The DNA here is from genome assembly GCA_044229175.1 of Vicinamibacteria bacterium. Classification (GTDB taxonomy): domain Bacteria; phylum Acidobacteriota; class Vicinamibacteria; order Fen-336; family JAGNNV01; genus JAGNNV01. Next base: position 19,971 of record JBGATM010000019.1, on the reverse strand, counting down.
AAGGAGAAGGCTGTGCGGGCTGCAAGGCGGCGACCGCAACCGCAGGGCTCACACCCCAACGCATCGCCGCGACGACCACGAGCGCGATGCCCGAAACCCGGAGGACGTCGAGGAGGCGATAGCGAGGGGATAAGTGGGGCACACGGAAGGCTCTCAAGATCGGGGCCCGCGCGCAACCCGCCCATCGACCGGGCGACCTGCCGCTAGACTCCCGACGAATGACCCTCAGGCCCGGTGCGCGGATCGGATCGTTTGAGATTGTGAGCGCCATCGGTGCGGGTGGAATGGGCGAGGTGTTCCGCGCGCGGGATCCGAAACTCGACCGCGATGTCGCCATCAAGGTGTTGCCCTCCGAGTGGGCACAGGATCGTGAACGGCTCACGCGATTCGAGCGAGAGGCGAAGCTTCTGGCCTCGCTCAATCACGCCAACATCGCGCATGTGTATGGATTCGAAAGCGCGACGCTTGCGGATGGATCGAGCGCGCATTTCCTGGCCATGGAGCTCGTCGAGGGTGAGGACCTCTCCGAGCGGCTGAAGAGTGGCGCCATTCCCCTCGACGAGGCGATCGCCATCGCGCGGCAGCTCGCGGAGGGGCTCGAAGAAGCCCACGGCCACGGCATCATCCATCGCGACCTCAAACCCGCGAACATCAAGGTCACCGCGCAGGGCAAGGTGAAGATCCTCGACTTCGGCCTGGCCAAAGCGCTCGAGGGCGACGCGTCCCCCTCGGCCGCGAATTCCCAGCTGTCCCGCTCTCCCACCATCTCGCGCCACATGACCGAGGCGGGCATGATCCTCGGCACCGCCGCCTACATGTCGCCGGAGCAGGCGCGCGGCAAGCCGCTGGACAAGCGAACGGACATCTGGGCCTTCGGTGTGGTCCTGTACGAGATGCTCGCTGGGCGACGCGCCTTCACGGGCGACGATGTTACGGAGGTTCTCGCGTCGGTCATCCGTGACGCGCCCGACATGAACGCGCTGCCCGCGGGCACGCCGGAGGCGATCCGTCGGTTGTTGCGGCGTTGTCTCGAAAAGGACCGGCACGAGAGACTGCCCGACATCAGCGCGGCGCGGCTCGAGATCAAGGACGCGCTGTCCGGGAGCCCCGAGATGAAGGCTCCCGAAGCAGCAGCCGGCCCGCGTGAGCGATCCGTCTTCGGGATGACCCGGGCGGTGGCGGGCCTGGCCGCTCTCAGTGCGACTCTCGCCGTCGCGCTGGCCGTGAGTCTCGCCACGCGAGCGGGGGTAAAGACCGCGGCTTCGGGCGTCATCCGGTTTTCGCTGATCAGCGATCCCAGGATCCGGGTCTCGACGGGAAGCACGACCCCCTTCGCCATTTCGCCCGACGGGAACACCATCGTCTTCAGCGGGAGCGACCCGCGAGGGGTGCACCTCTGGGCCCGGACTCTGGATGAGCCGGAAGCCCGCATCATCGCCGACACCGAAGGCGGCCAGCAGCCCGCGATCTCGCCCGACGGAGAGTGGGTAGCTTTCGTCTCGGCGAACCACGTCATCAGGAAGGTCAGGATGAAAGGAGGCGGCGCCACCGTCATCGCCTCCATCAACGACACGACCGCCGCCCTCGCCTGGGGACTGAACGACGACATCCTCTTCGAACTGATCGGCTCGGTCTCGGGCATACAGCGGGTCAGCGTCAACGGCGGGAAGCCCGAGCTGTTCATTCCCATAGACAGCGCGGCGAACGAGGTGCGGCAACGACGACCCTTCGTGCTTCGCGCGGACCGGCGTGTCCTCTATGCGAGCTCGGACAAAGACGGCAAGACCGTGCTCGGTGTGTTTTCCCCGGACGACGGCCGCCGCGTCCGTCTGCCCGTCGAGGGGATTCAGGCTCTCGGGGTGATCGATGACGAACTCATCTACTCTCGCGCCGATGGCGCCTTGATGGCCATCGCTTTCGATGCCCGGGGGATGCAGGTCCGCGGACCGGCCCGTCAACTCGCCGAACGCGTGGCCGCGGGCGGCGTGGGCACGGCGGTCGCGATGTCTGTGGGAGGCACCCTCGTGTTTCGACCAACCGGCGCCCAGGCCTCCCGCTTCCTGCTCAGGGATGCCGGGGGTCGCACCACCCCCCTGGGAAGTTGGGAGCGCGTCTTCACCGGGGCCAGCTTTTCACCCGACGGCAACCGCGTCGCTGCGGTGGTGGCGCCGGGAGGTGAAGGAGAGGGCCTGTGGGTCATCGATCGGACATCCGCGGAGCCCACCCGAGTGGCGGGAGCCGAAGGTGCGGCGCTGGTGGACTGGACCCGCGATGGCCGGGCCCTTCTCACCCTGCGCGACGACGGGATCTGGATGACGCCCATCGACGGAAGTCAGCCCGCGCGCCTTCTGGTGAGCGTGGATGGAGTGTCGGTCTCGCGTGGAGCATCCCGCTCCCCCGATGGCCGCTCCATGGTGGTCGTCCGCCGTCCTGGAGGTTCGATGACCCAGGAACTTGTTCTGGTCTCTCTCGAACCCGGCAAGCCGCCTCTCACCCTCGTCCCGCCGAGGAGCGCTGGGGGGAGCCTGCTGGCTGCCCGTCCTCGTATCTCACCGGACGGCAAGTGGGTTGCCTTCGTGGACGAGACCGTGTCTCAGGTTCACGTCCGTTCCCTTTCGGGGACCGGAAGCATTCAAGTGTCGGACGAGGGTGGGGGGTACGCGGTGTGGGGACCCCGCGAAGGTCAACTCTTCTATGGGTTCGACGGTCTGGTCGAGGCCGATCTGGCGGTCTCTCCCCTCCTCACGGTGAGAAGGCGTCAAAGGGTGGAAACATGGTCGCCGGGTGAACGGCTGGTTGACATCTCAGCTGACGGAAAGACCTTCCTCATCAACCAGCCAACGATGGAAGGACCGCAGGCCCTGGTCGCGCTGAACTGGGGCGCCAGCGTGGCCCGACGGTCTTCGGGACCGGGGAACTGACGGTTCCAGGAAGCTCCTGCGGGACGGCGCGACCACCGCGCGGTCATAGACTGCGGCCGTCAAAGGGGCGGCTTGCATGAACAGGAGAGCACAGTCATGAGCAAGACCCCCAAGGTAGCAGTGCTGCTGGCCGGTTGCGGGCACCTGGACGGCGCGGAAGTGCGCGAAGCGGTGTTGACCCTTCTCGCCCTCGATCAACGAGGGGCCCACTATCAGTGCGTGGCGCCCAACGCCCCGCAGCACGATGTCGTCAACCACGTCACCGGAAAACCGGTACCGGGCGCGGTTCGCAACATCCTGGAAGAGTCGAGCCGCATCGCCCGCCTCGGTAAGTGCATGGATCTCGCGCACGCCCGGGCCGAGAATTTCGACGCCCTGGTGATGCCGGGCGGCTACGGTGTCGCCAAGAACCACTGCTCGTTCGCCATGGAAGGCGCGCAAGGCAAGGTCCGCCCCGATGTCGCGGCCTTCGTGCGCGGCTTCTTCGATGCCAAGAAACCCGTGGGCGCCATCTGCATCGCCCCCGCCCTCGTGGCCCTGGCCCTGCAGGGCAAGACGAGCGCCGCACTGACCCTCGGGAACGACGAGGGCTGCGCCGGCGCCATGAAGAAGCTCGGCCACGAACACCGCATCACTCCGGATGCGAAGGAGATCGTGATCGACGAAGCCCACAAACTCGTGACCACTCCCGCCTACATGTTCGATGACGCCCGGCTGAGCGACGTGTTCGCGGGCATCGACCGTTGCGTGGCCGAGGTGCTCAAGCGCGCCTGAGCGCCGCCGACGCGGGCGTTGCACACGCCATACGAGTTGGTATTCTCCGACCCATGGCTCGAGATCGCAGTCCGTCGGGCCGGAGGTACGCCGAGCATTGGGACCGGATCGCGCCCCGGTGGAACGAAGAGGTCTTCAACACCCTGCTCTGCGCGAGGAATCGGGTGGTGAGAGCAGAACTCGCCTCCGCGGCCCGGACCGCTTCCAGCATCGCCGATTTCGGCTGCGGCGTCGGCACCTATCTGCCCCTGCTCTCCCGCCTCTTCGATAGCGTCCACGGTTTCGACCAGTCGCCCGAGTGCGTCCGCCTGGCCCGGGAGAAGATGCGGGGGCGCGCCAATGTCCGGGTGGACGTGGCGCACCGCGCCACCCGGGACACCCGGTCGCGCTTCGACGCCATCCTGGCCGTCAACGTGGCCATCCACCCGAGCAAGCGGGAGTGGCACCAGGTCCTGCGTTCCATGTTCATCAAGCTCAAACCGGGAGGACGTTTCCTGCTCGTGGTCCCCTCCCGCGAATCGGCGGATCTGGTCAGGGAAGCGAGTCAGCAGGACGATGAGGAGGACATCGAGTCGGTGCCGTCGAGCCTGGTCACGGCCCGCAGACGTCCGGGAATCGTGCGCTTCGGCGGGGTGCCCACCCGGCATTTCGAACAGACAGAGCTTCGGGAGGTCCTCGCCCGGCTCGGACTCGTATCCATCCGCTTTCGCCGGGTGGAGTACTCGTGGACGAGCCACGCGATCACTCCGCCCGCCGAGTTGAAGGCCGCGCGCCCCTGGGACTGGCTGATCGTGGCCCGAAAGGCCGGCGCGAGGAGCCCTCGCTAGCCGGGGGCCCAGGGAGAAGGTCCGCCCTGATCACCGTTCACCTCGTCGATGGCACGTACGAGTTGTTCCGCGCGCACTTCGGCGCGCCCTCGGCCGAGGTCTCGGGCCGCGAGGTCGGCGCGACCCGCGGCATCCTGCGATCCCTGCTCTCGCTGGTGCGGGATGACGGGGTCAGCCACGTCGCGGTCGCCTTCGACCATGTGATCGAGTCCTTTCGCAATGAACTCTTCAGCGGATACAAGACGGGCGACGGCGTGCCCGCGGAACTGATGTCGCAGTTCCCGCTCGCCGAGCGCGCCTCTCATGCGCTCGGAATCGTGACCTGGCCGATGGTCGGCTTCGAGGCCGACGACGCCCTCGCCACCGCGGCCGCGCGTTTCGCCGATTCGCCCGAGGTCGAACAGGTCCGGATCTGCACGCCCGACAAGGACCTGGCCCAGTGTGTGACCGGCCGTCGCGTGGTGCGCCTCGACCGGATGCGCCGGCTGCTCCTCGACGAAGATGGAGTAATCGCGAAGTTTGGCGTGCCTCCAGCGGCGATCCCCGACTGGCTGGCCCTGGTTGGGGATACCGCGGACGGCATCCCGGGCATCCCCCGTTGGGGCGAGAAGGCGGCGACCACGCTGCTCGCCCGCTTCGGCCGGATCGAGGACATTCCCGACGACCCCGCGCGGTGGGGAGTCCCCGTGCGCGGCGCGGCGGCGCTCGCTTCGAGTCTCGCGGGGCTTCGCACGGAAGCGGCGCTCTACAAGACCCTCGCCACCCTCCGGCGCGACGTGCCGCTCGCGGAGACCCTCGGTGACCTCGAATGGAAGGGCGGAAGGCGCGGAGAGCTCGAGGAACTATGCCGGGAGATCGGCGACGGAGAGTTCCCGTCTCGCGTCCCGCGGTTCCGGGAGTAGCCCGTGCGCCGATTCGAACGCTATGTCGCCATCGGCGATAGCACGGTCGAAGGGCTCGACGATCCCGACGGCCGCGGCGGCTACCGGGGCTGGGCCAACCGGCTCGCCGAACGCATCGCCCGGCGACAGGACCATCTTCTCTACGCGAACCTCGCGGTGCGCGGCCGAACCACTCGCGCGGTGCTCGAGGAGCAGCTCGAACCTGCACTCGCGATGAAACCCGACCTCGCGATCGTGGTCACGGGCACGAACGACATCCTGCGGCCTCGCTTCGACGCCGAGGCCGTGGCCGGAGACATCGAACGGATGCAGCGGGCATTCATCGCCGCGGGCGCGGTCGCGTTGAGCTTCACCCTCCCCGACCTCACCCCGGTGATGCCTCTCGCGCGGCCGCTGCGTGACCGCATCCGGGCCTTCGCCCGCGCTCTCGTGGACGCAGGCGCGCGCAGCGGAGCGATCGTCATCGACTTCACCGCCCACCCCGTGGCTTCCGACCCTCGACTGTGGAGCGAGGATCGGCTGCACGCGAATTCCCTCGGCCACGCGCGAATCGCCGAGGCGCTCGCTCACGCGCTGTCTCTGCCCGACGCGGACTCCGAGTGGGCGGCGCCGCTGCCCGAGCGATCGCCGCGCGGTCTGTCCCAGGTCCTCGCCGACGAGCTTTCATGGGGCCGGCGCTACCTGCTGCCATGGTTGTGGCGGCACGCGCGCGGGCGATCTTCAGGCGATGGCTGCCGTCCCAAGCGGCCCCGGCTCGAGCCGCTGACCGGGGAATGAGCTATCGGATGCCGCCGCCCGTGTCCCTCGGATACTTCTGCAGCATCCCCACTTCCGACATCAGCTTCTCGATGGCATCGATCTCCATGGGAACGAAGTCGGACACGATCTCCTTGCCGGTCGCGGTGATGATGATGAGGTCCTCCATCCGGATGTAGATCTGCTCCTCCGGCACGGTGAGCGCCGGCTCGATGGTGAAGACCATCCCCGCGCGCAGCGGCCCGTCATTGGGACCGTCGTCGTGGGTGGCCATTCCGACCCAGTGACCTAAGCTCGCCCGCTCTCGACCGGCCGAAGCCCGATAGCGATCGACGAAGGCTTTGGCCGCGTTCGTATAGGCGGGCTTGGAGAATTTCGAAGCGGCGAGGAGCGGCTCCATCTCCTTCACCGCATCCTGAAGGATCACCTGGGCGGTGACACCGGGCCGGATAGCTTTCAACACCGACTTGTAACACCCGAGGTAGAAGCCGTACAGCTCCCGCTGCGCCGGTGAAAAACGTCCGTTGACCGGCATCATGCGGGTGAGATCGCTCATGTAGTAGCCCACGTCGGGGGCGAAGTCCATGAGCAGGAAGTCCCCGTCCTGCATCTGCCGCTTGCCCGCGTTGTAGTGGGGATACCACGCGTTCCGGCCGCTCGCGATCAGCGAGTAATAGGCCTCACCCTGCGCGCCGTTGCGGTAGTACACGTACTTCGCCATGCCGTCGAGCTCATGCTCGTAGATACCCGGCTCGGCCGAGCGCATCGCTTCCATCAGGGCGAGCCCCGACAGCCGCGTCGCCTTCCGGATCATGGTGAGTTCACGGGGACTCTTGATCAAGCGCAGCTGGTCGAGGGTCGGAGTCAGATCCTTGATCTCGAATTGGGGGAATCGCGCACGCAGGGACTGGATCAGGGCGCCCTCGCGGGAGGGCCGGCCGTCGAAGGGATCCGCGGCGTAGTCGCCGATCACGCGGATCGCGAGGTCGCGGCTCATGGCGAAGCCTTCGGCCGGGCTGAAGGGGGTGAACAACGGCCGTCCGCTGTTTCGCGCGGCCCGCGCCAGGTGCTCGCCGAGCAGATCCAGCCCGAAGACCGCGTCGACCCCGCTCAGCTTGATGATCTCCGCGGCATCTTCCGCGGAGAGCACCTTGCCCTCGCCACGCTCGCGGCCCTCGTTGCGGTGCGGCAGGTAGAGAGACGTTCGCTTGCTGCTTCCGTCGATCAGGAGGTAGGCATGCGGCACTTCGATCCCGCACAGGTAATAGAACTCGTTCGACTGCCGGAAGCGGGTGTACCCGGGATTGCTGGCCGCGCCCTGCACGAGAGCGAGGCCGTTCTCGCCCAGGGTCTTGTAGACCTCGGCCCGGCGGGCCGAGAACTCTTCGGGAGGAAAGTCGGTGGTGAAGGGCGAGAAGCCCTCCTGGGCCATCGACACAACCGGCAACAGGGAGAGGGCCAGCACGGCGCGCAGATTCTTCAGCATGCGGCGGATGATAGGCGGGAGCGACCCCGTTGGAGTGGGCTCGTCTACAATCGGAAAATGATGCAATTGCAGCCCCGGACCCTGACCGCCCTGCTCGGCCTCGCCGCGCTCTCCGTCGCCAGCGCATCCTTCGCGCAGCAGCCGGGCGAAGCGGCGTTTCGAGCGACCTACAAGGAACTGATCGAAACCAACACCACGCTGTCTTCGGGGAGCTGCACGCTCGCCGCCCAGCGCATGGCCGCGCGCCTGAAGGCCGCGGGCATCGCGGAAAGCGATCTCCACTTCGTCACCCCGAAGGACAAGCCGAAGGAGGGCGGTCTCGTGGCCGTGTTTCCCGGCGCCGATCCCTCGGCGAAGGCGATCCTGCTCCTCGCTCACATCGACGTGGTCGAGGCGAAGCGGGAGGACTGGACTCGCGACCCATTCACCCTGATCGAGGAAGGCGGCTACTTCTACGCGCGCGGGACCATGGACGACAAGGCCCAGGCCGCGATCTGGGTCGACATGTTCGTGCGCTTCAAGGCCGAGGGCTACAAGCCGCGGCGCACGCTGAAGCTCGCGCTCACCTGCGGCGAAGAGACGGCGGGCGCCTACAACGGGGCCGAGGATCTCGCGAAGAACCACCGCGCGCTCATCGACGCCGAGTTCGCGCTCAACGAAGGGGCCGGCGGCCAGCTCGACAAAGCGGGCAAGCCTCTCGTCCACACCATCCAGGCCGGGGAAAAGCTGCCGCAGAACTACTCGCTCGAGGTCACGAACCCGGGCGGCCACAGCTCGCGCCCGGTCAAGGAGAACGCGATCAATCGTCTCGCGGCCGCGCTGGTGAAGGTCTCGAACTACGAGTTCCCCATCGTCACCAACGAGACCACCGTGGGCTTCTTCAAGGCCATGGGCCCGATCATCGGAGGAGAGGCGGGCAGCGCGCTGAGCGCGTTTGCCGCCGACCCGTCGAATACCGCTCTCGCCCAGAAGATCGCGGCCGCGGACCCGTCGATGAACGCGATTCTTCACACCACCTGCATCGCCACCATGCTCTCCGGCGGTCATGCCACGAACGCCCTGCCCCAGCGCGCCATGGCGAACGTCAATTGCCGCATCTTCCCGGGCACCTCGGTCGAGTCCGTGCGCCAGAGTCTCGAGGCCGCGGTGGCCGACCCGATGGTCAAGGTGACCACGCTGGAGACCCGCTCCGCGGCTTCCGCGCCGCCGCCGTTGACCCCGGCCATCATGGGCCCGGCCCGCCAGGTTTCCGAGCAGGTGTTCCCCGGCGTGCCCTTCGTCCCCGTGTTGCAGGCGGGCGGCACCGACGGCGCCTTCCTGACTCCGGCCGGCATTCCGACCTACGGCGTGTCCGGCATCTTCATCGACGCCGACCTCGGCGGCATCCACGGGCTCAACGAACGGGTGCGGGTGAAGTCCCTCCTCGACGGGCGCGAATACCTCTATCGCCTGGTGAAGATCTACGCCCAGTAGGAGCGCTGCGATTCCCGTCCGTCATTGCGAAGTGGTCACGGACTAGTCCGGGACGTTAGGGAAAGACCGCCACCATCATTGCGAGGCCCCACTTCGTTTCGCAGCGGGCGCGCGAGGGCTTGGTAGTGGTGACCCGCGGGGCCGGGCGCCGGTGTGGGCTCGCTGCGTGGCCCAAGGCCAGGCTGCGCGCCCGGGACCGCCTCGTGCGTCGCCACTGGAACACCGGAACGATGGAATCGTGTGGCTCCTTACTCGGCTTAGTTGAGCGCGAATGGAGGCCGACGGACTGCGGCGACTCGGCGCGAAGCCTGGCCTCGGGCCACGCTCAAAATCCCGGCGCATGCGACCCACACCAGCGCCCGGCCCCGCTCCATCTCTGGGTCCAACACCCGCTTTGAGAAAGTACCCGAGCTAGCTAACCCCAGAACAGGTAGCTGACCGCGACCGCGCCCAGGAAGCCCGCGAGTTCCGCGGTCAGGCCGCAGGCGATGGCGTGTCGGGTCTTCTTGATGCCCACCGAGCCGAAGTACACCGCGAGCACGTAGAACGTGGTCTCGGTGCTGCCCTGGATCACGCAGGCCAGACGCCCCGCGAAGGAATCGGCTCCGAGCGTCTTCATGGTTTCGATCACTAGGCCGCGCGCGCCGCTGCCGGAGAGCGGCCGCACCAGCGCCACCGGCAGCGCGTCGACCCATCGCCCGTCGAGACCGAGGCCCGCCACGACAAGACGCACCGCGTCGAGCGCCTGATCGAGGACCCCGCTCGCCCGCAGGACGCCCACCGCGACCAGCATTCCCACGAGATGCGGAATGATGCCGACCGCGACGGCGAACCCTTCCTTGGCCCCCTCGATGAAGGTCTCGTAGACCGCCACTCCCTTCTTGACCGCGAGGAGGATGAAGCCCACGATCAGCGAGAAGATGAAGAGGTTCGCAAAGAGCGAGGTCTGGCGCTCCAGCGTCGCCTTGTCGAGACGTCCGAAGTACGCGGCCATCAGCCCGATCACGAGGGTCGCGCTGCCGAAGTAGCCCAGGGTCACCGGGTTCAGGAGTTTCAGGCCCTGAATCCGCGCGGTCACCAGAATGCCGGTCATCGTGCTGCAAAACGTCGCGATCAGCAGGGGCAGGAACACGTCGGTCGGGTCGGCGGCGCCCATCTGCGCGCGGTAGGTCATGATCGCGGTGGGGATCACCGTGACCGCCGAGGCGTTGACCACGAGGAACATGATCTGGTCGTTGCTGGCGGTGTCGGGATCGGGGTTGATCTCCTGCAGCTCCTTCATGGCCTTGAGCCCGAGGGGAGTTGCGGCGTTGTCGAGGCCGAGCACGTTCGCGGACAGGTTCATCACGATCGAGGCGCCGGCGGGATGCGCGGGCGGGACACTGGGGAACAGGCGTCGGAGCAGGGGATCGAAGAGGCGCGCCACCAGGGTCACCGCTCCACCCTTCTCGCCGATCCGCATGACCCCGAGCCAGAGGCACATGACGCCGGTGAGCCCGATCGAGATCTCGAAACCGGTCTTCGCCATGTCGAAGCTCGAACCCACCATGGCCGCCCACACCCCCGGTTCGCCGAGCACCAGCCAGCGGAAGAGGCCGCCCATGAACGCCACGAAGAAGAAGCCGGCCCAGATCCAGTTGAGCATGTGCGCGCATCTTAGGCGGGGACGAACCCGGAAACGCGGCGTATCGTCGAATGATGCATGCCCCCGCCGAGCCGGAATTGACGAGCGATCAACGCCTCGCCCTGGCCCGGGGCGTGGCGCAGTTCAACCGCGGCCGGTATTTCGAATGCCACGAAACACTCGAGGAGATGTGGTCGGCTCTCCGGGTTCCGTCTCGTGATTTCTTCCAGGGTTTGATCCAGGTGAGCGTGGGATTCCTCCACCTCGACCGCGGGAACCGGGCCGGCGCGCTCCGGACGCTCACACGCGCGATGGGCCGCTTCGAGCGCTACCCGGCGCGCTACTGCGGCTTCGACCTCGCGGCCGAACGGGCGCGACTTCAAGCGCTGCTGACCGCGCTCGGCGACGAAGACGCCGCCGTGCCCGAACCGCGCCCGGCGTGGCGTTTCGAGGATCTGCCACCGGCGCGAGGCGGTCAGGAGTAACGCCCGCGACTCTCAGACCTACGCCCCGGCCGCGTCTCCGAAGCTGCGGCCGTCGCGCGCGAGTTGCCGCAGCAACGCCGACGGTCTGACCAGCGCGCCCTGTGCGGCGTGCATGCGATCCACCGCGGCCACGATCTTCGGCAGGCCGAACCCGTCCGCCCAGTGCATGGGGCCCCCGAGGTGGCGCGGAAAACCGTAGCCGTGGATCCAGATCACGTCGATGTCGCCCGCGCGGGCGGCGACCCCCTCTTCGATGAGGAGCGCGCCCTCGTTCACGAGCGCGCCGAAGCAGCGCTCGATGATCTCGCCGTCCGCGATCTCGCGGCGCTTGAAGCCAAGTTCCTTGCTCACCGACCGCACCAGCGCTTCGACCTCCGGGTCGGGCAAGGGCGTGCGGCTCCCCTTCTCGTACCGATACCAGCCGGCCCCGGTCTTCTGACCGAATCGACCCCGTTCGCACAGGCGATCGGCGATCGGTGAATAGCGCAGGTCCTTCGGTCGCGTCGCCGCCTGGCGCTTCCGCACCCTCCAGCCGATGTCGAGACCGGCGAGATCGCTGACCTGGAACGGGCCCATGGCCATGCCGAAGTCGCGCAGTGCCCGGTCCACCTGCGCGGGCAGGGCTCCTTCCTCGAGGAGAAAGTCCGCCTGGCGACGGTACGCGTACAGCATCCGGTTGCCCACGAAGCCGTCGCACACTCCCACCACCACCCCGATCTTGCCGATGCGCTTCACCGCGTCGAGGGCCGAAGACAGGATGGTCGCCGACACCGTGGCCGGGCGCACCACCTCCACGAGCTTCATGACGTTGGCCGGCGAGAAGAAGTGCAGGCCGAGCACGCGCGAAGGGTCAATCGTCGCCTCCGCGATCGCGTCGACATCGAGGCTCGACGTGTTGGTGGCGAGGATCGCCTTGTCCGAGCACACCTCGTCGAGCTTCGCGAAGACCTTGCGCTTGATCTCCATGTCCTCGAAGACCGCTTCGATCACGAGATCCGCCTCGGCCAGTTCGCGATAGTCGGTGGCGCCACGGATGCTCGCGAGCCTCTGGTCGCACTCCTCTCCGGTGAGCCGGCCTCTCGCGAACGCCTCTTCGTAAGTCGCGCGCACCCTGGCGAGTCCAAGGTCCACGGCCTCGGGCGTCTCATCGATCACCACCGCAGGGATGCCCGCGTTCCCGAAAGCCATGGCGATGCCGCCGCCCATGGTGCCGAAGCCGACCACGCCCACGCTGCGAATGGCCCGCACGGTCGTGCCCTTCTTCAACTCGCCCTCTTTTCGCGCCTCGCGTTCAGCGAAGAACACGTGACGCAACGCGCGCGATTCCTCGCTTCGAACCAGGGTCAGGAACGTCTCCCGTTCGAGACGCAGGGCCTCTTCGAAAGGCAGGGTCATCCCCCGCTTGACGCAATCGAACGCGGCCTGGGGCGCCTTGCGCCCGCGCGCGGCCTTCCTGAGTTCCGATTCGATGCGGCCGAGGTCTTCGGAAGACAAGGAAGCCGGCACGATCTCGCGCGTGCGACGAGGGCTGCGCCGACTCACCCGTTCCGCGAAGGCCACGGCCCTCTCGCACGCGAGGTTACGTGGGACGGCTTCGTCGACGAGGCCCAGGGGCACGGCTTCAGAGGCGCCCACCCGGCGTCCATTCAGGATGATGTCGAGCGCGGATTCGAAACCGACGAGGCGGGGCAGGCGGACGGTTCCGCCGGCCCCGGGCAGGATGCCGAGGGTGACCTCGGGCAGGCTCAGTTCCGCTCCCTGCGCGGCGACGCGGTAGTGACAGCCGAGCGCCAGTTCAAGACCGCCGCCCGCCGCCGTGCCATGGAGTGCTGCCACCACCGGTTTGGCCGACTTCTCGATGCGGTCGATGACGTCGGGCAGGGACGGCGTCGCGTCCGGCGCTGAATCGAACTCGCGGATATCGTCGCCCGCGCTGAAGTGCTTCCCCGCGCCGGCGATGACGATCGCGCTCACCGTCTCGTCCGCAAGAATCCCATCGAGCCGGTCAAGAAGATCCTTCCTCAGCACCGCGCCGAGCGCGTTCACGGGCGGCTGGTTGAGCGTGAGCACGGCCACGCCGCCTCGCATTTCGAGATTCACGGTCATCGAGTCAGTCGTCTCCTGGGGATCGAGACGTTAGTTTCTCAGAAGCTCAGGGCTTCGGCTCCGATTCCTTCAAAAGGCGCGCCAGTTCATCGCCCCAGATCGCGGGATAGGAGTGGGTGGAATGGCCGCGGGTCCGGTCGGAGATGGGGATGACGACCGCGCGGCCCTTCTTCACCCGCTTGATCCGGGCCTCGAGAATGCCGAGCTCGGGCGGATTGACCTGGTCATCCGCGGAGTTGACCGCGAGCAGCGGGCACACGATCTTCTCGAGGTCGGGCTCGGGGTTGTAGTCGCGCGAGGCCTCGAACTGGTACAGCATGTCGTTGGCGTCGTTCGCGGCCAGGCGCGCGGCGAAGGTCTGGTCGAAGAGCCGGTCCGCGGCATCGCGGGTGGGCGCGAGCTTCTGCCACTGAAGGGGAACGCTGGTCATGAAGATGAGGGTGTACACGGCCGCGGTCAGGCCGCGCGGCTGAGCGGCGTACTCGCCGTTCTTCCAGTCCGGATCGTTGCGGATGGCGTCGCTCACCATGCGGCGAAAGAAGCGGTTGCGGCCGGCGATCTGAACGGGAAGGCTCGCGAGCGGCATGGCCGCGTCCATGAACGCCGGGTACCTTGTCGCCCACATCCACGTGTGCATCCCGCCCATCGACGTGCCCATGACGAGGCGCAGGTGATCCACCTTGAGGCCCTCGGTGACCAGGCGGTACTGCGCGGTCACGAGGTCGCCGTAGCCGTAGCGCGGGAATCTCGCGTGGAGGCCGTCGCTCGGCTTCGTCGATTTCCCGTGCCCGATGGCATCCGGAAGGATGATGTAGTGGGTGGCGGCATCGAGGAGCTGGCCGGGACCGAAGAGCACGCCGCCGAAGTTGTCGCTCAGGAAACCGGCCCCCGTGCCGCCGGTGCCGTGCATGATCAGGACCGCGTTCGTGACCTGGCCTCGCGCGTTCCGGGTGGGCTGGCCGAGGGTTCGGTAGTGGAGGTTCAGGCTCGGGAGGGTCTCGCCCGAGTCGAACTTGAAGTCGCGAATCTGGAAGTCTCCCTCGGTCACCGCGGGCTTCGCGGCGGGGGCGGCCGGCTGGGCGAATCCCGGGGCGGCTGCGACACTGGTGAGGAGTAGCGCCCGGAGGAGCGTGCGGTTCAAGGTCGTCATACGCCCAACTTACGTGACCCGGCGCGGGCCGGACAAGCCGGGCTACACTTCAAGGATGCGAACTTTCTCCCGCCTTTCCCTGGTCCTGCTCTTCGCGTGGGCGTCTCTCGCGCGCGCCGCTGACGCCCCCATCACCATCCGCGCCGCCTCCGTCCTCGACGGGCGAGGCGGCGTCATTCCAAACGCGCGGATCACCGTGGTCGGTTCGCGCATCACCAGGATCGAGGCGAACGCGCCTTCAGGCGCCACCTACGACCTGGGGAGCGCCACCCTCCTTCCCGGCCTCATCGACGCGCACGCTCACGTGGTCTGGTACTTCAACTCGAAGGGCCGTTTTCATACCAGCAGCGACGGCGACACGAAGACGGAAGGGATGCTGGCCGCCGCGGGCAACGCGTACACGACGTTGCTGAGCGGCATCACCACGCTGCAGAGCCTCGGATCGCCCGAGGACAAGGAACTGCGCGACGCCATCAATCGCGGGGTGATCGTGGGACCACGGATGCTCACGTCCCTCGAGCCCCTGAACGAGAAGTCGGGGACGCCGGACGAACTGCGCGCCCTCGTGCGCGCCCGGAAGGCCGAGGGAGCGGACGTCATCAAGGTTTTCGCATCGAAGAGCATCCGCGAAGGCGGCGCGCAGACCATGACCGACGCGCAACTGGAAGCGGTCTGCTCCGAAGCCAAGGCCCAGGGTCTGCGCTCCCTCATTCACGCGCACAGCGCCGAGGCGGTGCTGGCCGCGACGAAAGCCGGCTGCACCCAGATCGAGCACGGGGTGTTCGCGACCGACGGCGTGCTCAGGCTCATGGCCGAGCGCGGCACGTATCACGATCCGCAGTGCGGTCTCGTCTTCCGCAACTACCTCGAGAACCGCGCGAAGTACCAGGGCATCGGTAACTACAACGACGAAGGTTTCGCGTCCATGGAGAAGGCGATCCCGCTCGCCCTCGACGGCTTCAGGCGCGCTCTCGCCACCCCCGGCCTGAAGATCGTCTGGGGCACCGACGCGGTGGCGGGCGCCCACGGCCGCAACATCGAGGACCTGGTCTGCCGGGTGAACGAAGGCGGCCAGAAGCCGATGGATGCGATCGTCTCCGCCACCTCCCTCAACGCCGAGGCCCTCGGCCTGAAGGACCAGATCGGCACCATCGCCGCGGAGATGCAGGCCGACCTCATCGCGGTGAACGGCGACCCGACCAGGGACATCACCGCGCTGCGCAACGTGAAGTTCGTCATGAAGTCCGGCCGCGTAGTCAAGAACGAGCGATAGTGGTTGGGCGGGGTTGCTTCGTCGCGGTACAAACGGACTGGCTCCTCGCAATGACGTGAGTGGGGTCCGGGCGGACAGCACGACCTCGATAGTGGGTGGTGTGCGCAAGCGGTGTCGTGCACGTGGCGGGGCGCTTGTAGTCGCCAGGTTGGGCGTTCACGGTACCGCACTGGGCGGTCCCTACTACCAACGCCGCGCTGTCCGTCTGCACCACCCTCACGTCATTGCGAGGAGCCAGTCCGTTGGAGCGGCGACGAAGCAACCCCCGTCCCCCACTACCAGGATGGTGGTGCGCCCGGTGGGGCTCGAACCCACAACCAACGGCTTAAAAGGCCGCTGCTCTACCATTGAGCTACAGGCACGACGCACGGCGAGCGAGAGAAGCGCCCGCGAGCCCGGGATTATATGTCCCCCGGAAGGGCGCGCCCGCCTTACTCGACGACCTGAAGCCGGTCGAAGGTCCGCCCGTTCCAGATGTAGACGCGCTGCCAGGACTCGTACCCGGTGAGGGTCACCACGTCGTTGTTGGTGGTTCGGGCCTTGGCACCGGGGAGATCGGTATAGGCGCCGGGACCTTTGCGCCCCACCACCGCGGTGCTTCCCTGGTCCATCTCGTCGACCTCCACGAAGGTCCACGCGGACAGCGCGGGCCTCGCCACCACGAGGCGAAGGTTCTTCTTCGGCTCGACATCGAGAAGGATGACCGCGATGGCCGGACGCTGGCCGGAGCCGAAGAACTGCCCGCGCGCGATTCCGGGGCAGGCGCCCGGATGCTCCTTCTGGAACAGGCCGCGCTCATCCTCATAGAGGTCGGCGGACTTGAGTACGCGCGAAGAACCGAAGCGCTGCTGAAGCGCGTCGCTCAGGGCCTTGGGGAGCGAGCAGGCATCGCCCTTCGGCGAAGCATCGGCGGCCTGGAGGGAGAGAGCCAGGGCGAGTCCCATGAGAGGGAGAGCCATGCCCTAAGACCTCAGCCAGCCGGAGGTTCGCGCTCGATGGTCGATCACCGAGGCATCCCGGTCGGGGCCCACGGAGACGAGCGGCACTTCGACGCCCACGAGGTCGCCGATCTTCTTGATGTAGTCGCGCGCCTCCACCGGCAGTTCCGCCCACTCGCGCGCGTGGCCGGTCATGGTCTTCCAGCCCTTCATGTTCTCGTAGATGGGCTTGCACTCTTCGTAGATGGAGATGTCGGCGGGGATCTCGTCGAGCCGGGTGTTGCGATAACGGTAGCCCACGCACACCGGGATCTCTTCGAGCGGATCGAGCACGTCGAGCTTGGTGAGGGCGATCCCCTCGAAGCCGTTGACCCGCGCGGAATAACGCGCGACCACCGCGTCGAACCAGCCGCAGCGCCTCGGACGCCCGGTGGTGGCGCCGTATTCCCCACCGCGCTCCCGCAGGGCCTCGCCGACCTCGTCGTGGAGCTCGGTGGGAAGCGGCCCCGTGCCCACCCGCGTGGTGTAGGCCTTCACGATGCCGAGGACTCCGTCGATCTTCTGGGGAGGCACGCCGAGACCCGTGACCACGCCGCCGATGCCCGCGGACGAGGAGGTGACGTAGGGATACGTCCCGTGGTCGATGTCGAGCAGGGTGGCCTGGGCGCCTTCGAAGAGCACCGAGTAGCCCCCGGTCATCTGGTCGTGCAACAGGGCCGAGACGTCGCGGACCCGAGGGGCGATGCGGGCGCCGAAAGCCTCGAGATCGACCGCGGTCTTCGCCCAGTCGACCTCACGGGTGACGCCATAGCCGCGGCATACCGCCTCGAAGTGTTCGCGAAGAGACGCGAGCTTCGCGTCGATCCTCTCGCGGATCAGGACATCGGAGATCCGCATCCCGCGCCTCGCCGCCTTGTCCTCGTAGCAGGGGCCGATGCCGCGGCCGGTGGTTCCGAGCTTCGCGCTGCCCTTTCTCTCCTCCGCCATCAGGTCCAGGGCGCGATGGTGCGGGAGCAGGACGTGCGCTCGATCGGAAACCGCGAGATTGGCCCAGACATCGTGACCGAGCGCTTCCACTTCCCTGGCCTCGGCCTCGAGCGCCGTCGGGTCGATGACCAGTCCGGGGCCGAGCACGCAAAGAACGCCCTCGTGGAGGATGCCGGAGGGGATGAGATGCAGGACGAGCTTCTGGTCGCCCCGGATGACGGTGTGCCCGGCGTTGTGTCCGCCGTTGAAGCGGGCCACGATCTGGAAGGCCGGGGTGATCAGATCGACGATCTTCCCCTTGCCCTCGTCGCCCCACTGGCCGCCAATGACTGCAATATTCGGCATAGACGCTGGTCGGAGGCCTTGAGGTTTCTGAGACGGGTTCTTGGGAGGGCCCGGGAAGTCCGGGCAGGAACGCGGATTGTAGGGACGCGGGTCGGGAAAAGGCAAGGCGCTTCAAAGGGGCCGCCACTTGAGGGGCCGCGTCTTCTAAACTCCGCTCCTCTTGGTCCACTCTCACGCGCCGATCCCCCTCACCGGAGGCGATCTCTCCATCGCGCAACTCGCCGCGGTCGCCGCGGGGGCGCCCGTCGCCTTCAGCCCTTCCGCGATTGCCGCCATGCAGGCGTCCCGCGGGGTGGTCGACGGCGCGGTGGCCAGGGGCGAGGTCGTGTATGGGGTGAACACGGGGTTCGGGAACTTCGCCGACGTGCGGATCGGCGCCGCCGACCTCGAGGCGCTTCAACGGAACCTCGTCCGTTCCCACGCCGCGGGAGTCGGGCCGACGCTCTCCCGGCCCGAGACCCGCGCGCTCATGGTGCTTCGCGCGAATGTTCTCGCCAAGGGTTTTTCCGGCGCCCGGGTCGAAACCGCGCAGCTCCTGATCGACTGCCTCAATAGCGGCATTCACCCGAAGGTGCCGGAGCAGGGTTCGGTGGGCGCATCCGGAGACCTGGCGCCTCTCGCTCATGTCGCTCTCCTGCTCATTGGCGAGGGTGAGTGCGAATTCAAGGGCCAGGCGATGAAGGCGGCGAACGCGCTGGCGGCGGCCGGACTGAAGCCGGTCACGCTCGCCGCGAAGGAAGGGCTCGCTCTCATCAACGGCACGCAGCTCATGACCGGGATCGCCGGCCTCGCGCTGCTGGAGGCGGAAACCCTGGCGCGCACCGCCGACGTCATCGCGGCCATGACCATCGACGCTCTTCTCGGCACCGATGTCGCCTTCGACCCCAGGATCCATGCCGCCCGGCCGCACGCCGGCCAGGCCGCGTCCGCCCGCAACCTCAAGCGCCTGCTCGCAGGCAGCGCGATGCGGGAATCGCATCGCAACTGCGGCCGCGTCCAGGACGCCTATTCGCTTCGATGCGCGCCCCAGGTCCACGGCGCGGCGCGCGACGCCATGGCCTTCGTCCGCAAAACCGTCGAGATCGAGATGAACAGCGCGACCGACAACCCGATGGTCTTCGCCGAGGCGGGCGTGCTTCTCTCCGGCGGCAACTTCCATGGCGAACCCGTGGCCATGGCCGCGGACTTCCTCGCAATCGCCGCCGCGGAGCTCGGCGGCATCAGCGAACGCCGGATCGAGCGCCTGGTCAACCCGGCGCTTTCCGGCCTTCCCGCGTTCCTGACCGAGGAGGGCGGCCTGCGCTCGGGGTTCATGATGGCCCACGTCACCGCGGCCGCGCTCGCGTCGGAGAACAAGTCGCTCGCCCACCCCGCGAGCGTCGACTCGATCACCACCTCGGCCAACAAGGAAGACCACGTCTCCATGGGCCCGATCGCGGCCCGCCAGGCCCGCTCGGTGGTGGCCAATGTCCGGCGCATCCTCGCCATCGAGGCGCTCAGCGCCGCTCAGGCCATCGAGTTCCATCGACCGCTCAGGACCTCCGACGCCCTGGAGGCCGTTCATGCCCTGGTGCGCGGCGCGATACCCAAATACGATGCGGACCGCATCATGGGCCCGGAGATAGAGACCGCCGCCGAGCTCGTCCGCGCCGGGGACCTCCTGCGCGCCGCGGAAAGCAAAGCTGGAGACCTCGAATGACGACCTCACCCAGGACCATCCGGGCTCCGCGCGGCTCGGAGATCAGCTGCAAGGGCTGGATCCAGGAAGCCGCGCTAAGGATGATTCACAACAACCTCGACCCCGAGGTTGCCGAACATCCCCAGGATCTCATTGTCTACGGCGGCTCCGGAAAAGCCGCGCGCAACTGGCAGTGCTTCCATCAGATCGTTGCCTCCCTGCGATCACTTGAGAACGACGAGACAT
>JBGATM010000018.1:0-93531 GCA_044229175.1 Vicinamibacteria bacterium | reverse complement strand
AATAGAAGCCGCCCTCGATCGGCGGACCGATCGAGACCTTCGTTCCGGGCCAGAGGTCGACGACGGCCGTCGCCATCACATGGGCGGCGTCGTGGCGGATCAGCCAGAGCGCATCGTCGGCCTCCGCGCCCTTGCTCTTCGCCGTCACGATCGCGATCTCGGCCCCGTCGGGAAGCTCGGCGCCGAGGTCGCGCAGCTGTACGTGCGGGACCTGGTGGGCAGCGTGACGCGGCCGGTGAAGGAGCTGAAGGGCTTCGAGCGCGTCGAACTGCAGGCTGGGCAAGCGAAGGACGTGACCTTCACCATCAGGCCCGTGGACCTCGCGTTCTACACGGCGCAGGGCCGCTGGGAGGCCGAGGCGGGCGCCTTCAAGGTGTTCGTCGGCGGCAACTCGCGCGACGTGAAGGAGGTGGGCTTCTCGCTCCGGTAACGGACTTGGAAGACACACGAGGGCGCGGATGCCGAGCGGCCTGGTGCAACGGTTTCGGGCAAGATGCCGGCCCGGTCATGGAAGGATTGATGAAGATGAAGCGACTTGTCAGCCTTGCCGCCATGTCGATGTTCCTGATGGGTTCGGGGGCTTCCGCGCAGGTGGTGGAAACCCGCACCGGTCCGGTCAAGGGAACAACCCAGGATACGGTCTCTGCCTTCAAGGGCATCCCTTATGCCGCAGCCCCGACCGGCGCCAACCGCTGGCGGGCGCCGCAACCCGTCGCCCCCTGGAAGGCCGCGCGTGACGCGACCAGCTATGGCGCGGACTGTGCCCAGGCCCCGTTCCCGCCTGATGGCGCCCCGATCCGGACTCAAGCGTCGGAAGACTGCCTGTTCCTGAACGTGTGGAAGCCGGCAAAGGCAACGCCTGCAGCGCGCCTGCCGGTCATGGTCTGGATTCATGGCGGCGGCTTCGTCAACGGCGGCTCTTCGCCCGCGATGTATGCGGGCGACAAGTTCGCGCGCGATGGCGTGGTGCTGGTCAGCGTCAACTACCGCCTCGGTCGCTTCGGCTTCTTTGCCCATCCGGGACTGGCTGCCGAGGGCTTTGGCGGCAATTTCGGCTTCCTTGACCAGATTGCCGCCCTGCAATGGGTGAAGGCAAATATCGCGGCCTTTGGCGGCGATCCCGGCAGGGTCACGGTGTTCGGCGAAAGCGCCGGCGGCATGTCGATGCACATGCTGCTGCAATCGCCGCTGGCCCGGGGGCTGTTCCATGGCGCGATCATCGAATCGGGCGGTGGCCGCGGCCGGGCTCTGCCGATGCCGACAATGGCGGTGGCGGCAGGGGCCGGTGATGCTTTCGCGCCGGGGGCAACGGCAGAGGAATTGCGCGCGATCCCGGCGGAGCGGGTGACTGGCAACCTGTCGATGCTGACCATGTTCCAGCCGGGCTATTCCGGGCCGATGGTCGATGGCAGGACCATTCTTGGCCAGTCGGTCGATGCCATTGCCGCCGGCGTCTATGCGCGGGTTCCCGTGATCGTCGGCGCCAACTCGGCTGACGCCTTGTGGTTCGTCACCGACAAGGACAAGACCTTCGCCACTTTCGGCAGCGATGCCGATGAGGCGCGGCGCCTTTACGATGCCGACGGCCAGAGCAGCGGCCTGATGGTCGGCGCCCTGACCAGCGCCGACGCCACCTTCATCGAACCGGCCCGCGCTGTCGTCCGGGGGCTGGCAAAGCGGGGCCAGTCGGCCTGGCTCTACCGCTTTGCCCACAACGGCTCGAAAATGGGCGTGGCCATGGGCGGCGCCCCCCATTTCAGCGAAGTTGCCTATGTCTTCGACCAGTCCGAGCTGCGGCCCGACGCTCTCGACACTGGCAAGGATGCGGAGGTGGCGGCGCTGACTCACCGCTACTGGGTCAACTTCGCGAAGACCGGAAAGCCTGACGGCGACGGGACCGTTCCCGCCTGGCCGAGCATGACGCCGGACGGCGACCGGGTTCAGGTCATCGGCACCAACGGGACAGCCAATATGACTGACCCGCGCAAGGCCAGTGTCGACTTCGTCGCGAGGCGCGCAGAGGGCAAATAGACGCGAAGATCAACCTTTGCTGGCTGCGTTCAGGAACTCGACAAGCAGGCGACTCAACACCGCGGGTTGTTCCTGCTGCAGCCAGTGGCCGGCGTTGTCCACCAGTGTCGTCCCCAGGTACTTCGTGGTCAGATTCCTTTCGAGTCGTTCGAGCGAGCCCGGGCTCTGATAGACACCCCAGTCGCTCCTGCCGCCCATGAAGGTCGACGGCACGTCGATCGTGCGCCCGGCGAACACCTGCAGGTCGACATCACCCGGTGAGCCACGATAGCCGTTGAGGCCTCCCTGGAAACCCGTGCGGCCGTACTCTTCGGTGTAGACGCGCAGTTCGCTCTCGGGCAGCCATTTGTTGGCGGCGATCTCGGCGGCGCTCGGCGTGTCGCCTGCGACCTGCTCGGCCATGCCCAGGTTCAGGTCCATCACGTAGTAGCGCGGCAGCTGGCTCCACTCCGCGGCGGTGCGACTGGCGAGCGGTGCGGGATGGTTCTGCTTCCAGTCCGCACTTTTCATGTGGTAGTAGGCGCGCAGGAAGTCGTGCAGCCCCTGCTTCGCGTGCCACATGTTCTCGTTCGCTTCGCGCGTCTGGTAGTAGCGCTGGTAGTGCTTGCGCGGCGGTTTTAGCTTCGCGAGGTCGTCGTAGATCGTGTCGGGCGCGGGAGCGGCGGGACGCGGCCCGTTGGCCGTGTTGAAGGGCAGCGATGCCGTGCCTCCCCACGGGGCGCTCATCATCGCGACCGCTTTGAACACGTCCGGCCTCGCACAGGCGCACCAGCCGGCAAGAGGCGACCCCTGGTCGTGGCCGATCACCGCGGCGACGGAGCGGTAGCCCATGGCCGAGACGAGCGACAGCATGTCGCGAATCTTGTTCAGCGAACCGTAGGGTCGAAGGTCCTCATCGTAGGGGACCGGGGCCGGCGTGGTACGTCCGTACCCGCGCACATCCGGGGCTACGACGTGGTAGCCGGCAGCCGCGAGCGGCGCCATCACGTTGCGCCAGCTGTAGGCGAGCTCCGGGAAGCCGTGGATCAGCAGCAGCGCGGGACGACCGGGGGTCTCGTAGCCGGCCTCGAGGACGTGCATACGCAGGCCGTTCACGTTCTCCACGAACCTCGCGCGCACGCCTTTGGGCAACGTCGCGGAGCCGAGCGGCCCGATGTCCCCGCCTGCCTCGGGCGGTTGCGCAGTGGCGCGCGCGCCGAGCACGAAGGGCACGGCGGCCGCCGCAACACCGAGCAGTTCACGCCGGGACAGCGGCTGAGCGGTCAGGCGGGTCGAATCCTGTGAGTCGCGCACGGCCGGATCCTTCATGCGTTACACGCCGAGCTGGGTCGCGAGGTCATTGAAATCCCGCGCGGTGATGTCATACGTATCGGTCGGCACGAGGTCCGGTTTCCGGCTGGTCGGCTCGTGGCCGTATTCGTCGGGCCGCGCCACGAACGCGGTGCGCAACCCTTCCGCCTTCGCCGCCTTCAGGTCGCCGAAGTGCGCCGCCACCATCATCACCTCATCCCGCCGCAGGTCGAGGAACTCGGCGGCCGAGCGGTACACCTCCGGGTCCGGCTTGTAGTGCCGCGCCAGCTCCGCGCCAAGGATGCAGTCCCACGGCAGGCCCGCGAACTTCGCGAGGTCGGTCATGAGCGCGATGTTGCCGTTCGAGAGCGGCGCCACGATGAACTGCGTCTTCAGCCGCGTCAGTCCGACGACGCTGTCGGGCCACGGACGCAAGCGATGCCACGCCTTGTTCAGCGCCACCGTCTCGGCCTCGGTCAGTCCGGTCAGCTTGAACTGCGGCAGCAGCACGTCCAGCGACATCCGGTGCAGGCGGTCGAGCGTCGTCCACGGCAGCTCGCCTCGACGCACCCGGTCCATGCTCGGACCGTACTGCCCGCGCCACGCGTCGGCGAAAGCCACGGGGTCAAGAGACACGCCCCGGCGCTTCGCCACGGCGTCGACCTCCGCGGCCACCGACGCGCGCCAGTCGACCACGGTGCCGAAGACGTCGAAGACCAGGGCCTTGAGACCACTGAGCGCGGCGGGTCGTCGCGTGATGGGCTGCGCCCGCGCCATCACCGAAGGGAGCGGGCTCGCGCCCGCGGCGAGCGCCGACGCGCCGAGGAACGTTCTTCGCGACACACCATCAAGCGCGCACATATCGGGCTCTCCTAGTCTTCCTTCCAGGGGTTGTTGGCGAAGATCGCCAGCTCCGGCCAGAGCACGCGCCGGGGCAGGTTGAGCCCGGCCATGATCGTCGCCGCGATGTCGTCGGCGTAGAGCTTGTTCGGGTTGTTGCGGCCGCTCTTGCCCATCCAGTTGGTCTGCACTTCCGACGGACAGATGCACACCACGCGAATGCCGTGCGGCCGTAGTTCCGCCTGCCAGCACTGGGTGATGCCGCGCACCGCCCACTTGCTGCCCGCGTACGCGGTGCCGCCTTTCGCGCCCTTCATGCCCGAGGTGGAGGCGAGGGTGACGATGTCGCCGCTGCCCTGGGCCTTCATCAGGGGCACGACGCGATTGGTGAGGTCCACGACACCGAAGACGTTCGTGGCGAACAGTTCCCGCATCCGGCCCACCTCGAGCGCGCCGATCTCGGCGTTGTAGCCGACGGCCGCGTTGTTGACGAGCACGTCGATGCCGCCCATCTCGCTACGGCAGAAGTCGACGGTCCGCGCGTTGTCGGTGTCGATCGAGACATCGGCCTTGAGACCGCGCGCGCCCGTGGCCGCGGCGACGGCCGCAATCTGCGCGTCGTTGCGGCCCGTGAACACCACCTGGTGGCCGGCCTTCCGCGCCTGCGCCACGATGGCGGCGCCGATGCCCTGGCTGCCGCCCGTAATCAGAAATCGCTGTGTCTGCATGGCGCCATTATGCGCCGAGAACGGCGGCCTAACGCGCGGCCCCGTCCCGGTGAGCCAAAGGCTCTGCCGGTTCGGGTTCGGGATTCCTGGTCGAGCGTGAAGTAAGTTCCGCGCTCATGGCGTTCGACGCCGACTCCCCTGCCCAGGAACCCGAAGCCGAGGTCTCATCTCGTCGGCGCGGGATCGGGCTTTGTCTGTCCGGCGGCGGGTTCAGGGCCACTCTCTTTCACGCTGGCGTCATTCAGCGGCTCTTCGAGCTTGGGATCGCTGGGCGGGAGGAATTCGAAACGGTGGCTTCGGTTTCGGGAGGGAGTATCGCGGCGGCGCAGTGGGCGGTGGCGGAAGCGCAGTTGCGGGCCGGGAGTGGGAGCGTGGGATTGCTTCGGCCCAATACCAACGGAATGGGGCCTCGCAATGACGGCGGGGGGATCGACTTCCCCCGTGATGTCTTGCGGCCGTTGCTTGCGCTTACTCGGCGCGACATCCGCACCGGGGCGATGGCTCAGAAGTACCTGCTTCCGTGGAACTGGTTTCGCGGGGCGTTTGTCGTGAACAACATGGTCGACAAGTTCGAGGGGGCTTTCGGCAAGGGCACGCTCGATCTGCTGCCCGAGCGGCCGCGGTTCGTGTTCTGCGGCACCGACATGGCCTTCGGCGCGAACTTCGTCTTCGAGCGCGAGCGCGTGGGCAGCTACCTCGCGGGCTACGCGGACCCGAAGGGGTTCACCCTGGCTCAGGCGGTGGCGGCTTCGGCCTGCTTTCCCCCGCTCTTCGGGCCGATGCGGATCGAGGGCGCGGCCGAGCGCTTCAGGGGCGGGCGCGCTCCGGGCGTTGGTGGCGACGAGCGTCGCAAGATCCTCTCCGACTTGCGCGTCACCGATGGCGGCGTCTACGACAACCTGGCGCTCGAGCCGGTGTGGAAGGGCCACCGCGTGGTGCTGGTGTCGGACGCGGGCGGCCTGATGGACGGGGAGGACGATCGGAATCTCTTCTGGCGGATCAAGCGGTATCAGGAGATCCAGGACACGCAGGCGAGGGGCGTGCGCAAGCGGTTCCTCATCTCGGGGTTCATGGGCGGGACGATCGGCGGGGCATACGTCGGGGTCGCGAGCGCGCCCTCGCGGTATGCGGGGGCTGCCTTTGGCGGGTACTCCAAGGCGTTCGCGATGGACGTGATCCGGAACATCCGCACCGACCTCGATGCGTTCTCGGAGGTGGAGCAGGGGGTGTTGATGAACCACGGGTATTCGCTCATCGACGCCGCGATCCGGACGCACGTGCCGGAGTTGATGGGGGCTTCGTCCTTCGCCTGGCCGGCTCCGGTGTTCGCCCCGGGGACGATGCCGGAAGAGGAACTGAGGCGGCGGTTGGCGGGGTCGGAGAAGAGGAAACTGACGGGGCGAGGCTGACGGGGGGCACAGCCGTGCGAAGCCCCCCGTCATTGCGAGGCCCGTGTTCGTTCCGCGCGGGGCCGAAGCAATCCCCGCCCACCACTACCAATTCCTACTCGCGCAGGCGCGTTCGGCTCCTGAAGTGCTGGCAGTGGGGGGACGGGGTTGCTTCGTCGCGGTACAAACGGACTGGCTCCTCGCAATGACGTGAGGGGGGTACAGGACGGCAAGCACGAGCTTGGTAGTGGGACACATGCGCTTGCTCACGGAGGCGGACGGACGGATACTTGGTCCGCAGTGGGGGCGGCCGCGAACATGGGAGGACACATGATTCGGCTCGCTCGTGACCTCGATCGACGTGATTTCATGCACGTCATGGCGGCCGGCATCGCTCTGGTGCCGGCGCTTGGCAAGTCCGGCCTGGCCCAGGTGGTGGGGCCGCGCCGCAGCCGGGTGGCTCTGGTGAGGACGTCCGATCGGAAGGCCGGCGTCAGCGCGGCGCTGAAGCTCCTCGATCTCAAGGCCGTGAAGGGCAAGAAAGTCGTCATCAAGCCGAATTTCAATTCGGCGGACGAAGCACCCGGGTCCACCCACAACGACACCCTCGCGCAACTCGTCACCGAGATGCACGACCTGGGCGCGCGCGGCGTGACCCTCGGTGAATCGAGCGGCCCGCCGCAGACCCGCGGGGTCATGGAGAAGAAGGGGACGTTCGATCTGGCGAGAGATCACCGGTTCGACATCGTGGACTACGAGCAGCTCACCGACCGCGACTGGGTGACGTTCCCGGCCGCGGGCACGCACTGGCCGGAGGGGTTCTCTCTCCCCCGCCTGGTGGTGGACGCCGAGTACAACGTCTCGACCTGCTGCCTGAAGACCCACGGCTTCGGCGGTGTCTTCACCATGTCGCTCAAGCTGTCGGTGGGCCTCACGCCCAAGACGATCCGCCGCACCATGCACCAGTCCCCCGACATGCGGCGAATGATCGCCGAGCTCAACACCGGCTACCGGCCGGAACTCATCGTGCTCGACGGCGTGTCCGCGTTCACCGACGGCGGCCCGTCGCGCGGCGAACTCAAGGCGGGCAACGTGATGATCGCGGGCCACGATCGCGTCGCGGTCGACGCGGTGGGCGTCGCCATGCTGAAGTCGCTCGGGGCGAACCAGGCCATCATGGGCCGGAAGATCTTCGAGCAGGAGCAGATCGCGCACGCGGTGGCCCTGAGGCTCGGAGTCTCAAGCCCCGATGCCATCGACATCGTGACCGGAGACGCGGAGAGCAAGGCGCTGGCCGGCGCGCTGACCGGGATCCTGGCCCAGGGGTAGGGCTCGCGGGCGGATGGCGGGGTGGATCTGCGACACGGGTCCCGTGCTACACTGATCCCGTGGAACCAAGGGCCGCGAACGTCACCATCGCCATCGAGGCCTCGTTGCTGCGGCGAGCCCGTATCAAGGCCCTCGAGGAAGGCACCTCGCTGAACGCCGTTCTGCGCGAGCGAGTGGAGGAATACGTTTCCCACGCCTCACCCGCCAATACCGCCAAGCAGGCGTTCCTTCGGCTGGCCGCGGCTTCGAAGGCCCGGGGCGGACGCAAGGTGTCGCGCGAGGAGATGCATGAGCGACGCTGAGGGCCCGTTCTTCCTCGACTCGAACATCCTCATCTACGCCTTCGATACGCACGAGCCGGTGAAGCGCGCGCGCAGTCACGCGCTGATCGAGAGACTCCCGGCCGAGAGCATCGTCCTCTCGGCCCAGGTGGTCAATGAGTTCTACTTCACCGTGACTCGAAAGCTGCGCCGACCCCTGCCTGCCTCCGAGGCCGAAGAAGCGGTGCGCGGCCTCTCGGGCTTTCGCATCCTCCCGCTCGACCACCGGCTTTCACTGGCGGCCATGGAGATTGTCCGGAGGCATCAACTCTCGATCTGGGATGCTCTCATCGTGCAGAGCGCCATCGAAGGCAAATGCCGGACGCTCTTCTCTGAAGACTTTCAGAATGGCCGTAAGTACGGCGCGTTGAAGGTCATAGATCCCTTCGCCGACTAACACCCGCAGACCGACGACCTCGGAGGACCACCCCATGCCCTATCCCAGCAAGACCGTGCGCATCGACCAGCCCGGCGGGCCCGAGCAGCTGAAGGTCGTCGACCTCACCGTGGGCGAGCCCGGTCCCGGGCAGATCCGCATCAAGCACCATGCGGTCGGTCTGAACTACATCGATGTCTACCATCGCACCGGGCTCTATCCCCTGCCGCTGCCCACCTCGCTCGGCTCTGAAGGTGCCGGAGTCGTGGAAGCGGTGGGCGAAGGCGTCACTCACCTGAAGGTCGGGGACCGCGCGGCCTACGCAGGCGGCGGACCGGGCAGCTACTGCGAGCGGCGGGTCATGCCCGCGCAGCCCGTCTGCAAGCTGCCCGACGCGATCTCGTTCGAAACCGGGGCCGCGATGATGCTCAAGGGCCTCACCGCCCAGTACCTGCTCAAACGCACGCAGCCGCAAGGCGGCCTGCATCCAGGCGACTTCGTCCTGTTCCACGCCGCCGCGGGCGGGGTCGGTCTCATCGCCTGCCAGTGGGCGAAGGTCCTCGGGCTGCAGCTCATCGGCACCGCGGGGTCGGACGAGAAGTGCGCGCTCGCGAAGGAGTTCGGCGCCGCTCACGTCATCAACTACAACAAGGAGGACTTCCTGCCGAAGGTGAAGGAGATCACGGGCGGCAAAGGGGTCAGGGTGGTTTACGACTCGGTCGGCAAGGACACCTGGGACCGCTCGCTCGATTGCCTGCGGCCGTTTGGGCTCATGGCGAGCTTCGGCAATTCGTCCGGACCGCCGGCGCCCTTCGCCCCCGGCATCCTGGGGGCCAAGGGGTCGCTCTACGTGACGCGCCAGGTGCTGTTCACCCACATCGCCACCCGCGAGGCGAACCAGGAGATGGCGGACGACCTCTTCGCAGTGGTGACGAGCGGCAAGGTGAAGATCCGCATCGATCAGACCTTCGCCCTCACGGACGTACGGGAGGCGCACATCGCTCTCGAGGCGCGCAAGACCACGGGGTGCACGGTTCTGCTGCCGTAGCGGGCCCTGGAGACACTCCCGACCCGCCACGCTTGAATCCGCGCGCGGGCGCCCGTATCTTGGCGGCATGGCCAAAGACCCTCGCAGCCGCCGTGAGTTCATTTCCGCTTCCAGCACCGGCGCCGCCGCGCTCCTGGGGGGGCCGCTCCTCGGCATCGAGGCCGCGGCGCAGGGCGTCGCGGGCGCGCTCGACGGGGGGCGCGATCCCGAGCTGATCGTCGTCAACGCGAAGGTCTACACCGTGGACCCGCGCGCGCCTCGCGCGGAGGCCTTCGCGATCGACCGTGGGCGGATCACCGCGGTCGGGTCGAGTACGGACGTCAAGGGCCTGGCCGGGAAGAACACCCGGGTGTTCGACGCCAAGGGGATGACTATCCTGCCCGGGTTCATCGACTGCCACCTCCATGCCGATGGCGAGGTGCTGCTCAACGAGGTCCTCGTGGGCAATCCCTTCGAAGTGGAGTTCGTCACCATCGACAGCATCATCGGCAAGCTCAAGGCCAAGGCCGCCCAGGTGCCGCCCGGCACGTGGGTGGAAGGCTTCTTCTTCGACGACACGAAGGTGAAGGAGGGTCGCCCGTTGCGCCGAATCGACCTGGACCAGGTCTCGACCGTGCATCCGGTCATGGTGGAGCACCGGGGCGGGCACACCCACTTCTACAACTCCCGCGCCTTCGAGCTGGCGGGGATCACGAAAGCCACGCCCAATCCCATGGGGGGCACCTACGACAAGGGCCCGGACGGCGAGCTGAGCGGTCGCGTCACCGACCGGGCCATGGAGCCGTTCGACAAGGTGGGCACGCGGCCCGTCCTCACCGCGGCCGAGCAGGAGAAGCGGGGGCGCGACGGCATCGCGCACCTCTCCCGGCAGTTCGCGCGCTACGGCCTCACCAGCGTGCATCACGAAGGCGGAGACCTGGCCGCCATCCAGGACGTGCGGGCCCGGGGCGAGCTGATGCACCGCGTCAACTACGAACCGTACGGACCGGCCCTCGAGGCCATGATCAGCGCCGGCATCAGGACCGGGTTCGGAGACGAGTGGATCCGGCTGGGGGCCACGGCCGAGCACACCGCGGACGGTTCGTTCTCCGAGCGGACCATGGCCCTCTCCACCCCCTATCCGGGGGTGACGCCTCCCTATCAGGGCAACCTCACGGAGTCGCAGGAGGATTTGAACGCCTGGGTGGAGCGGGTGCACCGCGCGGGCATCCAGGTGAACGTGCACGCCAACGGCGACGTGGCCATCGACCGCTACCTCGTGGCCCTGGAGCGCGCGCAGAAGCTCCATCCCCGGGCGGATGCGCGGCCGAAGATCACCCATTGCACTCTCGTCAACGACAGCCTGGTGAAGCGCATCAAGGCGCTCGGCGCCGTGCCCGCCATGTTCTCGAGCTACGCCTACTACAACTCCGACAAGTTCGTTTTCTACGGAGAAGAGCTGATGAAGAACTGCATGGCCTGGCGCTCCATGCTGGACGCGGGGGTCAAAGCCTGCGCGGGATCGGACTTCTCCCCGGGGCCGTTCGCGGCCCTCATGGCGATCCAGGGGATGGTGACGCGCCGGGGGTGGGACGGAAAGACCTGGGGGGCGAATCAGCGCATCAGCGTGGACGAGGCCATCGCCGTGTATACGTACAACGGGGCGTGGGCTTCGAGCGAGGAGAGCCTCAAGGGCTCGATCAGCGTGGGCAAGCTCGCCGATTACGTGGTGCTGGCCGACGATCCCCACACCGTGGACGTGGAGAAGATCAAGGATATCCAGATCGTGCAGACGGTGGTCGGCGGGCGGGTGTCGCACCAGGCGTAGGAGAGCGGGCATCGCGGCGCGCCTGGGCGCGGGCGTGCTACGCTTTCTCAACTATTCCCCGCCTGGCGCGCCATCGCGGGCCCCGGGGCGGGGGCCATTCCCTGGAGGGTAGTCATGGTCTCTAAAGTCCTGCGTTTCGTTCGTCTGCCGTTTCTCCTGCTCGTCATCTTCGCGGTCGGCCGGTTCGGCCTCGGGATGGCCGGCGTCCCCTACGCGCCGCGCGGGAACGCCATGTTCTCGATCTTCGGCCTCACCCTGATCAGCAGCTTCTACTTCGGCGCCCTGTCGAAGCGGCTGGGCGGCTTCAGCTGGGGCGGCTCCCTGCTCGTGGGCTACACCATCGGGATGTGGGCGCAGATCCTCATCTTCCTCGCCACCCTGCTGAGCTACGGGATGGGGATCGAGACCTCGTACTTCCGCCACTGGGACGCGCTCAACGTGCCCGAGGGAACCATGGTGCCCATGGCCACCGCGATGATGACGCGGGTGGGCGGCCTGGTCATCGGCCCCATCGTCGCCACCGTGGCCGCGGCCATCGGGCGCGGGTGCGCCGCGCTCGCGCCCGAGGCCTAGGACCAGGACCCAAGCCCGGCGGGAACCCAGGCGGGCATTCTCCGCAGCCAACCTGACGCCCAAGGTGTCGGGTATGTTTATCGGCACACCATGGAGAGAAGCGGCATGGAGAACATTCAGCTGACTGTTTTCGCGCGCTCCGATATGGGACGCGTGCGCACCAACAACGAGGACGCCTTCCTGGTGAGCGACCTCGAGTCCGGCGCTCGCCTGGAAACCCCCGCGGTCGACGTCGATGTCCGCGATCGCGGCATCCTCCTCGTCGTCTCGGACGGCATGGGCGGCCACGCCGCCGGCGAAGTGGCGAGCGCCCTCGTGGTCGAGTCCCTGCGCAAGTCGCTCTCCGACCCGAAGGGCGATCACCACTCTCACCAGCGGCTGATCGACGCCGCGGTTCGCAGCGCCAACGCGGCCGTGGTGGCGGCGGCGCAGGCCAACGGCAAGCGCGGCATGGGCGCCACCCTCACCGCGGCGCTGGTCCACGATCACGAGGCCTTCATCGCCTCGGTGGGCGACTCGCGCGGCTACCTGCTGCGCGGAGGGAAACTGCGGCAGATCACCAAGGACCAGAGCTTCGTGCAGTCGCTGGTCGACGCCGGGGTGATGACGCCCGAGCAGGCGAAGAACTCGTCCCGGAAGAACGTCATCCTCCAGGCCATGGGCCGGGAAAAGGATGTGCGCGCCGCCATCGGCCGCCTGAGCCTGCGCCGGGGAGACCGGCTGCTCCTGTGCTGCGACGGTCTCTCGAACGCGGTGAGCGACGCCGAACTCGAGGCCATGCTCGCAGACTCCGACACCGGGGCCATTTGTGACCGCATGATCGACCTGGCGAACGAACGCGGCGGGCACGACAACCTCACCGCGGTGATCGCGCTCATCGAAGGCGACGGGCTCCCCCTGCCCAGCGAGCAGGAGCGCGCGGCGCCGGGCCTGGAGGTTCTGCAGGAGTTCAAGCCGCCCGCTTAGTGTGCCCAGGGGGGCTTGGTCGTTGGGCGAGGTTGCTTCGGCCCTCTGCCAACGGAACGGGGCCTCGCAATGACGTGGGTGGGGTACCGACGGACGGAACGGGCAGGGTAGGGCCTGCAGGAGTATCGTTCATTTGACTGGAGCGTGACGCATGAGACGCTGGTTCGGGGTCGCGGTCGCGGGGCTGATTCTCGGAACGACGCACGCGGCGCAGGCCGCGCAGGTGGGGCTCATCCGGATCGACGGGGCCATCGGCCCGGCCACGGTCACCTACATCTCCCGCGCCATCGATATCTCGGGCGCGCGCGGCGACCAGTGCCTGGTCATCGAACTCGACACCCCGGGCGGTCTGCTCGAATCCACGAAGCAGATCACCCGGGCCTTCTACGCCTCCAGGGTGCCGACGGTCGTCTTCGTCTCCCCCACCCACGCGAGTGCCGGGAGCGCGGGCGCCTTCATCACCATGGCCGCGGAGATCGC
This sequence comes from Vicinamibacteria bacterium, assembly GCA_044229175.1. GTDB lineage: Bacteria > Acidobacteriota > Vicinamibacteria > Fen-336 > JAGNNV01 > JAGNNV01. The sequence continues at coordinate 80,355 of JBGATM010000018.1, read as the reverse complement.
GGCGATGGCGCCGAACACCACCATCGGCGCGGCCCACCCCGTCTCCATCGGCGGCGCCGGCGAGGTCGAGAAGACCGACGACGTGATGAAGAAGAAGATGGAGCAGTTCACCGCGAGCTTCATCGAAGCGATCGCGGACAAGCGCCATCGCAACGTGGAATGGGCGCGCTCCGCGGTCATCGACAGCGCGTCCATCACCGCGGAAAAGGCGCTGGAGCTGAAAGTCATCGACCTCATCGCCGACGACCTGCCCGACCTGCTGAAGAAACTCAACGGGCGCGGCGCCTCCGGGCGCGTTCTTCAGACCGAGGGGGCGCAGGTGGTGGAGATTCCCATGGCCGCGTGGGAGCGGTTCGCCCAGCTCTTCCTGCGGCCGGAGGCGATGTTCGTCCTGATGCTCATGGTGATCTACGGAATCATCGGCGAGCTCAGCACCCCGGGCGCGGTCCTCCCTGGCGTCGCCGGGGCCATCGCCCTGGTGCTCGTGCTGTACATGTCGGCGATCCTGCCCATAAACGTCGCGGGGATCGCCCTGATCCTGCTCGCCACCGTGCTCTTCATCGTGGACATCTACGCGCCGACCCACGGTGTCCTGACCGCGGGCGGCATCGTGTCGTTCTTCCTGGGAGCGCTCATGCTCTTCAACGGTGCCGAACCGGGTTTCCGCCTCTCCCTCTCGTGGATCGTGCCCGCGACCGTGGTCACCGCGCTCTTCTTCATCTTCATTGTGAGCGCGGGTCTGAAGGCGCAGTTCCTGCCCGTGCGCGCCGGCCGCGAGACCCTGCTGGGCCAGGTGGTGCCCGCCCTCGCCCCCATCGACGCGGCCGGCGGACGGGTGTTCATCGAGGGAGAGCTCTGGCGGGCGGTGAGCGACGTGCCCATCGAGAAGGACCAACCCGTCGAGGTCGTGGGAATCGAAGGACTGACGCTGAAAGTGAAACCCGGTAAGCCGAGTGGAGAAAGCCATGAATGAACTGATCGAAGGTCTCTTGAAGCTCGGCGTCTGGGCGGTGGCGGCGCTCGTCCTCGCGGCGATCGTCCTGCCCCAGTGCCTGCGCATCCTTCGCGAATACGAACGCGGCGTGGTCTTCCGCCTCGGCAAGCTCCACGCGCGCGGGGCGAAAGGGCCGGGGATGGTCTTCCTCGTCCCTCTGGTGGACCGCATGGTGAAGATGGACCTGCGCATCGTCACCATCGACGTGCCCAGGCAGGAGATCATGACCCGGGACAACGTGCCGGCCACGGTGGACGCGGTGGTCTACTTCCGGGTGGTGGATCCGGTGGCGGCGGTGGTGAGGGTGGAGAACTTCCTGAAGGCCACCTCCCTCATCGCCCAGACCACGCTGCGGAGCGTGCTCGGCCAGTCCCCGCTCGACGACCTGCTCTCCCAGCGCGACGTGATCAACCAGAAGCTGCAGGAGATCATCGACAATCAGACCGAGCCCTGGGGGGTGAAGGTCACCGCGGTGGAGGTGAAGGACGTCTCCCTGCCCGACAGCATGAAGCGCGCCATGGCCAAGCAGGCCGAAGCCGAGCGCGAGCGGCGGGCCAAGATCGTGAACGCGGAGGGCGAGTTCCAGGCCGCGGAGAAGATGGTGCAGGCGGCCTCGCTGATCAGCAAGGAGCCCATCGCCCTGCAGCTCCGGTTCTTGCAGACCATGCGCGAGATCTCGAGCGAGCACAACACCACCACCTTCCTGCCCATCCCCATCGAGTTGTTCACACCCCTTTTGAAGAAGGGATAAAGCGGTTGGCCTGGTCGTGGGCGGAGGGGGTTGCTTCGACCCTCTGCGAAACGGACCGGGGTCTCGCAATGACGTAGGGAATAGGACCCGGTAGTGGGAAGGTCGCGGAGGTCAGGCGGTAACGAAGGCGCCGTAGCCGACCACGCGGTCGGGGTCGCCCGCGGTGTCCGCGGAGTTGCGCAGGTCGATGCACTCGAGGCCGAGGCCGCGGTGCTTGAGTGCTATCAGCAGGCCGGCGAGGGCGTGCCGCCCGCACGCCGAGTCATATCCGAGCGCGGCCGCGCGCAGGGCCACGATCTCGTCTGCGGTGGCGCGGTCGAGTTTCCGCGCCGACTGCGCGTCGTGGTAATGGCTCAAGTCGGTGCTGACCACGATCAGCGTCTCCTCGCCGCCCCACAGCCCCTCGATCACCTCGGCGACATCCGCGGCCGAGGCCTCGCCCACCACGATGGGCACGAGACGGAAGTCGCGGAGCGCCACCTGGAGGAAGGGCAGCTGCGTCTCCAGGCTGTGCTCGCGCTGATGGGCGGCATCGAGAAACCTCACCGCCCCCGGGTGCTCGAGGGGCACACGCCCGAGCGGCGTCTCGAAGGCCTGCGCGCTGTGAGTGGCGAGGCCGGCGAGGGGGTGATAGTGCGCGGGCCCCAGCAGCACCACGCGATGGATGCGTTCGCCCTTCTTCAGGAGGCGCGCGTACGCGGTGGCCGCCACCGGTCCCGAGTAGACGTACCCCGCGTGAGGCACCACCATGGCTTTCGGCGGGGGGGCGTCCGGCTGCGGGGACTGGGCGAGGAGAAGCTCGACGGTCTGCCGCAGCTCTTCCCCGTCGGCCGGGTAGAACATCCCGGCCACCGCGGCGCGGCGAATGGTTCCGGTCATGCCGCGGACTCCGCGATGGAGATCGGCTGTCTCCGGCTCCCCCAATGCCCGGGCTCGTCTTCGAAGATGCCCGCGCACGCGGTACCGCATGCCGGGCAGCGACCGCCGGGCGCCAGGTTCCACGAGGCGATGTCGTAGCCCTCGCGCTCGATCAGGGCCTCGCCGCACGTGCAGCGCGTGAGCGATCCCTCGGGGTCGATCACGTTGCCGGTGTACGCGTAGCGCACGCCGTTCTGGAGGGCGATCCGCCGCGCGCGCCGCAGGGTCGAGGCCGGGGTGGGAGGGATGTCGCCCATGCGCCAGTCCGGATGGAACGCGGTGAAATGAACCGGGACATCGGGGCCGAGCTCCTTCACGATCCAGCGGGTCATGGCGTCGGTCTCCTCGGGCGAGTCGTTCTTCCCGGGGATCATCAGGTTCGTGATCTCGAGCCACACCTTCGTCTCGCGCTTGAGGTAGACGAGGGTGTCCTTCACCGGCTCCAGTTCCCCGAAGCAGACGTCCCGGTAGAACTCCTCGGTGAAGGCCTTGAGGTCGACGTTGGCCGCGTCCATCCACTGGAAGAGCTCGGCCCGGGGTGCGGGAAGCACCTCTCCGGCGGTAACCGCAACGGTCCTGATGCCTTTCGCCCGGCAGGCCTTCGCCACGTCCACCGCGTACTCGAGGAAGACGACGGGATCGTTGTAGGTGAAGGCGACGCTGCGACAACGGTGCCGCAGCGCGGCCCGCGCGATGGCTTCGGGTGAGGCCTGGTCGGCGAGGGTGTCGGTCTCGCGCGACTTGGAGATGCTCCAGTTCTGGCAGAAGCGGCAGCCGAGGTTGCAGCCCGCGGTGCCGAAGGAGAGAACCGAGGTTCCGGGGAGGAAGTGCGCGAGGGGCTTCTTCTCGATGGGATCGATGCAGAAGCCGCTGGAGCGACCGTAGGTCTCGAGGGTGATGGCGTCGCCGTGCCGGGCGCGGACGAAGCAGAAGCCTCGCTGGCCCTCGCGGAGTTTGCAGAGCCGGGGACAGACGTCGCACTGCACGCGGCCGTCGGGGAGACGCGTCCAGTATGACGTCTGGTGGTGCGGCACGGGCAGATTGTACGACTGGGAGGCCACGCGCGCGGACCCCATCCGCTCTTCGCCCCGTGGACAATCCTCCCATGCAACCCGCGATCTACATCCTGACCAACAAGTGGAACCGCGTCCTCTACACCGGCGTGACCGCGGATCTGAGGAACCGGCTGCGGGTGCACCGGGCTCGGCTCAACCCGCACGGCTTCACCACCCGGTACAACGTTTCGAAGCTCGTGTACTACGAGCTTCACCCCACCATGACCACGGCCATCGCCCGCGAGAAGCAGATCAAGGGCGGCTCGCGCGCGGACAAGCTGCGGTTGATCGAGCGGATGAATCCGGGGTGGTTGGATCTTGCGGGTGGTAGGGGCCAATAGTGGGGGGAGGGGGTTGCTTCGTCGCGGCACAAACGGACTGGCTCCTCGCAATGACGTGGGTGGGGTACCGACGGACAGCAACGAGCACGGTAGTGGGAGACCGTGCTGGCGGTGGCAGGGCGGGGCGGTGGGTGCGTCGCGGGGGCCGTACGTGTGTACTCCACTACCAAGTACGTGCCGTCCGTCGGTTACCCCACTCACGTCATTGCGAGGCCCCAATCCGCGCAGCGGGGTACCCCACTACCAAGTACGTGCTGTCCGTCGGCGCCCCACTCACGTCATTGCGAGGAGCCAGTCCGTTTGGTACCGCGACGAAGCAACCCCCGCCCCCAACTACCAGACCCGCGCCGTCCGCTCCCCCGCCCCCCAACCACCAGGCGCAACTAGATCCGGGCGGTCTCCCGGCAGATCGCGTCCTTGCCTTTCCCTTTGGCGTCATACAGTAGACGATCCGCCCCTCTTACCAGCGCGTCGATCGATTCCGGCGCCCGCGCGGAGGTGAGGATGCCGAAGCTCGCGGTCACCGGCCAGCCTCCCGCGCGCATGGCCTGGCGCACTCTTTCCTGGAGCTTTGCCGCAATCTCCCCCGCCGCCTCGGAGTCCGTCTCGGGAAGCAGGATCACGAACTCGTCGCCGCCGGTCCGGGCCACGACGTCCGTGGCTCGGATGTTCGCGCTGAGGCTCTCGGCCACCGCGCGCAGCAAGCGGTCGCCGGCGGCGTGGCCGTCGCGATCGTTGACCGCCTTGAAGTTGTCGAGGTCGAGGGATATCAAGGTCAGCGGGTGTCCGGATCGCCGAGCCCGGGCGATCTCCACGTCGCCCCTCTCTTCGAAATCCCGTCGGTTGGACAGCCGGGTCAGGGGGTCGAGTCGGGCCAGGGTGGACTCGCGCTCGAGCGCGCTCCTCAGCCGGTCCACCAGCACCACCACGAGCACGAAGACGCTGAGCCTCACCGCCTCGTTGAGAAGCAGCACGCTCAGGTCGGGGGTGTGCTGCCAGTCGGCGATCATCCAGGCCCCGGCGCTCAGAAGCGTGGTGAGGGCGCCCGCCTTCAATCCCGCGAACCAGCACACCGAGACCACGGGCAGGAGGAACACGAGATGGAACTCGTACTGCGGTCCGGTCACGAAGTGCGCGTATCCGGCGAGGGGGATCCAGATCACGCTGACCGCGATCAACAGGAGGCGGCGATATCTCTCGGCGTTTCCGCCGGATTCGGCGCGGAGATCTGTCCTGACCATGCGGCTCACCTCCCATTCTCCGCGCCTGAGCGCGCCGGGACAAGCGGAAGGTGGCGGACGCTAGAACAGACCCCGGGCGGCCTGCAGGACGTTGCGCACCCACGGTTCGGGGTAGAGGCCCATCACCACGGTGCCGGTGGCGCAGATCAGGATGGCGAGGAACAGCGGTGTCGGCACCACCACCGGCGTCTTGATCTCCGGTTCCTCGACGTACATGCGGCGCCCGAGGACGAGGTAGTAGTACAGGGCCACGATGGTGGCGACCGCGCCCAGGAGGGCGAGGCCGTACATGTGCTGGTCGACGACGGCGCGGAAGATGAAGAGCTTGGCCCAGAAGCCGGCGACGAAGGGGATGCCGCCGAGGGAGAGGAGGAACACGAGCAGGCTCAACGCGAGGACGGGCGAGCGCTGGGCGAGGCCTCGGTAGGCGCTCATCTTGTCGGAACCTTCCGACGTGCCCACCGCCTGCACCACGAGGAAGGCGCCCATGTTGCCGAAGAGATACGCCACCAGATAGAAGAGGACCATCGAGACACCCGAGGCCGAGACCGCGGCGAGGCCCATCAGCATGTAGCCGATGTGCGCGATGCCGGAGTAGGCGAGCATGCGCTTGACGTTTTGCTGCGGGATCGCCATCAGGTTGCCCGCGACTATGGTGAGAGCGGCCATGGCCGAGACGAGCGGGACCCAGACGAGTGCCGTGCCGGAGGCGCCCTCGAGGTAGAGGCGGAAGATGACGACAAAGCCCGCGGCCTTGGGCGCGACCGAGAGCCAGGCCACGAAGGGCGTGGTGGCGGCTTCGTAGGTGTCGGGCACCCACATGTGGAACGGGACCGCGGCGATCTTGAAGCCGAGACCGGCGAGGGCCAGCACGAGGCCGAGCCTCGCGTAGAGGTTGCCGGTGGCCACCGCGACCGCGATCATGCTCATGTCCGTGGAGCCGGTGGCCCCGAAGAGGAAGGAGAAGCCGTACAGCAGGACCGCCGAGGAGATCGACCCCACCAGGAAGAACTTCAGAGCACCCTCCCCCGCGGTGTCTTCCTTCTTCTGGAAGCCCGTGAGGAAGTAGAGCGGGATCGACATCAGCTCGAAGGCCACGAAGAGGAGGATGAGGTCACGCGCGGAGGCGAGGACGAGCATGCCGAGGAGCGAAGAGAGGAGGGCGAAGTGGTACTCGGCGCCGCGCCGGGTGAATCGATCGCTCGGCAGGGCCAGGCTCGCGAGCACACTGATGGCGACGGACACGAGGAACAGGCGCTTGGCGAAGAGGGCGAGTGCATCCACCACGTAACTGCCGCCGAAGAGCACGCCGCCCGGAGTGGCGGCGAATGAGATCCCCACGAGCGCGAGCAGACCGATCAGCGCGACCCAGCCCGCGCGGCGGTCGGGAGCGGCCGGGCGGAAGAGGCCGGTCAGGAGAACGACGAGCATCACCACGCCCAGGCCGATCTCGAGGGTCATGGGGCCGAGGGCGCTCATCGGGAGAGCCCCATGTGCTGGAGGATCGCCACGGTCGAGGTGTCGATCGGCTTGACCATCAGCATCGGGAAGACGCCGAAGAGCACGAGGATGCAGACCAGGAACACCAGCGCCACCCACTCGGTGCCCTGCGCGTCAGGCAGGTTCTGGAAGTGGGGGTCTTCGCTCTTCGGGCCGAAGAAGATCTGCTTGGCCACGCGCAGGACGTAGATCGCGGTGAGGAAGGCTCCCGTGACGCCCGGGAAGAGCCACCACGAGTGCGCCGACTGCCAGGCCCCGAGAAACGCGAGGAACTCGGCAACGAAGCCCGCGGTGCCGGGAAGGCCGAGAGAGGAGAAGCCGCCCACCACGAAGGCGGTGGCGATACCCGGCATCATGGTGGCGAAGCCGCCCATCTTGAAGATCTCGCGCGAGTGGGCTTTCTCGTAGACGAGGCCGACGAGCGCGAAGAAGAGGCCGGTCATGATGCCGTGGGCCACCATCTGGAAGACCGACCCGTTGATTCCCTGCTCGGTCAACGTCGCCATGCCCAGCATCACGATGCCCATGTGCGAGACCGACGAATACGCGACCACGTACTTGAGGTCCTTCTGCGACATCGCCGAGAAAGCGCCATAGACGATGTTGATGCAGGCGATGCTGCCCACGAGCCAGGCCCACTGGATCGCGCCGTCGGGGGTGAGGCCGAAACCGAGACGCAGCACGCCGTAGGCGCCGAGCTTCATGAGGACGCCGGCGTGGAGCATGGACACCGCGGTGGGAGCGGAGGCATGGCCGTCGGGCGACCAGGTGTGCAGCGGGAAGATGCCGGCGAGGACGCCGAAGCCGACATAGAAGAACAGGAACACCCACGACTGCAGCGCCGGGCTGTACTTCACCTGCTGCAGGTCGAGGAGCGAGAACGTGGTGGAGCCCGCCGCGGTGTAGAGAGCGAGGATGCCGACGAGGATGAAGGCGGAGCCGAGAAGCAGGTACAGGGTGAGCTTCATGGCCGCGTATTCCTTGGTGCCCACACCCGTGCGCTTGAAGGCCCAGCCGAAGACACCCTGGGGCAGCACTTCCCCGCTCGATCCCCAGATGGCGATGAGCAGGTACATGGGCAGCACCGCGATCTCGTAGAACAGGAACAGCACGAACAGATCGAGAGACACGAACACGCCGAAGACGCCGGTGACGAGCAGAAGCAGGAGTGCGTAGAACTCCTGGCCGCGCGTCTTCACGGTCCACGAGGCGAAGGAGCCCGCGAACAGGATGATGGCGGTGAGAAGCACGAGGGCGAGGCCCCATCCGTCGACCGCGAGCTGGTAGTGAATGCCCAGCGAGGGAACGAGCGGGAACCACTCGAAGAACTGGTAGCCCGCCTTCGCGTGGTCGTAGGCGAAGTAGAGCCAGGTCGAGCCGACGAGGGTGATGCTGCTGCCGATGGTGCCCACCAGGCGGACCAAAAGCGGGCGATGGCGCGCGAACGCCATGATGATCAGGGCGCTGATGAAAGGCGTCCAGGTGATGAGGGAGAGGATCGGGAATTCCATCAGAAGCCCCCTCCCATCCACAGCATCAGGACCACGAGGCCGGCGGCGAGGGCGAAGATGTAGTCGCCCACCCGGCCGGTCTGGATGCGCCGAAGCGCGTCACCGCCATCGAGGGTCCAGGCGCTGATCACGTTCAGGACGCCGTCCACGATGTAGCGGTCGGTCCAGCCAATGATCCGCGCGAAAGCGAGCAGGCCGCCACGGTAGATGCCTTCGAAGATGTCGTCGATCCAGAACTTCGCGAGGGCGGCCTTGCGGATGGGGCCGAAGGCCGAGGCGAGCGAGTCGGCGCTGATGGTCTGGCGCTGATACGTAAGCCAGGCCATCAGGATGCCGGCGAGCACCACCGTGACCGCGGCCGGGGTCAGCCAGCCGGGAAGAGTGAATTCGCTCTCGGGGTGATGCAGGGTGAAGTAGCCGCCGATGGCGAGGGCGGAAAGCGCGAGGACCCAGAGGGGGCCGGCCATGGTGAAGCCGGGATCGCCGCCCGGGGCGTGAGCGTGCGCGTCGGCGTGAGCGTGAGCGTCCGCGTGAGGGTGCGCGTGGGCGTGGGCGGGCTTCGCCGGACCGAAGAACACCACGAACACCACCCGGAACATGTAGAAGGCGGTCAGGAACGCCGCGGTGAGGAGCATCAGGAAAGGTCCCATGAACCCGCCCGCGAGCGTCGCCCCCAGCACCTCTTCCTTCGAGGCGAAGCCCGCGAAGAGCGGGACACCGGCGAGAGACAGGGTGCCGATGATGAACACGATCGCCACCTGCGGCATCCTCTTGAACAGACCGCCCATGTCCTTCATCTCGTTGCTGTGGACGGCGTGGATGACGGCGCCCGCGCCCAGGAAGAGCAGCGCCTTGAACACGCCGTGGGTCAGCAGATGCAGGAACCCAGCACTCGCAAAGCCCGCGCCGATCGCGGTCATCATGTAGCCGAGCTGCGAGACCGTGGAGTAGGCGAGGACGCGCTTGATGTCGGTCTGCACGCAGGCGAGGATCGCGGCCATCAAGGCGGTGATCCCGCCGATCCAGGCCACGAGGGCGAGAACCTCCGGGGTCTCATGGAACAGGAACTCGGTGCGGACGAGGAGATAGACGCCGGCGGTCACCATGGTGGCCGCGTGGATCAGGGCGGAAACCGGGGTCGGGCCTTCCATCGCGTCGGGCAGCCACACGTGCAGCGGGAATTGCGCCGACTTCCCCATGGCTCCGAGGTACAGGCAGAAGGTGATGATGCCGAGGCCGGCGGCCGCGACCGTGCCGCCCTCGACCAGGTGGCGGAGTTCGAGGAGATCCCAGGTCCCGGTGAGCCGGTACAGGAGGACGATGCCGATGAGGAGGCCGACATCGCCCGCCTTGGTGGTCCAGAAAGCCTTGAGCGCGGCGCGCGCGGCCTCGGGCTTGCGGTACCAGAAGCCGATGAGCAGGTATCTGCACAGCCCCACGCCCTCCCAGCAGATGAAGAGCTGGAGGAGGTTCGGGGCGATGACCACGCCCATCATCGAGAACACGAACAGCGACTGGTACGCGTAGTACCGCCCCAGGGCCGCGGGAGGCTCGGTGTGGAGGTACTCGAGCGAGTAGATCTGAACCAGGGTCGCGACCAGGGTGACGAGGATGAGCATCAGCGTCGACTGGTGGTCGATGAGCACGCCCATGGTGGCGAGCGGCCCCTTCTCCGCGGGCAGCCAGTCCCACACCGCGCGGATGGGTGCGGCCGCCTCGCCGGAGAGCTGCCAGTTGCGGAGGGCGGCGACGAGCGACGTGAGCACCGCGGCGATCGACACGAAGGCGGCCGGACGCCCGGCGCGCCGCAGCGGCGGGACCGCGGCGATGAGAAGGAACGACGCCACCGGCGCGAACAGCGCGAGGAGGATCAGGGTGACGGGATCGCTCATCATCCTTTGAGCCAGTCAATCTGGTCGGCGATCGCGGTCCGGCGCATGCGGAAGAGCAGGATGACCAGCGCGAGACCGAGGGCCACTTCCGCCACGGTGATGCAGATCGCGAAGAGGGAGAACACCATGCCGACCTCGGTGCCGTGGAAGCGGCTGAAGGCCACGAGGTTGATGTTGACCGCGTTCAGCATCAGCTCGACGCCGAGCAGGATGCCGACGGTGTTCCGGCGGGTGATCACGCCGAACAGGCCGATCGAGAAGAGCATGGCGGCGAGGGTCAGATAGGCGGAGAGAGGCATCGCTTATTCCTCGGGCCTCGCGAAGTAGCTCGCCGCGATCAGTCCGGCGAGGAGCAGCACGCCCAGCAGCTCGAAGGGGAGGACGAACTTCGTGAGCAGGGACATGCCCATGGCCGCGGTCGCGTCTCCCACCATGTCCGGCCGGGCCGCGTCGGGGCCGGCGCGCCGGATGACGCTCACCAGCATGCCGAAGATGCCGGAAGCCACGATGATTCCACCGGCGAGGCGCTTGCTGGTGTGCGAGATCCTCTCCCCCACGAGCTTCTCCGTGACCACGATCGCGAAGACCACCACGGTGACGACGCCGCCCGCGTAGAGCAGGACCTGGACCGCGGCCAGGAACTCGGCGTCGAGCAGGAGGAAGATGCCGGCGGTGCTGACCAGGCCCAGGGCCAGCCACAAGACGGAGTGGAAGAGGTTCCTGGTGAGCACCACGCCGAGCGCCGAGCCGATCAGGGTGATCGCGAGGACCCAGAAGCCGACGACTTCGGGGGTCATGCCTTCTCTCCCTCGGGCTTGGGCGCAGGCGCGGGCGCCGGGGCGGCCGCCCCTTCGGCCGCGGGCTTTGGAGCCTCGGCTCCTTCGCCGGCCGGCTTCTTCGGGGGCGCGGGCGGCGCCTGCATGTCGCGCAGCCGGTTCCCCGTGCCCCACGACTGCTGGTGCTGCAGGCCGATCGCGTGGAGCCGGTCCTTGTCCATGAGCAGTTCGCGGCGATCCGTGGTGGCCATGTCGAACGACTTCGTCATGACGATGGCGTCGGTCGGGCACACCTGCACGCACAATTCGCAGAACTCGCACGCGTACAGTTCGAGGCTGAAGCTCTTCGCGTAGTTGCGTCCCTGCCCCTTGAGCATCTCGACCTTGATGACCGCGGGCGGGCAGATGAATTCGCACAACCGGCAGCCGATGCAGTTCTCCGCCCCCGTGGCCGGGTCGTAGGTGAGGGCGAGCAGGCCGCGATACCGGTCCGGATACGTCCGCGGCTTCTCCGGGTAGTGCACGGTGATGGGCTTGCGGAACAGGTTGATCGCGGTGATGCGCATGGCGCGGATGACCGCGGAGGCGAGCGCCACGGTCTCGTTGAAAAAGCCGCGAGAGACCGGGTTAGACAACGGGCCCCCTCAGGACGATCACGATCGCGGTGAGGATCACCAGGGCGAGGCTCAATGGCAGCATCAGCTTCCAGGAGACCGCGAGGATCTGGTCGACCTTGATGCGCAGGAAACTCCAGCGCACCCAGGTGAAGAGCAGGAACATCAGCATGGCCTTGACGAAGAGCCAGAAGGGACCGAGCCAGATGGGGCCGGGACCGGCCCAGGCGCCGAGGAAGAGGCTGGCGCCGAGGAAGGAGGTGCCGAGCACGTGCGCGTACTCGCCGAGCTGGATGAGGCCGAACTTCATGCCCGAGTACTCGACCCGGAAGCCGGCCACCAGTTCCGACTCGGCCTCGAGGATGTCGAAGGGCGTCCGGTTCTCGGCCGCGACTCCGGCGATCATGAAGGCGAGGAAACCGAGCTGGCCGAGGACGGGATAGAAGATGAACCAGAACCCGCCCTCCTGCGCTTTCGCGATGTCGGACATCTTGAGCGAGCCCGCGAGCAGCACCGGCACCATCGCGGCCATGACCAGGGGCAGGTCGTAGGAAATGATCTGGTTCACCGCGCGCATGACGGAGATGAGCGCGTACTTGTTGTTCGAGCCCCACCCCGCCATGAACAGGCCCACGATCTCCATCGAAGAAACCGCGAGGAAGAACAGGACGCCGATGTTGAGATCGGCCACCCCGATGCCGGGAGCGAACGGGATCGACGCGAAGATCATCAGGCAGGGCACGACGAAGACGATGGGCGCGAGGTTGAACACGGTGCGATCCGCGGCGGCGGGAATCAGGTCTTCCTTCAGCAGCAGCTTCAGTCCGTCGGCGATGGGCTGGAACAACCCGTGCGGACCGACGCGATAGGGCCCCACGCGCGACTGCATGCGCGCCGCGAACTTGCGTTCGAGCAGCGTCGTGTAGGCGACGAGGCCCACCACGAAGCCGAGGATCACGGCACTCATGATGAGGCTCAACACGACCGGAGGCAGGCCCGCGATCATCGGTCGACCTCACCGAAGACCGGGTCCACCGAGCCCATGATCGCGACCACGTCGGCCACGGTGACCCCGGGGAGGATGTAGGGGAGCACCGCGAGGTTCGAGAAGGAAGCGCCGCGCCACTTCATGCGATAGGGCTTCTGGCTGCCGTCGGCCACGAGGTAGCAGCCCACTTCCCCGCGCGGCCCTTCGACCCGCGCGTAGGTCTCGCCCTTCGGCACCCTCACCTGTCCGAGCGACTTGACTCCCGGGCGCGAAGAGATGGGGCCTTCGGGGAGAGAGTCGAGAACCTGGCGGACGATCTTGATGGACTCGCGGAACTCCACCATGCGCACGCGGTAGCGGGCGTGGCAGTCGCCCTCGGTCTCCACCGGCACCTTGAACTGGAAGTCCTCGTATGACGAGTAGGGCACGTTCTTGCGCAGGTCGAAGTTGACGCCGGAGGCGCGGAGGAGCGGGCCGCAGACCCCGACATCCTGGGCGAGGGCCGAGGAGATCACGCCCACGCCGCGGGTGCGCGCCTCGAAGAACGCGTTGTCGTAGAGCATCGACTCGTATTCGTGGAGCCGCTGCTCGATGGTGTTCAAGGTGGCGCGGCACTGCTCGGCCCAGCCGGCGGGGATGTCGTAGCGCACGCCGCCCACCTGGTGGAAGCCGTAGAGCAGGCGCGCGCCCACCAGAGACTCGAAGAGGTCGAGCACGAGCTCGCGCTCGCGGATGCAGTAGAGGAAGATCGAGGTGCCGCCGCCGAGCGCGCCGCCCATGTCGAGGCACCAGGTGCCGAGCCAGAGGCAGTGCGAGGCGATGCGCTGCAGTTCGTTCACCATCACCCGCAGGTACTGGGCGCGTTTGGGGACCTCGAACTGGGCGATCCTCTCCGCGGCCATCACGTACGCGAGCTCGCTCGACATCGCGGCCACGTAGTCGGTCTTGGACGCGATCGACGGGTACTGGACGTAGGCGAGGTTCTCCGCGAGCTTCTCGTGGCAGCGATGCAGGTAGCCGATCACCGCATCGACGCCGACGATCTTCTCGCCTTCGAGGGTGAGGATGGCTCGGAACACGCCGTGGGCGGACGGGTGCTGCGGCCCCATGTTCATGGTCAGCCGCTCGGAGCCGGTGTAGTCGATCGCGCGAACTTCAGCCATGAATCAGGTAGGGGTTGTTCAGCGGTACGGCGGGTACGGCGTATCGATGGCGTAGGACTTGAGGAGCGGATGGCCCTTCCAGTCCTCGGGGAGGAGCATGCGGCGCAGGTCGGGATGGCCGTCGAAGACGATGCCGAACATGTCGAAGCACTCGCGCTCCATCCAGTTGGCCCCGCGATACACGTGGTAGAGGGAGGGGCAATGCGTGTTGCCCGCGCCGAGCTTCGTGCGCAGCATCACGCGAACCTTGGAGTCGAGGTTGTCGAGGCGCGCCACCACCTCGAGCCCGGCCTCCTTGTGGTCGATCGCGGTGAGAAACGAGAAGAAGAGACAGCCGAGCCTCTCCTTGAGGAGCGCGCCCACCGCCGCGAACTGGTCGATCGGCGTCTCCACGCCGATGATCGGACCGTTATCGGTGATCAACACGCCCGGGATGTCCGCGAGCATCATCAGGGCGCGCGCGCGGTTCATCTCCTCGGCGTTGAGCTCGGAAGTCACGTCAGTCGACCTTCGGAGTGGGTTCGGCGCGGCGGCCGGTCTTGCGGAAGTGCGAGATCTTTTCCTGCAGGAGCAGCAGGCCGTTCAAGAGGGACTCGGGCGGCGGCGGGCACCCGGGCACGTAGACATCGACGGGGATGATGCGATCGACGCCCTTCACCACGTGGTACCCGTGGCGGAAGGGGCCGCCGGAGTTGGCGCACGAGCCCATGGAGAGGGCCCACTTCGGATCGGGCATCTGGTTGTAGATGCGCTCGAGCATGGGCGCCATCTTGATGGTCACCGTGCCCGAAACGATCATGAGGTCGGAGTGCCGGGGCGAGGCCCAGGGGACCATGCCCAGGCGTTCGACGTCGAAGCGGGAGGCGAAAGTCGCCATCATCTCGATGGCGCAGCAGGCGAGGCCAAAGCTCACCGGCCACACCGCGGAGGCGCGCGCCCAGTTCAAGAAGTCGTCGGCGACGCTCGTGACCACGAAACCGCCCGGAAAAGAGTGAATCCCCTCGGTGACGGACTCGAAGAGCGGCGAGAACTTGTCGCCTTCGGGGCGGACCTTGTGGAGCTGCTTCCACTCCTGGAGATCCTTCATCTCCTCCCAGTTGGCGGGAGGGATCTGGCAGGACGGGGGCTTTATTTCCACTCGAGGAGACCCTCACGGTAGGCGTACAACCAGCCAAGCCCGAGAACCGCGATGAAGCCGAGCATGGCAACGAGGCCGGGAACGCCGAGGGCGCGGATGGTAAGCGCCCATGGGAAAAGGAAAACCGCCAGGGTGTCGAAGACCAGAAAGAGCAGGGCCACGAGGTAGAAACCCACCGGAAACTGCACCCAGGCCTCGCCGATGGGCTGGGCTCCGCACTCGTAGTTCTCGGCCTTCGAGGCGTATCCGCGCGAGGGACGGATGACCCAGGCGGCCACCAGTCCACCCACGGCAAAGGCGAGAACGAGGCCGAGAAAAATTACGACAGGGATGTAGCCACTCAACTCAGATTCTCCGCCAGCCTCAAACCGGGCGGAGAATAACACGCGCTCCTCGGGGCATCCTGATGCATTTGCCCCATCCGCGCGGGATCTTGCTTCCCCGGCACGCCCCGGTCCTGCCGTCCCCGGGGTGCGGGGGCCGCGGCCCCCGCGCCCGACGGAAAGCAGCGCTACTCGACGACGCGGATCACCACGCGCCGGTTCTGGGCGCGGCCTTCGCGGGTCTTGTTGTCGGCCACCGGCTTGGTCTCGCCGTAGGAGATCACCTCGATGCGCGAGAGCGCGATGTTGTGCTTGTCGTGAAGGTAGGCCCGAACCGCCATGGCCCGGTCGTAGCCCAGCTTCTCGTTGTACGCGAGCTCGCCGGCCGCGTCAGTGTGTCCCTCGATCTCGAAGAAGACGCCCTTGTTCTCGGCCACGATGGGGCCGATGGCGTCGTCCACCATCTTCTTGGCTTCGTCGCTGATGGTCGCGCGGTTCAGGGGGAAGGTCACCTTGTCGTTCGAGAGCACGACGGTGTAGAGCAGCTTGCCCTTGGCCGCCCGCTCGGCTTCCTGGGCCTTGGTGAGGGCAGCGTCCGCCGACCCCTTGGCCGCGGCCGCCGAGCCCTTGGCGTCGGCGATGCCGGCCTTGCTCTGCTGATCGACCGAGTCGATGCGGCCCTCGTTGTTCTTCACCCGGGCCTGGGTCTTCTCGACTTCGCCGGAGAGGTTTTCGACCTTCTCGTTGACGTCGGAGATTCCCTTGCCCACGTACTTCTTCGTCGCGCAGCCGCTCGCGGCCAGGCTCACCACCACCAACGACAACATTATCTTCTTCACAGATTTACCTTCCTAGGAACAAACCGAAAATCACTCTTTCCCTCACGATGACGGGACGTAGCCGCTGCGTGTGCGGACCAGGACCCCTTTGCGCGTCGTGCGCACCTCAACCCGGCGAAAGCGGGCGGGCCCCTCCGGGGGATCATAGCCGAGGCGGTATTGATGTCTGAACTCCAGGGCGATGAGGTCGGCCGCCTTCTTGAGCCCGGCAAAGTCCGACACCACGAAGGCGGCGCCGCCCGAGAGCGACGCGTAGCGCTCGAGGAGGGCGCTTCCCGTGCCCACCACGGTGACCCGATCCTTCCCCGCGAAAACCTCGGAGCGGGGATCGTCGATGGGCGCCACGACGCTGACCGCGTAGATGGGCACGTCGAGGGCGCGCGAGCGCGCGATCACCGCGTCCGCGGTCTCCTTGCTCGCGGTATCGACGCCGTCGGTGATCACCACCACGGCCCGGCGCCCCTCCCCGTGGCTCGCGAGATCGCGCGCGGCGTGGTCGAGGGCGTCGTGCAGCGCGGTGGCGCCGAAGGGCTTCAAGTCCTTGAAGCCCTCCTCTATCTTGCGCCGGTCCTTCGTCCAGCCCACGATCCCCCAGTATTCGCTGTCGAAACCGGCGAGCGCCACCTGATCTTCCGGCGAGAGGGCGGCGAGGAACTGGGTCGCGGCCATCCGCGCCGAGGCGACCTTGAGTCCACCGGTCATGCTCCCCGAAGCGTCCACCAGGATCAGGACGCGGGCGGACACCGCGGGACCCGCGGTGAAATGCAGAACCTTCTGGGGCCTTCCGTCCTCGATGATCGTGAACTCATCGCGCTTCAGATTCGTGACCGGCCGCCCGTGGTCGTCCACCGCGGTCGCGGACAGCACCACGAGTTCGGAGTGGGAGGCGAAGGTCGGGACCTGCGCCCACGCAGGAGCCGCGAGCGCCGCGAACAGGGCGACGCCACCCACCAACTTCAACTGGTGACCCATCTGACCGTCTAGGCTATGTCTCGACGCGAGCCCCGGGCGTGATCCGTCTCACGCTGTGGCCCCGGCCCGACTACTTCTTCCCGGCGAGCGCGGCCTCTCGAATGGAGCGGAATTCGTTGCCGGGCTTCCATTCCGGATACTTGTCCGCCTGGGCGAGGCGATAACCAATGGCCAGGAACAGCTTCGCGTCCTCGGCGGCGCCCGACAGGTCCCAATCGGGCTTTATCTGATCGGAAGGCTTGTGGTAGTCGTTGTTGGTGTACTCGTCGCGCTTCTTCTGGCCGAAATCGGCGGGCTTGCCGATGTAGGCGATGCCGGCCTCGGGGTCGAACGCGGGCACGCCCTTCTTGGCGAAGTTGAAGTGGTCGGAGCGGTAGTAGAAACCCTTCTCGGGTTCGGCGTCGGGCCTCAAGGTGCGGTTCTGCTCCTTCGCGGCGGCGGCCGCGTAATCGTCGAGGTCGGAGGCGCCGAGGCCCACGACCACGAGGTCGGAGGTCTTGCCCCACTGGTTGACCCCGTCGATGTTGATGACCCCGAGAGTCTTCTCCAGCGGATAGAGCGGGTAGTTCCCGTAGTACTCCGAGCCGAGCAGCCCCTGTTCCTCCGCGGTGACGGAGAGGAAAAGGAGGGTGCGCTTCGGCGCGGGGTTCATGCTCTTCATCTTCCGGGCGATCTCGAGAACCGTGGCCACGCCGGTCGCATTGTCGAGCGCGCCGTTGCAGATGTCGTCCCCGGCCACCGGGGCGCAATGGCCGAAGTGATCCCAGTGCGCGGTGTAGATGACGTACTCGTTCTTGAGCACGGGGTCCGTGCCCACGAGCTTGCCGATCACGTTCTGAGAATCGACGGTGCGCAGGGTCTGCTTGACCCCGAGCGACGCGGTCATGCCGAGGGGCACGGCCTTGAAGTCGGGAGTCGCCGCCTGGGCCTTGAGCTTCTCGTAGTCCTGGCCCGCCATCTTCAGAAGAGCGGCCGCCGCGTCCCGGGTCATCCAGCCCTCGATCTTCGAGCGGCCGAGGTTCTTGTCGGGGGCCGCGAGGTTGAAGCGCTCGCCGGCCATGCCCTGCACCACCGGCCACGGGTAACCCGCCGGATACGGCTCGTGGACGATGAGGACGGCGGCGGCGCCGAGTTCGGCGGCCTTCTCGAACTTGTAGGTCCAGCGGCCGTAGTAGGTCATGGCCCGGCCGCCGAAGGTCTTCGCGTCGAGCTCCTTCGGATTCGAGGGATCCGGCACCGGCGGGTCGTTCACGAGGACGATGATGGTCTTGCCCTTGACGTCAACGCCCTTGAAGTCGTCCCACTTGTACTCCGGGGCCTGCACTCCATAGCCGACGAACACGAGCTCCGAGTTCTCGATCTTCACTTCATCGACGACGTGCTTGCTGAAGGCGATGAAGTCGTCGGTGACCTTGAAGGTCTTCTTCGTGCCGCCCTTCTGGACCACGAGCGGCGAGGGCGCGCCGGTGATGGCGACGAGGGGCACCTTCTGCACCCAGGTGCCGTCGGGGTTACCGGGCTCGAGGCCCGCCTTCTTGAACTCGTCGGAAATGTACTGGACGGAGAGGGTCTCACCCTTCGATCCCGGGGCCCGGCCCTCGAACTCGTCCGAAGCCAGCTTCGTGGTGTCCGCGAGGATCGCGTCCACGCTGACGTTGGGAAAGTCGGCGAGGGTCTTCGGCGCGGGCGGAGCGGGAGGCGCGCTCGTGCAGGCGGCGGCGAGCAGGAAGGGTAGAGGGGCGAGGAGGCGGCAGGCTGTGGGGCGCATGCCGGCAATCTACCTCAGCGTCTACTTCCGGGTGATCTTGAAGTGTGACTTCGAAAAATTGGCGCAACCATCGAGGGTCCTGTTCTATCCTCGCGGGATTGGCCGGCGTGGTCCGCCGGCGTTTTCGGGCGGCCCCAGGTCTTTCGCGAAGAGGGAACATCAACAAAGTCATGAACTCGACACTTCGAGCGCTCGGCTGGATCGTGGTCGGACTGCTGGGAGCGGGCGCCCTCTCGGGCATCGCCTTCTCGCGGGGCGAACCCATCACCGGAACCTGGTTCGTGGTCGCGGCGGTCTGCTCCTACATGCTGGCGTACCGCTTCTACTCGTCGTTCATCGCCGCGAAGATCATGGCTCTCGACGACACCCGGGCGACCCCGGCCGAGGTGAAGGAGGACGGCCGCGATTACGTGCCCACGAACAAGTGGGTCCTGCTCGGCCACCATTTCGCGGCCATCGCCGGTCCCGGCCCGCTCGTGGGCCCCACCCTCGCCGCTCAGTTCGGGTATCTCCCCGGAACGCTCTGGATCATCATCGGCGGGTGTCTCGCCGGTTGCGTGCAGGACTTCGTGATCCTGTTCTGTTCCATGCGCCGGGGCGGCAAGACCCTGGGCCAGATGGCCAAGGAAGAGGTGGGCACGCGCGGCGGCTTCATCGCGCTCATCGCCGTCCTCATCATCATGGTCATCCTGCTCTCGGTGGTGGCGCTCGTGGTGGTGAACGCGCTGAAGGAATCGGCCTGGGGCACCTACACCCTCGCCATGACCGTTCCCGTGGCCCTGCTCATGGGCGTGTACCTCCGCTTCATCCGCCCCGGCAAAGTCATGGAAGCGACCGCCATCGGCCTCGCCCTCACCGCTTTCGCGGTGGTCTCGGGTCAGTGGGTGGCGCACTCGCCCACCCTTGCGCCGATGTTCACCTTCTCGGGCACCACCCTCGCCGCCGCGGTGATCATCTACGGCTTCGCCGCCTCCGCCCTGCCGGTCTGGCTGCTCCTCGCGCCGCGCGACTATCTCTCCGCCTTCGTGAAGGTGGGCGCCATCTTCGCCATGGCCTTCGGCATCCTGCTGGTGCGGCCGGAGATCCACATGCCGCCGCTCACCGCCTTCATCGACGGCAACGGGCCGGTTTTCGCGGGGAAGATCTTTCCCTTCTGCTTCATCACCATCGCCTGCGGCGCCATCTCCGGCTTCCATGCCCTCATCTCCTCGGGCACCTCACCCAAGATGATCCAGCGCGAGTCGCACGCGCGGATGATCGGGTACGGCTCGATGCTGATGGAGTCGTTCGTCGGCGTCATGGCCATGGTCGCGGCCTGCGCTCTTCAGCCGGGGGTGTACTTCGCCATCAACTCTCCCGCGGGCGTCATCGGCTCCAACTCGGTGGACGCGGCCGCGAAGATCTCCTCGTGGGGGTACCCCGTCGAGGCGGCCACCATGGACAACCTCGCGAAGTCGGTGGGTGAGACGACGCTGCTCAACCGCACCGGCGGCGCGCCGTCCCTGGCCGTGGGCATGGCCCAGATCTTCGCGACCACGCTCGGGGGGGAACGCCTGCTCGGGATCTGGTACCACTTCGCCATCATGTTCGAGGCGCTCTTCATATTGACCGTGCTCGACGCGGGCACGCGGGTGGGACGGTTCATGGTGCAGGAACTGCTGGGACATGTCTGGGCCCCGCTTGGGGCCACGGGCTCTTATGGAAGCATCCTCTTCGCGAGCTTCCTCACCTGCGGTTCGTGGGGGTACTTCCTCTGGCAGGGCGTCATCGATCCGCTCGGCGGGATCAACTCCTTGTGGCCGCTCTTCGGCATCGCCAACCAGCTCCTCGCCTCGTGCGCTCTCGTGGTGGCCACCACCATCCTCCTCAAGATGGGGAAGAAGAAGTACGTGTGGGTGACCCTCGTGCCCATGCTGTGGCTCATCACCGTGACCATGACCGCGAGCTACCAGAAGATCTTCAGCGACAGTCCGAAGCTCGGTTTCCTCGCGGCCGCTCACGCCATGGAGGCTCAGATCGCGAGCGGCGCCATCCCCGAGGCGGCGCTCGGCCGCACCCAGCACCTGATCTTCAACAACTACCTCAACGTGGGGGTCACCGCGCTCCTCGTGGGCCTCATCCTCTTCCTCATCCTCGAAGCGCTGTCGGTCTGGATCCGTCTGCTATCCGGGTCGAAGGACGTGGTCCTGAACGAGGCGCCCTACGTGGCCACGCAATGGCCGGCGGAGGGCCGGGTATGACCGGCCTGGCACGGGCGCTCAAGGCCGGCGCCCTCGACCTGTGGGATTACCTGAGGGCGGTCATGGGCGACCAGGCCTACGAGCGCTACCTGGAAGTCGCGACGCGGCAGGGAACGAAGCCCCTTTCCGCCGAGGACTTCTATCTCGACTCGGTCAAACGAAAGTACTCGACAGTCAGCCGCTGCTGTTGACCGCCTGACAAGGGCCGCCACTAGCGGTAGAGTCGTGGCAAGAGCATGCGCTTTGCCATTGAGGGCCTGATAGAGAACGTCGGCGCGGCCGACATCTTTCTGTTTCTGGGCCAGACCCAGCGGACGTCGGTGGTCTCGTTCGAACGCCCCGACCAGGAGACGCGTGTCTTCTTCGTCGACGGCCAGCCGGTCTGGTGCCTGTCCACCAAGGTCCAGCTCCAGCTCGAAGCGCGCCTCGCCGCCGGGGGGGCCTTGAAGCTGCGCGACATCGAGCTCGCCATGAGCCGGCAGAAAGCGGCCTCGAACCGCCTGGCCCAGACCCTCATCGCCGAGCTCATGGCCACGGAAGCTTCGATCGAGAAGGACCTGAAGGCTCTCGCCCTCGAGGCGCTGCGCGACGTGGCCACCTGGACCGCGGGCACCTTCACGGTGTACGACGGCGTCACTCCCCCGCCCTGGACCCACCTCATCGCCCCGGATTTCCCGACCCTGCTCATCGAGGCGCTCCGGGGACAGTGCCAGAAGGAAGCCCTGCAGAAGGAGTTCGTCTCCCGCAAGGGCATTCTCAAGGCGCGCTCGGTCTCGCGCAGTTCGGCCACCTTGAACGAGGCGGAGCGCACCATCCTCACCCTCGTGAACGGCGAGCGCACCATCGAGGAGCTGGTCAAGCGTTCCGGCCTCGACGAGCACGCGGCCCTCTGCGCCATGCACGTTCTTTGCGCCCTGCATCTGACCGATCTGCTTCCGCCCCAGCGCACGGGCAAGCCGTCCACCGACCGGGGCGGGATGGCCGCGGCGGCCGTGGCGGCACCCGGCCCGGCCCCCGCTCCCCCGCCCCCGGGCTCTCCGGATCTGGGGGGCCCGACCAACAAGTACTCGGCCCAGCAGATCGAAGCGCAGCGGTTGTCGAGCTCCCCCGCCGAGGCGACCCCGAAGATCGAGGCCCCGGTGAGAACCGCGGACTCGACGGCCAAGCTCCACGCCATTCCCGATCTGGGGACGACGAAGAAGGCCCGGGTGCTGCGCATCACCAGCGAAGACCGGACCGAGGATGTCGCCCTCACCACTCCCACCTTCGCCATCGGGCGCCACCCCAGGAACGACCTGGTGCTCAAGGACCCCCGGATTTCGAGCTTCCACTGCCGCGTGGAGATCGAGGGGGACAAGCACGTGATCCTCGACCTCAAGAGCCGCAACGGGACGCTGCTCAACTCCGCCCGCGTCGATCGCGCGGTCCTGAAGCACAACGACCAGATCCAGCTCGGCAGCACCAAGATCAGCTACATCGAAAACTAGCAGGGGCGCCCGCAGGGCGGCCCTGCGTATCCCGGCGAAAGCCGGGATCCAGCCGGACCTCTTCGCCGCACCTTTCGACCAGTCCCTGCCGCTGCTTTCGACCAGCCTCCAGCCGCCCCTCCCGGCCGGTTCTCCCCCGAATGGAAACGGAGCGGCCGCCGCGTCTAAGCTTCCCGCCCCATGACCGACATAAGACCCTTCCGCGCGCTCAGGCACCCCGCTTCCCTCGGGCCCCTCGAAGCCCTCCTGGCCCCGCCTTACGATGTCATCTCCGAGGACTATCGCAAGACGCTGCTCGGTCGCAATGCCAGAAACATCGCCCGGGTGATCCTGAAGGACCCTGCGGACGGCGATCGCGGCTACGAGCGGATCGGCGAGATCTTCAAGGGATGGCGGGGCGACGGCACGCTGGTCCAGGACAAAGAGCCCGCGATCTATCTTCTCGAGCAGCGGTTCTCCTGGGAAGGGCGGACCTACATCCGGTCCGGCATCCTGGCCCGCTTCAAAGTGGAGCCCGAGGGCTCGCCCCTGATCCGGCCGCATGAGAAGACGCGGGGACCCGCGAAGGAGGATCGCTTCTCCGTCCTGAAGGCGACGCAGGCGAACTTCTCCCCCATCTTCCTCTTCTTCGAGGACAAGGGCGGTTTCGCGAAGGCGGCTTCGAGGGCCAAGGAATCCCATCGCGTCCTCGCCACGTATACCGATGACGACCACATCGCCCACACGGTGTGGGCCATCACGAAGGCGGAGAACATCGAGGAACTCGCGAAGAGCGCGGGCAGCGGTCCCTCCTACATCGCCGACGGCCACCACCGGTATGCCACGGCGCAGAGGTATTTGAGAGAGGTGGGGCCCGAAGGTGCGGTGACCTACGGGTACTTCTGCCCCAACGACGAAGGACTGGTGGTTCTGCCCTATCACCGGATCCTCTTCGGCGCGCCGCGGGCCGCCGAGGTCATGACCCGGCTCGAGGGCAAGTACCTGCTGAGCGCGGTGGGCAGCGCGGAACAGGCGGCGCGCGAGGTCGCGAACTCAACGCTTCCCTTCGCCTTCGCGCTGCTGTACCCGGACGGCCGGGCCATCGTGTGCGAATCCGCGCCGGGGGTGGAGGACGAGCTGCCGAAGGAAGCGCCGCAGTGCCTCAAGGACCTCGACACCTACTTCCTCCATCAGGTCGGTTTCAGGCACCTCGGGATGACCGATCCGAAGGTGGAGTTCGTTCATTCCCTGGCGGACGCGAAGACGGAACTCACGGCTCATCCGGATGCGGTCGCGGTGCTGATGCGCGCGACGCCTCTGCGGCATATCGCCGCGGTCGCGGACGCGTCGGAGTCGATGCCGCCGAAGAGCACGTTCTTCCATCCCAAGATCCCGTCGGGAATCCTCGTTCATCCCCTCGAAGCGTAAGAGCCCGGGGGACGGCGGACGCACGTCCGCCGCGGAGGTCGCAGTAGCATTCCCAACCGAGGTCTACGGAAAAGGGCGATGAGCGAAGCAATCACGAACGGCGTCAAGGTGCAGGTGAGCGCGCGCTTTCTCGAGGAACGGAGCAACCCGCACTCGAACAAATTCGTCTTCTCCTACACCGTGACCATCACGAACACGGAATCGATCCCGGTCCAGCTGATGTCGCGCAAGTGGATCATCAAGGACGCGGACGGCGACATCGAGACCGTGGAGGGTCCGGGAGTGGTGGGCGAGAAGCCGGTGCTCCAGCCCGGGCAATCGTTCGAGTACACCAGCTTCTGTCCGCTGGAGACGCCGTTTGGAACCATGGAAGGCCACTACAACATGGTGGCCGCGGACGGCTCGCGCTTCCAGGCGAAGATCGCCCCTTTCGGCCTCGCCACCCCGGGCGCGCTGAACTAGCCCTAGAACACCACCAGCGTCTTGAGCACCCCCACCTCGGGGTGGATCAGGCTCTCGGGCAGTTCCTCGAGCGTCTTGCGGCTCGATACGAAACGCCTCGGCTCGACCGCTCCCGACGCGATGAGGCGGAAGGACTCGCGGAAGGAGGAGGGAGTGTGGTGGAAGGTCCCGTGGATCCGGATCTCTTCGTAGTGGACACGCGTGACATCGACGTCGATGGTGGTGCCCGCCGGACACCCGGCGAAGAGGTTCACCACCCCGCCCCGGCCGGCCGCGCGGATCGCGAGGGATGCGGTTTCGGCGGCCCCCCCCGAGTCGAAGATGATGTCGAAGCCGGGTTCGTCCAGGCCTTCGAGGACGAGGCCCGCTTCCGCCGACCCGATGCCGACGGTCGCGTGGGCGCCGTGCGCCCTCGCGGTCACGAGGGCTTCCGGCCGGCGGGCGGCCACGGTCACGTGCGCGCCCTTCAGGTCGCACAGACGGGTGAGCATGAGACCGACGGGACCGGCGCCGATGACGAGAACGCGATCGCCTTCGCGAACCCCGGCTTCGAGGACGCCCTTGACACAGCAGGCGAGCGGCTCCGTCATGGCCGCGTCCTCGGGCGCCACCCCGCCGAGGTGGAGAACGTTCTTCGCGACCACGCGGGCGGGCACGAGGTAGGCATCCGCGAAGGTGCCGTTCCAGAACAGGAGATCCTCGCACAGGCTCTCGCGCTCCCGCGCGCATTGGCGGCAGGCTCCGCAGGGGGCGGAGTTGGCGGCCACCACGAGATCCCCGGGCTTGAACGACGTGACCCCTTTTCCCACCTCCACGATTTCGCCCGCGGCCTCGTGGCCGAAGACGCAGGGCGGCTTCAGCATCTTCGCGTGATAGCCGCGCTTCACCACCTTGCGATCGGTGCCGCAGGTGAACGTGGCGAGGGTGCGCACCACGATTTCCCCGGGGCCGGGGATGAGGGGTTGAACCTCTTCGACTCGAACGTCGCCCGGACCGTAGAGAACCGCGGCCTTCACCCGCGCCTCATGTCGATGGCGATCTTGAGGGTCCTCGCCGCCGGGCGTCGGAACAGATCGATGGCTTCGTTCACGCGGTCGATGGGGAAGAAATCGGTGAGAAGAGGCTCGAGCTTCACCCCTCCCCCGAAGACCAGCTCCGCGGCCTCGGCCTGGACGTCCACCGAGGCGCTGTAGACGCTCACGATCTGCTTCTCGGCCGCGGCGAGGAGACCGAGATCGACCTCGTAGGTTTCCCCGCGAGAGGTCGCGGAGAACGGGACGATGCGGCCGCCGGGCCGCGCGGCCTCGACCGCGCCGTCGAAAGCGCGCTGGCCGGTGGCGGCGAGCAGGACGACGTCGGCGCCCCGCCCCTCGGTCTCGGCGCGCACCCAGGCCTCCACCGGTCCCTGGGTCGCGTCGAACACGGTGGCGCCAAAGGATCGCGCGAGGTCGAGGCGGACCGCGGAGAGGTCGGACGCGAGCACCCGCGCCCCCCGCACCCTCGCGAGTTGCATCAGCATCGAGCCGATGGGACCCTGGCCCACCACGAGAACGGTCTCGCCTCGCTGAACGCGGGCCTGGTCCACCGCCTTCAAGCAGGTGTTCACGGGCTCGACCATGCAGGCGACCTCCGACTTCACACCACCGGGAATGGGAATCGTTCCCCGAAGGACGATGTGGGGCGCCGCCTTCAGATATTCGGCGAAGCCTCCGCCCGAGGGCTCGAAGCCCGCGGTGGTGCCGTTCTCCTTGTAGACGGGGCACTGCGCATAGAGCTTCCGGTCGCAGTAGAAACACTGGAGGCAGGGGATGTGGTGATGGACGACCACGCGGTCGCCCTCCTTGAATTTCGTGACCCCGGCGCCCCGGCCCGCGACCACGCCCGCGATCTCGTGGCCGAAGATCCGGGGGGGCGGGACCAGCGCCTTGTCGATCTTCTTGACGTCGGTCCCGCAGACTCCGCAGACCTCGACCCGCACCAGGATCTCACCCGCGCCGGGTTCGGGCCTTGGGACCTCCTCCACCTCCAGCCTGGGGGTCCCTCGGTACACGGCGGCACGCATCATGGTCATGGCTTGGGATGCGCATCTTAAATGCCGCGAGCCCCGGGTCACGACCAGGGTCTTTGCCGCGCGGGGCCGCTGATAAGCTTCGGACCCATATGGCCGCGGACAGCGTCGATACGGGCCGGTCGGGGCCTCTGGTCATCGCGGCCGACGAGATCGCTCCCGACTCTCGACTCCCGCCCGCCGAGCTTCGAGCCCTGCATCGCGCCCTTCTCGTCCCCCGCATCATCGAAGAGAAGGCGCTGGTGCTGCTTCGACAGGGCCGGCTCTCGAAGTGGTTTTCCGGCATCGGACAGGAGGCGATCGCGGTGGGCGTCACCGCCGCCCTTCGCTCGAACGACTGGATCCTGCCCATGCACCGGAACCTCGGCGTGTTCACCACGAGGTCCGTCGACCTGCTGACCCTCTTCCGTCAGCTCTTCGGGAAGAGCGGCGGCTTCACCCACGGCCGCGACCGCACCTTCCACTTCGGCCTGCCCGAGAAGTCGCTCGTGGGCATGATCTCGCACCTCGGGGCCATGCTCCCCGTGGCCTGCGGCCTCGGCCTCGCGAGCCAGCTCAAGAAAACGGAGCGCGTGGCCGCGACCTTCACCGGGGACGGCTCCACCAGCGAAGGCGACTTCCACGAGGCATTGAACCTGGCCGCGGTGTGGAAGCTGCCCGTGATCTTCGTGATCGAGAACAATCAGTACGGCCTCTCCACCCCCACGCGCGAACAATACGCGTGCCGGAGGCTGTCCGACCGCGCCCTCGGTTACGGCATGCCCGGCGAGACCGTCGACGGCAACGACATCCTCGCGGTGTACGACGCCGTGACCGTGGCGGCGAACCGCGCGCGCGCGGGGGACGGTCCCACCCTGCTCGAGTTCGAGACCTTCCGGATGCGCGGCCACGAAGAGGCCTCGGGGACCGCCTACGTGCCCCCGAAGCTGTTCGAGGAATGGGCGAAGAAGGATCCGGTCGCCCGCTTCGAGACCCTGCTGAAGGCGAAGGGCGTCATCAGCAGCTTCGAGATCGAGACCCTGCGCGAGAGCCTCAAGGCCGAGGTCGACCGGCTGGCCGACGAGGCGCTCGAAACTCCCGAGCCGAAGTCGACGCGGGCGAAGGAGATCGCCGCGGTCTACGCGGAGGCCCCCGCTCCCGTGCCGCCCGACCCCAACGCGCGCGCGAGAGAGATCCGGTACATCGACGCGATCAGCGAGGGCCTCGCCGTGGGCATGCGCCGGGATCCGAGGATCGTCCTCATGGGCCAGGACATCGCGGAGTACGGCGGCGCTTTCAAGGTCACCAAGGGCTTCGTCGAGGAGTTCGGCCGCGGACGCGTGCGCAACACGCCCATCATCGAGTCCGGGATCCTGGGCGCGGCCATGGGCCTCGCCATCGACGGCCTGGTGCCCGTAGTGGAAATGCAGTTCGCCGACTTCATCACCTGCGGCTTCAACCAGATCGTCAACAACCTGGCCAAGACCCACTATCGCTGGGGAACCGGGATCCCCTGCGTGATCCGCGCTCCCTCGGGCGGCGGCACCGGAGCCGGGCCCTTCCACTCGCAAAACGTGGAGGCCTGGTTCACCCACGTGGCCGGTCTGCGGGTGGTGGCCCCCGCGACCCCGGAAGACGCGAAGGGGCTTTTGCTCGCTTCGCTCGCCGAACCGAACCCCGTCCTGTTCCTGGAGCACAAGCTCCTCTACCGTTCGCTCAAGGGCCCGGTGCCCGAGGGCTACTTCACCACCCCCATCGGCAAGGCGCGCATCGCGCGGCCGGGCCGGGATCTCACCATCGTGGCCTACGGAGTCGCCGTGCACTGGGCGCTCGACGCGGCGAAGACGCTCTCCGCGGAGGGATTCGAGATCGAGGTCGTCGACCTGCGCAGCCTTCTGTCCTGGGATAAGGAGACCGTCCTTCACTCCGCGCGCCGGACCGCGAGGGTCCTCGTGCTTCACGAGGCTCCGCTGACCAGCGGCTTCGGCGCCGAAGTCGCGGCCACGGTGGCCCAGGAGGCCTTTGACGACCTCGACGCACCCGTGACGCGCCTGGGCGGTTCCGACACCCCCATTCCGTTCGCCGAGGCTCTCGAAGAGATGCTCTCGCCAAGGCCCGACCTGCTGCCCACCCTCAAGAGACTGCTGGAGTACTGAACGAACCCCATGAGAGCCCTTCAAAGGCGACGCCTGCTGCGCAACGCCGTGCTCCTCGCCGTGAGCCTCGGCGTCATTTCCGGTCTCACCCTCACCTATCTCATCCGCGGATCGCTTCCCGTGCTCGAAGGTTCGGTCACTCTCGGCGGACTCAAGGGCGGCGTGACCGTGGAGCGGGACCGAAACGGCGTGGCCACGGTTCGGGGCGCGGATCGCGTCGATGTCGCGCGCGCCACCGGCTTCCTCCATGGCCAGGAGCGCTATTTCCAGATGGACCTGATGCGGAGGCGCGCCGCCGGCGAGCTCTCGGAGCTGATCGGAGCGGCCACCGCCGAACTCGACTCCGACGTGCGCGTCCATCGCTTCCGCAGCGTCGCCCAGAAGGTCGTGGCACGTTTCGATGCCCGCGAGAAAGCGCTCATGGACGCCTACGTCGAGGGGGTCAACCAGGGTCTCTTGGATCTGCGGGTGCGCCCCTATGAGTACCTGCTTCTTGGCGCGCGTCCGGAGCCCTGGAAGGCGGAGGACTCCGTCTTGTGCGTCCTGTCCATGTTCCTCACCCTGAACGAAGCGAAGGGCGAGCGCGAATCGACTCTCGCGGTCATGCGCGACGCCCTTCCCCCCGCGATGTTCGACTTCCTCGCTCCCCGGGGCACCGCGGAATGGGACGCGCCCATCGTGGGCGAGCCGATCCCCATCGCGGCCATTCCCGGCCCCGACGTCTTCGACACCCGTTCGGCCGGGGCCGAGGCGAAGGTCGCCTCGGACTACCCTTCCCCGGATCGTTTCCTCCCCGAGGACAACCTGCCCTTCGTGGGCAGCAACAACTGGGCGGTGGACGCGGCGCACTCCACCGCGGGCCTCGCCATGGTGGCGGACGACATGCATCTCGAGATCGCGGTCCCGAACATCTGGTACCGGATGCGCCTCGAGTTCAAGGACGCCTCGGGCGAGGCGCGGGCGGTCACCGGCGTCGCCCTCCCCGGCACCGCGGGGATCGTGGCCGGGAGCAACGGGCGCATCGCCTGGGGCTTCACCAACACCCAGGGCGACTGGAACGATCTGGTCATCGTCGAGCCAGGGGCGAAGGCCAACACCTACCTGACCCCCGAAGGCCCGAAGGAGTTCGAGCGCGTCACCGAGACCATCCGCATCAAGGGCGCGCCAGACCGCCCGCTCGAGATCCTGAACACGATCTGGGGGCCGGTGATCGATCGCGATCACAACGGGCAGTTCCGCGCCTACCAGTGGATCGCGCACGACCCCGAGGCGGTGAACCTCAAGCTCCTCGACCTCGAGAACGCGGGAACCATCGAGGAGGCGATCGAGATAGCGCACCAGGCCGGAGCGCCGCCGCAGAACGCGATGATCGCCGACCGCACCGGGCGCATCGCCTGGACCGTGGCCGGCCATATCCCGAAGAGGGTCGGCTTCGAAGGGCGTCTGCCGGTCACGCGCACGGACTCCACGCGCCGGTGGGACGGCTGGGTGGCGAGCGCCGACGTCCCCAGGGTGGTGGACCCGCCCGCGGGGCGCCTGTGGACCGCCAACGCCCGGGTGGTCTCCGGGCCCATGCTCGCGATCATGGGCGAGGGGAACTATCCGCTCGGCGCCCGGGCGCGCCAGATCCGCGACGACCTGTTCGCCAAGGAGAAGTTCTCCCCGGGCGACCTGATGGACATCCAGCTCGACAACCGCGCGGTCTTCCTCGAGCGCTGGCAGAAGCTCGCCCTCGCCACCCTCGATGACGCGGCCATGGCCCGGGATCCCCGGCTGCGCGAAGCGAAGAGCCTGATCGAGAACTGGGGCGGGCGCGCCTCGGTGGACTCGGTGGGGTACCGGATGGTGAAGGCCTTCCGACTCGCGGTCTCCGACCGCGCCTTCGCTCCCCTCATCGCCCCCGTGCTGAAGATGAGTCCGAAGTTCCGCTACAGCCGGGTCTGGCAGAGTGAAGGCCCGCTGTGGGCGCTCCTCTCCGCGCGGCCCGCGCACCTCCTCGACCCGAAGTACGCGGACTGGAACGCTCTCCTCACCGACTCCCTCGGCGCCGTGGTCACCGCTCTCACCCAGGACGGGCGCAAGCTCTCCGAGCGGACCTGGGGCGAATTCAACACCGCCCGCATCCAGCACCCGCTGTCGCGCGCGGTGCCGTCGCTCGCCCGGTTCCTCGACATGCCGAAGGATCCGCTTCCCGGCGACGATCACATGCCGCGGGTCCACTCCCCCACCAACGGCGCCTCCGAGCGCTTCGTGGTTTCCCCCGGCCACGAGGACCAGGGCTTCTTCCACATGCCCACCGGCCAGAGTTCGCATCCACTCTCGCCGTACTTCGGGGCGGGCCACGAGGCCTGGGTGAAGGGGGAGAAGACTCCCTTCCTTCCCGGGCCAGCCCGATACACCCTCACCCTGCAGAAGTAGCGGCCAGCGGGGTCCTGCCGCTACAATGGCCGAATAGAGGAAACATAGAAGAAGTCTCCGTCTCTCCCCTTCGCCTCAGGCCCTGAATGGCTTCAACCGCAGACTCCTCGGCCAACCACCGCACCGGCGCGCTGAGTCGTCTTCTCGCGACACCGCCCTCGAAGGAGCCCGATGTCGGGCCTGAGACCCTGCTGTCCGCGGTTCTGGACGCGGCCACCGACGGAATCATCGTGATCGGCTCGGACGGGCGGGTCCTCACCTACAACGACCGTTTCGTCGAGATCTGGGAGATGCCCCGTCCCATCCTGATGACCCGGGACGAGCACCAGGTGCTGGCCGCTCTCATCAAGCATCTTCTCGACCCCTCCGAGTTCGTGAACCATGTCTCGACCATGAGCGCGGATCGCGACGCGCGGGCCCAGGGAACCTGCCACCTGGTCGACGGCCGCGTCGTCGAGCACGAGACCCGGCCGGTGGGCATCGTGGACCGGTCGATCGGGCGGGTCTGGACCTTCCGCGACGTCACCGCGAGGGTGCGCGCCTTCGAGATGCTCCGCGAGAGCGAGGAGCGCTTCCGTAACTTCGCGGACAGCGCGGCCTACGGGATCGTGATGCACCAGGACGGCGACGTGGTCTACGCGAACGCGGCCGCGGCCCGCGATCTCGGCTATTCCGTCATCGAGATGGTCGGCCTCCCCGTCGCGGAGTTGATCCCCGAAGAGGAGCGGGTCATCCAGGTCGATCGCCTCCCGGACGGGCGTCTGGCCGACCGGCCCAACCAGTACGAATCCCGGATTCGCCGCAGGGACGGCCAGGTCCGGGTGTTCGATATGGGAGTCAGCGGAATAAGGCTCAGAGACAAGAGCGCGGTCATGGTCACCCTGGTGGACATGACCGAGCGGCGCCGGGCGGAAGCGGAGGCCCTCCATCTCGCCTCGCACGATTCTCTGACCGACCTTCCCAACCGGACCTTCTTCAGGAACGCCACCGACGCGGCCATCGCGGAGGCGAAGAACACGCATGCCGACGTGAGCGTCATCCTCATCGGCCTCGACCGATTCAAGGCCGCGAACTACCTCGGCCACCGGCTGGGCGACCTCGTGCTCCAGGAGACGGCCCGGCGCCTCGCCGCCCTGGTCCGCCCCGTCGATCTGGTGGCCCGGCTCGGAGCGGACGAGTTCGCGGTGCTCCTCCGGGGATGCGACCTGGGATCGAGCATCGTCCTCTCTCAGCACATCGTGGCCAGCCTGCGCGAGCCCTACCGGATCGCCGACGACAATGAGCTCTTCCTGAGCGCGAGCGTCGGCGCCGCGTCCTATCCCCACGACGCCCCGGACACGGGCGCTCTCCTCCGTCACGCCAACATCGCCCTGGTGGCCGCGAAGGAACGCGGCAAGGACCAGGCGGTCGCATTCGAGAGCGACCTCACGAGCGAAGCGGCGGCCCGCCTGGAAATGAACCGGTTCCTCCACCGGTCCCTGCGCGATCACGCCTTCTTCCTCGAATTCCAGCCCATCGCGCGCACCCACGACCTCGGAGTCACCGGTTTCGAGGCCCTGGTGCGCTCGAAGGACCTCCTGGGACGGAGAGTGGCTCCGGACGCCTTCATTCCCATCGCGGAGGCCACCGGCCTGGTGGTTCCCATGGGGCGCATCGTGCTGGACCTGGCCCTGGGCGCCATCCGCGAGTTGAACCTGCTGCGCGCCACCCCCCTGCGCATGGCCATCAATGCCTCGGCCATCCAGCTGCGTCACCCCACCTTCGTCAGGGATATCCGCACCGGCCTCGACAAGCACGGGCTCCCCACCTCGTCGCTCGCGGTGGAGGTCACGGAGACGAACGCTCTCACCGACCCCGAGGGAACGCGGCGCGTACTGCGGGAGCTGCGGACCGCGGGAATCTCCATCAGCCTCGACGACTTCGGGACCGGCTTCGCCTCCCTGGACCTGCTGCGCAGCCTGCCCCTCGACGTGGTCAAGATCGACCGCTCGTTCACCCGGGACATCGACACCGACTCCACCCAGGCCGCCATCGTCACCTCCGTGATCGAGCTGTCGCATCGGCTGGGATTGAGAGTGGTGGCGGAGGGCGTGGAGACGGAGAGACAGCAGCACTTCCTCCTCTCTCATGGCTGCGACCTGATCCAGGGCTACTGGCTCGCCCGCCCGCTCTCCCTGAAATCGAGCCTCGACTTCCTGCAGTCCCGCGATCGCCGCGTTCGCGCGTAGCAGTCCGGCTAACATCGAAGCTAGGCCGCACCGATTTGGAGGGGATTTGTCGGGACACCGCATTCTGATCGTCGAGGACACTGCCATCGTCCGCCGCACCCTGTGCGACTTCCTTCGGCAGCAGGGTTATGAGATCGCGGAAGCCGCGACCGCGGCCGATGCCGTCCCCATGCAGCAGGCCTTCGGCCCCGACTGCATCATTTCCGATTACTCGCTCCCGGACGGAGACGCGCTCAGCCTCCTCCCCCGCTTCAAGGAAACAGCGCCCGACGTCCCGGTCATCATCCTCACCGGCCACGGCTCCATCGACCTCGCGGTGCGCTCGATCAAGCTCGGGGCCGAGCAGTTCCTCACCAAGCCCGTGGAACTCGCGGTCCTCGGCGTCCTGGTCGAGCGCGCCATCGCGAACGTGCGGGGCCGCAAGCACGAGCAGGCCGAGGCGTCCCGGGAGAACCGGAACTCCATCGATCCCTTCCTCGGCAAGTCTGCGGCGATAAGGCGGCTGGCCCAGGAGGCCTCGCGGGTGGCGGGGTCCGAGTCGCCCGTCCTGATCCGCGGGGAGACCGGCACCGGAAAGGGGGTGCTCGCGGCCTGGCTGCACCGGCACGGACCGCGGGCCTCCGAATCCCTGGTCGACCTCAATTGCGCGGGCCTCAGCCGCGAACTCCTGGAATCGGAACTGTTCGGCCACGAGCGGGGGGCCTTCACCGGCGCGGTCGCGAGCAAGCCCGGCCTGCTCGAAATCGCTCACCGCGGCACGGTGTTCCTCGACGAAATCGGCGATATGGATCCGGCCATTCAGCCCCGCCTTCTGAAGGTTCTCGAGGAGAAACGCTTCCATCGCGTGGGCGAAGTGCGCGAGAGGCGGGTCGACATCCGCCTGGTCGCGGCCACCCATCGCGACCTCGCGGCCCTCGGCCGGGAAGGAACCTTTCGTTCCGACCTCTACTTCCGGATCAGCACTCTCCCCCTGACCGTGCCCGCCCTGCGCGAACGGCCCGAGGACATTCCCGAGCTCGCCCGGTATCTGCTGCGCAAGACCTCCGCGGAGATGGGGCGAGGCGAGCTCACCCTCGGCGACGACGCCACCGCCGCCCTCCAGGCCTACCCGTGGCCCGGAAACATCCGCGAACTCAGGAACGTGCTCGAGCGGGCGAGCCTTTACAGCGACAGCAATCAGCTCCGGCTCAAGGACCTGCGCTTCGAGCCCGCCGCCGGCGCGCCCATCGAAGCGGCCGACCGCGACGATGGTTCGCTCGAGGACGCGGAAAGACGTCACATCGAACGCGCCCTGCGCACGGCCCGGGGAAAGATGGAGACGGCCGCTCGCGCGCTCAAGATCTCGAAGAGCGCGCTCTACGCGAAGGTGAAGCGGCTGGGTCTGCGCGCGGAGTCCTGACCGGCGAGGCGCCTTCGCGCGCTACAGGACCGAGGCGACCGCCGCCTGCTCCTGACGCAGGATGAGCATCTCCACGCGGCTCACCATGGCGGCGGGGACGCGCTCGAGGGACACGATCTCGTCCACCGCGCCCTGGGCCAGCGCCTCGCCGGGCATGCCGTAGACCACGGAGGTCGCCTCGTCCTGGGCGATGGTCATGGCCCCGGCCCGCTTCATCTCGAGGAGCCCCGCCGCCCCATCGACTCCCATGCCGGTGAGGATCACGCCGAGCGCGTGCGACCCGGCCTCGACGGCCACGGAGCGGAAGAGGGCATCGACGCTCGGCCGGTGGCGAGAGATGAGCGGGCCGCCCTCGAGATCGACCACGAAGCCGGGACCGGAGCGCCGGATCCTCAGATGACGATCGCCCGGGGCCAGAAGCATCTGTCCGCGAATCACCGGATCGCCCGGCTCGGCCAGCTTGACCCGGATGGAACCCAGGCGATCGAGACGGGAGGCGAGCGCCCCGACGAAGGCTTCCGGCATGTGCTGCACGGCCACGATCCCGGGAAGATCCGAGGGAAGGGCGGGGACGATGGAGGCGAGCGCTTGCGGACCTCCGATCGAGACCCCGAGCGCGATCACCGGATCCACGCGGGTGGCGGGACGGGCGGACAGACGCGGAGGAAAAGGCCGCGGGGCCATCAAGGACGCCTCGACGGCTCGGCCCGCGCGGGGCCGGATCCGGGCCGAGGCCGCGCTTCGCACCGCGTCCGCGAAGAGCACCGCCTGTTCCTCGATGAACTCGCGCACGCCGATCCGGGGCTTGGACAAGACATCCACCGCGCCCTCCTCGATGGCCTCCATGGCCTGGGCCGAGCCGCGCGCGGCCACGCCCGAGCACACCACGATGGGCAGGGGATCGCTCGTCATCACGTTGCGGAGGAAGGTGAGGCCGTCCATGCGCGGCATCTCGAGATCGAGGATCACCACGTGGGGACGATCCCGCCGCATCTTCTCCATGGCGATGATGGGATCGGCCGCGGTGGTGACGCGGAGGTCCTTCTCGCGGGCGAGCACGAAGGTCAGGGTCTGGCGCACCACCGCCGAGTCGTCCACCACGAGGACGTGAATCCTCGGACCGGGCGCAGCTCTCTTCACGCGGCGATGGATCCCGCGATCTTCCATGGGGTGAGGGCTCAGGCGCGCCTTGAGGAAGGCAGGGACGCCGCGGCCGCGCTGTCGTCTTCGCCGGCGACCTGGAAGTAGGCCACGAGCTTCTGCTGGGCCGCGGCCTGGCCGGAGAGTTCTTCGGCGGTGGCGGAGAGTTCCTCGGCGGAAGCGGAATTGCGCTGGGTGACGTGATCGACCCGGGACATGGCGTGGGTGATCTGCTCCACTCCGGTCTGCTGCTCGCGCGAGGCCGCCGCCACTTCCTGGCACAGGTTCGCGGTCTTCTGAATCACGGGCACGAGCTGCTTGATCTGCGCGCCGGACTTCTCCGCCACCTCGAGGCTCTGGCTCGCCACCTCGCCGATGTCCTGGGCCGCGTTCTGCGCGCGCTCCGCGAGCTTGCGCACCTCGGCCGCGACCACCGCGAAACCGCGTCCGTGCTCGCCCGCCCGCGCGGCTTCGATGGCCGCGTTCAAGGCCAGGAGGTTCGTCTGATGGGAGATCTCCTCGATGACCGTGATCTTCTGGGCGATGGCGCGCATGGCCGAAACCGTGCCTTCGACCGAGCGCCCGCTTTCCGCCGCGTCGTCGGCCGCCCGGTTCGCCATGTCTTCCATCTGCACGCTGTTGCCGGCGTTCGCGGCGATGGAGGCGCGCATCTCCTCGAGGCTCGACAGCGTTTCCTCGACGGAGGCCGCCACGTCGGAGGTGCCGCCGGAAAGGTCGCCGGCCGCGGACGAAACCTGGCGGGCGGCCGCGGCCATGCCCGAGGCCTGGACCTTGAGTTCGCGGGAGACCCCGGCGAGGCGCCGGGTCATCTCCCCGAAGGCGATGCCGAAGCGGTCCTCGGCCGAGCGCGGCTTCGGGCTGCGCCGCAGGTCGCCCTCCGCGATGGTCTCCGCGATGTCGGCCATCTCCTGCAGGTAGAGAGTCACGTCGGCCAGCGCCCGCACGAGCTGCCCCACCTCGTCGGTGGCGGTGGTCTCGAATCGGACGGTGACGTCGCCGTCGCGAAGCCGGTGCGCGGCCTGGACCGCCTTCCCCACCGGGCCCACCACGGCCCGGATGACGTTCATGGAGACGCCGATCAGCATGGCCAGGCAAAGCACGATGATGGTGATGATCAGGAGGTTCGCCGAACTCTCGGCCTCGCGCACGGACTGGAAGGCGTCGGCCATCCCCTTCCGGTCGCGCTCGGTGTTTCCAGCGAGGGTGTCGCGCACCTGGCGGTACTGCGTGGTCATGGCCTCGAGCGCCGCGGTCAGGTCCGCGCCCTTCGCGTTCCTGATCATCTGGCGGGTGGTCGCGGTGGCGGTGTCGTAGTACGTGTTGAAAGCGCCCTCGAGCTGCGTCAGCTCGCCCTGATTCACCACCGGGTTCGTCTTGCCGAGGGCGAGGGTCTTGAGGAACTCCTGCTTCAGCGGATCGACCTCTTCGCCGAAATCGGCGTTGCTGGCCGCCACCGCGTCCTGCAGCGCGCGCTGGATCTGGGACAGGGTCTGTTCCAGGTTGCGGCTCATTTCCAGGGAGGGGCCGTGGCCGGTTTCGGCCAGACGCAGCTTGTCCGCGGTGCGCGCGCCCGACACCATGGTCACGAGAATGGTCAGGAGGAAGCCGACCGCCGCGACCGCGGGAAGGAGCAGGAGCTTGAAGCGGAACGAAAGAGCGTCGAACTGAAACCGTGCCACGAGTGTCTCCGGGGGCTCAGCGAATGGTGAGGAGTTTGACGCCGTCGGCGGCCACTCCGCCCGAGATGTAGCCGATCGCCCCGGGATTGGCCTTGACGAAGGCGATGACCGCGGCATCGCCCGCCTTCTCGGCCGGGGGCACTTCACGCCCGGCGAAGATCTGCTGCTGCCAGTAGGAGCCGATGGCGCCTACCGCCTTGCCGTGCACGATCCGGGTAAAGGCCTCGCGGGCGGGAGAAATCGCCACCTGATCCACCGGGACGATGGGGATTCCGGTGTCCCATTTCACGATCTTCTTCAGGAACATCTTGGCGAGCTGCTCCTTGGTGAGGATGTCGGTGGGATTGTTCGCGTTGACGATGACCTGGTATTCGGCCGCCCAGCCGGCCGCGGGACCGAGCAGCACCAGAGCGAGGAAGAGCGAGAAAATTCGGCGGTTCACTTGTTTGTTCACCTCTTGCGATGTGGGGACCACGAGCCTAGAAAGAGACCGACATCGAGACGATGCCATAGTTCACGGAGCGGGAGGGCGCGCCGAGGGGCTGGACATGGGTCTCGAGGAGCTGGCTCTCGCTCCAATGGTACTCGCCCTTGACCACCACGTCAGGCCGGATCGCGAAGGTCGTGCCCAGGGTCCAGTCCTCGTAGTACTTCGGCACCTCGAAACGACCTCCCCCCGCGGGAATATTGAGCTTGGAGGTATCGAACTGCCCGTGCAGGCCGAGGCGGGAGGTGACGTTCACGCCCCCGTAGACATAGTAGGTTTCGAAGTTCACCGCGGCGTCGTGGATCTGCGTCTTGCGATACTCGGAACGGAGCTTCACCTTCGAGCCGACGTATTCGCCCGAGGCGTAGTAGTTCTTCCACGAGTCCTCGTGGTCGGCGACGATCACCGTGCCGTGGAGGTCGAAGCGCTGCGCGCCCACCCCGAAGCGAAGGCCGGAGACCGGAGTGTTGAGCCACAGCTGGCCGCCGATCAGGTTCTCGGCGCGCGGCTTCACGAGGCCGCTGTCGCTGCTCTCGATCATGGAGAAGCCTCCCGCGTAGGCCGAGAGCTCCGCGCTCCACGACTTCTCGGGCGAGGTCGAATGGCGCAGGGCCAGGCCGTCCACGGTCTCCGAGGTGAAGGAGCCCTCCTGGTAGAAGTTGTAGGGCGCGCGATAGAAGGGCAGCAGGGTGCCCACGTAGCGGATCTCGTTCAGCAGGCCCATGGGCTGGGGGATGCGGCCCACGCGGACCGAGGTGTCCTCCCCGAGCTTGCGTTCATAGAAGGCCCAGTCGAGCTTCACGTCGGGCTCGAAAGCCATCGACGGGCTCTGGCCCAGGCGCCGATGCGCGAGCTGGATGACGAGCGCGTCCTTGGTGGTCGGAGTGAAGCGGAGCAGGACGGCGGCGCGGCGGTAGTCGGTGGTGCCGGACTCGGGAATGCCGAGGATCTGCTCGCCGTTCGTCTCCGCGAAGGCCTGGGTGAGGTAGCCGTGGATGGTGAACTTATCCTGTGGAGTTTCGTCCGCCTGGG
Source organism: Vicinamibacteria bacterium (assembly GCA_044229175.1). GTDB lineage: Bacteria > Acidobacteriota > Vicinamibacteria > Fen-336 > JAGNNV01 > JAGNNV01. Next base: position 41,368 of record JBGATM010000018.1, on the reverse strand, counting down.
TCGCCGGGGGCGCGGGAGCGACGGGGGCGTCCTGGGCCATGAGGGGGGCGCTCAACAGCATGAGCATGAGGGTTGCGAGGTTCTTCAAGGTCGGGTTCCTTCGTAGTCTCTATTTGGTTCTTGGTGGTTCGTTGAAATCGATCGCACCTCTCCTGAGCAAATCGCGGGCCACTCCGGAAAAATGAAAAAAGCCCAGGTTTCAATGGCTTTTTCGAGGCGCGGCGCCGGGGCCGATCCGTTCGGATCGCAGACAGGCCGTATGGATTCCAAACCCCGAGGCAAAGGGATCGGCCGAAAAGAAAAAGGCCCCGGAGCGATGGGCTCCGAGGCCTTGAAGCGGACCGCCGGGCGGCCGCGACGACGACGGCCCTAGCGGGCCGATTCGACTAGAACGACCAGCGCGCTCCGATCTGGATCTGCCGGGGCGGGGTGATCGCGGCCGGGCCCTGGTAGGGAACCGACGTGGTGGTCCCCGCCGCGAGGGGCGGCGGATTGAAGACGCTGGTGCCGCCCACGTTGTTGAACACGGAGGTCACCGTACTGACATTGAGCGCGTTCGTGATGTCGCTGTAGACCGACAGCCGGTGATCGCCCTTGAGGGTGAAGATCTTCTCGAGCCGGAGGTCGAGAATGTTCAGGGTGTCGAGCCTCTGGCTGCCGCGCGGCTCGAGGGACGGACGCCGCCCCGAGGAACTCGCGAAGTAGTACCCCGTGGTGGAATAGCCCGTGGTGGACCCGCTCAGCTGGACATAGGGTGCGTAGGTGCCGCCGCTGATCGATCGGAAGTAGGCATTGACCGCGATCTCCACCTTGGGAATCTGCACGCCCACCAGGGCCTTCAACTCGTTGGTCCGATCGTTGCTGAGATGGCCATCCGAGTTCACCAGAGACATCGTCGGGTTCGCGTAGAAGCTGCTGACCCCGTACGACCCCTCGCTGCCGTTGTTGACCGTGCCCTTGGTCTGCGACCAGACATAGGACAGCTGGGCGCGCCAGCGGCGCGAGTAGCCCTTGGTGAGAACGAACATGGCGCCCTTGTACTTGCGGTAGGCGTTGACCGTCCCCAGCACGTTCCCGGAGGGATCGAGATACTGGAACCCGTCGGGATTGGTGATGTAGACGTTGCTCGCGGAGGCGGAACGGTTCGCCCACTTGTAGTACGTGTACGGGGTGGCGGGATACACGAGGTTCTTTCCGTTGGGTGCGGGAGAGGTGCCCGAGGCCTTGGTCCAGCGCGCGGTCGGCAGAACCTGTCCAATGAAGTTCTTGTTGTCGCGCCAGATTCCGGTCACGGCGAGCCGCACGTTGCTCCTGAGCGCCCGTTCGAAGCCCACCGAGAACTCATCCACCCGTGGGTGCTTGATGTTCGGATCGATGGTCGCGACCGGGGCCTTCACGCGGTTCACCTCCACGCGCCTGCTGATCGGACAGGAGTAGCTCGCGGTCGGACCCTGCGGTCCGTAGGCCGGGCATCCGGTCGCATCCCAGGAAATGCTGTCCTGGTAGCCGCTCGTGGCCTGCTTGTAGATGTCGTTGAAGATGCCCTCGTAGTACTGGCTGTAGCTGCCCTTGATCACGGTCTTGCTGTCGCCTTTCGGATCGAAGGCGAAGCCGAAGCGGGGCGCGATGCTCGTGTTCGAATAGACCGAATCAGCGCCGGGAGCGCCGCCGCCCACGTGATCCATGCGCACGCCGAGGTTCAGGGTGAGGCGATCGTTGACGTGCCAGGCGTCCTGCGCATAGCCCGCGAGCTTCTTGTTGCGGCCATTGAGGTCGTAGCCATAGCCGTACGCGTAGTAGGGCTGCCCGCCGTAGTCGTAGTAGTAGGTGTTGTTGACGAAGCCATACCGATCACGGGTCTTGCTGCGCTCCACTTCGATGCCGAACTTGAGGTCGTGCTTGCCGAAGCCTTCCGCGAAGTGCGAGATCGAGGCATTGACCTGGTTGCGGGCGCGGTCGCCGTAATAGAACCATCCCTGGGACACGGAGTAGAGGCTGGTGTCTCCGTCGAAGTGCTGGGACGCGTTGACCTTCGGATTGAGGTCGTAGAAGCCGGTCCAGCCCGTGTACTTCACCTCGCTGAAGGTCCTCGGTCCGAAGATGTGGCGCCACTGAGCGAGCCACACCCACTCCGGAGCGTCTTCCTGGTTGGTCAGGCTGTCATTGGCGACGTTGCTGGAAACGCCGGCCCGGCCGATGATGTTGTAGGCGTCATACTGGACATGGCCCATGAAATTGTTCGACGAACTCGGCTGGTAGTTCAGCTTGAAGTTCAGGCGCGGGCTGACCTCGTCGCGCACCGTCACCGGACCGCCGGGATCCTGATTGAGGTGATAGCGCTGGGCGCTCGCGAAGAAGAACAGCTTGTCCTTGACCAGGGGACCGGAGAACTGGGTGGTGAAGTCGGTGAACTTGTTCGTCTTGGCCGACTCGCCGAGGGCCGGGTTGATCTTGGTGACGTCCGCGGGAACGTTCTTGCTCGCGAAGCTCCCCTTCGAATAGGTGAAATCGAACAGGCCCGCGTAGCGGTTGCCGCCGCTCTTGGTGATGGTGTTGACCACGGCGCCCGTGAAGGAACCGTACTCGGCGGGAGCGCCGATGCCCACGACTTCCACTTCCTCGACGATGTTGAAGTTGAAGAACGTCCAGGCGGTGCCGCCGGAAGGATCGCGGGTGTCGACGCCGTCGATCAGGAGGCCGTTCGCCGACGATCCGTCGCCGCCGTATGCGGACTGGGAGTTGATGCCGGGCGCGAAGTTCAAGAGGTTGGTCGCGGCGTTGCCCTGGCGGACCGGCATGTTGTACAAGACGTCCTGCGACAGGTTGTTCTGCGAGCTGGACGAGGTGACGTCGACCACCGGGGCCTCGCCCACCACTTCGATGGTCTCGGTCTGGCCCCCGATCTTGAGGGCCATGTCCACGCTGGCCTGCTTGCCCACGCTCACCGAGATGTTCTCCCGGCGCTGCGACTGGAAGCCCGTCATTCTGACCACCACCGTGTACACCCCGGGGTCGACCGCGTTGAAACGGTACGAACCGTCGTGGTCGGTGGTCACTTCGCGGGTTCCGGTCTTGCCGATGAGCTGTACCGTGGCCCCGGGGAGGACTCCGCCCTGATCATCCTTGACCACGCCGTTCACGCCGCCGGAGAGGCTCTGGGCGGAAACGAAGACGGGAATCGCCATCACGAGGGCGACAAGCACGGCCATTTTTCGAAGAATTGTCTTCATGGTTTCCTCGTTAGCGGATGGGTGACTTGACCGGCTTGCGGTCGTGGCTGACGGAATAGACGGTGAGGCCGACGCCCACGACCATGAGGCCGAGGGTGAGTCTGCCGGCCGTGGTCTTGAAGAACGTGCTGTCGGTCCGGGCATTGTCCTTGGCCGGCGCCGCCGTGGCCTGGGCGCTCATGGGCGCCTTGGTTCCCGCGTCCTGCGCGGCGTTCCACAACGACGGGCTGGGTGTCGCTTCGGTGGCGCCGGCCGCGCTCGCCACCAGACTGAGGGCAAGAACGGACGCAACGCCGCGTATCTTCGGTATCGGCATACGTGAGGCCTCCATGGTCGATTGGGTTGGTTCAAAAAAACGTGCGTGTCGGACGCAACGTCCGCCAAGGTGGCCGGATTAGAGCCTTCATTGCCACGAAGGTCAAGCCCGCAGGCACGAACCCGGGCCTTCAGGAATTTTGATGCGCGCGCACGCGTTGACGCGCGCGAAGGCGAGCGGCTAGCGTCCGGTTCTTCATGGGTCGAAAGAAGAAGACGGGCCAGCAAGCCGAGGCGACGCCTCCGGAAACGAGGGCGGGATCCGGAGCGCGCGCCGCGGCCGCCGCGGCCGTCGTGCTTGTGCTCGTCGCGGGAGCCTTCCTGTTCCTGAGGAGCGGGCGCCCCGAAAGCGCGGAGGGCGCCCGCGCGCTCCTGGCCTCGCGAAAGACGCCATCGGACGTGAACCTCCTCGTGGTCACCCTCGACACCACCCGCGCGGACCGGTTGGGCGCCTACGGATTCAACCGCGGAACCACGCCTCACCTCGATGCCCTCGCCGAGGACGCGGTGGTCTTCGAGCACGCGACCTCGGCCGTGCCCCTCACCTTCCCGTCCCACACCACCATCTTCACCGGCGAGTACCCCACCCGCCACGGCATTCGCGACAACGGGGGCTTCTTCCTCGACCCCTCCGCCACCACCATGGCCGAAGTCCTGAAGGGCGCGGGCTACCAGACCGGCGCCTTCATCGGCGCGTGGGTTCTCGAGTCGCGCTGGGGCTTGAGCCAGGGCTTCGACAAGTACTCGGACCAGTTCGACCTCTCGAAGTACAAGGTCATCTCGCTCGGCACCGTCCAGAAGAAGGGCGAAGAGGTGGTGAACGACGCCCTCGCCTGGCTCGACACCGTGAAGACGAAGAAGTTCTTCGGCTGGGTTCATCTTTACGACGCGCACACCCCGTACGAACCGCCGGAGCCCTTCGCCTCGCGGTTCCCGAATCAGCCGTACCTCGGCGAGATCGCCTACGCGGACGCGCAGGTCGGCCGGCTTCTCGACTGGCTGAAGGCGAACGGCCTCGACAGGAACACCGTGGTGGTCATCACCGGCGATCACGGCGAGAGCCTGGGCGAACACGGGGAGGCCACGCACGCGTACTTCGTCTACGACTCGACCATGCACGTGCCCCTCATCGTGAAGACGCCCTGGAACGACAAGGGCCGCAACAAGTCGATGGTGTCCCTGGCCGATATCTTCCCCACCGTTCTCGATCTCATCGGACTGCCTCCGGTGAAAGGGCCGATCGACGGCACATCGCTGGCCCTAGGAATCGTGAACCCGAGCGCTCCCGTCGGCGGCACCGCGTACGCGGAGACCTACTTCCCCCGCTACCACTTCGGCTGGCAGCATCTGCGCTCCCTGCGCAGCAACGAGTACACCTACGTCGACGCGCCCGAGCCCGAGCTGTACGACCGTCGAACCGATCCCGGCGAGACCTCCAACATCTACAAGGCCTTCTCCGCGCGGGCCGAGGACCTGCGGCTCAAGCTCGAAGCCATCGCCAGGGTCGACCAGGGGAAGGCGCCGGAACGCAAGAGCCTCGATCCGGACACCCTGCAGCGGCTCGCCGCCCTCGGCTACGTGGGCAACGTGATCGACGTGAATCCCGACGCCGTCCTGCCCGACCCCAAGGTGAAGCTTCCCCTCTTCCAGAAGATGAACCGCGCGAAGGACCTCGCCCAGGACGACGATGTCGAGGGCGCCACGAAGCTGCTCCAGTCCGTGGTCGCCGAGGACCCGAACATCATGGACGCGCATCTCACCCTCGGCAACTGGCTGGTGCGGCTGAAGCGCGGCGAGGAGGCGATCGCATCCTTCCGGCACGCCCTCGCCTTGAAGCCCGACGATGACATCGCGCTTGGAAACCTCGCCCGCCTCTTCCTGTCGCGCGGACGCAAGAGCGACGCGGAAGACGCGATCCGCGTCTTCGAGACCGCCCTCGCCCGCAACCCGAAGAACCCCCAGGCCTGGTTCCAGCTCGCGGTGCTCGCCATGGACATGGGCGACGCGGATCGGGCGAAGCACGCCTTCGTGCGCGCGGCCGAGGAGAACCCGAAGATGGGGGCGGCCTGGATCGGCCAGGGCGCGCTCGCCTTCTCGGCCTCGCGCCTCGCCGAAGCCGAGCAGATGATTCGCAAGGGTCTCGAACTCGAGCCCGAGGCGAAGGGCGGCCGGTACAACCTCGCGCGGGTGCTCGAGGCGCGCGGACGATTCGACGAGGCGGAGGCCCTGTACCGCGCCGAACTTCAGACCTACGCGGATCACGGCAAGGCGAGATTCAACCTCGCCCAGCTCGAACGCCAGCGCGGGAACATGGCGGGCTTCATCGCCGAGCTGCGCGCCTCCACGGAGAAGGCGCCGGACTTCGGGCCCGCCTTCTTCTTCCTCGCGCGTGCCGAGCTGAACGCGGGGCGGCTCGACGTGGCGCGCGACCTCGCGGAGCGCGGCCTTAAGGTCGACAACACCTCCGAAGTGGCGCCGCTCGGCCACTACGTCCTCGCCGACATCCTCTCCCGCCAGAACAAACCAAAGGAAGCGCAGGAAGAAGCCGCGAAAGGAAAGGCCCTGGAGGCCCGCAAACATCGCGCCCTCGACGTAGGCTGACCAGTGCGGGCCTCAGGCCTGCCCGTGCAGCGGATGGCATTAAGGTCGTCATTGCGAGGAGCCAGTCCGTTTGGTGAGGCGACGAAGCAACCCCCTGATCCGAGGAACCAAGATGATTCACACCACCACCATCGTTGATGCAGCGCAGGTCGCCGCTTCCTTCACCGCGGGCGGCTCCTTCCTCGAGACGCCGGAGTACCGGGTGGGCATGGCCCGCCGCGAGGGCCCCGGCGACGCCGAGGTTCACGACGTCGACACCGACATCTTCTACGTATTCGAAGGAACGGCGACGCTGGTGTCGGGCGGCGAGATGGTCGAGCCCAGGACGGTGGGGGCAAACGAACACCGGGCTTCGAGCACGCGGGGCGGCGAGACGCGAACCGTCACGAAAGGCGACATCATCGTCATTCCGCGCGGCGTGCCGCACTGGTTCAACGAGGTGAGCCAGGCGCCCTTCACCTACCTCGTGGTCAAGTCGACGAAGCTCTGAACGGGAAGTGGATCCCGGCTAGGGGCTCTTCTTCGCCTTGCCGATGCGGATCTGGATCCCGAGTCCCCAGCGATACAGCCAGTCGTCGCCTGCCGATCTGTCCTCCAGCCGCTTGGCCACGCCCATGGTGAAGCGGACGAAGGCCACGGACAGCCCCCCCTCCACGCCGAGGTAGGTCGAATTCGCGGAGGCGCTGCGGGGTTCGTCCCAGGTCCTTGTGACCACCGCCTTGAAGTCGGCGAGGACGCGGACCGATTTCTCCTCGGTGAGGATCACGAGGGACCGGCCGATTCCAAACGTCCCGGCGCCGAACCCGACCGCGGCCTCGACGATCGTTCCCGATCCCATGGCGAAGCCCTCGGTCCCGGCTCCCGGAACGGCGTCGCCGAACGAAACGCCCAGATGCGCGGCCGCGCGCTCGGGCGATCCGTAGGAGAGACCCCAATAGGGAAACGCCCCGGCACGGGCGCGGGCGGGCCAGGAGAGCAACAGGCAAGCGAGGACGACAAACCGGGCGAGGGAACGCCGCTTTGGGATCATGCCCCGGTAACGCCGCCCCCCGCTTCGAGGTTCCAAAAAGCCGAACTAGGGCAGAGCCGGAACCGCGTCCTTGCTCGCCTTCGTGCGGTACTTCTCGAACCAGGCCTGGAGGTAGAGCTGCTGGGCGATCTGATGGGTGGGCCGGCGCCAGCCGTGAAACTCCTCCGGCATGCGGATCAGGAGGGTGTCGGCCTTCCGCAGCATCTTGAGCGCGCGGTAGAACTCCTCGCTCTGCGGAATGGGCGTGCGCAGGTCGGCCTCGCCGGTCATGACCAGGGTGGGGGTAGTGACGTTGCCGACATACGTCAGCGGCGAGGTGCGCGCGTACTCCATCGGGTCTTCCCAGGGGAACTTCTTGAACTGGTCGTACCAGTTCGCGCTGTCGGTGTTCCCCACGAACGAATGCCAGTTGATGACCGGGCGCATCGATCCCGCGGCGCGGAACCGGTCGGTATGACCCACGATCCACGCGGTCAGCACGCCTCCGCCGGAGCCCCCGCACACGAAGAGGTTGTCCTTGTCCACGAAACCCTTCGCGAGCGCCGCGTCCACCGTGGCCATGAGATCGTCGTAGTCCTTTCCCGGGTAGGCGTTCTGGATGCCGTTCACGAAGTCCTGGCCGTAGCCGGTGGATCCGCGTGGATTCATCCACAAGACGGCGTAGCCGTTGGCGGCGAAGTTCTGGAACGCCCAGTTCCAGGCCACGCTGTACATGCTCCACGGCCCGCCGTGGATCCACAGCACCATCGGATACTTCTTCGCGGGATCGAAGTTGGCGGGCTTCATCAGCCAGCCCTGGACCTTCAGGCCGTCCGCGGAGGTCACCCACAATTCCTCGGAGTCCGCGAGCTTCACGCCCTCGAGCACGTCCTTGTTCACGTCGACCAGGACGCGCAGGTCGTTCGGCCGCAGCAGGGTGAAGGAGACGAGCACGCCGGGCTCCTTCGCCGAGTTACGCACGGCCGCGTTCATGCCGCTCCGCGCCATGGTGAGCCCATTGAGCACGTGCGCGCCGGTGGTGAACTTCTGGGGCGAGGCGCCGGGCGTTCGGGTGGCGATCGAATAGATGTTCTTCTCGCCCTTCTCCTCCATCGAGTAGTAGAGGACGCCGTCGCTTCCCCACGTGAGGTCGGCAGGCGAACTCGGCAGTCCGGTCGCGAGAATCCGTTTGTTCTCCCCCGTGTTCGACATGAGATGGAGCGAGTCGACGTCGTTGGTGTAGCCCTTCTCGTCGTGGCCGAGATAGGCGATCCACTTCCCATCCGGGGACGCCTCGGGCGAGGAGTCTTCACCCTTGCGATCGGTCAGGGCCTTCACCTCGAGAGTGTCGAGGGAGATGGCGTAGATCTCGGAGTCGCCCTTCAGGTACTCGGCGTCGGGCTTGCGGATCCCCGAGACGTACAGAGTCTTTCCATCGGGCGAGAACGAAGGCGAGTTGTGGTTGTAGTCGCCCGAGGTGACCTGGCGCGAGGTGCCGCCGGTGTTCGCGTCCACGAGGAAGACATGGGTAAAGCCCTTCGTGGTCGGCCCGGTGCCATCCGCGCCCCACACCGTGCGGTCGACGAGCACCGCGCTCTTCGCCAGCTCGGCGCCCTTCGGCGTCTTGGGCAGCTTGATGGGCAGGGGCGAGGTCTCATCGAGGACGCGCACGGTGAACGCGATCTTCGAGCCGTCGGGCGACCAGAGCGGGGCGGAGGGTTCCGAGTCGAGCCGGGTGAGCTGCGCCATCTCGCGGGTGTCCAGCCACATCACGTGGATCTGGGTGGAGCCCGAGCGGTTCGAGAGAAACGCGATCCGCTTACCGTCCGGCGAGAACGCCGCCGAGGAATCGCGGTAGGTCCCTTCGGTCAACTGGCGCAGGCGTTCTCCCCGCCCGTCGACGATCCACAGGGACGAGGCGTTCTGGTCCTTCTTCGTGTCGACGAAGCCTCGCGTGAAGACGATCTGCGAGCCGTCGGGCGCGATCACCGGGTTCGAGATCGACTCCATCTGGAAGAAGGTCTCCTTGTCGAGGACCTTCGACTGCGCGGCCGCGGGCGGCGAGGCGACGATTCCGAGGAAGGCGGCAGCCGTGAGCCCGGCGCGAAGTGAAGTGAGCATGGGTCCTCCTTAAGGACAGGGTGGTGATTCTCTGTCCGGGTTCGCCCGCGCGCAAGGCGCTACGGAAGGACGGTGCCCTGGGCCTCTCCGCGGGAGGGAAAAGCCCTTTCAATGATCCAGAGGGAGGCCATCAGGACCAGGGTCATGACCGAGGCGCTGAAGGTGGCAAGGGTCAGCGAATACGCCTCCACCAGGCGATCCGGACCCGGGAGAGTGAGGGGCGAGAGCAGATCGAAGTTCCACCACCAGCAGGCCGTCGCGACCGCGAGGGCCGCGCTCAGAATCAGACCCGTGGCGCCCGCGCTATCGGCGACCGAGGCGGCCTTTCCGCGGCGGGAGAGGAACCGGGTGGCCGCGGCGGTCACCACCACGGCGACAAGGGCCAGGATTGCGGCGAGGGTCATGACGTGCTCGAAGAACGGCAGGAGCATCTCATCGTAGTTGATCGCCGAGAACGACATGGCGGGGATCCTCGACCCGATGGGGCCGAGCAGGGTGAGGACGGCCGCTCCGACTCCGGCCCCGACCGCGGTCGAGCTGGCCCGCGAGAAATGAATGGCGCCGAGGACGATGGAGGGAAGGCCCACAATGACCAGGATCAGGAGAGGAAGACTCCGCGTCTTGCGCTCGTCGCGCTGGGCGAAGGCGAGATGGTCGAAGTCGGTGTTGCCGCCCCGATCCGCGGTCACGCCGAGACGGCCGCCCACCGCGCTCTCGAACGCCCGGTGCTGCAGATCCGCGGCGGCGTTGAGCGAAGCGCGCCCGGTTTCGTCGAGGGCGAGGACGGACTCGATCGGACGGCCCGAGGTCGCGGCCGGAAGCGCGGCGCCCAGCAGCGCCGCCACCGTCGGTGCGATGTCGGCCTGGGTCGCGCGGGCGGTGGCGCCCGGCTTGATTCCCGCTCCCACCATCACGATCGGGATGGCCAGAACCTCGGCCTCTTCTCCGCCATGCCCCCCGGCGTCGCGATGGCCGTGATCGGCGGTCACGATCAGGGTCTCGTTCGTGAGGTCGAGACGCTTCACCAGCTCGGCGAGCGCGGTGTCGGTGCGCTGCACTTCCGCGCGGTACTCCGGCGAGGTGCCGCCGTATTCGTGCGCCGCGAAGTCGGTGGAGATGACGTCGGCGATCCGCAGCATCGCCGGTTCCTGCAGGATGAAGGCGATCCCGGCCTCCTGGGAGGCCCGGACGTCCGGAACCTGGCGGACGAACGCCCCGGGACCCTCCTTGGCTTCACCCGGGCGATACGCGCCGCACCGTTCGATGTCCCTGCCGAAGAGGCTCGACCAGATCTTCGAGCCCGCGACACGGCAGGTTCCGCCCATCCCTCCCACGCGACGAAAGATGTTGTCGAGCGGAATCTCGCGCTTCTGCCGGTTGGTCGTGACCCCGTGGACGGACGGGAAGGCTCCCACCGCCACCGTCGCCCGCCCCGGCCGGGAGAAGGACGGTGTGCCCACTCGAGCCTCGATATCCGCGCCCTGGACGCGCAAGGCGTTGAGCGTCTCCATGCGCCGCGAAGCGTCCAGCCGCAGTCCATCCACGAGGAGGATGGTCACGCCGCGACTCAATGGAGAACCGGTGGGAACGGGAGCCTGAGGGAAGGTGAAGCCGGGGTCGAAGTTGAGCGCCCAGTCCCACATCCTCGACGCGAAGATCGCCGCGCCCGAGGCACAAAGAAAGAGGCCGGCGACGAGTCCGATTCGCTGCGTCATGCCGTCATTTTCAGTCATTTCGTCGCACGACGGCGATCAAGGGGGGAAACTGCATGAAATCTGCATTGAGCGCGCGGCTGGAGGGCAGGTCGACAGGCTGAATCCACGGATCCGGCAACCATCTTCAATCCTCTGGAGTCCGGGGACGAGCGGGCATCCCATAGATCATTGGAGAAGAAGGGCTTAAGGCTTTCGCAAGGTCTGGCCCCCGGTCTTGCTCATGAATCTCATTCGGCAAATACAACTGCAAATTGATTCAGGAGATTGATGAAATGAAACACCTGACCAGAATCCTGTCGCGCTTCGCGACGGCGTTCACCCTTTTGGGGCTCGCCGCGCTCGCGTCGGCCCAGATGACCCGCGGCAGCCTCGGCGGCACGGTCCGGGACGACACCGGCGGGGTCCTCCCCGGCGCCACTGTGACCATCACCAACGAGGACACCGGCATCGTGCGTACGGTGGTGACGAACGCCGAAGGCTTCTATCGGGCCCCCGCTCTCGAGCCGGGCAGGTACACCGTCGCGGTCCAGCTCTCAGGCTTCCGGCGGACTGAGCGAGCGGCGGTGCAGGTCCTCACCAACCAGGAGACGACCTACAACGCCGATATGCAGGTGGGCGGGCTGACCGACACCATCGTGGTCCAGGACGTGCGGGGCGAGATCGAACTCAACAAGACGAACCCGAACATCGCCATGACCGCCACGTCTCGCCAGGCCGTCGAACTCCCGCTTCCCGGCCGCAACATCAACAACCTCGCCCTGCTCGCGCCGAACACCTTCACCGCCCCCGGGTCTACCGGAATCTCCGCCAACGGCAACCGCGCGCGCAACAACAACTTCATGATCGACGGCACCGACAACAACGACCTGTCGGTCACCATTCAGACCACTCCGGTTCTCCCCGAGGAAGTCTCCGAGTACTCGGTCGGCACCGCGAACTTCAGCGCCGAGTACGGCCGCAACTCCGGCGCGCAGATCAATGTCATCACCCGCTCGGGCACGAACAACTTCAAGGGTGAAGTGTGGGATTACTACCGTTCCGCCGGGCTCAACTCCCTCGACAACATCGAGAAGGGCAACAACCTGAAGGACCCGACCAAGTTCGTGCGGCATCAGGCGGGCTTCGACTTCGGCGGGCCCCTGGTGAAGAACAAGACGTTCTTCTTCGGCCTGTTCCAGCGCGACTCCAACCGGACCGGCCAGACTCTCGGAGGCACGGTGCGGGTGCCCACTCCCGCCGGTTACGCGGCCTTGCAGAATGTCCCGCTGCGCGCGGGCCAGAGCGCGGCCAGCCGTCAGGCCGTCCTGCAGCGGCTGTCGTTCCTGCAGGGTCTGTATTCGAAGAATCCCGTGTTCCGCAACACCGCCACCCAGACCGTGAACGGCGTCGCCATCGAGACCGCCCAGACGAACTTCGGCCGCTTTACGCCCAACACCACCTACAAGTTCACCGGCCGGGTCGATCACCAGATCTCTCCCACCAACACGGTCACCGCCCGCTACTCGCTCAATCGGCCGGATACCATGAACAACAACTCCAACACGCAGTTCGCCGAACTCTTCGCGGCGAACACCGCCACCCGGGACCACAACGCGTCCATCTCGCACACCCACATCTTCGGACCGAACGCCCTGAACGAGTTCCGCGCCTCCTACGTCCGCCGCGACCTGCAGTTCCCGGAGAACGATCCGACCTCCCCCACCGCCACCATCACGGGCCTCTTCACCGTGGGCGGCCTGAGCAACTTCCCCCAGGGACGCGTGCAGAACTCGTTCCAGTTCACCAACACCACCTCGCTCCTGCGCGGTCGGCACTCGTTCAAGTTCGGCGCCGACGTCCGCTACAACAAGCTGGACAACCAGGCGGCCTTCGACTCGAAGGGCACGTTCACCTTCGGAAGCCTCGAGAACTACATGAACAACCTGGCCACCACCTACAACCAGGCGCTGCAGACCGCGAGTTTCCTGGCCAAGCAGTGGCAGTGGTTCTTCTACGCCCAGGACGACTTCCGCATCAATCCCGATCTGACCCTGAACATCGGCCTGCGTTATGAGCTGTCGACCGTGCCGCTTGGCTTCTTCGGCGCCACGGACGCCGAGAGCCTCGGCGCCCTGGTGCCTCCCCCGGTCAAGCGGGACTACAACAACTTCGCCCCGCGCGTGGGCTTCGCCTGGAGCCCGCGCGGCAACGGGTTCTTCGGAGACGGCAAGACCTCCATCCGCGGCGGCTACGGCATCGGTTACGACGTTCTCTTCTACAACCTGCTGACCGTGAACGCATCGAACTATCCGCGCGTGGTCGTGGTGACCCAGAACAACGCCCTCGACGTCTATCCCAACAAGACCACGTCCAGCGGCGCCGCCGTCTTCAACCCCCTCGCGGGCTACGTGAACTCCGCTGAGAACGCCCAGAACCCCCTGACCCACTTCTACAGCGCGTCGATCCAGCGCGAGGTGGGCCGGGACTTCGTCCTCCAGCTCGGCTACACCGGCAGCACCGGCCGCCACGGGGTCAACCAGCAGCAGATGAACCCGGCGATCCTCACCGCCGCGCAGGCCGCCCTCGTCCGCGCCACCGGAAGCCAGACCGCGATCCCCACCGTCCAGCAGCGGCGGCTCAACCCTCAGTACGGCTCAAGGACCGTGATCCCGACCGACGTGGGCCCGGGCGGGAACGACGCCCAGGCGAAGTCGCAGTATCACGCGCTCTTCGTGCAGGTGAACAAGAAGATGTCGCACGGTGTGCAGGGCGGCGTCTCCTACACCCTCTCCCGGCTGAAGAGCAACAACGACGAATCCCTCGGCGTCGGCGACATCACGAACAGCGCGTCCCAGGTTCCCCAGGACTACTTCGACCTCTCGTCAGAGTACGCCCTGTCGGTCTTCGACCGCACTCATCGCCTGGCCGTCAACTACATCTGGGAGATCCCGGGTCCGAAGTCGGGCTTCTGGAAGCAGGTGGCGGGAGGCTGGCAGTTCTCGGGGGTCACGCAATTCCAGTCGGGCCAGCCCTTCACGATCTTCACCGGCCAGGATACGAACGGAAACGGCGGCGGCGCCGATCGTCCGAACCTCACCGGTTCCGGTTCGTTCGACTGGGACTCCGAGCACAAGGGCTTCACCAACAACGGCTACTACACGGTGCCCCGCACGGCCAGCGGCGCCGTCCTGCCCTTCAGCCTCGGGAACGGGAACGGAGGAAAGACCGCGCACCGGGCGGCCTCGTGGTGGAACACCGACGTGTCCCTCGCGAAGAACTTCCCGATCAAGAAGACTCGCCTCAACGTGCGCATCGACGCCTTCAACGTGTTCGACCAGGACAACTACGGCGTCCCGGTCACCAGCATGTCGAGCGCGGATTTCGGCAAGAACCTGAACAACTGGGGCAACCGTTCGCTGACCCTGAGCGGCAAGCTCTCGTTCTAGTTCGCGCGAAAGGCGTTTCGAAGCCCCGGGGCGACCCGGGGCTTTTTTCTTTCCGCCCACCTTCGGAAAGTAACGTGTGGGGTCCCCCATGCCCCGCCCCTTCGGCCAGCACTTCCTCCGCCACGAGCCCGCGCACGACCTGGTCGATCTGATCGACCCGCGGCCTGACGACACCTTCATCGAGATCGGACCGGGAGCGCTCGCCATCACGTCCCTCCTCGCCGCCCGGTGCAAGGCCGTGGTCGCGATCGAGATCGACCTCAGGCTCCTCGACGAACTCAAGGGCCGGGTTCCGAAAAACGTCACCCTCATCCACGGGGACGCCTTGGAGATCGACTACCGCGCGCTCGTGCCCCGCGGTTCGCGGCTCGCGGGCAATCTCCCCTATGCGATTTCGAGCCCTCTGCTGCGCCGCTTCCTCGACCACCGCGACCACTTCACCGATGCCCACCTCATGCTGCAGAAAGAGGTCGCGGAACGCATCGCCTCCCCCCCTGGGTCCAAGGCCTACGGGATCCTTTCGGTTTTCTACGCCCTCTGGGCGGACGTCTCCATCGTCCAGCGTCTAAAGCCGCGTGACTTCTCCCCGCCTCCCAAGGTCGATTCCGCGGTCATCCGGTGCGGTTTTCTCGGCGGACCCCGCCACCCGGTCCGCGACATCAAGGCGCTCGACACCCTCGTCCGGTCGTCCTTCACTCAAAGGCGGCGTACGATTGAAAATAATCTTAGACTTAGGTATCCTGACCTCAAGCATTACTTTAAGTTAGTCGGGATCTCGGAAGTCCGTAGAGCTGAAACACTTACGGTCGCCGAGTTCGCCCGCCTGGCCGAGGTGTTGCCCGCGCCCGTAGATCTCACGAAGACCCCTTGAACTCCGATCTCCGAATCACCCCGATTGGGGGACTGGGCGAGTTCGGCATGAACTCGCTTCTCCTTCAGACGGGCGAGGATCGCCTGCTCATCGACGCAGGCCAGATGTTTCCGGAGTGGGACAACGGGGTCGAGCGGATGGTGCCCGACTACGGCCGGCTCGGCCCGGGCCGGATGCACGCGATCCTGCTCACCCACGGGCACGAGGATCACATCGGCTCGCTGCCCCAGGCGCTCGAATGGTCGAAAGCCCCCGTGTATGGCACGCGCTTCACCCTCGGCCTCGCCCAGCGGAGCCTGGCGGAAGCAGGCCTCGAAGCCGAACTGCGGATCATCGAACCCGGCGTCGTCATCGAAGCCGGTCCCTTCCGCGTCCACTCTCTGCCGGTCGCGCACTCGACGCCGGGATCCGTCGCCTTCGTGATCGAGTGCGGCGGACTCGTGATCCTGCACACCGGTGATTTCAAGCTCGCGAAGACCGCGCCCCTGGCGGACCGCACGAACCTCGAGGCCTTCGCGGAGTGGGGCCGCCGCGGCGTGGACCTCATGTTCGGCGATTCCACCGGCGCGGAAACGCCGGGAGTCACCGGCCACGAAGACGACGTGATCCCCGGGATCGAGGCGGCCTTCGACGAGGCCGAAGGCCGCGTCATCGCCACCTGCTTCTCCTCCTCGATTCCCCGCATCGAACGCATCGCGCGCATCGGTTTTGCCCAGGGCCGCAAGGTGACCTTCGCAGGCCGGCGCATCACCGAGAACGTGACCCTCGCCCGCGACCTCGGGCACCTCACCATCGACGCCGAGGTGCTGATGCTCGACGACGCGGTCACCGGGACCACGCCCTCGCGGCAGATGCTGGTGTTCGCCGCGGGCTCGCAGGCCGAGCCGCGATCGGCGCTCGCGCGGATGGCCGCGGGCCAGCACCCGCTGGTGAAGATCCAGCGGGGCGACCTGGTGCTGTTCTCCTCGCGGGTCATCCCCGGCCGCGACCGGATCGTCTCGCGCCTGATGGCGAGGCTCATCCGCGCGGGCGCCCGCGTGGTCCACGGCGGATGCGCGCACGTCCACGTCTCCGGGCACGCCGCCCAGGACGAACTGAACGAGCTGGTGAGGCTCGTGCGCCCTGCGGTCTTCGTGCCCATCCACGGCGAGCTGCGAATGCTCGCGGCCCATGCGCGCCTGGTCGAGTCGGCGCTTTCGGGCGACGTGAAGGTTCACGTGATCGAGAACGGCGAGATCCTGCGCGTCGGCGAAACCGGATCGCGCGTGGAAGACCGCATCGAGATCCCGAGGCGCTGCATCGGGGCGGGCCTGTCCGGCGACCTCTCGGACGATCTCCTCGGCGAGCGGCATCGTCTGTCCACCGCCGGTTTCGTGAGCCCCATCGTGTTCGTCTCCGCCTCCAGCGGGAAGTGGGCGCGCCCCTGCGAACTGGTGACCCGGGGCTTCATCGATGGAAATGCTGGAGAATCGATCGTGGCGGAGATCCGCGACACCGTGAACGCGACGGTGCGCGAATGGGCGACCGATACCTCGCCCAAGGGCCTGCGCGCCACCATCGAGACCGACGTCACCCGGCTCCTGAAGCGGCGGTTCCAGCTGCGGCCCGTGGTCGCCCCCGTCCTGGTGGAGATCTGACCATCATGGCCAGCAACTCGCGCACGCTCTGGCCCGAACTCAAGGGCGCCTGCCTGCTCGGCTTCGCCCTCATGCTGCTGCTTTCGTTCGCCACCTACGATCCTCACGACCCGACTCCCTGGTTCTCGACGGGCGCCATGGGCGAGCCGCGCAACTGGATCGGCCGGTACGGTGCTTTCATCTCCGAGCTCTTCGTGGGCCAGGCCTTCGGGATCGCCGCCTTCGTCCTGCCCCTCGGCCTCCTCATCGCCGGCTGGCGATTGCTCTGGCGCGAGGAACTGGACGCGGTGGTCACGAAGAGCGTCGGGCTCATGGCCCTGCTCCTTTCCTCCGCGGCCTTCGCGTTCATCGCCATGAAGACCGTGCCCTTCTCGGGCGAGCCCATCCGCGCGGGGGGCGCCATCGGCGAGGCCCTCGCTCTCTTCCTCAGCGTTCGGGTGGGACGGTTCGGGGCGGTGGTGGTCCTGGGGCTGTCCCTGTTCACCGGCCTCATCCTCACCACCCAGTTCTCCTTCTCCGCCTTCCTGACCTCCATGGTGACCTGGATCGGCGATCGCATCACCGCGGCCCGGGTCGCCTTCGCGCACTGGCGCGAAACCCGGCGGAAGGATCATCTGCGCCAGCAGGTGATCAAGAAGCACGCGGCCCGCACCCAGGAGGAGGCCGACCTTGACCCGGACCTTCCCGTGATCGATCCGGCGCAGGCGCGCTTCATCGATCTCCCGCTTCACGAGAGCGCGGCGGCCGCGGAAGTCCCGCCACCGCGCGCTGCCCTGGTGTTCGATCCGATCCCCGAGCCCGAGGCTTACCCGGTCCGATCGAAGCAGAGCATCACAGGAGCGGGCCAGCCCGTGGCCCCATTCGCGCGGCCCTTCGAGGATCTCGACCTCCATCCCGCATCGTCTCTCGGCCCGTCGTCCCCCGGTCACGGCCACGAGCCGATCTTCGCGCCGCCGCTCGGGGCGGGCCTGGCCCCGCCGGCGCCACCCTCGGTCGTCCCCCTCCAGAGTTCGATGATTCCCGATACGCCGCGCGCGGGTTCCACGACGACACCTCCCGGCCCGCTGATCACCGAGGCCCCTTCTCGCGCCGCCCTGCGCCGAAGGCGCGAGCCGCTCTCTCCCGAAGTCCAGAATGCGCGCTCCGCCGTGAAGCGCGGCCGCTTCGCGCTCCCTCCCCTGAGCCTGCTCGATCCGACCGTGGCGGTGTCGAGCTTCGACCGCACGAAGCTCACGGAACGGGCGCGCGTGGTCGAGGCGAAGTGCAAGGAGTTCGGGGTAGCGGGCGCGATCGTCGAGATCCATCCCGGCCCCGTGGTCACGACCTACGAGTTCAAACCCGATGCCGGGGTGAAGTACGCGAAGGTGGTCTCGCTCGCCGACGACCTCGCCCTCGCCCTCGAAGCCGAGTCGGTCCGCATCGATCGCATGGGCGGCCGCGGCACCGTGGGCATCGAGATCCCGAATGAAGAGCGGGAGATGATCGGCCTGCGCGCGGTGCTTGACTCCGACCTCGCGCGGCGGTCGTCGGCGCGCCTGCTCATCGGCCTCGGCAAGAACGTGGCCGGAGACACCTACATCGCCGACCTCGCCACCATGCCCCACCTGCTCATCGCCGGCGCCACCGGCACGGGCAAGAGCGTGGGCCTCAACTGCATCATCGCGAGCCTCCTCTTCCACACCACTCCCGACGAATGCCGCCTGATCATGATCGATCCCAAGCGGCTCGAGCTCGGCGTTTACGAGGGCATCCCCCACCTCCTCGCCCCCGTGGTCACCGAGCCCAAGCTCGCGGCCAACGTGCTCAAGTGGGCGGTGGGCGAGATGGACAAGCGCACCCGCATCCTCGCCGCCGAGGGCGTGCGCAACATCGAGCAGTTCAACAACATCATCAAGAGCGACGGCGAGGCGGAGTCGGGGCTCACTCCGCTCCACTACATCGTCATCGTCATCGACGAGCTCGCCGACCTCATGATGGTGTCGTCGAAGGACGTCGAGGAGTCGATCACCCGCCTCGCCCAGATGGCGCGCGCGGTGGGCATCCACCTGATCCTCGCCACCCAGCGGCCTTCGGTGGACGTCATCACCGGCCTGATCAAGGCGAACTTCCCCGCGCGCATCTCCTTCCGCGTGTCCGCCCGCGTCGACTCGCGGACCATCCTCGACGCGAGCGGCGCCGAGCAGCTCCTCGGACGCGGCGACATGCTCTTCCTGCCCCCCCAGAGTTCGCGCCTGGTGCGCGTGCACGGCGCCTACGTCTCGGAAAAGGAGATCGGGCGGATCACCGAGTTCCTTCGCACCACCGGCGAGCCCACCTACGACAACACCGTGGGCAAGACCGAGACTTCCGCCGCGGAGAAGGCCCGCGCCGAAGATCGCGACGATCTCTTCGACGAATGCGCGCGCCTGGTGGTCGAGCAGGGCCAGGCTTCCACCAGCATGCTGCAGCGCCGCTTCCGCATCGGCTTCTCGCGCGCGGGCCGGCTCATCGACCTCATGGAGCAGGACGGCATCATCGGTCCCGCCGATGGAGCGCGACCGCGCGAGATCCTCGTCCCGAAGAACTACTTCTCGGAAGTGGACTCGAGGCAGTCGTGAGACGGCCACCTCGCCGCCTGACGGCGTTCGCCGTCGCCCTTCTCTGGGTCTGTCCCGGACTGCCGGCGGACGTCTTGGCCGCCACCCCGCAGAAGCGCGCCTCGCAGAAGAGCGCGCCCACGCCCAAGCCCCGGCCGACCCCCACCCCCAAGGCCACCCCCAAGACCGGTTCCAGGAACTCCGCCTCGACGGCCAGGGCGAAGGCCACGCCCACCCCCCGCCCTCCAAGCCCGACCGGTCGATGTTCCAGGCCGCCCGGAAGGCCGAGATGGCGCTGCGGGCCTCGCCCCGCCTCAAGGCGAAGAAGGCCGAGTGGGAGAAGGTCGCGGGCGCCTATCGCGCGGTGGTCGACCGCTATCCGCGAAGCCCCTACTGCGACGATGCCCTCCTGGGCGCGGGCAACCTGCAGCGGGAGATGGCGGAGTTGTTCAACAGCCGGCGCTATTCCGACCAGGCGCTCGAGTCGTACGCGCTCATCGTGGAGGAGTATCCGGGCAGCAGCCTGGGGGAATCCGCTCTTTTCGCGACCTACGAGATCCTCAACGAGCGCGATCAGAAGGCGGGGGCGAGGGAGGCGGCGGAGAAGTACCTGGCCGCGTACCCGGACGGGCCGCGCGCGAAGGTGTTGAAACGGGTCATGGCCGCCTCCCGGGCGGGAAAGACCGCGGAGAAGACCACGAGATCGGCGGCCGCGGAGAAGGCCCCGACGACCTCCGGGGCGCCCACCGGCGGGTCCCAGTTCGAGCGCACCGGTCCCACCGCGAGCGGGCACGTCCAGATCTTCGGCGTCCGGTTCTGGAGCGGCGAGTCTTCGACCCGCGTGGTCATCGACCTCGACCACAAGGTGGAGATCAAGCAGGACCGCCTGGAGAGCCCGCCCCGCCTCTTCGTGGATCTCATCGGCACCAGGCTCCATCCCAATCTCGTGGGCAAGACCTTCCCGGTGGGGAACGCCTTCCTGAAACAGATCCGCATCGGGGTCAATCGCGAGAACGTGGTGCGCGTGGTCATCGACTTCGGCGAGGCCTCGAGCCACGATGTCTTCTTCCTCCCCGACCCGGAGAGGCTGGTCATCGATGTCCGCGGCGCGAACCAGAAGGGCGCGCGGGTCGCGGGCGCGGACCCGAAGACCGTCGCTCCCCCCGATCGTCCGGCGCTCCCCCCGGGCTCGCCGACTCCGGAAACCATGGAGAACGTCGAGGTCAACCAGCAGCTCCCCGTGCTCCCCGAGTCCACTCCGACCGAGGCGGAGCCCACGGCAGCGCCCACGCCCGCAGCCACCGTCCGCCCCGCGCCGCGCGTGGAGCCGACCCCGCCCCCCGCGCCCCTGCCCACTCCGGTCTCCACTCCGACGCCTCGCCCGACCCCGACGCCTCTTTCCACCGCGAACGGCGCCCCCACGAAGAATCGCGACGGCAGTTACTCGCTCGCGCGCCAGCTCGGTCTGGGCGCGCGCCGTATCTGCCTCGACGCGGGCCACGGAGGTCACGATCCGGGCGCGATCGGCCGCGGCGGCACCCAGGAGAAGGACATCACCCTGGCCATCGTGCTCAAGCTCGAGAAGCTGCTCCGGAACGAACTGGGCGCGGACGTGGTGATGACGCGCGACACCGACGTCTTCATCCCTCTCGAAGAGCGCACCGCCATCGCGAATTCGTCGGGCGCGGACCTTTTCCTCTCCGTGCACATCAACTCCGCGCGCAACAGCGCGGGACGCGGTCTCGAGACCTACTACCTCAGTTTCGCCAAGAACGCGGCGGCGGAAGAGCTGGCCGCGCGCGAGAACGCGATCTCGCAGGCCACCATGAAGGATCTCAACAACCTGGTGAAGGCCATCACCACCAACAGCAAGATCGATGAGAGCCGCGATTTCGCGAGCCTCATCCAGCGAAACAACGTCGAGGGCCTCTCGCCCTCCTTCCAGGGCGTGCTCGATCGCGGCGTGCACACCGCGCCCTTCTACGTCCTGATCGGCGCCAATATGCCGAGCATCCTCACCGAGGTGGGCTTCATCTCCAATCCCGAAGAGGAGCGCTGGCTCAAGTCGGAGGAGTATCAGCAGAAGCTGGCCGAGTCGCTCCTCGAGGGCGTGCGCACCTATCTGGGCCAGTTGAACCGGACCACCAACACGAAGCTCGGATCCCGTCCTGGCGTGCGCGTGACCGCCAAGGGCCGGTCGAAGCGGTAGCGGCCCTTTCGCTCGCGGAGAGGGTTCGCTCTAGACTCCGGGGCGGTGAATCCTCAAGTCCCCGCGACCCCGGCGGCCCCCGCCGCGACTCCGCTCCCCGGCGTCTCCCTCACCCCGGCGGCAACCGCCGCGGTGGTGGCCACGCCCTCGCCCGGGCGGAACTCCTTCGCGGCCATTCCGCGGCCCTCGTTGAAGCCCGGCGAGGTGATCACCTGGGTGAAGCTCGACCGTCCCAAGCTCGCGCTCGGCGAGATCATCGTGGGCTCCTTCGCGCTCGCCGGGGTGGTGATGCTGATGTCCATGGCCGCGGGCGTCGTCCTCGGACACTTCCGCTCCAAGCGAACCGCGGCCCACGGCACCCAGGGCCTGGGACTCCGCTAGCCTCCGCCCGTCGTCGCGATCACGCGCTGCGTTATCTCGCTTGACATCTGATAACGCACTGCGTTATGGTGAGGCCGTTCCATGTCCCGGCTCATCACCCGCCACGCCAATCGCAAGCTCTACGACCCCACGGCGAAGCGGTATGTCTCCCTCGCCGACATCGTGGACCTGGTGGTCGCGGGCGAGTCGGTGCGGGTGGTCGAGCATCCGGGCGGCGAGGACGCCACCCCGAGAATCCTCGCCCAGGCCCTGGTCGATCTGGTCAAGCGCCGCGCCCAGTCCCTGCCCGGCGGCCTGATGGAAACCCTGCTTCGCCTCGCCGGCGGAGCCAGGCTGCCTCAGCCGGAGGCGGCGCCCATCAAGGACCTGGCCGAACGCGCGCGACGGGAGGCCGAGGTCATCGCCGCGCGCCTGGTCGCGCGCGGCCGGCTCGGCATCGAGGAAGCCCTTCACCTCCGCAAGGAGGTCGAAACCGCGATCCACAGCGGGATGGAGGCGGCCGGAGCCGCCACCCGACGGCCGATCCCCGCCCTTCAGCCCGGGCGCGCGGTTCTCACCATCGCCGGTCTCGCCCGCGAATTGAAAGCGCTCGAGACCATCGTGGCCAAGCCCGCCCCTTCACCCTCTCATCCGGCGCCCCGACGGCGACGGACCTCGTCGAAACCCAAAACAAGGAGTTAGCACCCATGCCCCGCAACCCGAAGAAGACCGCCCGCAAAGCTGGAGCCGTCAAGGTCGTCCACCACGCCCACAAGGAAGCCCCGAAGACCGCGGAGGAAAGGGTCAAGGCCCTGATCGAGAGCGGCAAACCCGCGCTCGAGCGCGCCCAGGCCTTCGCGACCGAGACCGGCAAGAACCTGCAGAAGCAGACCAAGGCGATCCGAAAGGACATCGCCCATCGCGTTTCCGACATCGGCGTCCGCGTCGAGAAGGAACGGAAGAGCCTCGCCCGCAAGGTGGAGGGCGCGGTGAAGACCACGCTGGCTTCCCTGAACATTCCCACCCGCTCCGAGATCAACCTCCTGGCCCGCCGGGTCGAAGAACTCTCGCGCAAGATCGATAGCCTGAAGCGCAGATAGCCTTCGGCGCGCGGCGGTTTCCGCGTAGGCTTGGCCTGCAGATGAAGACCGCAGCGAAGGGTCGAAATCGGAAGAAGAGGTCGAAGATCGCGCTGGTCTGCGCGGGCGGGGGTGTCACCGGCGCCCTCTATGAGATCGGGTGTCTGAAGGCCCTCGACGAGACCCTCGACCTCGATCTCACCAATCTCGACTTCTACGTCGGAGTGAGCGGCGGCGCCTTCGTGGCTTCGCTGCTCGCCTCCGGCTTCGGCCCGGGCGAGATGTACCGCGAGATCACCACCGGCGGGGCGAGCCCCTTCGGCGTCCCCGCCGCCGCCATGTTCCGCCTCGGCGTGGCCGAATACGCGCGGCGCGCCCTTCGCCTTCCGAGCGCCGCGCTCAAGGCCGCGCAGGCGCTCTTCTCCGGAGACACCTCCTCGCCCCGGGACGTGTTCCTGCCCTTCCTCGAGGTCATCCCTCCGGGCCTCCTCGACAACTCGGGGGTCGAGGAGTTCCTGAGGAACCTTCTCAACCGCTTCAACAAGACCAACGATTTCGACGCGCTCCACGCCCCTCTCCGGATCATCGCCGTGGATCTCGATCGCGGGGAGACCGTGGCCTTCGGCGACCGGCAACACCGCTCCGTGTCGATCTCCGAGGCGGTCCAGGCCTCCACCGCACTTCCCGGTCTCTATCGCCCCGTCCATCTCAAGGGCAAGGACTATGTCGACGGCGGCGTCACCAAGACCGCGCACATCAACCTCGCCATCCGGCAGGGCGCGGACCTGGTGATCTGCATCAATCCCCTCGTGCCGATTCTCAACGGCGCCTCCCGGAGTTCGCTCGGGCCTCTCTCCAGCCACGGGGTCGATACCGTGCTCGGCCAGGTCCTGCGCATCCTGATCCACGGCCGGTTCGAGTACGGCATGGACCGCTATGCCACCGAGCATCCCGAGGTCGACATCCTCCTCATCGAGCCCACGCGCGACGATCTCACCATGTTCCGCTACGACATCATGCGTTACAGCGCGCGCAAGGCGCTCACCCGCCATGGCCGCATGTCGGCGCTCGAGACCCTGAAGCACAAGAAGCCCTCGCTCGAAAAGACGCTCGAACGCCACGGCGTCCGCTTCAAGCACGCCCCGATGCTGAATCGCCTGCCCGAGCACCCCGCCGAAGAGCACAAGGCGCAGAGCGCCCAGGCTCTGTCCGCCTCGCTCGACGTGCTCGATCGTTCGCTCGCCGCCCGATAGGCGACGGCCCGGACCTCAGTCGACCCGCACCCCGGTCATCGACGCGCAGAGTGCCCAGAGCTTCTCCTCCGCCCCCTCGTCGGTGAACCGGCAGCGGCGCTCCTTCCGGTCCGTGTAGAACCGACCCGTGCGGCCCGCGACCTCCTCTGAGGTGGCGAGCCACAAGGCGGTATCCGCGCCCTCTTTCGGGGTGCGGCCGATGATCGAGACGAGAGCGCCCGCGAGCTTGCCGAGCACGCCACCGCCCTTGCCGAACAGGCCGGTGGCGACTCCCCCGGGGTGCAGGGAGTTCGCGGTGACCCCCGTGCCCGCGAAGCGTCGGGCCAGCGCCCTCGTCCACATGCGATTGGCCTGCTTGCTCTGACCGTAGGCCGCGACGCCGGAGTATCGACGACGCTTGAACTCGACGTCGTCGAGGTCGAGATCCCGCGCGAGTTCGGAAGCGACGCTGACCACGCGCGCCTGCCCCGCCTTGACCAGGGCGGGCCGGAGAAGCTCGGTGGTGAGGAAGTAGCCGAGCTGGTTGGTGGCCCACACGAGCTCGATGCCGTCGGCGGTCTCGCGGCGCGAGCTCGACCAGGTGCCCGCGTTGTTCACCAGCACGTCGAGGCTCTCATGGCCGCGGAGAAACGCGGAGGCGAAGGCCCGGATGCTCCGGAGCGACGAGAAGTCGACCTCCAGCACCTCGGGCCTGGTGGCGCGGGTGGTGGTCGCTATGTCCAGCGCCGCCCTTTCGCCGCGGTCGAGGGAGCGCACGGCCAGGATGGTCCGGTATCCGGCCTCGGCGAGGCCGCGCGCGATCTCGAGCCCGATCCCCGCCGATCCGCCGGTGACGAGCGCGGTTCTTTCGCTGCTCTTAGCCAAACCAGATGGATCGACGTCGGGCCAGACGCCCGTCGATGATGGTCTGAATCTGCTGCCGCACCTGCTCGGAGAGGCGATTCACCAGGATGGGATCGTCCGCCGCGTCCTTCGGATAGCGCGACAGATCGAGCGGCTCGCCGAAGTCGATCGACCACTTCGTGGGGAAAGGGATGGTGCCGAGAAGGCCGAGCCACGGGAAGGTGGGAGTGAGGGGGAAATAGGGCAGGCCGAAGGGACGCCCGATGAAATTCGCCTGGGCGAGGTTTGGATGGATCTCCTCGGCGCCGACCACCGCGGTCGGGATGATGGTGGCCCCGGTCTTGAGGGCGATGCGAACGAAGCCGCCGCGGCCGAATCTGGCGAGCTTGTAGCGATTCCTGAACGGCTTGCCGACCCCCTTGACGCCCTCGGGGAAGACCCCGACCAGTTCGCCTCGCTCCAGGATCCGGATGGCGTTGTCGGGATTGGCGCGAATGGCGCCGGTCCTCGAGAGGAGGGGCGCGAGGAAGGGAAGCAGGGCGAACATGTCGAGGGCCAGCATCCGGCAGTGCCGGCGCGCGGGATGCTCGTGCCGCAGCGCCACGTTGATCATCGGCCCATCCCAGGGCAGCACTCCGGAGTGGTTCGCCACCACCAGGGTGGGGCCGGTGGAGGGCACACGCTCGATTCCCGTGGTCTCGACCCGCCACCACACCGAGTACATGAACTCGAGGAAGGGCCTTATGGTCTCGGTGAACTTCGGGTCGTAGCCGAACTCGTCCGTCTCCTCCGAGTGCCACGCGAAGTGCGCGGCGGCGAGGAGCCGCGCCACCCGGTCCCAGGACACGCCCGAGAGCCCGGCCGCGAACAGCCGGGTGAGCTCGATGGCGAGCCCCTCGGGAATCCGCCGGCTCCGTTGCGCCGCTCGAAGCTTCGACTCGAGTTCCTCGACCCGGCGCTTGAGCTCTTCCTTCTCCTGCGCGGCCGCGGCCTTCGCCTGCCGCGCGCGCGCCGCGCGGGAGGCCTTCGTCTCGAAGGGAAGGACGCGCGCCCGAGGCGTGGCGCTCATCGGAGTATTTCCATGGGAGCCCTTGGCTCCTCGGCCTCCTCGGCGCGGGCTCTCGGGTCGGGGGCGTCGGCCATCGGGTGGCGATAGGCGATATAGCTGTCGAGCGCCTGCCGGCTCGAATACCGGGCCTCGAACTCCAGCACCCGCTTCGCCCGCTCTCCATCGGCCACGCACGGATAGCGGACGTAGTCGATGAAGCCCGAGGGCGCTTCGACGAGGCCGGCGGCATAGAGGGCGTCGACCGCCCAGTAGGAGGCGAGGTGCGGGACGGGTGCGGGCACCTTGCCGGAGAGATGAATGCCGGTGGAGAGGGACATGACGCCCTTCGGCGTGATGTTGAAGGCCCCCCGGGTGGGCGAGAAGACCGCGAGCATCAGGGCCTCGAGGGCATCGTCGGGGTGAAGGAGCTGGAGCAGCGGGTCGTAGCCGAGCAGCGTCGGCACCACCCGGCGATCGAAGATCCGGGTGTAGAAGGTGCGCACGTTCGGACCTAGGAGAGGCGCGAACCGCAGCACCCGGACCGCCATCTCCGGATAGCGCTTCGCGAAGGAGGCCGCGTGCTCCTCCGCCTCCACCTTGTCGCGCAGCCAGTGAAGCGGCGCGTGCGCGGGCAAGGGCGTGTCTTCGCGGATGAGCGCCGGGTTCTGGCCCCTGGCCCCGTAGACGAAGGTGAAGGAGCGCATCACGAAGTTCTTCACGTTCGCGGCCGCGGCCGCGGCCAGGACGGCCAGGGTCCCGATCGACTCCAGCTCGTGCGCGTTGGTGGTGTCGCGACGCGGGTTGGTGAAGAAGGCCATGTGCACCACGGTGTCGATCCCGTCGGCCTTCAGCAGGTCGAGCATGGCCTGGTCGGCCGCGGGCTCCGTGAGGTCGAGCTTGCGGAAGCGGATGGAGCCTTCGGAGATGGACGGCTCGGCCACGTCGATGACCACGAGGTCGTCCGCGTGACCCTCGCGGATGAGGCGTCGCAGGAATCGCTCGCCGAGAAACGACGAGGCCCCGGTGATGGCGATGCGGCCCATGCCGTGGTCTCTCATCGGTCCCCTGCCTCCCTCAGGACTCAAGCCTTCTTCACGGCTTTCCGCGCGGCCGTCTTCGGCTTGAGAGGCAGCCCATGGGCGGCCTTGAGCGCGTCCACCTTCTCGCGCAGTTCGGCCACCTGGGCCTCCAGGGCGTCGACCTTGTGCTTGAGATGGCGGAATTCTCCCCGGGTCTGGACGTTCATCCTCTTGAGCGCCACCGCGACGCCTTCGTCGACCTTGCTCTTCCCCACCATCGCGGCTTCAACCGCCTTCTGGACGGCAGGCCGCTCCATGAGCTTTCCCGAAACGGTCTGAAACATCTCCTCGCCCTTCTTGAGCACGTTGCCGAGGACTTCTTGAGCCATGGTGGTGTTCACTCCTATCCCGCTTTTCGAACGGCTGTTCTTCGACGCGAGACGACGCGCGCGGGCGCCGCCTCCTCGTGCTTCAATGCGAAGGTCTCGAGGTCGAGCTCTTCGGCCAGATGCTCCCGGAATTCCCGGGGACGCAGCGCTCCCACCTGGTGCCCGGTCCGCGCCTCGATCCGCTGCAGGGCCTTCTCCCACGCCTGCTCGCGCCGCGCGGTCTCATCCGCGTCGCGGACCCGGCCGTACTGCTGGACGTAGCGATTGTGGCGGCAGAGCATCCGGAACGCGTTCTCGGTGTCGGGGCGCCTTATGGGCAGGCCGAGCAGGCGGACGTCGTTGCCCACGGAATGGACGGGCTGGCCCCACTCCGCGTAGCCGCCGAAGATGGCGCCCAGCTTCTCCAGGGCGTTCGCGAGCTTGTCCTCGCCGAGCCGGGTCAGCACCGCCTTCACGATGGGCAGGGTGACGTTGCGGTAGATGGTGGGATCGGCGAGGCGGACATTTACGCCCAGTTCTTCGTGGACCGTGCGCACCACCTCGATGGAGCGGATGCGGTTGTCGGTGGCGAGGTGGATGCGGGTGCCGATGGCCTCGGGCACGGTGAGGCTCGCGATGATTCCCTGCACCACCCGATCGACGGGGACGAAGTTCAACTCCGCGGTGGGATCGCCCGGGAACTGGCCGCCCGCCCACTGCAGCAGCATCTGGCGCGGCTTTGCCGCGAGGTCCGAGTCGAGCTTGTCCGCGATCTCCTTGGCCCGGCCGAAGGCGTTGACCGGCGCGTTCACCACCTTGGTGTCGCCGCGGTTGTTGCCGGTCTCCGAGTGCCCGATCACGATGGAGGGCAGGAGCTGCACCACCCGCAGGCCCTTCTCGATCAGATGGCGGTCGGTCTCGATGGAGGCCATGGCCTTCGTGAGCTCGTAGAAGTTGTTGTAGAAGTGCCGCGGGAAGACGAGGGCTTCCTCCTGGGCCATCGCGTTCCGCTTCCGGCCGTGGATGTACGAGGTCTCGATGGCCACGTGCTCGACGAAGGGCGAACCCCTCCGCTTCTGCAGGGAAAGGGAGAACGCGAGCGCGTTGATGGAACCGAGCACGTTCGACCGGAAGGAGGCCTCGTAGGGATCGTCGAACGACACCGAGGCCGCGCAGTGGATGACGTGGGTGACGCTCTTCGCGAGGGCCTCGTGATCGTGGGCCGACAGCCCGAAACCCGGCTCCTCGATGTCGCCCTGGACGAAGTGAAACTTCGGGAGCGCATACTCGGGAATGGCGAGGCGGCGCAGCAGAAGCGCCCCGCGTTCGTGGGCCCCGATCACCCGGAGCACTTCGCCGGTCTTGCGGTCCGTGATCTTCTCGGACCGCACGATGGCGGTGACCCGCGCGATCCTCGGGTCGGTCGCGGCCTGGAAGAGGATCTCCTTGCCCACGAAGCCGGTGGCGCCGGTGAGGAGAACGTGGAGCCTTGGATCCGGGCCCCGCGCCTGGAGTTTCTTCGCCGCCTCGTTCCGGGCCTTGACCAGGCGTCGCTCGATCACCGCGGGCGAGAGGTGCTTGGGCTCGCGGAAGCGATAGGAGTAGTCGCGGGAGACCACCCCGAGGAAGTCCTTGGCCTTCTTCTCGAAGGCGCGTCCGCCCACGAACAGGCTCGCGAACTCCGCGCCTCGGCCGGCAATCTCGTTGATGGCCTTCAGCCCCCGTTCCACCGCCTTCTCCTTGCCGGTGGTGCGGATGAAGCGAGAGGCGATCACCTGCGCCGCGACTTCGATGGGGTGCTGGTCCCGGTGCGCGTGGACGAGCAGGTCGTCCGGATCGATCGCCCCGGGAATCTCGCGGCCGGTCGCGCGGTTCACCTTCTCGATGTATCGATTGGGCGAAATGTCCATATGAGATGCGGGCGACCTCGGCATGCGCGGAGTCTAGCCCCGCCGGCCTCGATAAGGTTCGCTCGCGGGGGGGCCGGCGATCCCGCAGGAACTCCCGGCAACCCCCAGGGCCGCCGCCTCGGTGCGTAGGCGCACAGACCCCCGAGGCGGACCCAGATCACACTGAGCCGAAGAGCGGGTAGTCCGCTTCCTGAGCGAGGGGTTCACCATGGCGAAGTGCGACACGTGCGGAAACGATTACGACAAGGCCTTCCAGGTCGTGGTTGAGGGCAAGACTCACACCTTCGACAGCTTCGAATGCGCGATCCACCGGCTCGCGCCCAACTGCGGGCACTGCGGCCTGCGCATCATCGGCCACGGCCTCCAGAAGGGCGACCGGATCTTCTGCTGCGATCACTGCGCGGAGAAGAAGGGCGTCACCGAACTCCGCGACCGCGCCTGAACAGCCCGCAAAACCCAAAGAACCAAAGACAAGGAAACGAACATGCACCAGTTGAAAGATCTGATGAGCCGCAATGTGAAGGTCGTGAATCCCGAGATGTCCATCGGCGACGCCGCGCGCGAGATGCGGGATGGGGACTTCGGGATGATGCCGGTCGGAGACACCGACGGGCTGATCGGCACGATCTCCGATCGTGACATCGTCATCCGCGCGGTGGCCCTCGGGCTCGGCGCCGACACCAAGGTCCGCGACGTGATGTCCAAGGGTGTTTCCTCCGCCCAGGACACCGACACGGTGGCGGAGGCGGTGAAGATCATGAGCGAGCGCCAGGTGCGCCGCCTTCCCGTCATGGATCAGGACCAGAAGCTGGTGGGGATCGTGGCCCTGGGCGATCTGGCGGTCAAGGGCTCGGAGAGCAAGCCCGCCGGCCAGGCCCTGTCGGAGATTTCGAAACCGTCCTGAGCCGCGGTTCGGCGGGGTCGGTTCGCCTATCCCCCGCTCACCGGAGGGATGAACACGACCTCGTCTCCATCGGAGAGCGGCGCGTCGAATCTCGCGTACTTGCGGTTCACCGCGGCGGCGAGGTTTTTTCGGCGGGCGAGCAGCGTCGCGCCGCCGTCGATGCGGAGGAGTTCGCGCCAAACGTCTTCGGGAGTCGCGCCCTCGGCGAGGTTCAATTCAATGGCCTCACGCCCCAGCGCCTCGCGGATCGCCGCGAACAGGCGGACTCGGATCAGCATCTCGGTGGGATCAGAGGATTGCTTCGTCGCGGTACCAGCAGAGTGGCTCCTCGCAATGACGGCTGACTTTCGTCGGCCGTCAACCTTCGACCAGGTCCTGGCCGATCCGGCCCATGGCGCGGAACTTGTCGTAGCGTTCGTCGAGCAGTTCCTTCACCGACTTCGAGGCCAGCTCATCGAGTTGACGCTTGAGCACGACCCGCACCGCCTCGAAGGTCGCATCGTGATCGGAATGCGCGCCGCCGGGCGGCTCCTCGATGATGTCGTCGATGAGGCCGAGCTCCTTCATGTCGGGGGCCGCCACCTTCATGGCCTTGGCCGCCTCGGGGGCCCGGGCCGCGTCGCGCCACAGGATCGACGCGCAGCCTTCGGGAGTGATCACCGAGTAGACCGAATTCTCGAGCATGTTCACTCGGTTCCCCACCGCGATGGCGAGCGCGCCGCCGCTGCCGCCCTCGCCCACCACGGTCACGATCACCGGAACGGTGAGCTTCGCCATCTCGCGGAGGTTGAAGGCGATGGCCTCGGCCTGGCCGCGCTCTTCCGCGTCGAGGCCCGGGTACGCCCCCGGGGTGTCGACGAAGGTGATGATGGGCCGGCCGAACTTCTCGGCCATGCGCATGATCCTCATGGCCTTGCGGTAGCCCTCGGGCTTGGGCATGCCGAAGTTGCGATGGATCTTGGCCTTGGTGTCGCGCCCCTTCTGGTGCCCGATCACGCAGACCGACCGGCCCTCGAACTTCCCGAAGCCGCAGACGATGGCGGGATCGTCGGCGAACCGCCGGTCCCCTTTCACCTCCATGAAGTCGGTGAGGAGCGCGCCGATGTAGTCGAGGGTGTAGGGCCGGTTCCCGTGGCGGGCGACCAGGGTCCGCTGCCAGGAGGTGAGGTTCGCGTAGACCTCGCGCCGGTCCTTGTCGAGTTGCGCCTTGAGGACCGCGGCCTCGCGCTCCTTGCCGGGGTCGCCGCGGTAAGCGCGGAGTTCGGTCAGGCGCTTGAGGCCATCGGCGAAAGGCGCCTCGAAATCTAGATCTGCCATTTTGGGTCGTCGAGTCTTTCAGACTTGGATGGATCTGGCAAAGCGCCGGAGCCCCTAGTGTCCCGTCCCGCCCGGAGCGGCGGCGGCGGGGGCCGGCCCCATCTGCTTCTTGAAGTTCTCCTTGTCGATGGCCTTCTCGTACGCGGCCTCCGCGGTGATCTTGCCTTCCTTCACGTACTTCGCGAGGGCCATGTCCATGGTCTGCATCCCGAGGTTCGCCCCGGTCTGGATCATGGAATTGATCATCGAAATCTTCCCTTCCCGGATCAGGTTCGACAGCGCGGAGGTCGAGACCAGGACCTCGTTGGCGGCGCAGCGTCCCTTGCCGTCGGCGGTCTTCAGCAGCTGCTGAGCGACCACGGCCTTGAGCGAGTCGGCGAGCATGACGCGAACCTGCGGCTGTTCGTCGGCCGGGAAAGCGTCGATGATGCGGTCGATGGTCTTGCTGGCCGAGTTCGTGTGCAGGGTGCCGAAGACCAGGATGCCGAGTTCGGCCGCGGCGAGGGCGAGGCGGATGGTTTCGAGATCGCGCATTTCCCCGACCAGGACGATGTCGGGGTCCTCGCGGGCCGCCATCTTGAGGGCCGAAGAGAACGATTTCGTGTGCGACTTCACCTCGCGCTGGGAGATGAGGCACCGCTTGTTGGGATGGACGAACTCGAGCGGGTCCTCGATGGTGATGATGTGGGCTTCGCGGGTGTCGTTGATGTGGTCGATGATGGCGGCGAGGGTGGTCGACTTGCCCGAACCCGTCGGTCCGGTGACGAGGACCATGCCTCTCCGCGTTTCCGCGATCTGGCGCACTCCCGGAGGCAGGCCGAGCTGCTCCATGGTGAGGATCTTGGTGGGAATGACCCGAAGCACCGCGCCCATCCCCCGGTGCTGCCACAAGACGTTCACGCGGAAGCGCGCGGCGCCGTCCGGCAGTTCGTAGGCGAGATCGAGGTCGAGGTTTTCGAAGATGCGGTCTCTCTGGCCGGGGGCGAGGATCCCGGTGATGATCGCCTCGGAGCTTTCGCGGGTGAGCACGGGCTCGTCCATGGGCACGAGCTCTCCGCGGGTGCGGAGCAGCGGGGGCCGGCCGACCACGAGGTGCAGGTCGGAGGCGCCGCCCTCGATCATCTTGCGCAGCAGTCGTTCCATCTCGGGCATGGCCATGACTACTTCACCTCCGGCTTAGGCGTGGGGCGCACGGGAGCGCCGGGAGCGCCCGCGGGGCGAGTCGGCGCGGCCGCGGCGGGAGGACGTGGAGGCGCCGCTCCCGGGGCGGCCGGAGGACGCGGCGCCGCACCCGCAGGAGCCGCGGGCCGGGGCGCGGCAGGGGCTCCAGGCGGAGCCGCGGGCCGGGGGGCGGGGGCGGAAGGCGCACCCGCGGGTCGCGCGGGCGCTGCGGATGGACGGGGCGCGGAGGCCGCGGGCGCGGTCCCCTGGGCCGGAGCCGGGGCGGGTGCGGCGGCCGGGGGCAGGGGCGGAAAGGCCTTCGGATTGAGCGCGTTCTTGTGCGCCACTTCGAGGGTGATCGTCCCCGTCTTGAGCAGTTCGAGCAGCGAGTCGTCCATGGTGCGAAGGCCCTGCGCCTTGCCCATCTGCATGATGTTCGGAATCTGGAACGTCTTGCCGTCCTTGATCAGGTTCGCGAGCTGCGTGCTGCCAAGCAGGAGTTCGTAGGCGAGCGCCATCCCCGTGCCGTCGGCGCGAGGCAGAAGGCGCTGGGAGAAGACCGCCTTCAGCGACTCGCCGAGCATGGCCCGGATCTGGTTCTGCTGGGCCGCCGGGTACGAGTCGATCACCTTGTCGATGGTCTTGTGCGCGGAAGAAGTGTTCATCGAGCCGATGACGAGGTGCCCGGTCTCCGACGCGCTGATGGCGAGGGAAATGGTCTCGAGGTCGCGCAGCTCGCCGACCATGATGACGTCCGGATCCTCGCGCAGCGCGGCCTTGAGCGCGTTCCCGTAGGACTTGGTGTGGGTGTTGAGCTCGCGCTGGTTGACCGCCCCCATCTTGATGGTGTGGACGAACTCGATGGGGTCTTCGGCGGTCAGGACGTGGTGGGCGCGATGGCTGTTGATGAGGTCGACCATGGCGGCGAGCGTGGTCGACTTGCCGGAGCCGGCGGAGCCCGTCACCAGGATCAGCCCCTGGTGGTTCTCGCAGACCTTCTCCATGATGGCGGGAATCCCCAGTTCGGCGAAGCCGGGCAGCGAGGTTCGGACCACCCGGAAGCAGGCATCGAGCCCCTTCCTCTGCTGGAAGGCGTTCGACCGGAACCGGGCCAGGCCGGGGATCTCATAGGCGAAGTCGATCTCCCACTCCTCGGCGAGCTTCTTCCGCTGTTCGGGGGTCAGAATCTCATGGATGAGCTTCGCGGTCTGGTCCGCGCTCAGGGGCTGGTACGCGAGCTTTCTGAGCTCGCCGAACTGGCGAAGAATGGGGGGCATGCCCACCGAGAGATGGAGGTCGCTCGCCTTTTGATCCACCGCGGCTTTGAGAAGGACGTCGATACTCGCCATCGATTAATGAGTCTCCTGAGGATGTGGGGCAATACCTTACCCCGGTCCAGGGTCCGGGCACGCGGACCGGAGACCCGGTAGCCGGCCGGAGGGCGCCTCGGGCCGGGGCGGCGGGCCCGGCTAGAACCTCAGGGCGACGCTCGCGTCGATCCGACGGGCGTTCAAGCGATAGTACTGCGCGTCCCCGAGTTCGCTCTCCGAGACCGCGGGCCGCGCGTCGTTGAGGTTCCGGCCCGCCACCCGGAACTCCCACTTCGCCGCCCGGTAGCCCGCGGACGCGGACACCGTTCCGTAAGCGGGAGCAAGCGCGGTGTTGCGCTTGTTGAGATAGCGGTCGCCCACGTAGTTGTACTCGAACGAGGCGATGAGGCCGCGTGACGGCGCGTAGAGGATGCCGGCGGAGGCCAGGTGTCGCGCTGAGGTTTCCGGGCGCTTGCCCGCGAGCTGGGTGGGAACGCCCGGATCGAACTCGAAGACGAAGTCGGTGAAGGCCGCGTCGTGGAAGGAGTAGCTCGCGCGGACGCTCACGCTGTGGGGGAGCCAGGCCGCGGCGCCGAATTCGATGCCCTTGAACCGCTGCTTTCCGGAATTCGTGAGGCTCGGGAAGCCATTCACGGTGCGGGCGATGACGAGGTTCTCGAAGTCCATCTGGAAGGCGCTCGCCTCGAAGGACAGACGCCCCTGCGCGAAGCGCGACTTGAGGCCGGCCTCGTAGCTCACCGCGGTCTCGGGCTTCAACGTCCCCTCGCCCGCGGGTTCGGTCTCGCCGATGCCGAAGTCGATGGCCGCGGGTTTGAAGGTGTTCTTGTAGGCGGCGAAGAACCGGATGACGTCCACCCCCTTCTGCCACGCGGTCAGGGTGGCGCCGGCACTTCCGCTCGGCTTGGTGTGCGACGTCTTGTCCTCGCCGTTGCCGGGCTGGCCCTTGACCTCGTTCATGCCGTGCTCTTCGGCGGTGTGATTCAGCCTCAGCCCGCCTTCCGCGCGGAACCTCGCGGTTGGATTCCACTCGAGGAAACCATAAAGACCGGTGAAGTTCCGCACATCGTCGATGGTCTGGTCGAGCACCGTGGGTTCGGCCACCGTCGCGGCGGTCAGGCCGTCGAGGGGAGCAAAGTACGCGAAGCTCGCTCCCCTGGCGTCCCCCAGGCCCAGCAGGTGGTCGAGGCCCGCCACGATCTTCACCTGGGCGGACGGCTGCTTCGCGATATGGGTGTCGAAGTAGACATCGGTCAGATCGATGTCTTCGCGATAGCCATGGGCATTGGGCGCGGTGTTCGACACATCGGAGAGGAACCCGCGGAAGAGGCCGGAGGTCGCCCGGCTCGCGGACAAGGTCGTGGTCCAGGCCGACGAGCCGTCCTTCGCCCCGAGCGGCTGCTCGTACGCGAGGTTCACGGTTCCGCGACGGTTGTTGAGATAGGCGCCGTTCGGGTTGTAGTTCGCATCCAGGGGCGTCACCGTGGACAGGGACGACCCCTGCCGCACATGCGAGCTCGCCGGGTCCTGGTTCACGAGGGCGAGATCGATGTCCAGCCGGAAGCGTCCCGCCCAGAGGGCCCGCTCATTGCGCCACAGGGCGTGGCCGCGTCTGAACCCCGTCCGCTCGTCCTTGAATCCTTCCTTCGCGCCATCGATATTGAGGCTCGAGTTCCAGCCGCTCCAGCGCGGCAGGCTGGTGTTGAAATTGCCGCCAAAGCTCCCGAAGTTGCCGGCGGAAAGATCCGCCCGGCGTTCCGTCTTGCCCGCGGCGGCGTGGACGACGTGGATGACTCCCACGAAGGAGGTCGCGCCATACATGACCGGCGCCGCCCCGCGCAGGACCTCGATCCGGTCCAGATCGGTGAGATTCAGAGTGGTGAGAGCCGGATTGAAGGCGCCTCCGGACGGCACCCCGTCAACGACCAGGAGGAACGCGTCGAACTCCTTCAGGCCCCAGAACTCGGGGACGAAGCTCGCCGGACCGGCATCCCCTCCCGGGGCGATGTCGACACCGGTGGCCAGAGCCAGCGCGGTGCGCAGGTCGGTGATTCCGCGGTCCCGCAATTCGCTTCCGGGCAGAACCTCGATTGCCACCGGGACCTCGCCCACCGGCTCGGCGACTCTCGTGGCCGTGACCTCGACGGACTCGCTGCGGGAAGCCACGGGCACCGGGGACGGCGTGGGCGAAGGCGAGGGAGTCTGCCCCGCGGCTTCACTGGGGAGAAAACTGAGCGCGAGCAGTCCAGTGGCAAAGAGCCGTGTTCCAAGCATGCCGAACCGTACCCGTATGACGATCACTACTACCAGAAATAGTTGCGTGCCCGGTCTTCGGGTCTGGCCCCCCCACGATGGCCGGGCAATTGCATATCCCTTGGCGCCCGCTGCTTCGGAGCATCCGGAAGGCCGCAGGGACGGGGCAGGGGCGGCCCGATCGACAAGGACGCCACACCGCACAACATAGAGGCCCCACTTTGGAATACTCGCTTCCCGCCAACAAGCCCCGCGTCTTGACCGAAGTCCCCGGCCCGAAGAGCCGGGAACTCACGGCGAGAGAGGCGTCTCACCTTGCCCCCGGGGTTCAATCCATCTCCACCCTCTCCGGCATCGCGGTGGCGAGTGCCAGCGGCTCCATCATCGAGGATGTCGACGGCAACCGGTTCCTGGACCTCGCCGCCGGCATCTGCGTCAACGCCCTCGGCCATTCGCACCCCGAGTACGGACGGATCCTGAAGGACCAGATCGACCATGCCATGGTGGGCTCCTTCACCACGCCGCGGCGGGTCGAAGCGCTCGAGAAGGTCGCCTCCCATCTGCCGAAGGGCCTCGATCGGCTCCAGTTCTATTCCGGCGGGTCGGAAGCGGTCGAAGCCGCCCTCCGCCTCGCCAAGTCGTACACGAAGAAATTCGAGTTCCTGTCGTTCTGGGGCGGCTTCCACGGCAAGACCGCGGGCACCATGTCCCTCATCGGGGACGGGACGAAGAACCAGCTCGGACCCAGCATGCCCGGCACGTACCACGCGCCCTATGCCGACTGCTACCGCTGCCCCCTCGCCTTGAAGTACCCGTCGTGCGGCATCGAATGCGCCTCTTTCACGCGCAAGGTGATCAAGAACTCCACCACCGGCGCCCTCGCCGCGATCCTGATCGAGCCGATCCAGGGAACGGCGGGAAACATCGTCCCGCCCCCCGAGTTCCTCCCCATCGTGCGCGAGATCGCGACCGAGAACAACGCCCTGCTCCTCGCCGACGAGATGATCACCGGCTTCGGGCGCACCGGTAAGTGGTTCGCGGTGGAGCACGTGGGCGTGAAGCCCGACATCATGACCCTCGGCAAGGGTCTCGGCGCGGGCTTCCCCGTCGCGGGTCTCGCTTCCACCGAGGCGATCACGAGTGCCACGCCCTGGGGCAATCCCTCGGGATCGAGCTCGAGCTACGGAGCCAATCCCCTCGCGAGCGCGGCGGTGCTCGCCGCGTCCACGGTGATCGAGAACGAGAACCTGGTCGCAAATTCGGCGCAGATCGGCGAGTTCATGCTCGGCCGGTTCAAGGCGCTGCAGGACAAGTACGAGTTCATCGGCGACGTGCGCGGCCAGGGCCTGCTCATCGGCATCGAGCTGGTCAAGGACCGGGTGAGCAAGGAACCGCTCGATAAGAAAGTCTGCGTCCGCATGTTCCAGGAATGCCTGAAGCGCGGCCTCATCAGCATGATCTACAACCCGCACTTCCGGGTGAATCCGGCCCTCTCCATCGACCGCGAGACCGCGGACACGTCCATCGGAATCCTCGATGAGGTCTTCGCCGTGATCGCCCTCGACGGGAGCTGGCGTTGAGGCTCCGGGGCGTCCTGCTCGGGGCCGGCAACATCGCGCTGCGCGGCCACGCGCCGCAATGGGCGGGTCCCCTGCGCGACCAGGTGGAGATCGTGGCCGTGGCCGACCTCTCGCCGGCGAACCGCGAGGCCGCGCAGGCGGTCTTTCCGATGGCCCGGCTCTACGAGTCGGCGGAAGAGGCGCTCCGCGCCGAGACGCCCGAGTTCGTCGACATCTGCACGCCTCCTTTCACCCATCGCGACCTGATCGCGAAGGCCGCGAGCCGCGGCATCCACATCGTCTGCGAAAAGCCGCTCGCTCCCTCGCTGGACGAAGCGCTCCGGATCGCGGAAGGAGTGCGCCGGGCCCGGGTGGTCTTCCAGCCCTGCCACCAGTACAACTACTCTCCTCCGTGGCAGGTGGTGCGCGACCTCGCCCCCCGGCTCGGCGCCATCCACTTCGCCGAATACACGGTGCGCCGCATGGCCGCGAACGAAGGCAACGCCCACTGGGCCCCCGAATGGCGGACCCGGAGAGACCTCGCGGGCGGCGGCATCCTCGTCGATCACGGCGCGCACATCCTCTATCAGCTTCGCTCGGTGATGGGCGAACCCCGCACCGTGAGCGCCACCATCCGCACTCTTCTCCACCGCAGCTACGGGGTGGAAGACACCGCGCTCCTGACCCTCGATCATGGGACGGCACTCGCGGAGTTGAGCCTCACCTGGGCGGCGAAGCGGCGGGAGATCGCCTTCCGCTTCGTGGGAGAACGGGGAGAACTCGTGGGCGACGAAGAGAAGATCCAGTTCCTCGCCGACACCACCGAGGAGATCCCGCTCGGAGGCATGAGCAAGAACTCCTCGCACTCGGAATGGTTCGCACCCATGTTCGCGCAATTCGTCGACCGGGTCCGGCGCGCCGATCTCGACCACGCGCCCCTGGACGAGTCCGTGTACGTCGCCCGGGTGATCGAACGCGCGTACGCCTCGTCCAGGGCCGGGCGCGCCCTTCCCATTGAAAACGAGGCCGCGGTCGCGCTGGCCGGAGGTGTGCATTGACATCCGACAATCCGTCCCTGATGGTGTTCCCCCTCGTCCTCGGCTCGCTGCTTCTCTCGATGGTGGTCTACGCGATCCGCGGGCCGAAGCAGGACGCGGACCAGAAGAAGAAGAACGGCCAGCTCTTCCTGGGCGCCGGCGACTTCCTCCTCCACTGGTTCATGTGGGCGGTGGATCCGATCACCCGACTCTCCATACGGCTCGGCCTGACTCCCGATTTCTACAACTACGCGGGACTGGTCCTCGGCCTCGGCTCGGGCGTCTTCATCGCGAACGGCCAGCTCGAAATGGGCGGCTGGGCCATCGCTTTGTGCGGGGTCGCGGACATCCTCGACGGCCGGATCGCGCGGCTCACCGGCGTCGCCTCGGATTTCGGCGACTTCATCGACTCCACTTTCGACCGCTACGTCGAGATCGCGGCACTCCTCGGCTTCCTGGTCCTCCTCGGCGACCGCCCCTTCGGGCCGCTCCTCGCCGCTTCCGCGCTCGCGGGGTCCCTGGCCGTGAGCTACACCCGCGCCCGCGGCGAAGCCCTCGGTATCCTGTGCACCGGCGGCCTGATGCAGCGCGGCGAGCGCCTCGTCCTCACCTGCCTCGGGTGCCTCGCCGATCCGGGCATCACCCGGATGTTCGGCTGGCCGCGCCACTCCCTGATCGTCGGCATCCTCGGCCTCATCACCGTCGGCACCCTCGTCACCACCATCCATCGCACGGTGTGGATCGCCCTGCGGCTCAAGGAAAAAGAGAAGTTGGCGCGCACTCTGGAACTCCCCGCCTCCGGCCAGGACGCGGAAGAATCGGTGATCCAGGCCGCCTAGTCGGCCTTCCCGACCCCACCCGTGCTTCTCGCCACCGCGCTTCTACTGACCGCTCTCGCGAACCCCGCTTCGCCCCTCGCCGAAGCGCTCGCCCAGGGCGACGCGTACTACGCCCGACGCGCCGAAGGGGCGAAGGACGGCGTCGCCCGTCCCGAGCTCGTGGACCGCGCCATCTCCGAGTACCGTCGCGCCCTCGACTTAGATCCCTCTTCCTACGAGGTGCGGCTGCGGCTCCTTCGCGCGTACTTCTTCCGCGGCGGCTTCTGCAACATGGAGGAGAAGGATCAGATCGCCCTGTTCGACGAGGCCAAGAGGCTCGCCGAGGAAACGGTGAAGAAGCTCGACGTCGATCTCACCCGGCGCAAGGGGCGGGTGGAACTGCAGGCCGCGCGCGGCATCGCCTCCTCGGCGGAGATCTACATGTGGGCGGCGATCTCGTGGGGAGAATGGGCGGTGAGTCACAAGGTGTCCGCGGCCTTTCAGGGCGCCCCCGCCCGCATACGGGACCTCGCGAGCGCGGTGATCCAGATCGATCCATTGACCGAGCAGGCGGGCGGCCTCGCCGTCCTGGGGCGATTGCACCGCGAGTGTCCGAGGGTCATGTTCCTCACCGGATGGGTCTCACGGAGCGAGGGCCTGAGACTGCTGCGCCAGGCCCGCGCCGCCGCCCCCGAGAACCCGGCGAACGCGTACTTCCTGGCCGAGACCCTGGTCGGGCAGAACCCGAACGACACCGCGGAGGCGCGCCGGCTTCTCGAATGGACCGCCCACATCGTTCCCCGGCCGGAGTATCTGGTCGAGGACGCGCACTACGCGGCGCAGGCGCGGGATCTGCTGTCGCGAATGCCTGAATCGCGGGTCGCCGACCGGCGTTAGCGCTCACGGGCCAGGCTCACGCCGCGGTCAGCTTTGCGTGTCGTAGTCCACGATACGGCGCATGATCTCTCCCTCGGGCCAGGGCACGAAGCGATAGGTCCATCGGCCCTTGGGCGCGTGGGGCGGGTCGATGCGAACCAGGCGATAGATCCGATCCTCGAAGCGCAGGGCGAGGTTGGGCGTCCATCCCGCCTTCTCCCCCGCCGAGGACAGCACGAGCGCCCACTCCGAGGCCAGGGTCTCCGGAATCATCACACTGTCGCCGGAGGGAAGCCGGCGCGGGCGAGTCACGCCGCCCGTCCTCGGCAGCCGCAGCTCCTCGGCGAGCGCGGCCGCACCCTGGAACCGGCGGGACGGCTCCTTCTCCAGGCACTTCAGGCAGATCGTCTGCAAGTCGGCTGGGACGCCTGGCTGCAGACGCGTCGGCGGCACCGGCTCGGCGGTCTGCACCAACTGGATGGTGTCCATGGCCGTGGCCCCCTTGAAGGGGGGGCGACCGGTGAGC
>JBGATM010000017.1:0-101910 GCA_044229175.1 Vicinamibacteria bacterium | reverse complement strand
GCGATTTCCAGCCGCGTCTTCGGCGGAGGCATCACCAGATCCTCCACCTCCACCTCTTCCTCCTCCTTCTTCTTCGGGGGCGGGGCCGGCTTCACCGCCTCCGGCGTCGAGGGCGGCGGAGCGGCCAGCGCCGCGGGCGCCTGGAAGAGGAAATCCGACGGCTCGATGGAAGAGGGCCGGAGATCGAGGCCGATCTCCTCCATCTCGAACTGATCCGAGCCCCGGACGATCTGGTCGATGCCCGAGCTCACCGGCGGCTTGGGCGCGGACTTCTTGATCAGGGCCGCGAGCGCTTTCTGCACATCGGAACGCCCCGGCTGGATCCGCTCGATCTTCTTGAGCACCGCGATGGCCCGGGGCGCGGAGCCCTCGGTGCCGAACTCCTGCGCGAGCTTCAGGAGGATAGGCACCGCGTCCTTGCCGCGGCCCGCCTCGATCAGGACGTCGGCGAGCTGCATCCGGGTGCGGGAGTCCTTGGGAGCAGCCTTGATCTCGGCCTGCAACTGAACGACCGCCTTGTCCCACTTCTTGGCGGCAATGAGTTGCTGGAGGCTCTGCCCCCCGGATAACCAGCTCAGCATTGAATCGTCCTTGGTTCGTTTGCTCTTCCGTTGATGGATCGGCGCCGGCCCGCGAGCCGAGGCGCCGGCGCGGTCATGAGCGGCCTAGCGGGTGAACCACTCGGCCTTGGCGCGATCGGCCTCGATCAGCGCCTCGATGTGAGGCAGGATGTCCTTGCCCTGGACCAGGCTCTTCATCATTTCCGAGGCCTTGGTGAGCGCCGCCGTCTCCTCTACCTGCGTGCTCACGAGTTCGTCGCGCATGCGGTCGGAGTTATTGCGGAGGTGGATGAGGTAGTTGAACGTCCAGGTGAAGTGATCCCAGGTCGCGATCTGTCGGCACTGGGCCGCGGTCTCGCCCATGGCCTGCACCTGGCCGCGAAGAAGGGCGGCCACCACGAGCTTCTCCCCGTGGGCGGCCATGACCAGCAGGTTGTTGCGGCAGACCTGGCCGATCAGGGAAAGGAGGATGAGATGGCCGACGTCGTGGCGGCCGGACTCGAAGGTCTGCTGGAA
Source organism: Vicinamibacteria bacterium (assembly GCA_044229175.1). GTDB lineage: Bacteria > Acidobacteriota > Vicinamibacteria > Fen-336 > JAGNNV01 > JAGNNV01. Next base: position 100,834 of record JBGATM010000017.1, on the reverse strand, counting down.
GAGCGAGGCCGAATACTCGGTGACCGTGGTGTCCTCGAGGGCCACCACCGCGGCCGACCGCAACTGGGCCTGGCCGTCGAGCATGAGAAGGGCGCTCTCACCGAGGACCATCTTCGGGGTCACGATGCCCACGATCCCGCGGCCCGACCGCACGCCGAGCTTTCCGGTCTCGACGATCCCGATGTTGCGCGCGACGTCGCCCGCTTCCCACAGAAAGTCGCCCTTCGACAATGTCACTCTTCGCATGGTCTCTCCTCGAATTCGTTGGCTTGGACTTTGGGTGCAACCAGTCGAATGTTACGCCGTCGCGGGCGTTTCATTCGCGGGAGGGCAGGATGAAGAGAAGGCGGTGTTGCGATTACACTTCCCGGCAATGACCCTTGGGGAGAAGCCAATGAGCGCACCTAAACAGCCCCGCCTCGGGTACGGAGACGCGGCGTCATGAAGCGGTTTGCCGGGGCCGGGCTCCTCGCGATCGCCCTTTCCGCTCCCGTCGCCGCCCAGGAATTGATGGACCGGATCGTCATCAACGGCTACACGAACTTCGAGTTCTCCAAGCAACTGAGCGCGGAAGGCAAGGGAGACAAGAACGGCTCCTTCGACGCCGACCAGTTCGATCTCGTCTTCAACATCACGGTCTCCGAGCGAGTCCGCGCCGCCCTCGACCTGTCCTGGGAGCACGGCACCGCCACCGAGGACGGCCGGGGCAACCAGGCCATGGAGTACGGTTTCGTCGAATATGCGCTCTCCGACAAGCTGAAGCTCCGCTTCGGCAAGATGTTCACGCCCTTCGGCGTCTTCAACGAGATCCATACCGCGAAGCCCGCCTTCCTGACCGTCAAGGAGGCCGCGAGTCTCAACAAGAACGACCGGATCGTGGGCGGCGGCTTCCTCTTCTATCCCCGCTGGGGAGCGGGCATCGCCGCGCACGGAGACGGTGTCGTCGGAGGAAGGGATGTGACCTACGATGTCCTGGTCGCGAACGGCGAACAGAAGGAGGCGAACCCCTTCGAGGAGGACGAGAACACGTCCAAGTCGATCACCGCGCGGGTCCGGGTCGACGCCACCGAGAGTCTTCGCGTCGGCTATTCCTTCTACCACGACCGGCTGAGCTCGCCTTCCTATACGACGCTGCAGAGCCACGGCTTCGAGGCCGAGTTGAGTCTGACCCGGTTTCGCCTCCTGGCCGAGGTGGCGGTGGGATCGCTGGGGCGAGTGAGCGGCGGAACGCAGCGGCAGCTCGGGTGGTACGTCCAGCCCTCCTACCATCTGAAGGGCGGCTTCACCCCCTACATGCGCTTCGACTATGTGAATCCCGATCGAAATCTTCCCGATGTGGACGGCCGGGACTTCATTGTCGGCCTGAACGTGGAACTCTCGAAGAACTTCCAGCTCAAGCTCGAAAACAATGCCTTCCACGGCGGCTCCAAGTCGACTCTCGCGAGTATTCCCGGTCAGGGCTACCACGAGTTCAAGGCTGCCCTGGTCCTGGGGTTCTAGGGGATGGGGTTCAAACAGTTGCGTTTCGTGGCGTGGGCGCTCCTGGCCTGGGTCGCGTTTCTTCCCGCCCTTGTCTCGGCTCAAGGGGTCGACCGTTCGCTGCGCGTGGTGGTGAACAAGGAAAACAAGCTCGCCTCGCTGACCACCGACGACCTCACCCGGATCTTCCTTGGAAAGAAGACGCTGTGGGACTCCGGCACAAGGATCGTGCCGGTGATGCCTGAAGAAGAGAGCCCGACGGGCGAGCTGTTCCTGTCCGGAACCCTCAAGAAGAGCGTGAGCCAGTTCCGCGCCTACTGGAAGCGGCTGCTCTTTTCGGGGGGCGGCGCGGTGCCCAAAGTCTTCCGGAACCACGATCAGCTTCTCGACTTCGTAGCCCGGCAGCCCGGGGCCATCGGGGTCGTCGAGGCTTCGGCCGTGGACGACCGGGTCCGCGTCCTCGACGTCTCCAACTAGGCCTTCGAGGAGCGCGCGGCCAAGCGGGAACAGACAATGTCGCGTTTCTCCCTGTCCTTCAAATTCGGCCTGCTCCTGGCCAGTTTCATCGTGGCCGTGGGCCTGCTGGTGGGCCTGTTCGTGGACGCGGGGAGCCGGGTGGCGGGAGACATGTCCAACCTCAAGGACCGGGCCTTCCCCGAGTACGAGAAGATCTCGGCCGCCCACGATTCCTTCAAGGACTTCACCGCCATGATCGAGGAAGTGGTGAGCACGGGCGAAGGGGAGCTCCTGGAGAGTGCGAGCAAGACCGGCAAGGTCCTGGTCGGTCATCTCGACGATGTGGAGGCGATCTCCGAGGAAAACCGGAAGGGGGAGATCCGCAGCGTGCGGAAGAGCTTCGTGGAATACGAGCCCCTGGCCATCGAGCTGGCCCGCCTCGCAATCAGCAGCGAGCAGCAGCAAGGAGGCCTCGCCGGCCTCAACTCGGAGCGGATCAGCAAGCTCTCGACCCAGGTGGCCGACCTCAAGAACTCGATCGACAACGAACTGGACCGGATGGTCAAGGCGCGAAAAGCCGCGTTCGAAACCACCCTCGACACCAACGTGGCCCTCCTGAAGACGAGATCCGTCACCTCGGGCCTCATCGCCGCCCTGTCCCTGGTCGGGATCATGGTCTTCCTGCTCTCCCTGTCCCGCGGCATCGTGTCGCCCATCCGCTCCCTCTCGGAGACCACGCGCGAAGTGGCGCAGGGAAATTTCGCGGCGGGCCGGAACATCGAGCCCATCGGCAACGATGAAGTGGCCCAGCTCGCCCGGGCCTTCAAGGCCATGGCCGCGAGCCTCGACTCCACCACGGTCTCGAAGACCTACGTGGACGACATCATCCGGAACATGAAGGACACCCTCATCGTGGTCGACCGGAATGAAAAGATCCGGACCGTGAACCGGGCGCTGCTGCGCCTCCTCGGCTATACCGAGGCCGAGCTCGTGGATCAGCCGTTCGGAATCATCAGCGGGGGGGTTCCGGAGGAGGCCCTGAGGACTAAGTCGGCCGCGGCCAACTTCGAAACCGTCTACCGGGCCAAGGATGGCCGGGAAATACCGATGTCCTTCTCCACCGGGGTGCTCAAGAACGCGGAGGGCCAGGCCTCGGGCATGATCGCGGTGGCCCAGGACATCACGGCCAGGAAGCGCCAGGAGAGGGAGCTCAAGGAGGCGAAGGTCGCGGCCGAGGCCGCCAACGCGACCAAGAGCCAGTTCCTCGCCACCATGAGCCACGAGCTGAGGACGCCGCTCAACGCCATCATCGGCTACACCGAGATGATGATGGAGGAGGCCGAGGACAACGGTCACGACGAGTACGTGCCCGATCTCAAGAAGGTCCACTCCTCGGCGAAGCACCTCCTGGCCCTGATCAACGACGTCCTCGACCTCTCCAAGATCGAGGCGGGCAAGATGGACCTCTACCTCGAGACCGTGGAGGTAAAACCCCTGATCGAGGACGTGGTCTCCGTGGTGGGTCCGCTCGTCGACAAGAAGGCCAACAAGCTGTCGGTGAACCTCGGGCCCAATCTCGGCACCATCCACGCGGACATCACCAAGGTCCGCCAGTCGCTGTTCAACCTGCTCTCAAACGCCTCGAAGTTCACGGAGCGGGGAACCATCACCCTCGACGTCTACCGGAGCTGGCACGAGGGGTCGGAGATCTTCCACTTCATCGTCTCCGACACCGGCATCGGCATGAACAAGGAGCAGCTCGGACGGATGTTCCAGGCCTTCACCCAGGCCGATGCGTCGACCACCCGCAAGTTCGGGGGCACCGGTCTCGGGCTCGTGATCAGCCGCAATTTCTGTCAGATGATGGGCGGCGACATCACGGTGGAAAGCGAAGAGGGCAAAGGGACGAAATTCACCATCGTCCTGCCCGTGGTCGTGGTCGACCCCAAGGCCAAGACCGCGAAAGCGGGCTGAGCGGCTATTCCTCGGGCTCGTAGCAGGCGCGATTGGCCGCGCACAACTCGGGCGAGCAGCACACGTCGTCGGGGCCGATCACGGTGGCGGTGCGGGAGCACCAGTACTGAGAGGTGGGCGAAGACACGGTGAGATCCACCGCCTTGCGCCCCAGGACGTAGTACATCTTGGTGCGGATGCGCTTGCAGGGGACAACATCACACCCGGTGTCGGTCGAAGCCGCGGTCGATTGGGTCTCGTTCATCATGCTTCTCCGTTCTAGGCGAGTCGGGCGAGGGTGCGACGGACGAGCGTCTGCACCAGGCCGACCTTGTATCCATTGTCCGAGAGCGGGGCCGCGCCCACGATGGCCGCGCGCGCGACATCCTGAAGTGTCGCCTCATTGAGCGGCTTACCCATGAGGGCTGCTTCCGCCCGGTTCGAGCGCCAGGGGATCGGAGCCACCGCGCCGAGGACGATGCGAGCGTCCTTCACCAGGCCCCCGTCGAGCCGCACGGAAGCGGCCATGGAGACGAGCGGCCAGTCGAAGGCCTGGCGCTCGCGCACTTCGTCGTAGATCGATCGGCCGGAGGCGGCGGGGATCCGGACCTCGGTCAGTATCTCGGCCACGGCCAGAGAGTTCTCCACCTGCGGGTTCTTCGAAGGAAGCTGGAAGAACTCGGAAGCCGCCACGGTGCGGACGCCCTTCGGGCCATCGAAAACGAAGGTGGCGGAAAGGGCCACCAGGGCCACCGCGGTATTCGAAGGGTGAACCGCGTACGAGGGTCCGCCGCCGAAGATCACGTGATAGCGGTTCTCGCCACCCACCGCGTAGCAGACTTCGCCGCCCTTCTTGAGGCACTTGTACTCCTCGAGGCGGTAGTACCAGCAGCGCGGACGCTGCAGGACGCTGCCGCCGATGGTGGCGACGTTTCTGACCTGGGGCGAGGCGGTCTCGCCGGCGGCAATGGCGAGGGCGGCATGGGTCTTTTTGATCCGCTCGTCGCTCGCCACGTCGGCGAGCTTCACGAGGGCGCCGATGCGGAGTGCTCCATCCGACTCGACCTTGATGTCGTTGAGCCCGGGGATACCCTTGAGGTCCACCAGGCGGGGCGGTTCCTCGAGGTGCTCCTTGAGATGGTCGATGACGTCGATGCCGCCCGCCTTGTAGACGCTCCAGGCCTTTTCCTGGACGAGATCCTTGGCCTGGGCGATGGTTGCGGGCTTTGCGACTTCGAAGCGATTCATGGGGTTAAGCCCTCCGCCGGGCTTCAGCAAGTGCGGCCAGCATGCGATCTGGGGTGATGGGAAGGGAACGGACGCGCGCGCCCGTCGCGTTGAAGATGGCGTTCGCGATGGCCGCGAGCACGGGGACGCTGCAGGGCTCGCCAATGCCCGCGGTGGACGTGTTGTTGCCGAGATTCGCGATGGGGGTGAGGATCGAGACCGCTTCGAACATGTCGGTGGGCATCAGGATCTTGTACCACTCGAGGTTCGGGTTCACCATCGTGCCATAGCTGCGGTCGAGGGTGCGGTTCTCGAACAGGGCCCAGGAGGCGCCCTGGATCATGGCGCCGATGACCTGGCTCTCGGTGGTGAGGCTGTTGACGGGAATGCCGCAGTCGTTCACCGCGACCATCTTGATGATCCTGACTTCTCCGGTCTCGGTGTCGACCTCGACCTCGCAGAACTGCGTGCCCGCGAGCTCGGTCCGGAACAGTTCGTACTGCTTCTTCCTCTCCGCGGTGGCGGTCACCTGCTCGCCCGCGATCTTCGCGGCCGCCTGCTTGAAGGTCAGGCTCTTCGCGGGCTTGGCCGCGACGAAGACCTTGCCGCCGTGGGCCTCGAGCTCCTCGGGCTTCGCCCCGAGCGAGGGAGCCACCGCGGCGAAGAGCTTCATCTTCGCGTCGTGCGCGGCCATGCGCACCACCGGGGCCACCGAGTTCGTGGTGTTGCTGCCGCCGGAGGCGGGACCGAAGGGCCAGCGGGTGTCGCCCACGTGCATGGTGATGTCCTTGGGCTGAAGGCCGAGTTCCTCGGCGGTCACCACCGCCATGGCGGTGCGGAAACCGGTGCCGATGTCCTGGGCGCCCGAGAAGCATTCGACCGAGCCGTCGCGGTGGATGCGGATCTCGCAGCCAACCTCGCTGCCGCGGGCATTCACGCTCCACTCGCCGTTGGCCATGCCCAGGCCACGCTTGATCGGACCCTTCCCGTCACCCGCCTTCTTGTTCCGGCGCTCCCAGCCGATGGCTTTCGCGCCGATGTCGTACTGCATCTGACGGACCGGCGAGGGGTCGTTCTTCTTGCGGAGGTCGAGAGGATCCATCTGCATCTTCTCGGCCAGCTCGTCGATCGCCGACTCGAGGGCGAAGGCGCCCTGAGGATGGCCGGGAGCGCGCAGGGGCGCGGCCGGGCCGGCGTTGGTGAAGACGCTGTGGTCCTCGCCGAGGATGTTCGGGGTGTTCTGGTAGAGGTTCACTAGCGGAGCCGCGGTTCCGGCACCCGGGGCGATGCCCGCCGAGCCGTGCGAACGGTGATGGATCGCGGTGAAGGTGCCGTCCTTCTTCGCCCCGATCTTGACCGTCATCAGCGCCGACGGCGCGTTACCGGTGCACAGGTGTTCCTGCCTGCGGTCCAGCATCAGTTTCACCGGGGCGTTCGCGGATTTCGCGAGCCGGCAGGCCACGATGGCGAACTGACTGCCCGAGGCCGAGGGTGCGAGTTTGCTGCCGAAACCGCCGCCCATGTGCTCGGTGATGACACGGACCTTGGTGCGCGGAATACCGAGAGCTTCGGCCACGCCTTCCTTGACCGTGAAGACGCCCTGGGTGGAGGCGTAGATCGTGAGTTCATCGCCTTCCCACTGCGCGATGACGCCGTGGGTCTCGAGCGCCGAGTGGGTGTGAACGGAAACCCGGTAGGTGCCTTCGATGCTGACGTCGGCCTCCGAGAGGCCGGCGACCACATCCCCGCGCTTCAAACCGCGGCCGGTCTGCGGCCCCAGGATGTTTCCATTGCGGGGAATCTGCGAGTTGCCCGGCACCTGCTCGGGCGAATAGACGGGCGGGGCGCCGGCTTCCATCGCCTTCTCGAGGTCGGTGATGAAGGGCTTCTCGTTGTAGGTGACCTCGATGAGACGCGCCGCGTCCATGGCGATCTCGGGGGTGGTGGCCGCGACCGCCGCGATGTCCTGGCCCGCGAAGCGCACGGTGCGCGATTCGGTGGTCCAGACCGCCTTCACGCCGGGAAGCTTTTCGGCCTTCGAGGTGTCGATCTTCACGACTTCGGCATGCGGGACGGCGGCGCCCACCATGCGGCCCCACAGCATCCCGGGAAGCTTGATGTCGTAGGTGTACTTCGCCTTGCCCGTGACCTTGAGGGGTCCCTCGATGCGCGGGTAGCGGCCCTTCATCACGTCGAACTTCGTGTCGAGATCCCAGGGCTTGAGATCGCCCTCGGCGGGGTTGATGTCCATCTCGACGGGCTTCCCCTCGAAGCCGGCCTTGGCCTTCATCTTGACCGTGGGAATGACGGGGGTGGGGGCGGGTGTGGGCTGCTGGGCCATGACTTACTCCCCCTTCTTCGCAGCGGGCTTGCCCGCGACTGGTTTGGCCGCAGCCATGTTCTTGGCGGCTTTGCCGACCGCCTCGAAGATCCGGCTGTACGTGCCGCAGCGGCAGAGATTGCCGGCGAGACCCGCCTTGATCTCATCGAGCGACGGATTGGGATTCTTCTTGAGGAGCGCGGTGCTGCTCACCACGAAGCCGGGCGTGCAGAAACCGCACTGGTAGCCGTCGCATTCCACGAAGGCGGCCTGGACCGGGGAGAGCTTCTCGGGAGTTCCGAAGGACTCGACGGTGGTGATCTCGTGGCCCACCGCGTCCCAGGCCATGATCATGCAGGCGTTCACGATTCGCCCGTCCATCAAGACGGTGCAGGCGCCACAGCCCCCGCGATCGCAGACTTCCTTCGCTCCGGTCATCTCCAGCTCGTTGCGGAGCGCGCGAAGCAGGGTGACCCGCGGCTCGACGGTGACCTGGCGAGGCGCGCCGTTGACGGTGAGGGTGATGGTAGCGGCGTCAGGCCCCAGGAGCTCCGGCTTCTTCTCCTGCGCTTCGACGGAGACGCCCGCGATGGCGGCGCCCGCGCCCGCGGTCTTGATGAAGGAGCGTCTCGAGAACCTCGACGCGGGTTTATCCGACTCGGCCATGCTTTTTCTCCAGACTTCGAGGGTGGTGACCTTCGCCCGAACGGGCTCCGTGCCCTGATTCTTCGCTACCGGTGCCGACCGCGTCAAGCCCGGTTCGCGCGCAAAACTAGCGTTGTCGAGAAGGGACCCAGGCCGTGGTCCGCCCCCCCACCGTGTCGTGAACGATGGCCTCGCCATTCGGCATCTTCGAGTTCTTCACCCGGCCCCAACGGTAGTGAAAGAGCCAGCCGGGGGGGAAGCGATCCGAGTCGGCGTTCACGGCGACCGCGCGGCGAATGACGCGCAGCAAGGTGGCGCGGAGTCGGGAGATCTCGGCCTTCGACAGGTCCGAGGCGGGCCGCTGCGGACGGATAGCCGCCTGATACAAGACCTCGTCGGCGATCCAGTTCCCCACTCCCGCGAAGGTCGACTGATCGAGGAGGACGGCCTTGATGGGCGCCTGCCTGGTTCCGACCAGCCTCGCGAGCTCCGCGGCTTCGGGAAGGCCGAAGAAGGGATCGTGGCCGAGCCCGCTCAGGGGCGGCTCGTTCCTCGGGTCGTGAGCAAGGCGGAGCCTTCCGAAGCGGCGGGCGTCGGTGAAGGCGAACCGGCGCTCGTCATCGAGGGTCAGCTCGAGCTTCAGGAAGCGCGGCGCGTTCTCCGACGCGCTCAGGAAGTGAAAACCGCCCGTCATTCCGAAGTGAAAGACCGGCCAGGGCTTCCGGTCGAGTTCGAACCAGAGGTGCTTGCCGAACCGTCCCGCGTCCTGGATCGAGGCGCCGCGAAGGGCCTTCTCGATCCGGCGGGGCGAGACTCCGGAGAGCACGATGGCGTCCGGCGAGCAGCGCGCAAGGACGATGCGCCGGCCCCGCAGATGCCGCAGCGCGGCCTTGCGCGCGGCTTCGACCTCAGGCAGTTCGGGCAAGGGGAGCGCTTACTCGACGCGCAGGCTCTTGAAGAACGACTGCACCGCCGCGTCCCACTTCGCGACGGTCTTCGCAGGGCCCACGAGCCGGATGAAGTAGGGACCGCCCTTGCCCTCGATCACCGCGGCGCGGAGATGGAAGCCGGGCTTGTTGTAGTGCTCCGCAGACCCGGGCGCTTTCTCGGCGACGAAAGTACCGGGAAGGTCCATGATGGACAGGGTGAGGTCGTGGGTGTTGAGGATGGACGTCTTCGCGACATCCTTCGAGGCCCGGCCGTCCGGCTGCTCCATCTGGGTGAGCCAGCGATCGAAATTCGCCTGGACCGTGCCGCCCTGCCCGCCGAAGAACGTGACGACGAGGCTCGCATCCTCCGGATCGCCCTCGGCCTTCGGCAGAACGAAGTCGGCGAGGCGCATCTTCGAGGACAGCGGCTTGCTGGTCCATCCCTCCGGCATGTCGTACTTGAGGGTCGGGGCCGGGGTCTGGAGGAGAAGGACGAGAGAGGCGGCAAGAAGGATGGGCATCGATTGATTCTATGTGGCCGCTCCCGCCGAGAAGCGGCGATCCTCAGCCGGAAAGCGCCTCCGCTTCATAACTCCGATACAGACACGCCGCGGCGAGAGCGCCCAGAAGGTGCCAGACCGCGTGGCCCTGGACCAGGCTCCCGGGATCGCACACGAGACGCCTTCGATCGACGAACCAGATCGCGAACGCGAAGGCCATCAGGCCCGCCCCGAGGGCCAGCCACGGCCTCCCGGCCCGGGACGATCTCCATTCGACGCCAAGCGCGCCGACCAGGAGAACCCCGAACACGACCCGGCGGAGCGACGGTGTCGTGACCTGCGCGGTCATGAGGATGCCGTTCACGAGGACGAACCCGAGAACGCTCCAGACCGGGGAGAGATTCCATCGAGGGCCGAGGCGGTGCAGGAGGATGAACGTAGCCACGAGGTACATCCCGGAGACGTCGAATACCTGGCCGACGAAGGTGAGCGAGGCGTGGTAAAAGGCGCTGCCCATTCCAACCAGGACGAGCGCGCCGAGGAAGAGCCCCGCCTCGGGGCCCGCGAGCGCAACCCGCGCCGACCCGGTCCGGCGGGAAAAACGCGCCGAGACCCACAGGGCCACGGCCACGAAGGCGAGCGAACTCCACGTGTTCGCGGGCTGACGGATCAGGGAATCTCGAAGGCCTTCGCAGAAGCAGTCGTCGGGCAGGCAGGTAGCCGGGCGCCAGGACGCCCACGCGGAGAAGGAGGCGATTGCCAGGGGAGCCATCCCGCAAAACCATAGCCGGTCGGAGGAGCGGAAAAAGCGATCCTCGGATTCGCCATTTCTGAACTAGTCCGAAAATGTCGGATGAATGTCATTGAGGACATCGGGGAAGGCGCCTATGTTGAATTCCGCCCGCTCTCTCGAGGCGGGGCAAGGAGCCCTCCATGGAAGCACTGGTAAAGGACATTCGCTACGGCATCCGCACCCTCATGAAGAGCCCGGGGTTCGCCCTCGCCACCGTGCTCACCCTCGGTCTCGGGATCGGCGCCAACACCGCCATCTTCAGCCTGATCAGCGGGGTGCTCCTGAAGCCGCTTCCCTACGCCAACGCGGACCGGCTGGTGCTGGTGCAGCAGGCGGCGCCGCTCGCCGGCCGGGCGAACGCGGGAGTGTCGGTCAGGGAGTACTACGACTACCGCGAGCAGGTGAGGGAATTCGACGAGCTCGTCGAATACCACCAGATGTCGTTCGACCTGCTCAAGCGCGGAGAGCCGGACCGCGTCAGCACCGGGGTCGTTTCCCACAACTTCTTCGACGTATTGGGCATCAAGCCGATTCTCGGCCGGTCCTTCGTGAAGGAGGACGACCTGCCGGGCGCGGAGGCGGTGCTCATCCTCAGCTATTCGTACTGGCAGTCGAAGTTCTCCGGCGATCCGAACATCGTGAACCAGGTTTTCCAGATGAACGACCGCCCGCACCGGGTGATCGGCGTGCTTCCGAATGTCCCGCACTACCCGAACGAGAACGACGTCTACATGTCGGTCTCCGCCTGCCCGTTCCGCGCGGCCGCGGAGACGCAGCAGCTTCAGAACCGCCGGGCCTTCTCGATCCTCAACGTCTTCGGCAAACTGAAGCCGGAAGCCTCGCGCGAAGCCGCCGCCGCTTCGGTCACCGCGATCTGCCGGAGGTTCACGCACGATCACCCCGACGCCTACAGCCCCGGCTCCGGCTTCACCGCGTCTCTTCGCGATGTCCGCGAGCAGCTCACCCAGAACGCGCGGCCGATGCTCTTCATCCTCCTCGGCACCGCGGGCCTCATCCTCCTCATCGCGTGCGCCAACGTGGCGAATCTCACCCTGGCCCGGGTGTTGAGACGCGACCGCGAACTCGCCCTGCGAGGCGCCCTCGGCGCCGACCGGGGCCGGCTGATCCGCCAGCTCCTCACCGAAAGCTCGCTCATCTCCCTCGCGGGCGGGGTCCTCGGACTCGTCTTCGCCGTGTCGACCCTCGGAATGCTGACCCGGTTCGTCTCGCGCTTCACCGCCCGCACCGGCGAGATCGCGATCGATCTGCGGGTTCTGGCCTTCACCCTCGTGGTCGCCCTCGCCACCGGTGTCTTCTTCGGAATCCTGCCCGCCCTGGCCTCGAAGGTCGACCTGGCGAGTGCCATGAAGCAAGGGGCCAAAGGCAGCGGCGGCCAATCGCAGCGCGGGCGCCTCACCCGGGGCCTCATCGTCGCCCAGGTCGCGGTCTCGGTGGTGCTTCTGACCGGAGCGGGGCTGCTGCTCGCAAGCTTCTATCGCCTGCAGAAGGTGAACCCCGGCTACCGCGCCGAGCAGGTCACCTCCGCCGAGATCTTCACGAACTTCTCGCGCTACCCGAATCTCGACACCCAGCTCCGCTTCTACCTGCCCCTGCTCGAGCGTCTGCAGGGAACTCCCGGCGTGGTTTCCGCGGCGGTGACGAACGCGGTTCCCCTGGTGACGATTCAGCCGGGAAATCTCCCCTTTCAGATCGAAGGCCGCGTGGTCGACAACCCCGACGCGCGGCCTTCCGCCGACGGAAGGATCGTGAGTGCCGACTACTTCAAGACCCTTGGCATTCCCCTGATCCAGGGACGCTTCTTCACCGAAGGCGACGGACGCGAGGCTCCATCAGTGGTGGTGATCAACCAGTCGATGGTTCGCTTCTGGGAGGGGAAGGATCCGATCGGATCGCGACTCTCCACCGACAACGGCCAGACCTGGAGCACGGTCATAGGCGTCGCGGGCGACGTCAAGCAGTTCGGACTCGATCGCGATTCGGTGGCGCAGGTCTACGTGCCCCTGCGACAGACCACCCAGGGCCTCGGCGGCCGGCTTCTTGTCCGCACCACCGGCGACCTCGGGTCCGCCGCGCAGCTCATCAAGAACGCGGTTCGATCGATCGACCCGGACATGCCCATCAAGAATGTCCGCACGCTCGAGGAAGTCCGCAGCGACTACCTCGCGACGCCGCGGTTGACCGCGGCGCTCCTCACCCTGTTCGCCGGCCTCGCCCTGCTCGTGACCATGGCGGGCCTGTCGGGAGTCATCGGCACCTCGGTGGCCCAGCGGACCCAGGAGTTCGGCCTCCGCATGGCCCTCGGAGCCAGGCGCGAACGCGTGCTTGGAATGATCCTGGGACAGGGCATGCGCCTGGTCGCGGCGGGACTGGCTATCGGTGTCCTGGCCTCGTACGCGTTTACCCGAGCGCTCTCGAGCTACCTGTTCGGAACCGAAGCCCTGGACCCGGCGGCGCTCGGCGCGGTCCTGCTGACCTTCATGGTCGCGGGGGTCCTCGCGTGCCTGGGCCCGGCTTTGAGGGCGACCGCGGTCGATCCGCTCGTCGCCCTGCGTACCGAGTAACGGCTTGGCAGGTTGCTGAAAAACTCCTTTCGTCATTCCGGCGAAAGCCGGAATCCACGAATACACCAACAAATAGCGGTCAATAGATCCCGGCTTTCGCCGGGATGACGGCTTTGGGCGTGATTTTCAGCACCCTGCTAGCGCGTCGGCGAAGGCGAGGGGCCCGCCGCGGTTCGAGGCTTCAGGCGCATGGCCTCGCGCATGGCCGCGAGGGCTTCTTCCGGGGTCCAGTCGTTGCCGGACAGTTCCCGGGCGAGCTTCCCGTCGGGACCGATGACGACGCTGACCAGGGAGTGGGTGAACTGGCCGTCTTCCTTGAAGAACACCAGACCGAAATAGCGTCCCAGCCGGTCGATCGCCTCTTTGGTTCCGGTCGCGAGCTTCCAGCGCGCGAACGGACCCTGGCCGCGGTCCTTGACGAAGGCGGAGCCGAAGGCGTTCAGCACCTCCGGCCGATCGAACTCCACGTCGAAGCTGATGCTCAAGAGCCGCGCGCTCTTGCGAAGGTCGGGATCGTCCTCGATGGCCTTCTCGAGTTCCTGGAAGTTCTTCATGATCCGCGGGCAGAACTCGGGAAGCGGGCAGCGGGTGTAGATGAAGGTCAGGGCGAGCGGGTGACCGCGGTAGTCGGAGAGATGAAGGGGCTTGCCGTCCTGATCCTCGAGGAGGACGTCGACCACACTCTCGCCCACCCGCGCCTCTTTCGGGATGGCGATCGGCAGGTCGGGCGGCGGCTCGTAGCGGACCACGTTCACGTTCTCGATCCAGCTCTCGTTCGCCTTCACCACCAGGGTCGCGGTGATCACGTCGCCCCGCCGGAGGCGCTCGAGCCGCATGCCGCGAAAGCGGGCCAGCAGGCTCTTGTCCTCGGGCATCTTGAAGGGCATGGTCATCGCGGGCATGAACCCGGGGATCTCCTCGTGCGCGACCGTGAGTTCGCGATCGAAGATGTCGAGGGCTTGAACCTTGCCTTTGAGGGGATAGCGCTCCGCCCCATCACGCGGGCCGCAGTTCGCGGTGGTGAGGACGACGGCCAGGGCCAGGAATCGGAACCGCGACGCTTTCATGCTCGGATCATTCCCTAGGGGCTTGAAAGACGCGGACGTTCGGCGGCGATCTGCTTGGGCGACGACACGGGCACCCGCGCCTTGGCCACCTCGTCTGGCGTGAAGGGCTTGTGGTCCCTGGGCAGCAATCCGCCGTTGCCCCACGACGTGAGCACGAAGTTCAAGACGTCCGCGACCTGCTCGTCCTTGAGATAGCGCAGGGGCGTCATGACCGCGTCGTACTTGCGGCCGTTCACTTCGATCGGCCCGGCCATGCCGTTCAGGACGATCCGGATCAGGTGCGAGCGGCCCCCGGCCTCGAGCATGCGCACGGCGTGGCCGGCGAGAGGCGGGGCGAGGGTGGCCTTCGACCGGCCGTCGGGAGCGTGGCAGCTCGAACAGAGCTTCGCGTAGATCTGCTCCCCGCCCTGCGCCTGAAGTTCCTGCGGGGGCGGCTCGCAGGCGGCGAGGACGGTCACGGCCACGACGAGCAGTCTCCGCACGGAGCGGAGTTTACGAGAGGGGGCTTGACGGGGGTTCTTTCGCGGGGGCCTTGGCCGCGGCCGGATTCACGAGGGGGGCTTCGGGATTCTTCGTCCAGTCCTCGAACGAGCCGTCATACAGGAGCGCCTTGATCCCGAGGGTCCGCGCCGCGAAGATGACCGCGGTCGCCTGCTGGCCGATATGGCAATAGGCGACGACGGTATCGCCGGGCTTGACCCCCGCGGCGGCGAAACGGGCCTGGAGTTCGTCCGCGGAGCGCAGCCGCACCAGGTCGTCCGTGGTCTCGCTGAACGGAAGGCTCACCGCCCCGGGGATGTGCCCGAACTTCGGGGTGTCTGGTCTTCGGCCGCCGGAGCGGGTGCCGTCGTAGAAGGACGCGTCGCGGGCGTCGATGATGGTGAGTCCCGGGTCCTTGCCATGGGCGCGCACGAAGTCGGCGTTCACGACCGTCGCTTTGGTCTTGAGCGGAGACAGCGTGCCCGGCCGGACCTCCGGGATCTCCGCGGTCACGGCGCCGCCGTCGCGCACCCAGGCGGGCTGCCCGCCATCGAGCAGCGACGCGCGCTCGCCGAGGCCCGCGTAGTCGAGGGTGAAGATCACGCGAGTCGTCGGGGAAAGCCAGTCCTTCCCGAAGTACACCACGATCCGGGAACCATCGGAGATCCCGAGGGCCGCGAGCTTCTCGCGAAGGCTCTCCACGGGGGGCAGTTCGAGGGTGAGGCCGCTTCCCGTCCCTCCCGGATCGGACACCGAGATCTCCTTCAGGTCGACGAAACGGGCGCCCGGCAGGTGCGCGGCCGCGTACTCGGCCTTGTCGCCCACGTGGAGAAGGACGAGGTTCGGATCCTTCAGATGCTGGGCCAGCCAGGCGGTCGACACCACCAGGGTGTCGCGGGGAGTGGCGGCCGCGAGCGGGCCAGCGGGCAGGACGAGGGTGAATGCCGCGAGAGCGGCGGGAAGGGACAGGCGCATGCGGACCTCCAGGGAGAAGACCTCCGGTGACGGAGGAGCAGGATAGCGGCGTACCTCTCATGTCGCCTAAGACATTGATCAGACAGTTTCGGACCTGTTCAAGCTTGCGAATTCCGAGACCCTCGTGCGAGCATCCCTGGCGAACCCATGAAGCCGAAGCGCGTGGCCTTTCTCGGATTCGACGGCGTCAACGCCCTCGACCTCACCGGCCCCAGCGAGGTCTTCGCCTCCGCCCTGATCGAGGAGGGCGACACCCTCCGCCCCGGCTACGCGATCTCCATCCTCGGCGTCACCGGGCGCTCGATTCGCTCGGAGTCGGGGCTCTTGCTCAAGCCGCATCTGCCCCTGAGCGCGAAGCTCGACATCGACACGCTCATCGTCCCCGGTGGCCATGGCCTTCGCGTTCCCTCGGTCAACGCCCGGGTGGCGAAGTGGATCAGCCACCACGCGCCGAGGATCCGTCGGGTCGCTTCGGTCTGCACCGGCATCTACGGCCTAGCCGCGACCGGGCTGCTGGACGGCCGCCGGGTCACCACCCACTGGCGCTTCGTGCGCAAGGTGGCGGAGAAGTTCCCGGCCCTCAAGGTGGAACCGAACGCGCTCTACGTGCGCGACGGTTCCTTCTACACCTCGGCCGGCGTCACCGCGGGCATCGATCTCGCCCTCGCCATGGTGGAGGAGGACTACGGGGCCGAAGTGGCGCTGCGCGCCGCCCGCGAAATGGTGGTCTATCTGAAACGGTCGGGCGGGCAGGAGCAGTACTCCGAGCCCCTGCGCTTCCAGGTGGAATCGACCGATCCCATCGCGGCGATCGGGGCCTGGATCCGCTCCCATCTGCGACACGACCTCTCTGTGGAGGCTCTCTCGCGGCGGGCGAGCCTGTGTCCACGGCAGTTCTCCCGGCGGTTCCAGCGGGCCTTCCGGCAGACCCCCGCGGCCTTCGTGGAGGACCTGCGCCTGGGAGAAGCGCGACAGCGCCTCGCCATCACGAAGACGCCGATCGAGGCCCTGGCCGCCTCGGTGGGCTTCTCGAATCCGGATTCCTTCCGGCGGGCCTTCGAGCGGCGCTTCGGTCTTCCTCCCACCGTCTACCGCCGGAGGTTCGCGGGCCGCGCGGGCCGCGCCTCGACCTAGCTCCAACCCTTATGCTGGAGGGATGAAGACAAAACTCCTCGGCGCCCTGCTCATGGTTGCCTCCTCGGCCGCGCTGGGCGAAGCCTCCGGATTCGAGGTGGCCCTCTTCACCGGCCCCACCATCGCGACCTACAAGCAGACGTTCACGTTCGCCGGAGGCTCGCCCCAGGTCCAGCTCGCGCGGCTGACCGTGAAGGACGCGCCGTCGCTCGAGGCGGAGGGCGGCCTCGCCTTCGGTGCTTCGGCCACGTTCTATCTGTCCAATTCCTTCGGCCTGGAGGCTCGCATGGACAGCGTGGACATCGATCTCCAGTCGTTCGGCGGAAACTACACGCTGGAACTCGGACCTCCCGGATCGCCCGTCTCGACCCTCCCGGTCACCCTCGGGGAGAGCCAGACCGACCTGCAACGAGTGCGACCCTGGTCCTTGAACCTCCGTCTCCAGTCGCAAGGCCGGGTCGGGATCGGTTTTTCCGGCGGCATCAGCTACATGCCGGCGATCGACATCACGTCGTCGCCGACGCTCACCGTCGCGAATCTCAACGCTTCGTTTCCGATCTCGCTCGTGGCGACGCCGGTGAATCCGGATCAGACCCATCACATGGGCTTCAACGCGGGGGTCACCATACAGATCAAGATCGCCTCGGGGTTCGCCCTGGTGGGCGAGGCGCGCGGCTTCACCTTCAAGCGCTCGGAGCTGCAGTGGAAGTCGTCCCAGACCGGGGCCTTGAGCACGGTCGAGAAGGCGCTGCTCAATTCCATCGCGGCCCAACTCGAGATACCGCAGTTCACGCCGGGCTTCTGGACGGCGCGGGCGGGCGTGGCCTACCGGTTCTAGAAGGTCGCGCTGGGGCTTCCTCGGTGGAATCGATGAAGTTCCTCGCCTCGCCTCTTCTCACGGGGGTCCCCGGTCTCGTCCACGGCTTCGGCCTGCGCTTCCCCGGGCCGCGAGCGGCGGCGCGGGAAGCCGCGCAGGCGGCGCTCGGCGAGTTTGGCGAGGTGTTCTTCCTGCGGCAGGTGCACGGCTGCGCGGTGGCGAGACCGCCGTGGACGGAGCCGCCGGAGGCGGACGCGAGCGTCACCGGGCAGCCGGGCGCGCTGCTCGCGATCGAAACCGCGGACTGCCTGCCCGTCCTCATCGTGGATCCGATCAGACGTCAGGCCGCCGCGGCCCACGCGGGCTGGCGGGGCACGGTGGCGCGCGTGGCCCAGAGCGCGGTGCGGGCGATGATGGACGCGGGTTCAAACGCGTCCGACCTGCTCGTGGCCCTTGGGCCCTCCATCGGACCGTGCTGCTACGAGGTGGGCGCCGATGTGGAGGCGGCGTTCGGTCTCCGGGGCTCGCGGTTCTTCGTCCCCGGCCCCGGGGAGAGAAAGCACCTGGACGTGACCGCCGCAAACCGGGCCCAACTCGAGGAATCGGGCGTGAAGGTTGACCACATCGACACGATCGGTCTTTGCACACGGTGCCGCGAGGACCTCTTCTTCTCGTACCGGCGCGATGGCGCTCACGCGGGACGAATGATCAGCGTCGTGGGCTTTTCGCGGCCTTCGCCTTCCTGACCTTCGGCGGCAAAGCCGGCGCGAGCTCGCAGGCGCGCCAGAAGTACCAGGCCGCGACCGAGCCGTAGGGTGTGAATCGGCGGGCGAAAGGCACCGCCTGCTTCGGTGTGGGCACGACGCGCTTCCCGAACGTGAGGCCAAGACCCTTGCGCACACCGAAGTCGAGCACGGGCCAGACATCCGGCCGGCCCAGGCCGAAGATCAGGAACATCTCGACCGTCCAGCGGCCGATGCCGCGCACCCGGGTGAGACGTTCGATCAACTCCTCGTTCGAGAGCCGCACGGCCTGAGCCCGGGTGGGCACGACGCCGTCGAGCGCGTGCTGGGCGAGGCTCTTCACCGCGGCGGTCTTCGCGCGCGACAGACCGGCGGCGCGGAGGCGGTCGTCCGGAGTGGCCAGGATGTCCTCGGGGGCAGGGAAGTCTTTCGGAGCGAAGATCGCGAGAACACGTCCGAGAATCGTTTCGGCGGCCCGGCCGTTGAGCTGCTGATAGACGATCGACTGCACGAGCGATTCGTACGGGGGCAGCGTGTGCGTGGTCAGGGTGCAGGGGCCGACCCGCTCGATGAGAGTCGCCATGCGTGGATGGGAATCGCGCAGGTGAAAGACCGCGGCCCCGGTGTCGTAGGGCGGCGGCTTGTACCGCCCCCGCGTCACTGCCCCTCGACCTTCACTCGTCCCACGAAGCCCACGGGCTCGCCCTTCGTGATGGGCGGCGTTCCCACCACGTAGAGCATCACGCCCGCGAACGGCGCTCGGACCTCGCCGAGGACCTTTCCGGCCGCGTCCTTCACCCGGCCCACGAGCGAACCCGCGACCACCGCGTCCTTCTGGTCGATCGCGGGCTCCCATACGCCGGTCGCGGGCGAGGTCAGGACCTCGGACTTGTCGATCCAGACCGGGTTTGTCACCTTCACCGAGGGCGCGGCCATGATGCCGAGATGGTTGATGACGGAGAGCGCGCCCTTGAGGTGGATCTCGATCGAAGCCTCGTCGGTCCGACCGAGCCCGCCCGACTCCGCGGTGATGGAGGGTTTGCCTCGCAAGACCCCGGTCATGGCGGTGTACCGCGAGTCCTTCACGTCCTTGGGACGGTCGTGATCGATCACGATGTGGTCGAGGCCGTAGGCGAGGTTCAGTTCCTTCGACTGGGCATCCACCGCGGGATCGTTGCCGGTCATCCAGTAGGAGTAGGGCCGGAGCGACTCGTTGCCGTCGCCCGAATGCATGTCGATGAGGTTCGTCGCCTGGTCGATGACCTCGCGGGTCATGGCCTCGGCGATCCTTTCGCTGATCGTGCCGTCCTTCTTGCCGGGATAGACGCGATTGAGATTCTTCCCGTCGGACGAGACGTAGATCCGGCGCGAATAGAAGGTTTCCGGGTTCGCCATGTGGACGAGGATCACGCTCCCCTTCATCCTTTGCGGATCGAGTTGAGGCAGGAGGTGCTGCAGCGCGAGGATGGAGGTGTACTCGTATCCGTGAGTCCCGGCGATGAGGGCGAGGATCTTCCCCGGCTCCTTCCCGTGGATCACGCTCACCGGTATATCGAGGCCCTTGTCGACGCCGTCGGGAATGTGGATGGCGCCCGTGACCTTGGCGCCGCGGGCGGCCGAGGCATCGCCCACGCGGAGCGTGTCCTGAGCGAGAGCAAGGGGCGCCAGGGCAAGCGCGGCCACGACCAGCAAATGTTTCATGAATGTCCTCCGGAGAGATCTGGAGAGACGCTACACGACAATCGGCGGCCCGGCGGCGCCCCGGATCCGTCCCGGGGGGTTGACTAATACTCAACCTTACGGTTGAATATTGAGATGACGAGCCCCCCCGCCTCTCTCGACGCCGCGCTGTACGCGGTCGCCGATCCCACCCGGAGACGGATCGTCGAGCGGCTCATGCGGGGCCCCGCGCGGGTGACCGACCTGGCCGCGCCATTTTCGATGTCGCTCAACGGCGTCTCGAAGCACCTGAAGGTCCTGGAGGGCGCGGGTCTTTTGAAGCGAACCTGCCGGGGCCGCGAGCACCTTCTCGCTCTGCGGCCCGAGCCCATCCGGCGCATCCAGGCGTGGTCGAGCCGGTTCGAGAGATTCTGGACGGATCGGCTCGACGCCCTCACCCAACAACTCGAAAGCAAGAAGGAGAACGAATGACCGCCAGGACCCCCACCCCGAATCCCGAAATCCGCGGACCCTTCAGCTGCACGGTCCCGAGGACGATCAAGGCCTCGCCGGATCAGGTCTTCCTGGCCTGGACCGACCCCGGCCGGGCGCGGCCCTGGCTCTCGAACGGCGGCGACCTCGTTCTCCAGCCTCATGACCGAGGACTCTTCTTCCTCGACATGGTCTACGGCGACCACACCTACCCCCACTACGGACGGTATCTGCAGGTGGAGGCGAATCGCCTTCTCGAGTTCACCTGGGTCTCCCAGGGAACTCTCGGCAAGGAGTCGATCGTGCGCGTGGATTTCGAGGCCGTGCCCGACGGCACCAGGGTCACTCTGACCCACCGGGGCCTTCCCGACGAGAAGATCAGGTCGGAGCATGAGGCCGGCTGGACGGAAATCCTCCAGTGGCTTGAAGACCGGATAGGCTATTAGCAGGTTTCCCTGTTCCTGGCTTTAGCCGCCCACGGGCGGAGGGCCCAAGGCTTCGACCGCGAACTCATGACCGGTACCGTTCTCACCGTTTCCAGCCGGGCGATGCTCGAAGCGTGCCGGAGGCTCGGCCTCGACACGAACGCCATCCTGGCCGCGGCCGCGCTCGATCCCGCGCGGGTCGAGGATCCCGACGGACGCATTCCCGTACCGCAGATGGCCATCCTCTGGCGCAAGGCCTACGAACTGTCGAACGACCCGGACCTCGCGCTGCACGCCGTCGAAGCGCTGCCCCCAGGGGCCTATCGGGTGATCGAGTTCCTCTCGCACCACGCGCCTTCGGTGGGAGCCTCGCTCACCAAAGTGAGCGAGTACTTCCCGCTCATCAACAGCGTGGTGCGGCTTCCCCTCACCATCGGCGAGCGTGAAGTGACGATGAAGGTAGAAGCGCCCGCGAACCCCGCGGTGATGACGCGGCCCTATGCGGAATACACGATGGCCGCGATCTTCCTGCGCACGCGCACGATCACTCGGGAACCCTATCGCCTGGCGCGCGTTGAATTCTGCCACCCGCGGCCCGCGAGCACCCGAGAGCACGAACGGATCTTCGGATGTCCGGTTCTCTTCGGCGCCCCTTCGTGTTGCCTGGTCCTCACGCGTGCGACCTGGGACCTTCCGTGCGTCGCCATCGACCCCACGCTCTACGACATCCTCGACTCTCACGCCCGCATTCTGCTCGGGCGTCTCCCCGACGATCAGAGCCTCGCCGGCAGGGTGCGGGAGGCGATCGGCGCGGAACTGCGCGGCGGCGACCCTCGGCTGACGACCATCGCGCGCCGGCTGGGGATGAGCGGGCGCACGCTGCAACGACGCCTGGGCGAATTCGACGTGGTGTTCAACGACCTCGTCGACGAGCTTCGTTTCGCGGCCGCCAGGTCGTACCTCGCGCAGCGCGACATCGCAGCGACCGAAGTCGCCTACCTCCTCGGCTTCCGCGCGCAGAGCTCGTTCAACCGGGCCTTCAAGCGCTGGTCGGGTCAAACCCCGAGCGAATACCGCCGCGCCCCTCCGCTCGTCTGACCCGCACGCTTCCTGCCCGCGACGACGGTGGCGTCAAAGGCGAAGGATGTGTCGCGGGAAGAGAAGGCCGCCGCCGTCCGGGCTCCGTAGGTTCTCTGGAATGAAAAACCAGAGGAGCCCATATTCAATGAAACGAACCTATCTGCGGATCGGCATCGCCGCCTTCGCCCTGGCGCTCATGGGCCGGCCCGCCGCGGCCGGACCCGGCGACCCCATTCTCCACGTCGACTCGCGCTACAAGAGCTGCTTCTTCGACCTGCATCCCGAACTCACCCAGAGCGAGTTCGAGGAGTTCACCGGTGAAATAGGGTCCATCCTGCGGCCTCGTCAGCTGACCGACGCCACCACCCTCGGCAAGGGGCGCTTCGAGGTCGGTCTTTCCCTCGCGCGCACCGGGATCGACGACGCCAAGGGCGCCTGGAACAACACCATGTCGCACCCGACGAAGGACCACTACCTCGGCGATGCCATCGTCCTGCCTCTCATCATCGCCCGAATGGGGGTCAGCGACCGGGTGGATCTCGGCATCTCCGGCGGTCTCAACCCCGATTCGAACTGGGGTGTGGCGACCGCGGAGGCAAAGATCGCGCTCATGCGCCAGGGACCGAACCGGCCGGTCAGCATCGCCATCCGCCCCACTCTGGCCTCGCTCATCGGACCCGAAGAAGTCTGGGCGGGAAACGCGAGCATCGATGTATCGGTCAGCCGAAAACTCGGTTCCTTCGCTCCCTACATCGGCGGAGCCAGCAATGCCTCCTTCGGGGTCGAGCGGTCCGACGAGGTCAATCTCAAGGACGCGGTCGAAACCAACTCCGTCCTTTTCGGGGGAGTCACCTTCGAAGCAGGACACTTCTCCTTCGCCGCCGAGGCGGAGCACGGGAAGCTCACGAGCTTCAGCCTGCGCGTGAGCGGGAGGTTCTAGGCCGCGCCCCGCGCTGGCTGGACTCTTTGTTCTTCGCCGTCGCATCGAGATTGGTCGCAGGAGGCAGACACGCCTGGTCCAGATCTGCCGACCAGGCGGTCCGGATCTCGGGCGGCAATTGAAGCCTTGCCGCGGCCGCGTCCTGCCTTCGGCCGTCGAGGCATAGGGCGAGGATGAGACCTCGTCTGAGGTCGAGCGAGCCCGGCTGCCTCTCAAGGGCTTTCTGCAGGCGCTCTGCGGCCGATCGGTAGTTGCCGTTCGTCAGGTCCCGTATGCCCAACGGCCCTGACATCCAGTCCCGCTCGATATTCCGCCGCTCCAGTCGCTCGGTCACCACGCGCAGATCGGCCGGGATGCCGAGGAGGATGGACGGAAGGACCGACAACCGATGAACCACAAACAGGGGGACGATGGCAGCGGCTGCGGCTTCGACTCGACGATTGGCCTCGATCTCCACCATCATGGCGTCGAAAGCGGCCTGCACCTTGAAGAAAGGAAGCGACCGTTCCTTCATGGCGGCGGGCCAGTGCCGATCGATGAACGCGCTCTTCGCGAAACGCTGCTCGGCCGCCGCCGCATCCAGCAGATCACGGCGCCAGCTTCCGAAGGCGAGCGCGGCAGGTGGCGCGTGGCTGAGTCTGCCGGGGAAATTGTCCTGAAGCGGAAGCGTGGTCGAGACGCCGGGAATCGCCCGCCCCTCCGCCATGAAGAGCGCGCCCAGTTGCTCTGGCGCCTCCAGGCCGATCGTCCGCAGATCCTCGGGACCGCGGGCGGCCCATTGCTGCTCGAAGCGCGGCACGCCGACCGCCCCTTCGAGGCCGTTCGTGCCCAGCATGATCCAGTCGAGGTCCATGCCTTTCCACAGAGTGCAGTCTTCGAACGCCGCGCAGAAGGCGGAGAGAATGGCCCGGCTGTCGTTGTCGCTCAGGGAATGAACGGGCAGCCAGTAAGAGACGATACCGCCCGGATTGAGGCGGCTCTTCAGGAGGCGGAAGTATTCGAGGGTGTACAGATTCACCACCCCGCCGACATGCGGCGGGGGCGGCTCCGAAGTGATCAGGTCGTAACCCGCGCCGGTGGTCTGAAGGAAGAAGCGTCCGTCCTCTACATGCGCATGGACGCGAGGATCCGCGAGAGGCGCTTTGTCGCCCTGAGCCACCGCGAGCGGGGCCATCTCGAGAATGTCTTTCGAGATGTCGACGACATCGATGCTTTCGATTTCGCGGGTCTCCACCAGAGCCCGTGCGGTCGAGCCCACGCCATAACTGATAAGCAGCGCGCGGCGCACCTGAGGATGAATGGCCACCGGGAGATACACGAAGGTTTCCATGTAGCGCCGTCCCGCGAACGTCGTGGCGGACATCGAGAAGGAATTGGTCACGAGGCGCGTGTACAGCGGTTCACCTTCGTGAAGAGCCTGGACGTAGGTCACGGTCTCGGTCAGGCCTTCGCGGAAGCCGGCGATCTTCGCCTGCGCTGGTCCATTCAGGAACGGACTGAGCGCCCCACGGAGGTAGTTTCGTTCCATGAGCCCCACCGGGAAAAGGGCGGTGAACGAGAGGCCCGCGACCGCGGTGACGACGAGGGGTCTCGACGTTTTCAGCAAGACGAGGAAGTCGGGCGACAGAAGCGCCGCGAGAACGTAGAGAGCCGCGATGAACCAGAACGACCGCTCCATCCCAAGCCGGGGAAGAAGCACGAAGCCCGCGAATAGGGCGCCCACCATGGCGCCGAGGGTGTTGGCAAGAGTCAGCAGTCCGGTGGCCTGAGAGCCGTCACGCCCTCTGGCCAGTGCCGTGCCTATGCTGGTGAACAAGGCGCCCGAGATCAGGGATGCGGGAAAGACGAGGGCCGCAGCCAGCGGCGCCACTCGGGACCAGTGCATCCAGGGAGTGGTGGGAGCGGTGCTTCTCAGAATGTCCGCAAAGGACGCGTACGAGCCGGTCACGCCGATGGCGGCGAGCAGGGCAAGGATGGCGATCGAGGTCGGGGCGGCGCAGAGCCTGGGAGCCCTGGAGGCGAGGAGACTCCCAAGGGCCACGCCCGCCAGGACGAGCGCGAGCATGATGGCGAAGGAGAGCGCGGTTCCGAGGACGAACAGCAGAAGAAAGCGCGTCCAGATCACTTCCAGGGCAAGGAGGCACGCCCCCGCGATGGCCGCGATGATCAGCAACCGGAACTCGTTGGGCCTCGGGGCGAACGGCTCTCGATGGGGAGCGACATCGGGCGTGTCCCTATCGGTTCGCACGAGGAGAAGGCTCAGAACCGCCGCGATGGCGTTCAGCGTGCCCGCGATGAAAGCGGTGCCGCGCAGACCGAACCAGCCGTAGAGCGCGCCTTCGCCCGCAACCGCGCCCAGCACGGCTCCCAGGGTGTTCCAACCGTAGAGCATGCCCAGCGTCGCGCCGAAACGGTCGGGCGACGGATTCCGTCCGACGAGCACCGGGAGGGTCATTCCCATCGCGACGGTGGGCACGACGAGAATTGCGAAGGCGAGCGTGACCCGAACGACGCCGAGCATTGCTCCGCTGCCCGCGTAGCGAACCAGAGCGGGAACGAGGCCCTCGCCCAGCGCAGGCAGAATGAACACGAGCCCCACGCCGGTGACCGCCACGATCGATTCGAGCGAGGCGTACCACTTCAGGGCGTGAATTCGCGGACGGCGCAAGGCCCCGGCCAGGCCATTTCCGATGGCAAGCCCAGCCATGAAGCTCGAAAGCACGAGGCTCGACGCCCACACGCTGTTGCCGAACACCAGGCCGGCCTGCCGGAACCAGATGTTCTGAAAGATCAGCCCGGACACTCCCGAGAGAAAGAAGATGGCGTAGATCATGATTCCCGCGGTTTCGGGCGCGGGAATTCTAGAGACTTCTCGCGCTTCGGGAGCGGGCGTTGCGAAGGGCTACGGGCGTTTCTGCGGAGCGCGAAGGGCGCGGCCCGGGGTTGCGCCCGGGACGGTTCGAGGCGAAGCGCCGGCATCAGGACCGATAAATACCTTGACAGGAATATTCCTATTAAGGCATATTGAGGCTCGTGATTGAAACGTTCACTGCTCTGGCCGAGCCGAGCCGGCTTCGGATTGTCGAACTGCTGAAGGGTGGTCCCCGCCCCGTGGGCGAGATCGGGACGCGGCTTCGGCTTTCTCAGCCGCAGGTGTCGAAGCACCTGCGCGTTCTGAAGGCGGCGCGGCTGGTGGACGTGGAACCGCGCGCCAACCTGCGTCTTTACGGGCTGCGCGGGGATCGGCTTCGCGATCTGAACAAGTGGCTCGAAAGCTATCGCGCCATCTGGGAAGAGCGCATGGATCAACTGGACGACCTGGTTCAGGAGTTGAGCGAGGCGTCGAAGCAGAAAGAGGTCGGGAATGCCCGTCGCCGAAAGAAATGATGCAGCTCTTCGTTCCCGCGCCACCGTGGAGCGCGTGTCGGATACGACGCTCGTGTGGAGGCACACGCTGCGCGCAAAGGCCGACGTGGTCTATGACGCCTACACGAAGCCGGAGCTCGTGAAGCGCTGGTGGGCGCCCCGCTCGCGCGGACTCGAGATGGTGCAGTGCGAGGCGGATCTGCGGGTGGGCGGCGCTTATGTCTACGCCCTCGCTCGCGGGGGGCAGGTGGTGGTGACGTTCACGGGGAAGTATCTCGAGCTTGAACGTCCCTCTCGTGTGGTCTACACCGCGGCGATGGCGCCTTTCCCCGATGAGATCGTGGCTACGGTGACCTTCGAGGAGAGGGATGGCGTGACGCAGCTCGTGTCGCGGGAGGTGTATCCGTCGAAGAAGGTGCTGGATCAGGCGATCGCTTCGGGGATGGAATCGGGGGCGATGGAGACCATGGATCTGCTGGCGGAGCTGGTGGCGGGACGCACGGGGGTGGAGCGGAAGTCCGACCTCGAACTCGTCGTCACGCGTCTCGTGAACGCGCCTGCGCGCGTGGTGTTCGAGGCGTGGACCAGGGCGGAACTGTTCAGGAGGTGGTGGGTACCGAAGTCGTTTGGCCTGACCCTGCTTACCTGCGAAATGGATGCCCGCGTTGGGGGGCGGTATCGCCTGGTGTTTCCCCATGAGGGCTCGACGATGGAGTTCTTCGGCACGTACCTCGAGGTGACGCCGCACTCGCGCCTGGTTTGGACCAACGAGGAAGGCGACCAGGGCAAGACCATCACCACCGTGACGTTCGAAGAAACGGCAGGCAGGACGCTGGTGGTCGTGAACGATCGCTATCCCTCGAAGGAAGCGAGTGAGTCCGGATCGATGGACGCGATGCCCGAAGCACTCGACCAGCTCGAGGAGCTTCTCGGCAGCCTGGGATGAGGAAAAAGCGGCGGGTGGTTGGGAAGTGGGCCCTGGCGTTCGCCGGGGTGACGAGAGGCAAAAGGGACGGAAAAGAGGGAGCTGGATGCGGTGGACGAAACGCGCGCGGGTGGTCGCGGCGAGATCCGCGTGCGAAGGCCAAAGCACCGTTCCCGAACGTAGGGGGCCGCAAAGGCTCCTCTGACTCGATGCGGAGCGGCAGCTCCGCTCCATTCATTAGAGAACGACATGCGGCCCCCGGATGTGAGGGAACGCCCGGGCGCTTTGGCCGTAGCTTCACCCTGAAGGCCGCGGCGGTTTCGCGCGGACGGGCCTAGCCCAGGGTCTGGTTGCGGGTTGGGGCATCGACGTCCACCGCGGCCATCGCGGCGGTTCGCTCCTGCGACGAGCGCAGGGCCTGGCGGATTTGCGAGACCGCTCTTTCCGGAGTCGTCTTGAGGAGGTTCGCCGCCGTCCACAGTGCGTTCAGGGCGTCGATGTTGCGGGCGCGGGCGGCCTGAGCGTCCGCGAGCCGCTGGGCGCTGCGCCTCACGATCTCCCGTTCCTTCTGCAGGACGCCGAGCAATTCGCGGCGGTCGTCCGAATCCGCCACGAGGCCGGCGAGCCGCGCATCGATCCTCTGTGCTTCCTGCGGATCGGCGTCGCGCTGCAGATTCGGCAGCGAACGATCGATTTGAGCGATCTCTTCCGCCAGACGCCGCGCGCCCTCAGCCGCCGCTTCGGCGACATTCCGATGTTCGCCGGACACGCCGCTCGCGATTCTCGTGAGCGCGGATGGGTACTCGGCCGGAGTCGACGGCGGCCTCGGACCCGCGTCCGCGGACTGGTGGGCCAGGATCGCGGCCAGATCGGGCTGTCTCCAGACCGCGCGGTCCGCAGTCGGGCCGTAGAGGAGGGCGCTGGACGCGCGATGAAGCCTGAACTGATCGAAACCCCGGCTGCGCATGAATCGAAATGCCTGGAACAGGCTGAGAGCGGTTGCGACGAGGGCCGTGGCGATCGTCGCAACAAGGATCGCCATCCAGACTACGAAGACGCGCCTCGCGAAGAAGACGAGCTCTCGTGAGGTGACGAGTCCTTGCTCCCACAGAGCGGGAAGGAGGTGGTTGTCGAGAACCGTGACGGCGGAACTGAGAGCGCCGACGAGGAAAAGGCCCAACGAGAGCGTGGCGAACCCGCGGACGCGACGGAACGGTGAGGGCAGCCGATGCCAGACGTCATCGCGTCGCCGAAACTGCGGCGGATACCAGAAGAAGCGCCAGGTCAGCGGTTGCCTGAAAGCCGCGAACCAGACTTCGCTCGAGCGAAAGCTCCTCTCTTTCGCCGCCCGAAACGCCGCCAGGGGCAGCTGCAGCTGGAGCGCCACGAGTGCCCAGGCCATGGCGGGCAGGAGCGAGGCCGGCTGAAGCAGGCCATCAATCAGGCCCCCGAGGAGGCCGTCGCCATGCTTGATGTGATACGTCACGTTCAGGATCGTCGGTTCGAGCGAGAACCTCGTGACCACAAGAGCGAACAGAGCGAAGAGCGCGAGGCCCGTACCGCGACCGTCAAGAACGTCGAGGGGTTCGGGGAGCTGCTCATCGTCCAGCGTGGTCGGTGCGATCGCGAGACGCAAGGCCCGGGCGTCCGCGAATCTCTCCGAGGGCTCGCGCGCCAGACACCTGTCGATGATGGCCGCAAGTTCGGGAGAGGTCCCGGGAGCAACGCTGAGGAGAGGTGGAGCGTTCTCGGTCAGCCGGCGCAGGAAAACTTCCTGGGTCGTCCCCCCGACGAACGGAGCGCGCCCCGTGAGCATGGCGAAGCCGACCGCGCCGAGAGAGTACAGATCACTCCGCCCGTCGAGATCGCCTCCCCTCGCCTGCTCCGGCGACATGTACTGCGGCGTGCCCACCACGTCGCCCACGCGGGTCACCGTCCCGCCCTTGTCCGTCCCCCGGGCGATGCCGAAGTCCGCGAGCAGAGCGCGTCCCGATTCGTCGTCGATCAGGATGTTGTCGGGCTTGATGTCGCGGTGGATGACGCCGCGCCGGTGCGCATAGTCGAGGGCGTCCGCGATGTCGGCCAGGACGCGCCGGGCGTCGTCGGTCCCGAGTTTCCCGTCGCGTCGCAGCCGCGCGCCGAGCGACTCCCCGTTCACGTAGCCCATGACGAGATACAGCGTGCGCGACACGTCGCCGAAGCCCAGCAGAGGGACCACGTTCGGCTGATTCAGCTGCGCGGCGATCCGCGCCTCACGCCGGAAGCGCTCGCGCGTCTCTTCATCGCCCGAGCCCTCGGGCAGAACCTTGATGGCGACGAGACGATCGAGCGACTCCTCGCGGGCCAGGAACACCGCGCCCATCCCGCCGCGCCCGAGCAGGCGAACGATCCGGTACTGACTGCCGACCGCCGCTTCCAGTTGCGCGCGCAGCCGGGCAACTTCGTCGTCGACCGCGCCGCCCGGGGTCTCCATCGTCCTTACTTCGCGATCAACGAACCTGCGGCGCGTCGGCCTCTGGTCTGATGTCGACGGCGCGTGGGCACGCCTCGGATGACCGCCTCAATCATCGGTGGATGGGGTGAGGCTCATATTAGCGCCAGCCCGGGCGGGGATTGCTTTCTGTCGCCGGAGGGGAGGCTGCCCTTGGGACACCGCTACCAGTCGGGAGCTACTCGATGTCCGCGCCGAAGGCGAGGAGGCGGCCGTCGCAGTCCTTCACCGCGAATTCGCGCGAGTGCCACGGCGTGTTTGGGTGTCGCTGCAATCCAGGCGTACCCTCGGAACGAAGCCGGGAGGACCAGATGGAACAAACACAAGCGTCGACACCTGACCGGACGATTGATCTGGAGCACCGCATAAACAAAATTGTCGTGCCCGACAGCGTTGGCGATTCTTTCCTGGTCGACGCGATAGAGATCTACCAGAATGGTGTCTTGACCAGCGTGACTTTGATGCCGCACCTGGAGGGTCACGTCGGCAAATCGGTTCCCTTTCAAGTCATTGACGAACTGGAATCGTTGTACCGGAACGAGTTGAAGTATTTCGGCGTGATAAGCCTTTTCGACCTGGAAGCACACCCCCCGAAGACGTAAGGGCACAGGCGCGCTGCGCCGGGCACGGCGCCCGCTTCCGTGTAGTACTTGAGCGCGCCCGCGGAAAGATGAGGATGCCCCAGAATGCGGCGTGGTCATCCGCCTGAACGAGGGCCCGTTGGTGAGCGGCCCGTTCCTTCAGGCTAGCGGAACCGGGATGTGTGTTCCTGGCACTGCTGGATTACCGTTGCGGCGATGCTCTCGGTCGTATGTGCGTGAGCCCAGTTGAGCGCACCCTGCTGCAGGTCGGCATACCTTGACTCCGTCGTGGAATTGACCTGGGCGAAGAGGTCCGAAGCACTTTCGTATTCGAGGCAGTCCCGGCCGGGGATAAATCCGTGAGGCGCGCATGTCGATGGCTTGAGCCTGAGTTGTCGGATACAGGGGACGCAACCATTCGCGGCGATCTCATAGTGTCTCAGGCAATCCCACCCTGCGCGTTTGATGGTGACAGAGAACCTCGACCCTTGCAGGTCTTGGTAGTACTCGCTTTCGGTGGCAAAGACATAGTCCATCGAACTGGTCTCAATCTGAGGGGCCACCTCGGGGTCGACGAGGTGTTGGGCGAACTGTTTCGTCTTCGGCGTCGGGTGGCGCACGATCTTCTCGCGTGGGATGCTGAAGGAGATCGGCCTCAAGTGCGGATGCTCGGGCAACATGGACCAGAGCTTTCTGGGAAAGAGGCGATGCCAGAGAGTGAACTTGCTCGCGGCCGTCCATTCGCGCTTGAAGTAGAGAAAACCCTCGGACGCTCTCGGCAAGAACCAGTAATACTTGTGGCGCAACCAGTATTTCGCGATGGGGTACACCTGCGGCTGGTCGTGTCCATCCATCAGCGCGGTGTTCGCCGGGCTCAGCATCGGCCGCCATTGCGTGAACAGCCCGAACTGGGTCCAGATGTCGGAAAACAGGATCAGGTCGAACTCTCGCTGACTGATTCTCAGGTCGACATGCGATCGATCGATCTCAACGTCTTCCAACGGGGAGTAAAGGGTGAACCCCCTTCCGCGGATTCGTCGCCGGGCGGACACCGGGCAGGTCTTGTAGAGAATGTCCGCCTTCGGATAGTCCACGCAATCCGAACCATAGAGAGTGCGGAGTCCGTGGAGCATGGAATCCGCGAGGTAGCCCTCGTGCGAGGACGTGACAAAGAGGATCTTCATCGACGCCTTTCGTCACGACAATCACGCACGCCAGGTGCCATCGGTCGGCACAGTGTAATGCGCATCGGAGCCGCTCGAGCCACGCGCGCTCGGGTACGACGCCGCTCCTATACGATTGAGCCTTCGAGGAACGCTTTCAGCTTGCGGCTGCGGGAGGGATGCCGCAGCTTGCGCAGCGCCTTCGCTTCGATCTGCCGGATGCGCTCGCGGGTGACCGCGAAGTTCTGGCCGACTTCTTCGAGGGTGTGCTCGTTGCCTTCGCCGATGCCGAAGCGCATCTTGATGACGCGTTCTTCGCGCGGCGTGAGCGTCTTGAGGAGCGCTTCCGTCTGCTCGCGCAGGTTCACGTCGATCATGGCTTCGACCGGCGAGACCGCGTTCTTGTCCTCGATGAAATCGCCCAGATGCGAATCTTCCTCTTCGCCGATGGGCGTTTCGAGGGAGATCGGCTCCTGCGCGATCTTCATGATCTTGTCGAGGGTTTCGTGGCTCGTTCGTTACGTCAGATTCGGAGCTTCACCGTCGCAGCAGGCCAGTCGATGTGCTGGGCCGAGACGCGCCGTCAGCGGGGGATGGGCCGCGGAGGGGACTGGGGACAAGCGAACGACTTCAGCCAGACGGTCAGGTCCTCATCCCTCGAAAAGTAGCGCTCTGGTTTTGTCTCCGTGGTTAAACACCCGAGCCGCCGAAGGTGCTTCTCAATCCCGTCGCGAATGTCGGGATGCAGTTCGTACGCGAGAGGCCCAAGCCGGGCGATCGCGGTGCGACACCCTTGCCTCTGCTGCGCCGGAGTCTCGCCAGCTTCCAATTCGCCCTCGCAGAGAGCGTACGGGGCCGCCACATCCCAGGGATAGCGTTGGATCAAATTCAGAAGCTGTGGCAGGCGTTGCGCGGGCGCCACAAATCCGAGCCCTCTCACGTCGTAGTCGGGCTGGTGCGAGCGGGAGACGAGCTCGTGGTCGATCTTCCGCAATTCCGCGGCCAGACTCTTCCCTGTGGTCTCGTTTGCCGGCTGGGCCATCGCGGCGTTCAGCAAGACTTTCCTGATTTCGAGCGTCTCGACGGGGCCGCAAAGCTCGGCCTTGGATCGCAGCCGGCCCAGCCATCGGTTCAGGGATTCGTTGGGTGACGGCGCAGCCAGAGCCTGCGCATTCGAGGACGTGAAGGCGCGCAATGTCTCGCACTCGGCGTTCGAGGCCGGTGTTCCGACCCTTTCCGTTTCCGTCTGAAGGGCAAGCAGTGGCTTCGACCGCATACCCGGGACGGGGCCAACCCATGGCTCGAAGTGTCCATCGCGCCAGGCGAATGCGCGGTACGAGAAGTGAGGAGGCCGAGTCTCTTCGTCGGATCGCGTTTGCTCGATTGCGGTTAGATGGACAAGCGCCGGTGTTTGGGGGGTCTGGTCGCGCCAGCGAAGTTCGCCTCCCTTGCTGTAAGAATTGACGAAACCCGCCTTTCCGAACTCGGTGAATCCGGAGATTCTCAGCAAGTTGACGCCAGGATTCTCATCGGACAGAGTGCGGATGGTGAGATCCGTCTTCGACCTGCCTCCCTGCCCCGAAATGCGCGAGAAGAACGAGAGCAGAAAGAGACTCGGTTCAGGGAGAGGCAGGAGCGTGGCAGAGAGTTCAGCACACTGCTGAGCGCCAAGCAGGTCGTTCTGATCCAGTCTTTCCGGAATTTCGCGACTGATGTCCCGGATCCATCTGGTTTTCCAGCCTTGCTCCGTCTTTCTGACCCCGGCGAGGCGAACCACAAAGCTCCGATCAGGATCGAACTGGGACTCGCTGGGCTCACTCGCCGCAACGACGACAATTCGCCGATCGGGCGATTCGTCAAGTTGCGCGAGGATTTCTAACTGACCCTTTACTGCATCTCCCTGGAGGCGCGCGAAGACCGGCGTTTCCGGAAAGACCGCTCGAGCCATCACGTCCGCATCTCGCGCTGCGAGCTGAGCGGACAACATCATCGCAACTGCAATCAAAGCCAAACTCCAATCTGCCGGGTTTGCTCGACCTTCTTCACTTCGACGGGCGAACCTTGGCGAGAAAATCGTCGCCCCTGGCCGCCAGATCGCACGGTTCGCCTTCCTCGTTGAACCGAACTGTCCGGATCTCGTTGTACCCGTCTTTCCGGAATTCAACCACTTTGGTTTCGCCCGACACTCCCGCACTCTCGGTCAGGATCATCTCGGGCCACCCGTTACCGTCGACGTCCATCACGAAGCGCGGTTCAAATTCGAGAAACTGCACGACGCCATAGTCCGCTGCTTCAGGATCCTTGCTGCGACGCCTAGTGAGATAGAGCGGCCGCAGTGCGGAGTCGACTTTGTCGTAAAGGGCAAAGAACTCGGAACCGGAGGTTCCATCGCCTCCCCAGTCCAGACACGTCTCTTCGTACAGGATCAGGGTGCGGCTCGGAGAGGTGGCGCGAAAGGCTTGGAGTCTGGGCCCGTCGCCACAGGCCAGGGTCAATCCCCGACTGGGCTCGGATTGCTTGCGCACTTGATCGAGAACCGGATCCTTGGGTTCAATTGGTGTGAGGGCGAAGATTCGATCGGCGGGAATCCCAAGAGGCTCTCGAGAGAAGAAGACCACCTGACCGGAGTCGAATTCTCGATCGCCCCGATAGATGGCAGTGGCCGATCCAGCGGCACAGTCTCCGGCCTTGCTGCGTTGGTAGTAGTCAGGCGATTCGTCGCGAATGCCCTCCAGCGAGAGCTTGTGGCTTCGCCCCGCGCGCGTGGTGGCGAAGATCGTTTCGATCAGATGACCTTCGACGTCCTTCTTCGATGCGGCGAGCGGGAGGAGCACGATCGTCGCGTCGGCCGCCGATGGGCGGTAATAGAAGTAGGCCTGCGCAAACGGATGATCAACCCTGGGCGGGGTCGCCTGCTGAGCCGACCCGACTGAGGCAAGGGCGACGACGGCCCATAAGGCCCCGAAGGAGTTACGGAGGAGGCCGGGGTCGCGCGCAATCATCGCCTCTCCACGGAGCCAGGGCCGTGAGCGGTCTGGTGGAGCTGATGGGACGGTATGGGGCAGGGCCGGTCGAAGAGGATCATGGGGCCGGATTCTGCAACAACACGGGCGGCAAGGCCACGGGATTGCCTCGTCGCACCACCAACGAAATGGCTCCTCGCAGCGGCCGGAGCGAAGGCCTGAAGATGGAGCGGGGCCGGGCGCTGAGGTGGGTCGCAGGCGACCGGGACGTGCCGCGCGAGTCGCCGCACTCCGTCGGTAAAGTTCGCGCGGCCCGAGGCGAGCAAGGAGCCACACGATTCCATCGTTCCGGTATTCCAGTGGCGACGCGCGAAGCCGGTCCCGGTGCCGCGAGCCCACCTCAGCGTCCGGCCCCGCGGGCCACCACTACCAAGCCCGCGAGATTGCTTCGGCCCGACACAAAACGGACCGGGGCCTCGCAATGACGGACGGGTGTTTCTCGTACGCCGTACTCTTCGCTGCGCCTGGACCCCGGCTCTCGCCGGGCTGACGGAAGGAAGAGCCGGGCCGACGCTTAGACGATCGAGCCTTCGAGGAACGCCTTGAGCTTGCGGCTGCGCGACGGATGACGCAGTTTGCGCAGCGCCTTCGCTTCGATCTGCCGGATGCGCTCGCGGGTGACCGCGAAGTTCTGGCCGACCTCTTCGAGGGTGTGCTCGTTGCCTTCGCCGATGCCGAAGCGCATCTTGATGACGCGCTCTTCGCGCGGCGTCAGGGTCTTGAGGAGCGCTTCCGTCTGCTCGCGCAGGTTCACGTCGATCATGGCCTCGACCGGCGAGACCGCGTTCTTGTCCTCGATGAAATCGCCCAGATGCGAATCTTCCTCTTCGCCGATGGGCGTTTCGAGGGAGATCGGCTCCTGCGCGATCTTCATGACCTTGCGGACCTTGTAGACCGGGATGTCCATGCGCTTCGCCACTTCTTCCGAAGAAGGCTCGCGGCCGAGTTCCTGGATGAGTGCTCGCTGGGTGCGGACCAGCTTGTTGATGGTCTCGATCATGTGCACCGGGATGCGGATGGTGCGGGCCTGGTCGGCGATGGCGCGGGTGATGGCCTGGCGGATCCACCACGTCGCGTAGGTCGAGAACTTGTAGCCGCGGCGGTATTCGAACTTGTCGACCGCCTTCATCAGGCCGATGTTGCCTTCCTGGATCAGGTCGAGGAACTGGAGGCCGCGGTTCGTGTACTTCTTGGCGATGGAGACGACCAGTCGGAGGTTCGCTTCGACCAATTCCTTCTTCGCCTGCTCGGCCTGGATCTCGCCGATCAGAACGGAATCGAGGGTGCGCTTGAGGTCAGCGGTGGTCGAGCCGAAGTCGTCCTGAAGATCGCGCAGGGCCTGCTTCTTTTCCTGGATGTCGCGCTTGATGATCTTCTTCTGCTCTTCGGAGAGACGGCCCTCGCTCTTCACCACCATGCGGGTGACCTGCTCTTCGAGCTGGGACACCCGGTCGACGGCTTCACGCAGGCGGTCGAGGAGGCGGCGCTTCACGTTCTCGGTGAGTTCGAGCCTGCGGATGGCCTTGGAGAAGGCCACGCGCTGACGCCCGACCCGCCATTTGCCCCGGACCCACTTGGGGTCCTTCTTGGTGACGTCCTCGTACTTCGCCTTGAGGGTGAGATAGGCGTCGAAGGCGGCCTTCACGTTGGCCACGAGCTTCAGGGTCTCGCGCTTCTTGCGCTCGAGCTTCTCCTCGGTGATCTCTTCCTCAACGAAGATGACCAGTTCCTTGACCCCGATGCGGGAGGCTTCGAGCTGTTCGCCGGCGGCGAGGATTTCCCGCGCGGCCATGGGCGTGCGCGTGATCTGGGCGAGCATGATGCGCTTGCCGCGCTCGATGCGCTTGGCGATCGCGACTTCGCCCTCGCGGGTGAGGAGGGGAACCGTGCCCATCTCGCGCAGGTACATGCGGACGGGGTCGTTGGTCTTGTCGAGCGTGCCCGGGGTGAGGTCGATGGTCTCGCCTTCTTCGGCGTCGGACTTCTCGCGGAACTTCTGCTCGGAATCGATGATCTCGATGCCCATCGAGCCGAACATGGCGAAGACGTCTTCCAGCTCGTCGGACGTGTGGATGTCCGTGGGGAGCATCTCGTTGACTTCTTCGTAGAGAAGGTAGCCCTTCTCCTTGCCCATCGTGATGCCGGTGCGGACTTCGTCGTACTTCTCTTCGAGTGTGAGGGCCATTTTTGTGTTCTAAGTGCTCCGCTGCTTCAGGAACCTTGTATTTTCGCCTGTCGAGGCTCCTTTCTCCAACTTCGGGTCAGGAGACCGAGCGCAGGGCCTCGATTTCCCTTGAAATACGCGTTTTCTCGTCCAGGATGGCGTCGATGTCCTGTCCTCCCCCGCCCTTCACCAGGGTCTTCTGGATCTCGCTTAGGCGCCGCTCCAGCAGGAGCTTGCGAAGGGACATGGCGCAGGGCCGGGCGGATGCCGCCTCCACTTCCAGATCCTGAACCGCGATTTCGCGCAGCACCCGGCGATCCTCGTCATCGGGAAGCGCGTCCTGGAGCGTGCCCAGCGACGCCTCGCCGCCGACCTCGGAGAGTCTCAGCAGAGTGGTGAGAATCGAACCCGCGCGCAGAGACGAAAGGTCGAGGCCCTCCAGTTCCGCGAAAGCGTCGGCGACATCGGGCAGGCTCTTCAGGGCCAGGGCCACGAGCCACACCTCGGATCGCGTCAGCTCCTGCTTCGGCGCGGCCATGGGCGATCGGATCGCGGGAGTGAAGGCCTGCGGCCGCACCGCCTGCCTTGAACCGAGGGACCGGGCCAGCTCCTCGGAAGCGGCGATGGGATCGATCTTCCCGATCTGTGCGATGCGCGGGATCCAGGCCGCCCGCTCCACCCCGCTCTCGATGCGCCCGAGCGCGGGCAGCAGGGCGTTCATGTACGCGGCCTTCCCGGAAGGACTCTCTATGTCGTTCTCCCGGGCGGAAAGCCGGGCCAGCCATTCGATCGCGGGTTCGGCCGATTCGATCTTCGCGAGGAAGGGTTCGCGGCCGCGTTCGCGGATGAAGGTATCGGGATCATGGCCGGATTCGAGGGCCACCACGCGCACGTCCATCTTCTCGTCGAGAAAGATCTCGATGGAGCGGCGGGTCGCCTTGACCCCCGCGTCGTCGCCGTCGAAGCACAGGACCGCGCGCGGGGCGAGGCGCTTCAAGAGCCTCGCCTGCTGCGAGGTGAGGGCGGTGCCGCAAGGCGCCACCGCGGAGGCGACCCCGGCTTCGATCGAGCGGGCCACGTCGAGATAGCCCTCCATCACGATGGCGCGGCCGGTCTTGCGGATCTCCTCCTTGGCCCAGCTCAGGCCATACAGCGTCCGGCTCTTCTGATAAGCGGGACCTTCGGGCGAGTTCAGGTACTTGGGCTCGTCGGCGGGATCGAGAGCGCGCGCGCCGAAGGCCACGACCCGTCCACGATCGGAGAGGATCGGGAACATGGCCCGGTTGCGGAAGCGGTCGTAGAGCCCCCGCTGTCCGCGAATGGCGAGACCCGCCATTTCGATCAGCTCCTCGCGGAACTGCACCTTGAGCAGTTTCACCAGGTCTTCCCACGCGTCGCGGGTGGCCCCCGCGCGGATGAAGCGCAGAGTCTTGTCGGAGAACTTCCGGCCCTGCAGATACTCGCGCGCTCTTCGTCCCGCGTCGGCCCAGAAGAACTGCTCGAAGTGAACGGCGGCGGCCTCGAGGACGGGCTCGATCTCCACCCGCAGTCGATCCTCCGGCGACTCCTCCCGCGAATCCGGGATGGTTACGCCGAACCGCCGGGCCAGGGATTCGATCGCATCCTTGAAGGACAGGCCCTCCTTCAGCTTCACGAACTCGACCACGTCGCCCCCCGCCCCGCAGCCGAAGCAGTGGAAGACGGGCGGATCCGCGCGCACCGTGAACGACGGCGACTTCTCCTTGTGGAACGGGCACAGGCCCTTGTGCGACCGGCCCACCTTCTTGAGGACCACGTGCTCCGACACCACACTCACGATGTCGGCGCGGCTCTTGAGCTCGTCCATGAAAGACGGCGAGAACAGGGTCATCGCCGCAGCTCCACGATGGTGGCGCCCGCGCCGCCCTCGCTCTGAGCGCCGTCCCGGAAACCGGTGACGTGAGGATGGGACTTCAGAAGGTCACGCACGGCGGCACGCAGCCGGCCCTGCCCGAAACCGTGGACGATTCGAACGCTGGGCGCATCGGCGAGAAAGGCATCATCGAGGAACTTATCAACCAGCGGCGTCGCCTCATCAACCCGCATGCCCACGAGCATGAGCTGGCTCTGGGCCGGTGTTTCGTCTTTCGCCCTGGCCTGGGCGGCGGATTCGCCCTTGGAACGCGTCGCCGCCGCGGGCCAGCGAGGCGCACCGGTGGCCTTCGGATTCTTCCCGCGTTGAACCAGGCCGCGGCCCAGGCGGATCCGCTTGCCGCCCGAATCGATCTCGACATCCGCATCGGTGAGCGCGGTGACAAGACCGCGCCAGCCGAGCGCCGGGGCCTCGACGAAGTCACCCACCGAAAGCGAGCCCGCGACGGATGCCTCGACGCGAGCTTCGCTCTCCGGCGTCACCTGGCTGAGGATTTCGCCGCGCAGCCGCACGACCGCGCGCGGCGTCTTCGCTCCCTTGAGCTTTTCCTCGGCCTCGGCGAAGAGGGCGCGGAGGCGCTGATCCTCGGCTTCGCGGCGGGTCTGGATCCGCGTGCGGGTGTCCTCCCGCATCCGCTCCCGTTCGTCCTCGATCCGGGCGAGGCGGGCGGAGAGGGTCTGTTCGAGTTCCCGGACCTTCCGCTGTTCGGCTTCCAGCCGTTCCTGGTTCTGCGCGAGCTCCGCCTTCTCGCGCGCGAGATCCGCGAGGATCGCCTCCTGCTTCCGCGCCGACTCGGGCAGCCGGGCGCGCGCGTCATCGACCACCCGGGGCGGCACGCCGAGACGATTCGCGATCTCGAAAGCGAGGGAGCGTCCGGGTTGATTGAGGACGAGCTTGTAGGTGGGCGCGAACGAGGCCGGGTCGTAGGCGAAGGAGGCGCACCTCCCCATGGGCGATTCCTGGGCGTAGAGCTTGAGGTCGGCGTTGTGGGTGGTGGCGATCACGGTGGCCCCGCGACGGGCGAAGTCGTCGATGATGGCCGCACCCAGGGCCCCGCCCTCGAGCGGATCGGTGCCCGAACCCAGTTCATCGAGAAGAACCAGGGACTGTGCTCCCTCCGCGATCGTCATCTTCGCGATCCCCGCGATCTGCGCGGAGAAGGTGGAGAGTCCCGAACCCAGCGACTGGTCGTCGCCGATCTCGGCGAAGATCGAATCGAAGAACGGCACCGTGGTCCCTTCCCCGGCGGGAATGGGAAGCCCGCTTCGCGCCATCAGGCACAGCAGTCCCACGGTCTTGAGGGCCACGGTCTTGCCGCCGGTGTTGGGCCCGCCGATGACCAGGATCTTCCGGTCGCCGCCGATTTCAAGGTCGAGAGGGACGGGCTCTCGGCCGCTGGGGGCAAGATCCAGATCGGCGCGGACGAGGTCCATGAGGAGCGGGTGCACGCCTCTGACGATGGAGAGCGACCCATCCTCTGAAAACACCGGCGTCCTTGCCCCGATGTCGTGGGCCAGGCGCGCGCGCGCGTGAAGCGAGTCCCAGGCGCCGAGAATCCACTCCGCTCGCCTGAGGACGGAGAGATCCTCGCGGGCCTCGTCGGAGAGGCGCCTCAGGATCTGGCGGATTTCCTCCTGCTCCTCCTCGGAGACAACCACCAGTTCGTTGTTGACCGCCACCGCCTCGATCGGCTCGATGAACGCGGTCTTCTGGGCCCTCGACGCGCCATGAACCACGCCCTCGAACGAGCGCTTGGCCTCGGCCTTGACCATGAGGACGGAACGACCGTTCCGGGAGGCGACCACCTTGTCCTGAAGCACGTCATCCGCGTTCGGCTTGCGCAGGTAGCTTTCGAAGACGAGGTCGAGGTCCTCCCGAAGCCGGTTGGTGCGGGCCCGGAGTCTTCGGAGCTCTGGCGACGCGTCGTCGCGGACCTCGCCTTTCGGCCCGATGGCCCGCTCCACCGACCGGACGAAGGAGAGGTCGCCGGTGCGGATGAGATCGGCGGCTTCGGCGGGAAAGCGCGACGGGGGAAGAGAGCGGCGATCCAGCCGGGCCTGCACCTCCCGCCCCAGATCCGCGGCCGACGTCGCGAATCGCGCGAGGGCCACCAGATCAACGCCGTCGAGGTACTCGCCTCCAATGCCCAGAGCGTCGCAAAGGGCTGCGACCTCGGGAATACCGGCGAATCGCAGCGGTCCGTCGTCGAGAAGGATTCGGAGAAGCTCCACCTGACCGAGGGCGGCCGCGACTTCTCCGCGACCGGTGACGCCGGGCAGGAGGGACGCGAAGGCTTCCTGGTTCGCGGACCGGGCGGCCCGCCTCGCCAGGAGTGAGCACACCGATCCCCATTCGAGAGCCTTGAGGCTCGGCGGGTTGGTGAGAGTGAGGGGGTTCAAGACTGGATTTGCGGGGCTGACCGGAAGGTTCGCTTCGGCGTGCGCGGCCCTGGCCAAGAGTTGACTCGAAGTGACTGTAAAAGAGAAACTGAAGGTTTCGGAGAGCTACCAAGCGCGTCTTTTTCGCCATAATGACCCCCTTCGCAACCCTCGTTCTCTTCCTGTACTTCCTGGTGCTGGTCATCCTGGGCGTCTTCGGGATCCACCGGTACGTGATGGTGTACCTGTACACCCGCCACAAGGACCGGAAGGCTTCCTTCAAGGCCATCTCACCAGACCGGGTTCCGCCCGTGGTCACGGTGCAACTCCCTCTCTTCAACGAGATGTACGTCGCGGAGCGGCTCATCGCCTCGGTCACGCAGATCCGCTACCCGAAGGACCGGCTGGAGATCCAGGTTCTCGACGACTCGACCGACGAGACCACGGCCATCGCCGAGGCCGCGGTGACGAAGGCCCGGGCCGCCGGTTTCGACATCTCCCTGATCCATCGCACCGACCGGGTGGGCTTCAAGGCCGGGGCGCTCGAGAACGGACTCGAGATCGCGAAGGGCGAATTCGTCCTCATCTTCGACGCCGATTTCCTCGCTCCGGAGGACATCCTCGAAAAGTCCCTCGGACATTTCGAGGATGAAAAGGTAGGGATGGTCCAGGCGCGCTGGGGCCACGTGAACCGGAGCTACTCCCTCCTCACCGAGCTGCAGTCCATCATGCTCGATGGTCACTTCATCATGGAGCACGGCGGCCGAAACCGCAGCGGCCGGTTCTTCAATTTCAACGGCACCGCGGGCATCTGGCGGAAGAGCGCGATCGTGGATGCCGGGGGCTGGGAACACGACACCCTCACCGAGGACCTGGATCTGTCCTACCGGGCTCAGATGCGGGGCTGGAGCTTCGTCTTCCTCGAAGACCTCGTCTCGCCGGCCGAGCTTCCGGTGGACATCAACGCCTTCAAGAGCCAGCAGGCGCGCTGGGCCAAGGGCTCGGCCCAGGTGTGCCTGAAGCTCCTGCCGAAGATCCTCGCCTCTTCCCTGCCCGCCGACATCAAGGCCGAGGCCGCCTTCCACCTCACCGCCAACTTCGCCTATCCGCTCATGGTGGCTCTGTCCGTGCTCATGTTCCCGGCCATGGTCATCCGCTACAACATGGGATGGGTCGAGATGCTTCTCATCGATGTCCCTCTCTTCCTCGGCGCCACCACCAGCGTCTGCTCCTTCTACGCCTTCGCCCAGCGCCAGGCCTTCGGCGAAGAGTCGTGGCCGAAGCGCTTGAAGTTCGTGCCGGGCGTCCTCGCTCTGGGCATCGGCCTCTCGGTGAACAATGCCAAGGCGGTGATCGAGGGTGTCCTCGGGAAGCCCTCGGAGTTCGTGCGCACGCCGAAGCTCGGGGTGCTCCTGGCCACCGACGACTGGCGGCTCAAGCGCTACCGCGGCCTCACCAACTGGGTGCCCTATGTCGAACTGGCGCTCGCCTTCTACTTCGCCGAAATGGCGGTCTACGCGGTCACCCACGGTCTGTGGGGATCCGTCCCGTTCATCCTGGTCTTCCAGGCGGGCTACCTCTACACCTCGACCCTCTCGCTCATCCAGGAATTCGAGCGGCTGATTCCCGTCCGGGCCATCGAGGCCTGACCGGGGCCGCGGCTAGAGCTCGAGTCGTTCGCCGCCGCACTCTTCGCACGGACAGAGCTCGCGGAGACGGGGCCAGGCCCAGATTCCCGTGTCGTGTCCGTCGCTCCATCGAAGCATGAGGGCGTAGTTGCCGACGGTTTCGATCCCGGCGAGCGACTGCCCCTTAAGGTCGAGATAGCGCGGCACGGGCGCGTGCCCCTGGCACCCGGCGCAGGGGCACCAGCTGCGGAGATAGTCGAGCGCGAATT
Organism: Vicinamibacteria bacterium; assembly: GCA_044229175.1. Classification (GTDB taxonomy): domain Bacteria; phylum Acidobacteriota; class Vicinamibacteria; order Fen-336; family JAGNNV01; genus JAGNNV01. The sequence goes on along the minus strand of JBGATM010000017.1, from coordinate 58,238 downwards.
CGGACTTGTGGCCGTCCGACCATTCGATCGCGAGAACCCGCCGCGATCGATGGTGACGAACCTCCACCGGCTCGAGGTTTTGCGGATTCAACTCCGACAAGGAATTCCGAGGGGTCGGGAGACGAGAGGCCGGGGCGGGATCAGAGCCAGCCCATCCGCTTGGCGACGAACGCCGCGGCAAGACCGAGGGCCGCGCCGACGAAGAGCAAAGCCAGGGCCGAGGCGGCGATCATGAGCCAGAAGGCCGGGCCCCGGTTCGGGGCGGCGGAAGCCGGAGCGGGCGCGGCCGGCGCGGGCGGAGCGGGGGCGGGCGACGGGCGGGGCGCCCGGGACGGCTCGCGAGGCGGCTCGGGGGCCTTGGGCGGGCGGAGGACCGGGCTCTGGGCGGTCGGGGCCGCCGCCTCCTGGACGGGGCGAACGTCGGTGCCGTAATGCGGGGTCGCCATGTCGTCGGGAAGAGTGTTCCCCTCGAGCACGGTGGCGGAAAAATTCTGCTGCGACACGTTGCCCACCATGGTCTGAGCGACCACGAGCTCGTCCTCGGCGATGGATTCCACCGGAAGCTCGTCCCTCACCTCGACTTTGAAGGAAGCGGAACCAAAGCGCAGGACACAACCATCCTTGAGGGTGGCGTCGACGATCCGTTTCGAGTCGACGAATGTGCCATTCGCGCTGCCCTGGTCGACCACGAAGAAGACATCCTGCTTCCTCTTGATCAGGGCATGCCGCCTCGAAACCGACGGGTGCGAGACGACAACGTTGCAATTCGCCTCCCGCCCGACGAGTGCCTCATCGGCATCCACCACGATGGCTTCTCCCTTTAAGGGGATCAAGCGCAACACAGACATTGCCTGAGTGTAACACGCGAGAAACGGAGTTGACTGAGGAGGCCCGGGAACGATACAAGGCTCCCCTGAATGGTGACGGAATCGTCAAAAAGGGGTGGGCCGTTCGTCTTCGTGGAGAACCTCTCGAAGAAGTTCGGGGCCGAATGGGCGCTCGCCCGGGCGAGTTTTACGCTGGAACGCGGCCAGCTGGCCCTCCTGACCGGGAACAACGGTTCGGGCAAGACCACCCTCCTTCGCTGCCTGTCCACCGCCCTCGTTCCTGATTTCGGGCGCGCCACCGTCGAAGGAATCGATATCGTGCCCGGCCGGGAGGCCGTGCGCGGCCTGGTCGCGTCCTTGAACCAGCCCCCCGGCTTCTACGGAGGCCTTTCCGCTCACGAGAATCTGGTCCTCGCGAACGCCGTCCTCAAACTCGGGCGAGGGGAGGACGCCATCGAGGCGGTCCTGCGACGGGTGGGCCTGGGATCGAAGCAGAACACCCCTCTCGATTCCTTCTCCTCGGGCATGAAGCAGCGTTTCGCTCTGGCCCGGCTGTCCCTTCTGCAAAGGGACCTGATCCTCCTCGATGAACCCGAAACTCACCTCGACGCGGCCGGGCTCCGCATGCTTCAGGAGTTCATCGCGGAGTGGAAGGCCCGGGGCGCCGCCATCATCTGCGCCACCCACGCCGACGATCGCTTCCATGGCCTCGGAGATCTCGAGGTGGTTCTGGTGGGCGGCCGCCCGACGCACCTGACTCATGCCGGAGCGGGGGCATGACCGCGTTTCGCGCCCTGATCGTCAAGGACCTGCGCATCCTCCTGCGCAAGCGCGGCGGCTTCCTTTCCGCTTTCGCGCTCGGCGCCATCATCATGCTCATGGCGAGCCTCTCGGGGGAGTCCACCCCGGTGAGCCTCGGCCAGAGGGGTGCGGCGGCCTTCTGGATGGGCCTGTTCATGGGCTCCACCCTGTTTCTCTCGGACTCGTTCGAGACGGAGCAGCGGGATGGAGGCCAGCGCGCCCTCATCCTCCTCGGGGCCTCACCCACGGCCTTCTTCTACTCGAAAGCCCTGGTCAACTTCCTGGGCCTGTTCATAGTCGGCGTTCTTCTCACCCCGATCTCGGCCGCCCTGTTCGGGGTGGGGCCGTCGCTGTTTGGCGGGCTCCTGATCCTGGCGCTGGGAACCCTGTCGCTCTCTGCGCCCGGGACGCTCTTCACCGCCATCGTCTCGGAAAGCGACAAGCGTCATCTGCTCCTGCCGGTGATGATGTTTCCCCTGGTGGTCCCGGTGCTGATCACGGTGGTCCAGTCGACCCTCCTGCTCACGTTCGGGGACGCCATGGGTCAGGCGAGCGCGTGGAATTCCCTGCTCACCATCTTCGCCCTGCTGCACTGGCTCCTGGACGGCGCTCTCTATTCACGAGCGGTCGACTAGAACCGAAGGCCCGAAGCGGTGCCTGGTTTCCCCCTGCACGTCCGCAGCCTCTACCTCAAAGTCGTGCTGCCCATCGTCGCCCTGGTGCTCGGGGGAATGGGAGTTGTGTGGTTCTTCGCGATGATGGCGATGGGTGAGAGCGTCAGGCAGGTTGCCGAGCAACGAGCGCGCTACGGGCTCGCCTATGTCCGGAGCAGCGTCGAAGACGCGGGGAACCGGATCATGACGGATCGCGGCGACGCCCTGCAGGGCGCGCTCGAGCGCATCGGTCTGAGCCCCGACCTGGACACCGTGCGCCTTCTCTCGCCCACGGGACAGGTGCTGTATTCCTCGAATCGGACGGAGATCGGGCGGATGATGCCGGAGCAGCTGCCCCGGGACCCGGCGTCGACCGCGGACGCCCTCTACATCGCGGAGGATCAGCCGAAACTGCTTCACGCGACCGGTCGGATCGTCAGCGCACGGTGTTCGCCGTGCCACGCGCGCGGTTCGGAAGCGCTGGCCATCGCCGACGTCGAGGTCAGCCTGGCGCGCCAGAGCGCCGGCATGCGGACCTGGAGCGAGATGGCGAGTGCCACCGCGATCGCGCAGTTCGCGACCATCGGAGTGGGGGTCATCCTGATTCTCAGTATCGTGGTGGTGAGACCCCTGAGGCGTCTGTCCGAGAGCATGAGCCAGGTTCAGCACGGCAACCTGGAGGTGACCGCGGTTCCCCCGGGCACCATCGAGATCGACGACCTCGTCACCGGTTTCAACGACATGGTGGCGAGACTGCAACGGGCTCGCCAGGCCGAGCTGGCCGCCCAGCGCAGCCACCTGGACCGGGTGGAGCAGCTCGCCACCCTGGGCGAAGTGGCGGCGAGTCTCGCCCACGAGATCCGCAACCCACTGGCCGGATCCAAGGCCGCCATCGATGTGCTGGCCGGGGAGGAGAAAGCGGAAGAGCCGCGCCGCATTCTCCGCGCGGTGTCCGAGGAACTCGCCCGCGTCGACGGCGTGGTTCGGCAATTGCTGAAGTACGCGAAGCCCAAAGCGCCTTTGCTCGCGAAGCTCGACCTGCGGGCGCTGCTCGATGAAGCGGTGCTGCTCACGGGCCCGCGGGCGGCCGCCCAGGGCGCGACCCTGCAGGTGCAACGCTCGTCCGAACCCCTGGAAGCCATTGCCGATGCCGATATGCTGCGGCAGGTGATCGTGAACCTGCTCATCAACGCCCTGCATGCGATCGAGGGGATCCCCGGGGCCACCGTCGTCCTTTCCGCAGGCATTCGCGACGGGCAGGCCGCGTTCACGGTCCGGGACAACGGCCCGGGTGTCCCCGCCGATCGAGCGGACGCGATCTTCCGCCCGTTCATGACCACCAAGCCCCACGGCACGGGCCTCGGGCTCGCCACCAGCCGCCGGCTCATCGAACTCCACGGAGGCAGACTCTGGCTCGAGAACCCGGGCGCCCCCGGGGCCTGCTTCACCTTTACCGTGCCGGTGTTCGGCGGGCACGAGCCGCAGCGAACCTGACCGCATGGGCCGCGACCGCATTCTCGTCATCGATGACGACCAGCTCCAGCGGTGGGCGCTGGACAAGCGTCTCACCGCCTGGAACTACGAGGTGGTCCAAGCCGAAGACGGACACACCGGCGTGGAGGCATTCACCACTCACCTGCCCGACCTCGTCTTGCTCGACCTGCAACTGCCCGATCAGACCGGCGTCGACGTGCTGCGGCAGATCCGCGCCATCGACCCGCACGCCCTCGTGATCATGATGACGGCCTACGGTGGCGTCCCGGAGGCGGTGGCCGCGTTCAAGCTCGGCGTGTTCGACTACCTCGCCAAGCCCCTCGACTTCGACGCGCTCGGGGTCACCCTGCGGTACGGCCTGGAGGCTCGCCACCTGCGCACGGAGGTGGAGCGCCTGCGCGCGAACGATGGCGATCCCGAGGCCACCACGATCGTCGGCACCTCGCCGGCCATTCGCGAAAGTGTGGCCATGGTGGCGAAGCTCGCGGCGAGCGGCGCCAATGCCATTCTGCTGACCGGCGAGAGCGGCACCGGCAAGGACCTCGTGGCGAGGGCGCTGCACTACCAGAGCCCCCGGTCACAAGCCCCGTTCGTGGCCGTCAATTGCGCGGCCCTGCCCGACACGCTGATGGAATCCGAGCTCTTCGGTCACGAGAAGGGTGCTTTCACCGACGCGCGCTTCCTCAAGAAGGGCCTCTTCGAACTTGCCGACGGCGGCACTTTGTACCTCGACGAAATCGGGGAGCTGAAGATATCGCTGCAGGCCAAGATGCTCCGCGTGCTCGAGACCCTCACATTCAGGAGAGTGGGCGGCTCCCGCGATCTCACCGTGGATCTGCGCGTGATCGCCGCCACCAACCGGGACCTCGACGCCGCGGTTCAGGCCGGCGACTTCCGGCGCGACCTGCTGTATCGGTTGCGCGTGATCGAGATGACCATGCCGCCGCTGCGCGAGCACCGCGAAGACATCGAAGCGCTGGTAAAGCACTTCCTCCGGCAGTTCAGCCTCAAGTTCCACAAGCCCGGCATGACCGTCTCGCCCGCGGCCATGGACGCGCTGACCCGCTACGACTGGCCGGGGAACGTGCGCGAACTGAAGAACGCCATCGAGCGCGCGGTGATTTTGGAGGACGGCAAGGAACTCGGGACCCAGTACCTGCCCGGTCAGCTGATGCGCGCGGTGACGACGACGCCCGCCGCCGGAGCCTCCTCCGGGTTCACGCTGCCCCCGGGCGGAGTCACACTCGAGCAGGTCGAGGAGTCTCTCGTGCGCCAGGCCATGGAGACGGCGGGAGGCAACCAGACGCGCGCCGCGCAGTTGCTCGGCCTCTCCCGCGACGCCCTCCGCTACAAGCTGAAGAAGTTCAACGTCGAGTCCTGAGTGGGTCTTCTCACCCAGAGGGTGCGGCATTTGCCCCGCGCTACTCGGTCTGCGATCAGCGGCCGCTCCGCGAAATTCCCTGCATCAGAAAGAGAACCCGACGTGTCAGCCCGGCGGCACGGTGCTTGAATACAGTTACGGGCTTCAGGGGCGGGTTTGTGACTTGCCCATGGCTCACACACGATCCCTCGCGCTGGTGCTGGAGGACACGGAACTCGGACGCTGGGCGCTGACCCACGCGCTCCAGGCCGAAGGCTTCGAGGTCCGGGCGGTGGAGAGCTGGGCCGAGGCGTCGACGTGCCTCCGTCAGGAGAAATTCGAGCTGGCTCTGGTGGCGGCATCCTCAGCTCCCGCGAACGTCGGCCACATCACGGGCGAAATCCGCCGGGACCACCCGAACACCCGTCTGGTCCTGCTCGCCGACGAAGACAGTATCGGCGACGTCCGGCTCGAGTGCGGTTCGGAGCCGGCCATCCTGTCGAGACCCTACGATCTCCAGGCGGTCGCCCGCGTGGCGCTTTCGTGCTCGGGCTCGATCGACCGGTCTCTGGAAGCGTAACCTCGGCCTCGCCGAGCCATGCGCCTGCGATTCCCTCGCCCGACCGCCCTGCGTGCCTTCCTGACCGCATGCGCGCTGGTCATCGGAGCGCGTCCGGCATTCGCCCAGGTGCAGGCGACCTACCTGCACACTCTCGCCGGTTTCGGCGGGCCGCTCAAGTACGACGGCGTCAGGGTCAGTGTGGATCAGGAGAGGGAAGAGACCTACGTCATCTACCAGAACCTGGTCCACATCTTCAATCCCAGCGGGATGGAGGTGTTCGTCTTCGGTGATGGCCTCGACCTGGGTCAGATCCTCGACGTCGCGGTGGATGGCAATGGCGACATCCTCCTTCTCTCGTACAAGGACTCGAAGTCCAGGGTGACGCGCTGCGACTTCAGGGGCGTGCCCATCGGTCCCATGGAGATCAGGAATCTGCCTGCCGGGCTGACGTTCGGCGCGAACCGGATGGTGCACCGCAACGGCCTCCTCTACTTCGCCGCCCTGGCCACGTCGAGCGTCATCGTCACCGATCTCAACGGGGAATTCCGCTACCGCGTCGAGTTCCTCCCCTTGTTGCCGGAAGACGACAAGAAGAAGGACGGGGTCGAGTCGATCGGTTTCACCGTCGACCGGGAGGGCAGCATCTTCCTCACCATGCCCGTTTTGTTCGCGGTCTACAAACGTTCACCCGATGGCAAGCTGACGTCGTTCGGCCGGCCGGGTTCGGCGCCCGGGCGGTTCGGCATCGTGGCCGGCATCGCCTCCGACAGCCGCGGTAACTTGTTCGTGGCCGACAAACTGAAATCCGTGGTGATCGTATTCGACAAGGACTTCAACTTCCTCACCGAATTCGGGTATCGCGGGTCCAAACCCGCGAATCTCATTGTGCCGGACGATATCGCCATCGACAAGAGAGATCGGGTCTACGTCTCCCAGGCGCGCAGGCGGGGCGTGAGCGTCTTCGGTCTCGCCTTCCCCTGAGGCCAGATCGCGGCTCTGATCAGGGTGCGCCATTTCCCCCGCACCCGGGGGTTATCACCCACTTCGAAAGCATCCCGCCCGCCAGGGCCCAATCATCATCGTGCCCCAGAAACTCAGAGAATCCAGAAACATAGAAACGCTTCGCCTCCCCGGCATCCGACTGGCTTCCGAATTGCATTGACGGAAGTGACTTTGAGTCCAATCTTTTGGCCGGTTTCTCTTTGATGGAGGCTGTAAATGCGATCTAGATCGTTGGGAATTACTCTCTTGGCCGCGGCGGCAATGCTGCTGTTCGTCGCCGGTAACGCTCAGGCGTTCCATTCAGGCGGCGTCGCCGAGTGCGGCGGCTGCCACAGCATGCATTCCGCAAAGACGGGCGGCTCCTTCCTGCTGCTCGGAACCGATCCGAGCTCCACCTGCCTCTCGTGCCACCAGCGCGCGGGCGACACCGGTCCGTCCTCGTATCACATTTCCACCGCCGAGGCCGACATGGCCGTTGGAGTGCCTCCCAAGCAGAGGACACCCGGCGGCGACTTCGGCTGGCTGAAGAAGAACTACACCATGACCATCCGCGGTACCACCAGCACCGAAGATGGCGCGACGCACGGCCACAACATCGTGGCGGTTGACGCCGCCTACGTGGCGGATGCGACCAACACGACCGCGCCCGGCGGATCGTTCTCCTCGGCTCAGCTTGGATGCACCAGCTGCCACGACCCGCACGGCCGGGTTCGTCGTTTGAGTGATGGGTCGTACGTGACCGGAGCTGCCCTGGGTTCGGTGGGAGCGCCGATCATCGGTTCGGGCTCGTACAACAACAGCGCGACCCCGGCGGCGGGCCAGGCCGTGGGCGCCTACCGGCTCCTCCGCGGCCTGAACGACGCCTCCGCGGGCGTGACCTTCGCCGGCGTGGCTATCGCCGTCGCTCCGTCCACCTACAACCAGACCGAAGCCACGAATCAGGTGCGTGTCGCCTATGGACACAATGCGGCCGATACGTGGGGCGAGTGGTGCGGGACCTGTCACACCGCCATGCACACCACGGGCGGCACCGCCAACCGACACCCGGTGGATCAGAGCCTCGGCGCGCCCGTCGCGGCCATCTACAACGCCTACGTCAAGTCCGGCGATCTGTCGGGTACATCGGCGAATTCGTTCAACTCCCTCGTGCCGTTCGCGGAGAACACCGGCGACATCACCACCCTCAAGGGTCATGCGTCGAATTCCGGCGGGTACCTGAATGGTCCGGGAACCAGCGACAAGGTGACCTGCCTGAGCTGCCACCGAGCGCACGCGTCCGGTTTCCCGGAGGCCCTGCGGTGGAACATGGAAGGTGAGTTCATGATCTACAACAGCCTGTACCCCGGCACCGACACGACGCCAACGGTTCCGCAGTTCGCCCGTGGCCGGCTCGGCGTGGAGACCCAGGCGGCCTACTACGACCGCCCGGTGACCGCGTTCGCGAGCTACCAGCGCGTGCTCTGCAACAAGTGCCACGCGAAGGACTAGTTGCGGATCGGTGACGGCAAGTCACCTGGAAAGGGCTGGGTCATCCCAGCCCTTTTTTTTTGAATCATTGCGGTCGCCTCTTTGAATCATTGCGGTTCCATTCGCCATTCGCTATACCCACTACAGAGATTTGTGTATTCCGCCCGCCTGACGATACTCGCGGCCTGTCTGGCCGCTCCCGCGGTTGCCCACGCGACCGACGGCGGCGTCCATCTGTACCTGCAGCCACTCCCTCCCGATGCAACGCGGCTGACCTTCGCGATCGCCTCGGTTTCGGCGGTCACCACCAGCGGGTCCGAATATCCGCTCACCCTGAGCCTGAAGGCGGTCGGGCCAGCGGAAGCCTCGCGCCAGCGGCTCCTGGCCTCCGGCCGTCTTCCTGAAGGCCGGTACGCGGGATTCCTATTGAGAATCGGCCGTGCCTCCTTGAAGAGCGAGCGCGGCGAGGTCGCCCTGGTTGTGCCCGATCTACCGGTCCGTCTGGAGGTGCTGTTCTCGGTCGGAGGTCAGGAGACGCCGCTCTTCTGGGTCGTCCTCAAGTACGCGGACTCGCTCCCCGGCGGGTTCGATTTCAGTCCGGTGTTTTCGGTGTTGACGCCGCCGAGGCCCAATGCCGCCCACACGGGGTTCGTGACCAATTCCGGGTCAAACACGATCACCGTCTTCGATAAGAGCCTCGCGCAGGCCAGTGCCATCATCAATACGTGCGCCGGCCCCTTCGGGATGGCCCTGGACCGGCGGCGCTTCAGGGTGTACGTCGCTTGCCCCAAGGATGATGAAGTTCAGTCGATCGACGTGGCCGCTGGCGAAGTGATTCAGCGCACCCGCGTTTCTCCCGGGGACCAGCCGCGAGAGGTGGCGCTCACCCCCGACGGCGCCACCCTCGTTTCGGTCAACTCCGGCTCGAACAGCCTTAGTTTCTTCGACGCGGCGTCCCTCACCCGGCAGGAGCGGCTGAGCGTCGGCAGCGGCCCGGTTTCGATGGTCATCGACCCTTCAGGACGACGGGCGTTCGTCTTCAACACGCTTTCGAGTTCGGTTTCGGTCGTCGATCTCGCGAGCCGCAGGGTTACGGCGACCCTGTCGATGGACGCGCCGCCCCTGAGAGGGGAGTTCAGCCGGAGCGGGAACCGGCTCTATGTGATCCACGAGCGATCGCCCTACCTGACCGTCCTCGACCCACAGCAACTGACCGTCGTCACCCGGGTGCGGCTCGGCTCCGCGGCCGGCGCGATCGCGGTCGACAACGTGCGAGGCCTCATGTGCCTCGCGGGAAGCAACGGAGCCGCGGTCGAGTTCTACGATCCCAACGCGCTCCTCCCCCTTTACTTCATGAAGATCCGGGAAGGCGTGTCTCACCTGCTGATCGACGCCGAGGACAACCGGTTGTACATGGTGAACCCTCTCACCCGGGCCCTGACCGTCGGCCGTCTCGCCGACCGGAAGGTCGTCTCGGAGATCGACGTTGGCGACGGCCCTGCCTGGGTCGCGGTCATGGGAGAGAGGTAATTGCGGCGTGGGGCGGCCAGGTTCACGTTCGTGATGACGGGGTCGCTGGCCTTCCTCGCCGGCCCGGCATCGGCCCAGGGTGTCTTCGCCGGCATGCAGAAGATCGTGGAGTTCGGGTCCAGTTCCGTCTCGACCACGAACACCCTCGGGTCGGGGGAGGTCTTGAAGACCGGCACCACGAGTTACCTTCCGGCCCTGACCCTGAACATGAATGCCCTCGTCTACCCCAGCCTGAGGCTGAATGCCGGGGGGGTATTCGAACTCAACGTGGTCTCCACCAGCATCAATCGAATCAATTCGGACTCGACGGTCACGAACAGCCGGCCCTTCTTCCTGCTGCAATCGACGAACCCCGTCCTTTCTCCCGGGATTGGGTACTTCAGACGCGAGGTCACTTCCCGCACGGCGAGCCAGGACCTCAAACTTGTCAACGACGAGCGTTCCGCCTACCTGGGGTGGAAACCCGCGGGCGGGCCTCAGTCGGACTTCCAGTTCGTCAAGACCCATACATTCGACGGCGAACAGGCATTCCAGAACGTGTTCAAGGACTACGGGTCGCTCGCGTCCTTGTATCGCTACCGGAGCCTGAGCCTCAGCTACCTCGGCGCCTTTCTCAATACCGACGACCGGATGGCACGCCTCGAGACCCGCCAGGTCTCCCACGCTCTCCATGGCGACTATTCGCGCTCGTTCTTCAGCAAGCGACTTCTCTGGAACGCCGCTTACACCGTGAACCGACTGGAGCTCAGAACCATGGCGCAGGGAGCGGGTGGGGAGGTGGCGCTGCCGGTCACGCCATTTGCCGGCCTCTCGGCCACCAGCGACACGCCGGTGACCGCGAAACTGTCGCCGAACCCGCCGCTGGTCGACGCGAACCTCACCGCGGGCGCCGGCGTCAACCTGGGTCTTCCCCCGACCCTCGCGGACGCTCAGCCGAGAAACATCGGCCTCGACCTGCTGACCTCCACCCAGGTCAACCGGTTCCTGATCTGGGTCGACCGCGAACTGCCCACGGGCATCGCGAGCGCCTTCTCGTGGGAGATCTACTCCAGTCCGGACAACGTGATCTGGCGGCGCGAGGCCACCGTCTCCGTGGCGTCCTTCGGCCCGTTCGAGAACCGTTTCCAGATCGATTTCCCCACCGTCACCGCCCGCTACGTGAAGGCGGTCACACGGCCGCTTCCCGCGGTCGCGCCGGAATCATCGCGCTTTCAGGACATTCTCGTGACGGAGATGCAGGCGTACCTGAGGCGTCCCGCGGAGGAGGTGGGCGGCACGCTCAATCGAAACACCGACCTCCTCAATACCGACGTCAGGCTCAAGATTCTGGATGCCCCTTCTCTGTACTACGAGGGGTTCTTTCTCTCCAACGGGACCGGCGGGTCCAGCCCGCGCACCGATACGCTCTCAAACGGCCTGTCGGCGAACCACACCGTCGGCATCGTCTCGGTGGTCGCGAGGTGGTCGCGAGAGCAGGGAACGCAGCGGCGGGGCTACCGGGTCGCCACCCTGACCAGCGCGACCCTGACCGTCGATCCGATACCCACATTCCGCAGCTCCTTCCTGTACTCCGGTCAGGATGAGGAAATGGCCGGATTGCCCAGTTCCCGCAGGGGCTGGTTCCTGCAGAATGCGGCGCAGCCCTATCGAGGAGTGGATGTCCTGTTCGGCTTCGGCCGGGCGTCGACCACGCGCGAGACCGGCGAGATTTCGCACGACCGGCTCGTGAACGCCAGCGCCACCATCGTCCCCCGACAGCACTTGAGCCTCACCCTGAGCTACGACGAGACGAGGACGGAGCGTTCGGGCATATTCGTCGGCGCCCCCCGGTCCCTGCAGCGAAGGTCATACGCGTCGGTCGCGGTCGACCCGATCCCGACTCTTCACCTGGTCGTGGGAGGGGAAGCGATTGCCGCCACCGGCCAGACCACCAGGACGACCCTGGACATCAGCGCGTCCTGGGCGCCGTTCCCGGATGGCACGCTGCAGTTCATCTTCGCCTCCAACGAGGCGGTTCGCGACCTGGAATTCGGCCGGGACCGGAACACCCTCGGCGCGGTGCGCTGGAACCTGTCGCGCCAGTCGTACGTCGACGTGTCCTACCAGAGAACCCGGACTGAGTTCGTGAATCTGAAGACCGAATCGAAGATCCTCAGCGCGCGGGTGAGGCTGTTCCTGTGACGAGTGGTGAGGCGACAGTATGAAAAGAGCGTTTGGAATGGTGGCCTTCGTCCTTTTCGGGTTCGCGATCGGCGCATCGGTCTGCGAGGCCCAGGTGACGGACGTTTTCCGGGATCCGAAGATGGACTTCGGCAGCATCCAGACGGTCGCGGTCATGCCCTTCGGCAATCTCACCCGGGATCAGATCACGGCCGAGCGGGTGCGCGACGTCTTCATCAGCCGGCTGCTGGCCGCCGAAGCGGTGTACATCCTTCCGGTGGGAGAAGTCGCCCGCGGGATCGCCAGGACGGAGGTTCAATCGCCTTCGTCGCCGACCGTCGAAGAAGTGGTCAAGCTCGGCGCCTTCCTCAAGGTCGATGCCGTGATCACGGGTGTGGTCAGGGAATACGGCGAGGCGCGGTCGGGCACGAGTAGCGCGAACATCATCTCCATGAGCATCCAGATCATCGAGACCGGGACGGGAAGAGTGGTATGGAGCGCCTCGTCCACCAAGGGCGGGATCAGCTTCTGGAACCGCCTGATCGGCGGAGGCGGCCAGCCCATGAACAAGGTGACCGAGCAGGCGGTCGACGCGCTCTTCGACAAGTTGCTCAGCAAACCCAAGTAAGGACCATCGATGCTCGTCGGCCTCATCTATCTCCTCTTCTTCCTGTCCGGCGCGGCCGCGCTCGTGTATCAGGTGGTGTGGGTTCGCTCGCTCACCCTGGTATTCGGAGGGTCGCACCTGGCGGTGACCGCGGTCCTTTCGATCTTCATGGCCGGGCTCGCGCTCGGCAGCTACGTGGTCGGGCGCCGCGTGGACCGCGTCTTGAAGCCTCTTCGGCTTTACGGCCTCCTGGAGCTGGGAATCGCGCCTTCCGCTCTCCTATTCGCGGGACTGATGAAGTTCTACCCCCAGGTCTACGGAGCGCTGGCCCAGGGACGGGATGATGCGACCCTCTACCTCACCGCGATCAGGATCGTGTTCTCGTTCATGGCCCTAATCCTCCCGACCATGCTGATGGGCGGGACGCTGCCCGTCCTCTCCCGCTTCATCTCCCGCCAGCCCGAGAACCTGCGCCGCCACCTCTCTTTCCTGTACGCCTTCAACACCCTGGGCGCCGTTTTCGGGGCGCTGCTCGCGGGCTTCGTGTTTATCCGGCAGTACTCGGTGAGCACCACGCTCTACATCGCCGTCGCCACGAATATCGTCATTGGCCTCGTCGCCGTCGCTCTGCAGGAAAAGATCGTGGGCATCGCTTCCCAGGGAAGCGAGACCCCTGTGCCGGCCGAGGAAAGTCCCGATCTGGTTCCCCCGAGGTGGATTCTCTGGGGGATCGGACTCAGCGGATTCTGCGCCTTGGGCTACGAGGTGCTCTGGACACGCATCCTTACCGTTGCGGTCGGCGCCAGTGTCTACGGCTTCACCGTAATCCTCGTCGCTTTTCTGACCGGCATCGCCCTGGGCAGCGAAGCCTACGGTGTCCTGGTGCGGGCCTTCAAGACCCGGATTCCGGGGACGAGGCAGGTGGTCGCCTGGTTCGGGATGACGCAGTTGGCGATCGGGATCACCGCCCTGGTGGTCACGATCTACCTGCGTGACATTCCGGCGAACGCCATCCGGCTGCAAAACTACTTTCTTGGAGCCGGGGTCGAGTCGTTCAGGTTGAGGGTCTGGGCCAACTTCGCGCTCGCCTTCCTGTACATGGTCGTGCCCGCGCTGTTCATGGGCGCCGCGTTTCCCATCGCCGGGGAGGCGCTGGCCCGCTACCGGAAAGCGTCAGGCCGGGCGGTCGGAGACGTGCTCGCCGCCAACACCATTGGGGCCATCCTGGGAGCCGCCTGCAGCGGCTTGCTCCTGATTCGCATATTCGGCATCGAAAGGTCCCTCCAGATCCTCACGGTCCTGAACATCGGCCTGGGGTTGTTCGTGCTCGCCGGCCTTCGGAAGGAGCGATGGCTGCCCCTGGCTTCGGCGACAGCGGCCCTCGCGGTCATTGGCGTCCTGGTCTTCAACCCCGGGGTGGCGAGGATGTGGGATCAGAGGTACTTCGCCATTTTCCGCAGCAATCAGCCCGAGGCCTTCAGCACGCCCGAGAAGGTTCTCGAGGCGGTGGAGAACACGGACGTTCTGTACTACGCGGAAGGCACCGAAGCGATTGTCAGTGTCATCCGGGTCAAGGGGGGCGAGCAGGCCTTTCTGACCAATGGCCGGGTCGAGGCGTCTACCCATTTGGAGGCACAGCGGCTGCAGTACACCATGGGACACCTGCCCATGCTCCTCAACCCGAATCCGAGAGACGTCCTCGTGGTTGGCATGGGCAGCGGGATGACCGCGGGGGCCACGGCCATCCACCCGAGCGTCGAGCAGGTGACGCTGGTCGAGATCGAGCCTCGGGTGCTCGGAGTGGCCAGAACTTTCGAAGCCTATAACCACAATGTCCTCGACCATCCGAAAGTCCGGGTGGTCCTGAACGACGGTCGGAACTTCCTGATGACCACGAAGGCGATGTTCGACGTCATCACCGCCGACCCCATTCACCCCTGGTTCAAGGGCGCTGGTTCCCTGTATGCGAGCGAGTACTTCGAGCTGGCCGCCAAGCACCTCCGGCCCGGCGGCGTGATCGCCCAGTGGCTGCCGATCTACGAGTTGACCCCGGAGGATCTGGCGTCGGTGGTCACGACGTTTCAGCGCCACTTTCCCCATGCGATGCTGTGGCTCACCCACTACGACTCGGTGCTCGTAGGCAGCAACAGCCCGTTCATCATCGACGAGACGGAACTCGAAAGACGGATCGCGGAGCCCGCCATCGCCGGGGATTTGACCAGGGTTTCCATGGGGTCGTCGACCGATCTGCTCAGCTACTTCGTGATGGGGACTTCGGGCATGAAGCGTTTCGGGCAGAACGGCGTCTTGAACACGGATGACCATCCCTACCTCGAGTTCTCGGCCCCCTTGTCGATCGCGATCCCATCGGTCATGGCAAAGAACGTCCAGGCCATCGCGGCCCAGCGCGAAAGCATCCTGCCCTACCTGAAGCCGGCGGCAGACGAAGGGGTCGCTCGTGAAGCACAGCAGCAGCTTTGGAGCGGCCAACTCAACGCGGGAGGACTGAACGACCGGGCGCTGGCGCTGTTCCTCGGACGGAGCCCGACCGACCCGGACTTCACGCGGGCGCTGCGCCGCCTGACCCTCGAATATCCCACCTATGCCCCCGGGCGAGCGCTGTGGAACGAGTACGAGGCGGCGCTGGCGCTCGAACCCCGGCTGTTCGAGCAAGCCTCCTTCAACCTCATGGACACCGCCGGAAGACCGATGGTCGTCGAGCTCTCGGCCGTCCTCGTTCCCGTGAGCAAGACCCGCGCCTCGATCATGTTCGTGGACAATCGCGCCCGGACCGTCTATGGGCAGGTGTACGTGGACGACTACGACCGGGAGGGACGCGGCCAACGGCTGGCCGGGGATGTGATGGCGGCCATGCGAATGGCCTACGAGAAGGATGCGGCGGCCGCCCGGGCGAGGCAGAAGAGCCTGCCGCCGGCCAGCGAGACGTTGCGGAACATCAGGGCCGTGGTCGGCTCGAAGGTCAGGAATGTCCAGACCGCGTCCTAGCCGGCTCATCCTGCTCGCGCTCGTGCTTGGCGGCGAAGTTCGGATGGCCTCCGCCCTCGATCGGATTGCCTCGGTGGCCGTCTTTCCCGTGGAGAACCTGAGCGGTCGCAGCATTCCCGCGGACGAGGTCCGGCAGTTCCTGATCGACCGGTTCAGGGCCGAGGGAGTCGCTGTTCTCGCGGACGCGGCGCTCGATGCCTTCATCGTGCGCCATCGAGTCCGGTACGAGGCGGGTATCGACGCCGCTACCGCCGATCGGCTCCGACAGGAAACCGGAGTGGCGGGTGTGGTCATCGCTTCGGTCGAGCTTTCGAGCGAGGACGCGCCGCCGAAGGTGGCGCTTCTAGCGAGGCTCGTGTCGATCGAGTCGACACCGGTGGTGGTCTGGGCCGAGGATGAAGGCTTGGCCGGAGACGACTCGCCTGGCCTCTTCCAGCTTGGCCTCGTCAACGACTACCGGGAAGTGCTGAAGCGAGTGCTCGATCGCCTGGGAAATTCGCTCGCCTCCTATCTGAAGTCCGGAGAGATCAGGGCAGACCCGAAACGCGCTTCGAAGTTCCGGCCCAAGTCGGCCTACCGGGGGCTCACCCTCAAGCCCGGCCGGCCTTACTCCGTGGCCGTAGTGCCCTTCTTCAACCTGAGCGAGCGACGGAATGCCGGAGAGGTTATGGCCCTGCTCTTCATGAGGCATCTCGCGGCCTTCCCGCAGTTTCGCGTGGTCGACTCCGGTGTCGCCCGACGGCAACTTCTAGACGCCCGGGTGATCATGGATGGCGGTCTGTCCATCCGCGACGCGGAGATGCTGGCGGCGCTCATCGAGGCGGACTTCGTGCTGGCCGGGAGGGTGCTCCGCTACGAGGACTATGAGGGACCGGCGGGCCGCACCGGGGTGGAGTTCTCCGCCGTGCTGATCGAGAAGGCAACTCGCAGGGTCGTCTGGAGTTCGGACAGCTACAACGAAGGAAGCGACGGCCTGGGCCTCTTCGAACGGGGCCGATCGAGAACCGCGCACGCTATGGCCACGCAAATGGTGCGGCTCACGACCGAGGGAATCGCCGGCCATGACGATTGACGAAATGTCGGAGCGACCGCGAGTCGCGCGAAAGGACCTGATGCGATATCGACTCTTGGCGGTGGCGACCCTTGCGGTCGCGACTGCACCCACCCACGCCTTCGCCGGTGCGCCGGCTCAGGGCCTCCCCCTGCGAAACGGCCGGCCCGCGATCGCGCTCGTGAACCAGGACCCGATCTATCTCGATGAGATGGCGAGGGATCTGGGGCCTTCGGACCGGGCGCGACTCCAGCAAGCCCGCGCCACCGCCGAAGACCTCGCGTTGCTCGACCGCCTCATCACCATCAGGCTTATCGCCCAGGAGGGGGCGACCATGGGTCTCGACGAGGTTCCCGAGATCCAGAAGCAGGTCGAAGTCACGTCCCGGGAGATCCTGCGCGAAGTGCTCATCGAGAGACTGACCAAGGACATCGTGCCGGACGCTTCGGCCATCGAGAAGCTGTTCAAGGAGTCGGTCCGGGAGTGGAAGACGGCGTCATTGCTCTTCCAGGACGAGGCGGCCGCCCAGCGGGCGCGCAAGGAGATCGAAGGCGGCGCGACCTTCGCCGACGTCGCCGCGCGAGCCGTCGCCGTGAAGACCGCCCGGGCCGATGCCGACACCGCCTATCACCGAAAGACGGACTTTCTCCCCCAGATCGCCGAGGGGATCGCTCCTCTGGTGGCCGGACAGACGAGCCCCGTTATCCGCCTTCAGGCCGGGTTCGTCGTCGTACGGGTCACGGATATCCGCTACCCGGAGAATCCCGGGGCTCGGGCGGAGGCAAGGAAGCAGATCCTCAGCCAGCAGCAGGTGGCCTTCCTCAAGAAGCACGAACAGGTCATGCGTCGCCAGTTCGTGGTGGTCAACCAGGGCCTGCTCAAGAGTCTCAACTACGAATCCGCCCAGCCCGGCATCGATGCGTTGCTGAAGGACAAGAGGCTTGTCGCCGAGATCAAGGGCGGGGCCTCCGTCACCGTGGGCGACCTGACCGACTACCTGAGGATGCAGTCCTTCCACGGCGGCGACCAGGTCAAGCAGGGCAAGAACATGAACGCCAAGAAGGAGGACGCCCTCGACGCCACCATCGGCCGCAGACTCCTGAACATGGAAGCCCTGAAGCTCGGGATCGACAAGACGAATGCCTATCGCGACCGGCTCGCCGGCTACAAGGAGTCCCTCGTCTTCGAGAGCTTCGTGCAGAAGGTGATCGCTCCGGAGAACAAGCTGAAAGAGGAAGAGGTCAAGCAGTACTACAACGCGCATCTGAAGGATTACTCCTACCCCGCCATGCTGAGGGTCAAGAGCCTCGCCTTCACGCGAAGAGCCGCAGGTGAGGACGCGATGCGGAAGCTCCGGGAAGGCTCGGATTACGGATGGCTCGCGGCCAACGCCGAGGGCCGGGTGGCCAAGGGGACGCCCGGCGTGCTCACCCTCGATGGCCAGCCGGTCACCATCGACAGCATGCCGGAGGGGCTGCAGAAGACCCTGACGGGCGCCAAATCCGGGGATTTCAAGCTGTACGAGAGCCCGGAAGGACACACCTACGTCCTGGCCGTGCAGCAGGTGCTCGGATCCTCGGCGAAGCCGTACGAAGAGGTGAGAGAGGACATCGCGAAGAAGGTCTACGGCGAGAAGATCAAGAAGGGCGTGGAGACCTACGCGGGCAAGCTGCGCGCGCAGTCCAAGGTCGAGACGTACCTGGAAAGGGTGAAGTGATGCCAAGCGCAGGGAGGCCGATGAGGGCGCTGCCGTGGGTCGCTCTGCTCGTGGTGTTCGCGGCCCTGCAGACGTCCCATGGACAGGACAAGCCCAAGCGGACGCTCGGCGGTAACGCGCCGAGTTCGAAGCAGGGTCTCACCGGCCGTGATTGCCTGGGCTGCCACAAGCCGTTCGCGGACAAGTACCTCGGGCTGAAGAACGTCCACGCCGTGGTGCAGCAGAACAAGTGCGAGGAATGCCACCTGCGCCACGGGCTCGTGGCCAGGCGGGCCATGAAGCGGGAAGGCAACGAACTCTGCTACAGCTGCCATCCGAAGGACAAGATCGGGTTGACCAAACCCCAAGTCCATACCGCGGTCAAGAGCGGGCAGTGCGTGCTTTGCCACAACCCTCACGCCTCCAACGCCGATCACCTCCTGAGCGCGGAGGGGCGGGCGGTCTGCTATCAGTGCCACGACGAAGCGGACTACACCCGGAAGGTCGTTCACAAGGTGCTGCAGGCGGACGGTTGCTCGGCCTGCCATTCCTCGCACGCCGCCGACCAGCCCAATCTCCTGGTCAAGGAAGAGAAGGCCCTGTGCCTCGGCTGCCACCCTGCCAGCGCGCCGGCCTTCAACAAGGCGCACGGGGGTTATCCGGTCGACCGGGTGACATGCTCCGTCTGTCACTCTCCGCACAGTTCGTCGCAGCCGGCACTTCTGAAGGCGAGCGTTCACGCGCCGGTCGCGGCTTCTGAGTGCGAGACCTGCCACGCGCCGCCCACGGGGGACAAGCCCTTCGCGGTGAACCAGAAGGGAGGCGAGATGTGCGTCGCCTGCCATGCGGCCGCGGACAACAAGGGGGCCGGAAAGGTGCAGCACCTTCCGTTCAAGGAGGGCGAGTGCCTCCTCTGCCACGATCCCCACGCCTCGAACAATCCAACCCTGCTCAAGGAAAAGGGGAACCGCCTCTGTCTCACCTGCCATAAGGACAGGGAGGCCGCGACGAGCTTCAAGCATGCGCCCGTCGGAGACGAGAAGGGGTGCCTGTCATGTCACAGCGCGCATTCGACCGACCACGAGAGGCTTTTGACCGCGGAGGCGGGGGCGCTCTGCGCGTCGTGCCACGCGAAGACGAAAGAAGCGGCGGAGAAAGCGAAGACGCCGCACGCGCCCGCCGCCGCCTCCGAGTGCACCTCGTGCCACGACCCCCACGGCTCGAATGTCAAGAGCATCCTGAAAGACCGGATGGACCGGGTCTGCTACACCTGCCACAGCGACTCCGAGACGAAGTTCGCGAAGACCTACGCGCACAAACCGGTCCTCGAAGGCGCCTGCTCCTCGTGTCACCAGTCGCATGGCTCCGAAGGAAAGGGCCTGCTCAAGGCCGAGGGCTCGAAGCTGTGCGAGTCGTGCCACGCGGACATGATGAAACCGATCGAGGGTGGCGCACGGCATACGCCGTTCGTTGACGGGATGTGCCTCGATTGCCACAACCCTCACGCGAGCAACGTCAAGGGCATGGCCACAGAGAAGCTCGATACGCTGTGCGGCGCCTGCCACCCCGATGTCAAGGACGCGGTGACCGCGGCCAAGGCCAAACACCAGCCCGCGCTTCGGGGCGAATGCGCCGGGTGTCACAACCCGCACCAGACCGCCCTCCCCGGCCTGATGCTGGCGAAGAGTCCCGACCTGTGCCTCAACTGCCACAAGGACATCAAGACGGCCATGACCGGGGGACGCGTGCACTCGCCGGCGGCCCGGGACTGCCTGCGTTGTCACAAGCCCCACTCTTCCGCCGAGGCTCGGCTGATGACGAAGCCGATCCGGGAGGCGTGCGCGGAATGTCACGACCTGAAGGCGGCGGCCTTCGGGGAGGCGCACATGCAGATCGATCCGACGAAGATTCACTGCGAGCGCTGCCATGACGCCCATGCCTCGAAAGAGCCGCACCTCTTCAAGAACAACGTTCACGCGCCGTTCGCCATGAAGTCCTGCAAAGACTGTCACCTGGCCCCACCCGCGAAGGGCAACTGAGGAAACAACCATGGGTTTTCGTCTCACCATCGCGTGCGTGTCGGCAGCCGTGCTCCTCGGGGCGCCGCCGCCCGCCCGCGCGCAGCAGAATCCGTACCGCCTCAAGGAGCCGAACCAGGCGAAAGCCTGTCTCGTCTGCCACACCGATTTCGAGCAGAAGCTGAAGAAGCTCTTCGTACACACCGCGGTGAAGGCCGGTGACTGCTCGGGATGCCACGACCCCCATGTCTCATCGCACGCCAAATTGCTTTCCAGCGGCTCAAAGGAGATCTGCGCCGGGTGTCATGACGCCGTCATTCCCGCGAAACCGAAGAGCATCCACAAGGTCGTCGCCGACGGGGACTGCCAGCAGTGCCACGACCCTCACGCGTCCGACAACCCCGCCCTCCTCGTGAAGAAGGGCGACGAGTTGTGCTTCGGCTGTCACAAAGCGATTGGCGAGGCGGTCACCAAGGCGAAGTTCAAGCACGACCCCGTGCGCAAGGGCTGCGTGAGCTGTCACAACCCGCACGGCTCCGACAAGTCGGCAAGGCTTCTGAAGGACGCGGTGCCCGCGCTGTGCGTGAAGTGCCACCGGCCGGATAGTCCGTCCTTCGTGGCGCGGCACCAGAAGTATCCGGTGGCCAAGGCATCCTGCTCGACCTGCCACGACCCCCATGGCTCGAATCAGCCTGCGTTGTTGCTGGCCAGCGTGCATGCTCCGGTGAGCGCGGGCACGTGCAACAAGTGCCACGAAGGCCCGGATTCCGCCGTCCCCTTCGCGACCAGGGGAACGGGCTTCGAACTGTGCAAGGGGTGTCACGGCGAGATGGTCAACGCCACCATGGCGAAACAGCGGCTTCATTGGCCGGTGGCGGACAAGAGGGCCTGCGTGAACTGCCACAACCCGCACGCCTCGAACCACGACAAGCTCGTGAAAGCGGAGACCCAGGAACTCTGCCGCGGTTGCCATCCGGACACACTGAAGAGGATCGCGGCCCTGCCCGCGAAGCACGCGCCTGTGGACGGCGGCCTGTGCATCTCCTGCCATTCGCCCCACAGCTCGAACGGCATCTACCTCGTGGACCAGCCTTCCATGATCAAGCTCTGCGAGCAGTGCCACGACTACGAGCAGCACTCGGCGCACCCGCTGGGCGAGAAGGCGGTGGATCCGAGGAACAAGAACCTGCGCGTCGACTGCCTGAGCTGCCACAAGGGACATGGAACCGAGTTCAAGCGGATGCTTCTGGCCGAGACCAACATCGAGATGTGCAGCTCGTGCCACAAGAAGTTCACGAGGTGAATTCGATGAAGAAGATCTCATGCGCGTGTCTCGTGGCCTCCACGCTCGTCCTTGGAGACTTGTCCCTCGCGGCCGCTCAGACCGCGAAATTCAGGCAACTGGTCTCGATCTACTCCGATGACCAGGGGGCCGGCCTCAACCTCCCCGAGGGCGTCGCCTGCGGCGCCAACGGCGTCGTCGTGGTGGGCGATACCGGAAACGACCGGCTGCTCCGCTTTACTTTCCTTGAGAAGAAGGTGGCGGGGGGAAGCATGATCAAGATCCCGGAACTGTCGGCCCCGTCGCGGGTGCAGCTGAACTCGAAGGGGGAGATCTACGCGCTCGACGCCAAGGAGCGGCGCATCGTCCACCTGGGTCCGGAGGGCGCGTTCAAGGACTTCGTCGCCTTCGAGGGAGCGCCGCCTCCTGCCGCCGTTCTCCTGAAAGGCTTCGCGATCGATGCGGCCGACAACATCTACGGGCTGGACGCCGCTTCCGCTCGCATCCTGGTGGCGAATCCCAAGGGGCAATTCCAGAGGGCGCTGCCCTTCCCCAAGGACCTCGGCTTCGGCTCCGACCTGGCGGTCGACGCGACGGGAGGCGTCCTCCTGCTCGATTCGATCGACCGGAGGCTGTTCTTCGCCGACAAGGACGCCGCCGCGTTCACCCCGCTCGGAGGCGACCTGAGCGAATCGCTGGCCACGATGCCGGCCTCCCTGATCACCAGCAAAGGGTCCACCTTCGTGGTGGAGGGCAGCGGAAGCAGCATCGTCAGTTTCCGACGCGACGGGTCGTTCCTGGCGAGGCAACTGACCCCTGGCTGGGCGGAAGGGTCGCTCAATCACCCTTCCCAGATGTGCATCAACGACAAGGACGAGGTCTTCATCGCCGACCGGGACAACAGCCGGGTCCAGGTGTTCCAGTTGATCAGGTGACGGCCTAATTCATATGGCTCATTCGGTTGAGCCGTCCCGCCTTGATAGGCTGTGGGCACAAGGTATGAAGCCTAGAACCCTGGTCGTTGTCGGCGGCACGATCCTGACCCTCGGATCCCTCTGGGGGCTCTTGTACGCCCCCGCGGAGGTGTTCATGGGGGAGGTGTACCGCATTTTTTACGTCCACGTCCCCACCGCCTGGAACGGCCTGCTGCTCCTCACCGCCGCCTTCGTGTGCGCCATCATGTACCTGCTGAAGGGCGATCTGATGTGGGACGACCGCCTGGAGGCCTCCATGGAGGCGGGGGTCGTGCTTTCCGCCCTGCTCACCATCCAGGGCTCGATCTGGGCCCGGCCCACCTGGGGGGTCTGGTGGAACTGGGACCCGCGTCTCACCACCACCGCCATCCTGGTCTTCGCCTTCGCCGGCATCCTCGCCCTTCGCACCTCGCTCAAGGAACCGCGGCGGCGCGCCATGGTCACCTCCGTCGCCACCATCGTGGCCGCGGCCGACGTGCCCCTCGTCTATTTCTCGGTCCGGTTCTGGAATTCGCTGCACCAGATCCAGTCGTCGCCGTCCACGGTCTCGGCCGCTTTCGTGTGGCCGCTCCGGGTGAACGCGATCGCGGTGCTGATCCTGATGGCCGGTCTGATCCAGCTCCGCGCGGAGACGGTGGCGAGGCTCAGAGAGGCGGGCTCGGAACCGCCTCCCCTGGATGAACCATTGACCGGAGGGGCGGCGAAATGAGCGGCGAAATCGTCGGCGGGTGGGAATACGTCATCGCGGTGTACATCATTTCCGCGATCGTCTACGGGGGCTATGCGTATTCCGTGCTCCGCAGGGACAATGCTTCACGAGCCGCAATCAAGGAGACAAAGTCATGAGTTCAAACGACGGCAAGAAGCGAGTGGCTCTGGCTCTCGGTGCTTGCGCCTTCGCGGGCACCCTCTTGTACTTCGTGGTCGGGGGCATCGGCAACAACCTCGTCTACTACTGGGGCCCCACCGAAGTTCTTGCCGCCGGACCCAAGGCCCAGGGCGCCTCCATCCGCCTGGGCGGTCTGGTCCAGGAGGGTTCGATCAAGAAGGGCGAGGGGTCGAATCTCAGCTTCATGGTGACCGACGGAAAGAAATCGCTGCCGGTGAGATGTACCTCCGTTCCGCCCCAGATGTTCCGGGAGGGAATCGGGGTGGTGGTCGAGGGCACGGTGGCGGGCGACGGCGTCTTCGAATCGCACCGCCTGATGGTGTCCCACGGCAACGAGTATCGGGCGCCCAACGATCCCGCGGCCTCGGTCGACATCCAGAAACTCATAAAGTCCACGGAGGGGCTCGCCTCCTCTGACAAGAAGTAAGGGCGGCCTCTCCCCATGACAGCGTCGATTGGTCGGGGGCTCGTCCTCCTGTCTCTGCTGTGCGCGTCCGCGGGGGCGGTGGCCGCCTTCGCCGCCTTCCTCAAGAAGCGCGCCGACCTCACCACCATCGCGGTGCGCGCGGCCTACGGTTTCGCGCTCGCCATGTTCCTCGCGAACGTCTGGATGGTCGCGGGGCTCCTCCGAAACGATTTTTCCATCTCCTACGTGGCTCAAGTGGGCTCGATCAGCCTGCCCACCTGGGTGAAGGTCGTGAGCCTCTGGTCCTCGCTCGAAGGATCGATTCTTTTCTGGGGCGGCGTCCTCGCCATCTACATCGCGGTCGCGACCCGGAGCCTCACCGAAGCCCACGGCTGGGCCAAACCGGCGGCCATCGGCTCGTGGCTGGTGTGCGCCACCTTCTTCGCCTTCCTCATCGCCGGCCCCGCGCAGCCTTTCGGAACCGTGGTCGATGTTCCGACCGACGGCCCGGGCCCGAATCCGCTGCTGCAGAACCACGTTCTCATGGCCATTCACCCGCCTTTCCTCTACGGCGGCTACGTAGGAATGACCATTCCCTTCGGTCTCGCCCTCGCGGCCCTGATCACCGGACGCCTGTCCCCGACCCTGCTGGGCACGCTCCGCACGTCCATGCTGGCGCCCTGGACCTTCCTCACCGTGGCCGTGGTGCTGGGCGGCTGGTGGGCCTACGAAGTGCTCGGTTGGGGCGGCTACTGGGCCTGGGACCCGGTGGAGAACGCCTCCCTGCTTCCCTGGCTGACCGGCACCGCCGCCGTGCATTCCGCCATCCTGACCGAGCGCCGGGGGGTGCTCAAGGGCTGGACCCTGAGCCTCGTCATCGCGAGCTTCCTGCTCACCATTCTCGGCACCTTCATGACTCGTTCCGGGATCTTCAACTCGGTGCACGCCTTCAGCCAGAGCGACATCGGCCCCACGATTCTCGCCTTCCTCGCCATGGCCACGATCGCGAGCGTGTTGCTCCTGGGTTTCCGAGTGGACCTTCTCAAGCCCGACAACGAGCTCGACCGGGGCGCCTCGCGCGACACCGCGTTCCTCGCCCAGAACCTGCTTTTCGTCCTGTTCACCTTCACCGTCCTCATCGGCACCGTATTTCCGCTCGTCGTGGAGGCCGTGCGCAAGGTCCAGATGAGCGTCGGACGCCCTTATTTCGACCGCATGACCATTCCGATCGGGGCCTTGATCCTGTTCGTCATGGGCGTGGGGCCGGCCCTTCCCTGGGGGTCGAGCTCGCGAGAGGAACTGAAGCGGCGGCTCCTGCCGCCCATGGGTCTCGGCTTCGCCTTCCTCCTCGCCGCCTTCGCCTACGGCATCCGGACTCCCTGGACGCTCATCACCCTGTTCTTCGCTGGCTACACCGCCTGGGTCACGATCTTCGAAGCCCTGCGCCCGGTGCGGACGCGAATGAAGTTCCGGACGGATGGGTTCCTCAAGGCCTTCGCCCAGGACCTGTTCGGTCCGGGCCGGCGTCGCATGGCCGCATACGTCGCTCACGCGGGAGCGGTGACCGCGTTCATCGCCATCGCGGTGTCGAGCACGAGCGGCCGGTCGCTGGAGCAGAACCTGAAGCAGGGCGAAAGCATGACCCTGGGCCGGTACACCCTCACCTTCGAAGGAATCGAGCACGCCGAGGAGCCCAATCGAACCTCGATCATCGCCCGCATCGGCGTCAAAAAGGACGGGAAGGACCTCGGAGCGCTGCGTCCGATGATGAACCAGTACGCGACCCGGCGCGAGTCCATCGGCACCCCCGACGTGCGCACCGGCCTCGTGGAGGATCTCTACCTCTCGGCCATGAACATCGATCAGGAAACCGGAACCGTCGGCCTGCTCGTCCTCATCAACCCCCTGGTGAGCTGGCTGTGGATCGCCACCGTGATCATGGCCATCGGCGGCCTCATGGCCCTGTTCTCATCCGCGCGGGTGGGCCAGACCGTCGAAGCCTCCCCCAAACTTCAAGCCGAGCCCGTGCGCTGAGTGCCTGGCTCCGTGGCTCCTGAGAAGGGTTTGATGCGATGAACAAGGGCGTGCTCGCGGTGGGTCTCGTGGTGACCGTGCCCCTGATCGGCCTTCTGCTCGTGAACATCCATCGCGATCCGACCTCGATCTCGTCGCCCCTCATCGACAAACCGGCGCCGGACGTCCGGCTCATGGAGCTCTCGGGCGGCGGCTCGGTGCAGTTGTCTTCGCTCAAGGGGCGTCCGGCGGTGGTGAACTTCTGGGCGACCTGGTGCATCCCCTGCGTGCAGGAACACGCCGCCCTGTCGGCGGGGGCGCGGGCCAACCCCGACGTGGCTTTCCTGGGCGTCGTGTACGAGGACACGGCGGAAAACGCCCAGGGATTCCTGGCCCAGCGCGGAGCGGCCTACCCCTCCTATGCCGACGACGACGGGAAGGCGTCCATCGCCTTCGGGGTCTACGGCGTACCGGAAACCTTCTTCATCGACGCGAAGGGCGTGATCGTCGAGAAGTACGTGGGACCGCTTGACGGGGATACGCTTCGGCAAAGACTGGCGCTGGCACGAAGATGAGATCCCTGACATCGTGGCTTCAATCGGGCTCCTGGCTCAGGATCGCCCTGCTCACCGGCCTCGTCGCCTCTGCATCCTTCCTTCGGGCCCAGGAAGCAGGCCAGGCCCTGAGCGCGGAGACGAAGTCGATCCTGGGCAGCCCCGACAACGGCTCCGGGCTCGACGCGGACGTGATCGCCGTCCTGGGCCGCCCCGCGGGCGGGAAGCTCTCGGAAGCGGCGATCAACGAGCTGGCCGTCGATGTCGCGACCAAACTCCGCTGCCCGGTCTGCCAGGGAGTGTCGATCGCCGACTCTCCTTCGAGCATGGCCACCAAGATGCGCGGGCAGGTTCGCGATCTGGTGGCCAAGGGCTACAGCGAAGAGCAGGTCATGAGCTACTTCGAGCGCTCGTACGGCGAGTTCGTGCGCCTCGAGCCGCCTCTGCGCGGCCTGAATGTGATGCTCTGGATCCTGCCCGGGGTCGTGCTCCTGGGCGGCGCCTGGTTTGTGTTCCGCAAGGCCAACCAGCCCCTGACCGCGGCCGCAAACCCCGGCCCGCCACCGGAAAGCGCTCCGAAACCCAAGGACGTGGATCCGGAACTCGCGAAATACCTGGAGCGCATCCGGCGCGATTCGGGAACATCGTCGTAACAGGAGAGCCCATTGGCCGCGGAATTCAGCTGGACCCCTCCACTCGTCGTTCTTGCCCTCGGCGCGGTCGCGGGGGCCGCGGTGGTGGCCGCGCGCGCGCGGCGCCAGTCGGCTCAGGACGCTCCGACGGCTTCCTCCCACGGCTCCGATCTGCAGCGCCGCTACGACGCGCTGATCCGGCGCCTCGCCGAAGGCGCCAGTCCCGAGGAGAGAACGGCCATCGAAATCGAGGCCGCCCAGGTCCTGCGCGAAATGGAGACCGGGAAAGGACCGAGCCTCGTCTCCGCGACCGCGGCGACCGCCGCCCCGCAGACCCACACCGCCGGCCCGCAGGCCGCCGCGCGTCCCGCCTCTGCCTGGGCCGGTTTCGCTTATGGCGTGCTTACCATGAGCGTCCTCGGCGGTCTGTTCTACCTCGCCTCGCAGGGCTCCACGGAGCGATCGTCGGGCGGCTCGCCCACCGGCGGAAACGGGATGGGCCCGGCGGCGGCGGAGGCTCCCCAGACTTCCGCCGCGGATGACGCGAACCTGAAGGCTCTCGAGGAGGCGGTCCGGAAGTCTCCCACCGACGTCGCTCAGCGGATCGAACTCGTTCGCGCGTACCTGCAGAAGCGGGACCTCATGGCCGTCTTCGACCAGACCAAGGCGGTTCTCGAAATCGAGCCCGGCAATCCCTACGCGCTCACCTACCAGTCGCTGGTCCGGGTGGCGATGGGACAGGCGAGCCAGGCGGAGACCACCCTCGTCGAGGTCATCAAGAAGAATCCGGGGATCGAGGACGCCTATATCCACCTCGCTATCGCCCGCCTTCAGCTTGGAAACAGGAAGGGTGCGGAAGAAGCCATCCAGGCGGGGCAGAAGCAGTTCCCCGACGACAAGGAGCAGCTCGCCCAGGTCTTCGCCCAGATCTCGAATCCGTCCAGCGAACCGGCCGCGGAGGCTGCCGCCAACCAGCCTGAAGTGCCGTCGGCCGCCATGGGCGGGGGGTCCGGCGCGACCGCTCCTTCATCCGCTCCGCTCGTGGTCGTGGTCGATCTTCCCAAGGGCGTCACCGTCCCGAGCAATGCGATTCTCTTCGTCATCGTGCGCGAGGCCGGTCTGGAAACCGGGCCGCCTTCCGCGGTGAAGCGTGTCCCCGCAGTCAACTTCCCCATCACGGTGACGGTTACGGAAAAGGACTCCATGGCCGGCGAGGGCCTGCCTGGGCTCGTCCGCATCGATGCCCGCGTGGACCGCGACGGGGATCCTTTGACCAAGGACCCGCTGGACCCGGCGGCGACCGAAGAGAACGTGCGCCCCGGCGGCAGCCAGGTCCTGATGGTCCTGACCCCCGGAAAGAAGTAGCAGGAGCGCTGACAAAGTCAGCGGTCCTGCGTATCCCGGCGAAAGCCGGGATCCAGTATCCCGGCCCCGGCCTTCGCCGGGGCAGGCTCCAGCCGGGATCCAGCACCCACTGCGTGCTTCGCCATCCCGTGGTCGAGCGCCGGTTGTGAGGTAATTTCTCCGCCCACGGTCGCTTGAAGTAAGCGACCCACCAACACCCAGGAGATCCCCCATGAAACGCATCGCCGCGCTCGCCCTGCTCCTTCTCGCCGCCACGGTCTCGTTCGCCTCCGAGGAGACCATCACTTTCAAGAGCGGTACCGAAAACGTCTCGGCCTTTTTCGCGAAGCCCGACGGCCCCGGCCCGTTTCCCGCGGTCATCGTCCTCCACGAGTGGTGGGGCCTCGACGCCTGGATCAAGGACCAGGCCCGCTCACTCGCCAAGGAAGGCTACGCGGCGCTCGCCGTCGACCTCTACCGGGGCAAGGTGACCGCGAGCCAGGAGGAGGCTCACCAGCTCATGATGGGAACCCCCATCGATCGCCAGACCCGCGATATGAAAGCGGCCTTCGCCACTCTGGCCGCGCGCAAGGACGTGGTGAAGAACAAGATCGCCTCCCTCGGCTTCTGCATGGGCGGGCGCAACTCCTTCACCCTGGCCATCGAGGAACCCACGCTCGCCGCCGCCATCGTCTACTACGGGGCGCCGCCCACCGACCCCGCGTCGATCGCGAAGATCAGGGCGCCCATGCTGGGCAACTTCGGCGGGGACGATGAAGGGCCCTCGCCCGCGCAGGCGAAGGAGTTCGAAGCCGCGGCGAAGAAAGCGGGAAAGACCTTCGACCTCAAGATCTACCCGGGCGCGCCCCACGCCTTCGCGAATCCCAACAACCCCTGGAAGGGCTATCGCAAGGACGCTGCGAACGACGCCTGGATGCGCACCACGGGCTTCCTGCGCCGCTATCTCCTGACCAGATAGGGCACACAAAAGAAGACGGCGAGGAGGCTGTGGAAGCCCTCCTCGCCGCTTGCCTGCGGCCCTGGCGGGGCCGCTGGCCGTACTGGTTAGATCGTCCTAGAAGGAGATCTTGGCGCCGACCTGGAGGCTCCGCGCGTCATACGCGCTCGTCGCGCAGGGCGTGATCGCCGGGCTCCCGCACTGGATGATCGTGGTCGGGATGGCCGTGGTCGGATTGCCCAGAGCGTCCGTCGCCACCACGCGGTTCACGCCGGAGACATTGAGGTTGTTGAACAGGTTCTTCGCTTCTCCGAAGATCTCGAGGCGGCGCTTCCCGAAAGGAATGAACCGGACATAGCGCGCATCGACGTTGAAGACCCGGCCGAGGCGACCGGTGTTGCGGCCGATGCCGAGGGGACGGTCGTTCGCGGCGTTGCCATCGTTGTTCAGATCGCGGTTAGTGCGGATGTTGAACGGCAGACCGCTGTTGGCCTGGATGATGAACCCGAGCTGGTTGTGGTTGGCGAGCTTCGCCCCGAAACCGTCGCCCGACACCTTGGGCTGAAGCAGGCTCGAAAGCGCGAAGGTGTGGGTCTGATTGAAGGGCGCCACACCCTTGTCCCGATCGATATTGCTGGGATCCGAGATGCGGTCGTCGCCGGTGGCCAGCACGTAGTTGGGGAACGGCGCGTTGTCCGTGCTCTTCGCGTAGGTGTAGTTGGCCTGCATCTGCCAGCCCTTGCGCATCCGCTTGTTCATGGTCACGGTGAGGGCGTTGTAGGAACCCTGTCCGGCCGACTGCAGGACGTCGATGGCGTTGAAAATGCTGTTCGGACGCGTCGACGAGTAGATCGGTCGCCCATCGGCGAGGGTGTTGCCGCTCGGGGTGAGGTTGGTGTCGATCTGCAGCGGCATGTTGCGATTGATCGAGTTGATGTAACCAAGGCTCACCGACAGGTCTTCGCTGAGCGCGCGCTCGATCTGGATATTCGAGAGCAACGACCACTGGGTGTTGAAGTTCGGATCGATGGCGGAGACGCCCTGTTTCGGCGCCGAGGCGGCCGAGATGCTGGCCGGGAAGGCCGGGGCTCCGGCGACCGTGGGCCCGCCGGTGAAGGTGTAGGACTTGGGGTCGCCGTTGCGGAGAATGGCGTCCTCATAGGTGTTCAACTGCGGCGGCTCGTACATGATCCCCGAGGAAGCGCGAAGGACGGTCTTGTTCTCGGCGTCGAGGGCCCAGGAGAAGCCGGCCCGGAAGGCCAGGTTGTTCTTGTCGACCTTGAACGAGGAGGAGAGCGGGTTCGCGGCGAACACGCGGGACTCCGGGATGTCGAACAGGTCGTAGCGGATGCCGTAGAGCAGCTTGAACCGCGAGGTGAGCCACACGTCGTCCTGCAGGAAGAGGCCGAGGAACTTGCTGTTGTATGAAGCGGTCGGGTCGCCGAGGTCCTGGGTATAGGACGAATAGCCCCGGGGTGCGAGGCCGCTCTTCGCCGCATTGTAGGCAGCCACGGAGTTGAAGGTGTAGATGGCGCGGAGGGTGTTGACCCGGTCGTCGGCGATGGTCTGAAGGTCGAAGCCCGCCTTCATGCTGTGCTTGCCCACCGTCCAGGAGAAGTTGTCGAGGACCTGGAAGATGTGGGTCTTGAACTGGAAGCCCGCGCTGGCCGTGCCGTCGAGGGGAGACCCGAAGTTCATGGCCTGGGAGCCGGTGATATTGATGGCAGGACCGGTGATCGACGGATCACTCGCGGTGCGGGACTGGTCGCGCTTGGCGTACTGGACCCGGAGTTCGTTGAGCCGGCTGCCGCCGAACTGCGAAACCAGCTGGACCGCCAGGGTATTCATCTTGTCCGCGAAGTCGGTGCCCCTCTGGATGGTGTTGGCGTTGCCGGGCACGTTGTAGGGCGAGTCGTTCTTGAACCAGAACTCGCGGATCGACAGCTTGTGGGAGGCATTGATCTGGTGATCGATCTTGGCGATGGCGAAATGGACCTTCTGGGTGGCGGGCATGACCCCCGCCCCCACCGCCTGGGCCGAGGTCAGACCGACCGCGCTGTAGTTGTCCTTCACCGACTGCTGGATGATGCGGTCGGCGGACAGGTCGCGATCCACGTACTCATAGCCGACATAGAAATGCGTCTTGTCCTTCTTGATCGGGCCGCCGAGGGTGAAGTTGTAGTTGTTGACGTGGGTGTCCGGCTTCTGGGTCCCGGTGAAGAAGAAGGGCGTGTTCGAGAAGTCCTTGCGACGGAACCGGAAGCTCGCGGTGCCGGCGACACTGTTGGTGCCCGAGGGCGTGATCGCGTTGTAGACCATGCCCGTGGTCTGGCCGAACTCGGGCGCGAAGCCTGAGGTCACGACCTTCACTTCCTTCACCACGATCTCGGAGACGGGCAGAAGGCGCAGGCCGGCGCGATCCTTTTCCGTGTTGGTGTTCCCGTCCAACTGGTAGTTGACGTGCATCTGGGAACCGTTTCCATTGATACGGGCGGCGCCGAATTCGTTGTTCTCGTACCCGGTGACGTTCGGCTGCAGGAAGGCGAAGTTGTAGGGGTTTCGCGAAACCAGGGGCAGATTCTTGACCTCGCCTTCGGAGATGGTCCGGCCGATGTCGACCTTTCCGGGGCTGGCGATGGGCGCCTCTCCGGTGACCGTGACCGTTTCGGTCAAAACACCGGTCTCCAGGACGGCGTTCACCACCACGGTGTCGCCCGCCGACAGAGAGAAGCCCGCGCGTTCGTAGGACTTGAAGCCGGAGAGCTCGACCCTGACCTTGTAGGCGCCGAGGGAAAGGAGGGGCGCGCGATATTTGCCTGAGGCATCGGTGACGATGGTCTTGGTTTCACCGGTGCTGGTGTTCGTGATGACCACGTTGACGCCGGGAAGAACGCCGCCGGACGAGTCCTTGACCGTGCCTTCAATGAGGCCGTTCTGGGCTTGTGACTGGGCGAACGCGCTGGTCGAGACCAGAAGCGCCACCGCCGCTATGAGAAGTTTGCGAAACATGGGTTGAACTCTCCTGAATAAGTGATCTGGGGCGCCGCCGGGCGCCATTTCGGAAACCTCTGCACGTCCACAGGGGCGTCCTCTGCTAGTTGGATTTTCGTTATTGTAGTCTCCCGATGGCGATGAGCCCCAAACCCGAAGAGAGCTCCGCGCCCGCGCCCGCGAGGGCCGAGGACCTGCGCGACCTGGGGTTCGGCTCACGTGTCCTCGAAGGCGAGCACACCCGGTTCCTGAACCGGGACGGCACCTTCAACGTGGTTCGCCTGGGCCTGCCCTGGTGGAAGTCCCTGAACCTCTACCACACGCTCGTGACCTGTTCCTGGTGGAGCTTCTACGGCCTTCTCGGGGCCGGATATCTCGTCACCAACCTTCTCTTCGCCGCGGGGTACCTCGCGTGCGGACCGGAAGCCCTGGCCGGGGTCAACTCGCTCACTTTCCATGACCGCTTCCTCGACGCCTTCTTCTTCAGCGTCCAGACCCTCGCCACCATCGGCTACGGCGTGATTTCTCCCCGCGGCCTCGCCGCCAACACCCTGGTCGCCATCGAGGCGCTGATGGGCCTGCTGGGCGTCGCCCTCGCCACCGGCCTGTCGTTCTCGCGTTTTGCCCGGCCCCAGGCCCGGATCCGGTTCGCGGACAAGGCGGTGGTGGCTCCTTATGGGGCGGGTTGGGGATTCATGTTCCGTCTCGCGAACGAACGGTCGTCGCAGCTCATCGAGGTCCACGCCACGGCGGTCTTCTCCCGCCTGGTCACCGGAGAGGGCGGGCGGAAGACCCGCAAGTTCATACCGCTGGCCCTCGAGCGCGACAAGGTCATGTTCTTCCCGCTGCACTGGACCGTGGTCCATCCCATCACCGCGGAAAGCCCGATGGCGAACCTGGACCCCCGGGCGCTCGTGGAGGGGGACGTCGAAATCTTCATCCTCATGACCGCCTACGATGAGGCGTCGGCGCAGACCGTGCACACGCGCACGTCCTACAAGGCCGACGAAATCGTCTTCGGCGCGCGTTACCAGGACCTGTTCGTCGGGTCGGGCGGCAAGCCCACCATCGACATGTCCCGGCTGGGAGCGGTGACGCCCCTCTAGAACCGGCTACGAGCGGTTGGGCATGCCGGGCACTATTCCGTGCTCGGACTTGAGGCGCTCCAGGGCGGCGATGCGGACCGGGCGGCGCACGTCGTGATCGACCGGGCGGTACCCCGCCCCCACCTCGGCCAGCTTCCCGCGGTGCATCAGATTCTCGCGGTCGATCACGAGCTCGGCCCGCGAGGTGCCGACCAGGTCGTTCTCGCGGCTCATGAGGATCGCCTCCTCCGGGCACGCATCGACACAGAATCCGCAGTAGACGCAGCGGAGAAGGTCGATCTCGAAACGGGTGGGGTACTTCTCGATCTTCTTCTCCGGCCGCTCGCCCGCCTCGATGTAGATGCACTCGGCCGGGCACACCGTCGCGCACATGTAGCAGGCGACGCACTTCGGGGTGCCGTCCTCTCGCGCGGTCAGAAGATGGACGCCGCGGTAGCGCTTGGAGATGTTGCGCTTCTGCTCCGGGTACTCGATGGTGGCGGAGCGGCCCTTCACGAAGAGGGTCTCGAGCATGTTGCGCAGGGTCAGCCACATCCCGTAGAAGATCGGGAAGTAGCTGGGCTTGGTGTCGCGGTTGACGACGATGACGCTTGAGGCCATGGTGCTTCCTGATTCCCTTAGGCCGAGGCCTGAGCCTGAGCGCGGTCCGCGGTGGCGCGGCCCTTCGGTCCGAGACTGCGGTGAGTAAGGTCGGCGTAGGCCCTGGTCTCAACCGACATTTCCACGAAGACATCCGCGGCGGTGGCGGCGTTTAGCGGCTTGCCCAGGCGCATGAGCAGCTCGAGGGCGATCTCCCACCGCGGCTTCGCCTCGCCCGGCGCGTCGAACGCCCGCTTGAAGCGCTGGACGCGCTGATCGAAGTTGGTGAACGTGCCGTCGGTCTCCGCCCACACCGCGGCGGGGATGACCGCGTGAGCGGCCGCGAGCGACGGCCCCTGGTGAGTGGCGATCGCCACCACGTAGGGCACCTGCTTCGCGGCCTCGGCCACTGCCGCATCGCGCAGCATGCCGCCATCCTGAAGGACGAGGACTTGAACCTTGCCCGCCCTGCAGTCGGCGAGAAGGGCGTCCACCCCGGTGACGCCGAGGCCGAGATTGAGAAGACCGTTGGTATTTGGATGCCGGTCTTCGCGCTGGAGGATCTGGTCCTTGCGGACAGTGACCTTGTCCTGCGGGTTGCCGACCCGGAAGTCGAGCCGGCCGCCGGTCGCTTCGGCGAGCTTCTTGAACGCGTAGGCGTCCTCGTTGCTCGCGCGCGGCGAGGCCAGGAAAGCCGAGTTGGCGCCCGCGGCCTGAAGCTTCGAGGCCACTTCATCGAGCAGTTCGGACGTGGCCGCAACCGCGCCGCCGGCCCGGTGCGCGGTGGTCACGCGGCCGGCGCCGATGATCTTGTACAGATCGCGGCCGGGATCGCAGATCCACGACTTGTTGACCTCGACGTTGCGGCGCGGGCGAATCCGGTAGGCCTCGCCGTCGCGGTGGTCGATGGTGATGTTGCAGCCGGTCGAGCACCCCGGGCAGATCGAATCGGTTTCCTTGAGGAACCAGACCCGCATCTTGAACCGGAAATCCTTGGAAAGGAGCGCGCCCACTGGGCACACGTCCACAAGGTTGCCCGCGTACTCGTGGGTGATGGGGCCGCCCTGGTAGGTGGTGATCTGGGTGGACCCGCCGCGGTTCACGAATTCGAGGAGGTTCGTCTTCGTGACCTCGCGCTCGTAGCGGATGCAGCGGGAGCAGACGACACAGCGCTCGGCGTCGAGCATGATCGGGCCGATGTCCACGACCTTGCGCTTGTTGATCTTCTCTTCGAGGACGGTGCGGGAGTCATGGAGACCGTTGTCCATGTACTGGTCCTGCAGATAGCACTCCCCCGCCTGATCGCACACCGGGCAATCGATCGGGTGGTTGACGAGCAGGAACTCGAGGGTGTTCTTCTGGGCTTCCTTCGCCTTGTCGCTCGTGACCTGGGTCTTCACCACCATGCCGTCGGTGACCGGGGTGCCGCAGGCGATCTGGAGTTTGGGGAACTTCTCGATCTCGACCATGCACATGCGGCAGTTGCCGTCGACGGGCAGGTCGTCGTGATAGCAGAAGCGCGGGACGCGGACCCCGGCAAGCTCGGCCGCCTGGATGACGGACGTCCCGGGAGCGACTTCGATTTCTTTACCGTCGATCGTGACCTTGGGCATTTCTCTTTACCGATCCAGCTCGCCGGCGACGACGTTGAGACCGCCGATCACGGCCACGGCGTCCGCGATCAGGGTGCCTTTGATCATCTGCGGATAGGCCTGGTAGATGTTGAAGCAGGGGGGGCGGACCTTCACCCGGGCCGGATATTTCTTCCCGTCGCTCACGATGTAGTAGCCGAGCTCGCCGTTGGCGCCCTCGACGTAGCCGTAGACCTCGCCGGGAGCAGCTACGATGCCGTCGTAGACCAGCTTGAAATGGTTCATCAGCGACTCGATGTTCGAGTACACCTCGGACTTGGGAGGCAGGGCCACCTTGCGGTCGTGGGTGATGAAGTCGCCCTTGGGGAACTTCCCGAGCGCCTGTTCGATGATCCGGGCACTCTGCTTGATCTCTTCCACGCGGACGAGGTACCGGTCGTAGCAGTCGCCCACCGTGCCCACCGGCACGTCGAAGTCGTACTGCTCGTAGCCGGAGTAGGGATGATCCTTGCGAACGTCGTAGCCGACGCCCGACCCGCGCAGACACGGACCCACCCACCCATAGGAGAGCGCGTCTTCCTTCGAGAAGACGCCCACGTCCTTGAACCGGTTCACGAAGATGGAGTTCCGGGTGAGCAGGTTCTCCATCTGAAGGGCGACTTCCCGGATCCACTTGAGCGCATTGCGACATCGCGCGTCGAAGTCATCCGGGACGTCCTGAGCCACCCCGCCGATGCGGACGTAGCTGACGGTGAGGCGCGCGCCGCACACCGAGTCGAGAAGATCGTAGATTTCCTCGCGTGCCCGGAAGACCACGAAGAAGGGGGTGATGGCCCCGAGATCGACCACGTTGGCGCCGATGCACACGAGGTGATCCATGATTCTCGACAGCTCGGAGAGAATGACCCGGATGGCTTCCGCGCGGGGCGGAGCCGCGACCCCGAGGAGCTTCTCCACGGCCAGGGCCCAGCCGTGGCCGTTGATGAAGGCGGAGCAATAGTTGAGGCGGTCGGTGTAGGGGATGATCTGCCAGTAGGTCCGCTCTTCGGCCATCTTCTCGAAGTTGCGGTGGAGATACCCGATCTCCGCTTCCGCATCCTTGACCGTCTCGCCGTCCAGGAGGGCTTGAACCCGGAAGCACCCGTGCATGGCCGGGTGGGAGGGGCCGATGTTCAGGACCAGATGCTCCGAGCCCTTGGGAACGTGGAGCAGCCATTCCTTGGGCTTCTTGTTGACGAAGCGCTTTCCCGTCGCGAAATCCTTCCGCATGGGATGACCGACGAAGTCCTCGTGGGTCAGGATGCGGATGAGGTTGGGGTGTCCGGTGAAGGCGATGCCGTACAGATCGAAGGCCTCGCGCTCGAACCAGTTGGCGCCCTTGTAGACATCGGTGAGGGTGTCGCAGACCGGATTCTTCTCGGGCAGGGCGGTCTTGAGGCGGATGTGGTGCTTGTGGGTCACCGAATACAGGTGAAGCGCCACTTCGAACCGGAGCGGCCGGGACTCGTCGTTCAGGTAGTCGACGCCGCACAGATCGAGAAAGAGCTTGTAGTCGAGCTCGGGATGGTCGCGCAGGGTGCGGGCCGCTTCCTTCCAGGCCGAGCGATCGAGAGTGATGGCGAGGTCGCCGCGATACTCGGTGGCGCGGAGAACCTTCTCGCCGAATTTCTCGGTGAGGATCCGGTACGCGGGATTCTTGAGCGCCTGGTCGCGCTCGAGGGCTTGCATGCTAGGCATGGTGCGAACCATCCCCGGGCTCGTCGCGCTCTTCGGTCAGCTTGAAGTGGATCCGGCCCCGGGGTTCGAGCCCCGACGCGGCGCGGGCGGCGTCATCCGCGGCCCACGCGCCCCGACGTTCGCGGCGATCGTTCAGGCCTTCGGCGCGCGCGCCCACCCGGTGTTCGCCCTGGGGGCGCTTGGTCTGTTCCCCGCTCTTGATGCGTTCCTGGATCTTCATCAGGGCGGCCAGAAGCGCTTCGGGAGTGGGCGGGCAGCCCGGCACGTAGACGTCCACCGGGATGATCTCGTCGATGCCCTGCATGGTGTGATAGCTGCGATAGAAGCCGCCGCTGGAGGCGCAGACCCCCATGGACACCACCCACTTGGGCTCGGGCATCTGGTCGTAGATCGTCTTGAGGATCGGGCCCATCTTGTCGACCACGGTGCCGGCGACGAGGAGGAGATCGGCCTGGCGGGGCGAGAACCTCAAGACTTCGGAGCCGAAGCGGGCCACGTCGTAGTGGGAGGCGGTGAAGGCCATGAATTCAATGGCGCAGCAGGCGGTTCCGAACGGGAAGGGCCAGATCGAAGACTTCCGGCCCCAGTTCACGACCGCGTCCACGGTGGTCGTGATGATGTTGCCGCCTTCGTGCACACTCTTGAAGTGAGTGGGATCGACGTATTTGCCCGTGATGATGTCGAGCAGGCCCATTTCGTGTCCTTAGTTTCTTCTCTCGTTGAGGCGCCGACGCGCGAAGACCGGAACCCCGGCCTCCTGGCGCAAGGAGCGGCGAATGATAAACCAGTAGCGCCCTGGCCCGGGCCCTCCGGACCCCTTTAATGCGTCCTAGACAAGGGCCCGCAAAGCGGCGCCCAATCGGGTCAACCCGGACTCTATCTGGGCCTCGCTGACCGCACCCACGCTGAGGCGCATCCAGCCCGTCTCGCCGGGAACGCCGAAGGCCTGGAACGGCACCACCCCGAGACCCGCGCCCTCCAGCAGGAATTTCCGGACGTCCTCGTTGGTCCTGATCTCGATCCCGTTTCCGGCCTTCTTTCCGAAGGGGTGGACGCGTGCGCTCACGTAGATGGCGCCCGTGGGCTCGATGCTGTCGACGGGAAGACCCTCGGCCTTGAGCTTCTGGAAGCCCCGGTGCAACGCGGTGAGGCGCCTGGTCAGAGCCGGCTTGAAGACCCCGAGGTACTTCGCGATGGCCTCGTCGTCGTCGAGCATCTGCGCGGACGCGGTCTGCTCGGGCCGGGGCGCCCAGCCGCCCATGTGCATCAGCAGGGTGTTCATCTTCGCGATGACGTCGGTGGGCCCGAAGGCCCAGCCCACGCGAAGCCCGGTGGCGGCGAAACCCTTGGAGATGCCGTCGATGAAGATCGTGTACTTCGCCATCTCCGGGACGAGGGCGCAAGGCGTCACATGCTCCACGCCGAACGAAAGCATCCAGTAGATGTGGTCGTACATCAGGTAGATGGGACGCCTGCCGCTCTTTTCGCGGGCCTCGTTCTCGCGAACGATGTCCTCGGAGAGCTTGAGCACGGCGGCGCGAGGCGTCACCGTTCCCGCGGGGTTCAAGGGGGTGTTGACGATGAGGAGACTGGCCTTCTTGATCGCGGCTTCCAGAGCACCCGGTCGGGGCTGAAACGCGTCCTCGGGAGAACAAAGAACCGCGTCGCCATGGGCGCCCAGGATCTCGGCGTAGAAGGGATAGTTCCAGCAGGGGACGGGAAACGAGACGGTGTCGCCAGGCTCGACCACGATCCGGAAGAGGGCGTAGATCAGCGGCCGGGCCCCCGCGGCGATCAGGATGGAATCGACCGGGTAGTTAAGACCGAGGTGGCGCGTGTAGAAGCGCTGGACCGATTCACGCAGGGCGGGAATGCCGTTGGACGGCGGATAGTTGGTGGCGCCGGCGTCGAGCGCCGCCTTGGTGAGGTCGCGGAGCTTCTCGGGAATCGGGAAGTGCTTCGGGTCGAAATCGCCCACGGTCAGGTCGCAGACATCGCGGCCGGCGGCGAGCATGGCCTTGATCTCTCCGGCCACTTTGAGAATGGTGGAGGGCTGCAGCTTGTCAGCGAGGCTCGCCATGCGCGGTGCGCTGCCGGAAATGCGGGCGAGGGATTCGAGGCTTGGGGACGCGGTCGCTTGGGACATGCGCGGGATCTTACGCCGCGGCTTCCGCCGAGCGTGCGGCCCGGGGATCGGAGAGGAAGTTGTAGTTGTACTCCCCGTTCAGCTTCTCGGCCCGGCGCAGGACGAAGGCGTTGAAGCGATCCGTGGTCTTGGGCAGGTCGACCCGGGCGGTGCCCTGACAGTACTCGGAAAGACCCTTGCAGAAACCGTCGGGGCCGAAGGACGACGTGGTGGTGAGGCCGAACAGGATGTACTGCTTGGCGAGGAAGGCGATCATGACCGCGGCGATGGGCAGGAGGACGCTGAATGGCCCGCGCCCGCGGCGTCGCCATCAACCAGAGGCTCGCGCCCGGGACGATGCAGGAAGGGCCAATGGAAGACCGAGCGGGTGAAGAACAGAACCTCGGAAACGAGAACGCGCTCGGCCGGGGCCGCCTCTCCGCGACCGAACCGCCACAGAGCCGGATGGCGACGAAGCCCGTCCATCACGACCGCGGACGGGCCCCGGCCCAGGCCGGGCAGGTGGAATCGCGGACCACCTCGTAGAGATGATCGTCTTGATAGACCCCGAGTTCCCTGAAGCAGCGGCACTCGCTGAAGCGCTGGATCAGGGGGTCGAGGCCTCCGCGTCGCCCGGCGGGGAGGATGAGATAGCGGGTCGCGGTTTCGTTGAGGAGAATGCCGGCGGCCTTCGACTCGTCGATCGGCTGATAGCTGTCGGTGAGCCAGTGGTTCTGGGTCGTGGTCTCGATGCGGGTGGTGAGCGCCGGGATGAAGGCCCCGCCGCCGTTGACGGTCTCGAAGCCGCGGCGCGCCGCCCAGATGAGGGGCGTCGGTTCGTAGGGCGGCACTTCGAGGATCGGCCCGGGCGGAAGCTTCAGGACCTCCTCGTAGACTGGAGGAATCCCGGGGGCCACCGGGAAGAAGTCGTTCGCGGGCGCGAGGGTCTCGACGGCAGCGAGACCGAGCAGGGCGAGGGCCAGGGGCGCGCGCGCTTTCTGAACACGGGCGAGGCCCTGCGCGGCCAGGACGGAGAGCAGCATCAGGGCGACCGCGGTAAGCGTCACCGGATGCCTCATGCTCGAAAACGGAGGGACGAGGGCGAGAACGCGGTAGAGGCCGCCCGGCTCCCCAAGGCCAAGCCAGAAGAGCAGGAGCGCAGAGAGACCGAGCGTGCGCTCGCGCTTCGATCCCTTCCACAGGGCGAGCGCGGCGAGGCCAAGGACGGCGAAGCCGGGAAAGAGCGGCTCGCCGGTCGCGGGGTTCCAGATCCGGTGAAGCAGCGTGCGGGACCCGAGATCCGCGAGGGTGAATGAGCCCTTGGCGAGTTCGCGGCTCGTCCGCACCAGGCTCTCCTCGGCGTGCAGATTCGCGTAGGCGATGAGGTAGGGCGAGAGAAGCACCGCAGCCAGGACCACGGCGAGGGCTCCCCATCCAAGCGCCTTCCACGACGGCGCGCGAAGGAAGAACACCGCGGCGATGACGCAGGCGGCCACCCCGTAATAACCCGACGATGCCGCCACGAGCGCGAAGGACGCTCCGGCGAGCGCGGCAAAGGCCGCCGATCCGCGATCGAGAACCCGATCCAGGGCGAGCAGGAAGATGGGCAGCCAGCCCACGGAGAGGAGATTCAGATGAACGTAGTGCAACGACTGATGCGACCCGAGCACGGCGGTGATTCCCGCGAAGATCCCCGCGGGAAGCGAGCCGGTCCACGATCTCGCGAGCAGGCAGAAGGCCCATCCCGAGAAGGCGAGGGAGAGCCAGTTCGCGAGGTTGAAGCGCACGAGCGGCTCGCTGACCAGAGGCGCGAGGGGGGCGACCAGCACCACCGTCCCCATGGACAGATCGCTGCGCAGGACCGCGTTCTTCGCGGGATGGAACATCCGGCCCTCGAACCGATCGCTCGAAAGCCCGTGCTCGAGGAGCCAGTTGAGGATGTAGAGATGATGGGGCGGGTCGCTCCCCGCGGGAATCGAATCGCCAAGGTGGAAAGGCAGCGGCCTCAGCACGAAGCCCGACGCGATCAGGAAGAACGCGAACAGCGCGAGTTCGCGGGCTAGGGCCTTCACGACGTCTTGCTGGAAGGACGGCGGGGGGTCTTGACGTCGAGCGCTTCCGCTCGGGGAAAACACAGCTTGCGGAAGTTGCAGCGGCGGCAGATC
Source organism: Vicinamibacteria bacterium (assembly GCA_044229175.1). GTDB lineage: Bacteria > Acidobacteriota > Vicinamibacteria > Fen-336 > JAGNNV01 > JAGNNV01. The sequence continues at coordinate 16,657 of JBGATM010000017.1, read as the reverse complement.
CGCGGCTTGTCGATGCGGGGGAAGTCCTCGATCCGCGCGGCATTCGCATCCGGATCGTTCAGCAGCGCCCGCATGGTCTTGGCGCTCCGGGTGACGAAGCCGCGGGCGGTGTCGAGGATCGGCTGGGTCACGTCCTTGCGCACGTAACGGGGCCAGATGAGGTAGGCGAGCTCGGTGGAGATCTCGGTGGCGGACCTGGCCCAGCCCTTTTCCGCGGCGTAAAGCGCGTAGCCCGCGATCTGGACCTCGTTGAACTTCCCCGCCCGCCTTCCGGTCTTCCAGTCGACGATGCGCACCCGGTCGCGTTCATCCCGGAACGCGAGGTCCATGCGCAGGAAGACCGGCACATCGTCGACGTGGAAGGAGACCAGTTCCTCCATCGACAGCCAGGCCGAGCGCTTGACCTTGAAGGCCTCGCGCAGAAGCGGGGACTTGAAGAAGTTCCGCAGCGAGCGCATGACGATGCCGACCAGGATCTTCTTGTCTTCCTGTTCGATGGGCTGGGTGTACTCGTGCTCGAAGAGACGGAAGCCGTTCGTCCCGCCCTCGCTCTCCTTCCACTCGCGGAGCATCCGGTCATGCACGACCGAGCGGATGAGCGCCTCCTGCACCGCGGGCTCGGGAATGTGGTCGTTCGTCCGCAGAAAGTCTTCGATGGTCTCGTGGACCACCGACCCCGCCCACAGGGCGAGGGCGGAGAGCTGCTTCAGGCGCTGGACCTCGGGGTCTTCGAGGATGCCGTAGTACGAGTAGTAGTACTTGCGCGGGCAGGTGGCGAAGGTGTCGTGGCGCGACGCGGACCACGCGAAGGCGCGCGCGTCGCGGGTCTTTTCCTCCGCCTTCTCCGAGAAGGCCGGGGCCGTGGTCACCGGGATCGAGGTCAAACCGCCACCTGCCGGCCGAGGGAGGTGAAGACCACGAACCGCCGCGACTGGTGCGAGTCGGAAGCGAGGGCCAGGCCGCGGGCGTAGCGCCTCAGCTGGGCGGCATGATGCGAGGCCTGGGCGAGCACCTGGTCTTCGCCGATCGCTTCGGTCTTGTAGTCCACCACCACCCATCCTTTCTCGTCCTCGAAGGCCAGATCGCAGACGCCTTCGAGCAGCCGGTCCTCCTCAATGTAGCTGATCGGCACTTCCCGGAAGACGCGGGCGGCCCGCGCGGCCTCGCGCATGATGGGGAGGGAGAGCGCGGCCTCGGCCTGGGCCTCCGCGCGCGCCACCGCTTCCTTGGTGAGAGGGAACGCGGGGGCGAGGCCGGGGGCGATCTTCCGGACCGACTCGGGCTTCGAGAAATCCGCGAGTTCGAGGAGCCGATGCACGAACGAACCGAACACGCGGCCCACGAACTCCGGAGGTTCGACCGCCGGCGGGGACTCCTTCGCCGCGTCTTCGCGCACGGAAATGGGAGCGAGCGTCAACTCGGAAGCCGCGGTGATGAGCGCCTTCCGCCGGGCCAGGAAACCGGGAAGACCCTCGGGCATGTCGTCGAGGGGACCCGCAATCGCCGTCTCGCCCGGTTCCTCGGGAAGAGCCACCGCACCCGCATCGAGATTGACGATGTCGGGGCCCGCGACGGACAGGTCCTTGGCCACGTCGTGCCAGAAATCCCCCACCCGCTCGGTGGGAGGAGGGATGGGGACCACCAGCCAGTCCTTCGCGCGCGTGCAGGCGACGTAACGAAGCCGATGGGTCTCTTCGCGCAGGCGCGCTTCCTCCCTGAGCGCCAGGACGTCCCAGTCGGGCGGCTGGCAGTCCTTCACGAAACCAAGGGCGATCTTCCCTTCCTCCCGCAAAGGCACGGTGTCCACGCGGGGCTGGAACTTGTCGAGGCAGTCGTAGAGGATCACCACGGGCGCTTCGAGGCCCTTGGCCTTGTGGATGGTCATCACCCGGACGGTGTGAGGATCGCCCGGACGCGAGGAGGGAAGGTCGGGCTCCTCGCCCGCGCCATCGAGGCGGTTCGCGAGAAGCAGATTGAAGCCGCGCAGGGTCAGAAGGCCCAGCCCTTCGGCTTGGCGGGCGAGGTGGACGACCTTCCGCAGGTTGGAGATGCGCGGCTGGGCGCGCGCGGTGGAGTCCCGTTCCGTCGCATGCAGGGCCGCGAAGATGGAGGTCTCGTCGAAGAGCTTTTCAATCAGCGCGGCGGGCGCGAGGCGCAGTCGGTCCTCGTGCAGGCGCCGGAGCAGGAGCAGGGCGCGACTCACCTCGTCGGTCGCGATATCGGTGGCTCCCGGATCGATGGCGAGGATGGACAGTTCCTTGCCGGCGAATCGCCATTCCGCGATCGCTCGATCGGAAACCCCGAAGAAGGTCGAACGGAGCGCCGCCACCAGGCTGGTGGCATCGGAGGGATCATCGATGGCGCGAAGCGCCGCGTGGGTCTCGACCACCTCGGAGCGGATGAAGAACGACCGGCCGCCATCGACCACGAAAGGGACGGAGGCGCGCTCGAGGGCCTGTTCGAGCGGCCGGATCTGGGTCAGCCGGCGGGCCAGGATCAGCACGTCGCCGGCCCGGCTCTTGCGGGAGGTCGCTCCGTCGCGAACCTGAAGCGTGCCGTTTTGCACCGCGGCCACGAAAGCGGCGATGGCGCTCGCCTCCGCCTCCAGGACGAAGGAATCGGCCTCGGTGGGAACCGTGAACCGGAGGGCAAGGAGGCTCGGCTCGTCGGGAATGTCGGGGCTCGGAACCAGAGCCTCGTAGTCGGGCTGGCCATACTGGCTCTTCTTGATGGCGCCGGCGAAGAAGCGGTTCACGAACCTCAGAATCGCGGGCGTCGACCGGAAGTTCTGGGTCAGCGACACCAGCTCCACCCCGGGCCGCGTCTTCGCGGCCTCGCACGCCGCGGCGAAGATGGACGCGTCGGCCCTTCGGAAGCGGTAGATCGATTGTTTCGGATCGCCCACCACCACGTAAGAGGCGGCCCCGAGCCTCGGGTCCTCGACCGCCCCGCCCGAAAACCCGGCGAGGGTCTCGATGATCTCGACCTGCAGGGGGTCGGTGTCCTGGTATTCGTCGACGATGATCGCGCGGAATTTCCGGCGGAAGTAGGCGCGCAGGGAGGCGTTTCCCCGAAGCGCCTCCGCCGCCTTCACCAGCAGATCGACATAGTCGAGAACGCCGGCCTCGATCTTGCGGCGCTCGTAGATCGACTGCACGCCCTGCAGGGCCACGACCAGGCCGCTGTAGAAGGAGGCGTTCTTCTCCTTCTCCCAGGCCGCCCCGCGCTCGGCGATCTCGAGGGTGATGGCGCGACATTCGTCGAAGGCCTCGTCCGCCTTCCACATGCGCTTGTTGCCGAGGCCCTTGCGCACGCGCAGGGAACGCAGGGCGATGATGAGATCCGGGTCGTCGAGCCCCGCGGTCTTCGCGATCTCCGCATGGAGAGCCTTGACCGCGGCCACGAGGGTGTCCGCCTCGGGCTTGCCTTCAATCAGTTCATGAGCTCGCGCGATCTTCGCCATGAACCAGTCTCGGACGGGCTTGGGGTCGATGACGGCACTCGCGATGTGGGGGGCGAGATCGCGCTGCGACACCAGCCGGCGGGCCAGCTTCCGCAGGGTCATGGGATCGCCCATGGGCGAAGTCCGCTCGAGCGGGATGCGGGAGAGGATCACCGCTTCGAGAAGATCGTCGGCGCCGGTCAAACGGTCCTGGAGCCACTCCTCCCAGGCCTCCTCGAAGATGAAGTCGGACAAAGCCTCGTCCGCGACCCGGAACCCGGGCGTGACCCCCGCCTCGATCGGCCGCTCCTGCAGCATGGCCGTGCACAGGGCGTGGATGGTGGACACCTGCGCGCGTTCGATGGAAGCGAGTCCCTCGCTCGCCCGCGCGACCACCTCGGGATCCTTCGCCCCGGCGCGGGCGCGTTCGAGCGCGTCGCGCAGACGCAGCTTGAGGGTCGTCGCGGCGTTCTCGGTGAAGGTCACGGCCGCGATCTGGTCGAGCTTCAGGAAACCGCTGAGGACGATCGCGACCATGCGGTCGACGAGCAGTGTCGTCTTGCCCGTCCCCGCACCCGCGGAGATGACGAAGCTGGTGCCGAGCTCGGAGCGGACGCGCTCGCGTACCGCTTCGTCGTGAGGAAGGAGACCGCTCATGCGAACTGTTTCAGCTCCGCCACTTTCCGGGCCAGGGGGTCATGCATGCGCCGTCGGCGCTTGCGGCTCTCGAGCACCGGATTGGGACCGCAGACCGACTTGAAGTCGCAGAAGGTGCAGGCGGAGGGCTCCTGCATGAACACGCCGTGGCCCATGAGATCGGCGATGCGAAGGAGCAGCGCGCGGAAAGTGGCCGAGGTGGCCTTCGCCGGGGGAAAGGCCACGGGCCGGCCGCCGTTCACGTAGTCGAGAAACGCCTCCACCACCTTCTCGCCCGGGAAGATCTCCTGGGCAGCCAGGATGTAGAAGGGAATCTGGAGTTGACGTCCGCCCTTGAAGAGCGAGGCGTCGCTGTCGGTGGGCGCTTTGCCGGTCTTGTAGTCCCGGAGGACGAGACCGCCGCCGTCCGCGGCGTCGATGCGATCGATGCGGTCGATCTGACCGGAGATCTTCAGCACGGTGCCGTCGTCGAGCGGTATCGCCACCGGCTCGTCGCGATGCGGTTCGTTCGTATCCGGCCGCCGATACGGCATGCCGAACGAGACCTCGAAATGGGCGGGTATCGTCTTCTTCGTCCGATAACTCTCCGCCTCGCGCGCCAGCCAGTCGGTGAGCAGGGCCGAGAAGACCTTCTTCTCGGCCCGCCACAGCAGGACCAGCCGCGGGGGCGAGCCCTCCACCCAGGCCTCGAGCCGCTCGTCGCCGAGGGCGAGAAGGCGGTTGCGTTCCTCCTCGGTGTTTCGAATGGGCAGGAGGCCCGCGTCCCGACGCTCGCGCAGGAAGAGCTCTGCGACTTCGTGGAACAGCGTGCCTTTCTCGAGGGGATCGAGCTTGCGACGCTCCTCCGGCTCGATCGCGGGCTCGAGCTTCAGGACGTAGCGCAGGAAGTACCGGAAGCCGCATTCGCTGAAAGCCGCGATGCGGCTCGCGGAAATGGCCTGGCCGCTCTTCACCGGATCGAGCCGGGGATCCGAGTCCGCGTCCTCGCGGCCGATGAGACCGTCGTAGGGCGACAGCCGCCGCGCCCCCCGGCCCCGCGAAAGCTCGTGAGCCGCGCGAAGGAACGGGCGTTCGGCCTGGAGCCACGAGACCGCGGCGAGGCCGTGCCGCGCCACCACCTCGGTGTCCCGCTCCCCGAGATCGATGCTCAGGTCCATGTCGGCGCGGCCGTCTTCATCCTCGGTCACGATCTTGTGGAGATCGTCGGCATTCACCGTAGTTCCCTTGAAGGCCTGCAGCGCCGCCATGAGGAAGAGCGAGGGGAGACGTTCCCGGCCGGTCTGTTCGTCGGCGCGCGGGTAGGACAGAACCAGGGTCTCCTCGGCCTGGCCCAGGGTTCTGCCGAACAGGCGCCTGACCTGGCCCACCCGGGTCTCCGTGGTGGGGAGTGGAATCCCTCCCGTGGCAACCGGCCCCGGTGTTTCATCGTCGAAGAGGCTGAGCTGAGTCACTAACTTGGGTGGAGGAACCGCCGCGACCTCGTCGCTCAAGGCCTTCCGCTCGGGATCGAGGAGGAATGGGTCGGGCCTGAACACTCCGGGAAACCGGCCCTCGACGAGGCCCAGCACGGCCAGGAAGCGGAAGCGGCCTCCGGAAAGTGCTTCGGGCGAGCCCACGTGCACGCCCACGCGCGACCGCTCTTCGAGCGGCCGGCGCTTCCGATCGAACTGCGCCTCGATGACGGAGAGCACGCGATCGAAGGTAACCGGGGAGGAGACGGCGGCAAGCGCGCCGAGTTCCTCGAGGGTCTCGCAGACGAGCTGGCGCTCGGTCTCCTCGATCTCGCTTTCGGGCCGGATCCAGTCGTTGCACAGGGCGAGGAGCCTCGTGGACCACATGTCGAGGGGCAGCTTCTCCGCGGTGAAAGCGAGACTCGCGTGGAGTTTCTCCACCAGAACGAGGAGGGCGTGCGCCGCCTTGACCCTGCGGCCGCGCGAGGCGCGGTGGCCCTCCGACAGGTTGGCCGAGGCCTTCGTTTCTTCACTGATGAAATGTTCGAGCGCCTTGCGGAACCGGTCGATGCCGGAGACCACCTTGAGTTCGCGCGTGATCTGATCGAACACCGAGGGGTGCGGTGGCTCGGGGTCGCCGGTCTTGTCGGCGAGCGGCACCGGGGCGAAGGTAAGGAACTCGAGCAGCGACCCCCGGTCGAAATCGCGCGAGCCCACCAGAAGCAGGAACGAACGCGCGATCCGCCCGGTGGCGAGAGGGAGCGAGGGGTGGAGCTTGAAGGGAATCTTCGCGCGGGAGAACAGGTCGACCAGGATGGGCGCGTAGACGTCGGGCTGGGGCAGGGCCACCGCCATCTCGTCGAACGGCATTCCCTCCCGGGCCGCTTTGAGGATCCGGCGCGCGATGGAACGAACTTCACTGGCTTCGCCCGGAGCGGTGACCCAGGAGACCGCGGAGTGCAGGGTGGTGACACTCGGCGACGGGCCGGGAGCCTGGAAGAGCGCAGCGGTCAGTCGCGCGATTTCCGCGCTCGATGGGCGGGCCACGGGGGCGAAGACGGTCTCGGACCAGGGCACGGTGGGGATGCGCGCCTCGTCCGAGAACATCGAGAACGCCCCCGCGGTCCTCGATTCGCCGCCCTCGATCCGGCGGGCGCCGAAGCGGGCCGCGAGCGACTTCAGAAAGCGGAACTCGTCCGGGCGCGGTTCAAGATCGGGCGAGAACAAGACGGTGGCGCCGGTCAGAAAGGGAGCCTCCGCGGTCTCGGCCTCCGCGAAAAGACGGGTCTCGTCGAAGAACTTCGACTCGATCTCGGCGTGGAAGCGCTCGTAGATCTTCGCGACGCCGAGGAGCCGGGATCGATCCTCCGGGCTCTCGGAGCGCTCCGCGAGCCTGCGGAGCGCGGTTGGCCGGATTCCGGACGCGCGCAGATCCTCGAGCGTCCGGGCCAGGACCCGGGCCACCGGGGCTTCGGGCAGACCAGGCTTGAGGAGTTCCGGGTGAGAAGCCAGGAGCCTCGCGGAAAGGATTGCGCCGTGGCCGCTCTGCCACGCCATCAGGCCCTGCCCGTGGCACTTCCCCTCCGCCATCTTCAGGGCCAGATCCTTGGGCCGCATCGCGGAAACGGCGGCGATCGCCCTCTTTTCCCGGGCCAGCCGGCGCAGGAGGATCTGGCCCGCCGACACCGAGGGGACGAGAAGCAAAGTGGGTGTGAGCGGCATGCCGATGGAATTTTGATGATACGGCCTGCCCGCGGCGTCGAGGGTCCCCCAGGCCCCCATATCTTGGGTTTTCGGGGGCTTGGCCGGGCATGAGGCGCGTCGGGCGGCCGGGATCCGGCCCTCCGTCCGCCTGGAACCTTCGACTTGAAAGACTCGTTAGGTCATTCAAGAGATTTGAATGAGGAGTGCGCGATGTTGAAGGGAAGACGCCGTCCGGGACGCAAAGGCTGGGTCGCGATCATTGGGGCGCTCGCCGTGGCTGCAATGGCGCTCTCGCGCAGCGGTGGGAACTCGGAGAACAAGGACGCGAAGAAGGACGAACTCAAGACCGCGAAGATCGAGACCGGCGACGTCCAGGTCCGGGTGACCGAGGTGGGCTCGGTCGAGCCCCAGGTCAAGGTCGACGTGAAGTCGGTCCTTTCCGGCAAGGTGGTCGCGCTGATGGTTCGTGAGGGCGACAAGGTCAGAAAGGGCCAGGTCATCGCCCAGGTCGAGCCGGATCCCTCGCAGGCTCGCGATCTCGCCCAGGTGAAGAACAGCGTGACCGAGACCGAGATCGCTCTCAACGAAGCCCGGGCCACCAACGACCGCAACGAAGGTCTCCGGCAGCAGGGGCTTCTCTCCCTTCAGACCGCTTTGGAGATGGAGACACGGTACAAGAGCGCCAAGGCTCTGCACGACGCAGCGGTGGAGCGTTACAAGATCGTGCAGGAGAGCGGCGTACCCATCGGCCTGGTGAGCGGCTCGTCGACCCAGCGCCTCAACGTCTCCGCGCCCATGGACGGCGTCATCATCCGCCGGCCCGTCGAACTCGGCGACACTGTCACCTCCGGCGTGTCGAGCTTCAACGCGGGCACCATCATCGCCACGGTCGCGGACGTCGGCACCATGATCATCAAGGCCGGCATCAACGAAGTGGACATCGGCAAGGTGCGGCTCGGCCAGGAAGTGAAGATCTCCCTCGACGCCTACCCCAAGGTCCGGTTCGGCGGGAAGATCGCCCGGATCGCTCCCGCCGCCCGCCTCGAGGAGAAGGTGAAGATCTTCGACGTCGAAGTCGATGTCGATCGCCAGGGCCAGGAACTGCGCACGGGCATGACCGCGAATCTCGATGTGCTTGGCGATCGGGTGACCGGAGTCCTGACCGCCCCGGTGGAGGCGCTCTTCAAGCGCGACGACAAGGAAGTGGTCTACGTGAAGAAGCCCGAAGCCCCCAAAGTCGCCGAGTCCCGGAGCTTCTTCGGGAGCGTGTTCGCGGCTGGCAAGGACGACAAGAGCGCGGTGAAGGTCGAAGAGAAGGACCGCTGGAAGGAGAAGTTCGAGCTTCGCGAGGTGGAGACGGGTCTCGCGAGCTTCGACAAGGCGCAGATCGTGAAGGGCCTCAAGGCCGGTGAAATCGTGGCGGTCGAGGACCCCACCCGGCCGAAGGAGAAGAAGTCCAATGACTAATCTCCACGCCGCCTCCCGTCCGCTCATCGAGCTCTCGGGCGTCACCAAGAGCTACGACCAGGGCGAGATGCAGGTGAACGCCCTGCGCGGGGTCGACCTCTCCATCGGGCGGGCCGAGCTCGTGGCCATCATCGGCCCCTCGGGCTCGGGCAAGTCGACCCTCATGCACATCCTCGGCTGTCTCGATCAGCCCACCACGGGGACATTTCTCCTTGACGGCGAGGACGTGTCGGCGATGTCCTCATTCCAGCTCGCGAGGATCCGCAATCAGAAGATCGGCTTCATTTTCCAGACCTTCAATCTGCTCCCCAAGGCTTCGCTCCTCCGCAACGTGGAGCTGCCGATGCTCTATGGCGGTGTCTCCGCCTCGGAGCGGCGCGAACGCGCGATGGTGGCGCTATCCCGCGTGGGACTGGAGCAGCGCGCGGCCGCGCGGCCGTCCGAGCTTTCCGGCGGACAGCGGCAGCGCGTGGCCATCGCGCGCGCCATCGTCATGAATCCGAGCCTCATCCTCGCCGACGAGCCGACCGGGAACCTCGACACCAAGACCGGCAACGAAATCCTCCAGATCTTCGACGACATGCACGCAGCCGGCCACACCATCGCCATCGTGACCCACGATCCGCGGATCGCCGAGCGCTGCCATCGGGTCATCCGGATCGAGGATGGCGCGATCCTCTCGGACGCCCTTCAGAAGGCCGCCTAGCGGCCCCGGGGATCCGAGGTGCGATTCTTCTCCTCTTTGTGGGCCGCCCTGGTGGACGGGGTCGTCGACATGAACGCGAACCGCTCGCGCAGCGTGCTTCAGTTCATCGGCATCGTCCTCGGCGTGGGCTCCGTGGTCGCGACCCTCGGCCTCATCGACGGTGGGCGCCAGCAGACCACGAAGTTCTTCGAGACCACGGGCGGCATCCTCAAGATGCGCATCGACAACAAGAACGTCCAGGCCGCGGAGCAGTCGGCCACGGAGAAGAACTCCAAGGGCCTCACCTATCACGACGCGGAGATCCTCAAGCGGGACGGAAAGAACCTGAGCCTGGTCGAGCCCACGATCGAACGCCAGGAGCTCGTCCGGCGGCCGGGCTTCGAGAAGCGGATCAACCTCTCGGGCGCTACTCCGGCCTACGAGCCGATGTACTCGTTCCACGTAGCCGAGGGCCGTTTCATCACTCAGCAGGACCTTTCGGAATCCTCCAAGGTGGTGGTCCTCGGCTCCACGCGGCGCGATCAGATCTTCGGGGGCGAGAACCCGATCGGGAAGACCGTGGAAATGGCGGGCGCCACCTTCACCGTGGTGGGAGTGATGGAGAAGAAGGAGTTCTACTGGAACGAGGCGAACGGGAATTCCCTGGAGTGGATGAACGAGATGATCTTCGTCCCCATCACCACCATGATGAACCGGTTGTCCGGCGAGCGGGAGAACCAGAAGGTGGCCTACATCAATGTCCAGGTTGCCTCTCTCGACCAGATCGACGCGGGCAATGAGGAGGTGCGCACCCTGCTCAAGCGGGCGCACGGCGGCATCGAGGACTTCGAGATCTACAACCGCAAGGACCGGATGAAGCAGATGGAGCAGCAGGGCAAGGTCTACGACGTCACCTTCATGGTCTGCGGCACCATCTCGCTGCTGGTGGGCGGCATCGTGATCATGAACATCCTGCTCGCCTCCTTCAACGAACGCGTCCGCGAGGTCGGCACCCGCAAGGCCCTGGGGGCCTCGCCCGTCCACATCGCGGCGCAGTTCCTGGTGGAGAGCGTGGTGGTCACCATGGCGGGAGGCGTGATCGGCATCTTCACGGGAATCGGTTTCTGCGAAGGAATGGCCCGGCTGCTGCAGCAGAGCATGTCGGTGACCCCCTCCATGATGATCACCGGCTTCTCCTGCGCGGTGGTGGTGGGCATCTTCTTCGGCTTCTATCCCGCGGTGCGCGCGGCCCGTCTTTCACCCGTGGAAGCGCTGAGGTACGAGTGATGAGCGCCGCCCTTAACCCGCAGATGAGTCTTTCCGCGACCCTGTGGGAGTCCGTGCGCACCTCGGCGAGCGAGATCTTCGCCCACAAGCTGCGGTCGACCCTGACCCTCGTGGGCATCGTGCTCGGGACCACGTCGCTCGTGGTCATGGTCTCGGTGATCGGAGGCGCGGCTGAGTCGATCAAGGCGGGCTTCGCGGATCTCGGTTTCGATGGGGTGATGTTCGCGGTGCCGCAGAGGCCCGAGGACCGGATCGAGCGCAAGAAGCAGGGCTATTCGCGCGGTTTGCGGTCGAGCGACGTGGCCGTGATCAACGAAGGCAAGGAACTGATCGAGAGCGCGGCGCCCCTAGCGGCCACGCGGGATCGGGTACGGATGAACGGCCGCGACTTCAACGTCTCGATCGAAGGAGTAACCCCGGAGTACGGCGCCATCCGCGGGCGCGGGGCGGCCACCGGCCGGTACTTCATCTCCTCGGATGTCGAGTCGAACGCGACGGTGGCGGTGATCGGACAACAGATCGCCAAGGACGCCTTCGGCGCGGAGAGCCCGCTCGGGCGGGAGATCCTGATGCGCGGCACGAGGTTCGAGATCGTGGGGGTGATCCGCTCGCTCGGAAACGGCCAGGTGAACGATCAGGAGATGGAGCGGGACAACCGGAAGATCTATGTCCCGATCACCACCCTGCAGAAGCAGTTCTCGGGGTCGACCGCGGTCGAAGCCATCATCTTCAAGGTGCCGGACGAGGCCGCCCTCACCCACGGGGAGACCGAGGCCAGGGCCCTGCTCAAGCGCGCCCATCGCGGCATCACCGACTTCCGAGTGCAGAACATCGGGGAGGAGATCGTGAAGGTGCGCAAGGAGGTGGACGTGATCATCGCCAACTGGACGATCGTCCTTGCCTCCATCGCGGGCATCTCGCTTCTGGTCGGCGGCATCGGCATCTTCTCGCTCATGCAGATCGCGATCTCGGAACGCCTCTTCGAGATCGGCCTGCGCAAGGCCACGGGAGCCACGGATGGCGCGATCTTTCTGCAGTTCCTGATCGAGTCGGTCTCGCTCTCGGTGGTGGGGGGGACGCTGGGTGTGATCCTGGGCAGCGGAATAACCGTACTGGCCGGCCAGGCGTTCGAAGATGGTCTCAGCATCTCGCCCCTGGGGCTTGGCCTTTCCGCGGCCTTCGCCATCATCATCGGCCTCTCCGCGGGGCTGTTCCCGGCGCTGCGCGCGAGCCGCCTCACCCCGGTCGAAGCGATCCGCGGCGCCTAAAGCCTGGCGCGGGAACGCAGGAGCAGCCTCCGGACCGCGCCCACCAGATAGAGACTCCCGGCCACGACCACGGTCTCGCCGGGCCGGGCCAGGGACGCGGCCTTCGAGACGGCGCCCCGAATCGAAGACGCCTCGATCACGGTCTGGCCCGTGCTTCTTCCGATTTCCGCCAGCTGTTCCGTCGTCGCGGCCCGGGTCATGCGAACCCGGGTGACCACCACGCGCCGGGCGAGGGGAAAGAGAGTTTCGCCCATCTCGCCGAAGTGCTTGTCGCGCATCGCCCCGAAGACGAGAACGTGAGGCTCCCGGGTTTCCTTGAGATAGGCGGCGAGTGCCTTGGCGCCGGCGGGATTGTGCGCGCCGTCGAGCAGGAACGGCGGCTGAAGGTCGAGGCGCTCCAGCCGGCCGGGCCATACCGCGAGACTCATGGCCGCGACCGCTTTGGGGAGGTCCATCTTCAGGCCGGCGGCGAAAAGCGCCTCGAGGGTTCGGATGGCCACGACCAGATTGATGCGCTGGTGGGCGCCGGGGAGGGGATGGACGTGCGCGTAGGTCCCCTGGGGCGTGCGGACGCGCAGCTCTCCATCGGACCGGCGCAGAGCCACACCCTGGAGAGCGGAGATGACGCGCGCGCGCCTCCTTCTCGAAATCTCCCGGATCTTCCCGAAGGCCTCGCCGTCCATGGGCCCCACCACCACCGCGCGGTTCGCCCTCACCACCCCCGCCTTCTCGGCGGCGATGGAGGCGAGCGTGCTGCCGAGGTACTCCTCGTGGTCGAAATCGATGCTCACGATCGCGGAGACGAGCGGCGAAGCGACGTTGGTGGCGTCGAGCCGGCCTCCGAGCCCCACCTCGAGGACGGCGATATCGACCGCGTGTCTCTGAAAGTAGAGGAAGGCGACCGCGGTCAGGATCTCGAAATGGTTGGGATGCTCTTCGATCGTGCCGCGCCGCCGCAGGCGCTCGGCGGCGTCTCTCACCGCGAGCACGAGCCGCTCGAATTCGGGGTTGCCGATGTTGCGGCCCCCCACGGTCATCCGCTCGCGGATATGGATGAGGTGCGGCGAGGTGTAGCGGCCCACTCTGAGTGAAGCGCCGCGAAGCGCGGTGTCGAGGTAGGCGCTCACCGACCCCTTGCCGTTCGTACCCGCGATGATCACGCTCCGGAACGCGCGTTCGGGGTGTCCCAGTTCACGCATGAGCGCGCGCATGGTGGAAAGGCCGAACTTCTTGCCCAGCCAGGATCTGGACCGAAGGTATTCGCGAGCCGTCACCGGGCTAGACCGAACCATTCATCAGGGGCGGGGATCCTAGTTCGTCGGCGGCGTCTGTGGAAAAGTGGATGGATTTGTGGAAAACTGGGGAACATGTTCGCAGGGAGTTTCGATTGCCGGATGGATCGCCAGGGGCGCGTGGCGATTCCCTCGGCGTTCCGGCGCAAGATCGAGGAATCCTCGGACTCGTTCATCCTGACTTTCTTCGACGACGCGATCGCCGGTTACCCCCGTGGAACCTGGCTTTCTCTGGAAAAACAGGTCCTCTCCCTGCCCGCGTTCTCGAAGAAAGCCCGCTCTCTGTCGCGCGTCCTGGCCTCGAGAGCCCATGAATCGAGGCTCGACACGCAGGGACGCATTCTCGTGCCGCCGGCGCTGCGCCGACTGGCGGGCCTGGAACGGGATGTGGTGGTCATCGGGGCCATGGACCGGTTCGAGATCTGGCCGCGGGGCAAGTGGAGCTCGTTCGCAAGCGAAGCCGAAGCCCTTCTGGACGCGGCTTCCACCGAGCTGGGCTTCGGCCCCGCCGGCCCTTCCACAGTCCAAGCCTAGGTTCCCGCTCGCTTTCGCGAGTCGTCGGTTGACAGTTCGCAGGCCCTGGCCTAGAGTCGCTGTGGAAAATATTGGCCAAAAGTGGCTAGTATGGGCGAGGACATGCTGCGCGGTCACCATCCTGCACGAATAGACGACAAAGGCCGTCTGAAGATTCCCTCCGCGTTCCTGGGCGCGTTGACGGAATCGTCTCGCGATTTCTTCGTGACTTCGATCTCCGGAGAGTTCGTGAGGATCTATCCGCTCCACGCCTGGACCGAGATCGAGAAGCGTCTCGCCGCCATGCCCCAGGCCCATCCCGCGCGGCAGCGTTTCCTCGAACGCGTGAATTTCTTCGGACAGGTGGCGCAAGTGGACGCGCAGGGCCGGATCCTGATTCCCCAGATCCTTCGAAAGATGGCGTCGATGGAGGGCGATGTGGCGGTCCTCGGCCAGCAGAACCACGTGGCGGTGTGGAACACGAAACGTCTCGAGGAGCGGCTCTTCAAGAAGGATCCGTTCACCGACGATGACGCGAAGCAGCTCGCGGAGTTCGGGATCTGATGTGCACGTCTCCGTCCTCCTGCGCGAGATTCTCTCCTTCGCCCCGAAGCCGGCGCGGCGAATCCTCGACGCCACCGTGGGCATGGGCGGACACGCGTTCGCGCTGCTCTCCGAGCACGAGGACGCCACTCTGCTCGCCTTCGATCGGGACGAGAGGGCGCTCGAAATCGCATCGGAGCGCCTCGCTCCCTTCGCCTCACGGGTCGAGCTGCGGCAGGGCGACTTTCGCGACGGCCTCTCCGGCATCGCCCCGGAGAGCCTCTGCTACGCGATCGCCGACCTGGGCGTCAGCTCCCTGCAACTGGACGACCCGAATCGCGGTTTCAGTTTCCGGTTCGACGCGCCCCTCGACATGCGCATGGATCCGCGCAGCGGAAGGAGCGCCTCCGACATCCTCAACACCGCCTCGGCGGGTGAACTCGAGCGGATCTTCACCGAGTTCGGCGAAGAGCCCAAGGCCCGGGCCATCGCCAGTTCCATCGTCATGGAACGGCGGACGCGGTCCAACTGGACTACCAGCGCTTTCGCGAGCCTGGTGCGGCGCGACGCCCGCGGCCGCCCGGGCCTCGATCCTTCCACCCGCGCGTTCCAGGCGCTTCGCATCGCCACGAACCGGGAACTCGAGGGCCTGGATAGAGGCCTCGAGCGTCTGGCCGAGCTCCTGCGCCCGGGCGGCCGACTCGCGGTCATCGCGTTTCACTCCCTGGAAGACCGCATCGTGAAGAACGTATTTCGAACCCTCAAACGCTCCGGCGCCTTCACGTCGCTCACCCCCAAGCCCATCGCGCCCCGGGACGATGAGACGAGAACGAATCCGCGGGCCCGCAGCGCCAAGCTGCGGGTCATTGAAAAGCGGGGGGAGGAGCGCTCATGAAAGTCGATCGAATTCATGCGGTCCACGTCGAGGACTCGATCGACAACCGCCGGGTGGTGCGTACGCGCGACGACCGCATGTCGAAGGACCTGCTCTGGATCGGCGGGGTCGTTCTCATCCTCATCGGCCTGTTCGTGGCCTACGGCTGGCCGCGGGCGGCCTTGCGCGACACCGGCTCCACCGCGGGAAAGCTCCAGCGCGAGCAGGAAAAACTCCTCGAGGAGAACCGTGAGCTTCGGCTGGAAAAAGCGGCGCTGCAGGATCTGAAGCGCGTGCAGACCATCGCCAACGGTTCCCTCGGGTTGCACACTCCGGCCTCGGCCAACGTCATCGTGGTCGAGCGCCCGCAGAACCTTCCCAAAGATTCGCGGCTCGCCGCCAAGAATGTCCCGGGGGGCTCGCCCCAGTGAGGACGGGCTACGACTCGCTCTCCCCGCGGCCCCACGCGGCCCCTCTCGCCCGGAATCAAGATCTTCGCCTCTATTTCGTGGCCATGTGCGGCACGGTCTGGGCGCTCGCCATCGTGGCCCAGCTCTTCCATCTCCAGGTCCTGAGGCATCGCTTCTACCTGAAGGAAGCGCAGCATCAGTCGGATCGCACGATCACGGTGCGGGCGCGCCGCGGCACCATCATGGACCGCAACGAGCGACCCTTCGCGATCTCGGTCGACGCTCCGAGCATCTACGCCGATCCCTCGGTCATCCGGGATCCCCGCGAAGCGACGCGCGCGCTCGGCCGCGCGCTCTCCTACTCGCCGGCCGAACAAAAGGAACTCCTCGCCCTTCTTCGTCAGGACCGTTCTTTCGTGTGGATCAAGCGCCAGGTGGACCCCCAGGTCGCGAGGGCGGTGCGCGAACTGCGCCTCGAGGGCATCGGCTTCGAGACGGAGAGCCGGAGGTACTACCCGAAGCGCGATCTTCTTTCGCCCGTCCTCGGCTATGTCGGCCTCGATTCGCAGGGCATGGCCGGGCTGGAGTACGCGCTCGACGAGGACCTCCGGGGCCGCGAGGCGCGGGTCACCGTCCGCCTCGACGCGCGGCGACGTCCGATGGGCGAGGTCGACAAGCCGCCGACCGAAGGGCGCAAGGTGACGCTCACCATCGACGAGAGGGTTCAGCACATCACGGAGACGGCGCTGGGCGAGGCCATCCGCGACACCGGATCGGTCTCGGGCACAGCGGTCGTCCTCGATCCGCGCACCGGCGAAGTCCTCGCCATGTCCAGCCTTCCCTCGTTCAATCCGAACCGGTTCGCGGCCTTCCCGGAGAAGGATCGGGTGAACCGCGCGGTCGCGGATTCCTACGAGCCGGGCAGCATCTTCAAGATCATCACCGCGGCCACCGCCCTGCAGGAGGGCGTGGTGTCGCCACTCGAGATGATCGACTGCGGCAACGGCTTCATCGAGATCGCGGGAACGCGCATCAACGACCATCACGTGTTCACCACCATGACC
>JBGATM010000016.1:0-103848 GCA_044229175.1 Vicinamibacteria bacterium | reverse complement strand
ACGACACGCCGGAATCGCCGGTGCCACTCCCATCTCTCGACTGGCCTCTGGTGGGAACAACCTAGTGAGAAACCACACCTAGCGTGCCGGCGCGGCCGCGGCTGGCGGCTTCTTGGCGCCGGGGTTGATCGCGTCCCCGCCTCGAACCGACAACACGGCGAGCACGATGATGGCGATGAGCGACAGCAGGGCCCACTTGAGCTGGGACGTCATGGGAGGCTTGCCGCAGTCGCGACACTTGCCGGCGATAAGGTTTCGCCCGCATCCGGGACATGAATTACGCGTGGTGTCACCTCTTGAATCGCAGTATCGGTGTGCACCAAAGCGTGCCAAACGAGCCCGTGACAATCCACTGTAGAGCACAGCGACGGCGAGCGCCCAATCGTCGAACCGAGTTCACTCGCGGAGGATCGCGGATCCCGCCGGGCGTTCCGGGACAAGGCGACCGAACCCCTCGAACCGGGCGGTTCTTGCCGCCGAGGCAGGTTTTGCGGACCGGAGGCCGGCGCGCGCACGCGTTGCCGGAACCAGGGCGCTGAG
The DNA here is from genome assembly GCA_044229175.1 of Vicinamibacteria bacterium. Classification (GTDB taxonomy): domain Bacteria; phylum Acidobacteriota; class Vicinamibacteria; order Fen-336; family JAGNNV01; genus JAGNNV01. Next base: position 103,308 of record JBGATM010000016.1, on the reverse strand, counting down.
GCGGCCTTGCCCCCGGCGCCTCGAACCTCTGGGAGAAGCCGCGGTTGCAGCCAGGATTCGCCTGCGGCACGTCGTTTGCTCGCATCTTTTTCGGAGGTCAGTCATGACCACTGCAACCGCATCCTTCGAGCGCATTCTGGTACCCACCGACTTCTCCGGGTTTTCCTCCCAGGCCCTGCGCCACGCTCTCGCCCTGGCCCGTAAGTTCAATTCCCGCCTGAAGGTGGTTCACGTCATCCAGGGGTTCTACCCCGTTGGGGACGCCATGCTGGCCGCCGCGCCTCCCGTCGAAGGGCGGGAGATGGCGGAGAGCGATACCCACGCCTTCATGGCCCCCGTCCGCGATGCGGGCCTCGACTACGATCTGGAAATCCGCGAGGGAAACCCGTGGCGCGAGATCCTGGCCGCGGCCGCGGACATGCCCGCCGATCTCGTGGTCATGGGCACCCATGGGCGCGGGGGCCCGGAGCGATTCCTCCTCGGCTCGGTGGCGGAGAAGCTGATGCATCGCCTTCCGTGTCCGGTCATGACGGTGTGTCACGAGGAGGGGCGGTCCTGGGAAGGGCCGGGCCTCATCGGTCGAATTCTGTGCGCCACCGATTTCTCGGAGAACTCGGAGCGAGCCTGCCGGTTCGCCCTCGCCCTGGCCGCGAGCCTGGGCGCCAAGGTCACCCTGCTCCACTCCATCGAGCACATGCCCGATCTTGGAGTGGCCCGGTATCGAATGGTCGTTCCGGACGTGGAGCCCCTGCTCAAAGAGATCGAGCGCGTCGCCTCGGAACGGCTGAGCAGAGCTGTCGACGCCTCGAGGCGCGAATTCGTCGACGTGGACATCACGGCCCGGCTTGGGGCAGGTCCGGCTTACAAGGAGATCGTTGGGGCCGCCGACGACGAGCGGGCCGACCTCATCGTGATCGGATCCCAGGGCCACGGCATGCTCGAGCACCTGCTGTCCGGGTCCAATGCCCAACAGGTGATCCGCCGGGCGAACTGCGCGGTCCTGACCGTGCGCCCGCGTACCGAGGTCGCGTCCCAGAAGGAGCATCGACCCGGCATCACCCCGACCCAATCACGGGAGGCGGCCCTCTGAGCGGAGAGCGTCCCCATGAAGGGCGACGATGCGAGCGTCCTGGCCCTGCCGACGGGGCGGATGCCATCGGGCCAGGACCAGGCGGAACGCATCCTCGGCATAGACGCCGGCGCGGTTTCCCTCTCGGCGGCGGAAGTCGACGAGCAGGGCGAGATCATTCGCAGCTTCTATGAGTTTCATCACGGTCAGGTGCAGGGTTGTGTCGACCGAATCCTGGGCCAGCTCGACCTCGCCCGGATCCGGGCGGTCGCGGCGACCACGTCCACGCCCGGGTTCATCCGCGCCGACGGGCGCATCGACAACCAGATCTGCCTGATCACCGCGGCCCGGCGGCGCCATCCGCGATGCCGCTCGATCCTGGTGGTGGGGGGCGAGAGATTCGGCCTGGTCAGGTTCGATGCCGACGGCGCTTATCTGAGCTTCAAGGCGAATCCTCTCTGCGCCGCGGGCACCGGCGGTTTCCTGGATCAGCAGGCGCGAAGGCTCAATCTGCCCGGGGTCCCCGAGCTGGCCGCCCTCGCGCAGGAAAATCACGACCCGCCTCCGCCCATCGCGTCCCGCTGCGCGGTTTTCGCCAAAACGGACCTCGCGCACGCGCAGCAGGAAGGCCACAGTCTCGAGGCGATCTGCGACGGACTCTGCCGCGGAGTGGCCACGAACATCGTGGACACCCTCTTCACGGGCGAGGAGATCCACGGGCCGCTCCTGCTCGTGGGCGGGGTGGCGCGGAACCCCGCCGTGGTCCGGCACCTGCGAAGCCTCCTCGGCATGGAACTGATCGTCGACGAGTCTCTGGCCCACGGTGCGGTCGGAGCGGCCCTCAGGCTGTTCGATGAGCGTGGCGCCGCGCGAGCTGGCGCATCCATCCCCGCCATCGACATCATCGACCGGGCGCCCACGAAGAAAGTGTGCGAGTTCCCTCCGCTGGAACTGCGCCTCTCCGAGTACCCGAGCTTCGGCAGCCTCGAGAGGGCGCTTTGGACCGGCCGGCTCGTGCCGCACTCCCATCCCCTCGAGATCGACCATTACCGCCCCCTCGTCCCGCACGTCCGCCATGACGTGTACCTGGGAATCGACATTGGTTCCACGAGCACCAAGGCGGTGGTGACCACTCTCGATGGTCTGGTGGTCGCCGGCTTCTACACCGCGACCGCGGGAAAGCCCCTGGTGGCGACGCAACTGATCCTCGAGGCCTTGTCGGACTGGGAAAAGCGCGACGACATCGAGCTCAACGTCCGAGGCGCCGGCACCACCGGGGCCGGCCGCAAGTTTGTCGGGAGGATTCTCGGCGCGGATCTCGTGCTCGACGAGATCACCGCCCACGCGCGGGCTGCGGTGGAGCTCCATCCGGAGGTGGACACCATCATCGAGATCGGCGGCCAGGACTCGAAGTTCACCACCCTTCGGAATGGGCGAGTCACGCTCTCGGTCATGAACAACGTCTGCGCGGCGGGCACGGGCAGCTTCATCGAGGAGCAGGCCCGGCGCCTGGAGGTCTCGCTTTCGGACTACGGCGAGCGAACCCGAGGTTGCGGTTCGCCGATCGCGAGCGAGCGGTGCACCGTCTTCATGGAGCGGGACCTCAACCACTATCTCAACGAGGGCTACTCGCGCGGCGAGGTGCTGGCCGCGGTGCTGCATTCGGTCCGCGAGAACTACCTCAACAAGGTGGCGGTGGAGTCCGCGATCGGCCGGACCGTGGTTTTCCAGGGAGCCACGGCGAGGAACCGGGCGCTCGTCGCGGCCTTCGAGCAGCGCATCGGCAAGCCCATCCTCGTCTCGCCTTACTGCCATCTCACCGGAGCCCTCGGGGTAGCGCTGACCCTGCGCGACGAAGGCGTCCGCGCCTCCACCTTCCGGGGAATCGGTCTCCATCGCCAGAGCATTCCCATAAGGCCCGAGATCTGCGACCTGTGCTCCAACCACTGCAAGCTCAGCATCGCGGAGGTGGGAGGGGAGACCGTCGCCTTTGGCTTCCTGTGCGGACGCGACTACGCAACGAAGAAGCGGGCGGCCAACAACACCTCGGGCTTCGACCTGTTCAAGGAACGCGCCAAGGCGCTTGCTCCGACGGGTTCCCGGCGGCCGCGGACCGGATTCACCATCGGCATTCCCGCGACGCTTCATCTCTTCGAAGATCTCCCGTTCTGGAAGGGGTTCTTCCATCGACTCGGGATCAGGACGGTGACCAGCGAGCGCTACGCGGATGCGGTGAAGGACGGGCGGCGCCTTGCCGGGGCCGAGCTGTGCGCGCCCATGACCGCGCTTCACGCCCACGTGGCCCACCTCCGCGAGCGGAGCGACGCGGTCTTCCTTCCCTTCTATCTCGAGATGAAGTCCCACGAGAAGGGCGCGAGGCGGCAACTCTGTTACTACACCCAGTTCGCGCCCAGCTTCGGTGGCGGCGACGAGATCGGAGAGTCTGGCCGGCCCGTGATCCGGCCCATCGTGCACTCCCTTTACGGCAAGGTCTTCACGAAAGCGGAGCTGTACCGTGTCCTGCGGCCGCTGGTCCCCGCCGGCATTTCGCCCTTCGACATCTCATCGGCCTGGGACGAAGCCGAGCGCGAAAAGGCCGATGGCCTCGCGCGGCTGCGTGAGATCTACCGGAGGGAGTCGACGAGACGAGACGGCTTCCACGTGGTCCTCCTCGGGCGGCCCTACACCGTCCTGTCCGAGTGGATGAACAAGGGGATCCCCGACACCTTCGCCTCCATGGGAGTGCCGGTCTTCCACCAGGACATGCTCTCCTACCGCGGCGAGGACGTGGCCGGCATCGCCCCTCTGCTGAAAGAGGTGCACTGGCACTACGCGGCGAGGATCCTGGAGGCCGCGGAGGTGACCGCCCGAACCCCGGGGGCCTATCCGGTTCTGGTCACCTCTTTCAAGTGCTCTCCGGACTCCTTCGTGACCGAATACTTCCGGCAGATCGTCGAGTCTCACGGGAAGCCCTACCTCGTTCTCCAGCTCGATGAACACGATTCGCGGCTGGGCTACGAGACCCGTGTCGAAGCGGCGGTACGCGCCTTCCGGAACCACCATCGGTCGCTGCCCGCGAGGGCCATGGCGCCGTCGCTCTCCCCGTCGGGGGTCTTTTGCGTGCCCCGCGGCCGGGTGGATCTGTCGGGCAAGACCATCCTCTTCCCCAACTGGGATTCGCTGAGCCTGCGCCTGGTGGTGTCGAGCGTGCGGAAGACCGGGCGCGATGCGCGGCTCCTGGAATCGTCGGAGGCCTCCATGAGACGGAGCCTCCGCCACAACTCCGGGCAGTGCACGCCCCTCAACATCATTGCCCAGGATTTCGTGGAGTACGTCTCCCGTCACGATCTGGACCCGGCGAAGACCGTGCTCTGGATGAGCGCCTCCAATATCGGGTGCAACATCCGTCTCTACCCGCATCACATCCGGACGATCCTGAGGTCGCAGGGGAAGGGGTTCGATCGCGCGGAGGTCTACACCGGCGCCATGACCCTTCTGGACATTTCCGCGACCCTGCCCTACGACGTCTACCTGGCCTACATGTTCGGGGGATTCATCCGGAGAATGGGCTGCAAAATCCGTCCGGTGGAGCGCCACGCCGGGGAGACGGACGCGGTCATCGAAGAGGGAATGCGTGGGATGGAAGCCGTCTTCGAGAACGGCGGATCGAAGGAGGATGCGCTCGCGGGCCTCGTCTCCCGCTTCGAGGCGATCCAGACCCGTGACAGGGGCCCCCGGCCGAAGGTGGCGATATTCGGCGACCTCTACTCGAGGGACAACGGCGTCCTCAACCAGAACCTGATTTCCTTCATCGAGGCTCACGGCGGGGAAGTCATCACGACTCCCTACACGTCGTACGTCAAGATGATCGTGCGGCCGTACTACTGGAAGTGGATCCTGGAAGGCCAGTACATGAGCGTGCTGTCCACCGGAGCGCTCATGGCCGGGTTTACACAGATCGAGAAGAAATACTTCCGATTGTTCCAGCGGATTCTGCACGAGTCAGACCCGGTCTACGACTCGTCGCCGCAGGCCATCCTCTCAGAGTACAACGTGAGCGTCGCGCACACGGGGGAGTCGATGGACAACCTCCTGAAGGTGTTCTACATCGTCAGGCACCATCCCGATGTCGCGTTGTTCGTGCAGGCGAGCCCGGCCTTCTGCTGCCCGTCTTTGGTGACGGAGGCGATGGCCCATCAGATCGAGAAGAAGACGGGCGTGCCGATGGTGTCGGTCACCTACGACGGAACCGGCGGCACGAAGAACGAAGTGATCCTTCCGTACCTCGAGTACCCGCGGTCGTCCGGCGCGAATCAATCGCGTCTTCGCTTGATTCCCAGCACCCTGAGGCGCGACATCAGCGTGGTCGGCTTGATCCCCAGCCGCGCTGCGGCTCCCTCCGGGCCGTAGACGCGCCCGCCCGACAGCCGGAGAGCGCTCTCGACGTTCGCGCGCATGTGCGCCTTCAGGTCCGACTCGCTCATGACCACCGCGGCGGGCGCGGCGGCCCGTGAACGTTCGGAAGGGATCGGTGGAGGCAGCAGATCGGACAATCGCAAGGGCCCGCCGTGGGACACGATGGCGTAGCGGTCGATGAGGTTCTGCAATTCGCGCACGTTTCCAGGCCAGTCGTAGTTGAGGAGCCGGTCGAGGTCGGCGCGGGTGAGGCGCGGCCGACTCACGTTGAGGCGCCGGCTGGTCGACTCTGCGAAATGCGCGGCCAGGATGGCGATGTCGGCCGGGCGGTCGCGCAGCGGGGGGACCCGGATGGGGAAAACGCTCAGGCGGTAGTAGAGATCTTCGCGGAAGCGGCCCGCCTTCACCTCGGCCGCGAGGTCGCGGTTCGTGGCCGCGATCAGGCGCACGTCCACGGTGCGCACGGAGTCGTCTCCCACGCGCTCGAACTGCCCTTCCTGGATGGCCCGAAGGAGCTTGCCCTGGAGGTCCAGAGGTATCTCGCCCACTTCATCGAGAAACAGCGTGCCTCCATCCGCGGCCTGGAAGCGTCCGGCGCGGTCTCGCAGCGCCCCCGTGAAGGCGCCTTTGACGTGTCCGAAGAACTCGCTCTCGAAGAGCTCCTTCGGGATCGATGCGCAGTTCACCCGGATCATGGCGCGGCGGGCGCGGGAGCTGCGGTCGTGGATCTCCCTCGCCACCAGTTCCTTGCCCGTGCCGGATTCGCCCTGGATGAGCACGTTCGCGTTCGTGGGGGCCACGAGTGCTATCTGCTGGAGCACGTGCTGCAGCGGAGCGCTCTCGCCGATGAATCGTCCCGCGGCCGGGCTCGACTGTCTCACCTCTTCCCGCAGATAAGCGTTTTCCAGCTCCAGCTGCTCGCGCAGGCGTTCTATCTCCGCGAAGGCGCGGCTGTTGGCGAGTGCTACCGCGGCCTGGTCCGCGAAGGTGCGCAGCCAGGCGAAAGAGGCCTCGTCGCAGGGCTCGCGATTGAAGATCGCGAGGGCGCCGAGCACCTCGCCCCGGAAGATGAGGGGCTGGCAGCCGAAGCTTCGAATCCTCTCGTCGCGGATCCACTGCGGCCGCGCGAATTCCTCCATGTCTTTGGTCACGTCCTTGATGAGGACCGGTTGGCCGGAGGCGGCCACGCGTCCGACCTTGCGCACGCCCATGGGAAAGCGCCGGAAGGCGCCGCTCGTGAGGCTCCAGTCCTCACCGGACTTGAGAGGCGTTCCATGGCTGGCGGCGAGGTGGAGGCAGCGCGTCTGGTCCGGGCACTCGGCGCGCATCGGGCAGGTCTCACAGATATCACCCGGCGCCACCAGCCACACCCGCGCGAGGGCGATACCCGACTGCGAGCCGACTCCCTCGGCGATCCGACGCAGCACCTCGTCGACCGAGCGCTCCTCCGCGACCGAAAGCGCTATGGCCTGGAGAGAGTCGGGATTCACGCAACGAATTGTAGCTGTTGAGTCGAACGAAATTTCGTCATAATCGAAATTTCGTTCCGATGCTGACCTTGATGGAAAGTCGGTAAGCCAATACAAAAGAATCGCTTGAACGACTTTTGCTTCCGCGGCACGGGTGCTGCACTGGAAGGAGTCCACGCGGCCAACGCCGCCCGGTTCGCATAAGGCGGATCGGAATCAGAAAGCAAACGATGACTTCCAAGACGAACGCTCCCCGACTCACCGCCGTCGACCCCGAAACCGCGACCGGCAAAACGCAGACACTCCTCGCCAGCGTGAAAGCCGCGCTGGGCCTGACCCCGAACATGATGCGCACGATGGCGAACTCGCCCGCGGTCCTCGAGGGATATCTGCAGTTCAACGCCGCTCTCGGCAAAGGTGCGCTGCGTGCGGGCCTTCGGGAGGAGATCGCGCTCGCGGTGGCCGAGGCGAACAGCTGCGACTACTGCCTCTCCGCGCACAGCACGCTCGGCCAGCTCGCGGGCTTGAACGAGAACCAGATCGAGGCGAGCCGCGAGGCCAAGTCCTCGGATCCGAAGGAGGACGCGGCTTTGAAGTTCGCGGTGGCGGTGGTGAAGTCCAGGGGCTCGGTGAGCGATGCCGAGTTCGCCCGGGTTCGGGCCGCCGGATTCGGCGATGGAGAGATCGCGGAGATCCTCGCGCACGTCGCGATTAACGTGTTCACCAACTACTTCAACAAGACAGCACTCACCGTCGTGGACTTCCCGAGAGTGGAAGCGAAGAAGGCGGCCTGATCATGAACGCGATCCTCCGGCCGCCTTTCACCCTCGAAACCGCGCTCGCCAAGGTGCAGGCGGCGGAGGACGCCTGGAACTCCAGGGATCCCGAACGCGTGGCCCTCGCCTACACGGAGGACTCCGAATGGCGGAACCGCACGGAGTTCCTGAAGGGTCGCGAAGAGATCCGCGCCTTCCTGCGGCGCAAGTGGGCGAAGGAGAATGGCTATCGCTTGAAGAAGGAACTGTGGGGCTTCCGGGAGAACCGCATGGCGGTGCGCTTTGAATACGAGTGGCACGACGAGAGCGGGCAGTGGTACCGCGCCTACGGAAACGAGATGTGGGAATTCAATCCCGAAGGTCTGATGGCCCGCCGATTCGCGAGCATCAACGACCTGCCCATCCGCGAAGACGAAAGACGGCTCGTCGCCGCCACTCCCGCCTCATGACCCTGCGCCTCGCCTCCCTCTGGCGCTATCCGGTGAAGAGCCTCGCCGGCGAACCGCTCACTTCGACCCGGCTGGGGGTGGACGGGATCCCGGGCGATCGCGTGGTGCACGTCCGAGGGCCGGAGGGCGTCCGCACCTCGCGCCGCCATCACCGGCTGCTCGGCCTGCGCGGGACCCTCGGGCCGGGCGGGGAGCCGCTCATCGACGGCCGTCTCTGGGGCAGCCCGGAGGCGCTCGCCGCGGTCAAGGCCGCGGCGGGCGACGACGCGTGGCTCGAAGCCTGGGACGGGATCGATCGCTTCGACGTACTGCCCCTCCTCGTCGCCACCGACGGCGCCGTGTCCGAGTTCGGCCGTGACATCAGACGACTCCGCCCCAACCTCCTCATCTCCGGCGTGCCGGGAATGGGCGAGGTCGACTGGCCGGATCGCGAGCTTCACATCGGCGAGGCGGTCATTCGCATCGACTCGCGTCGGGGCCGTTGCCCGATGACCACGGTGGACCCGGACACCCTCGTGGTTGACCCGGGGGTGCTGCGTGACATCGGCCGCAGATTCGGCGGGCGCCTCGCGCTCAACGCGGAAGTCCTGAACCCGGGCGACATCCGGGTGGGCGACGAAGTGAGACTCCGATGAGCAGGCGAGCTCAGGAGCGCCGGATGAGTTCCGGAGTGATCGGCAGCTCGCGCACCCGCTTCCCGGTCGCCGCGAACACCGCGTTCGCGACCGCCGGGGCCACGTGGGGGACGGGATGCTCGCCGAAGCCTCCCGGCCGCGCATCGCTCTTCAGGATGTGGATCTCCGTCTTCGGCATCTGATCGAGGCGCAAGACCTCGAAGGCGCCGAAGGAGCCCTGCTCCGCGCGACCCTCCTTGAAGTCCGCCTTGCCGAGCAGGGCCGCCGACAGACCCCACGAAATCCCGCTCTCCGCCTGGCCCTCGAGGCCCAGCGGGTTGAGAGCGATGCCGCAGTCGATGGCGGCCACCACGCGCTCGACCCGCAGGTCGGAGAAGTCCTTCGCGAGGGAGACCTCGGCGACCATCGCGATGAAACTGCCTCCGTGATACACGCTCGCGGCCACGCCCCGCCCGCGAAGGCGCGCGCCCGAAATGAGAGGCGTGTCCCAGCCGGAGAGACGAGCCGCCTCCTGAAGAGCTCTCGCCAGGCGCCCTCGCTCGATCGTGCGCTCACCGATCTTCACCTCACCCGAAGGCAGCAGGTCGAGACGGAACTTCACGGGATCGCGGCCGGACGCGTGAGCCAGCTCATCGAGGAAGCATTCGCGGCCGAAGACCGTCGATGGGTACTCGACCGCGCGCCACGGACCCGTCGGCACGGGGCTCGTGACGTCGGCGCAGTCGACGCGCAGAGTCGCGAACTTGTAAGGCGTATCGAAAGCTCCCCACGGGGTCTCGTCCGCTTCATACGAGTTCGCCGCGCGCGGTTCTCCCTTGGCCCGAGGCCAGAGCGACTTGCCGTCGTGGATGTCGTAGATGGTCAGGTCCGAGGCCGATGTCCGGTGGACGAACGAGGTCAGGTTTCCCTCCGCGTCGAGGCCGCCCTCGAACACTTCCGCCGTCGCGGGCTGGAAGTATCCGTGGCGGAGATCGTCCTCGCGCGTCCAGAACACCTGCACCGGCGCTTTCACCGCCTTCGACACCTCCGCGGCCTCGGCCGCGTAATCCGCGAAGAGCCGCCGTCCGAAGCCGCCGCCCATCAGCATCGAATGGAGCGTGATCCTGTCCTCCGGGAGTCCCGTGACCTTGACCACCTGCTGCATGCAGCGGTAGGGCGTCTGCGTCGGGATCCAGAACTCGGCCCGATCGGCGCGCACGTCCGCGGTCGCGTTCATCGGCTCCATGCACGCATGCGCCTGGAACGGGTAGAGGTAGGAGGCCTTCAAGCGGCGCGCGGAGGCCTCGAGTGCTCCGGCGGCGTCGCCCTCGTGCCGGACCTTGAACGACGCGTTCGACGTGGCTTCGGCGAGTCCGTTGAGGTAGGTGGACGAATCGAAAGGCACCTTTGACGTCTCGTCCCACACGATCTTCAGGGCTTGTCGTCCCTTGAGCGCGGTCCATGAGTCCTTGGCGACGACCGCGACGCCTGGATGAATGCCGGAGGCCACGGGAACGACGGTCGTGACCCCGGGAATCCTCAGCGCCGCGCTCGCATCGAAAGACTTCACGCGCACCCCGAAAGCCGGCGCGCGTTCGATGGAAGCGAAGAGCATTCCGGGCACGCGCGCGTCGAGGCCGTAGGCCGCCTTGCCGGTGACGATGTCGGGACCGTCGACTCGCTTCATCGGCCGACCGATGACCCGGAACGCGGATGGCTCCTTGAGCCTCGCCGCCTTCGGGACCGTCTGTTTCGCGGCGACGCCGGCGAGCTGTCCATAAGTCAACCGGCGTCGCGTCGAGTCGTGAAGCACCGCGCTCTTTTCGGTTCGGCAGGATTCCTTCGCCACGCCCCAGGTCTCGGCCGCCGCCGCGACGAGCATCTCCCGGGCCAGCGCTCCCGCTTCGCGGAAGGTGCGAAACGCGGTGGAAGTGCTCCCGCTGCCGCTGGTGTGGAGCCGGATGTCCTTGAACCGCGTCCCCGGCACCGCCTGTTCGAGTCGTACCTTCGCCCAATCGGCGTCCAGCTCCTCGGCCACCATCATCGGCAGCAGGGTGCGCACGCCCTGTCCCATCTCCTGGCGGATGATGCTGATGGTGATCCGGTCGTCCGCGCCGATGCGGATGAAGGCGTTCGGCTCGAACACCGATGCCCCGGCCGGGGCCGCTCCGCTCCCTCGAGCCAGAACGTCCGGCGAGTAGAAACCGAGAACGAAGCCGGAGGCTCCCACGATCGACTGCTCCAGAAAGACCCGACGCGAGGCGCTCATGACCTCGAGCCTCCGGGCGTCATCTCCGCGGCGCGCTTCACCGCGGCGCGCAGGCGGTTGTAGGTCCCGCACCGGCAGATGTGAGTCGAGAGCGCCTCATCGACATCCTTGTCGCTCGGTTTCGGCTTCGATCGCAGGAGAGCGGCCGTCTCCATGATCATCCCCACCTGGCAATACCCGCACTGGGCCACGTCCTCCTCGATCCACGCGCGCTGCACGGGATGCGAACCATCCTTCGACAGGCCCTCGATCGTGATGTAGCTCTTGCCCGCGGCGCCTTCGATGGTGGTCAGGCACGACCGGATCGCCTGACCGTTCTCGTGAACCGTGCAGGCGCCGCACTGCCCCTCGCCGCACCCGTACTTGGTGCCGGTCAGACCGAGCGTATCGCGCAGGACCCAGAGCAGGGGAGTGTCAGGGGAGGCTTCGACCGACCTCCTGACGCCGTTGATCGTCAGCGCATAGCGTGCCATGGACGACCTGTTACCACGTCCCGTGCCAGCCGCTGGAAAAGGACTTGGCCCGGGTCGCGCCCGGCTTTCGTTCGAGCCTGGGATTCCCGTGACCGCGATCGGACACCGTGGGGGTCTTCTCCCCTTGCTTACCGAGGGAAGTATGGTCTACACTCCCCTCGGAAACCGATATGAGCAAACCAAGCGACCTCGTCCAGGGCACCCTCGACCTCCTCCTGTTGAAGATCCTGGCCCTCGAGCCCATGCACGGATGGGCCATCAGCCTCAGGCTCAGATCCATCTCCAATGATGTCCTGCAGGTCAGCGAAGGATCGCTCTACCCGGCCCTGCACAAGCTGGAGCAGGAAGGCTGGATCACCGCGGAGTGGAAGCAGACGGAGAACAATCGCCGGGCGAAGTTCTACTCTCTCACCCGGCTGGGGAGGAAGGAGCTGGAATCCGAGACAGAGAACTGGCGGCGGCTGTCGTCCGCCATCTCTCGCGTGGTCCAGCTTAGCGAGGCCTGAAGGTCATGAAGTTGGAGCGCTGGCGGTTCACCGTACCTCTTCGGCTCCGGTCGATCTTCCGCAGGAGTCGCATGGAAGAGGAACTCCACGAGGAGCTCCAGTTCCATATCGACCACAAGATCGAGGAAGGCATCGCCCATGGTCTCACCCCCGCGGAAGCGCGCCTCGCCGCCCTGCGCGCGATGGACGGCCTCGAACAAAGAAAGGAAGAAGCACGAGACGCGCGCGGTGTCCATTGGCTCACCGACTTCGTCGACGACATCCGCTTCGCCACGCGCAGCCTGAGCCGCACCCCCGGACTCACGGCATTGGTGGTGATGACTCTCGCCCTGGGCATGGGCCTCACCACCACCCCGTTCAGCATGCTCGATGCCCTGATCTTCCGGCCGTACCCGGTGCCCGATCCGAGCCGGGTGGTGAGCCTCGTGAGCACGTCACGGGAGAGTGCCTTCGATACCTTCTCCCATGCCGAGTATCGCGATATCCGCGACCACACGACCAGCTACGACGGGGTGATTGCGAGCGCTCCGATGCAGCCGGTTGGCTTCAGCGCTGAAGCGGGTGTGACCCCTCGGGTCCGAGGCGGAATGCTGGTGTCCGGGAACTACTTCCGCGTGCTCGGGGTGGAACCGGATCTGGGCCGCGGATTTCAGGATGATGAAGATCGGGTCCCCGGCCGGGACGCGGTGATGGTGCTGGGGCCGGACTTCTGGAAGAACGAGTTCGCGAGCGATCCTCACGTGATCGGCAGGACGGTCCGGCTGAACGGAAACCCCTTCACGGTCATCGGCGTCGCCCCGAAGACGTTTACCGGCCTGAGCATTTTCGGCGGCCCCGACTTCTACGTGCCCCTCGCGATGCAGCCCATGCTCTCCCCCAACCCTCAAGAGAGGTTCTTCGAGGATCGGGGCGACCGCGGACTTTTCGTCAAAGCCCGTTTGAAAGAGGACACATCGCTCGCCCAGGCCCGGAACGAACTCGAAGTGATCGCGCGGAACTTCGAGACCGAGTATCCCGACCAGAACCGCGGCCGCGGCGCCCTGGTGCGAACCCAGTTCGAGATGCGTACCCGGGGAGACGACGTCAACTGGAAGTTCGGGGTGATCTTCAGCGTTCTGGCGCTCGCGGTGCTGCTGGTGGCGTGCACCAACGTCGCCGGACTCCTTCTGAGTCGCGCTCAGACCCGCACCCGCGAGATCGCCATAAGGCTCTCGATGGGGGCCGGACGCTTCCGTCTGATCCGGCTGCTGCTGACGGAAAGCCTGCTCCTCTCTCTGGCCGGCGGACTTGGGGGCATTGTCGTGGGCTACGCGGGCCTTCACTTCATCGGAACCTTCCAGATCCCCACCGAGCTGCCCGTGGTCATTCCTTTTCGGATGGACTCCCGCATTCTTCTCGCGAGTCTGGCGGTGTCCGTCCTGAGCGCGGTCTTTTGCGGCCTGGCTCCCGCTTTGCAGAGCACGCGCACGGATCTGGTGACCGCGCTCAAGTCCACCGATACTGACGCCTCCGGCCGCCCGAAGCTGAGGGGACGCAACGCGCTGGTGGTGGCCCAGGTCTCCATGTCGCTGATGCTGCTGACCGCCGCTTTTCTCATGGCCCGGAGCTTCAAGGACAGCGTTGCCGTGGGGCCGGGATTCCAGATCGACCATCTGCTGATGGCCAGGTTCAACCCGGCCCTCGTCCAGTACGACGCTGCGCAGACCCAGCGTTTCTACACTCTCCTGGCCGAACGCGTGCGTCAGGTCCCGGGGGTGCGACACGCGGCCCTGACCCAGAATCCTCCGCTCTCCCTCGAGAGTTTCTCGCAGGTCGCGTTCGTGCCCGACGGATTCGATCTGCCGCCGAACCGGGACAACCTGACCGCCACCATGGACAGAGTCGACGACGGATTCTTCGACACGATGGGAGTCGGGGTTGTGAGGGGCCGCGGGTTTCTTGCCTCCGACGGCGAGGGCGCGCCGCGGGTCGCGGTGGTCAACGAGCAGTTCGCGAAGCACTACTGGCCGGACGGCGATGCGGTGGGGAAGCGCATCAGGCTCGAACGCCGCGATGGCGAGGCGGTGGAGATCGTGGGGGTGGCGCAGAACATCAAGTACCTCTCGCCCAGCAAACGCGAAGTACCGATGGATTTCGTCTACCTGCCCCTCGCCCAGGATCCCGCCTCGCGCATGGTGCTGATGTTGCGCACCGACGGCGATCCACTGCAATGGGTGACCGCTCTCAAGGACGCCGTCCGCGCCATCGATCCGAACCTGCCGATCTCGGGGATCCGGACCTATGAAGACCTCTACCGTTACCACGCGGTGGAGGGCCCGGGGGTCGCGATTCAGCTCGTGGGCACTCTCGGAATGGTGGGCCTCCTCCTCGCGAGCGCCGGCCTGTATGGCTTGATGGCGTACAACGTCAATCGCCGAACCCGGGAGATCGGGATTCGCATGGCCATCGGCGCCTCGAAGAGCGACGTGGTGCGGCTGGTGATGGGCAAGGGCTTTGCCCTGGTCGGGACCGGGACCCTGATCGGGCTCGCGATGGGGTTCGGGGTGGAACGCCTGATGAACTCGATGGTGTTCAACGCCGGCCGCGTCGATACCCTGGTCTACCTGGCCGTGGTGCCCGCGATGCTCCTGGTGACCATGCTCGCCACCTACATACCCGCGCGAAGAGCCTCCCGAATCGCGCCCACCCTCGCGCTGCGGTGCGAGTAGACGATTCACGTCTTAGCCCGAGGAAAGCCTCATGACTCTCAAGGCCAACGCACGGCTCGCCGGATCGATGTTCCTCCTCTATATCGCCATGGGCATCGGAACCATCGTCCTGTCCTCACCGATGGCCGGCGCCGAGGGGGTTGCCGCGAAGCTCGCGGCCATCGCCGAGCAGGCGCCGCGCATGCGCCTCAACATCATGCTCTCGCAGCTCATCATCGTGGATGCCCTGGTGCTGGCGGTGGCCCTGTATGCGCTCACGCGCGACTACGACCGCGACCTCGCGCTGCTCGCCCTCACCTTTCGCGTTGCCGAGGGTGTGATCGGCGCGGTCTGTCTCCTCGCGACCCTGGGGCTTTTCTGGCTCGCGACCGCCAGCGCGGCGAGCGCGCCGGACACCGCGGCCGCGAACGCGATCGCCGCGGTGCTGCTGAAAGTGGAAGGCTGGAGCCCCATCCTCGGCGCCTTCCCCTTCTCCGTGGGGAGCACGATCTTCTCGTGGCTCTTCCTGCGTTCCCGCAGCATCCCGGCGCCGCTCGGCTGGCTGGGCGTCTTCGCTTCGATCCTGCTCGTGGTTCTCCTGCCCGCGCAGCTCGCCGGATTCCTCAGGGGTCCGGTGACCGGCTTCATGTGGCTGCCGATGCTCGTGTTCGAGATCGTCCTCGGGCTGTGGCTGCTCATCAAGGGCGTAGCCACGCCGGCCACGCCGCACCCGACGGCGGAAGCCGCGTGAACTCGAGGAGCGCGATCGCGCAGCGGTAGAAGGGGCCCTCTTGCCCCGCTACGCCTGAGTGGGCGTGTCCACGCCGGACCACAGGTTCGAGGAGTTGATCGCGGGGGCGCAGCTGGCCTTGAGATAGAGGAACAACTGCATGCGATAGGCGGTGCAGCCGCTGAGCACGAGGTTTGTGAGGAAAGCGCCGCGCGACGTCTTCTGGCCGTCGAAGTCCGTGACCTCGGCGCGGAAATCGGCGTCCGTCAGTCCAGTCAGCAGATCCGCGTACTCCGCGTGCTGGGCCGCGATCGCCGCCTTCGCCTGTTCGAAGTTCCGTTCCTTCGAGGCCGCCTCCGCTTTCGTCCAGATATCGAAGTCGCTCGTGTTGGCGAGGCTCCAGCGAATGATGGTCGGCCCCATCATGCTGATGTAGCGGATGAGTTCCAGCGTGCTTCGCTGGGAAGGGCTCGGCCGGTAGTCGATGTGCGCGGGAGAAACCTTGCTGGCGAGATGAACGGCCAGACGGACTTCGTTCTGCAATGACGCGATCAGTTCAGCTTTTGACAGGACCATGGGGGAATCATAGGTCGGCCTCATCTGCCGGGCATCCCTAGTATCTTCAATCCACATTCGTTCTCTCCCCCACACTCAAGGAGGTCTTGGTCAAAGGTGAAAGTGCTAGTTGCCGACAAGTTCGAGGAAGCGGGTCTCGCCGGCCTGCGGGCCGCGGGTTGCGAGGTCCTTTACGAGCCCGAACTCGCGGGAGACGCCCTGGGCGCGCGCCTCGCAGAGTCGTCCGCGGACGTTCTCATCGTCCGCTCCACCAAGGTCTCCGCCTCCGAGATCGAGAAGGCGACGCGGCTCGGCCTGATTGTTCGAGCGGGCGCCGGGGTCAACACCATCGATTTGAAAGCCGCTTCGTCGCGGGCGATCGCCGTCTCGAACTGTCCGGGCAAGAACGCGATCGCGGTCGCCGAACTGACCTTCGGGCTCATCCTCGCTCTCGACCGACGCATCGCCGAGCAGACCGCGGACCTCGGCCGCGGGGTCTGGAAGAAGGCCGAGTATGGAAAGGCGCGCGGCCTCGCCGGGCGCACGCTCGGGGTCCTGGGGCTCGGGCCCATCGGCCGGGAAGTGATCCGGCGCGCCCAGGCTTTCGGCATGCGCGTGGTCGCCTTCTCCCGTTCATTGAACGAGTCGTCGGCGCGCGAGCTGGGGGTCACCGCGGCCCGTTCGATTCATGAAGTGGCCATGGCGGCGGACATCGTGACCGTCCATCTGGCTCTGACCAGGGAGACCCGCGGGCTTCTCGACGCCTCGTTCTTCGGCGCCATGCCGCCGGGCGCTTTCTTCGTGAATACGAGCCGGGGAGAGGTGGTCGAAGAGGCCGCGCTGCTGGCCGCGGTCCGAGACCGAGGCCTGCGGGCCGGCCTCGATGTCTTCTCCCGCGAGCCCGAAGGAGGTTCGGGAGCTTTCGAGGATCCCATCATGAAGTTCCCGGGGGTGGTGGGCACGCATCATGTGGGGGCTTCCACCGAGCAGGCGCAGAACGCGATCGCGGAGGAGACGGTTCGCATCGTCCGCACCTTCAAGACTACGGGGCAGATCCCGAACGCGGTGAATCTCGCGGACCGGACGCCGGCCACGCACCTCCTCACCGTCCGGCACCGCGACCGGGTCGGCGTCCTGGCTCACGTCTTCGGTGAACTCAAACTCGCCGGGATCAACGTCGGGCAGGCGGAAAACGTGGTCTTCGCGGGATCCGAGGCCGCGAGCGCGCGCATCCAGATGAGCCGTGAGCCGGATGCCGCGGTGCTTCAGCGCATCCGCGAAGATTGCCCCGATATCCTCTCACTCTCGATCACGCCGCTCTGAAGGCTGGTTATCCTGCCGGGCATGCCCAAGCGAGATCAGCTCTTCCTCCTCACCCCCGACTTCACCGACGCGCGTCATGGTGACCGGCCTTTCTTCTGCCCGGAGACCGCCCTGGTCGAGGGCATGCTCGCCTTCTACCCGAAGCTCCGAGCCCAGGTCGATGTCCACTACATCGGCTTCGACAAGCCGCGAGCCGCGATCGTCGCTCTGCTGGGCGAGGGAGTCCAAGGTTGCCCCATGCTCGTCATGGGCGATGAGAGCCTGATCGCGTTCCAGGCTCGTCCGGAAGTCAAGATCGGCGAATCGTTGGGGCAGGCCTACATCTCGAAGGACATCGAGATCTGCCGCTACCTCGCCCATCGTTATGGAGCGGGCGTCCCACATCCATAGCCGACGTTCCTCTCCGGCTCTGATCCCGGAGTGCCCCGCCGTTCCGGAAACGGAACAACGCTGCCCGGAATCGGCGCAGCGCAGTGAACTTGTTCTTGAAATGACAAGAGCGCAAGCGCAGACGACATGAATGAGTTAGCACGCTCCGCTGGCCATGGCACAACCCTTGCCTGACCATGGGACATGCCACGGCTTTCCTTGTTCTTGTTTTTGACCGTAGCGGTTTCCGCGCGCGCCGAGACGACTATCTCCGGGAGGTGGGAAGGCGTTGTTCAAATTCCCGACCGCGAGTTGACCCTGGTCGTCGACCTCGCACAAGAGGGCAACGTGTGGACCGGCTCGATCACGATTCCTGGATTGAACGTTCAAGGCGCGGAACTCAGCGACATCGCCGCCGGGGCCACCGAGGTCACCTTCGCGATCAAGGATGCCCTGGGCGCGCAACTGTTCGGTGCGGCCAAATTCACCGGGCATTGGAACCCGGACGGCAGTCTCGCCGGTCAATTCCTCCAGGCGGGTAACCGCGCGCCATTTCGCCTGAGCAGGATCGGCTTGCCCCAGGTGGAACAGCCCGCTCACAGCACGGCCGTGTCGAAGGACCTGGAGGGCGAGTGGAAGGGAGACTACGAGGCCATGGGCTACGTACGGCATGTCACTCTCAAACTGCGCAACCGTGGAGCGGAAGGCGCCGCCGCGGAATTTGTCGTCGTTGGCCGGAGAACGAACAATCTCCCGGTCGATCTCCTGACCCAGGAAGGCGACAACCTGACCGTCGATTCGCACGCGACCGGGATCAGCTACGAGGCTCGCTTCGATCCCGCAGCCGGCGAACTCAAGGGCACGATTTTCCAAGGGCCGATCGAAGCTCCTCTGGTTCTTCGACGGGCGAAATGACTCCATGAAGGTACCTTCGCATCACGCCCCCCTCGTATTTGGCGCGGGACTGCTCGCGACCCTGCTGGGCCTTCCCGGGATCCTGCAGGCGCAATCGATGTTCCGTGGAGACCCCGCCCATTCGGGGACGACGACGAGCGCCGCGCCGCGCCAGTTCCATCGCGTGAAATGGAAGTTCGCCACGGGCGACCGGATCGTCTCTTCGCCGGTGTTCGCCGGCGGAGTGATCTACTTTGGCGGCGACGACGGAAACATCTATGCGCTGGAAGCATCCACGGGCCGCCAGGTCTGGAAACACGCGACCGGCGGGCCGGTGCCGTCCACTCCGGCGGTTTCCGACGGGACGCTCTACGCGGTCAGTTACGACGGAAAGCTCTACGCGCTGGATGCGAAAACGGGCGCGATGAAATGGAAATTCGCTACCGGCGGGGAGCGGCGCTTCGAAGCAAGAGGCATTCACGGACTGAAGCCAAAGAACCAGACCATCGCCGATCCCTATGACATCTACCTATCCAGTCCCGTGGTCGCACAGGACACGGTTTTCTTTGGCAGCGGCGACACCCACTTCTATGCCGTCGACGCCAGGACGGGCGAGCTTCGGTGGAAGTTCAAGACCAACGATGTCGTTCATTCATCGCCGGCGGTCGCCGATGGCGTCGTCTTCTTCGGCAGCTGGGACAGCTACTTCTACGCGCTCGATGCGGCGACCGGGAAGGAGAAGTGGCGTTTCCACGGCGGAGAAGACGAGATCATGCACAACCAGGTCGGCTTCCAGTCGTCACCCGCCGTCGCGGGGGGTGTGGTCTACACCGGGTGCCGCGATTCGAATGTCTACGCCATCGACGTCGCCACCGGCAAAGAGAGATGGAAGTTCTTCAACGACCTGAGCTGGGTCATCACCTCGCCGGCGGTAGCGCAGGGCAAGGTGTTCTTCGCCACTTCCGATTCGAGCCTTTACCACGTCGCCGACGCCGCCACCGGCAGGTCGATCCTCCGCCAGGAGGACAAGGCCTACATGTTCTCCTCGCCGACGGTGGCGAATGACGTTGTCCTGATCGGCGTGTTGAATGGGACGCTCGAGGCGCGTGACACGAAGACGGGCGAGCTGCTCTGGCAGTATCAGGTGGAGGCGTCCAGGCAGAACCGGGGCTGGGTCCTGACCTCGGAGCGGAAGTTCAACGCGCCCCTGCTCGGCTATTCCACCTGGCGCGAAACTCCGCTGGTCGAGACCGACCGGCAGTTTCGGGTGGGAGCGATCTTCTCTTCACCGCTGGTCGTGGACGGCGCGGTGTACTTCACAAGCACCGACGGCTTTATCTACGCGCTGGAGTAGAAGAGGAGTACGACGGCCAGGGCCAGCGGATCAGCTCCGCTGCAAGCGGACCCACTCCGGCGGTTCGGAGCAGGATTGTGATAGCGGCCAGGTGGGCAGGCGGTTACGCTGGATCAATGGTCCGGTACAGCACCCGCGCTTTCCTCCTGGGAACCTTTGCCTTGTCGTGGTCCATCTGGCTCGGCTTGGTCCTCGGCGCCCGTGAGGGGCTGCTTCCGACCGAGTCGGTGGGTAGCCTGTACGGTCTCGGCGTGCTCGCGCCGAGCGCGGTCGCCTTCGCGCTGGCGATCTGGAGCGGAGGCATGCCTGCAGGTCGAGAGCTTGCCTCCCGTGGTGTCCTGTGGCGGGTTCCCGGCCGCTGGTACGCCTATGCCATTCTGCTGCCCGTCACCCTTCGGGTCAGTGGGCTCGTCCTGTACCACCTGGCCGGCGGAACCCTGCTACCGAACCCGATTCACCTCAGCCAGGTGGTCGTCGCGGCCATCCTGGGGCTTCTCGTCGGAGCGATGGAGGAGTTCGGCTGGCGCGGGTACCTGCAACCCGCTCTTGGACCGCGGCACTCATCACTTGGGACGGGACTCCGGGTGGGGGGAGTCTGGGCAGCCTGGCATGCCCCGCTCTTCTGGATGCCCGGCACCGGTTTCTACCGGTGGGCGCTCATCACCGGCCGCCCGAGCGCCCTCATTGGGTACCTCCTCGCCGTCGTCGCGCTTGGCCTGCTGATCAGCGTCCAGTTCGTGAGTACGAGGGGCAGTGTCTGGATGGCCATCCTGTTTCACTCGGCGGTCAACACCTCATCCGATGCCCTGTTTGCGCCCTATGCCCGGATCGGCGAACTGGGGCCGCTCAAGTGGTCGGTTGCGGTGCTCGTCGGGGCCGGCGTTGCGGCCGCGTGGGCGCTTCACCGCCGTGATGCAGACCTCGGGCCCCCGGTTCGCGAGGGTTCTTTCCACTAAGGGAGACGAAGTCATGACCATGCTGAACAACCTGGGCTCCATAAGTCTGTGGTCCGCGGATGAGCCGCAGGATGTCGAGGTCGAATCGGGCCTCTTCATCGAGCGACGGCGGCTCTTGTGGCTACCGGTGCTTGCCGCTGCGCCTCTTGTCTCGCCGGGCTTCAGCTTTGCCGAAAGCACAGACCCGCTCTCGGAGGTGACGAGAACCTGGGACCAGTTCACGAAGGAGTGCCTGCCGACCGCGGTGGAACTTCACAAGGACGCGAGCGCCCCCGGACAGGACGCGTACCTCTATTGGATCGCGTCAAAGGTGGCCCAGCTGGATCTGGCCACGGTGCCCGAGGCCAGGGTCGGAGCCCTGGAAGGCCTCGAGCCGAAGGTCGAATTCGGCGTCGGTTTTCGCGGCGTTCCGTTCTTCGTCGTGGAATGGCGGATGGCTCCGAACGCCTTTCTCCCGCCTCACTGCCACCCCAACGCCAGCGTTTGCACGGTAGGGATCGACGGTGAAGCTCAGGTGCGCAATTTCGAAATCGCCGGCGATGCTCCTGACTTCTCATCCGGCAAGGAGTTTCAGGTCAGGGAAACCCGACAGGGACTGGTTTCGAACGGCCGGATCATCACCCTGTCGGCCAGGCGCGACAATATCCACACCTTTCAGGCCGGGAGAAAAGGAGCGCGCGGCATCGACATCAGTACCTATCACGGCCCGAACGTAGGGTTCTCGTACCTTGACATCAAGAAGAAGGCGGTGGACGAGGAGAATCGTTTGTTCGACGCCCATTGGGTGAAACTATGACAATTAGCGTGGTCGTAGTAACCGCGAACACGGAGGAATGACCCATGGGACGTCGAAGAGTCGGCTTGGCAATTCGCGCGGCATGCATCGGCGTGCTGGGATTGATGATGGCCCCGTTCGCCTGGTCCCAGGGCACGTCCGGCGCCGAACCTGCGCCCGCGTATGCGAAGGGGAACAAGCAAAAGATCCAGGCGTACGTCGTCCTCCTGCGACTCCGCCACGACCTTTTCCTTCGCTGGAAAGACTCGGGGAAATGGCCCGACGACAAGGAGGCCAACGCCGCCCTGGCCGCGCACGGCGAGTACTGGGCGAAGCAGCTCGCAGAAGGGCGGGCGATACTCGCGGGCGGAATGGACGGCGACTACTGGGACAACGTGGCGCTCATCGTGTTCGAGGCGGAATCGGAGGAGCAGGCCCAGAAGATCGCGAAAGCAGATCCGGCGGTCAAGGCCTACGTATTTCAAGCGCAAGTGCGGCCTTTCGGCGTTAGTTTCATCACGAACAAGTACGGTCGCAAGGAGTAGTTGTCGATCCTGGCCGGACGGGGCGCTTGACCAGGCCGTCGGGGCGCGGGTTACACTCCCGAATGGCCTGAGAGAGCAGGCGAAGGGTCGGCAGCATGCGCCACAAGCGAGTTGTCATCACTCACTACGGCGGCCCGGAAGTGATCACCGCCATCGAAGAGGACATCCCCTCCCCGAGGGCCGGTGAGGTGCGGGTGAAGGTGTTGGCGGCAGGGGTCAGCCTCCCGGACGTCCTGGCTCGCGAGGGGGTCCATCCCGAGACCCCGCGTGTCCCTTACACGCCGGGGTGGGATCTCGTCGGAACCGTCGATCAACTCGGCGATGGCGTGACCGATTTCGAGCCGGGCCAGACCGTCGCCGCCATGCCGATCCACGGGGGCTATGCGCAGTATGTGTGCCTGCCCCGGGGCCAGTTCGTCCCCGTGCCCGCGGGATTGGACGCGGCGGAGGCGGTCGCCGTGGTGTTGAACTACATCACCGCGTATCAGATGCTGCATCGATCGGCGAAAGCCCGCGCCGGACAGCGCATGCTGATCCACGGGGCCGCAGGCGGCGTCGGGTCCGGCATGTTGCAGTTGGCGAAGCTCGCCGGCGTCGAGATGTACGGAACGTGTTCGTCGCAGGCGGCCGATCTGGTCCGGGAACTGGGCGGCATCCCCATCGACTACCGGAACGCAGACTTCGTGGCGGAGATTCGCCGCCTCACCGGCGAAGGGGTCGATGCGGTCTTCGACGGTATCGGTGGAGACAATCTGTGGCGCTCTCGCGACGCCGTACGTGAGGGTGGCCGCGTGATCACCTATGGCTTCCAGGCGAAAATGCGCGGCGGACGCATGGCGTCCGGCCGCCCGGGACGTCACCCTGTTCGCGAGTCCGCGGAATTGGGTTGGTATGTCCTTCGCAACTGGTTCAAGCCCGGCCGAAAGAGCATGATGCCCTACAGCATCCAGTGGCTGATGCGGCTCAAACCGGCATGGTTTCGTAACGACCTGCTGACGCTGCTGGACCTGTTGAAACAAGGGAAGATCAAGCCCCTGATCGCGCAACGATTGCCGCTCGAAGGGGCGCGCCGCGCCCACGAGATGCTGGGTGAAGGCGGTGTGCTCGGGAAGATCGTGCTGGTGCCGAACGGCTAGAAAAGGTTGATGATGCCGACCGCCCACTCCCCGAGCGGACTCCAACCCACGAAGTCGTCGAAGAGCCCGAGACGCACCAGCACCAGATCCTTCGAAGGGACGACGACCACGACCTGACCCTCGTGACCCTGGGCGAGGAAGATGTCGCGAGGACCGTCGGGCGCGAAGGCCACGTACGGCTTGCCCCGGCCGGCCGCGGGAGTCACCCAGAAGCCCGCGCCGTAGACGTCGCTGTTTTCGGCCGGCGTCTTCGTGCGCGCGAAGTCCACCCATCCTTCGGGCAGGATGCGCCTTTTGTCCCACACCCCGTCCCGCAGGTAGAGCAGACCGAAGCGGGCCCAGTCGCGCGCGGTCGCGTACACGAGCGCGGATCCGATGAACATGCCGGTGGGATCGAACTCCGGTTGAGCCGACGTCATTCCGATCGGTGCGAAAAGTTCATCCCTCAGTTCCCTGGCCAGGCGCGCGCGGCGCTCGGCCGGCGGGGCGTTCGGAGCGAACACGCGGGTGAGGGCGTCGGCGATCAGGTTGATACCGGCGGAGTTGTAGTTCCAGTGGGTGCCCGGCGCGTGAATCAGGGGAAGCGCTGCGGCGAATCCGGCGACGTCGCGCCTTCCTCGGCCGTAGAGCATGCTGGCCGCGTCGTTGAGGGTCGGATCGACGACGCCGATCTCGTGATAGTCCTGCCCGTCGGTCATGTTGATCCAGTGGCGCCAGGGGATCGCGGCGCGCGGGTCGCCAGGGTTCCAGCGAGGGTTGCCCATCGGCTTATCGATGTCGACGAGTCCCTTGCGGACGGCGATTCCGAGAAGGCCCTGGGTCACCGACTTGGCCATCGACCATGAAATGAGGGGAGTGTCGGGCCCGAATCCCGGCGCGTAGCGTTCGGCGACCAGGCGTCCGTGGTGAATCACGACCACCGCGCGGGTCTCACCGAGTTTGGGATCTCGCGCGCCGACGAGTGCCAGCGCCCGGTCGAGCCCATCGCCGACGCCGTCCGGGAGTGGGCCGGTGGGCCAGGCGAGGGTCGGCCACGGTACCCCTTCGGGTTGCGGCGGCAGCGCCACGAGGTTCGTGGGCGTCGCGCCTTTCTGGGCGAGCGCTCCGGTCGCGATCCCGATCATGGCGACCAGCAGAGCGGTGACGCGCGGCATCTTCATGCGATTGGACGCACCGCGAGAGAGCCTGTTCCCTTTTGCCGCGAAGACTCCTAGCATCTTCGCGGCATGGTAGTGAAAGCGAATCGACGGCGCAACGTCCGCCTCGCGGGCTTCGTCGCCCTGGTGATCCTCCTGGGCGCGGTTGTCGCGTGGCGGAGGTATCGCGTCTCTGCCCTCCTCGATGCGGGCGCCGGCTACAGCGCCCAGCAGACCTGCGCCTGCCTCTGGGTCAGCGGCCGCACGCTCGAAAGCTGCAAGACGGACCTTGACCCGCTCGCGCGAAAGCTCGTCTCTATTCGCGTCGGCGTGAACGACGTGACGGCCAGCGGATTTGGCATCGCCACCGCCACCGCGACCTACGAGAAGGGCTTCGGCTGCTCGCTGCGTGACTGAGACGGCGGATCAGGGGATCGAATGGATCAGCTTCCTGACCTCGCTCGCGGCTTCGAAGCAGTTCGTCACCTGGGCCACGGCCAGGCAATACTCGTTCAGGGCGCCCTTGCCCCCCCGGCACTCGATCTCCGAAACATCGACCTTCGAAAAGTCCGGATTCACCGCCGCGCATTTCTTCAACAGGTCGTTGATGCTCCAGCCGGCCTCGGCCTCGACCCCGTGCTTCTGCAGGTAGGCCGCCAGATATAACCGGATGGAAAGACGCGAGTTGTGGCAGACGGAGTAGGCCACCACGTCTTCTTCGGGCTTCATCCTCTCCTGGGACGCGATCTGCAGCGCCGCGTCCGCTTCCTGAATCAGGTTCGTCGGTTTCTTTTCCATGGCTCCCGCCTTCGAGGCGAGCGTATGTGAGACCGTCGTGCCCGGGCCATGAGCCCAATGCCTCATTTACCTGCTGGACAGGTTCTTGATCACCATGAGCGCCATGGATGGACTGGCGGCGAGGCGGCGCTTGAGATAGCGGGTGGCGTACTTCCAGTCCTCCGCGAAGGGGACATAGAGCCGCATGATCTGACCGCGCTTGACGATCTCCTGCTGCAGTTCGCTCCGGGGCACGCCCAGCAGCATCTGGAATTCGTAGGCGTCCTTCGACACCCCCCGCTTGTCGAGGTGCTCGATACACCGGCGGACCAGCGGCTCGTCATGGGTGGCGATCTCGGGATAGTGGCCGTGGTCCAGCAGCAGTTGCACCTGCTCGAAGAGCCTGGCTTTCATGTCGGCCTTGTCCTGCAAAGCGACCTCGGCGCGTTCCTTGTAGATGCCGATGCAGATGCGGACCCTGCAGGGTTTGGCGTGCAGGGACTTGATGTCTTCGGGAGTGCGGTAGAGGCGGCTCTGCAGGACGATGCCGATGTTGTCGAACTCGCTGCGAATGGCCTTGTACATGAGCAGGCTTGCGTCGGTGAGGGTCCGGTCCTCCATGTCCAGGGTGATGCGCATCCCGTGGGCGGCGGCCGCAGCCGTGATCCGGCGCAGGTTGTCCTGGCAGTAGGCCAGAGTCTGGTTGATGCCGATCTGGGTTGGCTTCAGGCTGATGCTCGCGTGGGGGCGGTCCTTCAGCGCCTCGATCATGCGGAAGTAGACCTGCACCGTGGCCTCCACGTCCTCGCGCAGGAACACCTCCTCGCCCAGCAGATCGAGGGTGGAGTGCAGGCCCAGCCGCTTGTGGAGGTCGTCCGCTTTGGCGACACCGCTTTTCACGCCCTTGCCCGCGATGTAGGGCGCGGCAAAGGTCCGGACCAGCGGGGCCGGCATGAGGTCGATCACAGCACGCTTCAGATCCACGGAGTCTCCATTTCGCGCCCTATTCCAGTGTGGGAGGGGAAGCCTAATTCAGACCGCCGATCTGTCTCTCCCGAGACCTTCCTGCTTCGGGGCGAGCGTATGCGGGGCCTCGTGCTCAGGCCTTGGCTTCGGGTAAAGGAATGCTTCCCGGGGTTGTACCATTCCCGAGGGTTGATCCGCGGATCACCGATCCTGGCGCCGAACAAGAGGGAGAACCGAATGAAGACCATGGGTGTCGTCGTATTGGCGCTTCTCGCGGGCGCATCCGCGCCGAAGCCGAAGGTGGAACTGAAGCCCCTGCAACGCATCACGAATCTTGCGCCGGGGCGGTGCGAGGCCGTGGTGGTGTTCAAGCTCCGGGTCGAAGACGCGGGGGTCGAGGATTACTACTGCCCCAGGGTCGTCTGGGAGTGGGAAGACGGCGCGCAGTCCATGGAAGAGTCCGATTGCGCGCCTTTCGACCAGGCGGCGACGGAAGACCACGTGCGTACGTGGACCAAGAGCCATTCGTTTCATGCGAGCGGCACTCATCGCGTGCGGGTGACGCTTTGCCGTGCTTCCAGAAAAGTGCGGGTCGTCGATGCCAGCGCCACCATCACCGGATGGGAGGGGTGTCCCGAGTACCAGGGCCGCCGCGGTGGGGGCGCCGACATCTCGAGCAGCGACGAGCAGGATCCCACCACCGGCGTCACGCGTGATTCGTCCCGGGATCCCTGCGCCGAGCGCAAGAACTGACGCCCCCCGGGAGGGGGCTCGATTTGAAGCTAGAGTCCCGCGATGGGCGTCCCTGTCCTGATTCTGGCCGCGCTGGGCGTGATGCCGCCGCCCGCCGCGCCGGACGCGACGGTGGTCCGCGCCGGCGTCGTCATCGATCGAAGCACCAGGTTGCGTCGGGGCGCGTACCGGATCCCCAGCGCCGGTCTCGAAACGCCCGTCATCACCATTCGCGGCTCCAACATCGATGTCGATCTGAGCGGCGTCGAGTTGATCGGGGCCCCGGATACAGCCACGCCGGACGAGTACAAGGGTCTCGCCATCCTGATCGATGGCGGGGAGCACGTGTCCATCCGTAATGCGCACATCCGCGGCTTCAAGGTCGGCATCCTCGCGCGCAACGTGAAGGACCTGCGGATCGAAGGCAACGACGTCAGCCGCAACTGGAAACAGCGCCTCTTCAGTCGCGTCGAGAAGGAGAGCCTCGTGGACTGGATGTCGTATCACAACAACGAGAAGGACGAGTGGCTGCGCTACGGCGCCGGCCTCTACCTGACCGATATCGACGGCGGCCGGATCGATCGCAATGTCGCGCGGCAGGGCCAGAACGGTCTGATGATCACCCGTTCCCGGAATCTCACCATCTGGAACAATGACTTCTCGTTCCTGTCGAGCCTCGGCATCGGTATGTATCGCGTCACTGACAGCAAGGTGATGCACAACCGGATCGACTGGTGCGTCCGCGGTTACAGCCACGGCTTCTACAACCGCGGCCAGGACTCCGCCGGCCTCCTTATGTACGAGCAGAGCAGCCGCAACATCGTGGCCTACAACTCGATCACCCACAGCGGTGACGGCCTCTTTCTGTGGGCGGGCCAGTCGACCATGGACACGGGTCAGGGCGGCTCCAACGACAATCTGTTCTACGGCAACGATTTCTCCCACGCGCCCACCAACGGCATCGAGGCGACCTTCAGCCGCAACCGCTTCATCAACAACCGCGTGGAGGAGAACTGGCACGGGGTGTGGGGCGGCTACAGCTTCGATTCCCTGATCGCGGGCAACACGTTCGCGCGCAACCAGGAAGCGATCGCCATCGAACACGGACAGAACAACGTCATCGCCTCCAACACCTTCGCCGGCGACGAGGTCGGGATCAGGCTATGGGCCAACGAGACACAGGATCCGAGTTGGGGATACGCGAAGAACCGCGACACGCGCAGCCGCGACTATTCGATCACCGCCAACATCATGAACGGCGTGAAGACGCCGACGCAGATCACCCGAACCGAGAATGTTGTTGTCGATGGCCCGGGCGCCGCGCCCGCTCTTCCCGCCGCTCCGGAACGAATGGACGTCGGTATCGACGCGATGCTTCCATCGGGCGCTCGTCGCGGCCGCGAGTTCATCATCGTCGACGAGTGGGGTCCGTACGATTGGATGACGCCGAAGCTGTGGCCGGCGGGACGATCCGACGAAGCGCCCTTGAAGCTGCGCGTGCTCGGCCCGCCGCAGAAGTGGACACTGCGCTCGGTCCGCGGGGCAACCGCGTCGGCTCGATCCGGTTCGATTCCGGGCGAGATCACCCTCACGCCCGAAGACCGCCGTCTCGTCGACTTCACAATGACGCTCCGCGACGCGGCCGGCCGCGACTTCAGCTACTCCAGGTTCTTCGCCCCGATCGACTGGCGCCTGAAGTTCTTCGACACCAGCGGCTCCAGGACGCCGGCCCCGGACATGGCCCTCCTCTCAACGCAGAAGCCGATCCTCGAAACCACCAGCGACCGCATCGACTATCTGTCAGGCCGTGCCATCGCCCCCGGTCTGCCGAACGACCACCTCGCGATGATCGGCGAAGGCGTCGTGGACCTGCCGCCCGGCCGGTTCGCCCTGCGAACGATCTCCGACGACGGCATCCGCGCATGGGTAGACGGGAAACTGGTCATCGATCGCTGGGATGTCCACGAGTCGATCGTCGATGAAGCGCCGATCGCCGGCGGGCGTCACGCCCTGCGCGTCGAGTACTTCGAACACGTCAGCTGGGCCGAACTGCGCGTTGAGATCGTCAAGCCGTAGGCGAGGCCTCCACGGCGGAGTCGGGAAGAGGGACCCGTAGTGTTGCTTGCCGATCTCCACCCACCCTCGGGCAGCCGCTATCCGTCGTACGCCTCGTCCTGCTCGATCTTGCTCAGCACCCAGTCGAATTCGCCCGAGGTGACGTGGGCGCTGCAGTGCTCGCATTCTCCGGCCATGTTGAGAGCGAGGGGTACGCCGCAGCCGGGGCAGTTCTGATCGAGCCGCGGTGTTCCGCGCGCCCTGGCGCTGCGGATCAGGGTCCAGTACTCGGAGTAGCGGCGCGGCGTGGTGCGTGAGCCGCCCACCACGCGCCCGCTCTTCGCCTCGACCGTGTAGTCACAGCCGGAGGCCCAGACCCGAAGGGTCAGAGCGTCAAAGTGCGCATCGCGCCCGACCCGCGCGAAGACGAACGTCTCCAGCCAGGGCCGGGCCATCAGGTTGCGCAATCCCTGTTCCTTGTAGGCCGCGATCCAGTACTGCAAAGAGTCGTACTGTCGGTCCGAGACGAAGGGCCGCAGCGGCCGCAGATCCTGGGCGGCCCACGCCGATTGCATGGTGTTGAAGATCAGCCGCAGCCTGGCTTCGATCCATCCCGGGCGGAGGCCCGGGTCCTCGCTCAAGAGGCGGTCGAGATCCTGGCGCACGGTGCTGGAGAATCTCGTCGGCCAGCTGGTGCCCACCTCCTCCGATGTGCCGGTGAAAGAGTGGGGCTTCTCTTCGACGGCATTCACGCGCACGACCGAGACCTGCCAATCGAAGCGGCCTCCGTCGCCGACCTGCCCGCACGCTCCGCACCGCGCATCGCCCCCCGGGCTCAGGGGCGCGCCGCAGTTCGGACAACCGAGCTTCCGCACGCCGGTCCACGGGCGGGTCTGGACCTTCATGTCGCGACTGAAGGTCCACGTTTCGTTGACGTACTGCGTGATCGCGCGCGGCTCCTGGGTAGGGAGCGATGCGAGACCGGTGTTGACGAGCAGGGACGAAAGCGCCCCAGGAGGCTCCACCGGCTTCGACGGCCCCGAGTCGAGTTGGATATGCAGGTTTGCATCGAAGGAGTACTCGATGCAGATCCGACCGTTCTCCTCGAAGGCCGCTACCGGGGTGAGCCCGCCCACGACAACGGCCCGAACGGGGTGACCCACGGGCGCCCGTGTCTTCAGCGACTCCATTTGCGTCTTCGTCCAATAGGGCGCGAGCCCGGAGAGCGCCCTCGGGTCGTGGCGCGCCCGCTGACTTTCCGCGTAGAGGGCGCATGCGAAGTCTTCAAAGAGCACCAGCGAAAAGCCGGGATCGTGCTTCAGGACAAGCCTCTCCACCTCATACCGCTGCGAGGACAGCAGGGCCAAGAGCGGTTGTGAGGAGACGGTCATGTCCATTTGCGCGCGCTGTGCTATTTCGTCGCGAAACACCCAGACCAACGCGCCTATCACGAGCCCGAGGAAGATCAGGATGGCGGGCCCAGCGACGGGGTCCCACCCTGGGGATCCCGAACCGCTCGCGCCGCGGTCGCGCGAAGACGAACTGGAGGAAGAGCTGGAGGAGGAACCGGATGATCTCGACGAGGAACCGGACCCGCTCGACCCGCTGCTCCTTGAAGACGAGCCGCTCGAATACGAGTTGCCTCCGCCCGGACGCGCGGACACCTCCATGGGGAGCCAGGCAAGAAGGGCCGCGCCGAGGAGCAGCCGCACGAGGATTCCGGGCCTCACTGAACAACCTCGTCGAGATCGGCCAGTTCGTCCACATCGTCGGCCCGCGACGGCAATTCGGCAGCGAGAGGCTCGACGAAGAACCGAACCGCCTCCGCGAGGCCTGCGGCATCGCGCGCGCGCCGGGCCGACTCGACCACACGGCTCAGGAGAGGCGTCCACACATCCGGAGGAACCAGGTCTGTGATCCCCTTGTCGGCGACCACGACCGCTTCACGTTCGAGCAACGACACGTAGAGAAGCACTCCCGTCCGCTCGCGGGTCAGACCCACGCCGCGTTCCTGGAACGTCGCCCGCGCGGCGCGCTCCACCGACTCACGGCGCTTCTTCGGGGAGGCGAGGATTCGGGTGAAGCCCGGAATGGTTCCCGCCAGAAAAACGGCGCAGGCTCCGATGATCGCCGGCTCGAGGAAGATCGCGTCGAGCGGGAATTCGTACGGGCTGAACAGCTCGAATCCCAGGACGCCCCAGGCGACGACGGCGCCAAAGAGCAGCGGCCCGCGGTTGTAGGAGTCGGACCGCGACCGCACGGCGACAACAAGTTCCGCGCGGCTCTTCGCCTCGACCGCGCGCACGGCCTCGCTGAGGAGCGCACGGTCGGCAGTGGTCCAGCGCATCGACTGCCATGGTACGCCCTATTTCGACGACGCTCCCGGGAGCGTTAAGTGAAACCAGTTGGCGCCGGGTCATGGGCGAACGTCGGTAAGGGGTCGGGCGTTAGGCTCGGGGAGAGAGGAGAGCCAGTGAGCGACCTCGACGACCTCGACCTTCGGCCGCGCGACAAGGAGCCTGACGAATTCGACGACACCTTTGACCCGGCCGCCGAAGCGGCGCCGCGTCCCGATGCGTCGGGGATTCATCCCGCCATTCCCGTCGCCGTTCTGGCCATGGTTCTGATTGGCCTTTACTTCGCGTTCCGCTCCGGCGGGCCTGCGGGTCCAAAGGCGCCCGCGGCTACACCGGCTCCCGCCCCGGTGGCGACGGCCTCGGCCGTGTCGACTCCGGCTCCCGCCCGGATCGAGTTGCCGCCTCTCAACGCGAGCGACGCCATCGTCCGCGGCTGGGTTGCCGCCCTCTCCGCGAATCGCGACTTCGCCCGGTGGCTGATCCCCGATCAGCTCATTCGCAAGTTCGTGTCCGCGGTCGACAACATCGCCGAGAATGAAGACCCGATCGCGCACATCCGGCATCTCGCCCCGCCTACGCGATTTCAGGCCATGGGGCCGAGGACTGCGCTTGTAGCCGACCCGAAGAGCTATCACCGCTTCGACGCCTTTGCGAGCGTCGTCGCGTCCATCGACGCAACCGCCGGGGCCCGGCTGTATCTGAACCTCGGCCCTCTCTTCGATGATGCCTATGCCGAGTTGGGACACTCGAAAGGCGAGTTCCACCAGACCCTCGCGCGCGCTCTCGGTCGTCTCATCGCGACGCCGGCCGCTCCTCGCCGATTCGATCTCGTGCGCCAGAAGGTGTTCTTCGCGTTTGCCGACCCGCAGCTCGAAGCCCTCGCCCCGGCCCAGAAAATGATGATCCGCATGGGGCCCGACAATCGCGCCAAGGTCCAGGCCAAACTCGAGGAATTCCGCGCCGCCCTCGAGGCCGCGACGAGAGCCAACGGAGCGTCCTCCATTCCTTAGCCGGCCGTCTCACTCTGTTCCCCACGCCCTACGAGCCGTGACCGAAACCAACTACATCGAACTCCAACCCGAGGGCGTCGGGAAGAGGGCCGGGATCAAGGCGTGGGTGAAGGGAGTCCCCTTCGACCCGGGCGCGGAGAGGCAGCTGCGCAACACCGCTCAGCTTCCTTTCATCTATCGCTGGATCGCGGCCATGCCCGACGTTCACTGGGGGATCGGGGCCACGGTGGGGAGCGTGATCCCCACGA
The DNA here is from genome assembly GCA_044229175.1 of Vicinamibacteria bacterium. Classification (GTDB taxonomy): domain Bacteria; phylum Acidobacteriota; class Vicinamibacteria; order Fen-336; family JAGNNV01; genus JAGNNV01. The sequence goes on along the minus strand of JBGATM010000016.1, from coordinate 70,662 downwards.
AGGGCGCGATCATCCCGGCGGCGGTGGGGGTGGACATCGGCTGCGGCATGGCCGCGGTGCGGACGACTCTCACCGCGTCGGACCTTCCCGACAATCTACGGCCGTTGCGCGAGGCTATCGAGCGGACGGTGCCGCATGGGCGGACGCACCATGGGCAGGGGAACGACCGCGGGGCCTGGGCGGAGGCGCCGGCTCGTATCGGGACGCGGTGGGCCGCGCTCGAGGCCGGGTACCGATCCATCGCGGCGAAGCATCCGAAGGTCGTCCGCAACGCGCCGCCCCAGGCTCACCTGGGCACGCTCGGCTCGGGGAATCACTTCATCGAGGTGTGCCTCGACGAGCACGACAACGTGTGGTTCCTGCTTCACAGCGGTTCGCGCGGGATAGGGAACCGGATCGGCATGTACTTCATCGAGAAGGCTCGTGAGGAAATGCGCCGGGCCGGGATCGATCTGCCGGATCGGGACCTTGCCTACCTGAAGGAAGGCACGCGTTCCTTCGACGACTACGTCGAAGCGGTGGGCTGGGCCCAGGACTACGCTCGCGCCAATCGCCAGCTCATGATGGAGGCGGTGGTGCAGGCGGCGGCTTCGACGCCCGGGATACCTCCGTTCGAGATCACGGGCGAGATCGTGAACTGCCATCACAACTACGTGGCTCGTGAGATGCACTTCGGGAACGAGGTCCTCGTGACTCGCAAGGGCGCGGTTCGCGCGGGGGCGGGGGATCTGGGCCTCATCCCCGGCAGCATGGGCGCCCGTTCCTATGTCGTGCGTGGCAGGGGGAATCCGCAGAGCTTCATGAGCTGCTCGCATGGAGCGGGGCGGGCGTTTTCCCGCACCGAGGCGAAGCGGCGCTTCAGCGTCGCCGACCACGTCAAGGCGACCGAAGGCGTCGAGTGCCGGAAGGACAAGGACGTGATCGACGAAACGCCGGCCGCCTACAAGCCCATCGACGCGGTGATGGAAGCGCAGAAGGACCTCGTCGAGATCGTCCACACGCTCCGCCAGGTCGTGTGCGTCAAGGGATGATGGGGTTAGAAGACCACGCCCTCACTTCGGCTTGAGCGGAAGGGTCAGCCGGAACGTCGAGCCGGCTCCCACCTTGCTCTCGGCCGTCACCGTCCCGCCGTGCGCCTCCGTGAACGTCTTCACGATCGCGAGGCCGAGCCCGAGGCCCCCGCTGCCATCAGGATCGGTTTCCCCCTTCTCGAAGACTTTCGCGAGCAGGTCCGCGGGGATCCCCGCGCCGTTGTCGGTGACCCAGGCAAGGACCCCGCCCTTCTCATCCATCTCGCGCGCGCCGATGATCACTTCTCCGCGCGGGGTGTGCTTGATCGCATTCGCGATCAGGTTCTGGAAGATCCGCTTCAGCAGATCGGCATCGGCATACACCACCAGGTCGTCGGGAACGCGATTGACCAGCTTGGTGCCGTCCGTTCCCGCCACCGGATGAATATCGTGGATGAGGGCCTCCACCAGGGGCCACAGATCGAACTCGCGCCTCTCGATCCTGATCCCGGTTTCGGTCTGGAGATTCGCGTTCTCGTCGAGGACCTTGCCGACCAGCGCGTCGAGGCGCTGGACATTGCGACGCAGGGACTTCAGCATTCGCGCGGTGGAACTGGTTTCGTCTCTACCCGGGAACTCCATCTCCAGGACGTGGCCGGCCAAGGAAATGGCATGGAGCGGAGTCCGGAGGTCGTGGGCCACGAAGGAGAGGTACTCCTCGCGGCGCTGCTGCACCTCCAGGGCGCGCTGGGTGGCGAAGCTCTGCACCGCCAATCCGATGGCCTGATCCAGGACCCGGTTGATGATGTGGAAGGGCGGTCCTTGCAGGCTCAGTCCATGCTCGCCGGCCAGGTCGTGGATGCAGCCGCGCAGGATGTTGTATTCGGCCACGACCTCCTCGATATCGAAGGCGTCGAGCGCGCGCTGCAGGCCGTGAGCCGGCGGCGTGCCTTCCTTGAGGGCGTCCGGGATGGTCTGCTCGGACCTGGACCGGAGAGAGGCGGCCAGCTCATCGAGCAACTGGGGGATGTGGTCGTTGAGCGTCGGGGTGTCGAGGTTGCGCGCGGATGGCAGCTGTCGCACCTGCTTCCTCCACCGCGACAGCAAGGATCCGCGCTCGTCCGCGATCACGGCCGCCAGCTGGTCGAGAGGGTTCGGGCTCATCACTCACCACCTTACGCCCTGGCCGCATCTTCCCGTGCCCCGGTCGGCGTCTGGATGGCGGGGGAACCGCCTCGGCCCGAAGTGAATCGAGAGCGCTCGGGCGGGAGTCGAGTGCGACCGGTCGGCTCGGCGGGTCTTAGAGGAAGCGGTGGAGCGCCACTTCGACGCGGCGCTGCTGGCGCTCCGCGCTTTGCCACTGCACCAGGATCGGGCTCTGGTATTGCCCCCGGATGAGGGACGGCTGGCCGGAGGCGTCGGAGACGCCGAAGCTGACTCCGCGCTTCATGCGCAGGAAGCGGTCCGCAGGCAGGGCGATCAGGCGCGACAAAAGCCGCTCCACGCCCGACTCCTCGATGTGGAGCGCCTCCATCAGCTGGTTGAAGAGCAGCACCAGGTCGTACTTGGCGTAGTTGAGGGTCTTGCCCGGGATCGCCCGCGGGTCATTCAGCATGTGGGCGCCCTTGATCGCGGCGAAGCGCAGGGGATTGCGCAGCACCTCGGCGAGGTCGTGGCGCATCAACATGGTCTCGTATTCGTTGACGGTGAGGCCGGCATTGCGCTCCCCGGGCTCGAGCGAAATGTCGACCCGGCCCTTCTCGATGCCGTGTTTCCTCAGGAGCTCGGCCACCTGCTCGCTGAACTCTCCCTTGGCGTCGCTCAGGTTGATGGAGTCCACGGGGTGGCGCGACACGGGGACGGGGATGGTGAGCCGCTCCACCAGCTCGACCTTGTCATAGGCCAGGACGGTGGTGGTGCGGCTTCGGCGTGCGCCCTGCCAGGTGCCGTCGAGGTCGATGAAGTAGACGGGGACCGAAGCGCGCGTCCGATACGTCGCGCAGTTGCGCATGCCCGCGCCGATGAAGGTCAGGTGGGAGTCCGCGTTCCTCGGCTCCACCGCCTTCTGCTCATCGCTCAGCTCGGCCCGCAGGTGGAGCTGGTCGTGGCGGTACTCCGCACCCGGGGGGAACACGGTGCGGAAGGGCTGGAAGAAGCTCTGGAGCTGCCCGTCTCGGCGCAGCAGGCGGCTCGCCAGGCTCTCCTCCAGGTATCCCGCGGTGGTGTGGAGCGAGCAGTAGAGGGCCCGACCGTGGCGGGCGAGAACGTCGCCGAAGCTGGCGGCGATGCGGGCGGTGACATCGATGGTGTCGTACCGCGCGGCGGGTGTTATGGAAAGAGAGAGTTCCTCGGTGGCCATGGGCACCGGGAAGCACCCGGCCCGCCGATTTTAACGCGTTCCCTCAATCGGGTCGAATGGCCCTACTTCCGGGGCCCGGCGGACACGTAGGCCTTCAGGCCTTCTGCCGCTCCGCGGAACATGGACGCGAACTGAGCGCGGGCGATCGGGCCGGCGAGGCGAACCACGAGCGTGGGTTCGAGATAGACGCCGTAGGTGAACCGGGTGCGGCCGCCTGGAAGGGCTTCGAGCCGGTAGTCCTCGACACCCGCGCGGCACAAGGGCAGGGAGGAGCCCTCGAACCGGAAAGCGAAACGCCGGCCGCGATCCCAGGCGAGGAAGTGCTCGAACACGGTCATGGTGGTCAGGGTGACGGTACGCGTGGTTCCGACACCCTTGGGCTCCGGACTGGTCCAGACCACGCGCTTGATGTCGCGGAACCAGCGCGGCCAGCTCTCGCCGTCCGCGAAGATGTCGAAAACCGCCTCGGGCTTCGCCTCGAGTTCCACCACGTTCTCGAAACGCCAGGGCGCTCCTTCGATGAAGTCGAGGCCGACCGGCCGGCACTTGAATCTCATGGGCAGAGCGTAACCCGACTTTCTAGCGGATGGTCCCGGCTTTCTCGGCCTCGGTGCGCGCCGCGGCCGCCTCCCACTCCGATCGGCTCGGGACCTCGCCCATGAGGTGAGTGAACTCCGGTGAATCGATGGTGCGGATGCTGCGCGCGTACTCGTCGACGGTGATGGAGCTGTGCCACAGGCCCAGCGCACGGGCGAGGAGGGTCCCCCCTACGAAGAGAGAGACCACGAGGACGGCGAAGACCGCGGGCCGCACCGGACGTTGCCAGAAGGACGGCGTCTCCACCCGGAGAGCGCGGGGCACCGGGCAGGCCGCCACGCACGAGAGGCACCCGAAACACTCGTCGGATCGCACGCGGGCGAGCTTCGCGACGGGGAGACGCGAGGGACAGGCCTTCGTGCACAGGTTGCAGTCGATGCAGGAGGGGGCGTGCCGCGTCACCTTGAGCGGCGACAGCAGGGACGCCGCCCCGAGCAGGGCGCCGTAGGGGCAGAGGTAGCGGCACCAGAAGTACGGGATCACGATCGACAGAAAGGTGAGAACCAGGAGCACTCTCAACCCGAACGGAGTGATCTGCTCGAAGAAGTAGAGCATCTTCACGTCGGCCACCCGGTTGTAGGGCGAGTCCAGGAAGTCCGCGACGGCCGCAGGCCCCATCTGGAAGAAGACCACATAGACGAAGAAGGCGAGCAGCAGGTACTTGAGGGAGCGCAGGGGAAGGTCGATGAAGCGCGGCAGCCCGAGCTTGTGACGGAAGATCCGGAAGGAGAGCGCGGCGAGCGCTTCCGAGATGGTCCCGACCGGACACACCCAGGAACAAAACGCCCTCTTGGCCAGCAGGCCCAGGGCCAGCACGATCAGCAGGATCACCAGGCCCGCGGGGTGCACCCGGTGCACCTCGCCGGTCGAGAAGAGGTGACGCAGACTCAGCAGGGCGGCGATGGGAAGGAAGCCCTCGACCCCCGGGGGCCGCGTTCCCACGACCAGGCCCGACTCCAGGCCGTGGACGAAACGCCTGAACTGCCAGCCGATCAGCAGGACGGTCAGCAGGAACCCGGCCTGCACCACGTGCCGCGATCCTTCGATGCGACGGCGGCGGGCGCGAAGCGGCTTCGACTTCAGCACTTCGGTGGAATTCCCGCCGTCGAGCTGGAAGAAGGTGCGCGTCTCTTGGGCGGTGGTCCGGGCGAAGTGCGCGAGCGATGCCGGATTCATCGAGAGAACTCTAGTCAGGCCGCCCGGCCCGGGGTATGACGCGCGTCATGCAGCGTCTGAAAGGCGGGTTGAGTCGGTCGCTGACGCCCAGGGAGAACTACTGGACGACCCGCCGATACTCGATGTATTTCGCCGTCTCGTCGGCGACCGCGCGGCCGTGGAGCTGCTCCACGACGTAGAACGACATGTCGATCCCGGAGGCCACCCCGGCCGAGGTGATGACGCCGTCGTCGACCACGCGCGCCTCGCGGTCGACCGTCACCCCTCCCAGAGATTCGAGGAGATCGAGCGCGCCCCAGTGCGTGGTGGCGCGCCTGCCTTCGAGGAGCCCCGCCTTCGTGAGCAGCAGGGCGCCGGAGCACACGGACGTCACCTTCCGACACGAGGCCGCGATCGTTCGGATCCAATCGAGGGTGGGCGCGTCGTTCATCAGCGACCGCGTGCCGAAGCCCCCCGGCACCACCAGCAGGTCGATCCGCGGCGCGTCGGCGAACGAGTGATGGGGAACCACCAGCAGATCGCCGGTCGCGTGCACGGTCTCTCGCGTCCTTGCCACCGTGAACACATGGAAGGGCGCGCTGTCGTCGGACCGCCGCGAGTCGAGACCCGGCACCAGCCGCGTCCGCGAGAAGACCTCGAACGGCCCCGCGAAGTCGAGAACCTCGACCCCGTCGAAGATCAGGATGCCGACATTCCAGCGTTCCATCTCACCTCACCTTGGAAGGCGCGGAGTATAGGGTGGGGCGGTCACCCCCTCGAGGGGCGATTCCTTCCTGTCGATGAGATACATTTCCAGCGGCGAGGAGGGATATGAAGAAGTCGAGCGCGAGTCAGAGCCCGTCGGCCTCGGAACTCATTTCGAAGCGAATCGCCGACCTCGGGGACTGGCGCGGGGAAACCCTGGGCAGAATGCGCCAGCTCATCCGAGAAGCCGACCCGGACGTGGTCGAGGAATGGAAGTGGATGGGTCCGGTCTGGTCGCACGACGGCATCATCTGCACGGGCGAGTCGTACAAGAAGGTGGTGAAGCTGACCTTCGCCCGGGGCGCGTCCTTGAAGGATCCGGCGCGTCTGTTCAACTCGAGCCTCGAGGGGAACGTGCGCCGCGCCATCGACATCCACGAAGGAGCGAAGGTCGAGGCGAGCGCCTTCAAGGCGCTGGTTCGCGAGGCCGTCGCCCTCAACCGTTCCCGCAAGTCGAAGCCCGCGACGAAAGCGACGGGCCACTAGGCTCACCGGAGGAGATCCAGTGGCCACCGACTACGCGAAGCTCAGCCGTGATCTCAGCCGTTTCTACGACTTCACCGACAAGGTCGTGCTCTACATCGGCGCCGGGGGCCGGCAGCTCCTCTCACCTTCCGTCCGGGCCCGGAAATGGATCGCCATCGACAAGGACGCCGAGTCGCTCCGTCAACTGAAGTCGGAAGCCGCGGCGAAAGGAGCGCAGGATCCCGTGGAGGTGATCGCGGCCAGATTCGAAGAGGTCACCCGGGCCGGGGACGTGGTCTACTTCGAATTCTGCCTGCACGAGATGGACGATCCCGAGGCGGCGCTCATCCACGCGCGAAGTCTGGCGCCCGACACGGTGGTCTACGACCACTCTGTCGGATCGGAGTGGATCTTCTTCGGGGCCGAGGAGGACAAGGTCGCCCGCAGCTCCGCGGCCATGGAGCGTTTCGGCATCCGCCGCGCGGAGAAGTTCTTCGCCGAACAGCGTTTCGGGAGCTTCGATGAGCTGCTGGCCAAGGTGGCCCCGCAAGGGCCCGTCGCCATCGAACGCGCGCAACGCTTCGCGGGAGCCACAGACATCGTGATTCCCATGGCTCACGAACTGAACCTGCTCTAGGCGCCCTCCGGGCCGTTCGGCCTCTTCCCAAGTAGGATCGCCCCGCGCGCCGGTCCGCAAGCGCATCCAATCTCCAGGGAGATCGAAGTGTCCACCTCAAGCCACGGGGAAAGACGGCAGCTGTTGTACGCCCATTTGTCACTTCAGGTGCTCCTCGGTATCGCGCTCGGCGTCCTGCTCGGTTTCCTCCGCCCTCAGGCCGGCGCAGTGACTCAGGTGACCGGGTTGTGATGCTGCTCGTCGCGTGGATGCTCGCCCTCGCCCAGGACCCTCGCCAGGAGCTCGTGTTCCCGGCCGGCGTCGAGCTGGTTCAGGTGGTGGTGAGCGTGACCTCGAAAGACGGCTCGCCGGTTCGGGATCTCGAGGCGAAGGACTTCGTGGTGCGTGAGAACGGAAAGGCCCGGAAGATCGAGACCTTCCTTCGCACCCAGGACGCGGCCGATTCCGACCGGGCTCCGGTCGAGCTGGTGCTGCTCCTCGACACCAGCACCAGCATGACCCGGGATCTTCTGCGCGTGCGCGACGTGATCGTGGACTTCGCCCGGGCCGTCCCCTCGTTCGCCCGTGGCCGGATCCTGGCCTTCGACCGGGATGCCTACGACCGCGGCTTCGACCCGCAGAGCGTGGGGCCGGTCCTCGACGAAATGATCCGGATGAAAGGCGGCGCGGGGACGCGGATCTACGATGCCGTGATCGACGGCGCTTCTCTCGTCTCGCAGCAGCGCGGCCGCAGGGTCATGGTTCTCCTCACCGACGGCGAGGATTCGACCAGTCGACAGAGCCCGGTCGAGGCCGTCCGGGTTCTTCAGGAGTCCGAGGTCACGTGCTACGTGGTGTCGTATGCGTCGCGCCTGGCCTCGTTTGGCCGGGGAGGCGAGGCCGATCAGGGCCGGGTTCGCGAGGCGCAGCGCGCGCTCGAGACCCTCGCGCACGGCTCCGGGGGGTTCGTGGTCGACGGGGCCTCTCCCGACGTGGTCGCGCAGCTCAAGAGGATCGCCGACGACATCGCCTCGCTCTACGTCATCGGCTTCGACCCCGCGCCCGCGAAGAAGGTCGAGCACCGTCGGCTCAAAGTCGAAATCGCGCGGCGCGACGCGATCGTGCGCCATCGTGAGGGCTACGACGCCAAGCCCCGTTGAGCCCGGCCCGGGCGCTCGCGCGGGACCGGGGAACTATCATGGGGCGTGGCCAGACGCATCGGAATTCTTACCGGAGGCGGGGATGTCCCCGGCCTCAATTCCGTCATCAAGGAAGTCGTCTACCGGGGCACCGAGAACGACTGCGAAGTGGTGGGCATCCGAAGGGGCTGGGAAGGCCTGACCCATCTCGACTACGAAAGCCCGGAATCGCGCGAGAAGTACCTGCTTCCGCTCGACCGCGCCAATACCCGCACCATCGATCGTTTCGGAGGCACGGTTCTGCATTCGAGCCGGGTGAGCCCTACGCAGATGCGGTCGCTCCCGGAATTCCTCGCCGGCGGAACGTTCCCGCGCAAAGACGGCGCTTGGGACGTCACCTCGCACGTCCTCAGGAACATCGAGCACCTGCGTCTCGACAACCTCATCGTCATCGGCGGTGACGGGACCTTGAGCTTCGCCCATCGGCTGGCCGCGCTCGGCATGAAGGTCATCGCCATTCCGAAGACCATGGACAACGACGTTCAGGGCACCGAGTACTCGGTGGGGTTTTCGACCGCCATCACCCGGGCCACCGCGGCCATTCAGCGCCAGCGCACCACCGTCGCCTCCCACGAGCGGGTGGGGATCTTCCGCGTCTTCGGGCGGGATTCCGGGTTCACCGCTCTCTACACCGCCTACGTCACCTCGCTGCGATGCGCGATTCCCGAGTTCACGGTCAACCTGGACAAGCTCATCGACCTCCTGATCAAGGAGAAGCGGGATACCCCCAGCAACTACGTCATGTTCGTCATCTCGGAGGGCGCGCGGTGGGAGGGCTATCACCCCGACCTGCTCCCGGCCGACGCCTACGGCCATCGGCGCAAGCCCAGCGTGGCCGAAGCGCTCGAGACGGAGGTGACTCAGCGTTCCGGCGAGGAGTGCACGGTCAGCGACCTCACCTACGACCTGCGGAGCGGCGAGGCCGACTTCGTGGACAAGATGATCGCCGGGACCTTCGGCAACCTGGCCATGGACGCCATCCTGGAGGGCCGCTCCGGACTGATGACCGCGCTGGTCGAGGGGTGCTACACCCTGGTGCCCATCCCGGATCCGTCGCTCGGGCCGCGTATGGTGGACGTGGCCACCCTCTATAACCGGGATCGCTACCGGCCGAACTACGCGAGAAAAATGGGACTCCCGATCTTCCTGACCCGGGCCTGAGGTTCGATGGACGAGCGCATCGGGCAGCGAAGCTGCCCCCGACCGTCTGGATAGTCGAGGCGCTCGAACCCGATCGCAGAATGATCCTGAAGAGCGGCGGGCCGGGCGTGCGCGTCATCGCCCATCATCTCCTCGAACCGAAGGGCGAAGGCTGCGCGGTCACCCTGAGGATCCGCTTCGAGGGGATCTTCGGCGGCCTGCTCGCGCGCTGGACGCGCGACTTGAACCATCGATATCTCGCCATCGAGGCGAGCGGGCTCAAGCGATACTGCGAGAACCGCGCATCCGCCGGCGCTTAGCGCTCGGCCTCTTTGCTGCCCACCACGGTCAGGTTGAGTCCGATCTGCACGCTCAGGGGCTTGCCGTCGACCGTGATCGTGACCTTGCCGTTGTGGTACCAGCCAAACGACCCGGTGCTGAACTCGCGCCGGTCGGCGATGAGCTCCTGGCCGTTGATCATGATCTTGACCGCCTCGGCCTTCTCGAGAAACTGCGTCTTTGAAATGGGACAGGGTGATTTAGCCACGGCCCGAGCTTAGACCTGGGGAAGAGGGAATCCCCTGGTCGAACAGGTAGGCTAGGCGCCGAGGAATGAACTGTGAGTGAGAACGAGGTCGTGGCCGAGACTCCAACCGGGGAGGATTTCGCATCCCTGTTCGAGGCGTCCTACGCGGCGCACAAGATCAAGCGTCTGAGCAACGGCCAGGCCGTGGAGGGCACCATCGTCGCCATCGGCGCGGACGTGGCCCTCATCGACGTGGGGGCCAAGAGCGAAGCCACCATCGCGCTCGCCGAGCTCAAGAACCAGGAGGGCATCCTGGAGGCGAAGGTCGGGGACCGCATCCATGCCACCGTGGTCTCGACCACGGGAGGGCTCACCCTCTCTCGCCGGCTGCAGCGCGGCGCCGCCTCGGCCCAGCAGCTCGAAGACGCGTTTCGCGCCGGCCTTCCCGTGGAGGGCAAGGTGGAAAAGGCGGTGAAAGCCGGCTACGACGTGACCGTCGCCGGTCAGCGGGCGTTCTGCCCGCAGTCGCAGATCGATGATCTGCGTGAGACCGACCCGCTGGTCCACGTCGGCCGCGTCTACACCTTCAAGATCGTCGAATACAAGGAAGGCGGCCAGAAGTTCGTGGTCTCCCGCCGCCGGCTGCTCGAGGAAGAACAGCAGGCGCGAGCCGCCGAGGTGCGCCAGAGCATCGTGCCCGATGCGGTGGTGACCGGGCGCGTGGTGTCCGTCCGCGACTTCGGCGCGTTCGTCGATCTGGGCGGGGGCGTGCAGGGCCTGCTCCACGCCTCCGAGATGGGCTGGTCGCGGTCGGATCCGTCGCAGGTCGTCAAACCCGGCGAAGAGATCACGGTGAAGGTCCTTCGCGTCGAGGAGGGCAAGATCGCGCTCGGACTGAAACAGCTGACCGCGGATCCGTGGTCCACGGCGGCGACGAACTACACGGTCGGCCAGGTGCTCACCGGCCGCGTCACCCGGATCGCCGAGTTCGGCGCGTTCATCGAGCTCGAGGCCGGGATCGAAGCCCTGGCGCACGCCTCCACCTTCGCGCCTACCGGGAAGTCGGGCGGCTGGTCGAAGTCGATCAGCGTGGGCATGACCGGCGCGTTTGAAATCCTCAGTGTCGATCCCGCGGCGAAGCGAATCGGCGTGGCCCTTGTGGCCGAAGGATCGTCGCGCGCGGGCGCCGCCAAGCCGTCGAGGTCGTCGATCGAACCGGGCGCGCGGCTCACCGGCAAGGTGGAGCGTCACGACAAGATGGGCGTGTTCGTGTTCCTGGCTCCCGGGGTCACCGGTCTTCTGCCCTTCACCGAAACCGGCCTGGCCCACGGTGTCGACCTGGCGAAAGCGCTTCCCGTCGGCTCGGACATCGAGGTCATCGTGCTCGAGGCCGACGCCGCCCGCCGGCGCATACGCCTCAGCGTGAAGGCCATCGCCGACCGCGCCGAGGCGGCGGAGGTGAGCGACTACGCCGCGCGAGCCGGCGCGGCTCAGGCGCAGAGCTTCGGGTCGCTCGCCGACAAGCTGCGCGGCGCGCTGGAGCCGCGGAAGAAGTAGACGGTCAGCGCGTCTTCCGCAGCGATACGAAATACGCGAGCACTTCGTCCGGCAGGGGAACGTGGCCCTTGCCCGCGACCACCACCTCGCTGACGTTCTGGTAGCCGTGACTCTCGGCCAGTCTCCGCGCGTCCTTCCATTGGGAGAAGACCGCGCCCTTTGGGCCGAAGCCCTGGTCGCCGTCCGCGGCAAAGCCGCGCACGGAGAGGCTCGCGCGTGAGGGGGCCTCGGAGAAGGGCTGACCGTCCACGCAGCGTCCGCGATAGTTCCCCGCGACCGGCGCGGCCGCGGCCAGCCACTCCGGATGGTGGAACACCGTGGCCCACACCAGATGCGCGCCGGCTTCGAAACCGGTCAGATAGATCAGATCCTCGCCGTTACAGGACTCACGAACTTCCTTGATCACCCGCGCGAGCCCCTCCTCGTCGAAAGCGCACACGCCCTCCTTCTCGATCCGGTCCCAGGTGGCGCTGGAGTAGGGGTAGATGGCGGGGTCGCGCTGGCCGGCGTTGCCATTGGTGACCGTGACCGGGGTCACGATGACGAAGGGCAGCGTCCTTCCCGCCCTGGCGAAGCGTTCCGCATTCAGCTTGAACCCCTTTTCGGCCGCCTCCAGGGCGACGACCACCGGCCACTTGCGATCGCGCGTCCAGCCCGTCGGACGCACCACGTAGTACTGCATGGGATGGCCGGAGACGGTCCTGAGTTCAGCGACCGGATTGGCGCCCGATGCCGTATCCGCGTAGGTCGACGGATTGGCGGTGACCAGGGTCAGGAGGAGAAACGCGCTCCGGACCAGGCCGGAGCCGAGGTTCAGGGGTCTGTGCATGGAGAAAGCGTATCTCGAACCGGCCGCCTCTCAAGTCGATCTTGAGAATCGAGACGCTCTTCCCTTGAGGAATATGCACGGGGATGGCGATGTCGCAGCTCTTGCGATCGAAGCTCTTGCCGACGGTACCGCCCACCGCGACCTGGTACTGGTCGAAGAGCAGGCTCAGGGACTTCGCGTCCGGGCTCGACGGCGAGCCTGCTTCAGCGGCGGGAGCTGTCCCGAATCTTGCGCTCGAGTTCCTTCTGCTCGGCCGCGGCCAGCCGGAGCTGCTCGGTGAGACGGGAAATGGTCTGCCGTTTCGCCAGAAACAGGGTGTTCACGAGCTCGAGGAGAACCCCCACGATCAGGGAAAGGACGACCGCCTCGATGATGAGTCCTCGGGTGAGTTGGCGTTCCTCGAGGGCCACCTTGTCGATCACGTAGAGCACGCCGAGGCCGAACCCGTTCACTCCGATGCCCCAGCTGGCCCGAGCGGTCTGCAGTTCGCGCTGGGTCCGCTCGATATCCAACTTGATCTGGCGCAACGTTTCGCGCAGCGCCAGGGGGTCGGCGATCACGAGGCGGAGGCCGCCCTGCCGCACGATCCTGAGCTGGATGGAGCAGCGAGGGCAGCTGATCTGCGCGCCCTCGGCGTAGGTGCCGGGAACGGAGACGTCGAAACGGCAACTGGCGCAGCGAGCGGTGAGATCGTTTTCCATGCCGGTTTCCTCCCTCCAACGGATGATAGGCGACCGCCGTCCGGTTCCCGCCCCGCCGCTCGGTCAAAATTGACGGTAGGCTCGCCTCCTGGTCGCCATCAAGGGCGGGCATGGCGACCTGACCAGGCATCCAGCCAAACGGAGAATCGCCATGCGCCTATCGACCTGCCTCCCTGTCTGCTCTCTTCTCGCCGCCCTCTCGATGACGGCGCCGGCCCACGCCCAGGGCAAGGCGAAGCCGACTGCGACCCCCGCGGCAGCCCCCCCCGCCTCGCCCTTCGACGCGCCGGAGGCCGCGGCCTTGAAGGGGCTGGAGTGGCGATCCATCGGCCCCGCCAACATGGGCGGCCGCGTCACCGACATCGAGGGCGTCCCGGGAGACCCCTCCACCTACTATGTCGCGGGCGCCAACGGCGGCCTCTGGAAGACCACGAATGGGGGCACGACTTTCAAGGCTCTGTTCACGAACCAGAAGGTTTACTCGATCGGCGCGGTCGCGATCGCGCCCAGTAACCCGGGCATCCTCTACGTCGGCACCGGCGAGGGCGACCCCCGCAACTCCGCGTCTTTCGGCGACGGCGTCTACCGGTCCAACGACGGCGGCGAGTCCTGGACCTGGCTCGGCCTGAAGGACTCCGAGAAGATCAAGCGGATCCGCATTCATCCCACCAATCCCGACATCGCGTACGTTGCGGTGGTGGGTCACTCCTGGGGACCGAACGAAGAGCGCGGCGTGTTCATGACCACGGACGGCGGGAAGACCTGGAAGAAGACGCTGTACATCGACAAGGAGCACGGCGCGGGCGATCTCGAGATGGACCCGGCCAATCCCAGCGTCCTGTACGCGACGATGTGGCGCCATGTCCGCAAGCCCTGGCGGTTCGACAGCGGTGGGGGCGAATCCTCGGTCTGGAAGTCGACCGATGCGGGCCTCACCTGGCGCAAGATCATGAAGGGTCTGCCCAATCTGCCCATGGACCGCGCGGGTATCGCGGCCTCGCGATCGAATCCCAACATTGTCTACCTGCTCACCGAATTCAAGGATGGGGCGGGCGAACTGTTCCGCTCCGAGGACTTCGGCGAGAACTGGCGGAAGGTCAATGACGATCCGAATCTCAACTTCCGGCCCTTCTACTACTCCGACCTGCGCGTCGACCCGAAGACGCCCGAGCGCCTCTACACGCTGTCCGGCGGTTTGAGCGTGTCCACGGACGGCGGCCGCACCTTCCGCCGCATCGGCGGCAGCGTCCATGGCGATCACCAGGCGTTCTGGATCGATCCCGAGAGCCCGATGCGCCTGCTCTCCGGCTCCGATGGCGGCTTCCAGATTTCCTACGACGGCGGCAACACCTGGGACGTGGTGAACAACATCGTCCTGTCGCAGTTCTACCATGTGACCTTCGACCTGCAGCATCCCTACAACGTCTGCGGCGGTCTGCAGGACAACGGCAACTGGTGCGGACCCATCAATTCGCTGATGCGCGACGGCATCCGCAAGCGCAACTGGTTCACGGTGTCGGGCGGCGACGGCTTCTACACCGTGCCCGACAAGGCCAACCCGCACCTCGTCTACAGCGACTCACAGGGCGGCGGCATCTCGCTCACCAACACGAAGACCGGCGACAACCGCAACATCCATCCCTATCCGCGCCGCGTCGGGTCGGCGGGCGACGGCATCGCCGAACACAAGTATCGGTTCAACTGGAATGCACCCATCGTCGAGTCGTCGCACGATCCGAAGGTGATCTTCTTCGGCGGCAACGTCCTCTTCCGCACCAGCAACTACGGACAGTCGTGGGACGTCATCAGTCCCGACCTCACCACGAACGACAAGTCGAAGCAGCAATCGTCGGGCGGGCCCATCGTGGTCGACAACACCGCGGCGGAGTTCCACTGCACCATCATCGCGATCAGCGAGTCGCCGCTCGACCCCAACGTGATCTGGGTGGGAACCGACGACGGCAACATCCAGGTGACCCAGGACGGGGGAAAGACCTGGACGAACGTGGTCAAGAACATCGCCCTTCTGCCCGCGAACACCTGGATCCAGCAGCTCGAGGCCTCGCACTACGACAGGGGCACGGTCCACGTCGCGATCGACCGTCACCGTGACGACGACCCCGCCCCCTATGTGTACAAGTCCACCGACTTCGGCAAGACCTGGACCAAGATCTCCGGCAACCTGCCCGCGGTGGGCTGGGCCTGGGCGGTGCGTGAAGACCCGAAGGTGAAGGGGCTGATCTACGTGGGCACGGAGACCGGGTTCTATGCGAGCTGGGACGGCGGCAACCGTTACGCGTCGCTGCGCAACAACCTGCCGCCGGTGGCGGTGAACGACTTCTTCATCCATCCCCGTGAGAACGATCTGGTGATCGGCACCCACGGCCGAGGGGCGTGGGTGATCGACGACATCTCCGCCATCCAGAACCTCGCGACCGCGATGAACGCGCCGTCCGACCTGACCGTCTTCGACATCCGCCGGGCCAATCGCTGGTCGCTCGCGAGCAACGACACGAACCTCGGCGAGCGGGAATCGACGCTTCCGAATCCGCGGTCGGGTGCTTCCATCGACTTCTATCTGAAGGCGGAGGCGAAGGACGCGCCCGTCATCACCATCGCCGACTCGGGCGGACAGCTCGTCCGCACCCTGCGCGGAGTTCCGAAGAACGCGGGGGTGAATCGCGTGTACTGGGACCTTCGCTATGAGGGGCCGCGCCAGCAGGCGACCGCGGGGCCGCCCACCGCGGCGCAGGCGGAGTCCGAAGGCTTCCTCGCGAGGTTCGGTTTCGGCGGCGGGGCGTACGTGGTTCCCGGGGAGTACACGGTCACGGTCAAGCACGGGACCACCGAGGTCAAGAAGACGGTGAAGGTCGAGGCCGATCCGCGCGAGACCGCGACCCAGGGAGATTACGTCGCGCAGCGAGACGCCGCTCTGAAACTTCGCGATCTCACCAGTCGGGTCAACGGACTGCTCGATCGCCTGGCCGACGTCCAGCGCCAGCTCGAGACTCAACGCGAGGTGGCCCGGCGTGACCGCGCCGACCTCGCCCCCTATGACAAGGCGATAGACGCCATCAAGGCCTTCCGGGCCGACAAGCTCGCCCGGCCCCTTCAGGGCCTCGGCTATCGCCAGTATCCGCGCCTGCGCGAGGAGATCCAGTCGGTGAGCGGCGGCATCACCGCCGCGGCCAGCCGGCCGACCGATTCCCAGATGCTGCGCCTCAAGGAACTGGAGGACGAGACCGCCGCGACCCTGGCCGACGCCGCGAAGATGCTGAGCGACCTCGTGGGTCCGATCAACGATGCGCTCAAGGGCCGCCCGGTCATCTCGATCGGAGGCGGTCCGCGGCCCTAGGACGATCGGGCAGGTCTCTCCGACGCGCGGACAGGACATTGTGTCCGCTCGTGCGAGACAATCGAGCCGGTGCGCCGCCGTGGAGGCGGGAGCTTGAAAGGAATCAACGGAATGGCGGACAAGAAGGAAACCCTCGCCGACCTGCCGGAAGGATCCGGACATCCGGCGCGGCAGGCGCCCCTGGAAATCAGCGGTGACGATTTCCGAAAGCTGGGTCACCGCCTGGTCGACCGGATCGCGACGTTTATCGACGGGCTCCCCGAGCGCCGGGTGACCCGCGCGGACTCGCCGCAGGCGATCCGAAAACTGCTGGGCGCGGGCGGTCTCCCCGAGGGGGGGACGGCGGCGGCGGATCTCCTCGAGGAGTCGGCCGACCTCCTCTTCGAGCACTCGCTGTTCAACGGGCATCCGCGCTTCTGGGGTTACATCACGTCCTCGGCCGCGCCCATCGGCGCCCTGGGCGACCTGCTCGCCTCCACGGTGAATCCCAACGTCGGGGCCGCCGCCCTTTCACCGGTCGCGAGCGAGATCGAGGCGCAGACCGTTCGCTGGATCGCCGAACTGGTCGGATTTCCGACGTCGTGCGGCGGGCTTCTGGTCAGCGGCGGGAACATGGCCAACTTCACCTGTTTCCTGGCCGCGCGCCGGGCCCGGGCTCCCTGGGACGTGGCCGCCCTGGGCACGTTCTCGGGCGACCGGCGCCTCCTCGTGTATGCGTCGCACGAGACCCACACCTGGCTCGAAAAGGCGGTTGAACTGTTCGGCCTGGGCGCTTCCGCCATACGGTGGGTCAAGACCCACGCGAACCAGCAGATGGATGTGAAGGATCTCGAGGAACTGGTGGTCGCGGACCGCGCGTCCGGTCAGCTGCCTTTCATGGTGGTGGGCACCGCGGGCACGGTCAGCACCGGGGTCACCGATCCTCTGCCCGCCATCGCCGCGGTCTGCCGCCGTCACGACCTGTGGTTCCATGTGGATGGCGCCTATGGCGCCCCGGCCGCGGTTCTGCCCGATGCCTCGCCTGACCTGCTCGGACTGCGCGAGGCGGATTCCCTCGCCCTCGATCCGCACAAGTGGCTCTACAGTCCCCTCGAGGCCGGTTGCGCCCTGGTTCGCGATCCGCGCCACCTGTTGAAGACGTTTTCCCATCACCCGGCCTACTACAAGTTCGACGGAGCCCAGGACGAGCCGGGCATCAACTATCACGAGTTCGGACTCCAGAACTCGCGCGGATTTCGCGCCCTGAAGGTGTGGCTGGCCCTGCGGCAGATCGGCCGTCAGGGCTATGTCAGGATGATCGGCGATGACATAGCGCTCGCCCAGGCGATGTTCGAGGCCATCGCGAAGCAGCCCGAGTTGCAGGCGATGACCCGGCACCTCAGCATCGCCACCTTCCGCTTCGTTCCCGCGGACCTTCGCGACAAACCGGATGACCCTTACTTGAACAAGCTCAACGAGGCCCTGCTCACCCTTTTGCAGGAAGGCGGCGAGGTCTTCGTGTCGAACGCGGTGATCGGGGGCCGGTTCGCTCTGCGGGCCTGCATCGTGAACTTCCGCAGCACCAGGTCCGATGTCGAAGCGCTGCCGCAGATCGTGGTGACCCACGGCCGGCGCCTCGATGCCGGGATGCGACCCGAAAAGCCGCGAAGCTAGGGCGCAGCCATGGACTGTCCGTCCATGGAACTCCGTTTTCCGCAAACGGACACGCCCAGGATGAACCTGGCCCACAACAGGCTCGTCGAGGCTCGAGACGGCAGGTGCGCGGAGGTGGCACGGAATTTGGTAGGTTGAACCCATCTGAGACTGTGCCCGATCGACGCGCGCCCAGGGTCGGGCAGCCCTTGGATCTGGAGGGACGAGCATGGGAATCGTGATCGGAGTGCTGATGGCCGTACTCGCTGGTCCGGCGCTGCCCCGGGGAGTCGCCCAGGATCACGCGAGCGCTCCGGCGTCGAATCCGGCGGACTGGATGAGCGAAACCGACGGTGTGCTGGAGTTGAAACTGGCCCACGAGGAAAAGTCCCGCCCGGACGGGGGGACGCTTCGCATCGACTCCCGCCGGGGACTCGTGCTCTGGGAGGGCATACCGGGCG
This sequence comes from Vicinamibacteria bacterium, assembly GCA_044229175.1. Taxonomy (GTDB): domain Bacteria; phylum Acidobacteriota; class Vicinamibacteria; order Fen-336; family JAGNNV01; genus JAGNNV01. The sequence continues at coordinate 52,295 of JBGATM010000016.1, read as the reverse complement.
AGTTCGGGTGCAAGCTCAAGGTCGAGGCTTCGTTCGACGACGTGAAGGACATCACCATGACCGAACTGGCCGGCTTCGTCCTGGAGTTGAAGAGCGGCAAGAACAAGAAGCTGGTGCTGATCCCGGTTCCGCACGCCTGGTGGTTCACCGAGCAATGGGTCGGCCGTAGCGGGAACATCTCGCAAAGGGTGCCCGAGGGGGCGATGCGCAGCCCTGACGGAGACGCCATGGGGATGTCGGGTGGCTCGGCGGGCGCCGGGACCAGCGTCAAGCACAAGGAGATTCCGAAGCCCGTGGTCGCCGATACCCGCAAAGCCGCCAACGCCGTTCGAGCCGCTCTCGGACGGGCGCCGTTGTCCTGATCGGGCGCGCCCCTCATGGCGCTCAGCCCGCGAGCATGAGGTCCAGCCGCTCGAGCCCCGCGACGAGCGTCTCGGTCCGGCCGCCGAGACTCATGCGGAGGTGGGCGGGCGCTCCAAAGAAACTGCCGGCCACCACCGCGACACCGTGCTCGGCGAAGAGTCGCGCGACGAACGGACCGGCATCGGACACTCCGGCGAGGCGCGGAAAGACGACGGTGGCTCCGATCGGCCCGGCCAGCTCCAGTTGCGGGTGGCGGGCGAAGAACGTTCGCGCGATATCGACATTGGTGGAGACGAGGCGGTGGGCGCGCGCGGCGAGGCGATCGATCTGCGCGAAGGCCAGGGCGCTCAGCCGATCGGCGGGCGCCGCGCCGATGTTGTCGATCACGTCGCGTACGCGCCGGGCGCGCTCCGCGATGGCGGGTGAGGCGATGACCCACCCGCACCGCAGGCCCGAGAGTCCGTACGACTTCGTGAGACTGCTGACGGAGAGGAGCCGGTCGCCGACGAGGGCGGCGGGTAGGTAGCGGCCGGCCGCCCGCGGAATGGCCCGCGGCTTCCCGGGAGACGGCGGGTCGTGGAGCATGTTCGTGACATCGAGATAGACCTCGTCCACCAGCACGTGCACGCCCGCGTCCTCCGCCATGGACTGCAGCGCGCTAAGGGTGTCACGTTCCGCCGGCATTCCGCTCGGGTTGTGCGGACTCGTGATGATGACGAGCTTCGTCCCCGGGGTGATGCGGGCCTTGAGGCCGTCGACGTCGATCCGGTAGCCCTCCTCGAACCGCCGCTCGAAGGTCTCGACCCGGGCGCCGAGGAGCCGGCACGCGCCGGTGATCTGGTCGTACCAGGGCCCCTCCATGAGCACGGTGTCGCCCGGGCCCACCAGCGCGCCGATCGCGAGGAAGTTCGCGGCCGAGCAACCCGACGCGGTGGCCACGCGTTCGGCCGCGACCCCGTAGTGGGCGGCGATGGCCTCGACCAGAGGGGGATACCCGCCGTGGTCGGGCGCGGTCAGGTCGATCGCCTCGCGCGCGCCCGGGAGATCGTCGAGCGTGCAGGCGAGCAGATTGCTGCCGGCGAGATCGAACGCGGCGGCGGGGCGCGTCTTGGCCCAGTACAGATAGGGAGCGAGCGGGGAGGTCGGCATCGGGGATCTCAGTTGGGGGAAGAGTCAGCCGGCGGGGTGGCGCCGGACCTGGACCTGGACCAGTAGTACACGGGCACTCCGAGGGCCAGAAGCCCCACGCCCACGGCCGAGCGTTCCGGAGCGGTGCGGATCACGCTGAGCACGACCGCGATGGCGATCAGCACGAACAGGGCGGGCAGAACCGGATAGCCGGGAGTCCTGAAACCGATGCGGCCCGCGAAACGGCGTCGGAGCCGGAAGAGCCCGGCCACGGTGAGGCCGAAAAACACCCAGTCGGCGAAGACCACGGTGTTGAGGAGGTCTTCGTACTTGCCCGTGAACAGGAGAGCCAACGCCCAGCCGGACTGCAGGAGGATGGCGAGAGCCGGCGTCTGATACCGGGGATGGAGCTTGGCGAGCGCGGGCACGAAGACGCCGTCGCGCGCCATGGCGAAATAGATCCGGGGCGAGGCCATGATCCCGAGGTTCAGGAATCCGAACGTGGAGATGGCGATGGTGGCGGAGATGAAGCGGGCGCCGTTTTTCCCGAGCCACAGTCCGGCGACGCTCGCCGCCGGCGTCTCCGTTCCCGCGAGGCCGGCGAGGCCGAGGGTGCGCAGGTAGGCGACGTTCGCGAGCAGGTAGATGGCGATCACGATGAGAGTGCCGATGATCAGGCTGCGCGGCATGTCGCGCTGTGGATCGCGCATCTCCTCCGCGACGCTGTTCGCCTTCTGCCAGCCGCCGTACGTGAAGAGGATCGGGATCAAGGCCGCGCCGAACGCGAGCAGGCCCGAGGGCGTCTCATCCGTCCGTGACTCCGACGCCCAGTTCGGAGCGGCCTCGCCGCCCCAGAACGCAAACGCGATCAGCACCACCAGGGCCGCGAGCTTCAGGACCACGGACACATTGACCACGCGGCTCCCCGGCTTGACCCCCACGTAGTTGATTAGGGTGAGCAGCAGGATGGCCGCGGCCGCGACCGCGATGAGGGTGGGGCCGGTCTCGGCGCGTCCCACCAGCCGCATGGAATACCGCGCGAAGTTCAACGCCACCGCGGCCATGCCGCCCGCCTCGATCATGAGCAACTGGGCCCAGCCGTACATGAATCCCGCCATGGGATGCCAGGCGTCGCGCAGGTAGACGTAGGGCCCCCCGGCTTGCGGCTGCTGCTGGCCGAGTTCCGCGTAGGCGAGCGCGCCGATGATGGCGACCACCCCGCCCAGAAGCCACGCGCCCAGCACGAGAGGCGTCGAATCGAGGGCGCGCGCGACGATGTACGGGTTGACGAAGATGCCGGTGCCGATGATGCCCCCGACCACGACCATGGTGGCGTCGAACAGTCCCAGCTCGCGTCTCAGCGCCATGGACGGAGACTACTTCGTATCCGGCCCGGCCCGCTCAGGCGGCTTTAGGCAATGCTATGTTCCCGTGCACATCGACAATCGGCCGGCGAACCGCCGGCAGGAGGACTTTCCCATGGCGACCGCGAAGAAGGCTCGGGCGAAGACTGTATCGAGGAGCAAGAAGAAAAGGGTTCCTGCGAAGAAGAAGTCTCCGGTGAAGAAGGCGGCGCTCGCGAAGAGGAGCGCACCCGCGAAGAAGGCCGCGCCTGCGGTGGCCACGTCCAAGGCGCCCGTGTTGAAGGCCCGTCGCCTGCCCGAGACGCTCCGGCTCACCACCTTCACGCCCTCCCTCACCGTGAACGACCTTGCGAAGAGCCTGGCCTTCTATACCGGGGCCCTGGGCTTCATCGTGGGTCAGGAATGGAAGGATGGCGAGGTGGTTCGCGGGGCCATGCTCAAAGCCGGCGCCTGCGAACTGGCCATCTCACAGGACGACTGGAAGCTGGGCACGGACCGCAAGAAGGGGGCGGGGCTCCGCATCTGGTGCTACACCGCCCAGGACATCGATGCCATCGCGGCCCGACTGAAGGCGGCCGGTCATGCCCTGACCGAGGAACCCGAGGATCATCCCGCCTACGGCGTGCGCAGCCTCTCCGTCGACGACCCGGACGGCTTCCACTTCACCATCGCCCGCAAGCTCTGAGTCGCCTTCCGCGGGGCCGCGTGGCCCGCGGAGACGGCCTCCGCGCGGCTAGGCCACGCCGCGCTTTCGGGAGGAGTTCGAGTCCGAGGCGGCGAGACCGAGGGCGCGGCACGCCTCGGCTACCTCCTCGTCGTCGCAGCCGATGAATTCGAGCAGCCGGCGCACGAAGCGGCGCTGACTCTTCGCGTCGATGGTCATCACCGCCCAGTATTGCGTGCCGTCGATCTGACGCGCGTGATTGTGCGCGCGAACCTCGTGGATCTCGTCCGGGCTGAGCATGAGGTAGCGGTGGCCGCTCTCCTGATGCGAGATGAAGTCGGCGAAGTCGCTGGCGTGGCTCGTTGCGCCCCAGGCCAGGACGGCGAGGTAGCGCTCCGCGGGATCGGCCAGCGCCCGGAATAGATCGCCCGCCAGGAAGAGACGCAGACTGTCGCCATCAGGGGCGGCGTGGGTCTCATCGTTCGACTCGACGGTCTTCATGGAACCTTCGAGGGCCTTTGCGATACAAGCGGCGTGCCATGGCCCGTCCAGATCCAAGACCCCGTGAATCCTCAATATTCCCGGGGTCTTGGGGGGCGGGAACCGTCCGCCTTTGGGATCCCCCTTCCCGCAGGCGGACGCGACCGCCCTTATTGCGCCCTTCTTGATTCCGATCACCACCGAGTCCGGATCCACTCGGCGCCGACGCTCCCGATCAGACGCTCATGATCCCAGCCACGATCTCGTAGGAACGAAGCCGCGCCGCGTGGTCGTAGATGTGCGACACGATGATCAGTTCGTCCGCGCCCGTCCGATCGATGAAGGCTTTCATTTCCCGGGCCACCGTGACGGGCGAGCCGACAAACGAGACGCGCGGACGTTGCACCGGATCCGCCGGCTCGCGCGGGTCGGGCTCCCATTCCTTCGAGGGGGGCGGCAGCCGGGTGGGACGTCCCTCCCGCAGGCTTGCGAACGACTGGCGCCCGGATGAGGCGAGGAACCGCGCCTCCTCGTCGGTGTCGGCGGCCACCACGTTCACGCCGAGCATCACGTAGGGCCTGGCCAGGCGGTCCGAGGGTCGGAAGCAATCGCGATACAGGCTCATGGCCTCGAAGAGCAGGGCGGGGGCGAAGTGCGAGGCGAAGGAGAAGGGCAGACCCAGTCCGGCCGCGACCTGCGCGCCGAAAGTGCTGGAGCCCAGAATCCAGATGGGCACCTCCAGTCCGGCGCCCGGCACCGCCTGCACCGGCTGGTCGGGCTGAACCTCGCGGAGGAACCCCATCAGTTCGAGCACGTCGTCGGGAAACTGATCGGCGCTTCCGTGGAGGGTGCGGCGCAGCGCTCGCGCCGCCGCCCGATCGGTGCCCGGCGCGCGCCCGAGGCCCAGGTCCACGCGACCCGGGAACAACGAGGCCAGCGTCCCGAACTGTTCGGCCACCTGCAGGGGCGCCCAGTTGGGAAGCATGATGCCGCCGGCGCCGATGCGGATGCGCGACGTGCCCGCGCCGACGTGTCCGATGAGCACCGCGGTGGCCGCGCTCGCGATGCCCGGCATGTTGTGGTGCTCGGCCAGCCAGAACCGCGTGTAGCCCCAGCGCTCCGCGTGTTGGGCCAGGTCGAGGGTATGGCGGAACGCTTGCGCGGCCGAGCCGCCTTCGACGACGGGGGACAGGTCGAGGACCGAGAAGGGGATCATCCGCCGCGCCGGTTCAGACCGAGTTTGCGCGCCCCTCCGCGATCAATCGAACGAAGTCCGTCTCCGTGACCAGGCCGACGAGCTTCCGGTTCTCGGTGACAGGGAGGCAGCCCACCTTGTGTTCGATCATGAGGCGCGCGGCGTCGGCCACGGACATGTCCGGGGGGGCGGTGTGGACCGCTTCGGACATGATCTCCTTCACCACGACCTGGCGCAGCATCTTGTCCTCGGCCCGCCCGCCGAAACCGAGCGCGCGCAGCAACGCCCCGCGAAACAGGTCGCGCTGAGAGACGACCGCGCACACCAGGCCGTCTTCATCGAGCACGGGCAGGTGCCGGATGCGCAATTGCTTCATCAGGGTGTCGGCCACGGCGAGCAGATCGTTGCGGCCCACGGTAAGAACGTCGCGGGTCATGATGTCCTTCAACTGCAGGGTTGCCATGGTCTTGTTCTCCACCAGTCGTTCTCGATCCCGTCGCCCTCGCAGAGCATAACGACTTTGCGGCCGCCCCTACGCCTTGCGGAAGGTGAGAACCAGCACGTCGCGGTGGGCGGGAGCGCCGGGCGAGAGGATCTCGATGGGGGTGACGCCGTGTCGCACGCGATGATCATCGAGGAAGACGGCATCCAGGGGTTCGGAGAGCGTGAACGTCCCGAGGGAGCGTCCGGAACCATCGCCGATCCCCGTGACCCCTCCCGCGACTCCGGTACGCGCGACCAGCCCCACGAAGACCCAGTCGACGCCATCGCGATGCATGCCTTCCGGCGTGGGCTTTCCCGCTTCGCGCGGGCCCGGTTCGATGCGGAACTGGTGCATTTCGATCTTCCACGCGGTCCGGGCGGCATCAACCGCCGCGGCCTTCGTGAACACTTCGACGCACAGCTCAAGAAGGCGCCTCGTGGCGGGATGCGCGGCCACCGCGTCGGTGACGGGTTCGAACCACCGATCGATGCCGCCGTTCAGCGGGTTGTAGTCGCGGCTCTGGAAATGCGGGCCGTGCGGCTCGCGGGCGATGACTCCGAAGACGGACCGGAAGGTCGCGAAACGACGGCGCCGGAACCTCCCGCCGTCGGCCATGTACTCATCGATCTCGAGGTGGTCCCAGCTCCGGGCGAAGGTTTCCCATTCGGCGAGCACCGGCGCTCCGATGAGCGAACGGCATTCAGGCGCCGCGACGGTCACGAAGCCCGGTCCCTCCGCGAGACCCGCGGCGATCGATTCGATCGTGATCAACGACGTATCCGAATCCCTCGACCGTTAGAGGATGGCCCGCGCATCCTCGCGGGCCTGCGACGCCGTGCTGTCCGCCCAGAGCTGCTGAGTGACCCGGATGAGGACGAAGCCGCTGGCGGCGAGGACGCCGGTGAGGACCAGTGCCGAGGGCAGGCGTGAAGGATCCCCCGGCGAGTAGAGGAAGTTTCCGATCGCGAAAAGCGACGACCAGATCACCAGGCACCCGGCGATCCAGCCGAGGAACGCGGCCCCGATGCGGTTCTCCTGCGCGACCTCGGCATCCGAGATTCCCGCGGCCGCGCGAAGGGCGGTCCATCCCGGACCCGCCGGCTTCACCTTCTGCACGAACGCGACCAGCGTGGCCCGGTCCGTCTCAGGGCCCACGAACGCGGTGATCAGCCACGCGATCGTGGTGATGCCCACCTGCACGATGGTGGTGGGCGCGAAGCCTGCGTCCGGCATGAGGTGCGGCACCAGCAGCGAGGTCACGAGCGACATGGCCATGGCCACGATCTCGCACCAGGCCGAGACCCGCCACCAGAACCAGCGCGCGATGTAGAGGAGTCCGGTGCCGGCGCCGATCGAGAGCAGGACCTGGAAGGCCTGCTGGGCCGAGCTCATGCCCAGGCTCAGAGCCGCGGCGAACAGGTAGAGCATCACCGTGGAGAGGCGGCCCGCGTTCACGTAGTGCGACTCCTGAGCGTCTTTCCGGATGAAACGGCGGTAGAAGTCGTGCACGAGATACGACGAGCCCCAGTTCAGGTGGGTGAGGATGGTCGAGGAGTTCGCGGCCAGGAGCCCGCCGATCATGAGTCCGACAAAACCCACGGGCATGAACTTCAACATGGCGGGGAAGGCCGAGTCATGGCCGATCAGCGCCGCGTCGGCATTCGGGAATGCCGCCTTGATCGACGCGAGATCGGGATAGACGACGATCGAGCACAGCGCGGTGATGATCCAGGGCCAGGGACGTAGAACGTAGTGCGCCACGTTGAAGAAGAGCGTCCCCCCGAGCGCGTCCTTCTCGGATTTCGACGCGAGCATGCGCTGGGCGATATAGGAACCGCCGCCCGGCTCCGCGCCCGGGTACCAGTTGGCCCACCAGCTGATCGCGATGGGCATGATGAAGATCATCAGGGCGAGCTCGGACATCGAGAAGTTCGGCAGCATGTTCAGGATGGGCTGGCCCGAACCGTCGGCGACCGACATGACCGGCTGCGCATTCGCGGCGGTCGACTGCACCACCTGCTGGGTCGAGAGAGTGGCGACGAGGCGCTTCAGTCCGACCCAAGCGCTGGCCTCGCCCCCCAGGCGGCGACCCACTTCCACCAGAGAGAACCAGGCCGCCGCGAACACCGCGGTCATCTTGATGAAGAACTGGATCATGTCGATGACCAGCACGCCCCACAGGCCGGAGTGCGCGGCGAAGACGACGTTCAGGATCCCGCAGATCACGATGGTCTGCCAGGCCGGCAGTCCGAACAGGATGTTGGCGATCTTGCAGGCCGCGAGCGTCACCATTCCCATGATGAAGCAGTTGAAGAAGAGGCCGAGGTAGACCGCGCGGAAGCCGCGCACCACCGAGGCCGAGGTCCCCGAGTAGCGCAGCTCGTAGAACTCGAGATCGGTCAGCACGCCCGACCGCCGCCAGAGCCTCGCGAAGAAGAAGACCGTGGCCACCCCGGTCAGCACGAAGGCCCACCACTGCCAGTTGCCCGCGACGCCGTACCGCCGCACCTGTTCGGTGACCCAGTTCGGCGTGTCGGAGGAGAAGGTGGTCGCCACCATGGAGAGGCCGGCGAGCCACCACGGCACGGAGCGGCCCGAGCCGAAGAACTCCGAGGTGCTGGAGCGCGAACGCTTGCCCAGGAATAGCGCGGGGACGAAGCAGATGAGGATCGAGCCGGCCGCGACGATCCAATCGATCCAGGTGATGTTCATTCGGAGTTGGTGGACTGAATTGCGGCCCTGCGCGTTATCGCCATCCTACACGGACCCGGAAGGGCGTTCAGGGGGCCGTTCCCTACAATATTCGGGCTCCCCATCCGTCAGCCCATCCAGGTGAGCCAGGGGTGGCACGCCTCAGAACCGCGCCGGAAGGCCCATGAAAGCCATCGTCTATCGCAGGAACGGATCGCCGGATGTTCTCGAGTACGAGGAGATCGAAAAGCCCCGGCCCGGAGATCAAGAGGTTCTCGTGAAGGTGCGCGCAGCGTCGGTCAACCCGCTCGACTGGCGCCTGATGAGGGGCCTGCCCACGCCGCTTCGACTCTTGACCGGCCGGGTCCGACCAAAGCTCGAGCGTCCGGGCGTCGATGTGGCCGGCGAAGTGGAAGCGGTGGGCCGGCAGGTCACTCGATTCAAGGCCGGCGACCTTGTCTTCGGCGCGTGCAAGGGGGCTTTTGCCGAGTACGGCTGCGCGGCGGAGTCGAGATTGGCCCTCAAGCCCGAGAACGTCACGTTCGAGCAGGCGGCTTCGGTGGCCGTGGCGGGAGTGACGGCGCCGCAGGCGCTCCGCGACAAGGCGAAGCTTCAGGCGCGCCAGAAAGTGTTGATCAATGGGGCGTCGGGCGGGGTCGGGACCTTCGCGGTGCAGATCGCGAAGTCGATGGGCGCCCACGTGACCAGCGTGTGCAGCGGACGGAACGTGGAGCTGGCGCGCTCCCTTGGCGCCGATGGGATCATCGACTACACCCGGGACGACGTCACCCGGGTGAGCGCGCGCTACGATCTCATCCTGGACAACGTCGGAAACCACTCGGCGGCGACATGGCGCCGTCTGCTGACCCCAAGGGGGGTTTGCGTCATCATCGGCGGGCCCAAGGGCTTCCGGCCGATGGTGCGGTTCCTGATGACGTCGGTGCTTGGCGCCATGGTCTTGTCCCGAGTCGTCAGCCAGACTCTCCTGGTTTTCGTGGCAAGAGTCGACCGGGAAGCCCTCGACTCCCTGGGCGCGCTCATGAAGGCAGGGAGCGTGCTCCCGGTCATCGACCGTGTCTACAAGATGAGCGAGGCGCGGGACGCGATGCGGTACGCGGAGGAAGGGCACGCGCGTGGAAAGGTCGTGCTCGTCACTCACGACCCTGCTTGAGCGCCGCCAGCGCCTTCTCGAAGGACGCGCGGTTCGCCTTCTGCGAATCAGGCAGGTTCGCCAGGGCCAGTTCCCAGTTTGCAATCGCGTCCTTCTTGTCCCCCACCGCGGTGTGGCCGAGAGCGAGTCCCAGGTAGGTGATGAACGTGTCGTCCGGGTGTTGTTCGCGGTTGTACTTGAACAGGGCCAGGGCCTTTTCCTTCTGCCCGGAGGCAAGCAGGCCCTGGGCTCGCCGGTGAATCGCGGCCGGCGGTGTGCCCGGCATATGGACGGCCTTATCGAGAATCGCATCGGCCTCATCCGTTCGTCCCATCGCCCTCAAGACCGCCGCCTTGGTTCCCAGGGTTGAAAAGTCCTCGCGCCCCTGCGCCGCGTTTCGAAACGGTTCACGGATGGCCTTGTCCGCCCACACGAGCGCCTCGTCGAGATTGATCCGGCGGTCGGCGCAGAACTGGGCGGCGATCTGCCAGTTCTGATAGTTGAATCCGGGCCAGCTCTGCAGATCCTTCCTCATCTGCGCGACGTAGAGCTCGTTCACGTTCGGGACCTCGATTCGGAAGGGCACGCGCCGGTTGTCCCACTCCAGAAACGCGGTGGCGCGCGTGGGACCGCGATCGTCGAAGCCGTAGGTCAGGAATTCCGTTTGCCGAGCGTCCTGCGCCGTGACCCCCACGCGCAACGCCTCGTCCTTCGGGTCGTATTGATAGCTGCCCCAGCCCGAAGAATTTCTCGAGAAGATCCAGAACCACGGCCCCGATTCGCGCAGCTCCAGAAAGAGCGCGTAGGTTCCGGCCGCCAGGTCCTGGCCTTCCACCTTCACATCGTGCGAGAAGGTCACCGTGGTGCTTTCATTGGCTCCCGCCCGCCAGGGCGTCGCCGTCGACGGGCCGAATCCCTCGTCGAACAGTCCATAAGGCAGAAGACCGCCCCAGACCCGGCCCGCGCGATCGGCCATCCCACCGGGGCCGTGAACTCGAGGGCTGTGGTACGCGACGGTGATCTTTACGAGACCGATCCATTGCGACACCTCCGCGCGCTGGTTTCCGCCATTCGGCGGCTGGGCGATCTCGGCGAGGGTCTGCGCCGCCGCGAGGTGAGGTCCGGCGAGCAGGGCGATGGCAAACGCGACGATGTGTGTCCTCATGGTTGGTTTCTCCGGGTCTGGAGAGGGTTCTACCGGTCCCGGACCGCGGCGCGCTATCGCAATCCTGCGCCGGCCGTCCTCGATCCGCCGCCCTTCTCCCGCAGCCTCATCCCTCGCGGAGTCGCGCCCTGTGGCTCGCTGAGCGAGCGGACCGGCGTGGAGCCGCGCCGCTCACACGGAGGCAGATGGCCGACCGGATCGCTCCGGAGGTTGAGCCACTGCAGCGGGCCCACAGCGGGCGGTAGAGATCCCGATCGACAGGCTCGCCTTCAGCCGTTGCCACTGCGGCTCGAAGTGCTCCGCTCTCGACCGGCCCGCCGCGGCGAGGGCAGGGCTCGGGGTGCGGCGCGTTGGTCCGGATGCTATCCGGACGGGCCGCCGGCCCCATTTCCCCCTGCTAAGCTCGCGGCCAACCGCATGGCGCCGCCCTTCGCGTTCCTGGCTCAAGGCAAGGTCCACGTCAAGAACGACGCCGGGCCGCCCCGCGTTCACGAGAGCGCCTTCGGCGAGTCCGTGCGCGAGCGCGCGATCGCCATCCACAAGCGTCACGAGTGGAAGAGTCAGGGCCGCGGCGCGGACTTCATGTCGCGGGGACTCCTGTGGGGCGCATCCCAGCGCGATCCCGAGGCCATCCTCGTCGCCGCCACCAACCTGACCCGCGGTCCTTCCGAGGGCGAGCTCTATTACGCCATGAACGCCGACGGACGCACCGCGGTGTGCGCGCTGCGCACCGGCGACGGGGTCGAGCGCCGGCTCATCCACGGCTCCGAGCGGCGCATCCTCGACCTGTCGGGGTGCGCGGGCCGCGAGCAGATCGTGTGCTCCGTGTTCCACAAGGACGGGACCGCCAGCATCGCGCTCATGAGCGCGGACGCGACCGAGATCACCGAGGTCACCGAGGGGGAATCGCAGGACGGCGGACCGTCGTGGGTGATGGGCGAAGGCCGCCGCGTGGTGTATCACTCGGCGGGCGTCGGCCGCGATGCCGCGGGGATGCCGACCGGCCTCGGCCCCTCCGAGATCCATCTCCTCGACGTCGACCAGGCCGAGGTCAAGACCCTGGCCAGCGATCCGGCCGCGGACCTGATCGCTCCGCGCCTGCTCGCGGACGGCACGCTCTATTACATCCCGAGGCCGGGGCGCCACGGCCACGGCGGCGGCTTCTGGGGATCGTTCCTGGACTTCCTGCTCTTCCCCGCGCGCCTGCTCTTCGCGGTGTTCCAGTTCCTGAACTTCTTCACCGCGCGCTACACCGGCAAGCCTCTCACCACGGCCGGGGGACCGAAGAAGGAGGGCGCGGACATCCGCCAGATGATGGAATGGAGCAACCTGGTGCAGGCGCGGGAGAGCGCGGGGGAAGGCGGAGAGCCGAAGTCGGAGGTTCCGCGCTCATGGAAGCTCGTGAAGCGCGGGCCGGACGGCGTGATCACGAACGTCGCGGACGGCGTCTTGTGCTTCGACGTCGCGAGTGACCACACCCTGCTCTACTCGACGGGGAGCGCGATCTACGTCATGGACCGAGCCGGCGCCCGGGAGCGTGTGGCTCAGCTCCAGGGCATCCGGCAGGTCGTGCTGCTCAGCCGCTGAGCTTTAGAAGACGAACTTCGCGCCCAGCTGGATCTGGCGCGGATCGTAGGTGGCGGTGATGCTGCCGAAAGTCGAGGCGCTGCGGTTGCCGGACGGCGCCCGGAAGTTCGTCTTGTTGAGGACGTTGAACGCCTCCACCCGAAGCTCGAGGCGCTTGCCCTTGAACATCTCGAAGGACTTCGAGAGCGCCATGTCCAGCTGATAGATGGAATCGCCGCGAGCCGAATTGCGGGGAGCGTTTCCGAACGGCTGGCTGGGGTCGGTCGGAGCCACGACGCAGGCGGGGTTGAAGTACTGGGTCACCGTTCTCTTGTCCGCGGGCAGGGTGGGATCGCAGACGATGTTGGGACGGTAGTTGTTGGCCCCGCGGAAGTCCTGGGCGATGCCGGAGACGCTCGCGGCCGCGGTGGGCGTGTACTGGAAGGTGACCGCTTCGCCCGCCCACATGTTGTTGATGGCCGCGATCTGCCACCCGCCGAGGATCTTGTTGGACTTGAAGAAGGGGAGCTGCCAGACCACGCTGATCGTGCTGTTCCAGGGCTGGTCGAAGGCCGAGGTCGTGTATTCGGCGTCGAGATTGTTGATGTCCTGCGGCGCCGGGAAGTTCCCGTTGGGGTTTTCGAGGGAGCCCGCCCCGTTGTCCTTCGCCTTGGAGAGGGTCAGAGAGCTCAGGAACGTGAGGCTGCCCCGCCGGCCTTCGAGGCGCATCTGGAAGCTGTTGTAAGCCGACTTGCCGCCGTTGAAGGCGTAGGTGATGTCGCCGTACTCGGGAATCGGACGGCGGGCGGCGAGCGGGATGGTCCCGGCGGCGTTATTGGGTCGGGCCTGGTTGTAGTTCGCGAAGAGCAGAGAGTCCTTGGTCTGATTCCCGACATACGCGAGGTCCACCACGATGTTCTTTGCGAGCTCGCGCTGGAGCGAGAAGAACCAGCTTTGGATCGACGTGGACTTGTTGTCCCTCGGCATGTACGTGATGTTCGCGACCAGGGGATTGAACTTGCTCGGAGTGGTCAGGTCGGTCGGATAGCCGGCCTGGGTGGGGCGGAAGGAAGGATCGAGAGGATTGCTCTGCGAAACCACGGCGGTGATCACCTGGGGTCCGTTGATGGGCAGGAGATTGCCGCCGCCCGCCCGATGGAAGTGGATGTAGGCGATGCCGAAACCGCCTCGAACCACGGTCTTCGGATCCATGGCGTAGGCGAAGCCCAGGCGGGGTCCGAGGTTGTTCTTGTCGGGATTGACGAGGTAGCGGTCGCTGCTCGACGCCTTCACCATGGTCTTGGTGGCGGGATCGAAGTTGGTGGCGTTGTTGTCGCGCTCCCACTGGGGCGTCGCGTACTCGTACCGCAGGCCGAGGTTCAGGGTGAGCTTGCTGTTGACCTTGAAGTCGTCCTGCAGGTACCCGAAGTAGAGGTTCTGGCGGATATTGGCGATGAAGAAGTTGGTGAGCGCGTACTGGCTGCGCAGGCCGAACATGAAGTCCGCGAGGTTGTACAGGTTGCTGGCGGGCACCCCGGTCGGCCGGCTGAATTGACCGGTGTAGGCGTCGCGGCCGTAGAGCGGGTTCACGTCCTGCACCTCGGTCGCGATGTGCTGGAACTCGATGCCCACCTTCAGCGAATGACGTCCGAGGCCGAGGGTGTAGTTGAGCTTCGGGTTGTAGACCGTCGGGTACTGCCACTGGGGATTCGTGGCCTGGCGGCCGAGATCGGCGTAGCCGGTGGTGAGCTGGGTGGGAAGGCCGCCGGAGACGCGCGGATCGGTGGGCAGGCCGGTGATTCCGTAGGCTTCCTGGGCGCTCGGGGTGCCGAGGGCGGGCGGGTTCTTCCCGGCCACCGTGCGCGACCAGGCGAAGCGGAACTCGACGAGCTCGTGATCGCTCTTCGTCCAGGTGAGACCGGTGGCGAACTGCTTGTTGGTGGTGTAGGTCGTTCCGTTGCCCGCGCCGCCCGAAGGCAGGGGGAGGAGCGGCGCATCGAAGATGTCCGACTTGCGGTAGCCGAAGCGCGCGAAGGCGCGCAGGCCGTTATTGATCTGGTAGTCGACCTTGCCGTTGTACTTGTTGTTCTCGTTGGTGAATTCCTGCAGGGTCTGGTAGTTGTTCGCGGCGCTCGTGCTCGTCGGGTTGGGGATGCCGGCGAGGACCTTGGCCGCGAACGGGGTCATGGGGATGGTCGTGCCCGCGGGGTAGGTTTCACCGGTCAGCGGGTTGCGCACCGCCACGGACAGGACTCCCGCGCGCTGAGCGGGCGTGGGGATGGTGCCGAAGGCGACCTGTTCGCGGTTCTGGCGGAAGCCCTCGTAGTCGACGAGGAAGAACGCCTTGTTCTTGACGATCGGTCCGCCGAGCACGCCGCCGAACTGGTTGCGGCGCATGGTCGGCTTCACCCCGCCGAGGGGCTTGAAGAAGCCGGTGGCGTTCAGATCGGTGTCGCGGAAGAATTCCCACAGGGATCCCTTGAATTGATTGCTGCCGCTCTGATACGCGACGTTGATGGTCGCGCCGCCCGCGCGTCCGTACTCGGCGCTCATATTGTTGGTGACGACCTTGAACTCGGCGACCGCGTCGGGCGGCGGCTGCATGACCTGGTTCGAGAAGCCCTGGTTGCTCGTACCGTAGGCGTTGTTGTCGACGCCGTCGAGCAGGAAGTTGTTGAAGGTGCTGCGCAGACCGTTGACGTTGAAGGATCCCTCGCGGAGGGTGGACGAGCTGCCCGTGCCGATGGCGGACTGTCGCACGCCGGTGGTGAGCAGGGTCAGGGAGGAGTAGTCGCGGCCATTGAGGGGCAGGGCCACCGCCTGCTCGTGGGTCACCGCCTGACCGCGCTGCGATGAATCCGTCTCGAGCGGGCTCGCGTCGGCGGTCACCAGGACCGCTTCGGTGAGGCCGCCCGGCGAGAGCACGAGGTCGACGCGCTGGCGGGCGCCGACTCCGACGCGAAGCTGGTCCACGGAAGACGGCGCGAAACCGTCGAGGGTCGCCGTGACCTTGTACATGCCGAGGCGCACGGTGAAGAACTCGTAGCCGCCTTTTGCGTCGGTGACCTTGGTCTGCGCGGTCCCGGTGTCCAGATTCAGCAGGGTGACGGTGGCGCCGGGAACGATGGCGCCCGACTTGTCACGCACCGTGCCGAGGACCGTCGCGGTCTCGAATTGCGCGAAGGTGGGCAGGGCCAGCAGGCACAGGACGACGGCAACTAGAAGTTTTCTCATGGGAGTCCTCTGATTTTGGAATGGAGGGTGGCGTTTCGGGCGCACCTTACTCTTTTCGCGGCCGGTCGGGGGGTCAAATCGGAGTTAAGTGGTCGTGCGTTCCGCGCTGGTCGCCTGATGACCGAGAGTGAAAGCGCTGAACACGATGGTCAGCAGGCAGCACGCCACCATGGTGGAGAAGACGCCGCTCCAGCCCCAGTGATCGGCGATCCAGCCGACCCCGGTCCCGGACAGCGCCGAGCCGAACACGTAGCCGAAGAAGCCGGTGAAGCCGGCGGCGGTGCCCGCCGCCTTCTTGGGAACGAGGTCGAGGGCATGAAGCCCCACGATCATGATCGGTCCGTAGATGAGGAAGCCGATGGCGATGAGGGCCGCGTAGTCGATCCAAAGCGGGCCTTTCAGGTTGAACCAGTACACGAGGACGGCGACCAGGGTGAGGGCCATGAACAGCATGGTGGCGGGGGCGCGCCGGCCCTTGAACCATTTGTCGGAAACCCACCCGCAGGCGATGGTGCCGGGGATGGCCGCCCATTCATAAAGCGACCAGCCGATGCTCGACTGCTGGAAGGAGAAACCCTTGGCGGTCTCGAGATAGGTGGGAATCCAGTTCACCACACCGTAGCGGACGAAATAGATGAACGCGTTCGCGATGGCGATCGCCCACAGGTACTTGTTGGGCAGGACGTGGGTGAAGAAGATTTCGCGGAAGGTCATGGTCCGTTCGTGGTCCGCGCTGTAGTCGGGCGGATAGTCGTTCTTGTACTGCTCCACCGGGGGGAGGCCTTCGGACTGCGGCGTATCGTGCAGGAGGAAGTAGGCGACCATGGCGAGGACGGCGGCGATCAGCGCGTTGAAGTAGAACTTCGCGCCCCAGTCGTTGAACAGAGTCACCCCGAGGAGGGCGAAGTTCGCGACCAGCGCACCGCCCACATTGTGCGATACGTTCCACACCGAGACGGTGAGCCCTCGTTCCTTGGTGGAGAACCAGTGGACCATGGTCTTGCCCGCGGGCGGCCAGCCCATTCCCTGCACCCAGCCGTTCAGGGTCTGGATCGCCACCAGGACGAAGAGGGAGGCATAGATCGCCTTGACCGTGCCGCAGATGAGGATGATGACGCTCGAGAGCAGCAGGCCCAGGGGAAGGAAATACTTCGGATTGCTCTTGTCCGAGACCGAGCCCATGAGGAACTTCGAGACGCCGTAGGCGAGGGAGAGGCCGGTGAGCGCCGTTCCCAGCTCAGCCTTCGAATGCTGAGGAAACTCCTTCAGGATGTCGGGAATGGCGAGGGCCAGGTTGTTGCGGACCAGGTAGTAGGCGGCGTAGCCGACGAATATGCCCCCGAAGACCTGACGTCGCAGCCTCCGGTAAGCCGGATCCACCTCCGCCGCGGGGAGAGGCGTGGCAACGGGTGCAGGCTTCAGCCATCCGATCATGGGTCGAACCTCGGTTTGTTCCGGCTTGTTCGGGAGGGAGCGGCTAGCGCAGGACGGGAGTGGCGGTGGGCAACCGCATCCCCTTCTTCTTGAGGACCTCGCGCAACCGGTCTGGACGGTCGGTGATGATCCCGTCGACGCCCATGTCGATGAACTTCTCCATGTCGGCGGCCTCGTTGATGGTCCACGGGATTACCTTGAGGCCCAGGCCGTGCGCCTCTTCCACCTGGGCGGCTCCGAAGTCGCCATAGTTGGGCGACCAGACCCGAGCGCCGCTCGCTTTGACCACCTTCGGCACGGATCCGCCGAAGTCATCCACGTCGAGGCCGCCGAGCGAGGGGGAGGGGCCGGGCGCACCCACCTGGACGTTGCCGCCGTTGGGGCGCTGGGTAGTGAGCGCCACGGTTTCGATCTCGGGCGCCATCTTCTGGACTACCGCGAGGGTGCGCCAGTCGAAGGACTGGATGGAGGCGCGCTTCTCCATCTTCGCCTCCCGCACCACCTTGACCACGGCCTCGGCGAAGGCCTGGGGCCCCAGGGTCTCGTCGGGCTTCTCGGGCGTGATCTTGGTTTCGATGTTGAATCGAACGTGGGTGTTCCCGCTCTTCTTCACCAGGGCGAACACGTCGGCAAGGCGCGGAATGCGCAGGCCGTCCACCGGCTTCTGGTCGGGGAATCCCTCCGCGTACTTCGTGCCGGGCTTCAGGCGACCCACGTCGTAGCGCTGAACCTCCGCGTAAGTGAGGGAGAAGAAGGACGGGCCATGCGTCTCGATGAACTTGCCGCTCGCGTCCCGCGTGATCTCCGGATTGAGCAGGGGGTCGTGACTGATGACCACCACACCGTCCTTCGTCACCGCGCAGTCGAGCTCGAGGGTGTCGACGCCCAGCGACAACGCTCCCGCGAACGAGGCGAGGGTGTTCTCGGGCCATAGTCCGCGGCCTCCGCGGTGGGCCTGAAGGTCGAAGGTCCGGGTGGCCGCGGCTGGGGCCTCAACGGGAGCGAGCCCGGGCGCGGCGGCCAGTGGCAGAGCAAGTAGAAATCCGAGAGTGCTAGGGAGCATGGCCCCGGAGCTTATCCCCATCCCGTCGGGGCACAGTCTCGCTTCAGGTCCTCCGGCTACTGGGGTTTCTTCCGGCTGCCGAACAACTTTCCAAACAGCCCCTCTTTCGCGGCCTCGATGGCCGTCGACTTTCCCAGACGGGCGGCGAGGTCGGTCCGGGGCGCCGCGGTGGTGCCCGTGACTTTGAATGCGATGGTTCCGAACCCGTCGGGTCGTGCCTTGAAGCCCGCCCGAAGCGGGGCGGGTATCTTCGTCAGCAGGCCTGGGGCGAGCGCCAGGGTGAGGTCGTAATCGATGACGGAGTTGAGGAGGTTGGTCACACCCTGGCCGGTGAGCTCGACCGCGGGGCCCTTGAAGCTCACCACCGGGGTCCGCGCCTGCCCGCCGCCGAGGGTGAACTCCACGCGGCAGTCATCGAAGCGAGGATCGGACAACTCGGGAACCTTGAGGAGATCGGCGAGGGCGCCGAACAGCGCGGCTCTCGGCCACCGGCACTCCTTGATCTCCGCGTTACCCGCGCCCCGGACTGTGGCCACGCCCCCCGTGCCCTCGATCCGCGCCCGCGCGTTCAGGACGCCGGTCATGCTCCCGGCGCTTCCCGCCTCCCTCAACAGGCTCGCGACACTAGCTCCGCTCACCGCCACCTGAAGCGTGTAGCGCATTTCCGGCTGGAATGCGACCTTCACCTCGCCCGTGACCGCGCCGCCCCCGAGCTTCGCCTGAAGGGGGGCGAGGCTCATGCGTTCCCTGGTGAGCTTCACCGGAGCGCGCACTCCCCGGAGGAAGACCGCGTTCGCGAAGGCCACCGACTCGATGCTCCCTTTTCCCGTTCCGGTGAGCGCTCCCGATTCGATGGCGAGAGCGCTGTCCAGAGAGCCCCCTTCGAGACGGAGGGCTTCCGCCTTCCTCTCGTCCACGATGGCGAAGCGAGCCCCGTCCACCGAAAGCCTCGAGATCGAGATCCGGAGAAGCCTCGTCGACGCGGCAGCGGGGGAAGGTGCTCGCGTGCCGGGAGGCGCAGCGGCCGAGAGCTTTTGATAGTTGAAGGCGCGCCCGTCGGTGACGAGGGTGATCACCGGCCGGCGCAGGGTCAGTTCGTCCACCTGGATGCGGCCCCGCAGGAGCGGCCACAGGTCGTAGGAGAGCTTCGCGCCATCGACCGTGAACAGGTCCCCGCCGAACCCGGGCGGGTTGCGGGCGCGGATGCCGCCAAGGCGGATTCCGCGAAGGAGCGACACATCGAGGGACTCGAGCTGCACATTCGTTCCCACGAGGGCGCTCGCCTCCCGGGCCACCCGGGCTTTGAACTCGGGTGTCTCGAGGGAGCGGACGAGGGCAGCGGCATACCAGCCGACTCCGATCGTCAGGAGGAGGACCAGTGCGACGCTGCCTCGGACAACGTTCTTCATGGCGATGCTCCCGGACCGCGGAGGCGGCTTGGCGGCATTCTAGAGAAACCATGCCCCTCGGGCCTCGGCGCTCGCGAGCGCTAGAGAAGGGCGGCTTTCGCCTGGCCTCACGTCTCGAGGACGGCTGGCACTACGGCAGCGGACTCTTCGACGCGCTCGCGGGCATGAAGGGGACGCATGGCAGCGCGACCGAGGGCTCGAGCGTCGGTTTCGTGGCCTCGAACGTGGACCGTCTTCCCGGGACGCTGCGTGCCCGCGAGGTCTATCCCTATCTCGGGTTATCCCGAGAGCCCGAGCCGCCCCGAATTTTTGTGGACCCGTGCTCGGGGCAGGGTCTACGGCCCTGAGCCAGTCATAAGCTCGGGGTGATGAGACTCCCCGTCGTCGATACCGTGCGGGCCCGCCGCGCGCCCGCCCCCCTGTCCCTGGCCGCTCTGAGCCTGGCCCTGTCAGGGCTGGTCGCGTGCGCCACCACCACCACGACCACCAGCGGCGCCGAGCCGAAGGCCCAGCGTTACGAGAGCATCGCGAAGAGCCGCGACGGTATCGGCAAGCGCTACATGGGCCGGGAGATCGCCGGGGTCATGGGTTTTCAGGGCGCCTCCTGGCTGGAACGCGACGAGCGCGAGCGGGAAGAGCGCACGGATCTGCTGGTGGCGGCGTTGCCTCTTCGCCCCGGAATGGTGGTGGCCGATATTGGCGCCGGCACCGGTTACCTGACCCGCCGTATCGCTCCCGCTCTTCTGCCCGGCGGCAAAGCGCTGGCGGTGGACGTGCAGCCGGAGATGGTGCGGATGCTGGAGGCCATGGTGGGTCAGACCGGCCTGACCCAGATCCAGCCCGTGCTGGGCGCGGAAGACGACGTGCGCCTGCCCGCGGCATCGGTCGACCTCGCCATCATGGTCGACGTCTATCACGAACTCGCCTACCCCTACGAGATGCTCGCGAGCCTGGTCAGGGCGCTCAAGCCCGGCGGCCTGCTCGTGTTCGTGGAGTACCGCGAAGAGGACGAGGCGGTGCCGATCAAACCGGTGCACAAGATGAGCGAGGCCCAGGTGAGGCGCGAAGCCGCGGTTCACCCGCTCGCCTGGGTTCGTACGGTCGAGACCCTGCCCTGGCAACACATGGTCTTCTTCCGCCGGCGCGACTGACGGGTCCGCTACACGCCCGGAAGAGGGTCAGCAGCGAGTGCGCATGGACTCGCGACTTCGCTCCTGCGCGGCCGGGCTGGAGAAGCCCTTCGCGACCGCGTGCGCCCAGGTCTTCTCGATGTACTCGGCGGCGTCCGGGGTCTTGCAGGCGGTGTCGCCGTGGTCCACGGTTACCGTGCCGATTCGTTTGGCCGCGGCCATCGCGGCCTTGCGAACGCCGGCATCCCGGCTCCCGATCGAGATCAAGGCTTTGTTCATCGCCTCGCGCTCGCGGTTCGGCGCGGCGTGGATCGTCTTCTCGATGGTCGCGATGTGAGAGGTGAACCATCCGGCCGGGATCTGCTCGTCGCGCATGGCCAGAGCGCCGACGAGGAGCCAGCCGAAGCAGCGGCGGGCCTCGGACTTCGAGGCGAGCCACGCTTCCGCGCGGGACCTTCCATGCGGCCCCTCGGCCGCGAGCTGCGCCACGTACCCGTGGCACATGGGCGCGGTGTCTTCGGTCGCCCACTGGTCGAGATCTTTAGCGGACATCAGGAGCGGATCGGCGATTTTCACCGCGAGGTTGCGCGCGTCGAAGTTCCCCGTGGCCCACAGCGCGAGCGCCAGTTCGTGATCCAGCTTGATCCGCTTCAGGAGCGCCTTCAGGTCGGCGAAGCTCACTCCAAACATGGGTTCCCGGGCGCCGTGCCGCGCATAGGTCTTGCGGTTCTGCGGCGAGCCCGCTTTCTCGAGTGCCGCCATGACTTCGGTCAAGGTCATCCGGGCGGAGGCAGGTTTGACGGGAGATTTTGGTTTCGGTGCGGCGGAAGGCTTGGGCGTCCGAGCCATGGTCGGTCTCCTCCTGAGGGCGGATCGGTGTTCCGAAAATAATAGGCGAGGGTGATCGGGTCCTGCACTTCTCGGCAATATCGGCGACCCGCCAGCGGTTTCCTGAGGAATGGAGGAACCGGGCGCTTCCAAGCTATCGTCGCGGGCATGACCCTTTCCATCGACCTCGTCGGCGCTTGAGGTCCGCCCCCGATGGATACCGGCGAATCGCCGCACCGGCTCGCGGAAGTGCGCCGCGCTTCTCGCCGCGCCATCCTCGCCATGGGGGCGATGGCCCTGCTGGCGGCCGGCTGCGCCCAACCGGTCCCTGAGCACCCCCGAACCCGGCTCCGGTTCACCTCCGGGACTCCGGGGGCGGGCTTCTACCCGCTGGGCGAAGGGCTGGCCCGCGGCTTCGAGCGGCTGGTGCCGGGTCTCGACGTGGAGGTTCGCGAGAGCGAGGGTTCGGTCAGCAACGTCGATGCCATCCAGCGCGGTGTCGCCGACATCGGCCTTGCGTACGCCGACGTCGCGTACATCGCGTTTGTCGGCCGGATCGAGGGCCGGCCCCGGTTCGACCACCTGCGCGGGATCGCGGTCCTCCACCGCACACCGCTCAACGTCGTGGTGCGCCGTGACTCCTCGATTCGCTCGATCGCCGACCTTCGCGGCCGGCGCGTAGCCACCGGCCTGTCGGGCAGCGGCAGCGCCCTGACCGCGAGCCTTCTCCTCAAGGCTTTCGGGCTCGGCCCTCACGATGTTCGAACCGAGTCCCTGCGGTACAACGAGGCCGCGGTTCGTCTCGTCGCGGGAGATCTCGACGCGCTTCTCGTGGTGGGCAGCCAGCCGCTCGAGGCGGTGACCATGGCCACGCAGGCCGGCGCCCGTATCCTGCCTCTCGAGGGTCCGGTCATCGAGCAGCTGCTGAGGGCCGATCCTTTCTTCATCCGGGCGAGCATCGCCGCGGGCGCCTACCCCGGACACCTGCGCGCGGTCCACACGATCGGCGTGGACAACCTGCTGGTGTGCCGCGACGATGTGAATGAACAGCTGGTCCACGACCTCGCTCAGCGTGTGTTCGAGATTCTTCCCGAGCTCCAGGGGCCGCATGCCGCGGCGGGAGCCCTCGACCTGGAGCGGGCCCCCGCCACCCCGATTCCGCTGCACCCGGGTGCGGCCCGCTATTACCGCGAGCGCGAGATTTCGCGATGAGGCTTCCCGCACTCCCGCGCTTCAGCGGCACGCTCGCCGGGTGGCTTGCGGTTCTGGTCTGCATCCCGCTTGCGGTGGTCATCGCCCTCGGCTACCGCGCCGAGGAAGACCTCGCACACGGCGAAGAACTGCTGGCCGCCCGCCGGGCCCGCGAGGCGGTGGACCTTCTGATCACGGCGCTCCGGCGAGACATGCACGCGGTCCAGAACTCGGTTCTGCCGGCGTGGTGGGAGGGCGCGGCCCTCGACCCGGCCGACGATCTTCGGGATCTCGCGGCCGGCGCGTTCGCGCGATATCCGTATCCCGAGTCGTTCTTCGTCTGGCGGGCGGGAGATGCGGACACGTCGATGCCCTTCTTCAACCGCTCCGAGCGCCCTCCTGCGTGGGCCCCCGCCGCCCCGGAGCGGGTTTCGTTTCCCGTCGTGGTCGCGCGCGCGCCCGAGGTCTCCGGCACGCTCCTCGCACGGATCCATACCGACGCCCGGGTCGAGCGCCGCCTCTCGGTTTTCGAACTGACGCTCGGCGACAAGCGGTACCAGGTGGTCGCGCGCCTGTTCTATCGCGATGCCTACCGCGAACGGCTGGCGGGTGCGGTGGGATTCACGGTGAACCTCGAGTGGGCGCGCCGGCACTACTTTCCGGAACTCGCCCAGGAGGTCGCGCGCATCGGGGAGGGCCCGCCCGTGTCGGTCGTCGACGACACCTCGAACCTGGTGGCCGGCCCGTCCTTCTCCGGCCGCTCGGGCGGCATCGTCCGCCGCGGTTTTCCGGTGACCTTCTTCGATCCGCTGGCCGCGGGCGTCGATCCCGGGGCGGGAAAGTCCTACCCGTCCTGGGAGGTCCAGGCCATCGTCGGTGACGATGCCGTCTTCAAGGCGGCGGCGATCGCGCGAAAGCGGGCGCTCGCCACTTCCGCCCTGGCCGCTACCGTGTTCGTCGCCGGTCTGCTGCTCACGGCGCGAGCGGCGAGCGAGAGCGAGCGGGTTGCCGGCATGCGATCCGATTTCGTCTCGGCGGTGACCCACGAGTTGAAGACGCCGATTGCGACCCTCCGCGCCATAGGTGAGACGCTGGCGCAGGGCCGGGTGGCCGACCCCGGGGCCAGGCGCGACTATGCGGAGATGATCGTTCAGGAGTCCAAGCGCCTGACCCGGCTGGTGGACAACCTGCTCGCGTACGCGCGGATCACCGACGTCACCGCCATCTACGCTTTCGAACCCGTCGATTTGCGGGTGGCGGCGGAGACCGCTCTCGAGGGCTTCGCGGCTCAACTGGACCAGGCCGGCTTCGAGGTGCGCCTCGAGTGCCCTTCCGACCTGCCGCCCGTGCGCGCCGACCCCACCGCTCTCGCCCTGGTGCTGGACAACCTCGTGGACAACGCCCTGCGTTACTCGGGAACGTCCCGCTGGCTGGCGGTGCGTGCGGGCCGGGATGGTCCCGCGTCGATCCGGCTCGAGGTGGTCGATCGCGGCGTCGGCATTCCCGCGGACGAGGTCTCTCAGGTGACGCGGCGCTTCTACCGCGGTCACCAGGCGCGGTCGGGCGGGAGCGGTCTGGGCCTCGCCATCGTGCTTCGCATCGTGAAAGACCACGGCGGACGCCTCTCCATCGAGAGCCGGCCGGGTGAAGGCACCACGGTCGGGGTTACATTTCCGGTGGCGGAGTGAGGCGATGAAGAAGCGGGTTCTGATCGTCGAAGACGATGCCGCGCTCGCGCGCGTGCTTCGGGACAACTTCGTGTTCGACGGTTTCGAGGTCGCGTGCGTTTCCGACGGCGACCTCGCCATCGGGACGGCGCTCGAGTTCGTGCCCGACCTCGTGATCCTGGATGTGATGCTGCCGGGGCGCGGAGGGTTCGAGCTGGTGTCTCCGCTGCGTCGCGGCGGGCAGACGCCGGTCATCATGCTGACCGCACGCGGCCAGAAGGCGGACAAACTGAGGGGACTGGACCTTGGCGCCGACGACTACGTCACCAAGCCATTCGACCTCGACGAACTCCTGGCCCGGGCCCGGGCCGTGCTTCGACGCGCCGGTTCAGGCGTGGAGCGGATCGCGCTCGGATCGGTCTCGGTCGATTTCACGGTGATGGAGGCGAAGCGGGGCCGGACCGTCCTGCACCTGACCCATCGCGAGTTCGCGCTGCTGCGCTACCTGGCCGACCGACAGGGCCGCGTGGTGCATCGCGACGAGCTCCTGCGCGAAGTGTGGGGCTACCCGAGCACGCCGGTCACCCGCTCGGTGGACCAGGCGGTCGGCCGCCTGCGCAAGAAGATCGAGCCGGACCCCGGCCGGCCCCGTTTCATCCACACCGTGCACGGCGACGGCTACCAGTTGACACCCTGACCCGCGACAACCTGGGACAACGGTCGCGCCTCGCGCATTCCTATGCTGCGCCCGATGTCACGCAGCCCGGTCCAGGGTGTCTCCGGAGTGAGGCCTCGGCCGGGGAACGGTGATTTCGCGGCCTTATGGCCCGGGACCACAATATCCGCGCCGCTCATTCGTCCATACTGACAGGTGAAAGACGCGGCGACCCGAATGACACTCGAACAGGACCAGCGGATCTCCGACGTGGTCAGTCGGGAACAGTCCCGCCTGCGCCGCTTCATCCGCCGCCGCGTTCCCGACCCGCGAGACGTCGAGGACATCCTCCAGGACGTCTTCTACGAACTGGTGGAGGCGAACCGGCTGCTGATGCCGATCGATCACGTGGCGGCCTGGCTGTTCCGGGTGGCGCGCAACCGCATCATCGATCTCATTCGCAAGAAGAAGCCGGAGAACTTCAGCGACATAGCGATCGAGCAGGACGATGACGAGGCGCTGCGGCTCGAGGACCTGCTGCCTTCGCCGGAAGCCGGACCGGAGGCGATCCATGCTCGCCACCTGCTTCTGGATGAGCTCGCGGCCGCGGTCGCGGAGCTGCCCGAGGAACAGCGGGCGGTGTTCGTGGCCCACGAGATCGAGGGACGCAGCTTCAACGAGATGGCGGCGGAGACAGGCGTGAGCCTCAACACCCTGCTCTCGCGCAAGCGCTACGCGGTCCTGCGACTGCGCGAACGGCTGCGCGGGGCCTATGACGAACTTACGAAAGGACGAGGGAGAGAATCATGAGAAGGAAATGGATGTTCATCGTGCCGTTGGCGATCCTGGGGATCGTGGTGGTGGCCGGAATCGGCGGCGTTCTGGTGATGCTGCTGTGGAACTGGCTGATCCCTTCGATCTTCGGCTGGTCGCAGGTCACTTTCTGGCAGGCGCTCGGACTTCTGGTCCTGTGCCGGATTCTCTTCGGAGGAATGGGACGGCACGTCGCCTACCGCGCCGGTTGGAACGCCGAGGAAAAAGCGCGATTCCGGCAGCGGGTGCGCGAGCGTCTCGGCCTGCATCCGCCCACCGCCGAACACCCGGGCCGGTGAGCGGGTTCGTCGACCGGGCCCGTTCCCGACGGAAGGGTCCGGCCCCGCGGCCTCACCACAGGGCCGAGGCGAACACCGCGGCGATGGCGAGCGGGCAGACGTAGCGCAGCAGCCACACGCACACCCGTCGCGCGAAGGGGGTGGTCTCAATGAGCTCGTCCTCCACGATGGCGCGGTCGATCCGCCATCCCACCAGGACGCTCGTGGCCATGGCGCCGATGGGCAGCAGGATGTTCGACGACACGAAGTCGACGGTGTCGAAGAACGTCTTGTCCGCGAAGAGCGGCAGGGCGCCCAGGGGATGCCAGCTCGACCAAACGTTGAACGACAACACCGAGCCAATGCCCAGCACCCAGGCCGTGACCGAAGCGATGGTGACCGCGCCCGCCCGGGAAACCTTGCGGTGCTGCTGCAGCCACTCCACCAGCGGCTCGAGGCCGGCGATCGACGGGGTGAGCGCGGCGAACACCAGCAGCACGAAGAACAAGGTGCCGAACAGCCGCCCGCCCGGCATCTCGGCGAAGACGCTGGCCAGCACGTCGAACACCAGTTCGGGCCCGGCCGCGGGGTTCATTCCGTAACGGAAGACCATCGGGAAGATGGTGAGGGTCGCGAGGAATGAAACGAGAAGGATCGAGCCGCTGATGATGAGGGCCGTCCGCACCAGGGAGGTGCCTTTCGAGGTGTAGGAGCCGTAGGCGAGCATCATGGCCATGCCCACCCCGGTCGCATAGAACGCCTGGCCGATGGCCGCGAGGACCACCGCGGGGGTGATCTCCGAAAGATGCGGCTCGATCGCGAACTCAAAGGCCTTTCGCACATCGCCGGTCACGAGCGAATAGGACATCAGCGCCAGCAGCAGGATCAGCAGCACGGGCGCCCGCACCTTGGTGGCAACCTCGATGCCGCGGCCGACACCGCGCGCGGAGATCACCGCAACCAGGGTCAGGAACGCGATGTGCCACGCCCCCATTTCGAGCGGGTTCCCCAGGAATCCGCGCCACAGGCTCACCACCTGCGGTCGGTCCAGGCCCACGAGGACGCCGGTCCCGCTTTTCCACGCATAGGCGAGCACCCATCCCGCGATCACGGTGTAGTAGGAAATGATGGCGAACGCGGCGATGGTGCCGAGGATGCCGATCGCGTTCCAGCGGGTGGTGAGTCCCGACTCGCTCGCGACCGCGCCCGCCGCATCCGGGGGGCTCAGGCGCGAGCGGCGGCCCAGGATGAACTCCGCGGCGAGCAGCGGGGTGGCGATCAGCAGGCACGCGATGACGAAGACGAGAACGAACGCGCTGCCTCCGCTCGAGCCCACGAGGTAGGGCAGACGCCAGATGCTGCCGAGGCCGACTGCCGCGCCCACCGTGGCCAGATAGAAGGCGGGGCGGGAGGACCAGGTCGGCGCCGAAGCATTTTCAGACATGCGCTCTCTCCAGGAAAACGTGTGAGAACTTGCGATAGAGTCCTGACCAAAGTAGAGCATTGACCGACGCCGGTCACAAGGGAATTCATGGCCCTGCGAATTAATTGCCCGAACTGCGGAAGCCGGCCCTTCACGGAATATTGGTTCGGCGGAGAAGTGGGCGTCGCCCCGCCCGTCCCGGGAACCCACCCGGATCCTGCCGCCGAGTTCGAGCGCATCTGGTATCGGCGGAACCCCGCGGGTCTGCAGACCGAACGCTGGTTTCACCACGCCGGCTGCCGCCGGTGGCTGACCGCCGAGCGCGACACGGTCACGAACGCGATCCATGCCGTCCATTGACTTCGAGGGACGCCCCCTGCCCCTGCAGGAAGGGGACACCATCGCCTCGGTGCTCCAGCGCGAAGGCGTCACCGTGGTGTCGCGTTCGTTCAAGTATCACCGCCCGCGCGGGCTGTATTGCGGCACCGGCGACTGCCCGAACTGCATGGTCACGGTCGACGGCGAACCGGCGGTGCGCTCGTGCATCACCCCGGCTAAGGACGGCCAGAAGGTTTCGCGCAGCAACGGGTGGCCCTCGGTCGAACACGATGCTCTTTCCGTCCTCTGGTTCTTCCGTTGGGCGCTGCCCGTGGGCTTCTACTACAAGATCTTCACGAAACCGCGCGGCCTGTGGTCGTTCGCGGAGAAGTTCATCATCCGCGTCGCCGGCCTCGGGCCGATCGATACCGCCCTCAAGCCCGAGGCGCGGGAGCGGCGAAACCTGCATCCCGACCTGGCCGTGATCGGCGGAGGCGTGGCCGGCCTCTCCGCCGCGCTGGCCGCGGCCGAGGGAGGCGAGGCGGTCGCGCTGATCGACGAAGGGCTCATCGGTGAGAAGGTGGCGCCCGGACCCACTCGGGCCGCGATCGACTCGCTGCTCGCCAAGGTGCGCGCGCAGAACGGCATCAGGGTCATCGAGCAAGCGCCGGTCACCGGAATCTACGAGGGCCCGCTGGTGACCGCGGCCGGCCACGACGTGCTGTACCTGGTTCATCCGAAGCGGATCGTGGTGGCGACGGGGGCGGTGGAGCGGCACGCGGTGTTCCCCGGAAGCGACCTGCCCGGCGTCTGGCTCAGCCGCGGGGCCGCGCGCATGGCCGGGGTGCACAAGGTCAAGCCGGGCGAGAGCGCGGTGGTGGTGCTCGGCACGGAGGAATCTCTCGTTCACCTCGACACCCTGCGCAACGCCGGGGTCGCGATCCGCATGGCCGTGACTCCCTCCGCGCTGGCCTCCCGCCTGCCGAAGGACATTCCGTCCACGATCGACGGGGAAGTGGTGGAGGCCAACGGACGGCGTCATGTTTCCGCGGTGGTCGTGCAGAGCCCGTCGGGCGCGCGCGAGGTCGTGCCCTGCGACACGCTCGTGCTGTCGCTTGGTTTCTCGCCTCGCAATGGCCTGCTTCGGCAGGCCCAGCACTGCGTCGTCAACGGCGCGGGCGAGGTCTTGACCCCCGGGTGCTCATTGGACGAGGCCGGAGGCAGCGGCCGCGCCGCCGCGCGGCAATCGGTCGCGGTGCCGGTGCCGCAGATGGAGTCGCACCTGCCGCCCGCCCCGAAGACGGGCATCGTCTGTCTTTGCGAGGACGTGGGAGTCGGTGAAGTGGAGGCTGCGTATCGCGAAGGTTACACATCGACCGAGATCCTGAAGCGTTACACCACGATGACCATGGGGCCGTGTCAGGGGCTGATGTGTCAGGGACATCTGCGGGCCTGTGTCCGGAAACTGGAGCCGGGCGCGGGCTGGACCTCCGCCATGACCACCGCGCGTCCCCCGGCGCGACCCCTGACCATCGAGCAGGCCGCGGCCGGTTACGACCATCACCTCGAATTGCGCACCGCCCTGCACCAGCGGCACCTGGAAATGGGCGCGAACATGGCCTGGGCCGGCGCATGGCACCGGCCCGGCGATTACGGGAACCAGGAGAAGGAGTACTGGGCGGTGCGGCGCGACGTCAGCATCATGGACGTCGGCACCCTGGGCAAGTATCGGATCTGCGGCCCGGACGCGACCGAGTTCCTCGAGCGCCTCTACCCGGTTCACATCGGCACCCTGAAGCCCGGGCGGAGTCGCTACGTTCTGTCGCTCAACGAGGCCGGCTACATCTTCGACGACGGCCTGGTGGCCCTGGTAGCACCCGACGACTACTTCGTCAGCACAACCTCGAGTGGGGCGGATGCGGCCGAGGGATGGTTCCGCGACTGGAAAGAAACGTGGAAGTTGAAGGTCCACATCGTCAATCAGACCGCGGTCCTCGGCGCCATCAACGTGGCGGGCCCGAAGTCGCGCGAACTGCTGGCGCGGCTCACTCCCGATGCGGTCGACCGGGACGCGATTCCCTATTCCGGCATCGCGCGGATCAGCGTGCGCGGCATACCGTGCCTGGCCGTGCGCGTCGGCTTCACCGGCGAACTGAGTTACGAGCTGCACCATCCCGCCTCCCGCAGCGTCGAGCTGTGGAACGCTCTGCTCGAGGCGGGGGCCGACCTCGGCATCGCGCCGCATGGCCTGGAGGCGCTGAAACTGCTGCGCCTCGAGAAGGGGCACATCATCATCAGCCAGGACACCGACTTCGACACCACGCCGCACAAGGTGGGCATGGACTGGGCGGTCAAGATGGAGAAGCCGTACTTCGTCGGACGAAGCTCCATCGAGAGGCTCGCGGCCATTCCCCCGGCCAAAAAGCTCGTGACCATCCGCTTCGAAGGGACGAGCGCGCCGGACGAAGGCGCCCAGCTCATGGTGGGCGGCGACCGCGTCGGCCATCTGTCCTCGAGCCGCTATTCCCCGCTGCTGAAGTGCGGCGTGGCCCTTGGCTGGGTGCGGCTCCAGGACGGCGCGCCGCCGCCGGAAGTCGTGGCGGTGAGCGACAACGGGGCGCGGCGGGATACCGGCCGCATCGTTCACGGCGCCCTCTACGATCCGGAAGGAGCGAAGCTCCGTGCTTGAACTCACCGCTTCGCGCGCGGCCATCGTGTCGTGTCTGGATGAGCGCGGCGTGCTCGACGGCATGCCGGACTTTCCCGGCGCCTTCAAGGCCCGCACCGCGCCCGACGAATTGTGGCTCATCGGTCCGGCCGGCGCAGCCGCGGAAATGCTGGCGCACGCCCGTCGCCATCTCGAGAGTGCTTCATCCAACGGACTCGCGGTCGACCTGAGCGACGGCTGGTCGGTGTTGACGGTGCGTGGCCAGGAGGTCCCGCTCGTGTGGGAGCGCTTCTCCGAGAATCCCATCCCCGCAGGGCGTCCCGTGCTGGTACAGGGAGCGGTGGCCATGGTGGCGACCAAGGCGATCGTCTTCGACACGCACATTCATTTCCTGAACCCGGCGCCGCTCGGATATCACCTGCCGCGTCGAATCCTGAGCGGATGCCCGGATCTCTCGCCCCGCCTGACCCCTCCCGCGGAGTTCGCGCTGTGAGCGGCCTCTTCCGCAAGCGGGTCTATCTCAAGGCCGAGCCGATGAAGAAGTCCTACGACGTGGTCATCATCGGCGGAGGCGGCCACGGACTCGCTACCGCGTACTACCTCGCGAGCCGCTTCGGGATCACCAACGTCGCGGTCATCGAGCGTTCCTACATCGGCAGCGGCGGCACCGGTCGCAACACCACCGTGGTCCGTGCGAACTACAAGACCCCCGACACCATCCGCTTTTACAAGAAGAGCCAGGAAATGTACGGCGAGCTCGGCCGCGAGCTCGACTTCAACCTGCTCCAGTCCTTCAAGGGACTGCTCTGGATGGCGCACTCCGAGTTCCAGGTGTTCAACCAGCGCGAGCGTGCCCTCCAGAATCAGGCTTTCGGGGTGGACACGCAGTTCGTCACCGCGGAAGAGGTTCACAAGATCTGTCCGCAGCTCGACATGACCGGGGGCGGGCACATGCCGATCCTCGGCGCCGCCTATCACCCTCCGGGTTCGGCGGTGCGTCACGATGCCGTGGCCTGGGGCTATGCGTATCAGGCTCAGAGGCGCGGAGTCCACGTGCATCAGGGCGTCAACGTCACCGGCGTCAACGTGAAGAACGGGAAATGCGTCGGGGTGGAGACCTCGGTGGGACCGGTCGCCGCCGGCACGGTGTTGAGCGCGGTGGGCGGCTACGTCACCCAGATCACCGACATGGTCGGGCTAAGACTGCCCATCGTGACCCATCCCCTGCAGGCCATGGTGACGGAATCGTACAAGCCGGCCATGGCCCGTACCGTCGCCTCCGCCGACCTGCACATCTACATCCAGCAGACCTCACGCGGCGAGTTCCTCATCGGCGCGGAGATCGATCCTTACACCAGCTACGCCAATCGCTCCACCTTCCCGCTCCTGGCCTCGCTGTCCGCGCGGGCGGTCTGCCTCTTCCCGCTCCTGTCCAAGCTCACGATCCTGCGGCAATGGACGGGGGTCTGCGACATGACCCCCGACTACTCTCCCCTCATGGGCGTGACCGAGATCGAGAACTTCTATCTTTCGTCGGGGTGGGGGACGTGGGGTTTCAAGGCCATTCCGGTCAGCGGCCTCACCATGGCCGAGCTCATCGCCACCCGGCGTGTCCCCTCCCTGATCGCTCCCTTCGCGCTCGACCGTTTCGCGCGGGACCGCGCCATTTCAGAGCGCGCCTCCGCGGGAACCCATTAGCTCGCGTCAGTCCTTCCCCGGCCCGGCCGCCGGAGCTTCGAGGCCGCGCCGTTTGAGGAACGGCTCGATCGACGGGTCCGATCCCGTGAAGTTCTTGAACAGCACCATCGCGTCCTCGCTGCCCCCGCGTGAGAGCAGGGTGTTACGGAAGTGGTCGCCGTTCTCCCGCTTCAACCCGCCGTGGGCCTTCATCCATTCGACGCTGAACGCGTCGAGGACTTCGCTCCAGAAGTAGGAGTAGTAGCCGGCCGAATATCCGCCCGCGAAGATGTGCGAGTAGTAGGTCGTGCGATAGCGCGGCGGCACGGGAGCGAAGGCCACCCCGCCCTGCTCCAGGGCCTTGCGCTCGAAGGCGAGCACGCCGCCTGCATCCGGCACCTCGTCGGGCTTCCTCTGGTGCCAGGCCTGGTCGATGACGTTGGCTGCGACGAGCTCCGTGGTGGCGTAGCCCTGGTTGAACTTCTCGGCGGCTTTCACCTTGTCGAGCAGGTCCTGGGGGATGGGCGCGCCCGTCTTGTAGTGCTTGGCGTAATTCTTCAGCACTTCGGGCCAGGTGGTCCACATCTCGTTCACCTGCGACGGGTATTCGACGAAGTCGCGGGGGACGCTGGTGCCCGCGAAGCGCGGGTACTTCACGTTCGAGAACATCCCGTGCAGGGCGTGGCCGAACTCGTGAAAGGCCGTCCTCGCCTCGTCGTAGGTGAGCAGGGTGGGCTCGCCCTTCGGCGGGGGCGGGATGTTGAGATGGTTCGCGATGACGGGCTTGGTGCCGAACAGGCCCGACTGGGGCACATAGGCGTTCGCCCACGCCCCGCCGTTCTTGTTCGAGCGCGCGTAGTAGTCGGCGATGAAGAGGGCGAGGGGCGAGCCGTCCTTGTCGAACACGTCGAAGACCCGCACGCTCGGCTCGTAGACGGGCAGGTCGTGGCGCTCCTTGAAGGTGATTCCGTAGAGCTTTTCGGCCGCGTAGAAGACGCCGTCGAGGAGGACGTGGTTCAACTCGAAGTACGGCTTGAGCTGCGACTCGTCGAACGCGTAGCGCGCCTTGCGGACCTTCTCCGCGTAGAAGTCCCAGTCCCAGGCCGCGATCTCGAAGTCGCCCTTTTCCGCGGCCACCAGGGTCTGCATGTCCGCGGCCTCGCGGCGGGCGTTTCTCACCGCGGGAGGGCCGAGCTGAGCGAGCAGCTTGTTGACCGCGTCGACGCTGCCCGCGGTCTGCTCTTCGACCTGATACGCGGCGTGGCTCGGGTAACCGAGAAGTGCGGCGCGCTCGGCCCGCCGCTTCGCGATGAGGGCGGCGGCTTCACGATTGTCGAACTCGCCGCCGCGGCTGCCGCGGGCGAGGGAAGCCTCCATCACCTTCTGGCGCAGCGCGCGGTTCTCGAGCGAGCCCAGGATCGGCTGGCCGGTAGTGTTGGTGAGGCGCAGTTCGTACTTTCCTTCCTTGCCGCTCAGCTTGGCGGCCGCGGCGGCGGCGGTGATCTGAGCGTCGGTCAGGCCCTTGAGCTCCTCCCGGCTATCCACGAACACGGAAGAGGCGGCGACCTCCTTCAAGACGTTCTGGCTGAAGGCGGCCTGGAGCGATGCCAGTTCCGCGTTCAGGGCCTTGAGCTTCTGCTTGTCCGCGTCGGAGAGCTTCGCCCCGGCGCGAACGAAGTCGCGGTGGTAGCGCCACAGCAGCCGGCTCGACTCCGGGTCCAGCTTCAGGGAGTCTTTCGCCTCGTAGAGGGCGGCGATTCGCGCGAACAGCGCCGGATCGAGGGTGATCGAGTCGCTGTGGGCCGCGAGCTTCGGCGCGATCGCGCGCTGCAGCTTCTGCATCTCGGGGTTGGTGTTGGTCCCGGTGAGGTTGAAGAAGATCCGGCTGGTCCGGGCCAGCAGCTGGCCCGCTTTCTCCATGGCGACAATCGTGTTCTCGAAGGTGGGCTTGTCCGGGTTCTTCGCGATGGCCTCGATCTCCTTCGCGTGTTCGGCCATACCCGCTTCGAAGGCCGGCGCGAAGTGCTCGTTCCTGATGCGATCGAACGGGGGATACCGGAAGGGCAGCGTGCTTTCGACCAGGAGGGGGTTGTCGTTCATGGATTCCGATTTTGATGGCGGCGCCTGGGCCCCGGACGCGGCGCCGAGGCAGGAAGCGGCGAGGAGGAGCGAGGCGGCGGTATGGAAGGATGTGATCTTCATGGCGGTGTGGACTATAGGCCGGACTTCCTTACAGGAGTTCTTCCAGGGAGTCGGCCGCGTGGCGCACGCCGTCCTCGACCCGGACCCGCCGGCCGATCTCGGCGGCCCTCGTCGCATACCCGGGATCATCGATGAGCGTCTGAATCGCGCGCGCCGCGCTCTTCGCCGTATACGACTCGCGGGCGAGGTTACCGGCGAGACCCCGCCGTCTCAGGCGCCGGGCGTGGTCGGGCTGATCGTGGCTGTAGGGAACGACGAGCGACGGACAGCCCGCGCGCATCACCTCGGCGGTGGTGCCGATACCGCCCTGGTGCACCACCACCCGGGCCCGCGAGAAGACCGCGGCATGCGGCGCGTAGGGGACCGCGATCACGCCCTGGGGAAGTGTAGTCGGGAGATTCTCCGGATCGCGGCCGACCAGCAGCACCGCCCGCTGCCCCAACCGCTGAGTCGCGTCTGCGCTTTGTTGGAAGAAGTCACCCGCCGTGCCAACCGCGGCCGACCCGAGGGTGAAGACGATCGGCGGTTCGCCGGCGTCGAGGAACCGCGCGAGTTCGGGAGACAGCGAGTCCTTCTGCTCGTAGAAGGGAAATCCGGTGGCTCGCGTGTTCAGGGGCCAGTCGGCCTGAGGCGCCGCGAGTTCCGCGGAGAAGAGTGCCAACACCCGGTAGGGCGAGTGCTGCCCCGCGATGACCGGGTTCGGTCCATGGGGAAGCCCGAGTTCGGTCTCCAGGTCGATATAGCTCTTCTGCCAGCGGCGGGTCCCGAAGTCGACGAGCCGCGTGAGCGCGCGCTGAATCGAAGGACCCAGCCCCGCGATGGCGTCGGCGAAGGGCAGGCCCGAATACACCGATGCATCAAGGGCCGAAAAGAGACTGACCGGCGAGAGCGCGACGGATGCCCACGGACGTCCCGCGGCCCGGGCGGCCAGGAGCATCCCGTAGGCCACCGGGTGCGTGACGATGAGGTCGGCGCCTTTCGCGGCCTCGCGGCAGTCGGCGAAAGTCTCGCGCAGGAAGCGGAAGACGATGTCGCGGAGGAGGTAGGTGGGGCCGTTCCTCTTGTCCATCACCCGCCGCAGCTCCTCCTTGTCGTTGGGATCGATGTCGGGCCGCACCGGGTGGAACCCGATT
Organism: Vicinamibacteria bacterium; assembly: GCA_044229175.1. GTDB lineage: Bacteria > Acidobacteriota > Vicinamibacteria > Fen-336 > JAGNNV01 > JAGNNV01. The sequence continues at coordinate 16,922 of JBGATM010000016.1, read as the reverse complement.
CCCTCGGCGATCACCCGGTCGCGGTAGGCCTCGAAGCTCGCGATGGTGATCCCATGCCCGCGGCGCTTGAGTTCACGCGCGACGGCCAGATAGGGATAGAGGTCTCCCAACGAGCCGAAGGTCGACATCACGATGCGCGCGCCCATACCGTCGTCTCTTCAGTCGAAGCTCTTGAGGACCGCCTCGAAGCGCGGGTCGTCCCGGATCGGATCGAGGTCGGTGTCGTGCAGCACCCAGCCCCGCAGGGTCAGGCCGGCGCGGACCGAACGCTCGAGGCAGTCGAGCGCTTCCTCCCGGGCGCGGGCCATGGATTTGATGCAGGCGATGTTGTAGAGGAGCATGGCTTCGTCGGGGTCGATGGCGAGGGCCCGATCGGCCCACGCGAGCCCCCGGTCGCGCTCTCCCAGGGCCACCAGGCCGTTGGCGCCCATGTAGAGCGCCCGCGCGTCGTCGGGGTTCAGGCGCAGGTGCTCCTCGGCCAGTTTGATGCCGCGTCGGCGCACCGCCTCGGCATCCTTTGGCCTCCCCAGGGCCACGAAGGCGCCGGCCACGAGCAGGGGCGACTGGTAGTCCTCGGGCCGCGCCCGCATGGCCTCCTCGTACTGCCGCACCGCCTTCTCGTAGTCCCCGAGCGCGAAGCGGTCGCGGGCGTAGAAGTAGTGGGCTTCGAAGAGGTCGGGGTTGAGGCGGATGGCCTCCACGAACTCCCGCTCGGCCTCGGCGTGCTCGTTGCGCAGGGAGAGCGCCACTCCGCGGGCGGCATGGGCCTCTGCGGACTCCGGATCCAGTTCCAGCGCCTTGCGGCTCGCGCCGTCCGCGTGCTCCAGGTCCGAGGCGTGGCCTCCGGCGTTCTGGAACAGGAAGGCGCTGCACTGCGCGATCCCCGCATAGGCGCGGGCGAAGCCCGGGTCCTGTTCTATGGCGCGCGAATACAGCTCCAGCGCGAACCGCATTCCCTTGCGGCTGTATTGGTAGAAGAACTTCCGGCCCCGCAGGTAGTAGTCGTAGGCCTTCGCGTCGCTGGTGGAGGGCTTGCCCAGGGCCGCCTGCTCCACCGACGAGAGGCTGACCTCGAGCGCCTTCACGATGCTTTGAGCGATGTCGTCCTGGATGGTGAAGATGTCCTGCATTTCGCGGTCGTAGCGCTCGGCCCAGATCCGGAAGCCGGTCTTGACGTCGGCGAGTTCGGCGGTGATCCGCAGGCGCTGTTCGGCGCGGCGCACGCTGCCATGCAGGAGCGCGCCCACCCCGAGGCGCGCGCCGATCTCGCGCACGTCCACGTCGCCCTTGCCGAACCGGAAGGACGAACTGCGCGAGGCCACATGGAGGTTCGCGACGCGGCTGAGCGCGATCAGGATCTCTTCGGCGATGCCTTCGCAGAAGTACTCCTGGTCCTTTTCGCGGCTCAAGTCCGCGAAAGGCAGCACCGCGATCGAGCGCTCGGCCCGCAACTCGGCTCCAACCTCCGCCTCGAGTTGCTCCAGCTCCCACTGAACGCTCTGCGCGGTCGGCCACCGGTACTTGGGGTCCTTCTCCAGGCAGCGGGCCACGATCCGGTCGAGGCGAGGCGGATACGATTCGTTGAGGCGGGTCGGCGGGATGGGAGCGTCGCGCAGGATCGACGAGATGAGCGCGGCCGCGCTCGCCCCCTCGAAGGGGCGCCGGCCGGTCGCCATCTCGTAGAGCACCGCGCCCAGGGAGAAGAGGTCGGAGCGCGCGTCGACGGGCAATCCCTCGATGCACTCGGGAGACATGTAGGCGAGCGTGCCCACCGCGCGGTCGTCGCCGGTCTGGGTCCGGGTGGGCAGGTCGCTCTTCTCCGGAGCTTTCGGCGGAGCCTTCGGCGACTGGGCCAGGCCGAAGTCGAGCACCTTCACCGCATCCTTTCCGACCATGATGTTGCGCGGCTTGATGTCGCGATGCGTGATGCCCCTTCGATGCGCGGCGGAGAGCGCTTCGACCACGGCGCGGGCGATGCGGGTGAACTCGGCAAGGGACAGGCCCCCGCTCGGGATCACATCGGCCAGGGGGCGGCCCTCCACGAGCTCCAGGGTCAGGAAGCGCCGGCCATCCGCCTCCTCGATGGAGTGCAGAGTGACGATGTTGGGGTGGTTGAGGGCCGCGACGATCCGGGCTTCGCTCTCCAGCCGGGCCAGCCGCTCCGCGTCCCGGCTCAACTCGTCGGGCAGCAGCTTGAGCGCCACCTCGCGGTCGAGCGAAGTGTCGAGAGCCTTCCAGACGACACCCATACCGCCCTCGCCGATCTTCGCCAGGAGGCGGTAGCGGGACAACATCTGGCCAGGCTCAAGAGACATGCGACGCCTCCGGTGGGAAGTCTACGCCTCCGACACTCCGGATCCCGGTCGCAGCGGCGGACCCGGTCGGGCGAGGCGGGACGGGCTAGAGGCTCTACGACCTTGACCGAGGGGATTCTCCGCCGTGATCACGCCGACCTCGGGACGCACGCATCACCGCCAGGGGTTTATGGCCCGGCACTCGCCCGATCGACATCTCAACCGATCCCACCGAACGCGGGGCGAGTCGCGCCGGAGCCGCAGAAGGAAACGTCCATACCAGACCGTGACGTAGCCCGTCGAATTCGCCTCCTGATTGCCCCAGCGGAACATCTGAACGTAGTCGGGTTTCCTCTCGCCGATCGAATACGCCAGGTCATACTTGTTGTGTCCGGGGACGCTGATCAAGCCTCCCCACCCCACCGCGCCGCTGAGGTCCGGGGTTAGTCTGGCGATCCGGCGGTCGGCCTTGCCGAGAAAGTCCACGGCCCGTCGTTCGGAGAAGTAGGGGATTGCCCCCGCAAACGGCGAGCCCACCACCGCGTCCTCGGTCGTGATCCGGTGAACGGCGCGCGCGATCCGGACGTTCTCGGCGGACGTTTCCGCGCCGAGGGGAGGCGTCAGGAGGAGCCATTCCCCAAGGAATCGCCCATTGCCCGCGAGGATGACGAGCGCGGCGAGAATCCATCGGACCGGGAGCGAGCGCCCCCGCTGGTGCTCAGGGCCAAGATGCCACGCGGCAAGCGCGAGGGCCACAGGAATGAAGGGGGTCGTGAAGCGCCAGTAACCGGGCCAGCTGTCACCGCCGACGAATATCTGGTAGACCACGGCGGCCACGCACATGACCCGAAGCCAGGCTCCGAGTCTCCCCGCGGTTTTCCAGCCCGCGACGGAAAGGAGAATGATCGGCGCCGCATCGGCGAGAAGGGGCGCGGTGAACCGCAGACCGTTTTCGAGGCGGAATGACAGAGGGACGCCCTCGACTTTCAGGGTATAGGTGTTGGGAAGCCAAGCGCCGTAGTAGAGGAACTGACACAGGCCCGTGACGACGACGAATGCCGCGACGACCGTCGCTGATTTCAGCACGGCGTTTCGCGGGGCCCCCATCGAGCGCAGAGAAGCAAGCAGGATGACGGCGGGAACCAGGGCGTCCGGTCGGGTGAGGTAGGCGAGGCCGAGCAGGAGGCCAGCCGCCAGCCAGTCAGCGCTCTGGATCGACACCACCGCTCCCAGGAGCAGAGCCGTCAACAGGCCGGTCTCCATTCCGGTCAGGCTCCAAAGTGAAAGGGGGTAATAGGCCAGGGTTGCGACGAAGGCGAAGGTCCGGGCGTCGTTCGCCAGAGGAAAGAGGTTCCGCGCTATCCGGGCGGCGAGAAACGCGCAGGCCAGAACGGTTGGGATACCGAGCAGCTGTACCGCCCCGACCGAGAGCGTGGGCCCGAGGAGGGCGATGAGCGCGGACATGCACAGGGTCATCAACGGATTCGAGAATCCCTGGACGCGCTCGCCCGGATTGAAGACCAGACCGTTTCCTTCGGCCAGGTTACGGGCATACCTCATCGAGATCATTGCGTCGTCAAACAGGCACGACCAGACGAGACCGTCAGGGGTTCGGACCCTGGTGGATTCGATGAAGATCAGGGCCCAGGCGACGTATGCCGCGGCGATTGCCCAATGCCAGCGGTCCCGACGTGCCATCTGTCGCTTGACATTACCACGCAAGCCGGACGCGTCCCGGACCACGCTCCGCCTGGGTTTGCGCGAACGACGAGCCCGACTCTACGGGGGATTCCTGGTCTGGACCGGCAGCCGCCCCACTCCCTTGCGGTGGCCGAAGAACGCGTGGACGCTCACTGCTTCGACACGCCTTCCTTCGGGAGATCCACGATGAGCCTGACCGTGTCGCCGGACTTCACCACGACGGTGCGCCGGAGTTCGGCGTAGGCCGGGTGACGCAGCAGCACGACGTGAGGGCCTGGTTCGAGGGTGATCTTGTCGAGCGGGGTCGTGCCCATGCCGCGGCCATCGATCACGACTTCGGCCCACGGTCGGACCGCGATCTGAAGCTGGCCGGGTTCCGATGCCGGGGCAGGCGAAGGGAGCGGGGCCGGCGCCGGTGTGACCGGCGCGACCGGGGCCGGTGTCGGGGCCGCGGGCGAGGGGGATGCGGGCGCAGCGGGCGGGGCGACCGGACGCGGCGTCGGGGTGGCGCGGCGAGGCGGAGCGGAGGCGGGGGCAGGCGCAGGGGTTGGCGATGAACTCGGCCCAGGCGTCGTTGCCGGCGACGGCGTGGCGTTGGGTGTCGGCGAGGGCGAGGGCGTGGCCGGGGTCGCGGGCGCCGGAACGGCCGTGGGCGAGCCCGAGCCCATGCGCAGGGCGACGCCGGCGACCGCAAGCAGAGCGACGGCGCCGGCGATCGCAAGCGGCTGACTCCGTTTTGGCGCGGCCATTCCGGGGTGAGCGAGGGTCGGCGCCACGAGCATCGCGGTGGACATCTCGTGCGCCGGCCGCCCCGCGGATCGCGCTTCGCGGAGCGCCTCACGCAGGGCCTCGGTGAGCGCGCGGGCGCTCGCATACCGCGCCGCGGGGTCCTTGGCGAGGGCGCGCCGCAACACCGGCCGAAGAGCGTCGGGCACGCGGGCGGTGTCGATGGGCGGCGGATCGTGCAGGTGCTTCAGGATCGTTGAGATCGGGGTTTCGCCGCGGAAGGGGACGTTGCCGGTGAAGATCTCGTAGATGACGATCCCCAGGGCATAGACGTCGCTCCGGAAGTCGATGCGCTGGCCCTGGGCCTGCTCGGGGCTCATGTACTCCGGGGTGCCGAGGATCTGGCCGGTGGCGGTCGAGGCCCCGCCGCCCTCCTGGCGCTTGGCGATTCCGAAATCCATCAACCGCGCGACCTTCTGCGGGTCGACCATGATGTTCGGGGTCTTGAGATCGCGGTGGATGATCCCCGCGTCGTGGACCGCCTGCAGACCCTCGGCGATCTGGATCGAAACGTCGAAGGCTTCCTCGAAAGGAAGGGCGCCCCGCTCCCGAAGGACGCGCTTGAGGTCGACCCCCTCCACGAGTTCCATGGAGATGTAGAGGAGCCCTCTCTCCTCGCCGTAGTCGTGAATGGCGCACACGTTCCGGTGCCGCACCTTGCGCGCGAGCTTGATCTCCGACCGGAAGCGCGCGGCCATCGTCGGGTCCTGGGCGAAGTCGGGGCGCAGCACCTTGATGGCCACGGTTTCGTCGAGGGTCTTATCGTGGGCGCGATAGACCATGCCCATGCCGCCCCGTCCGAGCGGACCCAATATTTCGTAGCGACCGTGGAACAGGGTGCCCGGGGACAGGTCGATGGTCACTATGACCGCGGTGGGCGCGGTCGGCGCGGGGGGCGAGACCAGCGAGGCGCCGCAGGCGGCGCAGGCGCTGGCTTGGGTCTCGTTCTCGGCGTGGCAGGCCGGGCAGGTCACGCGGCTGGCGCGGGGCGGGTCAAGGGAACCGGACCACGAGGGTGTAGTTGTCGATCGTCCCGCTGTTGTTGTTCGGGCAGATGTCGTAGGTCTTCTGGGTAACCGCTGTGGTCAGCGTGGCCGAAGTGTTCGAGGTGCGGACGGAGTTGGATGTCGCGCACGGCGTGTAGGGGGGGTCGTGCTCCTGGCAGCCGATGCCGAGACCGAGTTGTCCATTCGTCCAGGTCATCTGCGCTTCCAGCGTCCCCGCCTTGGTGGCCACGATCTGCTTGCACTCGTAGGTGCCCCCGGAGTTGGGCAGCGAGCCCGAGAAGTTGAGGGTCTGCAGGGTCGACGTCGAGGCCGGACTCGAAGACGAGCCGCCCGAGCCGCCGCCCGCGAGGGCCACGGCCCCGCCCGCGACCGCAAGGCCGCCCACGATGAAGATCGCCTTGCTGCCGCCCTTCTTCTTCTCGGTAGCGGCCGCTCCCGATGCGTTCGCGCCGGGGGTCGGCGCCGGCGCCGCGGTCGCGGTCGCCTGAGTCTCCTCCGCCTTCGCCGCTTCGAACAGATCCACGACCTTGGGCGGGAACTTGTCGGCGGAGAGCGACAGGGTCTTGATCTGCGCCACCGCCTCGCGGAACTTGGCCTTGGCCGCGGCCTCGCGTCCCTTGCCGATGTAGGCGATGCCCAGGTAGAGGTAGGCCTGGGCGAGGTCGTTCGCCTTCGCCTTGTCGGCGGTCAATCGACGCGCGGCGTTGTCGAGGGTCAGGATCGCGCCGTCGTAGTCGCCTTCGTCCACCTGGGCGATGCCTTTCTGGACGTCGACGTCGAGGTTCTGGGCCGAGACCGGAATCGTGATGGTGGCGAGCACCACGGCCATGGCAAGGGACAGGGCTTTTCGCATGGACCGACCTCCTGGAAAGCGTCCGGAGAGCTTACGTCCTGGCGAGGTCGGGCGTCTAGGCCAGGTCTCCCGGCTGGATCGGCAACCGCCGCACCCTCTTGCCGGTGGCCGCGAAGACCGCGTTCATCACCGCGGCCGCGCAGGGCGGGAGTCCCGGCTCACCGGTGCCGGTGGGCGCCGCGTCGCTCGGAACGAAGTGAACGTCGATGGTCGGCGCCTCGTCGATGCGGAGCATCTCGTAGTTGTCGAAGTTGCTCTGCTCGACCCGGCCATGGTCGATGGTGATCGCGCTTTTGAGGGCCGCGGTGAGACCGAAGTTGATGCCGCCCTCGATCTGGGCCCGGGCTCCGTTGGGATTGACCACGCGGCCGCAGTCCACCGCGGCCACCACGCGATCCACCTTGACCAGGCCCTTGGCGATCGTGACCTCGGCCACCTCGGCGACGTAGGTATCGAAGGAGAAGTGACAGGCGATGCCGCGTCCGCGTCCCTTGGCGAGCGGCTTGCCCCAGCCCGCCTTCAGGGCCGCGAGTTCCACGCAGGCGCGGAGACGGCTCGTGTCCAGGGTGGACTCGTTGTCCGGCGGAACGCGTACCTTGCGGGGCTCGGCGAGCAGACGCAGGCGCAGTTCCAGCGGGTCGATCTTGCCGGCCGCCGCGAGTTCGTCGAGGAAGCACTCGGTCACGAATCCGTTCGTGGAGTGCTCGACCGACCGCCACCACATCACGGGCACGCCCGACTTCGCGGGCGCGTACTCCATTCGCAGGTTCGGAATGGCGTAGCCGAGGTTCGCGGCCCCTCCCACCTCGCTGCTCGCGGGCTTGGCCTTGTCGGGCGGCGTCCAGTACTGGTCGATCGAGACCGAACTCATCAAATGCAGCCACGCCTGTGGCTGACCCTTGGCATCGAGGGCGCCGGTCAGCTTGTGGAGCGAGGCCGGGCGGTAGAAGCCGTGCTGGGTGTCGTCCTCGCGCGTGAACACGACCTTGATGGGCGCGCCGGTGGCCTTCGAGATCTGCGCAGCCTCGGCCACGAAGTCGGCGTGGTATCGACGTCCGAAGCCGCCGCCCAGCAGAGTGGTGTGAACGACCACCTTGTCGCCGGGCAGGCCCGCGATCTTGGCGATCGCATCCTGGCCCCACTGCGGTCCCTGGCTCGGGAGCCACGCTTCGGCGCCGTCCTGGCGGATGTGGACGGTGGCGTTCATGGGCTCCATGGGCGAGTGATTCTGGAACGGCACCTCATAGGTGGCTTCGATCTTCTGGCCGGCGCCTTGAAGCGCCGCCCGCGCGTCGCCGTCGTTGCGCACCACCGTGCCGTCGGTGCGGGCGAGCAGCTCCTCGAACTGTTTCCCCAGGGTGGCGCTGCTCTCCGTCGCGTGCTCGCCCTCGTCCCACTCGATGACCAGCGCGTCGCGGCCGCGCATGGCCGCGTAGGTGGTGTCGGCCACGACGGCGACACCGCCCGCGGTGTGGGCCTCGGGAAGGGCGGGGATTTCGACCACGTGCTTCACGCCGCCCACCCCCTTCGCCTTCGTCGCGTCGAAGCGCCTGACCTTGCCGCCGAACACCGGGCAGCGCGCGACCACCGCGTAGAGCATCCCGGGCACGCGCACGTCCATGCCGAACACCCCGCTGCCGTCGACCTTGCGAGGGATATCCGCGCGCGGGATGTCGGTGCCGACGATCTTGAACTCCTTGGGGTTGAGCAGCGTCACCTTGGAGAAGTCGGGGATGGGGAGCTTGCTCGCCGCAGCCACCAGCTGCGAGTAGGGGAGGCGCTTGACCCGGGGGCCGTGGACCACCGCGCCCGCTTCGGCGTGACACGTGTTGGGGTTCACCGCCCACTGATTGGCTGCCGCCTGCACCAGCATCTCGCGAGCCGCCGCCCCCGCCTGTCGCAAAGGCAGCCACGACGTTCGCACGCTCGCGCTTCCGCCCGTGCCGTGGTCGTAGACGTTCGGGTTGGTGGGAGCCTGTTCCACGCTCACGTGCTTCCAGTCGATCGCCAGTTCCTCGGCCAGGATCATGGGCAGGCTGGTGGTGACTCCCTGACCCATCTCCGATTTCGCGAGGACCAGGCGCACGCGCCCGTCCGCCTCGATATGGACCCAGGCGTCGAACGGATTGATGAGCTTCTTCTCCTGCGCTTCCTGGGCAAAGGCGTCGTCCGAGAAGCGGAAGCCGACGACGAGGGCGGCGGCGCCCGTGGCGCCGGTCTTCAGGAAATCGCGACGGGCCCGGCTCTTCGGGGCGCTCATTTGGCGGCTACCTTCGCGACCGGCTTCGGTGCGGCGGGCTTGGGCGCGGCCATGGCGGCCGCGGTCTTGATGGCCTTGCGCAATCGCGGGTAGGTCCCGCAGCGGCAGATTTGGCCGCTGATCGCCTCGTCGATGTCCGCGTCGGTGGGCTTGGGCTTGCGTTTCAGCAATTCAGCCGTGGTCATCAGCATGCCCGACTGACAGTAGCCGCACTGGGGGACCTGCTCGGCGATCCAGGCGAGTTGCGCCGGATGAGAGCGATCGGCGGACAGGCCTTCGATGGTGGTGATCTTCCGCCCCTGCACGTCCTCCACCGCGGTGGCGCATGAACGGGTGGCCTCGCCGTCGAGATGCACGGTGCAGGCCCCGCACTGGGCGATGCCGCAACCGTACTTGGTCCCGGTCATGTTCAGGGTGTCGCGCAGCACCCAGAGCAGCGGGGTCTGCGGGTCCACGTCGACGGCATGCGCCTTGCCGTTCACGGTCAGGGTGATCTGGGCCACTACGTTCTCCTTGGGTTGCGGAGATTGTAGCGGCAGGAGCCCGCGGTCGAGGCTATTCCTCGTCTATCGGACCGCCGCCCGACTTCGCCACGTCTTCCTGCTTCACCCGGTCGACGTTGAATTTCACGGCGCTCGCGATGATCTTGTCGAGGGTCTCGTCGAAGTCGAACGACGTCGCTTTCGAGAAACGGGTGTAGTTGACCCGGGAGACCACGAACGGCCGGAGATAGGGACTCGTGAGTCCCTTCGCTTTGAGCTTCTCGATCGCGACGGTCACCGCGTCGTCGAGCTTGAGGATCTTCTTTCCCCGACGCTCACGCTCCTTGATCGCCTGCGACATCGGCTCGTCGAGGAAGGTATCGACTCTTCGCAGGATGGACTGATAGGCGCCGCCCGAGAAGCGGGGCCGCTCCTCGTAACACTTGCCGAGAGTCAGGAACGCGGGTTGTTCGAACTCGAAGGCGAAGGCCGACTCCGGCTGTTCCCGGTCGGGCATCTTCGCGAGGGCGCGGGCCATGCGGATGGTCTCGAGCGATTTCTCGCGGAGGTTGTGAGCCTTCTCGGTGTTGAGGGCCAGGATCTTGAAGGCCACGGTCGCGTCGGGGACGAGAAGGGCGATGACCGTCTTCACTCCGAGTTTCTTGAGGGCCTGCAGCCGGTGGTTTCCGTTAGGCGTCAGGTACTGTCCGTCCTCGCGCACGGCCACGATCGGATCGAGGAACCGGCCGATGGTCTCGATCACGCCCATGAGGCGCTTGACGTGCGGCTCGGAAGGATCGCGCTGGTACGGTGTCGGTTCCACCCGGTCGATGGGCAGGGCGACGAGGAGCAGCGGTGTGCCGCCGAAGGGCTCGCTGTAGCGACCCACCACCGCACCGCCATCTTTGGCGACCTGCTCGGCGAGTTGGTCGAGTTCGACGCCTTTGGCTTCGCTGGTTTCGGCCGGGGTCAGTCCGATCGAAGAGGCGGCGACCTTCTTGCGGCGGACGGGTTTCTTTCGAGGCGCAGGCATCGAAGGATGATATCCGGACGGCCAGTCTCACCTTCTTTCAGCGGCCCGGCAAGGGTATTGTCGCCTCATGCCATCGCTCGCCCCCGACCAGGCCCTCTTCCTTCTCAACGCCGCGGCGCTGCCGACGCTGGGCGCGGAACATCCGGTGACCCGGAGTGTCATCGGAGCGATTCCCGCGGACAAGGCGGAGTACCGTCCCGACGTGATATCGAAGAGCGCCCTCGATCTCGCGTGGCACATCGTCGCTTCGGAGACCCGCTTCCTCGATGCCGTGGTTTCCGGCGCTTTCAACTTCAGCGGCGCGCAGCGCCCGGATTCGATCCGCACCCCGGCCGAGGTGGCGGACTGGTACGCGGCGGAATTCGCGAAACAGGTCGAACGCCTAAAGGCGGCGAGTGGCGACACCCTCTCGAAGGTGATCGATTTCCGCGGACTGTTCCAGCTTCCGGCCGTGAGCTTCCTCCAGATAGGCCTTTCCCACTCCATCCATCACCGGGGCCAGCTCTCGATGTACCTTCGTCCGATGGGGGCGAGGGTTCCCTCGATCTATGGAGAGAGTTACGACGCGCGCGAGGCCCGCGAGAAAGCCCAGGCCGGCCGCTAGCCTGAGGCGAGCCGGATGATCCAGCCGCAGCGCCAGCCGAGGTAGGTCACGAACAGCCAGAAGTTCCGGAACGCGGGGTTTCGGGTCTGGCCCTGCTGATACCGGTAGTAGATCTGCTGGGCGATCGCGGCCAGGCGGAATAGTCCATACACTTCGTAGAAGGCCCAGTTGTCGGTGCGGCGGCCGGTCTTTCGCGCGTAGTACTCGACCACCTCGCGGCGCGTGAGCATGCCGGGCAGATGGGTGGGCTGACGGCGCAGCGATCGGATGAAGAAGTCGTCGTCGGCCTGAACCCAGTACGCGAGAGCGTTGCCGAGGTCCATCAGAGGATCGCCCAACGTCGCCATCTCCCAGTCCAGCACGCCGACGATGCGGGTCGGATCGCCGGGGTCGAGCACCACGTTGTCAAAGCGGAAATCGTTATGGATGACGCAGGTCGCCGTGTCCTCGGGAGTGTGAGCGGCGAGCCAGCTCATGACGCGTTCGAGACGCGGCACGTTCCACGTCCGAGCCTTCCGGTAGCGGTCGGACCAGCCTTCGATCTGGCGTCGCGCGTAGCCCTTGCCCTTGCCGAGGCCGGCGAGACCGGCGGCCTCGATGTCGACGCCATGCAGCGCGATCAGAGTGTCGATGACGTTGAGGCAGAGTCGCCGGGTCTGGTCCGGGGTCAGGGTGAGATCCCGGGGCGGATTCTTGCGCAGGATCAGGCCGTCGAGGCGGCGCATCACGTAGAACTCGCAGCCGATCACCGTCGCGTCGTCGCAGAACGCGATCATCCCGGGTACGAACGGGAACACCGGTCCGAGCGCCTTCTGGATCCGGTACTCGCGGCCCATGTCATGCGCGGACTTCGCCTTGGTCCCCTCGGGCGGCCGGCGCAGAACGAGATCGTGGGACTCGTAGCGCAGGCGATACGTCCAGTTCGAAGCGCCGCCCGAGTACTGAGTGACCTCGGGCGCGTCCGACAGCCCGGGCACCTGACCTTTGAGCCAGGCATCCACCTTTGCGACATCCAGTTCTTCGCCCGCCCGCATCGCGGCCACGCGTGTTCGGGTTCCTAAACCTTGCGGTGCTGAGCGTCGATCAGGCCCTTGTACTTCCCGAGTTCCAGGCGCGCGATGACCCCGCGGTGAACCGCGTCCGGCCCGTCGGCGATGCGCAGCGACCTCGCCATCGAGAACAGACCGGTGAGCGGGAAGTCGTGCGAGACGCCGGCGCCGCCGTGCATCTGAATGGCTTCATCCACCACGCGCTGGAGGACGTTCGGAGCCACCACCTTGATGGCGGAGATCTCGGTCATGGCGCCGAGCGCTCCCGCGTCGTCGATCTTCCATGCCGCGTACAGGGTCAGCAGGCGCGCCTGGTCGATGGCCATGCGCAGGTCCGCGACGACCTCGCGATTGCCCCCGAGGTTCATGAGCGGCTTGCCGAAGGCGGTGCGGGTGATGCCGCGCCGGATCATCAGTTCGAGCGCCCTCTCGGAAGCACCGATGGCTCGCATGCAGTGGTGGATGCGGCCGGGGCCGAGGCGCATCTGCGCGATCTCGAAGCCGCGGCCGTGGCCGAGGAGGAGATTGGCCTTAGGCACCCGCACGTTCTCGAACCAGACCTCGCCGTGGCCGTACGGCTCGTCGTACTCTCCAAACGCGGTGATCATCCGCTTGACCGTCACGCCGGGCGTTTCCATGGGCACGAGCACCATGGCGTGGCGGTGATGCCGGTCGGCCTCCGGGCTCGAGACGCCCATAAAGATGAGGATCCGGCAGCGGGGATGTCCGAGCCCCGTGGCCCACCACTTCTTCCCGTTGAGCACCAGGTGGTCCCCATCCTCCGTGATGGTGGCCGCGATGTTGGTGGCGTCGCTCGAGGCCGTACCCGGCTCGGTCATGCAGAAGGCGGAACGGATCTCGCCGGCGAGCAGCGGCTTCAGCCACCTTTCCTTCTGCTCCTCGGTGCCGCAGTGCCACAGCACCTCCATGTTGCCGGTGTCGGGCGCGTTGCAGTTGAAGATCTCGGGAGCCAGCAGGCTGTGTCCGGTCGCTTCGGCGATGGGAGCGTAATCGAGGGTCGTAAGGCCGGCGCCGAGCTCGCGATCGGGGAGGAAGAGGTTCCACAGACCGGCCGAGCGCGCCTTCGCCTTGAGGTCGTCGACGAGCGGAGAGGCTTCCCACTTCGTCCAGTCCGCGCCGTGGTTCCTGGAGAGCAGGTCGGCGAAGTAATCCTCCTCGACCGGCGCTATGTACTCCTTGATGAAGGAACGGGCGCGGACCAGGTAGTCCTGCGATCGCGGGGAGGGCGTGAAGTCCACGGGCCCGCATCATAGAGCCGCGGCCGCCCTACAATCCCCGGTAAGGAGAGTTCATGCATCGACGCTCATTCGTGCTCGGCCTTGGCAGCTCCGCTCTGCTCGCGAGGAGCCTCGCGGCTGGACCGGCGACACCTTCGGCCCCGGGTCGCGCCGACCGGCTGGTCATGGACGCCATGGGTGAACTGCGCCCCGAGTACGAGCCCACTCTCATCCGCGACATGCTGGCGAGCGGCATGGACTCGATCACCATCACGCTGTGCGATCCCAAGCCCGAGGGAGCAGAAGCGCTCGAACTCGCGCTGGACTCGTTGCTCCAGTACGACCGGTACCTCGCGTCGAAGCCGGAGTTCTTCGTGAAGGCGACCTCGGTGAAGGACGTCGAGACCGCTCGGCGGGCCCGGAAAATGGCGGTCTTCTATCTCTATCAGAACACCGTCCAGTTCGGCCGGGACCTCGATCGGGTCGACGTGTTCCACCGCCTCGGCCTTCGCGCCTGTCAACTCACCTACAACACGAAGAACCACGCGGGCGTGGGCTGCTGGGAGGAGGGCGGCCTCACTCCGTTCGGCCGCGAGCTGATCGGCCGCATGAACGCGCGGCGCATGCTCATCGACCTCTCGCACGCCAACATGCAGACCATGGGGGAGACCATCGCGGAATCGAAGGTCCCGGTGCACGTGTCTCACACCGCCTGCATGGCCGTCCACCCGAACCGGCGCAATACGACCGATGAGAACCTGCGCGCGCTCGCGAACCGCGGCGGCGTGGTCGGAATCTGTCAGATGCGCCCGTTCCTCACCACGGAGAAGAAGGACAACCTGCACGCGTATTTCGATCACATCCTCCACGCCATCAAGGTCGCGGGCATCGAGCACGTCTGCATCGGCAGCGATCGGGATCATCGCGTGATCCAGATGTCGCCCGAGTACATCGCCGAGCTCAAGAAGGAAGAAGGGAGCCAGGTCAACGACTCCGAGCTTCCCTACTTCATCGATGAACTGAACGGGCCGCGACGCATGGAAGTGGTGTGGGACGGTCTGCTCAAGCGAGGTCTCGGCGAGCGGGACGCCGAGCGCGTGATGGGCGCAAACCTACTGCGTCTGTATCGCGACGTGATCGGTTAAGGGTGGCGCCGCGCTAGGGCTTCTTCGCCCGAGCCCCCGGCTTCGCCGGCTCCGGCCGCTCCGTGAGCTTGATCGTGCCCGCCTTCTCCGCCGCGCGCAGGTAGTTCATCACGTCTTCGAGCGGCACCGGCTCGAACTCGCCGGTGAGGAAGTCACGGATCTCCATCGCGGTCATCTTTCGTCCGAGAAGGGGGGTGATTTCCGACCTCATGTGCTGGGGGATCTTCTGCATCGCGGCCGCCACCTCGCGGTTCTGCGGACCCCCGAAGCCGCCTCCGCCGAAGCCCCCGCCCGGAACGCTCGCGGCTCCCGGTGGAGGAGGAACGCGCTCCACCACCAGGCGCGAGGCCTGCTTCTCCAGATCCGTCGGCACAGGCTCGGTCGCGGGCGCCTTCCACGTCGTAGCCGCCAGCTTGAACGTCGCCTGTACCTCGTTCATCAGAGAGGCCGCCCGAGCCTCGATCAATGGCTCGTAGGCCGAAAGCTGCTTCGTGCCGGCTTCGGGGCTCGCGAACAGCACACCGCTCGACTTCACCACCGCTTTCTCGATGTTCGCCTGATGGCGCACCGTGGCCTTCGCATCCTTGTAGGCCTGCGCGAGCTGATCCGCGGCCGTGATGTCGGTGAGGTAGGCGAGACCTTTACGCTGGTTGGCGGCCATCCGTTCGGCGCCCCGACCGAGCGCGTCCGCGGCCACGCGAAGCGCCATGGGATCGTCCGCCCCAGCGAGCACCGCCATGGCGCCCACACTCACCACCGCCGCCCGCTTGAACATCGTCGAGTCGAGTTTGTCCGGCGTGTCCTGGCTCGAGTGATACCAGGGGTCCGGCCAGGTGTTGAAGATGACCGCGGGGATCCCGTGCTGCATGTAAACCGCGTGATCGGAGGCCCCGTAATACTTGTCGACCTTGATGTAGAAGGCGTCGCGGCTGCCGTTCGCCGAAACCACGGGATCGACCGGCGCATAGCCATTGGCGCGGTAGCGTACGCGTTCGCGCGCGATCTCCGCCACGTACTCCAGGAAGTTCTGAGCCACGTCATTCAGGAAGGAAGGGAAGCTGTCGGGCGTGCGCATGAGCAGCCAGGTGGCGCCGCTCGTGGTGAGGCGCAGTCCTTCCATGTCGTAGTTGAGATCCGCGATGACCCGCTTCTCGATGTCCTTGTGCGCATTGAGCCAGGCGTTGGTACCGCTGATCTCCTGCACCCAGAGGAAGTGGATGGTCCGCCGCGGCTTTGGAAGCAGACCCTGCCTGACCAGCTCGATGTAGGCGCGTCCCATCTCGAGGGTCATGGCGGCACCCGAGTTGTCGTCGTTGGCGCCCTGCTTGATGAGCCCCTCGTAGACGTGGGCCGAGACAACGACGTCCTGCTCGGTGCTCGAGTCGCCCGCGATGGTGGCGTGGATGACCTCCTGCCGGCCGGGGAAGGTCTGCGCCTCGACCACCGAGCGCATCGTGACCTTCTGCCCGGAGAGGAGCGCGGCGTGGATCTCACGCGCCGCGCGGGCGGAGATGGACCAGCCGAAGCCCACAGACGCGCCTTCCGGCGGGTTCGCGTTGACGCTCGATGAGATGAACTCGTCCGGCTGATCGTCCGCGCGCATCAGGCTGTAGGACAAGACGCCGAGGGCCCCGCGCTCGAAGACGGCGAGCCGCTGCAGCGCGTTGGTGCTCGCGAAGCCGAGGACGATCTTTCCCTTCACGTCCTTACCCGCGTAGTCCTCGGCACGTCCGCCGTTGCCCACGTCGATGACGTCGGCGGTGACGTCGCCGCTTGCGGAGTTGGACGCGAGGGCCACCGGCGTGTCGTAGATGTCGAAGAGCTTGCGCGGCTTCGGAGACGTGATCCAGAGCTGGCCCTTCGTGGGCTGGTACAAGGCGCCGCCTCCGGGGAACGACTCGATCTCCACCGTCGAATACCCGTACTCGCGGGCGAAACGCGCCATCACTTCACTCTCTCGAAAGTGCCCATCGGCCTTGTACTCGGCGAGCGGCCTCACCCGCTGGTAGGGAACGAGCTCGAGCAGGTGGTGCATCGCGCGCTCGCCCGACGCCTCGTCGATGATGGCGCGCATCTGCTTCCAGTTCAGCAGCGTCCGGTCCTCGGCCTCCTGGGCGGCCAGGAGCGCGGGAAGCAGAAGAAGGGCGAGGGTCGGGCGCAGGCGGGCGAGAGATGAAGTCGTCATGGATCGAGTCTAACGACCCGCGTGTCTGGCGTCGCCGCGCCGTGTACGCTTCGCCCCATGAAGATCCTTCGATCCCGGGCCGCCACGCTGGCCGTCGGCTTCCTCCTTTCCTCCACGGTCGCGCGCGCCGACACCTACCCGCGTCAGCCCGGC
The DNA here is from genome assembly GCA_044229175.1 of Vicinamibacteria bacterium. GTDB lineage: Bacteria > Acidobacteriota > Vicinamibacteria > Fen-336 > JAGNNV01 > JAGNNV01. The sequence goes on along the minus strand of JBGATM010000016.1, from coordinate 132 downwards.
GTCGACATCACGCACTACGCGTTCCACCTGAGCCTCAGTGACGACAGCGACGTCGTCGAGGGTGAGGCGGCGATCACCTTCCGCGTGGTCCATGACGGTGTCGGTACTCTGACCCTCGATCTCGTGCAGCCG
>JBGATM010000015.1:0-118069 GCA_044229175.1 Vicinamibacteria bacterium | reverse complement strand
GAGCGTCACGACGGCCTGGCAGGCCGGCCCGCCGGTCGGGCAGGACAGGGAGACCCTGACGGCACCCTTGGCGTCGGCGCTGAGCCCGCGGCTCGCGATCGTGACCGGCGGGGCCGCCGCCGGGGCGGGCGCGGGAGCCGCGGCCGCGGCGGCCTTCGGACGAGCGCCAGCCTTGCGGGCCGCGCGTTCGGCCTCGGCTTCCTTGGCCGCGCGCTCACGCTCGGCGCGCTCCGCCGCTACCCGGGCCTCGCGCTCCTTCTCGAGAGCATCGCGCTCTCCCTCGTCCTCTTCGGAACCGTAGACCCGGTTCTTCCGAGAACTCTGGCTCTCGAGGCGGACGTGCCGCTTGAACTTGGTGGCCTGGTCTTCATCGACGGAGCTCGATGGAGCCTTCGCCTCGATTCCCATCGCCTTCAGCTTCTCGATGATCTCCTGGGAGGAGAGGCCGAGTTCGCGGGCGAGTTCGTAGACGCGGGGTTTAGGCATGAAGCTCTTTATCGACCTGTTTCTGGACGTATGAAGGTACGGAGATCCGGTGGATCGACGACGGAACGGGCCCTCTGAACACTAGGCAGGCTCTCCTGCGGGTGGCTGGGCTTCGCTTCCATCGGACTCGGGCGCCGACTCCGGGGCGGATTCGGGCGGGGTTTCGCGGACGGCAACCTTGGGCAGGGCCGCGGTGGCGGCCTGGCGGAGCGAGGCGGCGGTGGCCTCGTCGATGTCGATGGAAGCGAACTCCTCATCGGTCATCTGGAGGAGGTGCTCGAGGCCCTGGACGCGAGCGTCCATAAGGCGCTGGACGATGTCCTTGTCGACACCTTCCATGGTCTTGAATTCGGTCAGCTGGGCCGCGACCTCGAGGCGTTTCTCCTCCTCGCTCTTGATCTCGATGCGCCAGCCCACGAGCTTCGCGGCCAGGCGCACGTTCTGACCGCGCTTGCCGATGGCCAGGGAAAGCTGCTTGTCTTCGACCACCACTTCCATGATCTTCTGTTCGGAGTCGACCACCTGGACGCGGGAGACCTGGGCGGGCTGGAGGGCCGCCTTCACGAGGGCGACCGGATCGTCGTCCCACTCGATGATGTCGATCTTCTCGCCGCGCAGTTCGCGGATGACCGCCTGCACACGAGTGCCCTTCATTCCGACGCAGGCGCCGATGGGATCGATGTCCTTGTGCGTCGACTCGACCGCGACCTTGGCCCGCTCCCCCGGCTCGCGCACGCAGGCGCGGATCTTGACCGTGCCGTCGAAGATCTCGGGCACTTCCATCTCGAGAAGCTTGCGCAGCAGCGCGCCGTCGGTGCGGGACACCGTGACCTGGGGTCCGCCGCGCGTGGAACGCTGCACGGAAAGGATGGCCACGCGGATGCGGTCGCCGGTCTGGTAGTTCTCGGCCCGGCTCTGCTCCTTGCGAGGCAGGACCGCCTCGGTGCGCCCGAGGTCGATGATGTAGTCGGTGCCTTCCTGGCGCTTGATCACGCCGTTCAGGACGTCGCCGCGGCGGCGCTCGAATTCCGCGATCACGTTGTCGCGCTCGGCGTCGCGCACCTTCTGGAAGATGACCTGCTTCGCGGCCTGGGCGGCGATACGGCCGAGGCCTTCGGTCTGCTTGGGGAACTCGATCTCCATGCCGAGCTCGGCCTCGGGAATCAGTTCCCGGGCCGCCTCGAGGCTGATCTCGATTTCCTCGTCGGTGACCTTCTCGACCACTTCCTTGACCGCGAAGACGTCGATGTCGCCGGTGTCGTGATTGAAGCGGCTGCGCAGATCTTCATCGTTGTTGAAGAAACGCTTGGCGGCCTGGAGGATCGCGTCCTCGATCGCCCGGATCACGACCTCGGGGTCGAGGTTCTTCTCGCGGGAGACCTGTTCGATGCGTACTTTCAGCTCGTTAGCCATGGTTTACCTGAACGAAATCTCTCTTTGGGCGTGGCGCAGGGCGGCGAACGGAACGGCTATTTCGGCGCCTTCGCGGCCTTTGTTATCGCGGGGGACGATGCGGACTTCCTTATCGTTCACCGCCAGCAGGCGGCCCTTGATCTCCTTCACGGGAAGCGTCGCGGGGGCGGGCGCGGGGACGGCCTCGGGGGTCTCCACGAAGGCGATCTGGACGTTCTTCTCGATCACGCGCTTGAAATCCGCGGGAGTCTTGAGCGGGCGGGTCATGCCCGGGGAGGACACCTCGAGCGTGTACGAACGGCCGATGGGGTCCTCGACGTCAAGAATGGCCGAGATCTCCCGGGAGGCGTTCTCGAGCTCATCCAGGCTGATCCGTCCGGGTTTGTCGAGGAAGACCCGGAGCAAAGGTCCCTTTCCGCCCCGTTTCATCTCGATATCGACGAGATCGAGACCGGAGGAGGCGGCCACGCGCTCGGCGACCGAGCGCACGAAGGCCTCCACTTCCAGTCCCTTTCGGGCGTCCTTTTCGGATTTAGCGGCTGCGGCGGCTACGGTCAAATCGTCTCCGATTTTTGAAAGAACTCTTCGCGACGGAAAAAAAAGAGTGGGCGCATGCCCACTCAAGCAAGCTCTAGTATAAGGGCGGAGGCCTTAACCCGGCAAGAGCCTATCTACTTTATTGTGACGGTGTTTCGGGCCGCCGGACGCGGGAACCATGGGACGAAGGCGCTGGTCGTGCGCTGGTATTCGCGGTACGCCTCGCCCCGGCTGCGTACCGCCTGCTCCTCGGTCGCCGGGATCCCCGTGACCCGGAGCAGGAAATACAGCATCAGCGCGGGGCAGACCCAGGAGATCCAGCCAAAAGGGGCCGAGGATGCGGCCAGGGCGAAAGCGCACCAGACCAGCCACTCGAAGAAGTAATTCGGGTGACGGGAGTAGCGCCAGAGCCCGGCCTGGCAGACCCTCCCCCGGTTCTCCGGCTGCGCTCGAAAGGCGTCGAGTTGGGCATCGGCCAGGGCCTCTCCCGCGAGGCTCAACCCCAAGACCAGGAGGCCCGCGAGTTCGGCAGCCCCCGCCAAGGGCGAAGAGTTCATCGCGGCAAAGAGGAAAGGCACGGAGAGGCCCACGTTCAGCAGGCCCTGAAAGAGAAAGAACCTGAGGAATCTCCCGTCAACGTCATCGGCCCAGCGCCGCCGAAGCTCGACGTATCGCCCTTCTTCAACGGGATGGAGCGCGGCGATCCGTCGCGCAAGATGAACGGTCAACCTGAGGCTCCATAGCGCGACGGCCAGGGCGACCAGCAGCCGCCTCAAGGGCGCGCCCGAGCCCAGCAACGCGTAGGCCGCGGCCAGGGGAGTGAAGTTGAAGGACCACGCGAGGTCCACGATCGAGAAGTTGTTCAGACGACGGGCGAGGATGAACGTGAAGGCCATCGATCCCAGGGCGATGACCACGGCCAGGCCGAGGAGGAAGCTCACGGCTTCGTCACCCGCTGCTGGTCGCGGAGTCCCGCGATGATCGGCCGCACCGCCGAGAACGTGCCCACGAAGATCAGGGGCGCGGACAGGCTCCAGGCCAGCATGGCGTGGAGGCAGGTGAGCCCGAACTCCTCGATGAACCTCACCACGTCGGTGCGGGCGAGGGCGAGGATCTCCGAAGGCGCCAGGGACACGTTGGGAGCGCCCATGATCCATTCCCCGAGACGCACGAACACGTAGATGAGAGGGATCTGCAGCGGGTAGACCGCGTAGTTGACCGCATGGGTCAGGGGCTGAGGGGCCTTGAAGACCAGGGCGGCCACGAAGCAGAACGGGATCGAGGCGCCCATGATCGGGAAGAGTCCGAAGGTCACTCCGATCGCCACCGCGTACGAGAGCTGCCTCGTGCTGCTCCCCTGCAGGATCAGGGTTTCGAACGGGAGCCCTATGTACCGGTGGAAGTAGCCTCGGTCCTCGTTCTCGGTCATTCGCTCCCTCTTCGTGGCCACCACTCCCCCATTCCCATCTCCTCGCGGTGTGGAAATCTAGCCCACATGAATGCGCGGACGTTCTTTCTGGTTCTTGACCGAGCGGCGCAGGACTTCCCGGGTCACCGGCGCGGTGTCCCCCTCCCCGAGGAAGATGAACTTGAGGACGTAGGCGATGGGATTCCCCTCGGTCCAGCCAAAGTAGGCATGGGAGATCTGGCCCGTGCGCTTCTGGGCCTCCAGCAGGGTGGCGGCGATGGCGTTGGGAATCGCGGCGGCGGTGGCCCGGAGGATGTGATGCCGCCCCACCCGCACCCCCCGCACCTCCAGGTCTCCCGCGAAGGCCGAGGCGTCTCCTTGCACGACCTCCAGGAAGAGCACGGGTTCGCCGCTGGTGAGCGAGTGGTCTTCGCGCGCCTGGATCTCCTTGCGGTCGTATTCGTCGATGGTCCTCCGACCCGGTCGATGGGCGATCAGCCGGACCGGGTGGGGCGCGATCGCGGCCAGGAATTCCGTGGCCTTGGGCCCGAAGTTCACGTTGACCACCCGAAGTTCGGTGGACCGGAGAGCCCGTGACATCACCGAGGTCACGACGATGCCGAGGATGAAGAAGGTCGCGATCTTGATGCCCTCGGGGCGCTCGATCACGTTCACCACCGTGGTGTAGAGGAAGATCAGCGACATGGGAAGGTACAGCCAGCGCGCCCGCCCTTTCCAGTTGGTAATGGTCACCGCCACGGCCGCGGAGGTCATGAGCACGAGCACGCCGGTGGCGTAAGCACCTCCCTGGGCGGCCACGTCGGCGTTGAAGAACGCCGTGACCACGAGAGCGATCAGGGTGAACAGCAGGACGAGGGGACGAGTCGCCCTGGCCCAGTCCGGGGCCATGCCATAGGGAGGGAGGTAACGCGGCACCAGGTTCAGGAGACCGGCCATGGCGGAAGCGCCCGCGAACCACAGGATCGAGATCGTGCTCAGGTCGTACACCGTTCCGAAGCCGTCGCCGAACTGCTCGTGAGCCAGATAGGCGAGGGCGCGGCCGTAGGCCCGACCGCCCTCGATGAACTCCCGGGCCGGCACCAGGACGGTGGTGGCCACCGAAGAGGCCACGAGGGCGAGGCTCATCACCACGGCGGCGGTAAGCAGCATCCGCCGGGTGTTCCGGATCCGGCCTTCGGGCCGCGGGCTGTCCTTGTCCGCCGGATCTCCGGTGACGAGGGGCATGAGGGCCACCCCCGTTTCGAAGCCCGACAGGCCAAGGGCCAGTTTCGGAAACAGGAGCAGGCTCAGGCCGATGGCCCCCGCGATATTCCCCTGAGCGATGGAAACCTTGCCCCACCAGGTGGCGAGCAGTTCGGGCTGGGACGCGAGGATCGAGAGGGACCGGAGAAGGACGATCGCGTTCAGCACCAGGTAGACGACCACGACCCCCACCGCCACGCCGATGGCTTCGCTGAATCCGCGGAGAAACACCACGCCGAGGCCGACGAGAAGGAAGGCGGTGACGAGCACGAGGTGGCGGGCCACGAACCCCGGGGCGAAGGGGTTCTCCGCGATGTGGGCGGTCGCATCCGCGGCGGACAGGGTCATGGTGATCACGAAGTCGGTGAAGGCAAAGCCCAGGAGCACGAGGACGAAGGCCTTTCCCCGCCAGCGCGGGAGGAGTTCCTCGAGCATCATGATGCTGCCCTGGCCGTGCGGCGAGTGACGGGCGACCTGCGAGTACACGGGCAGCGCCACTCCCAGGGTGACGCACACCAGGATCAGGGTCGCGAGCGGAGAGAGGATTCCCGCGGCCAGAAAGGCGATGCCCGGCTGATACCCGAGGGTCGAGAAGTAGTCGACGCCGGTCAGGCACATCACCTGCCACCAGGGGGCGGTCGAGGTTCCGTGGGCGCCCGACCCGTCATGGCTCTTGAGGAGCCAGTCCCGCAGCCAGCGGTTGTCGGTCCGGACCGGCTCGGGAAGCGGAATGTTCGCGGGAGAACTATCCGACATGGATACGCGGGCGCTCTTCCTGGTTCGGCACCGCGCGGCGAAGCACCTCGCGGGTCACCGGCGCGGTGTCGCCCTCGCCGAGCACGATGTACCGCAGGACGTAGGCGATCGGGTTGCCTTCGGTCCATCCGAAATACGCGTGGGCGATCTGTCCGGTCCGTCGCTGCGCCTCGAGCAGGGTCGCGGCGATGGCGTTCGGGATGGCGGGCGAGGTGGCCCGGAGAATCCGGTGCGTCCCGATGCGCACGCCGCGGACCTCGAGATCCTCCTCGAAGGCCGAGGCGTCGCCCTGCATGATCTCGAGGAAGATCACGGGTTCTCCGCTGTTGAGGGAGTGGTCCTCGCGGGCCTGGACCTCTTTCCGGTCGTACTCCTCCACCGTCCGCTTGTCCGGACGGTGCGCGATGATCCGAACCGGGCACTCGCCGAGCGAGGCGATGAACTCTTCGGCCTTGGGGCTCAGCCGGACCGAGCCCACCCGCAGTTCCGTGGACCTCATGGCTCGCGAGGTGATGGAGACGAGGACGATGCCGGCGATGAAGAACGAAGCGATCTTGATGCCTTCGGGGCGCTCCACGACGTTGACCACCATCGTGTAGGCGAAGATCAGGGTCATCAGGCCGTAGACCCAGCGGGATCGATCCTGCCAGTGGGCGATGGTGACCGCCACCGCCGCGGAGGTCATGAGCACCAGGACCCCGGTGGCGTAGGCGCCGCCCTGGGCATTCACGTCCGCGTTGAACACCACGGTCACGACCAGGCTGATCAGGGTGAACACCAGAACCAGGGGCCGGTTGGCCCGCGCCCAATCGGGCGCCATCCCGTAGGGAGGCAGATAGCGGGGGACGAGGTTGAGCAGTCCGGCCATGGCGGATGCCCCGGCGAACCACAGGATGATGATGGTGGACAGGTCGTAGAAGGTCCCGAAGCCGTCGCCGAGGAACCCGTGGGCGAGGTACGAGAGTCCCCGGCCGTAGGCCTTCCCGCCCAGCTTGAATTCCTCCGCCGGAATCAGCACGGTGGTGACCAGCGACGATGCGATCAAGGCCACGCTCATGATCAGCGCGGCCGTGGCCAGGAGTTTGCGGGTGTTGCGAATCCGGCCGGCGGGGCGGGCCGGGGCGTCATCTTCCCTTCCCCGCACCAGGGGCATGACCGCGACCCCCGTCTCGAAGCCGGAAAGCCCGAGGGCGATCTTGGGAAAAAGAAGCAGGGCGATCCCCACCGCGAACCAGGGGTTCCCATGCTGCGTCATCACCGCGCTCCACCAGTTCGGCAGCAGGTCGCCGTGGTTCACGACTTCGTACAGGGCCCGGCCGACCACGACCACGTTGAGGGCGAGATACAGGGCCACGATGGCCACGGCGAGGCCGATCGCTTCCTTGAAGCCCTTGAGAAACACCGCGCCCAGGGCCAGGAGCAGGAGCGAAGTCACCAGGACCGAGTGGTTCTCAACTCCATGCGGTATGTAGGGGTTCTCCGCGATGTGGGCGGTGGCGTCCGCCGCCGACATGGTCATGGTGATGATGAAGTCGGTGAACGCGAAACCGAGCAGGACGAGGACGAACACCTTCCCTTTCCATCGCGGGACGAGTTCCTCCAGCATGAGGATGCTGCCCTGGCCGTGAGGCGAATGCTTCGCCACCTGGGCGTAGACCGGCAGAGCGACGAAGAGCGTCACTACCACGAGTATCAAAGTGGCCACCGGCGACAGCATCCCCGCGGCCAGCACGGCGATGCCCGGTTGATACCCCAGGGTGGAGAAGTAATCGACGCCGGTGAGGCACATGACCTGCCACCAGGGAGCGGTCGCCTGATGCCCCGGTCCCTCCTGCTGCCCGTGGAGGAGCCAGTCTCCCAACCAGCGCCCATCCCGGCCCGCGGGCGCCGCGATTATCTGCGATTCTGAGGCGTCGCCTTCCCCCGATGGGTTCATTGATCGAAGAAGCATATCGGAGTTTGAAGTTCGACCCGGGAACGTCCACCCTTGCTCGCGCCCCCCCGGGACGAAGTATCCTCCCTCTCGATGAGCCGCGATTGGGACGACCTGCGCAAGGACTTTCCGGGAACCACCGACCGTGTGTATCTCAACGCGGCCGCCGGCTCGATCACTCCCCGTTGGGTGCGCGAAGCGGTGGCCCGCTACCACGAGGAACTCGAGAGCGGCGGAGACGACCACTGGGATCTGTGGCTCGCCCAGATGGAAGTGGTGAGGGAGCGCGTGGCCCGATTCATCGGCGCGCAGGCCGACGAAATCGCCTTCGTGGCCAACACCTCGGACGGGATGAACATCCTGGCCGACCTAGTGGCCGGCGACGGTCCCGTCCTTTCCGACGAGCTGGAGTTCCCCACCGTCACCCTGCCCTTCATCCATCGCGGCGCGCAGATGCAGTTCATCCCCGCCATCGAAGGCGAGCTGCGTCTCGAGATGTTCGACGAGATCCATGCTCCGCGCGCCACCTCCATCGCGGTCAGCCACGTTCAGTTCTCGAACGGCTTCCGCCTCGACCTGGAGGCTCTGGCCGCGCTCAAGGGCCGCCGGTCGCTGATCGTATGCGGATCGCAGTCGGTGGGAGCCTTCGAGATCGACGTCAAGGCCATGCAGATCGACGGCCTCGCCTGCGCCGGGCACAAGTGGATGATGGCGGGCTACGGCGCGGGATTCGTCTACGTCGGGAAAGAGCTGTTGAGCCGCGCCCCCCGGGGAATGGGTTGGCGAAGCGTCAAAGACCCGTTCGCCTTCAACAACCGCGCGGGCGTGCCCGTTGCCGCGGCGCGGCGGTATGAATTCGGGTGCCCTTCGTTCCCGGGCATCTTCGCTCTCGGCGCCGCGGTTTCCTACCTGGACGGCATCGGGCGAGACCGGATTCAGGCCCGGGTCCTTCAGCTAAACACCGCTCTCACCTCGGCCCTCCGGCACGGGGACTTCGAAGTCCTCTCCCCCTCCGGCTCCGGGCGTTCCGGTCAGACCCTGGTCGCGGCCGACGACCCGGGCGCGGTCACCGAGTTCCTCCGCAACAAGGGGATCATGGTCACCCAGAAGCCCGAGGGCATCCGGGTCTCCACGCACTTCTACAACAACGACGAGGACATCGAAAAGCTCGTCTCCGCCCTGAAGGAACACCGGGAGTCGACCACCCCCGCCTGAGGAAGCCGCTTTGAAGCCACTCGCTCGGGCCGCGATTCTCGGGATTCTCGTCCTCGCGCCGGGCCAGGGTGTGCGGGCCCAGGAGAAGGCCCGGCCCGAGTCCCCCGCATCGAGGCGCGAGCGCGTGCTCGACGTGGCCCGGAAGGTCATGACCGACGCGCGCTTCTGCACGCTGATCACCATCGGCGACCTGGGCCAGCCCCAGGCGCGCATCGTCGACCCCCTCGAACCGGGCCCGACCCTCGCGGTGTACATCGCCACCAATCCCCGCAGCCGGAAGGTGGTGGAAATCAGGAAGGACCCACGGGTGACCCTCCTGTATTTCGACACCGCCCGTTCCGCTTACGTGACGTTGATCGGCCGCGCTGAAGAGGTCCCGGGCGCGGAGAAGGCTGCTCACCGCAAGAAGGAGTGGGACGCCTTCTTCCCCGCGGGCAAACCCGACGAGTACTCGCTGTACCGGATCGTCCCTTCGCGCGTGGAAGTGGTGAGTACCCGGGACGGGTTGAACGGCGATCCCTCGACCTGGCGGCCGGAGATCGTCGAACTCAAGTAGCGTTTCCATGCCGGCCCCGGGGCGGTAGATTGGACCGATGAAGAAATCCACGTCCGTGGTCCTGGTCCTCGCCCTAGGCCTGTCCTTCGTCTCCGCCGCTGCGGCCGCGCGCCCGCCCGCGCCAAAACCCGATCCGCTCCTCGGTTTCGACGCCCAGGTCGCTCAGGCGGTCAGGGACTGGCGCGCCCCCGGGTTCGCGATCGCGATCGTGAAAGACGGCGCGCTGATCTTCGCGAAGGGCTACGGGGTCCGTGAACTCGGCAAGGCCGAAGCCGTCGATACCCACACTCTGTTCGCCATCGGTTCCACCACGAAGGCCATGACCGCGGCCTCGATCGGCATGCTGGTGGACGAGAAGAAGCTCGCGTGGGACGATCCGGTCGACCGCCACCTCCCCTGGTTCGCGCTCAAGGACCCGATGCTCACCCGCGAGCTCACCGTCCGGGATCTGCTGACCCACCGCGCCGGCATGCCCAACGCCGACTTCCTCTGGTATGGACAGGCGAACTCGGCGCGGACCATTCTCGAGAAGATGCGCCTGGTGGCCCCCGCCTATCCGGCCCGATCGAGCTTCATCTACCAGAACGTGATGTATGCGGCGGCCGGGGCAGTGATCGAGGCGGCGAGCGGCATCCCCTGGGAGCGCTTCATCGAGACGCGGATCTTCAAGCCGCTCGGCATGAGCGACTCGATCGCCACCGCGGCCACCCTCGGGAGCCACCCGAACCGGGCCGAGCCCCACTTCATCGTGGATGGAGCGGTCACCCGCATCGAGAACGCGAGTGTGGACGGCGTGGCGCCCGCGGGCTCGGTCTGGTCGAGCGTCGACGACATGTCGAAGTGGATGCGGCTTCTGCTCGGAGGCGGCGCCACCCTCGACGGAACGCGCCTGCTCAGCGAGGCGACCGCATCCGAGTTGTTCAAGCCGCAGACCATGGTGACGAAGGCCGCTTTCTACCCGACCGCGCAGATCACGAAACCGGAGTGGACCACCTACGGACTCGGGTGGTTTCAGCAGGACTACGCCGGACTCAAGGTCGACTTTCACACCGGCAGCATCGACGGGATGGTGGCGATCTGCGGCCTCATCCGCTCCCAGGGAATCGGCGTCTACGTCCTCTCGAATCTCGATCACGCCGAGTTGCGGCATGCCTTGATGTTCACCGCGTTCGACCGCCTGCTCGGCCGGCCCGCGCGCGACTGGAGCGCGGAGTTCAGGACCCTTTACGCAAGGCTCCAGAAGGAGGGGGAGGATGAAGAAGCGAAGGAGGACGCGCGGCGCACGCCGGGGACCCAGCCCTCGCTGCCGCTGCCGGCCTACGCGGGAACCTACGCCGATCCCCTCTTCGGCGTGGTCGAGGTGTCCCTGGATCCTGCCGATCAGGCGCTGCACGTGCGATACGGCGCCGCCTTCGTCGGGAAACTCGAGCACTGGAACTTCGACACCTTCCGCGCGCGCTGGGACGCCCGATGGAGAGGCCACGCTCCGGCCTCCTTCATCCTCGACCCGAATGGGAAGCCCGCGGAGTTGCGCATGATGGGGGCGACCTTCCGCCGGAAGGAGGAGGGCCGGTAGTTCGGGGGCGCTCTTTGGTACACTCTTAAGTGGTCCCATGCCCGACACTTCCGCAGAAAAAGCTCCCGCTCAACGTTCGTTGACCAAGGCCGACATCGTGGCCGGGGTCGCGCGGCGACTCGACTTCACTCAGGTTCAGGCCGCCATCGTGGTCGATTCCTTCCTCAAAGGGGTGGTGTCGGCCCTCAAGAAAGGCGAGGAAGTCGAGATCCGCGGGCTCGGCTCCTTCCGCTTCAGGTCGCGGGCTCCCCGCAAGGGCCGCAATCCCAAGACCGGGGAACGAGTGGAGGTTCCGGCCAAGCGCGTGCCCTACTTCCGGATGGGCAAGGAGTTGAAGGCGATTCTCGGCGGGAGCGGCGAAGCCTCCTGAGCTTCACGCCCGCCCTCCAGGATCGGCGGGGAGGCTGAGCTACGGAAGCGGGAGGATCGCCGGGGACGAGCGCCGCTGACCGCGGATCCGGAATCCGAAGAGCGCACGGTCGATCACGAGCGACGTCGAGATGCGGGCATCGTTCCGATGCTCGTACGCGGCGAACAGCGCGAACTGCGATGAGTTCTGGAAGCGGCGGTAGCCTGCTTCCGCGCGGAAGTCCGCGAAGGAGCCCCGCGGGAATCCGGCGCTCGGTGTGGCGCCCACGTAACGCACGTCGGCCAGGACGAACATCGCGCTCTCCTCCTTCCTCGCCACGTCGATGTCGATCGCGGCCCGCCCTTCCCAGTTGTAGTCGACGCCGGAGCTGAGGGTGGAGAACCCGGCGGAAAGCAGGTAACCGCCTCGCCGGTTCCAGGACTTCGGCCACGGTGAGTCGTAGGCGGCCCCGAGGAAGTTCCAGTCGACCACCTGATCCTTCGCCCGGTCCTGGATGTGGCGGGAGACGTGGTGGAAGAACGTGGTGAGACGTCCGGCGCCTTTGTCCCGGCGAATTCCCACCTCCAGCGAGTAGTTCGCCTGCACCGCTTCGAACGAGCGCACCCGATGGCCCAGGATGGTCTCGAGGTTGGGATCGAAATAGGCCGACCACTTCCCTTTCTCGACCAGGTCCACCGAGGCGCCGATCCAACCCACCCATGAGAACTCTTCGTTCGCCGGGGAGTACCGGGCCGCCTCGAGCCGCGGTCCCATGAAAGGGAGGAAATGCGCGTCGCCCGCGGAAGCCGCGGCGGGAAGCCAGGCCAGCAGGACCAGGGCCCAGGCCGGGCCGAACTTCGCAGGATTCGAATTCACCATCGGCTGGTTCGCGGAGTTGACATCCATGGCCGCGGACCGCGGCGGATCGGAGTGAGGAGATGGTGCCGGAGGTGGGGGTCGAACCCACACGTTGCGAGCAACGCGGGATTTTGAGTCCCGTGCGTCTGCCAGTTCCGCCACTCCGGCAGGGAGGGCAAGACCGCGAGTTTAGCCCACGATCCGGTCCCGGATCCGGCTCTTCGTCTTCATCGACGTCCCGCCCGCCTGCAACTCGACTTCGTACTCTCCCGCGGGCGCCCGCTTCTTCTCCGCGTCGGTCATCTCCCAGGGGACGCGATGGAGCCCGCGAGTCCTTGGCCCCTCGAGGTCCTGCATCACCCGCCCGCTCGCATCACGAACGAGGATATGCACCGACGAGGCCTCCTCACGCAGCCAGTAGTTGACCATGAGGGCGTTCTTCTCGTTCTCGGTCGTGATGTACCGGTCCCCGTACAGCTCGTAGTTTCCCCAGTCCTCGTCGGAAAGGCGGGGCCGCGGCTCCACTCCGAAAAGATGCGCCGGCTTCTCCAGCAGTCCCGGGCTGAACTCCTGAAGAACATTGACGTCGGCTATCCAGATGCCGCGGCCGAAGCTGCCCGCCACGAGATCGTTTTCGCGGGGATGCACCAGCAGATCGTGGACGGCCACCTCGGGCATGTTGCCGCGCAGGGCCGACCACGAGCCTCCGTCGTCGATCGATACGAAGACGCCGCCGTCGGTACCCGTGAAGAGAAGGAGCGGGTTCCTGAGGTCCTGCACGATCACGTTCACCGGACGCTGCGGGAGCCCGTTGGTGATGCGAGCGAAAGTGCGGCCGCCGTCCGTGGTCTTGAAGACGTACGGAGCGAAATCATCGAAGCGATAACCGGTCTTGGTCACGTAGGCGACGCGCGCGTCGTGCGGCGAGGCGAAGACCCGCGACGTCCAGGTGCCGGCCGGGCCTCCGGCACGGGCCACCGCATCCGTGACGTCGCGCCAGGCCTTCCCCGCGTCCTCGGTGACCTGGACCCTCCCGTCGTCCGTGCCGACCCACAAGACGCCCGGCGTCTTCGGCGATTCGGAGATCGTGGTGATCGTGCAGAACCGGATCGACGGCCCGGTGGCCGCGATCCTCGCCGCGTCGTTGGTGGTGAGGTCGGGGCTCATCTCTTCCCACGTGTCCCCGCGATCGCGCGACCGCAAGAGCATCTGCGCGCCGGTGTACAACGTCTTTGGATCGTGCGGCGACAAGGCGAGCGGCGTGATCCAGTTGAAGCGGTAGGGCGGGGCGCCCGGCTTCGCCTTGGGCTGAATGTTCGTCTTCGTATGGAGGCGCTGATCGACGCGGTGCTGCCCCCCGAACTGGAAGGCGTTGTAGAGCCACCGGCTGTCCGTGGGATCGACGCGGTTGTACATCCCGTCCTGGGTCCCGGTGGTGACCCAGTCGTCCTGGGTCACCTTGCCGCCCGGGCCGTTGCTCGGCCCTTTCCAGGACTCGTGATCCTGAAGCCCCGCATAGACGTTGTAGGGGTCGTCCATGTCGACGTCGAGGCCGTAGTTCTCTCCGAGCGGCAGGTTCGGATGGTGATCCACGGTCAGGCCGCCGTCGTAGGAAACATGCAGGCCTCCATCGCTCCCCGCCATGATCCGGCTGGGATCCTGGGGGTCGATCCAGAGAGTCCGATAGTCGCCGAAGGCCTTCGCGAAGGCTTCGCGTGGAGGCCAGTTCAGATCCCGCCACGTCCTTCCCCCGTCCATGGACGTGGGCAGGGTATCGCTCAGCACGAACAACTTGTTCGGGTCCTGGGGGTCGACGTAGATCTGCGAGAACGAGTACATCGCCTTCCCCCCGACGGAGACGTCGTCGCCGTGCGTCTTCTTCCAGGTGAGACCCCCGTCCGTCGACCGGTACACCTCGCCTCCGTAGACGGGAACGCGCGCGGTCTGCCCCGCGTAGACCTGGTTCGGATCGGCGTCGCGCTCGCGCTGTTTTCGCTTCTCCTCCTCCGTGGCCGGACGCGGATTCGCGTTCTCCACGATCGCGAACACGATCCGGGGATCGGACCGGTGGATCGACAGGCCGATCCGCCCGATCTGGCCTTTGGGCAGCCCTCCCGAAACGAGCGTCCACGTCTCGCCTCCATCGGTGGACCGGTGCACGCCGCTGCCCGGGCCCGACTCGATCAGTGTCCACGGCCGTCTCTCCATCTCGTACATGGCCGCGAGCAGGACCTCCGGGTTCCCGGGATCCATGACCAGGTCCACCGCCCCCACCCTCGCATTCACGTAGAGAACCCGACGCCACGACCTCCCGCCGTCCGTGGTCTTGAAGACGCCCCGCTCCTCGTTCGGCGAGTAGAGATGTCCCATCGCGGCCACGAAGACGATGTCCGGATTCTTCGGATGGATCAGGATGCGGGCGATGTGGTGCGAGTCCTTCAGTCCCATCGAGGTCCAGGTGGCGCCTTCGTCCACGGACTTGTAGACCCCGTCTCCCGAGTACGAGCTGCGCGCTCCGTAGGCCTCGCCCGTCCCCGCCCAGACGATGCCGGGTTGCGACGAGGAGATGGCAAGCGCGCCGATCGACAGGTGGCTCTGGCCGTCGAAGATCGGCTTGAACGTCGTGCCGTTGTTGACGCTCTTGAAGATCCCCCCGTTGCGCGCGCCGACGTAGATCGTCCGCAGGTGATCGCGGAGCGGGTGATCCGGGACCGCGATGGCGGTGATCCAGGCCCCCGCCCGGAAAGGCCCGACGTTGCGGAACTCCACCGAATCCAGAACGGCCTGCAGATCGGATCGTGTCGATTCTCCCTGGGCCGCGGCCCGCAGGCCGGTCAGGAGCGCGAATACGAAAAGGCCGCATCGCATGGTCTTGAGATTCATCGGCTCTCTCTTTCCTGGTGAGGCGACCCCGGGGTTTGTCATCGGCGCGATTCCCCGGCTGCCGCGCCGCCGACGCTATATCCTCCGGCCATGGCCGTCACGTCTCTGCGGGAAATCACGGTGGGAGTTCGCGACCTGGAGGGGCGCACCGCGCTCTTCGAGACCGGCTGCGGCCTTGCCGTCATTCGAACCGGCCCGCTGTCGGCGATCGCGGCGAGCCGTCTCTTCGACACCCACACCGCCCCCCGCGCAACGGTAATGGGCCGGCCCGACGTTCAAGGATCCCCGCGCATACGGCTGGTCGAGGTGACGCAGGGGCCGCCAGCCAGGCCCCACGGACTGGAGACCCCGGGACCTCTCGGGACCGGGTTCACCACCCTGGGCATCCGGAACGTTCACGCGCGCCTCGAGCGAGCGGGAGTCCGGTTCGTCTCCCCTCCCTTGCTGCTGACTCCCATGAGCCTGGCCGTTCCTTCCGGAGCCCCTCCGGGCCCGCAGCGGTACGAGACGTTCGGGCGAACCGCGGACGGCGACTTCATCGTGCTCATCGAGAGGGTCGACGCCGCGACTCCCTATGGAACCTTCGCCGCCGACTGCTCGGAACCCCTGCACGCTTCATTCATCGTCACGAACCTCGACGTCTGCGCTCACTTCATGCGCGAAGTCCTCGAGCACGAGATCCTCCTCGCCGACACCTGCTCGGGCCCGCCCTTCGACGCCCTCCTCGGCCAGCCGAAGGACGTGTCGTTCCGGTTCGCCATGCCGCACCGACCGGGCTTCCCGACCGGACGGACGGTGTTCATGGAATTCCAGAAGAGGCTCGAGCCCATGGCCCAGACCCCGGGCCTGGCCCCGGGCATCTGCCGTCTGCGCTACGACACCACCGACCTCCACGCGACCCTGTCGCGCGTGCCGGGCGGCGGCGGCTCGCTGGTCCGGGGTCCCGCGAGCGTCGACGACCCGGTGCTGGGGCAAGGCCTTGTGGCCATGGTGAGATCGCCTTTCGGGGTGCTCATCGAGCTGTGGCAGACAAGCTAGCGCTGCTCGCCGATGTTTCCGTGATCTTCGCCTCGCATCGTAGACTCCCCGCCGCGTGAACATCATCGGGGTTTCGGCCTACTACCACGACTCCGCCGCATGCCTGGTCCAGGACGGTGAGATCAAGGCCGCCGCGCAGGAAGAGCGCTTCAGCCGGAAGAAGCACGACCATCGCTTCCCCAAGGGCGCTTTCGACTATTGCCTCAGGGAGGGCGGCCTCAAGGGACCCGAGGAGGTCGACTACGTCGTCTTCTACGACAAGCCGCTCATGAAGTTCGAGCGCCTGCTCGAGACCTACCTGGCCTACGCGCCTCACGGGGTCTCCTCTTTCCTGAAGTCCATGCCGCTGTGGCTCAAGGAGAAGCTCCACATGCGGACGGAGATCCGCAAGGCCTGCGGATTCGACGGCAAGGTTCTCTTCGGCGAACACCACGAGTCCCACGCCGCCTCCGCCTTCTATCCGTCCACCTTCGACGAGGCCGCCATCATCTGCTTCGACGGAGTCGGGGAATGGGCGACCACGAGCTACTGGGTGGGCCAGGGGAACAAGCTCGAGCCGAAGGGCGAGATTCTCTTTCCCCATTCCATCGGCCTCCTCTACTCCGCCTTCACCTACTACACCGGCTTCAAGGTGAATTCCGGCGAGTACAAGGTCATGGGGCTCGCGCCCTACGGCGCGCCGAAGTACGTGGACGCGATCTACGAGCACATCCTCGACCTGCGCGAGGACGGTTCGTTCCATCTCAACATGGACTACTTCGACTACTGCGCGGGTCTCACCATGACGAACTCGAAGTTCGATGGAATCTTCGGCGGCCCGCCGCGCAAGCCCGAGGCCCGGCTCACCCAGCGCGAGATGGACCTCGCGGCCAGCGTGCAGAAGGTCACCGAGGACGCGATGCTCAAGATCGCGCGTCACGTCCACAAGGAGACCGGCCTCGACAATCTCTGTCTCGCGGGCGGGGTCGCCTTGAACTGCGTGGGTAACGGCCGCCTGCTTCGCGAGGGTCCCTTCAAGAAGATCTTCATCCAGCCCGCGGCCGGCGACGCCGGGGGTGCTTTGGGAGCGGCTCTCGCGGTGTGGCACCGTTATCTCGACAAGCCCCGGCCGACTTACGTGGGCCCGCCCGCGCTCGACCGCCAGCGCGGCTCGTATCTCGGGCCCGCGTACCACGACGCCGACGTGCAGAAGGTACTCGACGCGAAGGGAGCCAAAGCCACCCGGCTCGAAGATTCCACCCTTCTCCCGAAGATCGCGGCCCTCCTGGCCCAGGGCAAGATCGTCGGCTGGATGAGCGGGCGCATGGAATTCGGGCCGCGCGCCCTCGGCGGCCGCTCGATCCTCGGGGACGCGCGCGATCCCGAGATGCAGAAGCGGATGAACCTCAAGATCAAGTTCCGCGAGTCCTTCCGGCCCTTCGCGCCCTCGGTCCTCGCGGAGCAGGTGTCCGAGTGGTTCGACATCGATCGCGAGAGCCCCTACATGCTCCTCGTGGCCGAGGTCGCGAAGAGGCACCAGATCCCCATGACCGCGGAGCAGGAGAAGCTCTTCGGCATCGAGAAGCTCAACGTGCCCCGCTCGAAGATCCCCGCGGCCACCCACGTCGACTACTCCGCGCGCATCCAGACCGTGCATCGCGAGACCAACCCCCGCTATTACGACCTGATCAACGAGTTCTTCAAGCTCACCGGATGCCCGGTCGTGGTGAATACCTCCTTCAACGTTCGCGGCGAGCCCATCGTGTGCACCCCCGAAGACGCCTATCGCTGCTTCATGCGCTCCGACATCGACGTGCTCGTGGTCGATCAGTGGATCTTCATGAAGGAAGACCAGCCGGTGGTGGAAGACGACAAGAAGTGGATGCAGGAGTTCGAACTTGACTGACGCGATCCCCACGCCTCCCCCGGCGACCCCGAAGGACCTGCGCAATTTCGGGTTCACCTTCGGGGGCGTGGCCCTGGTCTTCGGCGCGCTCCTCATGTGGCGCGGCCGCCCCGCCGGCCTCTGGCTCCTCGGCGCCTCGGCCCTGTTCTTTCTCGTGGGCGCGCTCGCGCCCGGCCTGCTCCGGCCGGCCTTCGGTCCCTGGATGAAGTTCGCGGAGATCCTCGGCTACATCAACACCCGCATCCTCCTCGGCCTGTTCTTCCTGGTCGGCGTCACTCCCACCGGGCTCCTCATGCGGGCGGGAGGCAAGGACCCCATGGGTCGAACCTTCAAGAAGAAGGGTGCGGCTTCCTACTGGACGAAGCCCACACCCCACGCGGACGGCGTCCGCCACTTCGACCGCCAGTTCTAAGCCCGGCGGCCGGCCGCGCTCCGCGGCGGACGTTCAAAACTTTGACGGAATGAGGGTGTGGCTGGAACAGGACTTGCTGCCTAGGCTCTCGTGATCCGCCTGGAATCGAAGTCGCCCCCGAGGATGAATCCCCGCGGGCTGCGGGCAGGTCACGGCGCGGCCTCAAACCTCCGGGAATCAGCCGGGACAGGCAGTTCCCGGCCCGGCGCCGGCCAAAGCGCAAACATCCACCCATTGTCCGTTATCGAACGAGGAGCGTTCATGAGCGAACTGGCACAGACCCTGTCAATCCCCGAAGGTCAAACCCTCAAGGATCTCGTTCAGGAGTACGAGCGGCAGCTTCTCCTGATGGCTCTGGAACTCGCGGGCTGGAATCAGAGGCGCGTGGCCGCGTCCCTGGGCCTGCTTCCCTCCACTCTCTCCGAGAAGATGAAGCGGCTCGGCCTGCGTTCCACCCGTTCCGAGCTCGCGATCAACGACTCCGCGGCCTCCCTGGGGCAGAGCGAGGCGATCCCGGCTCAGTAGCCGAGCTTCTTCCACCACCTCCGCCACCAGGGCGCGGGTGGACCGGCGACCCGGGCGACCTCGGGGTGGAGTTGCTTGCCGCTTGCGAATTCCGCCTGAACGAGTTCGGCCATGATCCGGGCGATTTCTCCCTGATCCGCCGGCCCGCGCTCCATCCCGTGGAGAGCCGCCACTTCTTCGACGGTGTGTCGGCCGTCGAGCCGGTTCCAGACGTACAGACCCAGGCTCGACAGCTGGTGATAGGCGCCGAACCGCGCCGGATCGGCCAGGACCCAGATGGTCTCCCCGGTGGCGGTCGGACGCGGTTGCAGGACCACTCCCGGTTTCGCCACCGGCCGATCCCGCTGCCGCATGAGTTCGAGCATGTGCGTGGCCACCCGCTTGTCTCGATCGAGTTCGTCGAGCAGGTGCTGGCGGTGAAGGGCGAGGAGCTCCGCCCGCTCGACCACTCGCAGGGACGCGTCGCGCGGAGTGCTCGTGAGAAGCGCCGACTCCCCCACGATCTCTCCAGGTTCGAGACGAGCCACCACCCGCGCCCCCGAGGACTCGTGGCGCACCACCTCCAGGGCACCGATGCGCACGAGGTAGCACACGTCGCCGGGATCCCCCTGCTCGAAGACCACGGCGCCCGGCTCGAACTCGATGGTCTGCAGCCGTGCTCCCAGATCATGCAGGCGCTCGGGAGTCAGGCGCTCGAAGGGCCGCGTGCACTTGATGAACGAGCGGACGAGGGCCTGATCGGCCGCCTCGACCAGGATCTCGCGCGCCTCCGGATACTGGTCGAGGACCTCGTGGAGATGGAGGCCACGCAGCGTGGACGTCCGGAGGGGGCGCGTGGCCGTCACCCGCGCGGTGCGCCGCCTCGATGCGAGCAGGAGCCCGATCTCGCCGAACATCTCTCCTTCTCCGAGGCGGCTCAGCGGCGCGCGTCCCTCGGGCGTCCGGATCGAGACTTCGACCTCGCCCTCCTCGATCAGGAAGAGGCGATCCGCGGGCTCACCTTCATCGAGGATCAGCGCGAAGGCAGGATAGGACTGCTCGGCGAGATGGGAGGCCAGGGCCTGCCGCGCGGGCGGTGGGAGGCGAGCGAAGGCCGGGATGCCGCGAAGGAGCCGCTGCTGCGGATCGCCGAATGTATACGCGGGGAACGGTAACTCCATGCGCTTCTATCCCTCGAGTCCGGCTGGCCCGATTGTAGCCGAGCCCCGCGTCGCCCCGTGGACACGAGGCGCCCCGGACACCTAGGCTCGGCGTCCCGATGTTCACCACCTGGCGCCTGCTGCGCGGCCTTCCCCGGCCCGTGCAGATCCTGATCGCGGGCACCTTCGTCAACAAGGCGGGAACGTACATCGTCCCCTACCTCACCATCGTTCTCATGCGCGATTTCAAGCTGCCGCCGCTCGAGGCGGGCCTGGCGGTGGCGGCCTACGGGTTCGGATCGCTGGTCTCGATCTTCGTGGGAGGGCAGACCGCGGACCGCCTGGGCCGCCGGTCCACCATGCTCCTTTCCCTCTTCGGCTCGGGGGTTCTGGCTCTGTGCCTCGGCTTCGCCCCGAATCTCCATGCCTTCGTCCTCCTGCTCCTCGGATTTGGATTCCTGGCGGATCTCTTTCAGCCCGCGGCCTCCGCCATCGTCACCGACCTGGTGCCCCCGGAGCAGCGCAAGGTGGGCTTCGCCGGTCTGCGCCTCGCCATCAACCTGGGCTTTGCGGCCGGTGTCGTGGTCGGCGGGTTCCTGGTCGACTGGGACTGGCGTTTCCTTTTCTGGGGAGATGGTCTGAGCACCCTCGCCTACGGTCTGGTCATTCTCTTCTTCATCGCCGAAACCCGGCCCGTGAGTCGTGAAGGCGAGGTGGCGGCGTCCCCGTTCCATGACCGTCCCTTTCTCCGTCTCGTGGCCGCGAGCGCCGCCTTCCCCTTCCTGATGTTCGCGGTGATGACCGTGCTTCCCATCACCCTCACCGAAGGCGCCTTGTATCCGAGCCGGACCTACGGCTACATCGTCGGCCTCAACGGCCTGCTGGTCGCGATGCTCGAGCTTCCGGTGGCGGCGCGCGTTCCCACCGCGTCCCGTCTGAGTCTCGCCGCGGGGGGCCTCGTGGTCGCCGCCTTCGGCGTGGCCCTGAACGGCTCTCCCCCCAGCCTCCCGATCTACGTGGTCGCCATCCTCCTGGTCACCGCCGGCGAGATCGTGATGATGCCGCAACTCTCCGCGACCGTGGCCGACTGGGCGCCGAGACTCTCGCGCGGGCGGTACATCAGCCTCTTTCAGTCCAGCTGGACCTTGGCCAAGGCCACCGCGCCGCTTCTCTTTCTTCCCCTGCGCGCAAGGCTCGGGGATCCCGTGTTCTGGCCGCTCCTCGGGCTAAGCGCCCTGCCCGCCTTCGCCCTGTTGCTCGCCCTGGGGCGCGAGGACCGGGCCCGGCGTCACGGGCCGCCCGACGAGCTCTCCGAGGCGAGCGTCGAGTGCCGGGTGGAGGCGTAGTGGCGAGCTAGCGTTTCGGGAGCGGAATGCGCAGCCGGGCGCAGACCCCGGAGCGATCCTTGCGGTTCTCGAGGCTGAGCGATCCGCCGTGACCCTCGGCGATCTGTCGGGTCAGCACCAGGCCGATGCCGGACCCTCCGGGTTTTGTGGAGAAGAAGGGAACGAAGAGATTCGAAGTCGCGGGCAGACCGGGGCCTTCGTCCTCGACTAGGATCTCCAGCGCGCCCCCGAACACCCGCCAGCTGACGCGCACGCCCCCTCCCTGTTCCTTTGCGGCCTCGACGCCGTTGCGGACCAGGTTGATGAGCGCTTGTTCGAGTTGAGTCGCGTCCGCGAGAAGGGTGAGCGCGGGTCCCGGCTGCACCGCCACCCCGCGCCCCGACTCGAGGACGGTCACGCGACGGATCAGCTCAGCCACATCGACGGGGGCCAGGGAGGGCGCGGGAAGCCTGGCCAGGCGCGCATAGGCTTCGGTGAAGCGCGCGAGCGACTCCGAGCGCGAGGCGATCACGGCGAGGCCGCGGCGCAGATCGTCATCAAAGTCCGAAGGCCGCGGGGTGCGGGAGAGAAGCGTCTCGAGGCTGCCCGCGATCGACTGGATGGGCGCCAGCGAGTTGTTGAGCTCGTGGCCGATCACCCGGATCAGCCGCTGCCAGGCCTGCCTCTCTTCGTCACGCAGGGCCCGGCTCACGTTGGTGAGGACCAGAAGGTGGTGCGGGCGCCCGCCCTGTCTGAACAGGGAACGCCGCACCTCGAAACGCCCGGGCCGACCCGCGAAGCCCGCATCCATGACCCGGGGCGCCTCCCCGCGAAGCGCCTCCCCGAGGCCCAGGTCGGTCGCGGTCCGGCCGAGGGCCCGCTCGGCGGCGAATCCCAGCAGGCCCTCGCCCGCGCGGTTCACCAGCCGGAGCTGCTCACCCTCGTCGAACGCGAAGACCGCGACGTCGATCTCCTCCATGACGCTTCGCAGCAGCCCGGTGGCCTCGAGCGCGCCGAGACGCTGGTACTTCAGCGTCTCCGCGAGGGTGTTGACCTCGAACAGCACCTGGGACAAAGCGTCTTCACCGCCGCGACCGCGGGCGCGGAACGAGAAGTCTTCCTCACGAAGCGCGGCCAGGAGGTTCGAGACCGTCTGCATGGGCCGAACCACGGTCATCTGCGCGGCGCGGGCGAGGCCCAGCCAGACCCCGAGGATCAGGATCGACAGCGTCCACCGGAGTTCGTTGTCATGCGGCCTCCCCCACAGCCATCCGAGCAGGAAGACGCAGCCCGGCAGACCAGCGAGGAATGCGAAGAGAAAGACGCGGCCGTCGAGCGAGAGAGAGCGTCGGGGCATCCGGTTGACCGCAGATGGTACCGCGTCGGCGCGGAGGCCTGATGGGTCAGGCGCCGCGGAGGTCAGATCAGAGCCCGTGCCGTTCGATCCGGCGGTAGAGCGCGCTTCGAGACAGACCCAGGGCGTCGGCGGCCCGGGTGACATTTCCCTCGAATCGGCTGAGCGTCTTCTTGATCAGGAAGGCCTCGACCTCTTCCAGGCTCATGTCCTCGAGCCGGCCTCCTCGCGGCTCGCCGGCCACGCGAAGGGCGAGGTCGGTGGCGCCGATGCGCTCGCCCGCGCACAAGAGCACCGCGCGTTCCACCGCGTGATCGAGTTCTCGGACGTTCCCCGGCCACCCGTGGTCGAGGAGGGCCTGGGTGGCCGCCGCGTCGAAGCCCGCGACCTTCTTGCGGTAACGGGCGGCGTGGGCGGCCAGGAAGTAGCTGGCGAGTGCTGGTATGTCCTCGCGCCGATCTCGCAGGGGTGGAATGCGGATCTCGATGGTGTTGAGCCGGAACTGGAGGTCCTGGCGAAATCGCCCGGCCGCGACTTCGGCGTCGAGGTCGGCATTGGTGGCCGAGATGATTCGCACGTTCGCCTTGCGGGTGCGGGAGGATCCCACCGGCTCGAACTCGCCGGTCTCCACCACGCGGAGCAGCTTCGACTGCAGGCCGGAGCTGACGTTCGCGATCTCATCGAGGAAGAGGGTGCCCCCGTCCGCCAGTTCGAAGCGTCCAACCCGGTCGGCCCGGGCATCGGTGAAAGCACCCCGCACATGGCCGAAGAGTTCGCTCTCGAAGACTCCTTCGGAGAGCCCGCCCACGTTCACGGTGACCAGGGCCTTGCTCTTGCGGTTCGACACCGCGTGAAGCGCCTGCGCGACCGTGCCCTTCCCCGAACCGTTCTCCCCTAGCAGAAGCACGTTCGCGTCGGAGGGCCCGACCCGTCGAACCATGTCCATCACCTTCTTCATGCTCGGCGACTCGGCGATGACCTCGAGCTTCGCCTCGCCCCGGAGCGCCCGGTTCTCGCTCTCCAGCCTGCGCCCGTGCCGCAGCGCGCTCGACAACTCGGCCTGGGTGCGAAGGATGGCGATGAGCCGCGCGTTGTCCCAGGGCTTGCTCACGAAATCCCGGGCGCCGTTGCGCATGGCTTCGACCGCGAGGCTGACACTCGCCCAGGCCGTCATCACCACCACGGGCAGGGTCTCGTCGAGCTCGCGTATCCGGGCCAGCAGGTCCATGCCCTCACGGCCCGACGTCGTGTCGCGGGTGTAGTTGAGGTCGATCAGGGCGACGTCGAATTCGCGGCCCTCGAGGGCGGCCCAGGCCGCGGCCGGAGAGCCCGCGGTCTCGATGGTGAACCCTTCCGACTTGAGGAGAAGGCGCAGGGCCTCGAGGACGTCCTGCTGGTCGTCGGCTACGAGAATGCGGGGAGTTGAGGTCACAGAATCACCGAGTATATGAGGCGGCTACTGGCTCGGGGAGGCGAGCCAGCCGTCCTTGAGCCGGATGATCCGGTTGCCATAGGTGGCGTTGGTCTCCGAGTGGGTCACCTGGATGATGGTGGCCCCCTCCTCATTGAGCTTCTTGAAGAGCTCCATGATTTCGCGGCCCTGGTCGGAGTGCAGATTGCCCGTGGGCTCGTCGGCCAGGATGAGCTTGGGCTTGGCCACGATCGCGCGGGCCACTCCGACCAGTTGCTGCTGCCCGCCTGAGAGCTGCGACGGGTAGAGATCCTTCTTGCCCACGATGTTGAACTTGTCGAGGACATCCCCCACGATGGCCTGGCGTTCGGCCTTCTTCAGGTCGCGATAGGAGAGCGGCAACTCGAGATTCTCGTAAACCGTCAGGTCGTCGAGCAGATGAAAGCTCTGGAACACGAAACCGATGTTCCGCTTCTGGAGCTCCTGCCGGTCGCGCGGTTTGAGCTTGTTCACGATCTCGCTCCGGAACTCGTACTCGCCGGTGAAGTCGCCGTCGTGCATGCCCAGGATGTGAAGAAGGGTCGACTTCCCCGCTCCCGACGGGCCCATGATCGAGACGAACTCGCCTTCCGCGATGGACAGAGTGATGTTGCGCAGTACGTAGACCCGCCCGGCCGCGAGCGGGTACGACTTCTCCAGGTTCCGTAGTTCGATCATGTTCCTTCGTGCGTTCCTTCCGATGTGCGGTGGTTCTTGGGACGTCCCGAACTTTCTGGGCCGTCAGATGGGTTACGGCCTGACGATACCGAGGGTTCAATCCATCCGCTCATCCCCTCCCCTGAGGTTCATTCCTGTCGCAGCGCGACGGCCGGCTCCGTGCGCGCGGCGTCGCGGCCCGGCAAGTAGCTCGACCCGAGCGCGGCCAGGCCCACCAACGCGGCGACGACGCCGAAGGTGAGGGGATCGGTCGCCTGGACCTCGAAGAGCAGGCTCTGAAGGACGCGCCCGAGGAGAATCGAGCCGAGCACGCCCAAGAGCAGTCCGGCCACGGTCACGCGCACCCCCCGCGTCATCACCAGGGTGAGAAGCGATCGCGGACTGGCCCCCAGGGCCAGGCGGATTCCGAGCTCGCGACGCTGGTCGCTGACCGCTCGGGCGAGGATCGCGTAGATCCCCTGAAACGCCACCACGAAGGCGATAAGCGCGAAGAGTCCGATGGCCACCGCGTTGAGACGCTGGGGACCGAGCATGGCGTCGCGGCGCGCCCCCAGGGTCTCGATCCGGCCCAGGGGCACAGTGGGATCGGCGAGGCGCAGCCCCTCCTTCACCACGTCACCGAAGGCGGACGAGGTCATCCGGGTCCGGGCCACGATGGATCCCCATCGCTGCCAGCCCGCGATGTGCTGCGCATACGGCGCATAAAGGGTCCGGAAATCCCTCCCCTGCAGGGTGGCGCCCTTCAAGTCCCTCGCGACGCCCACGATGGTCATCCAGACCGGCGCGCCGCGGGTCCACCCTCGCCACGCCACCTGCTGGCCGATCGGGGAGGAGTTCGGCCAGAACTCGCGGGCGAAACGCTCGTTGATGATGGCCACGGGCTCGGTCCCCTCACGGTCCCCGGGGGTAAAGGGACGGCCTTGAACGATCGGCGTGCCGAGAGTCGCGAAGTAGTCGCCCATCACCATCCGGGCGCGGGCGCCCGGGTCCTTCACGGGCTGCGCTTCCGGCTTCGTCCGGAACACGAGGGTGCCGCCCGCTCCCCCGCGCGGATCGAGGGGCGGGGTCAGAACATAGGACGCGCTCTCGATCCCATTCGCGGCCGCGACGTGATCGAGGACCTGGCGGAACACCGCCACCTGTTCGGGAATCCTGTCGAGATATCGGGACTCCGGCAGCGTGATCTGCGCCATCTGGATGCGATCGGGATTGAAGCCGAGAGGCACCGACTGGAGCCGGTCGAAGGTCCGAAGGAGAAGACCCGCGCCCACCAGCAGCAGCACGGCCAGCGCCACTTCGAATCCGACCACGCCGTCCATGAGGCGACGCGTGGCCGCGGGAGAACCGCTGCGCCCGGCGCTTCGGAGATAAGGAGCCAGATCACCGCGCGCGACCTGCCAGGCCGGGAGCGCGGCCATGAGGATGCCGGCCAGCAGCGACATGAAGACGGCGAAGCCCAGGACCTGCCCATCCAGGGAGATGGCCCATGCCCGCGGAACCGTGTCGCCGACCACGGTCAGCAGACCCCGCCGGGCAAGCGCGGCGAGAAGGGCTCCGAACCCGCCGCCCATGAGGGACAACATGAGTCCCTCGAGGATGGCGTGGCGGGCGATCGCACGCTGTCCTCCCCCGAGCGCGAGCCGCACCGCGTACTCCTCCCGGCGGCCGGCGGAGCGCGCAAGCAGCGAGGTCGCGAGATTCACGCTCGAGGCGAGCACCACGATCCCCACGCCGGCGAGCAGGACGAGCAGGGCGCGGCGCGCCGATCCCACCATGAACTCCAGCATCGGCAGCGGCTCGACGATCTTGCCGCGATTCGTGTCCGGATAGGCAGCTTCGAGACGCTTGGAGATCGCGAGCATCTCAGCCACCGACTCCTCGATCTTCACCCCCTCGCGAAGCCGGCCGACCGCGTCGAAGTTGTTGCTTCCCCGCGTATTCAGCGCCCAGGAGACGAAGGCCGGGGGCACCCAAAGGTCCACGCCATCGTGCAGGAAGTCGAGATCCTCGCGCGCGATGCCCACGATGGTGGTCGGGGTATCGGTGAGGCTCACCGTGCGCCCGATGACCGAGGGGTCCGCTCCGAACTGACGCTTCCAGAGGCCCTCGCTCAGGACCGCGACGGAAGGAGCGCCGGGGCGATTGTCCTCGGGCCCATAGAGGCGGCCGTGCAGCGGCGTGGCCCCGAAAACCCTGAACAGGTCGGGCTCGGCCACCGAAGCCTGGAGGCGCTGCGGCTCGCCCGCGCCAAGGAGGTCGACATCCCAGGTGCGAAGAAAGAGGGCGATCTCCTCGAGGGTCCGCGAGTCCTTCCGCCAGTCGACTCCGTCCGGGATCCCGACGTCTCCTTCCCGCGTGATGAAGACGAGTCGATCGGCGTCCGGAAATGGAAGCGGCCGCAGCAAGACGCCGCTCACCACCGCGAACACGGCGGTGGAGGCGCCAATGCCGAGCGCGAGGGTCAGAACCGCCCCGATGGTAAAGCCCGGAGTCTTGCCGAGTCGACGCCAGGTGACGCGGATGTCGCCAATCAAGCCGGACATGGTTGGCTCCTCCATCGCAGATCAGCGGCCCGAACCGTCCGGCCGGCTCCTAACCACAGAATGCCCGCGGCAGGAACTCTGAGGACCTTCAGGCTCTTCGCCATGGCTATTCGGAGCGTAGAACCGCGGCGGGATTCGCGCGGCTGGCCCGGACCGCCGGAATCGCGGCCGCGGCGCCGCTCACCACCGCCAGCGCGATGAGGACACCGATGAACGTGGCCGGATCCTGAGGCCCGACTTCGAAGAGAAAGCTCTTGACCAGCGGGGCCAGGAGGAGCGATCCGGCGAGTCCGAGCGCGGCTCCGGTCGCGGAAAGCCGGGCGCCTCGGGCCAGAACCAGATTCAGCACGGCCCGCGGCCGGGCGCCAAGGGCCATGCGCACACCGAACTCCCGCGTGCGGCTCTGCGCCTGCTGGAACAGGAGCGCTCCCAGCCCCGTGCCCGCGAGCACCACCGCCACGAGGCCGAACGCGGAAAGCAGAACCGCCATCGATCGCTCCTGGTCGAGCGCGGCCCCGAGCTGGTCCTCGAGCGTGCTGACGCCAAAGACCGGCAGATCCTTGTCGAGCCGCGCCACCGCGTCCCGCAGGCCGGCCATCGCCGCCGCCGGGGCGCCCTCCGTGCGAACCAGCAGCGCGAGACTCGGCATGTAGGCCTGGGCCAGGGCCACGTAGACCGCGGGCCTCGGCTCCTCGCGCAGGGTCCGCAGCTTCATGTCCGGAGCCACGCCCACGATTTCGAACGCGCGATCGAAGGGCCCTAGGTTCGTAAGGGCGCGGCCCACGGGGTCGAGCCCGGCGAAATACTTTCGAGCGAGGGCCTCGTTGATGATGGCCACCGGGGCGCCGTCCTTGATGTCCCGCGAGTCGAAGTCGCGGCCTCGAACCAGGGGCGCGTCGAGAGCGTCGAAGAATCCCGGCGAGACCATGGTGTAGTCGACGTTCAGGAATTCCTTGGGTGCGGGAACGTACCCGGGAACGCCGATGGTGACCCTCATGCCGGAGCGCGACACCGGGACATGCCGGGAAAGGGCGGCGAAACGAACGCCCGGCAGCTCTCGCGCCTTCTGGAGCAAAGCGTCGTAGAAGGCCGCGCCGCGCTCCTCGGAGTATCCCTGGCGCGCGAGGTCGACCCGCGCCAGGAAGGCGTTCGCCACCACGAAGCCCGGGCGGGTGGACGCCGCTCGCGCCAGAGAGTGCAGCAGGAGCCCCGCACCCGCGAGCAACACCGCGGACAGCGCCACCTGGGCCACGACCAGCGAATCCCGCAGCCGGCTCCTTGGTGTGCCCGATGCGGGCGCGGTGCGAAGGCCCGAGAGCAGGTCCGCGCGCGAACCTCGCCAGGCCGGGGCGAGGCCGAAAAGCACAGTGACCCCGAACGCGAGAAGTCCCGCGAACAGCACCGGGCGCGGAGAGAGCACGGGTACGATCGATTCCATGGGTATGGCAAAGCCCGCCGGCATGAAATTGATCAGGGCCTGACGGACCGCCACCGCGACCATGAGCCCCAGGACCGCGGCGAAGAGGCTCGTGAGCAGGCTCTCGGCCAGGAGCTGGCGAACCAGCTGAGCGCGGCACGCGCCCAGGGCCGCCTTCGTCGCGATCTCCGCCTGGCGGGTGTCGCCCTGCGCCAGCTGAAGCGACGCCGCGTCGGCGCAGGCCAGAACCAGAAGCAGGCCCACCACTCCGAACAGAAGCCACGACAGCCTCCGGGTTTCGTTCGGACCGCCGAAGTCGATGGCCGCGTCTCGCGCGGGGACCAGCGCGGGGAACGGTTCGTCCTTGCCCTGCGGCGTCGCAGCCGCTCGGTGCGCGGCCACCGAGTCGAGCCGGGCTTGGGCCTGCTCCAGGCCTACCCCTTGGGCCAGGCGCCCGACCATGTCGAGCCATGAGAAGCGCCGGTCGTCCAATGGATCGACAAAGGCCCGCCCCGGCCTCGGCACGCTCCACTCGGGCGCCGCGGCCGCGTGCATGGCCATGGGCATCCACAGGAGTGGCCGCGAGTCGAGGCTCACCCCACGGAAGGTCGATGGCATGGCCCCCACGACCTCGAAGTCGCGGCCATTGATCCTGACCTTCCGGCCCGTCGGGTCCGGACCTCCGAAGAGCGTCCGGGAGAGGCCCTCGGACAGCACCACCACGGGATGGCCGCCGCGCTCGCGGTCGTCCGCGGGGGTCAGCGTGCGCCCAACGCTCGGCCTGGCTCCGAGCACGTCGAAGTAGTTGCCGGTGACCACGGCGCCGGTGACTCGAAGCGGCGGCCCGTCAACTCCGCCCACGTGCACCGCGATCGAGTCGGAGTAGGCGGCGAGACCCGCGAAGATCGCGGTCTCCGCCCGATAGTCGGCATACGCCGGATACGAGGAGTTCGAGTGCTTCTTCGGATCGGGGCGGTCGGCTGGCGAGTCGACGGAGTCGACGCGGACCAGTCGATTTCCACCGGGGAGGTCGAAGGGCTGGAAGAGCGCCGCGTCGACCAGAGTGAAGATCGCGGTGGAGGCGCCGATCCCCAAAGCGAGGATCAGGCTCACCGCGAGAAGATGGGCGGGCTTGGCGCGAAACCGGGCCAGCGCGAGTCGGAAGTCCTGAGGTAGTGAGGTCATCGAGCCTTTCGAGGGCTCTACAAACAATGCGCGTGCCATGCCGGCTTGATTCCGCTATGTCTTTCCGGAACCTATAGTTCCAGCGAAGCCGGAGGCGGATTCACCGATTCCCGCGTCCCATAATCGAACACACCCTTCCCGAGGCTGGCCTCGCGCCGCTACGCGTGACCGCCTTCGAGCGACTGCCGGCAGGCGGATGGCGTCTCGCCAAAGCTGCGTCCGAACGCGAGCGAGAAGTGCGAGTGGCTCGAGAAACCGAGATCGAGCGCAACCGGGGTGATCTCGGCTCCCGGCTGCTCGAACCGCTCCAGCGACGAGCGCAGGCGCAGGGTCAGGAGGTAGCGATGAATCGTGGATCCCGTGGCTTTCCGAAAGGCGCGGCAAAGGCGGAAGCTCGAGATTCCGAACCGGGAAGCCAGCCTCGACAGCGGCCAGTCCTCGTCGAACCTCGCGGAGAGCAGCGCGCGGATCTCATCCGCGATCTCCGACGCGCCGTCGCCCGTCGCGGCGGCCCTGCGTCGTCGCGCGACGCCCGCGGCGGCGCCGGCCACATCATCCAGCAACGCGAAGACCTCTTCTTCGAAAACGCGCGCGGCCGTTCCCCGCTGAGCGCGACGGAAGAGGCGTCGCTGGCGCAGGTAGGTCTCGTCGCTGACCGGCGCGAACGGAAACGAGAAGGGCCCTTGGGCGCCGGGCTCCAGGCCGTTTTCGACCATGGCCTCGCAGGCCGCGGCTCGCGGCACCGCGAACCAGTCGCTGCGGTCGCCCTCCTCGGCGATGGCGCGGCGATCGTAGATCTGCCCGCGGTTGTAGACGGCGGCGAGGGTGTGATCGGCGACAAAAGCCGGCCCGCCCGCGTGGCGGATCCGCACGCTCGAACGAGGGAACACGAAGATGTCGTTCTGGATCGGCCCCGAGTCCTGGAACTGCGGATGCGACGTCGGACATCGGAACGCTCCGACCACGACGCCTTCATAAGAGTGGAGAATCGCATCCAGCCCGGCGTCCACCGAGCCTGACCACCTCATCGAGACCCCGGTTGAATTCCCCATGCGGTTAGTCGTGGCGAAGCGCATCCACTGGGTTGATCGAGGCGGCGCGGCGCGCGGGCATCCAGTGAGCCATCAGGGCGACGAAGCCGAGCGCGACCACGGTGCCCGCGACGGTCGGCGGGTCCCAGGGTTTGATGTCGAGCAGCACGCTTGAACTGGCCCGGCCGAGTCCGAACCCAAGGGCAAGCCCGATGGCGAGGCCCGAGGCTGTGAGCCTCGCTCCTTGGGACACCACCAGACGCAGGACATCGCGAGCCGAGGCTCCCATCGCCATCCGAACTCCGATCTCCCGCGAACGGTGCGCCACCAGGAACGCAGTCAGCCCGTAGAGGCCGACCGCCGCGAGGGCGAGAGAGACGCTACCCAGAGCCACGAAGAGGCCGGTGATGATCCGGTTGCTCGCGAGCTCCTCCCAGGCCACCTGCTCCATGGTCTTGGCATCGTACAGGGGTTGATCGGGGTCCAGGCTCCGCATGGTCTCGCGAAGGAACGCGATAAGGGGCCCGGGGCTGTCCGTGCGCGCGAAAAGGACCAGCGACCGTTCCGGCCGCTGCGCGAACGCCAGGTAGGCCTGCGGAGCCGGAGGAGCGCCGAGATCCGGATTCGCGATGTTCGCGACCACGCCCACGATCTCCGCCCACGGACTCTCCGGGCCGCCCAACTGGACCCGCTGGCCCACGGGATCGCGGCCGTTGAAGTCCCTCGCCGCCAGGGCCTGATTCACCACGGCGACGGGCGCGCCTTCGGCCACGTCGCCGGGGAGGAACTCACGCCCTTGCACGACCCGGATGCCAAGGGTCCGGAAGTACCCCGGCGTCACCGTGGTCGCCATCGCGATCTTCGACTCGTCGGGCGAAGACCCCTGGGTCCGGAACGCCACCTGCCGGCCGCGGTCGAACACCGGACGCTCGGTGCCGATCGAAACCTCCCGGGTGCCCGGCCGCCCGCGGAGCGCCTCTTCGAGGGCGATCGCCCTCGCCCGGATCTTCTCAGGCGTGTCGTAGCGGGCTTCCGCCAGATCGATCCGCACGGTGAGAAGGTCCGAGACGTCGAAACCGAAATCGAAGTTGCGCAGGGCGACCGCGGTGCGCACGGACAGCCCCGACATCATGAGAAGCGCGGTAGCGAGGCCAATCTGCATGACCACGAGGCCGCGCCGGCTTCGGCCCACCCGTCCCGAGGTCCCGGCACTCGCTCCGCCGTCACGAAGCACGTTCGATAACTGGCGCCCGGCGAGCTGCAGCGCGGGCGCGAGCCCGAACAGGATGGGCGCCACCAGGGCGAGGGCCCCGGCGAAAGCGAGAACGCGCCAGTCGATCACCACCAGGTCGTAGAACTGCTCGAAGGCCACCGCGCGCATGCCGAGCAGGCCGAGTTGCGCGACGCCCAGCCCCAGCAGCGCGCCCAGAAACGACAGAACCACGCCTTCCACCATCAACTGACGCGCGATCTGGCCGCGTTCGGCGCCGAGGCTCATGCGCAGGGCCATCTCCCGCTCCCGAGTGGTGGCCCGAGCGAGCATGATTCCCGCGACATTGGCGCAGGCCACCGCGAAGACGAGGCACACCCCCACCACCAGGAGGGCCAGGATCACGGCCACGCCGGATCCGTACAGGCCCTCGCGAAGAGGAACCGCGCTCGCGCTCCAGCCCTTGTTGGTGTCCGGATGCTCCTTCTGGAGCCGGGCCGCGATGGTCGCGAGTTCGGAGTTCACCTGCGCGAGCGAGACGCCGCTCTTGCGGCGCGCCGAGACCATCAGGTCTCGCCGTGCCCG
Source organism: Vicinamibacteria bacterium (assembly GCA_044229175.1). GTDB lineage: Bacteria > Acidobacteriota > Vicinamibacteria > Fen-336 > JAGNNV01 > JAGNNV01. The sequence goes on along the minus strand of JBGATM010000015.1, from coordinate 85,059 downwards.
GTCGAGCGAGGGATGCGACTGGCCCAGGGGAATCCACACGTCGATGTCGGCCAGATTGCCGATTTCGATGGCCGGGGAGACGATTCCCACCACCGTGGTCGGCCGTCCATCGAGGATGAGGCTGCGACCGACCAGGTCTGGCGACTTCGCGAACTGGCGTTCCCAGTAGCCGTGGCCGATCAGCATCACCGGGGGGGCGCTCTCTGCGTCCTCCCCCGGCCGAAACACGCGTCCCAGAGCGGCGTCGATGTTCCACACCCCAAAAAGGCCGGCGCTCGCGACCCCGACGGCCACGCGCCGGGCATCGCCTTCGCCGGTCAGGGCGCCGGTGCGCACGGACAGGGCGACGAGTTCTTCCAGCGTGGTCGCCTGAGTCTTGAAGTCGACGAAATCCGCGTAGGACTGCCGGAGCCTCGTACCGTTGTCCTGCGGATGGGAAGATCGCACTCGCACCATCGTCGCTTCGTCGCGCACGGGCAGCGGTCGGAGGGCGAAGAAACTGACGAAGCTGAAGATGACCGCGCACAGGCCCAGGGCGAGACCGAGGGTAACGATCACCACCGCCGAGTGCCCCGGCTGGGTCCGCAGCTGCCGGATTCCAAGCTTCAGATCACGGACGAATGTGGTCATGAACAGACCCTCCCTTTCGCGGTTAACGCCGAGGCGTTCCCCCGGGTTCCGCGGTGCGCCGAGTCGACGCGGACATCAGCGAGATCACCCAGGGCTACTCATAGCGAAGCGTCTTCGACGGATCCACTCGCGCCGCCCGGCCCGCGGGCAGGTAGGCAGCCCCCGCCGCGGACATGGCGAGCACGATCAGCGCGAGCGAAATCGCCACCCCATCCCAGGCCGGCACCCCGAACAGCTGGGAGCGAACCAGGACCGCCACGCCGACCGCGATGGGCACACCGAGGGCAAGCCCGCCCGCCACCAGCGTCCCGGCCTGGCCCATGATGAGACGCACGATGTCGCGCGGCTGCGCGCCCATGGCCACCCGCACTCCGATCTCGCGGAAGCGCTGGGTCACGCCGTGGCTCAGCACGCCGTACAGGCCAAGGGCGGCGAGGAGGAGGGCCAGGGCGCCGAACACCGTGGCGAGGTAGGCCATGGTCCGCTCCGCCGAGATGGAATCGTCGCGCTGCTGAGCCAGGGTCGTGAACTCCGTGGGCGGAACCGTCGGATCGATGCGGGTCAAGATCGACCGGATGGTGTCGGCGAGGGACTTCTCCGAGCCCCGCGCGCGCACGTAGTAGGTCATGGCCCCGAGGACGCTGTTCTGCGCGTACGGGAAGAACACCTGCCGCCGTCCTTCCGTTTCGTTCACCGTGGTCTGGCGGAAGTCCTTCACCACCCCGACGATCTCGAACTCGAAGTCGTCGGTGCGCCTCGTGCCGAACCGGCGCCCGATCGCGCTCTCGTTCTTGAAATAGTGCTTCGCGAACGACTCGTTCACCACCGCGACTTTCGGCGCGCCCGCGCCGTCGCGCTCATCGAAGCCGCGGCCCGCGACGACGGGCGCTTCGATGGTGGTGAAGAACGAGGGGCTCACCTGAAGCCAGAGGGGATTCATGTCCTCCTCCTCCGCCGGGGTGTAACCGGGGAGCTTGATCGTGCTCGACGAGTTGGAGTTGGTCAGGAGCGCGTTATCCGACATCCCGACCGAGGCCACATCGGGCTGCGCCATGATCTCCGCGTAGACCCGCGCGAAGAGCGACCGCTTCTGGGCCTCGTCGTAGCCCGCGAGCGCGGGGTTCAGGCTGAAGGTGGCGATCCGCTCCGTGTTGTACCCGACCGGGCGTCCCGCGAGATTGAAGAGCGAGCGGGCGAGCAGCCCGGCGCCCACGAGCAGTGCGAGGGACAGCGCGAGCTGCCCGACCACGAGCACGTTGCGGGTTCTCCGCCCGCCGGCCGCGGTGGCGCCGCTGCCCTCGCGCAGCGAAGGGGTGAGGGCGACGCGCGTTCCCTGAAGGGCGGGAACGACCGTCGAGATGACGACGCCCAGGAAGGCGAGGAACGCGGCGAAACCGAGCACGCGAGCGTCAAGGGAGAACGTCAGCAACTGCCGCGCGTTCTCGTCGGGAAGGGTGTCGACGAGGAGCTTCCCGCCGACCATGGCCACGCCGAGACCGGCGACGAGCCCGAGAGTCGCAAGAACCGCGCCCTCGACCACCAGTTCGCGGATCAGACGCGCGCGCGTTCCGCCGAGCGAGAGGCGAACCGCGATCTCCTTGCGCCGCTTGGTGGCGCGGGTGAGGAGCAGGTTCGCGATATTGAGGCAGCCGATGAAGAGAACCAGGGACGCGGTGGCGAGCAGGATCTGGAACGGCGCTTGCGCCTGTTCGCGGAAGCCCGAGGCCCCGGTGCCGCCCGGGAGGAGCTGGAGGTTCTTCTTGACGAAACGCTCCTTGAAGCTCGCGGATCCACGGGTGATGGACTTCACCTCTTCGGCCAGGATCTGCCGATAGAGGACGTTCGCGCGGGTCTGGGCCTGTTCCATGGTGACCCCGGGCTTCAGGCGCGCCATCGGAGTGAGCCACATGGCGCGGCGCGATTCGAGTTCGTCCCAGGTGGGCGTCACCGCCCGCTTCATGGCGAGGGGCACGAACGCGAGCGCCTCCTGGCCCACTTCCATGCCGCGGAAGCCCGCGGGCGCGACTCCGACGACCTGCATGATCGAAGCGTTGATTCGCACGCTCCGTCCAACCACCGAGGGATCGCCCCCGAATCGGCGCTGCCAGTAGCCGTGGGAGAGAACGACCACGGGGTGATTGCCGGGAGTTACGTCATCGGAAGCAGCGAAAAGCCGGCCCAGGGCGGGGCGAAGACCGAGCACATCGAAGTACGTCCCGGAGACCAGGTCGGCCCGGACTCGCTCGGTATTGTTATCCACCCCGAAGAAGACGGTGGTGGGAAGGTACGCGAGCACACCGTCGAACACATCCGTCTTGTCCCGAAAGTCCTTGAACATCGGGTAGGAGATGGGCATCGGGAAATTCTTGTTCGACTCGAACAGCCCCTGATTCGGCCCCGGCGTGTGGATGATGACGAGGCTGCCGGGATCGTTCACCGGCATCGAACGCAGGAGCACCTGGTCGAACAGCGAGAAGACCGCGGTGTTCGCGCCGATTCCGAGCGCGAACGTGGCGACGATCAGAAGGGTCAGGCCCGGAGTCCCCGCCACGCGGCGCAGGGCGAGGCGCACGTCGCCGAGCAGGCCGCGCATTACGCGATCTGGGCGTTTTCGGGCATCGCGCCTTCCTCGACGATGCGGCCGTCGAAGATGTGGATGGTGCGGTCGGCGTACTTGGCGAACCGCGGATCGTGGGTCACCATGACGATGGTGGCCCCGCCCTGGTGGAGCTCGGTCATGAGCGCCATGACCGCGTCGCCGTTCTTCGAATCGAGGTTGCCCGTGGGCTCGTCGGCGAGGAGGACGGCGGGCGAACCCACGAGGGCCCGGGCCACCGCGACGCGCTGCTGCTGACCGCCGGAGAGCTGGCTCGGGAGGTGCTTGGCGCGATGCCCCATGCCCACGCGCTCGAGCGACTCCATGGCGCGCTTCTTCCGCTCGGCCGCGCTCGTGCCCCGATAGGTCAAGGGAAGCTCCACGTTCTCGAACACGGTGAGATCGCCGATGAGGTTGAAGCTCTGGAAGATGAAACCGATCTCGCGGTTGCGGACGCGCGCGCGGTCGGCGGCGGTGAGCTTCGCCACCGGCTGGCCGTTCAGGATGTACTGGCCGTCGGTGGGCGAATCGAGGAGGCCAAGGATCGACAGCAGGGTCGACTTGCCGCAGCCCGAGGGACCGGCGATGGCCGCGAACTCGCCCTTCTGGATCTTGAGGTGGATGCCCGAGAGAGCATGGGTCTCGACCTCGTCGGTCAGGAAGACCTTGGTGACGCCGGACAGGTCGATCAGGGCGGGGGTGTCGGTCATGGGTTCTCTCAGCTCCTTGCTTGGGTTCTTCTCTGCTTCAACGTCCTGACGGCGCTTTATGTTCCACGCTTGTCTGTATTTGACGTTCGATTACGCGTTCGGGTGTGCAAGAAATCTCTACTTGAGACGAATCCGGTCGAAGGCGTCCCAGGCCGAAGCGTCGGACAGGATGACTTCGTCGCCCAGATTGAGGCCTTCGAGGATCTGGACACTGTTGACCGAAGCCCGCCCCAGTCGGACGCGGACGCGGTGGGCTTCACCGGTCACCGGATCGACGCGGAAGAGGCTGATCGTGCTCTCCCCCGCTCCCTGCGCGGGACGGCCCACGTAGAGGGTGTCGCTCAAACGCGCGACTTCGATGGTGCCGTCGACGGTGAGGTCGGGCCGCGCCCCTTTCGGCAGCTCGCCTTCCAGGGACACGTCGACCGCGACCGTGCCGTTTTGAGCGGCGGGATCGATGCGGACCACCTTCCCCTTCACCACGCCGTTGCGCGTGTCGATCTCGCAGGGCAGGCCGAGGGCCAGGTCCTTCGCCGAAGTCTCGGCCACCCGGATGACCGCCTTGAGCCGCGTGGGCTCCACGACGCGCGCCAGGTTCGTGCCGGGCGTGACCCGCTGTCCCACTTCCACCGGAACCGACTGGAGAACGCCGGTGATGCCCGCCCGCACCTTCAATGCGTCGAGTTGGGCTCGACGCAGCCGGGCCTGACCGAGACGCTGCTCCACGGTGGCGCGCGGCACCGCGATCTGAGCCTCGATGGACTCATTCGACAGCTTCATCCGCTGCTGCTCGATCTTCGCGCGACCCTCGAGCTCCTCGGCCGCGGCCTTGGAGAGCTTGGCGTTGAGGCCGGCCACCAGCCCCTGCGAGGCGAGCTCCACATCGGCGTCCGCGCGCAGGCGGGCCTGTCGCGACTCGGACTCGACGCGGGCCGCGGTCGCCTGCTGGTCGAGGCGGGACTTCTCGATGTTGGAGCGCGCCTCCACCAGCCGGGCCTCGGCCTCGCGCAACTGCGACTCGGCATCGAGCACCTGCATCTCGAGGTCCGGATTCGAAAGTTCCAGGATGATCGTGTCGGGCTTCACCGCCGTGCCGGGAAGCGCCACGATGCGCTCCACCCGCGCCTCGGTGAGGGCAGGGATCCAGCGCACCTCCTCGGGCACCAGGGTGCCGAGTCCCCGCATCTGAAGAAGCATTTCGCCGCGCTTCACCTTGTCCAGGAAGAGAGTGCCGCGGTCCACACTAGGAGCCGCGGGCTTGAGCTGGGAGAGACCCCAGGTGGCGGAAAGGAGCACCACCGCGGCGCCGATGCCGATCTGTAGATTCCGCTTCTTGCGCTTGACCGCAAGGTCGGGGCGAGCAATGTCCATGTCGATCCTCTTATCAATGCCTGTGCCAGCCGGCGCAGGTTCCTCTATTCTGCTTGCTATCAGGGACTTGTGGAAACGTTACGGCCTGAGGGATCGGCTTGTTCAGTCCCATTACCGGACACCGCGTTCCCGTGAGCGGTAAGGCAAACGCAAGCGACGCCGGTCAGCGAGACGACCGGCCGGAGGTGTGACGCTTCGGGTTCCCTTTGAGCCCGGCCGCGTTCACGGTCGGAGGCACGTCATTGCGATAGGGAGCGAAGACCTCGAAGGGCGGGATGATGATCGCGCCCGGGACCGCGAGCCCTTCCGCGTCCCTTTCCGCCTGCCGCTTCTCGACCAGCTGGATCTGCTCCTCCCATCCGAGGTCGATCTCCGACGGGGTCGCGCAGCCAACCCGCGCCGAGTCGGAGGCCGCGGCCCCGCGATCGACCACCGGCGCCTGGTCCGATGCCGAGACCATGGCGGCCGAGACCAGGGTGACGAACGAGAACGAAAGTGTCTTGAGCATCTTCTTGATCATCGTTTTCTCCTTTTCGGTTACTCGCGCCTCGCTGAGACTGCGGGACGCACGGGTTGGTCGGCGATGAAGCGTGAAAAGAATCCGGTCAATTGAACGCCCGTGTACGACTGTCCGACGACGGACGGCGCCGTTCCGGAAGCGAACGCAATCGCGGGCGAAAGCGCTGGGCGTACAACGCTTTGGCCGCGCGGCTGAGACCTGACTTTCGATTGCTTCACAGCCGAAGAGACGAGCGCCGGCGCGAAACAGTTCCCTTCAAGCCGTCCGGCAAAGGGAGCGTTCGCGACCGGCGCGGAATCCTGCTAACCCGGGTGCGCCCCGCCCCGTCTCAAGGAGGACCGGGCGCTCTCCTCTTCCCAAGGCGCGCCCACCCCTTTGAGGAGAGAAGATGTCCGACCTGAACCTCGCCGCGTTCCTTTCAGACGTCCGCTTCGCGCTGAGGCAGCTCCGTCGCGACCGAGGCTTCACCACGGTTGCCGTGACCACGCTGGCCCTCGGAATCGGCGCCACCACCACGCTCTTCAGCGTGCTGCAGGCGGTGGTCCTCAATCCCCTGCCCTTCCCCCGGTCGGAACAGCTGGTGGATATCGCAACCACCTCGCAGGGCGAGCCCGGCGCGATCTCCGTCGGGAACTACTTCCTCATCAAGGAGCATGCGCGGACGCTCGCCGCGGTCGCAGCCCGGAGCGGCGCAACCTTCAACCTCTCCGAGCGCGGCGAACCCGAACGGGTCCAGGGCGCGCATGTGACCGGGAACTACTTCAAGGTCCTGGGCGCCGAGCCGAGCCTGGGCCGCGGATTCGCGGCAGATGACGATGCCCCCGGGCACGCCCGCGTGGCTCTCCTCAGCCATCGGCTCTTCGCGAGGCGTTTCGGCGCGGACCCCGCGGTAGTCGGCCGGCCCATCCAGTTGAACGGCGAGTCCTACGAGGTGCTCGGGGTGGTGCCCGAAGCCTTCCGCATCCCCGAGGACGAGACCGACATCTGGACGCCTCTGGCCCTGGACCCGGCGGGCGCGAGCTTCGACGCGAGCTACCTGTCCGTGGTGGCGCGGCTGAAGTCCGACGCCACCGAAGCCGCGCTCGCCTCCGACGTGAAGGCGCTCAACCAGGCCATCCTCGAGGCCGCTCCCCGGGAGAACGCCGGACGCCTGCTCGCGGTGAGCCGCCTCCTCGATCAGATCGTCGGCGACTATCGCCAGCGCCTCCTGGTCCTCCTGGGAGCGGTGTCGCTCGTGTTCTTCATCTCCTGCGTGAATGTCGCGAGTCTCCTCCTGGCCCGAGGCGCGGTGAGGCAGCGCGAAATCTCGGTTCGCGCCGCGCTCGGCGCGGGCCGCGCCCGGATCGCGCGCCAGTTGATGACCGAAGCGCTCGTCCTGTGCTCCCTGGGCACGATCGCGGGCCTCGCCCTCGCCGCCATCGCGTTACCCGCGTTCGTTTCGCAGGGCCCCGCCGACCTGCCCCGGCTCGCCGAGGCTTCGATCAATGCCCCGGTTCTTATAGCCGCCGCCGCTCTCGCCCTGATCGCGACCCTGCTCGCCGGGATTGCGCCGGCTCTACGGGAGAGCCGGGCCGGACTCACGGCCGGCGCGGCCCAGGCCTCGCGAGGATCGGTGGGAGGCCTCCGCGATCGCGTGAGGCAGAGTTTCGTGGCCGCCGAAGTGGGCCTCGCCCTCATGCTTCTGATGGGGGCGGGGCTCCTCATCCGCAGCACCTCCAATCTGGAGCATGTCGCCCCGGGCTTCGACCCGCGGCATCTCCTCGCCGGGCGGCTGGCCCTTCCCCGCGCCGCCTACCCCGGCGAAGAGAAACCCGCCGCGGCGGTGGCCCGCATGGTCGAGAACCTGTCGTCTCAACCGGGAGTGGCGGAGGCCGCGGCCTCGACCCGGCCGCCCCTGATCGGCGACGTGGACTACGGCCTGCGAATCGAAGGCCGCGAGCCGATCCCGCAGAACCGGATCAACGCGCGCATGCAACTTGTGACTCCCCGCTACCTCGAAACCATGCGGGTGCCTCTCCGCGCGGGTCGGACCTTCAGCACCGCCGATCGGCGGGATACCGCCCGGGTCATGATCGTGAGCGAGACGCTCGCCCGCCTCGCGTGGCCCGGTGAGAGCGCGATCGGGAAGCGCATCGCCTGCTGCGAGGGCCGCCCCGACGCGCCCGTGTGGAAGGAAGTCATCGGCGTCGTCGCGGACACGAAGGCGCGCGGCCTCGCGGCGTCCGGCTTCGCCGAGTTCTACCTGCCCATGGACCAGGCCCCCTCCCGCTCGTTCGAAGCGAATGGCGGATCGATCACGCTGGTGGCCCGCCCCTCGGCGATGAACGCGGAAGCCCTGACCCCGATGATGCGCGACGCGGTCCGCCAGGTGGACCCCGGTCTCCCTCTCTACGACATCGCCACCATGGAGTCGCGGGTAGCAGCCTCCACCGCGCTCATGAGATTCAACCGCCTCCTTCTTTCCTGCCTCGGGATCGTCGGCCTCGCCCTCGCCGCCGTCGGCATCTACGGGGTGATCGCGTATCTCGCAGGGCAAAGGTCGCGCGAGATCGGAATTCGCATGGCCCTCGGCGCGCTGCCCCGCGATGTGGTTCGCCTCGTCCTCGGCCAGGCCTTCGGCGCGGTGGGCCTGGGCCTCGCGGTCGGCGCCGCCGGGACCTTCGCGCAGGGTCGGGCCCTCGAGTCCCTGCTCTACGGGGTCTCGGCGCGAGACCCCGGCACCTTGATCGCGACTGCCGGAGTGCTCCTCCTCTTCGCTCTCGGCGCGAGCGCCCTGCCCACGCTTCGCGCCTGCCGAATCGAACCCTCGAAGACTCTTTCCGAGCCTTGAGGCGAACCTGGCACGCTCCGTGAAAGAGAAGCGACTCCGATGCGAACACCTTCCCTACTTCTCGCCCTGGTGCTGGCGGCGGCCGGCGCCGCTCAGAGCCTCGTCCGTGAGCAAGGCCCCGTGGTGGTCACCGCGAGCTTCGACGCCGACCGGAAGTGCGGGCGCGTCAGCGTCGGCCGGCTGGCCCTGACCTCGCTGGAAGAGGAACGCAACCTGGAGCGCGCAACGCGGCTGTGTCTCGACGTCGAGGGCGCGAAGCGGCTGGTCGAGGAACGGCGCCTCGACCTGCTCCCGGTAACGCGCTGGATCTCGAGAACCGCGGACCGGCTCGCGGCGAAGATCGAGGACCTCTGAACGGCGCTGCGGAAGCGGACCACGTCCGTTTGCGGGACTGGAGGTCCCAAACACGAACGTTGTCGTCCGCTAACCGGAGGGAAAGCGGGCCACGACGGCTGGCACGGGACGTGGTAGGTCACCCCCATGCGCTCTGATCTCGCGAACGCCGTACGGTCCCTCGGGAAGTCCCCTGGCTACACCTTCGTCGCCGCCCTCACTCTCGCCCTCGGCATCGGCGCGAACACCGCGATCTTCAGCGTGGTGAACGACGTGCTTCTCCGCGACCTTCCCTATGCCGAACCGCAGCGCCTGGTCATGCTCTGGGAAGAGAACGTCGGCCGGGGCCATCTCACCAACACGGTCTCGCCCGCCAACTTCCTCGACTGGCGTGAGCGCGCGACGAGCTTCAGTTCGGTCGCCGGCTTCTTCGACCGCACGTTCACGCTGACCGGGGAGGGAGACCCGCACGACGTCGACGCGACCGGCGTCACCCCGAATCTGTTCGAGATGCTCGGCGCGCATCCCCAGCTCGGCCGGCTCCTTTCCGCCGAGGACGAGAAGCCGGAAAGTCCGCTCGCCGTGGTGCTGAGCGACAAGTACTGGAGGGCGCAGTTCGGCGCCGACCCCGGCGTCATCGGCCGGCGCATCACTCTGAGCGGCAGCCCCGCGAACATCGTCGGCGTGATGCCGCGGGACTTCGGCTTCTATGTGAAGGACGCCTCCTTCAATCGAGCCCCACCCGCGTTCTGGGTCCAGGCGCGCTTCGACGCCTCGCATCGGGTCCGGCGCGGGCGCTTCATGGCGGCGCTCGGTCAGCTGAGGCCCGGCGTGACCCTCGAACAGGCGCGCGCCGAGATGGCGGCCATCGCCACTTCGCTCGAGCAGCAGAATCCCCAGTTCAACAAGGGCTGGGGCGTCAATGTCGTGCCCCTGCGCGAACAGATCACCGGCGAGATCCGCCCCGTCCTCCTCCTCGTCTTCGGCGCGGTCTGCCTCACGCTTTTCGTCGCGTGCGCCAACGTAGTCAACCTCCAGCTGGTGCGAGCCTCTGCCCGCGCGCGCGAATTCACGGTCAGGGCGGCGCTCGGCGCCTCGCGCGGACGGCTGATTCGATTCCTCCTGATCGAGAACGTCGTGCTGTCCCTGGTCGGCGGTTCCGGCGGCCTGCTCCTGGGCCGCCTGGGGCTCTCCGCGGTGCAGAGGCTCATGCCGAAGGACCTGCTTCCCGCCGACTTCATCGGCCTGGACACCCGAGTCCTCGCCTTCACGGTCGCAATCTCCGTGCTCACCGGCGTTCTCTTCGGCCTGATCCCCGCTCTTGCCGCTTCGAACCCTGGCCTCGCGCAGGCCTTGAAGGACGGAAGCCGCGGCACCTCCGCCCGCGGCCGGGGAATCAGACAGGTGTTCGTGACCGCGCAGATCGCGGTCGCCCTGATGGTCCTCATCTCCTCCGGCCTGCTGACCCGTAGCTTCGACCGTCTGGTCTCGACCAACCCCGGGTTCGACACCCGCAACCTGCTGACCGCGCGGATCACCCTTCCCGGGTCGAGCTACGGGACGGACGCGAAGATCCAGGCGTTCTACGAACAGCTGATGGCCCGGGTGAAGGTCCTCCCCGGCGTGGTCGGGGTGACGGGGAACGTCTTCGGGCCGTTCACCGGTCCAGGCGCCGCCACCAGCTTCGACATCGTGGGCCGGCCGGTCGAGGTCGGGCAGAGTCCGGTCACGGACGTGCGGGTGGTGACCGACGGCTACTTCGACAGCATGCGCATTCCGGTTATCGAAGGACGGTCGTTCTCACCCGAGGAACTCGCGCAGAGCCGGCATGTCGTGGTGATCAACCAGACGTTTGCCCGCAGGCACTTCCCCGGACGGAGCCCGATCGGCGAGAAGGTGGTCATCAACATGCGGCAGCCTGCCACGCCGAGCGAAATCATCGGCGTGGTCGGGGACATCCGCCACGAGCGCCTCGACAGCGCCGGGCGCGAGATGGCGTACTGGCCCCACGCCGAGCTGCCGATCGGGATGATGACCATCCTCATCCGCACGAAGAACGATCCCCTTCAGCTCGCGCCTTCTCTCCAGCGAGAAGTCTGGGCCCTCGATCGAAACCTTCCGGTCTCGGAACCGCGGACCATGGATCAGCTGATGGCGGGGACGGTGGTACGCGCTCGTTTCGCGACCTTCCTTTTCGGTCTGTTCGCGGCCCTGGCCCTCGCTCTCTCGGCGCTCGGCATCTACGCGGTGATTTCCTACAAAGTGGCCCTCGAGACCCGGGACATCGGCGTGCGGATGGCCCTCGGGGCCAACCGCGCGCAGGTCCTGGGCGAGGTCCTCGCGAATGGGAGCCGGCTCGCGGCCCTCGGAGTCTCACTGGGCCTCGTCGCGGCGTTCGGTCTCACGCGCGTCCTGGCCAGTCAGCTCTATGAAGTGAGCGCGACCGACCCTCTCGTCTTCGCGAGCGTTTCCGTCCTCCTGCTCGCCGTCGCCCTGCTCTCCTGCTGGCCCGCGGCGCAACGGGCCGCCGGTGTCGATCCCCTGATCGCACTGCGCGCGGAATGACGGTCCGGAGGCCAGCCATGAACGACCTCGTCTACGCCTTTCGCCAGCTGATGAAAGCACCGCTCCTCAGCGCCGCCGCCATACTCTCCCTCGCCCTCGCCATCGGGGCGAACACCGCGCTCTTCACCATCTTTGATCAGCTCATCCTCCGCCCCCATCGCTTCAAGGACCCCGAAACCCTGGTGCGTATCTGGACCAACAACCCGCAGAAGGCCTTCGTCGGTCCGGCCTACTCGCTGCCGAAATACGAACTCATCCGCGACCAGCAGACCTTCTTCGAGTCGATCGCCGCCTCTACGTTCTCGAGCTTCTCCTATTCCCGCCCCCACGCCGAACCCGAGCAATTGGTGGGTCAGGAAGTCAGCGACGGGTTCTTCAACGTGCTTGGCGTCGACCCTGCCCGCGGCCGCCACTTCACCGCGGACGACGACAAGCCGGGGGCGGCGCCGGTGGCCATCATCAGCCACGAGTTCTGGCAGACGCGGCTCTCCGGTGACGACTCCGCCCTTGGATCTCCGCTGCGGCTGAACGGCGTCGACCACACCGTGGTCGGCATCCTGCCCCCGCACCTCAGCAACCCCTTCAGCAACGCCCAGGTCTTCGTGACCCGAGTGTCCGAACCCAACGCGCTCCTGCCCGCCCAGGTGGAAGTCGGGGCCACCTACCTTCAGGTGACCGGCCGCCTCAAGCCGGGCGTTACCCTCGATCAGGCGAACCGGCAACTGGCGGTCTTGAACGCGCGCTACGCCAGCGCGTTCCCGAGCAAGCTCGACGCGCAGAACCCGTCCGAGATCAAGACCTTCACCGAGGAACTCGCGGGGAATTTGCGACCGACCCTCAGGCTCCTGCTCGGCGCGGTGGCCGCGGTTCTCCTCATCGCCTGCGCGAACATCTCGAACCTCTTTCTCGCGAGCCTCTCGTCGCGGAGTCGTGAGATCGCGGTGCGCCTTTCCATGGGAGCCGAGCGTCAACATCTTTTGCGCCAGTTCCTGGTCGAGAGCCTTCTCTTCTCCGTGATCGCCACCATCGCCGGCTCCTTTCTGGGGCGTCTCGGCCTAACCGCCATCGTGCAGGCGGCGGCAAACCAGCTCCCCCCCAACACCACCTTCGAATTCAGCGGGTTGACCTTCGCATTCATGGCCGGGATCTGCATCCTGAGCGCCATCGCCGTGGGGCTCGTCCCCGCGCTGCAGGCCTCGAAGGTCGGGATCGCCGAGGTGCTCAAGGACGTCGCGCGTGGGGCGCCGGGGGGAACGAAAGGCACGCGGTTCCGGTCCGGTCTCGTCGTCGTCCAGGTCGCGATGTCGGTGACGCTGCTCGTGGGCTCGGCCCTGCTGCTCGTGAGCTTCTACCGGCTGCAGAACACGCCGCCAGGGCTCCAGACCGAGGGCGTGGCGACCGCGTTCGTGAGCGCTCCGGTGGAGCGGTACAAGACGCCGGCCGAGCAAACGGAGTTCTACCGGCAAGTCATCGAGAGGCTCAAGAGCGCGCCCCAGGTGAAGGAGGCGTCGGTCGCCTTCGGCCTGCCTCTGAACGGTTCTCCCATCGCGCCCTACACGGTGTTCGGGACACCGGTCCTCCCCCTCGCCGAACGGCCGCTCGCGAACTTCCACATCGCGGGGAACGATCTGTTCAAGACCCTCCAGATTCCCCTTCGGGAGGGGCGGTTCGCCACCGAACAGGACCGGGAGGGCGCGCCGTTCGTGTGCCTGATCAACGAGTCGTTCGCGAAGCGGATCTTTCCGAAGGGCTCGGCGGTAGGACAGGTCCTCCTGCGCGGGCCGAACGCCGACATCCAGGTCCAGATCATCGGGGTGGTCGGCGACGTGAAGTCGAACGGCCTCAACGCGCCCCCCCCCGACGCGATCTACTACTCCTTCAACCAGATGGGCAAGCCCGCCGCCAACATCGTCGCAAGGGTCGATGGCGATCCCAATGTCCTCCAGCCCTTGATGCGGACCGCGGTGGCTCAGGTCGACGCCAACCAGCCCATCTCGTTCTTCCAGACCATGGACAGCGTCCTCGATCAGGCCATCGGCTTCCAGAAGCTCCTCGCCGGGCTCGTCGCCATCTTCGCGAGCGTCGCCCTCCTCCTCACCTCGATCGGCCTGTACAGCGTGATCGCCTACTCGGTCAGCCAGAGAACCAGCGAGATCGGAATCCGCATGGCCATGGGCGCGCGGCCCGGACAGATCGTGTCGCACGTGCTGTCCGGAGGCATGCGGCTGGTGGTGATCGGCCTCGGGGTCGGCCTTCTCGCTGCGGGCGCGGTGGCCCAGGCGATGACCTCGGTTCTGTACGCCATCGCTCCCCTCAATCCCCCGCTCTACGCCGCGGTCACCGCCTTGTTCTCCACGATCGCCATCCTCGCCTGCCTCCTCCCCGCGCGCCGCGCCGCGCGGATCAATCCCCTTCTGGCCCTGCGCTGCGACTGATGCGCGAACATCCGGGTCCCGCCCGTCGTCTATTCCGTCGGGCGGGAAACACTCCCTTCGAGAGAATCGAGACACCATGAACGACATCCGCTACTCCCTCCGAGCCCTCGGAAAGTCGAAGGCATTCACCGCCATCGCCATGCTGACCCTCGCCCTGTGCATCGGCGCCAACAGCGCGATCTTCTCGGTGGTGAACGCGATCCTGCTCAAGCCCTACCCGTGGCCCGCTTCTGAACGACTCGCCTTCGTCTACAACAGCTATCCCCTGATGAACCTGCCCAACGCGGGCACGTCGATCCCGGACTATCTCGACCGCAAGGCGGGGGTTTCGGGCTTCGAGGACGCCGCGATGTACACGAACCAGGCCATGAATCTGGCGAGCGACGGCGAGCCCGAGCGCATCACCGGCCTGCGCGCTACGCCTTCCCTGTTCTCGACCCTGCAGTCGCAGGCCCGCCTTGGCCGCGTCTTCGGCGAGGCGGACGCGCAGGAAGGCCACGAGAAGGTCGTAGTGCTGTCCCACGCCCTCTGGCGGGACCGCTTCGGTGCCGACCCGTCGATGGTCGGGAAGACCATCCGCCTGAACTCCATGCCCTACGAGGTCATCGGTGTGATGCCGGAAGGTTTCTATTTCCCCACCCCCGCCACCCAGGCCTGGGTTCCCTTCGCCTTCACCGCGGCCCAGAAGAGCGACAACGAGCGCGGCAACGAGTTCTCCACCATGATCGCGAGGCTCAAGCCGGGCGCGTCGCTGGACGCGATCCAGCGCGACCTCGACCTCATCCAGGCGCGGAACGCCGAGAGAATCGCCCAGTCGCGCGACTTCTGGAAAACCAGCGGCTTCGGAGGACGGGTGAACGGCTTTCTCGAACAGAACGTCTCGAACGTGCGGGGCATGCTCTGGCTGATCCAGGCCGGCGTCGCCGCCGCCCTGCTCATCGGCTGCGCCAACATCGCGAGCCTTCTGCTCGCTCGGGCCATGGAGCGAGAGAAAGAGTTGGCGATCCGCTCGGCCATGGGGGCGGGACGGGCGCGGTTGATGCGCCTTCTCATCGCGGAGAGCGTCCTCCTGTTCACAGGCGGCGGAGTCCTCGGGGTGTTCTTCGCCTGGTGGGGCGTGCGCGCCCTCGCCGGCCTCGGCCTCTCCAATCTCCCGCGCGGCTTCGGGGTGCAACTCGACCTCACCGTGGTGGCCTTCACCCTCACCTGCGCCCTCGCCACCGGTTTCCTCTTCGGACTGCTGCCGGCCTGGAGCGCATCCCGGCGAGACGCCGCGGCCACCCTGAAGGAAGCGGGCGGCCGCAGCGGCTCGGGCGGAAGGCACACCCAGATGCTCCGGTCAGGTCTGGTGGTCGGCGAAGTCGCCCTCGCGGTGATGCTGCTCTCCACCGCGGGCCTGCTCGTGCGCAGCTTCGAAGTCCTCCAGCGTCAGAACCCGGGCTTCGATCCCCTGGGCCTCGTGACCGCCCGGCTCAGCCTCCCCGCCAACAAGTACGACACCCCCGAGAAGCGGATCGCCTTCGCCGACTCTCTCCTCGAGCGCGTCCGCGCCCTGCCCGGCGTCAAGGCGGCGGGCATCACCACCAACCTCCCCTTCTCCGGCGGCAACAGTTCGGCTTCTTACTCGAGCCCGGACATCATCGTGCCCCCGGGCGCTCCCGCCCCGCACGCGCGCTACCGGGTGGTCGGTCCGGGCTACTTCGAAACCGTGGGGGTGAAACCCCTGCTCGGCCGCCTCTTCGACGAGGGTGACGTCCTGATCTCGCAGCGCGTGGTGGTCATCGACAAGCTCCTCGCCGACAAATACTGGCCCGGGCAGGACCCCCTCGGCAAGCGGATCGTCCGCGACGATCCGGAGAAGCCCTTCCTGGTCGTAGGCGTGGTGCCCTCCATCAAGTTCCAGGGCCTCGACGAGGACGTCAACAAGGAATCGATCTACTACCCATTCGACCAGGCGTCGAACCCGAACCTGTTCCTCGCCGCCCGTGCTTCCGGCGACCCCTTGAAGATCGCCCCGGCCCTTCGCGAAGCGGTGCGGACGATCGATCCCGACCAGCCCGTTTCCGACATCAAGACCATGACCGAGCGCATGGACCTGGCCTCCCTGTCGCGCCGCGCTCCCATGGTCCTCCTCGGCATCTTCAGCGGCGTGGCACTGCTGCTCGCGGTCCTCGGCGTCTACGGTGTCCTCGCCTTCGCGGTCACGCAGCGCACTCCCGAATTCGGCGTCCGCATGGCCCTGGGCGCCACCCGCCGGAGCATCGCGGACCTGGTGCTGCGCCAGGGCGCCTGGCTCGTCGCCATTGGCGTCACCTGCGGCCTCGCCGGCTTCCTCGCCCTATCGCGCGTCGTCGGGAAGCTTCTCTACGGAGTCGCGCCGACCGATCCCCTTTCCCTGACCGTCGCCCCCATCGTCCTCGCCCTCGCCGCCGTGCTCGCCTGCATCGTGCCGGTCAGGCGCGCGACCGGCGTCAGCCCTCTCGAAGCGCTTCGCGTGGAGTGACGCCAGACCGGAAGTCGCCCGACGATCCCGATGTCGCGGCCCCGACGCCCGGGCGCTCCTTCACTTCCGCCAGAACCCCTCGTGCACCTCGCGACCCTCATCGGCGGAGATCGGGCCCACGACTTCCGTCCTTGGCTCGGCCCGGTCGAACAGCGGCCGGCAGGGTCCGCAGAACCGGTCGCCCGTCATCGCCCCAAGGTCGAGTGCGGGAACGGAAAAGACGACCCGGCGTATCCCCGACCAGAATATCGCCCCGGTGCACATCGGGCATGGCTCCGTACTCGTGTACAGGGTCGATCTGGCCACCACCTCCGCCTGCAGTGTCCGCCACGCGGCCTGGACGAGGTTCATTTCCGCGTGGCGGGTGGGATCGTTTTCGCTCACCACCGTGTTTTCGGCTTCGAGCACGACCTGCCCATCGGCCACGAGGAGCGCGCCGAATGGATGGTTGCCATGGTCCCGCGCCTGTCGCGCCAGGGAGATGGCCCGCCGGATATGCTGGTTATCGTCGCTCACGCTCCCCTCCGTTCATCCGGTCTTGAAAGGCCCAGGAGCCTTGCAGCTGCTGAAGACGATGCCGGACGGAAACACTTTCATCCATCCTAGCCTGATCCCAAGCGGGGCCAAGGCCCTCGCGTCCTGTGCACCTGTGGCAAGCTATATGTATGTCCATTCTTCCCGGCCTTCCTCAGACTCGACCTCTGCCCTGGCGCCGCCTTGCCGTCGGCATCGGCATTGTTTCGTTGACTCTCGCGTTCGCGCAGCCCGCGAGGTCTGGCGCCGCGCCTTCCCCACAGGCCAGGACGACGACGCCCAACGGCGCCCCGTCGGCCGTCGCGCGCGGTGAGTACCTCGCCAACCGCGTCGCCATGTGCGTCCAGTGCCACTCCATGCGCGACGAAAAGGGGGTCATCCTCGAGTCGAAGAAGTTCCACGGGGGCGCCATCCCGTTCAAGTCGCCCTGGCCGGACTCCGAATGGGCGTACCAGGCCCCGAGCCTGGCTGGATTGCCGGGCTTCACCGATGAGCAGATCGTGTCGCTCCTCACCGAGGGGCGCATTGCCGGGCGGCAGGCGCCCCGGTCCCCGATGCCGCCGTTTCGCATGAATCAGGAAGACGCCGCGGCCATCGCCGCATACCTTCGGTCGCGTTAATCGCGAATCGCGGACAGCGGAGCCTGGCGCAGGGCTGCGTCTGCGAATTGCGGGTGGTCGAGGATCGCTTTTTCGAACGCTTCCCGGTCGGCCTCGGGCAGGCCGGCCGGGACCTGGACGTGCGACTTGTTCCATCGCTTCAGGAACGCGGCTCCGAGGAGTTTGTGTCTCGCCGCGGTTCCGCGTTTCAGTGAGGCTTCGGTGAGGGCGATGGTGCTCTCGGCCTTGACGTCGGTGGCCCGGCCCTTCGCCACGTAGAAACCCGCGCTGAGCATGGCCACGCGAGAGCCGGTGGAAGCCGTGTACGTGAAGAGCTCCACATCGCGATCCGCGCACATCGCGAAGAGCCGGCGGAAGGCGTCGACACTCCACGAAGGCGCGTCCGTGCGGGTGGAGAACATGTCGAAGAAGATCAGGTCCGGGGCGTGGGGGGCCTTCCCCATCGACTCCCAGAAGTCGCCTTCCACCAGGTGCCAGTGGAGCCCCGGGTACTTCTTCGAGTGCCACTCCCCCCGCTCCAGGAGGCCGCCCGGGCCTCCGTGACGGAGGTAGGGAAAGTGCTTGATGTTCCGACAGGCGAGCCGCAACGAGTCGAGGTCGTTCTCGAAGCTCACCACGTAGAGATCGCGCACCACGCCGCGATCCGCCTCCTCCTGATAGCACTGGATCGCCGCGATCGCGTTCGCGGCGGCGCCGAGACCCACGTCCCAGATGACGAGGGGCGCCTCTTCGCGGGGGTTCGCATCGCCCGACAATCGGATCCTCTCGCGAAGCTGCGACTGCTCGACGTACAGCGTCCACGCTTCCTCGATGGGCGAGGTGTGCGCGTGCATGGTCTCGCCGGATGAGACCTGCCGGATCGCCCCGAACCCTTCGGGCGCCATGTGGACCACGTAGTTCCCGAGCGTCTTCGAGGGCGCGGGGCGGACCTTCACCTTCGCGACGCCGTTGTCGAGGTCGTGCTCGTCGAGGAACTCCCGCCGAAGGGCGTAGAGCTTCAAGAACGTGCCGTCCAGGATGCTCGCGCGGATGTCGCGCATGAGCTGGTGGTAGAAGTGGATGTTGTGGAGGCCCAGGAGCTGCCAGCCCAGAGGCTCGCTCGACTTGGTCAGGTGATGCAGATAGGCGCGTGAATAGCGGGCGCAGGTGGGACATGCGCAGGTCGGATCGAGGGGAATATCCGCGAACTTGTGCACGCCGCGGCGCAGCTGGACGTAGCCGCGCGACGTGAAGACGCCCCCGCGCTGCGCGAGCTGGGTGGGAATGATGCAGTCGAACATGTCGACGCCCCGGTGCACGGCTTCGAGGATGTCGAGGGGCGTGCCCACGCCCATGAGGTAGCGGGGTTTGTCCCTCGGCATCATGGCCGCGGTGAGTTCGCACATGTCCTCGCGCGCGGCCTTCGCCTCCCCCACCGCGAGCCCGCCGATGGCGAGGCCGTCGAAAGGAAGCTGGGCGAGGTGCTCGACGCTCTCCCGTCGCATATCGGGAAAGAGCGCGCCCTGCACGATGCCGAACATCGACTGCGGCGAATCGCCTCGGGCCTCGAGGCTGAGGGCGGCCCATCGATGCGTCAGATCGAGCGCCGCCCGCACCGTCGCGTGATCCGCGGTCGAGGGCACGCACTGGTCCAGCACCATCATGATGTCGCTGCCGATCGCCATCTGGGTGTCGATGCTGACCTTTGGCGAAAGGAGAATGGTCTTGCCGTCGATGTAGCTCTGGAAGACCGCCCCCTCTTCGGTGATTGAACGCGAATGCGGCAGGGAGAAGATCTGGTAGCCGCCCGAGTCGGTGAGGACGGAGCGGTCCCAGGTCATGAACCTGTGGATGCCACCCATGCTCTTGAACACCTCCACCCCGGGGCGGAGGAGCAGGTGGTAGGTGTTGGCAAGGAGGATCTGCGATCCGGAGGCCGCGAGCGCCTCGGGCGGCTGGGCCTTGACCGAGGCCTGCGTGCCCACGGGCATGAACAGGGGGGTGAGAACTTCGTTGTGAAGGGTCCGGAAGGTGGCGGCGCGGGCGCGCGAGCCGGAGACCTCGGCATCGATCCGGAAGTTGAGTCGGGAAGAGGTCATCGAACCCGCGAGCATAGCGGGAACGCGCCAACCGTCATGCAGTCGGAGCGGGGGGCGGAGCGGGCTTCCAGGCGTCCGCGAGCACGCGAACCCAGTTGCCGCCCAGGATCAAGGCGATGTCCGCGTCCTTGTAACCCCGCCGGATCAGGCCCTCGGTGACATCGAACATCCGCTTCGGGTGGTCGATGCCCTCGATGTCGATCTTCTCGCGGAACGCGTAGCTCCCCTTGTACGCCTCCTTCAGCTTCTTGTAGTCCTCGGCGGGGAGATCGTCGTAGCCGTCGAGGTCGATGTCGCTCCCGATCCCCACGTGCTCGACCCCGATCATCTTCGCGACGTAGTCGATGTGGTCGAGGTAGTCCTCGATGGTGGTCGGCTCCTTGTCCTTCACGAAGTTGCGCACGCCGGTGATGCCCATGACGCTGCCCGCCTTGCCGCAGGCCCGGATCACCTCGTCGGGTTTGCATCGGGGGTGAGCCGGGTTCAGCGCGCGGGCGTTCGAGTGGGTGATGAGAACCGGGGATTTCGAGACCTCGAAGGCATCGAGCGAGGTGCGGTCCCCGCAATGCGAGACATCCACGGCCATGCCCACCTCGTTCATCTTCGCCACGATGGAGACGCCGTAGTCCGACAGGCCCTCGTCGCGGCGCTCGGTGGAGCCGTTGCCGATCATGTTCCGCGCGTTGTAGGTCAGCTGGGAGACACGCTGGCCGAGGGCGTGAAACTTCTCCACGTCAGCGGTGGTGCGGAAGTGCTCCGAGTTCTGGACTCCCAGCATCACTCCGATCTTCTTCGCCGCCTTCACCCGGGCGAAATCGTCGATCGAGTCGATCCGCGCGAACGAGTCGCTCCGGGCGGCCACGAAGCCGTTGAATCCGGAGAGGAACCAGATCGTCTCCTCGTAGACGTCGGGGCCGCCGGTTCCGACCGCGGTATGAAAGGAGGTGATGCCCGAGTCCTTGAACCGCTGCAGATCGGACTCGGTGAACGAGTCGGGATCGAGCATCCACTTCTTCCCGCTCGGTCCGAGGGAGAGCAGGCCCAGCATGTCGACCACGATCGACTCCGACACCAGCTTGACGCAGCGCGCGGTGTAGGCGCGACCCGACTGGGCGAAGACGCGGTAGCGACCGCGGTTGATGAACGGAGCGGCCACCGCCGCCCCGGCCACGGCGGCCGATTGCCGGAGAAGCTCGCGACGGGAGAGAGTTCGAGGGTTCATGTGTCCTGCCTTTGCGTCAGCATAAGCCGGGGCGCTGGCCTTCGGCCCGATTCGGTCGTACTAACATCACCGCCGTGAAACGAACCACCTCCTTCCTCCGCATCCTCCCCGCCGTCTTCGTGCTGGCTGCCCTCGCCTCGGGCCTGCTGGCCTCTCCGGCCCACGCCCAGAGCACTTCGTCCCTCCCCTCGCCCGAGAAGTTCTTCGGCCACGTGATGGGCGCCGATCGCAAGCTCGAGGGCTGGGACAAGCTGCTCGAGTACTACCAGCTGCTCGCGAAGTCTTCGAACCGGATGAAGCTCGTCGAGCTCGGCAAGTCGAGCGAAGGGCGTCCCTTCATCGCCCTCTTCATCTCCTCGCCCGCCAATCTCGCGAAGCTCGATCAGTACCGGCAGATCAACGCCAAGATCGCGGATCCGCGCGGCCTCTCCGAGGCCGAGGTGAAGAAGCTGGTGGCCGACGGCAAGGCGGTGACCATTCAGAGCTTCGCCCTGCATTCGAGCGAAGTGGCGGCATCGCAGACCGCGGCCGAGTTCGTCTACGACTCGCTCTCCCGCAACGACGAGGAGGCGATGCGCATGCTCGACAACGTCATCAGCATCGTCCTTCCCTCCATCAACCCCGATGGCACGCAGATGATCGCGGACTGGTACATGAAGTACGTGGGCACCCCGCACGAGGCCTCGGGCCTGCCGTGGCTGTACCAGAAATACGCAGGCCACGACAACAACCGCGATGGTTTCGCCCTGAACCTCGTCGAGTCCCAGCACATCGGCAAGCTCATGTACCGCGACTGGCTGCCCCAGGCCTACATGGACCATCACCAGATGGGCAGCAGCAACGCGCGTCTCTTCATTCCGCCCTACGCGGAACCCCTGCGGCCCGACGGGGATCCCATCGTCTGGCGCGAGATCTCCTGGTACGGCGGCGAGATGGGCACGAAGCTCGAGGCCGCGGGCAAGACCGGGGTCATCGGCAACGCCATCTATTCGGGCTGGGGCCACATGGGCTTCCACTGGATCACCCCCTTTCACAACATCGCGGGCATGCTCGCGGAATCGGCGAGCGCGCGTCTGGCCACCCCGATGTTCATGCATCCCGACCAGCTCAAGGGCGGGCCGCGCAATCTCCCCGACTACGAACCGCAGGTGAACATGCCCAGCCTGTGGCCGGGGGGCTGGTGGCGGGTCCGCGACATCGTCGAGCAGCAGAAGATCGTCGCCTGGTCGGTGGTCGATCTCGCCGCGCGCAACCGCGAAACCGTGCTCTCGAACATGGTCCTGAAGGCGTCGCGACAGACCGAGCGCGGCCTCAATGGTCCGGTGAAGGCCTACGCCATCGCCGCCACCCAGAACGATCCGCTCACCGTGAAGAAGCTCGTCAACATGCTCCTCGACTCCGGGGTGGAAGTGCATCAGGCGAAGTCCCAGTTCGTGGCCGATGGGCGCTTCTACGGCTCCGGCTCGTTCGTGGTGACCATGGCCCAGCCCAAGCAGGGCCTGGTGCGGTGGATGCTCGGCCGCACGTTCTACCCCGACAACACCTACACCCGCGATCTCGAGGGGAATCCGATTCGTCCCTACGACATGTCCACCGACACCTTCGGCGAGTTCATGGGCGTGCGCAGCGACCCCGTCGGGGAGAAGATCGCCGCGGACCTGGTCAAGCTCACCGCGAAGGTTCCGCTCGCGGGCACGGTCGCCTCCGCCGCTCCCTCGGGTTACGTCCTCGATGGTCGTCTGAACGACGCGTTCCGCGCGTTGAATCTGCTGCTCGACAAGGGCGTCGCGGTTCGGAGAGCCAGCGAGCCGATCGCCGATGGCGGCGTGCGCGCCGGCGACTTCATCGTGGCTGCGGGCGACGTGTCGGCCATCGCGAAGCAGACCGGCGTCGACTTCACCGCCCTGAAGGCCCCGGTTTCGACCGGCCTCTACGAAATCCGAAAGCCCCGGATCGCGATGTACCAGCGCTACGGCGGAGGCAACATGGACGAGGGCTGGACCCGGCTTCTCTTCGAGCAGTTCAACGTGACCAGCAAGCCCCTGATGGACGCGGAGCTGAAAGCCGGCGGACTCGAGGCGAAGTACGACGTGATCATCCTGCCCGCGGACTCCGTGGCCGCGATGACCGGCGAGCGCCCCCCCGCCGGCGCGGGCCGGGGCGGCGGCGAGGGCTTCGGCGGCGGTCCCGACAATTCGCCTCCCGAGTTCAAGAGCGGTTTCGGAGCCGATGGCGTGAAAGCGTTGCAGACCTTCGTGCAGAAGGGCGGGACGCTGGTCACCTTCGCCCAGGCGGGCGACCTGCCGATCCAGCGTTTCAACCTGCCGCTGCGCAACGTAGTGGCGGGCCTTCCCGCCAAGGAGTTCTGGTCACCTGGTTCGACCCTTCGCGTTCACTACAACAACACGAACCCCTTGGTCTACGGCATGCCGGCGGACGGCCTCGCCCTCTTCCTCGCGGGCAGCCAGGTCTACGAGGTGACGTCCACCGAGACCAGCCAGGACGTCGAGATACTCGCGACGTACGTGGACCGCGACATCCTCCAGAGCGGCTGGCTCCTCGGAGAGCAGGTCATCGCGAAGAAAGCCGCCGCGGTCTCGGTGAAGTACGGCGCGGGCAAGGTGGTCCTCCTGGGCTTCCGAGCCCAGAACCGGGCCCAGACCCACGGCACGTTCAAGCTCGTCTTCAACGCGCTGCTGAACGGCCCCGCGGCCCGTTAGCTCCGAACCTCGGCTAGGCGATGGGCCCCAGTGCCCTGAGTTGCACGACCGGCTCCCCTGCGGCTCGCGATGCGGCGAGGTTCGCCTCGACCTCGACCGCCCAGTCGTTCAGGCCCTCGGTGTCGACGATCATCTGCTGCACCCGCCACGAGGCCCCGTCCTCCGCCGGCGTCACGTACGTATGCCGCACGTTCCGGGCCTCGGGGTCGAGGCGGACCCCCTTGTGCTCGACGCGATGCGTCTCGCGGGCCGCCTTCAGCCGATCCGCGGTCCAGGGCGCGCCGTCCGCGTCGGCGGTGGCGACCAGCGAGCCGAGCGCGGCCTCGTCGTCGCCAACGCTCCACGCGCGGATGAACGCGAAGACGCGGGTGCGGATGGCCGCGGTGAAGGCCTTCGGATCGCTCGTGATATCGACGGGCCCGTCCGCCCCGGGAGGGCGCAGTTCCAGACCGCCCGCGCCCGAGGTCACCGGCGCCAGGTAGTTCGGATCCTTCATCCGCTCCCACTCCTCGAGCAGGCTGGAGTCCACATCGCGCAGCATGGTGCGGAGGTAGATCTCCATCTCCCGAACCTGGTCCGACTTCACCATGTCGGGAACGGTCTGCGCGAGCACCTTGTAGACGCTATTGAGATGCCGTAGGAGCAGACCCTCGGCCCGCTCGATCTCGTACTCGCGAACGTAGTCCGAGAACGACCAGAAGCTCTCGAACATTTCGCGCGCGATCGACTTGGGCCGGATCGCCTCCTCGCCCACCCACGGATGCCGGTCCGCGAAGGCGTTGAAGGTCATGTAGACGAACTCCGCGAGCGGCTTCGGGTATTCGAGCTTCTCGAGCTCGGCCATGCGCTGGTCGTAGTCGAGGCCGTCCGCCTTCATCTGCGCGATGGCCCGGCCCTTCATCTTGTCGAGCTGGCGGCGGAGGATGAGTTCGGGATTCTCGAGAATGGACTCGATCAGGGTCACGAGGTCGAGCGGATAGTCCAGGGAATCGGGATCGAGGAGAGGGATGGTCTCGAGGAGATAGAGCGAGAGCGCCTGGTTCATCGAGAAGTCGTCCTGCAGCTCGACGTTCACCCGGACCTTCGAGCCTCCGTCGTGCGGGCCCACGATCTCCACGATGCCGCGCTGGACCAGCGAACGGAAGAGCTGCCATCCCCGCTTGAAGTGCCCCTTCTTCGCGCGGTCGGTCTCGTGGGAGTCGCGGATCAGCGACTGCATGGCCTCGCAGCCGTCGGTCTTGCGCGACAGGACGTTGAGGAGCATCGCGTGGGTGACCTGGAACCGCGAGGTCAGCCGCTCGGGCGGCGCGCCGATGAGACGTTCGAACGTCTTCTTGTCCCAGTTGACGAAGTTGTGCTCGGGCGGCTTCCGCTTCACCGACTTCTTGCCCCCCGCCGCGGTCTTCTCGTCCAGCCGGAGGTTCTCGATGTAGTGCTCGGGGGCCTGGGCCACCACGAAACCGATGTCGTCGAAACCCTTGCGCCCGGCGCGGCCGGCGATCTGGTGGAAGTCGCGCGGGGACAGGATGGCGGTCTTGTGGCCGTCGTACTTGCACAGCTTCGTGAAGAGCACGGTGCGAATGGGCACGTTGATCCCGACCCCGAGGGTGTCGGTGCCGCAGATCACTTTCAGCAGACCGCGCTGCGCCAGCTGCTCGATCAGGACGCGGTACTTGGGAAGGAGTCCCGCGTGATGAAGGCCGATTCCCGACTTCAGCCACTTGCGAATGTTGGGACCGTAGGGGCTCGAGAACCTGAACCCCTCGATCTCCTTCGCCACCGCGTTCTTTTCTTCGCGGGTCGAAAGGGCGAGGCTGGTGAAGGCCTGGGCGCTGTCCGCGGCGTCCGCCTGCGTGAAGTGCACCACGTACACCGGTCCCTTGCCCTCGGCCACGAGAGTTTCCAGGGCGATCGGCAGGGCCACCTCGGAATAGCTGAACTCGAGCGGCACCGGGCGGTCCACCGACATGACCGTCGAGGTCGGCAGGCCGTTCAGTTCCGTGAGCGCCTCCGCGAAGAACGTCATGTCGCCGAGGGTCGCGGACATCAGGAGGAAGCGGGTGCGCTTCAGTGCGAGCAGGGGCGCCTGCCAGGCCACCCCGCGATCGCGATCCGCGTACCAGTGGAACTCGTCCATCACCACGTCGTCGATCCGTGCGTCCTCCCCGTCGCGCAGTGCGATGTTCGCGAGAACCTCGGCGGTGCAGCACAGGACCGGCGCGTCGCGGTTCACCGTCGCGTCCCCCGTGGACAGGCCCACGTTCTCGGGCCCCAGCTCGCGGCACAGCGCCATCCACTTCTCGTTCACGAGAGCCTTGATCGGGCAGGTGTAGACGGAGCGCCGGCCGCGGGTGAGCGCGTCGAAGTGCATGGCCGAGGCCACGAGCGACTTCCCCGACCCGGTGGGGGTGTTGAGGATGACGTTCTTGCCCTCGAAGAGATCGAGGATCGCCTCTTCCTGCGCGGGATAGAGGGTCAGGCCCTTCGACGCCACGTAGTCGAGGAACCGCCCCAGGAGTTCGTCGCTGGAGGCGGCGGGGTCGGGCAGTGAGTTGAAAAGGGTGGCGGCCAAAGGGTGCGCAGGTTAACCGCTCGGCGCCGGGCGCGCCGATTCCCTGCGGTCGCGCGGCTATTCGTGGCGCACCGCGACGAGCGGATCCACCCGGGACGCGCGGCGGGCGGGGATGTACACGGCGAAGGCCGCCACCGACGTGAGAGTGAGCGCGGCGCCCGCGAAGACGAGCGGATCGGAAGGCGGCGTCTCGTAAAGAACGCTCGAAAGGACGCGCGCTCCCGCGAGGCCGATCGCGACGCCTCCGCCCACCCCGAACCCGGCCAGGGCCAGGCCCTGCCTGAAGACCAGGCGGAGGATGGAGGCGGTCCTGGCCCCGAGGGCCATGCGGATCCCGATCTCGCTCGTCCGCTCGTTGACCGCGAGCGACATCACCCCGTAGATGCCGATGGACGCAAGGACCAGGGCGAGAAACGCGAAACTGCCGAGGATCATGAGGGGGTAGCGGCGAAGGAAGGTCGCCGGGACCGACGCGATCACCTCGTCCATGCTGCGGACCGCGCTCACGATCGCATCCGCTTCCATCGCCCGCGACTCGGCGCTGAGAGCAGACGCGAGGCCTTGCGGGTTCGCCTTCGTCCTCGCCACCGCGCTCATCGACGCCCCGGAATCCTGTCTCCAGGGGAAATAGAGAACGGGGCGCACCGCCCCGTCGAGGTCGCCGGCCTTCTCGTCTCCCACCACACCGACCACTTCGAGCGGGCCGTTCACGAACGCAAACGTCAGGCTCCGGCCGACCGGATCCTCTCCGCCGAATATCTCGTCGGCGAACTTCCGATTCACCACTACCACGCGAGTCGAGTCCGCTCGATCGGTGGCGGCGAAGCCGCGCCCGTTCACCACCGGCAGTCCCATGACGCGGAAGTAGCTCTCGCTCACCGTCCGTAGTTCCGCGTCGGGCGCGTTCGAGTTCGCCACGCTGCGGCCCGGAATCGTGGGCGTCCCGGTGTTCCCGGAGCCCATGAGCGGCAGCTTATCCACGAGAGCCACGCTCTCCACACCCGGCAGCGCGCCGATCCGCGCCTGCCACTGGTCGAAGAAGGCCTCGAGCTTCGCGGGTGTGTCGTAGCGGCCCGGAGGCACGGCGATCCGGGCGGTGAGCAGATTGGCGGTGCTGAAACCGGGGTCGGTATCGAGGAGACGGGTCAGGCTACGGGCCATGAGTCCGGCGAAGGCCACAAGCGAGAGGGCGATCGCGATTTCCGTCACCACGAGGGCGGATCGCAGGCGCTGTCTCCCCGAGGAGCCTCGGGCGCCGTCCCTCAGGCTCTCCAAGACCTGCTGCGACGACATGCGCAGCGCGGGAACGAGGCCGAAGAGCGCGCCAGTCACGAGGCACACCGCGAACGTGAAGCCAAGGACGCCGGGATCCACCGAGAGCCCCTTCAAGAAAGGCAGGCCCACGGCCAGGTTCGCCGGAATCGCCGCCACCATCGCTCGCACCCCAAAACCCGCCCAGAGAAGTCCGGCCGCCCCTCCCACGATCGACAGCAGAAGACTCTCGGCCAGGAACTGCGCGACGATGCGGCCCCGGCCCGCGCCCATGGCCAGCCGGACGCCGATCTCGCGCTTCCGGCTCATGGCCCGGGCCAGGAGCATGTTGGCCACGTTGGCGCAGGCGATGAGGAGGACCGCTCCCACCGCGCCGAAAAGACCGAGCACCACCGGGCCGATGGGGCCCACCAGCGCCTCTCTCAGCGGTGCGGCGCGCAGACCCGTGTCCTTGTGCCACTGCTGATCGGCCTGCGCGCGCTTCGAGGCGAGGGTCGCAAGCTCCGCGTTCGCCTGCTCTCGGGTGTTCCCCTCACGGAGGCGCCCGATCGCCCACATCCAGTGCATGAAGCGACGCTCGACCGCGTTCTTCGTAGGCGACAGGGTCACGAAGGCATCGGGATCCCCGAGCCTCGCGAAATGAAACTCTCTCGGCAGGACGCCCACCACCGTGAACGGGTCATCGTTGAGAGTGATGGAGCGGCCCACCACGCCGGGTTCCCGGAGAAACGACGCTGCCACAATCCGTAGGAGAGCAGCGCCACGCTCCGCTTCAGCAGCGGCTGATCCTCCTCCGCCCGGAAGTCCCGGCCCAGAAGCGGTTCGACCCCGAGGACCCTGAAGAAGTTCGCGGAAACACGCCCGGCGGCCAGTTTCTCGGATCCCTCGGAGGTCTTGAGGGTGAAGCCGTCAAATGCGTAGCCCGCGACACCGTCGAAGGTCCGGGCCTGGTCAACGACATCCTTGAAGTCGGGATACGAAACCTGTCGACTCTGCTGGCGCGTCTCCGTCTCCCAGATGTGGACGAGCCGGTCGGCCTCCCGGTAAGGCAGGCCCTTGATCATCACCGCGTTCACTACGGTGAACACCGCCGAGTTGGCGCCGATGCCGAGCCCCAGGGTCGCGACCGCCACGAGGGTGAAGGCCGGCGCCTTCCGGAGGCTCCGGAACGCGTACTTGAAGTCCTGAAGGAAGGTGAAGAGGCTGGGCATGCGGGAGGCTGGAGCAAGCCCGATGCCAGCCCAAGGCGGTGGTATCTTCCCGCTCGGCGTGGCCCTCCCGAGAAAGACAACCACTTCGTCCACCCGCCGTCCCCGAACCACCATCCGCCTGTCCCGGGTATGGACATTCAACGAGGCGAAGCGGATCGGCACGCCGGGCGGCTTCGGCGAGGTGTTCGAGGGCCGGGGTGAGGACGGAACCCCGGTGGCGGTGAAGCGCATCCGACGCGTGACCCCGGGCCTCGCCACCGGCGAGATCAGGATCGCGAGAACCCTGATGTCACGCCCGAGCGAGCACATCATCCCCATTCTCGACGCGGGGAAGGACGCCGTCACCGGCCAGAACTTCGTGGTGATGCCACGGGCGGAGGAAAGCCTTCAGGATCTCATCGACCGCGAAGGCGCGCTCGTCGATGAAGACGCGATGACCGTCCTTTGCGACATCCTCACCGGACTTCAGGAGATGAAGAGGATCGTCCACGGCGACCTGAAGCCCGCGAACGTCCTCCTCCACGAGGGCCGCTGGAAGCTCGCGGACATGGGCATCGCCCGTCACGTCGACGACGAACCCGCGACCCTCTCGATCCGGATGTTCGTGAGCGAGGCCTACGCCGCTCCCGAACAATGGCGGTTCGAGCCTCCGACCCGGGCGACCGACGTCTACGCCTTCGGATGCCTCGCCTACACCGTGCTCACCGGCTCTCCTCCCTTTCTCGGGCCGTCGCAGGAGGAGTACTGCGTTCAGCACCTCAAAGCGACGCCCCGGCCTCTCCCCGCTTCCC
The DNA here is from genome assembly GCA_044229175.1 of Vicinamibacteria bacterium. Taxonomy (GTDB): domain Bacteria; phylum Acidobacteriota; class Vicinamibacteria; order Fen-336; family JAGNNV01; genus JAGNNV01. The sequence goes on along the minus strand of JBGATM010000015.1, from coordinate 55,546 downwards.
CCGCGGTGCGCGCGCTCGTCCAGATGTGCCTCACCAAGGAAAAGGCCTCCCGACCCTCGATCGAGACCGCCCTCGTACTCCTCAAGCGGGCCTGGGGCAAGCGCTGAGCCGCAGGAAACTGACAGCCGCGAACTCTGGAGTGGTCAAAGCCGGACGCCGGTTCCCACAAGCGGACGATCCAGGGACAAAACTCCCCCCAAGAAAGCGGCCGAACCATCCGATCCATGGCACGGGACGTGGATAGGTTCCCACGATGCTTGAACGACTGACTTCCGACGTCGTGGCGGCTTTCCGTTCCCTGCGCCGCATGCCTCTCCTCGTGGGCGGCGCCCTCCTGACCCTCGCCCTGGCCGTGGGCCTGAACGTCGCGATCTTCGGCCTGATCGATCGCGCCCTCTTCGCGCCTCCGCCGCGCGTGACCGCGCCCGAGCAGGTCTTCGGCCTCGGCTTCGCCGCGCCGGGCGACGAGCACTCGCCCGCCTCCATGCGCTCGACGTCGTACGTGGCCTTCAACGCGATCCGCGAAAGCGTGCGAGCGATCTCGGCCGCGGCCGCTTTCCAGGCACTTTCCGCGACGCTCATGCTCGACGGGGATCAGCGGAACGTGAACGCGATGCTCGTGTCCGGCGGCTATTTCGGCCTGCTCGGTCCACGCCCCTTCCTCGGCCGGGCCCTCGCGCCCGAAGACGACGATCCCGCCGCCCTGCCCGCGGCGATCCTGAGCCATCAGTTCTGGCGAAGTGCTTTGCAGGAGGACACCGAGGTCCTCGGCCGCCGCCTGACCGTCAACGGCATCCAATACGCGATCGCGGGCGTGATGCCCGAAGGGTTCAGCGGCCACTCGACCGCGAATGTCGACGTCTGGCTCCCGTTCGCCGTCGCCATGCGCGAACGCCCCGGATGGGATCGCGAGCCCTATCGGAACGTCGCCTCCGTCCTGGTTCGCCTGGCCCCGGGCGAGAGCCCGGAGAAGGCGGCCGCGCAGGCGACCTCGGCCATCGAACGCCGCGTCTCCCTGAACCGCATCGTGGGAGCCGAAGTGGGCGCCACCGAGCGGCGCGCGGCCCTCTGGGTCGGCGCTCTCGCGGTTCTCGTTCTGCTCGCGGGGCTCGCCAACAGCGCGGTTCTCCTCGTGGTACGCGGTATGAGATCGCGCCGCCTGATGGCGATCCGCGCCGCCCTCGGAGCCTCGCGGGCGCGCCTGCAGGCCCAGGTGCTCATGGAGGCGTTGATGCTGGCGGTCGCGGCCACTATGGTCTCGCTCACTCTCGCCTCCTGGATGAACGAGGCTCTTCGCCGCGTCTTGTTCCCGGACCTGCTCGGCCGGACCACCCTCGATGCTTTCTCGCTCACGACCGCGGGCCTGGCCGGCCTCGCGGCCCTCCTCGTGGCCGGGGGAGCGGGTCTCTCTCAGATTCCCGCGGATGGTCTCCTCGTCCGCGGCAGTTCCGAGGCGACCGGAACCACGCGGCGCGGCCGCACCATGACCGCCCTGCTGCTCGTGCAGACGACCTTCGCCGTCGTTCTCCTCGCGGGCGCCGGACTCTTCGGCGCGAGCCTTTATCGCCTTCGCGGGCAGGATTTCGGGATCTCGATGGAAGGGGTGGTCCTGGTCGACTTCGAACAAACCTCAACGGACGTCGACGGGCAGGACCGCCTCTTCACCGAGGGTCTGACCCGGGTCAGCAGCCTGCCGGGAGTCCGCGCCGCGACCACCATCGATTCCGTGCCCTTCGCGGGTCACAGTGTGCCGCCCATGGCCGTGCCGGGACGGGCGGAGCCTCCGTCCGTGGGCGGGCAACTGCCGTTCCTCACCGCCGCAACGCCGGAGTTCCTGACCATTCTGGGAGTTCGAGTGGTCGAAGGCCGGCCGTTCACGCCGTCCGACGATCGCGGCGTCCCGGTGGTGCTCGTGAATCGGACCATGGCGCGCGAACTCTGGCCGGGCCAGAGTGCGATCGGGAAGTGCATCCGCATCGGCTTCGACCCCGGCTTCGATCCCGCGGCCTTCGACCCCTCGTCGGGTCCGCCCATGCCTTCGGCCGCCGTACCGTGCCGCGAGGTCATCGGCGTGACCGCGGATGTGCGGCAGAGGTCGGTCCTTCCCTTCGACGGCGAAGACCGGCTCATGCAGTACTTCGTGCCCTTCTCCCAGGTTCCCGCCCCCCCCTTCGACCCCAGTCCGACGAGGATCCGCGGGCTTCTGCTCAAAGTCGATACGGATGTCCCCGGCCTGGCCTCGGCGATTCGCCGAGCCGTGATCGCCGGGCATGCCGACCTCCCCTATCTCCGCGTGAGGCCCTATGCGGAGCTGCTCGAGAGCCAGATGCGTCCATGGACAATGGGAACCCGCCTGCTGGGCCTCTTCAGCGCCCTGGCCCTCGGGGTCGCCGCCATCGGCATGTTCGCCGCGTTCGCGCACGCCGTCGGGGAGCGCCGACGAGAGATGGCCATCCGGATCGCGGTCGGCGCGCGGCCCATGGAAGTCCTCCGGATGATCCTTCGCGAGGCGCTGCTCGTGGCCGCGGGCGGGGTGGCGATTGGAGGTCTGGGCGCGGTCCTTGCCGGCCGGGCGTTGCGGTCGATTCTCTTCGCGACCGAGCCCTTCGATCCCCTGGTGCTGGGCGGGTCCACGGCGCTGATGATGCTGATCGCAGCCCTGGCCACGCTCGCCCCCGCCCGCGAGGCCGCGATGGCCGATCCCGGCGTTCTGCTGCGCGCGGAGTGAACCCCGGTCCTTCGAGGCGAGCACAAGATCGCCGGCGCCTTTCGATGTCGCCCCGGGCGGGAAGACCATCCTGTTCGAGGGCGGGCGACATCAATACACTGCCAATCGAGGGCGGCATCCGCGCCGATCTGCTCGGGCAAAGTCCTCGACTCGCACATTTCGTCGGAGCCGGGCGCGAGCCCGAAGCGGCGATTCAGGCCGCGACGTCGTTGCCTTTCGCTCGCGTTGCAAGGAACCTACGAGCCCAGGCCTCGGTTCCAAGGGCGGCGCCGAGGACATAGACCAGGCCGAACCCCATCGGCTCGATAGCACCGGCCGTCGTGATGAGAACGGGCAGCGCCAGCGCCCCCGCGGCGAAGGAAAGCCACCAGAGCATTTCATCCTTCCGTCGGAGGATCAGGAGAGACGCGGTGAGCGCGATCAGCGCCCAGAACGGCACTTCGACCTCCAGCGGATAGAGCCGGAACACATCCACGTGAGCCGTAAGGGTGTAATAGGACGCCACGTATCCCCGGGAGGACTCGTCGAACCGGCTTGAGAACCCCGCCGACGGCCCCCAGGGGAGAATGTTCCACTGCACGATCGTCGCGCCGAGCCTCTTGGTCAGAATCGTGAGGTACCAGGAGGGGTCGCTCAACACATCGGCCAGGACCGCGCTGCGGAGAATCTCCTCGTTTCGCGGATCGTAGGAACCGGGATTGAGGGGTGAGCCTCCCCGCTGAACCATGAACGCAGAGGTCGCGGCATCGTCCCAGACGTGCCCCTTGGTCGCATCGAAGTCGCCCAGCCCGGCCCAGATTCCGAACCACACGGCGTGATACTGGGGCGGTGCTGTGCCACGGCCTCTTCCCGCGAAGGTCTCGCGAGTCAGAGCGTCGACATTTTCCCGCGCCCACACGGTCGGCGCGATCAGGAGAACGCACGCCACCGCCCATACCATCCATTTGCGCATTCCTCCTGCGCGCCAGGAACCACGAAGAGCGGCAACACAGAATCCGGGAAGGAGGAGCAGGGCGCCTCCGCGACAGATGACGAGCAACGCCAGAAACACGCCCGCCACGAGTGCCTTGACCCACAGAGAGGCGATGCCAGGCGAACGCAGGCAGGTCGCGACCGCGAAGGTGGCCAGAAGAACCGTGCCCAGGACGTAGTAGCCCGCGGAAGAATAGGAAAGGGCAAGCGAATCGGCCAGGAATGCGGAGGCGCCAAGCCCGATGCAGCCGAGGGCCGAGACCAGGGGGCGCCCGCTTTCGTCGAGTTCAACCGCAAGCCAGACCAGAATTGGGAAGAGAAGGATCGCTCCCATCCAGAAGAACAGGTACGGCGCCACACCGCCGATCCGACGAAACACCTTCCCGAGCAGGAGCGGACGACCGACATCGTCGAAACGCGGGAAGAGTTCGAAGGTCAGTCGCTGAATCGTGCGGGGCGGGACGGTGACCCAGAAGCGCCAGGGTGTCGCCGAAGTCTTCGACAGACCCGTGGTGAGGATGCCGCCCCGCTCGCGGTAGTACGTCTCGCCTTTCTCATCTTTCCAGCGCTGCGCCGCGTTGTATGCCACCGGCAGCTCTCCCGTCCGGAAATGACCGGTTGCGAGCGACAAATCCTCCCAGAAACGACGCGGCTGCATGTCAAGGAGCGCGCCCTTCTCTTGAAGGGCGGCTCCCGTATTCCAGACGAGCAACGCCTCCGCGACCAGGGCAAAGAAGAGACCGCGCACGAGCGATCCAGACATCAAAGCAGATGACGCAGGGCCGCCGCCTGGCGGAGGTTGACCCAGATGGTGGGCAGATTCCTGACTTTCGAATGGCCGGACCGGCGCGCACGCAGGGTCGTGACCTCGTTCGTGTAGCGGTAGGAGCCCCGGGAGATCCTGAGGATTAGTTCCATGAGCACCGCCCACCCCCGGCCTCCGGGCGAGCGCAGGGGCACCTCATCGAGGATCCTGCGACGGAACATGACGATGCCCTGGAACCGCGGGAAGCCGCCAAAGAGCAACTGGTAGAAGATCCTCTCCGCCCGGTTGAGGATCCCGCCCAGGAAGCCGACCGGGTCGTCGAGGATGCCGAACACCGCGTCGCGACCTTCAATGGCGCGGGCGAACTGCGGGATTATGGAAGCCGGGAACTGACCGTCCGCGGGGAAGAACGTGACGAGGGGTTGTCGCGCCTCCTTGAACCCCGTGCGATAGACGGATCCGAGCCCGAGATTGCTCTCGTGGGTCACCATCCGCACCCGACTCAGGCGCGCCTGCCTCTCTCTGGCCACCGTGGGACTGGCGTCGGTGCTGCCATCGTCCACCACGACGATCTCGAAGGGCCGGTCCAGCCCGGACAGGGTCGAGTGCAATTCGTCGAGGGTCGTGCCGAGGCTCGCGGCCTCATTGAACGTCATGACGATGACGCTGATGCCGTCCCCCTGATCGCTCACCGGCGGAGTCGCAGGACGCGTGCGGGGACACCCGCCGCCACCGCAAACGGCGGGATGTCGTCGCTCACTACCGCGCCCGCCCCGATCTGAGCGCCCTCACCGATGGTGACGCCAGGCAGAACTACCGATGACACCCCGAGGTCGGCGCCATCGCCGATCCGCACCGGGCTGAAGACGACCGGCGCGTCGAGCAGGAACGATTCCCCGCCGTCGAGCGAATGGCTCGAAGTCAGAATCCGGACCCCGGGACCGATGCCCACCTTCACTCCAATCGTCAGCCCTCCGCCGGAATGAAAGAAGCACTGCTGACCGATCCACGTTCCCGCGCCGATCACCATGCGATTCTTGAAGTAGCCCTTCAGGATGGTCTGGTGGCCTACGTATACCGCGTCCCCGATCTCGATATTCTCCGGATGGAAGACGAGCACTCCGGCCTCGAACACCACGCCTTGGCCGAGCCGGGCGAACTGCTCCCTCCGGAACCGGCCATCACCGTGACTGGAAGCCATGCCCCGATGCTCAGCGCGGCCCCGAGGCCGATGCCCGGTAAGACGCGATGGTTCGCTCCAGACCCTCCTCGAGGTCGACCTTGGGAGCAAAGCCCAGGATCTTCCGGGCCTTGTCGATGTTGGGAACCCGGAGTTCGATGTCGGTATGCGGCCAGTCCACGAACTCGATCTTCGAACGCGAGCCGGAAATCCGGATGACGTCGCGAGCCAGGTCGTAGATGGTGCATACGCTCCGCGCGTTGCCGATATTGAAGGCATGTCCCACGGCTTCCGGCCTTTCCAGGCTGAGCAGGACCGCGTCGACGATGTCATCGACATAGCACCAGGCGCGAATCTGCGCTCCATCATTGTGGATCTGGAGCGTGTCGCCGGCCAGGGCTTTCACGATGAAGCGATGGATGGCGCCCTCGCCCACCTGGCCGGGACCGTAGATGTTGAAGGGACGGATCGACAGGGCGGGCAGGCCGTACTGCAGGAAGTAGTTGTGGGTCAGGTGCTCGCTCGCAAGTTTGCTGACCGCATACGTCCAGCGCGCCTCGCCCACGGCGCCGAGGGTGGTCACATCCTTCTCCTGGACCTTGTAGGCGTAGGTTCCGAAGACCTCGCTGGTCGAGAAGTCCACGAATCGCTCCACGCCACCCTCGGCCACCGCCGCATCGAGCACGTTGTAACTCCCGAAGAGCGTCACCCGCATCGTGGTGACGGGCATCCGGAGAACGGTGTCGACCCCGGCGATGGCCGCGAGATGGAGGACAACCTGAACGCCTTTCATGGCCGCGCGCACCGCTTCCGGGTCGAGGACGTCGCCCCGAATGACATGGAGGCGCGGATGCCCGAGCAACCCCGTGTTCGAAAGCGCATCGCGGTGGCCGTTGTCGAAGACCACCACATCGTTCGCCTCGACCAGACGCCGGGTGAGGGAAGAACCGATGAATCCTGCTCCGCCGGTGATCAGGACACGCCTGGACTCGATCATCAAGACTTCAGCATACCCTTCATCGCGCGGGCCCCGGCCGGAAGTCGCACGACCGGCCGCGGCTCAGCGGAGCTCCCCGAGGGCGTCCACCACGCGCTCGACTTCCTGGTGGGAGAGGGCGGGGTGGAGGGGCAGCTGCAGACCCTGCTCGGTCGCCTCCTCCGTGTGCTTCAGATCCCGCCCGGTCCCGGCGTAGGGCGGCTCGAGGTGCGAGGACATCACTCCACGCCGAGTGGGAATGCCTCGGGCGAACAAGCGCTCCATGACCTGGTTCCTGGAGAATGGCGCATCCCGGGAGACGCGCGCCTGATAGGTCTGCCAGTTCACCTCGGACTCGGCGGGGACCACGGGCGAGGCGATCCAGGGGTGAGAGGAGAGCGCAGCGTTGTAGCGCTCCGCGACTGACCGGCGCCTGGCGAGGATGTCGGGCAGTCGGTCCAGTTGCCGGTTTCCGATGGCGGCCTGGATTTCGGTCATGCGGAAATTGAAGCCCACCTCAGGATAGGTCTCGAATGTGGTCGGGGACATCGCGTGCCGCTCGAAGTCCGAAATGGACATCCCCTGGTGGCGGAGTCGCCGCAGGCGCGCCGCGAACTCCTGGTCGTCGGTGACGATCATCCCCCCCTCGCCGGTGGTCACCACCTTGCGCGCGTGCAGGCTGAACACTGACAGATCCGACATCGCCCCCACCGGCCTGCCCCGGTAGCGCGAGCCCATGGCACAGGCCGCATCCTGAAGGACGCGCAGACCGTGTTGCTTCCCGATCTCCAGAAAGGCCTCGATCCGGCAGGGCATGCCCAGCTGATCCACGGGGAGGATGGCCCTCGTCTTCGAGGTGATGCGCCGGCGGGCATCATCGGGATCGAGATTCAAGGTCACAGGATCCACGTCGGCGAACACGGGGACGGCACCCGCGTGCCGGATCACATTGACGCTCGCGATGAAGGTGAGCGAGGGGACGATGACCTCATCGCCCGGGCCGACGCCCCAGGCGTGGAGGACGAGAAAAGCGCCGGTAGTCCAGTTCGAAACCGCAACGCCCTCGGCCTTGCCGCACAGGCCCGCGAATCTCTTCTCGAACTCCCGCAGTTCGCTACCGCCGACCACCCAGCCGCTCCGGACCACGGCTGCCGCGGCCTGGGCCTCGGCCTCGCCGAAGTAGGGGGGAGAGAAGGAGATAGGAGCGCTCATGGGATCGATCACCGCACGCTCGCAGTTTACGGGACACGCCCTCCTCTCCAGCGGGCGACCGCGGGCGGATGGGATCCATCCGGACGGAGGGCTCTCGTTTAACATCGTTTGGTTTCAAACCGCGGACCCGCTACCCGCCGAGGAGCCAATCCATGTCCCGTTTCTTCTCCCGAACACCCGCAAGGTCCGCCGTTTGGATGCCGGCAGTCATGATCGCCGTAGCAGGGGTCCTGGTCAGCGCCCAGGAGAAGCCCCCGGGCAGATCCGCTGAATCGGGCCTGCCTCTCAAGGCCGAACGCAGGATCGCCTTCGACACCGATGAAGGCACCTGGGTGTCCCTCGATGTCTCTCCGGACGGGAAGACCATCGCCTTCGAACTGGTGGGCGACCTCTACACCTTGCCCATCGAGGGCGGCGATGCGAAGCCGGTCTCCACGGGCATGGCCTTCGACTCGCAGCCGCGCTACTCGCCGGACGGGACGCAGATCGCCTTCCTCTCCGATCGAGACGGCGCCGAAAACCTCTGGATCATGAAGGCGGACGGCACGGGTGCGAAGCCGCTCACGAAGGAGAAGCAGGCGTCCTTCGCTTCGCCCGCCTGGACCGAGGATGGGCAAAGCGTCATCGTGTCCCGCAACGTGCCGGGCCTCCGCACCTTCGAACTCTGGGTCTACGACACCCGCGGCGGGTCGGGAATCCAGATCACCAAGGCCAAAGCGAAGCCCGAGACGACCCCGCCCGATCAGCACAACGCCCTGGGCGTCGCGGTTTCGAAGGACGGCCGGTATCTCTATTACGCCACCAAGAAGGGCGGCTTCGCGTACAACGTCAACTTCCCGCTCTGGCAGGTCGCGCGCAAGGATCGCCGCACCGGCGACGAGGACATCCTCACTCAGGCGAACGGAAGCGCGTTCCGACCGTCCCTTTCGCCCGACGGGAAGTTCCTCGTGTACGGCACGCGTTTCAACACCCAGACCGGCCTGCGCGTTCGCGATCTTTCGACCGGCGAGGATCGCTGGCTCAAGTACCCGGTGCAACGCGACGATCAGGAGTCCCGCTTCACCCGCGACCTTCTCCCCGGCTACGCCTTCACTCCGGATGGGAAGGATGTCATCGCGGCCTATGGCGGCAAGATCCATCGCGTCTCGGTGGCGTCGGGCGCCGACGCCGTTATCCCCTTCAAGGCGAGCGTCGCCCTCGACCTCGGCCCCCTCCTCGACTTCCCCGCCCGTGTCGATCAGGGTCCGGTGCGCGCGCGTCTCATTCAGGGCGCGGCGATTTCGCCCGACGGGACGCGCGTCGCGTTCTCGGCGCTCGGAAAGCTCTACACCGCTCCCGTCGCGGGAGGGACGCCAAAGCGTCTCACCTCACAAAACGCCTTCGAATACCTCCCGGCCTGGTCCAAGGACGGGCGGACGCTTCTCTACGTCACGTGGTCGAGTGAAGGCGGGCAGGTGATGAAGGCCTCGAGCGACGGCCTCAGCGCTCCCGTCCAGGTCACGAAGTCCCCGGCCTTCTATCGCGATCCCGTCTACTCGCCCGGCGGCGACCTCATCATCGCCCTTCGCGCGCCCTGGCAGTCGCGCCAGGAGATCGAGACCGAGTGGGGCGGGTCCGAGCCCGCGGGACTCGAACTGGTGGCGATCTCGGCCGCGACCGGCGAAACGAAATCGATCCTGCAGGCCCGCGGTTTCGGCCGGCCACATTTCGGGCCCGAACCCGACCGCGTCTACGTGAACTCGCGCGACGGTCTTTTCTCGGTCCGCTTCGACGGCACGGACCGGCGCACCCATCTGAAGGTGGTGGGAAAGACCACCGCGCCCGACCCTGCGCCCGCCGCCGAAGTGCGCATCTCTCCCGACGGCCGCCACGTTCTCGCCGCGGTCTCGACGCAACTCTTCATCATGCCCGCGCCACCTTCCTCCGGCGAAGCCCCGACCATCAACGTCTCCACCCCCAGCATCCCCGTGGCGAAGATGACCGACATCGGCTTCGACGAGTTCTTCTTTACCGACGGCGGCAAGGGAATCGGCTGGACCCTGGGCGCGAGTCTCTTCCGCAGGAGTCTGGGCGACGTCACCTTCGGCGCGTCCGAGGCCTCGGCCTCCCCGTCGCCATCGCCCTCTCCGTCCCCGAAGAAGCGAGCCGAGGACGGCGCGCAGGTCACCGACTTCGTGATCGAAGTGCCTCGCGCCACGCCGTCGGGCGTGATCGTTCTGCGAGGCGCGCGCGTCATCACCATGAGCGCCTCCATCAAGGATGAGATTCTCGAATCCGCGGACATCGTCATCGAAGGCAACCGGATCAAGTCGGTCGGGCCGGCCGGGAGCGCGGTCGTGCCCGCGGGGGCGCGCGTGATCGACGTCGCGGGCAAGACCATCATCCCGGGCCTGGTGGACGTGCATGCTCACTGGACGGAGGTGCGGCGGCGCGTCCTCGACCTCGAAGCCTGGCCCTTCAGCGCCAATCTCGCCTACGGCGTCACCTCGGGCCGGGACCCGCAAACCGCCACCAACGACGTCTTCGCCTATCAGGACCTGATCGACGCCGGACTCATGCCCGGGCCGAGGGCCTTCAACACCGGGCCGGGCGTCTTCAACAACACGGACTTCCAGTCGGCGGACGAGGCGAAGAGCGTGGTCGAAAAGTACGCGAAGTACTACCGGACCAACACCCTCAAGTCGTACACCGTGGGCAACCGCAGGCAGCGCCAGTGGATGATCGAGGCGAGCCGGGAGCACAAGATCATGCCCACTACCGAGGGCTCGCTCGACTTGAAGCTCGACCTCACCCACGCGATCGACGGCTTCTCCGGCAACGAGCACGCGCTTCCCATCGTGCCGCTCTACAAGGACGTGATCGAGGTGTTCGCGAAGTCCGGAATCACCTACACCCCCACGCTGCTCGTCGCCTACGGCGGACCCTGGGCCGAGAACTACTTCTACGAAACCACCGAAGTCTGGAACGACCCCAAGCTGCGGCGGTTCCTCCCCACCAACGTCCTCGAAGAGAAGTCGAAGCGTCGTCCGTGGTTCGCGGACGACGAGCACGTCTTCAGGAAGCTCGCAGCCGAGGCGGCCAAGATCGTCCGCGCGGGCGGGCGCGTGGGCGTGGGCGGTCACGGCCAGCTCCAGGGCATTCAGGTCCACTGGGAGATGTGGGGCCTGCAGAGCGGCGGGCTCACCCCGATGGAGACGCTCCGCGCCGCGACGCTTCACGGCGCGCAGGCCATCGGTTACGCCCAGGACCTCGGGAGCATCGAGGCGGGCAAGCTCGCCGACCTCGTGGTCCTCGACAAGAATCCCCTCGACAACATCCGAAACACCGCTTCGGTTCATTACGTGATGAAGAACGGCGAACTCTTCGATGGCGAGACCCTCGACAAGCTCGCGCCCGAGAAGACGCCGCGACCGAAGCAGTGGTGGTGGAACGCCGGTCCGCCCGCCGCACCCGTGGGCAATCTTCCGGAGGCGGAGATCTACCTCGCTCCCGTCACCGGCGCCGGGCCGACCCTCAAGATCGGCGCGCCGAAGAACATCTCGAACCATCGAGGCTACGACAATCAGCCGAGGTTCGAGGCCGACGGCCGGGGCCTCGTCTTCACGCGGGGCGACTCGGCCTCGCGCACCGACATCTTCAGGTACGACCTTTTGAGCGCGAAGCTCGCCCCGGTCAAGGAAACGCCGGAGAGCGAATACTCCGCCACCCCCATGCCCGAAGGCCGCGGCTACGGCGTCATCCGGGTCGAACTCGACGGCGTGCAGCGACTGTGGCGTCTCGATCCCGGCAAAGGGAAGGCCGATGACCTGCTCGTCGCGACCATCCGGCCCATCGGCTACTTCGCGTTCCCCGAGCCCCAGGTCGTGGCCTCTTTCGTCCTCGGCAATCCCCCGACCCTTCAGCTCATCGATCTGGCCACCGAGGAATCGAAGCTGATCGCCTCGAACGTCGGGCGGTCCATCCAGAAGATTCCCGGGCGTCCGGCCGCGAGCTTCCTCCACAAGATCAGCGCCGATGAGTGGATGATCAAGGAGGTCGACGCGAAGGGCGCGGTGAAAGACATCACGCGCGCTCCGAAGGGGCGCGAGGACTACGCCTGGCTCTCCGATGGGACGCTCGTGATCTCGGCGGGAACGAAGATCCTGGCCATGAAGCCCGGGGTCGACAAGGACTGGCGGGAGATCGGCGACTTCGAGGCCATGGGGCTCAAGGACCTGAGCCGTCTCGCCACGAACGCGCGCGGGGATCAGATCGCGATCGTGGCCTCGCCGAAGTAGGCTACGCGTCCAGGCGTCTTCGATCAGGCGCCTTTTCGAACGAACTCATCAACGAGGGATCAGGGTCAAGCCATGTGGGCCGTCGGTCGTCTTTCACTTCTGTCGCGGGGACTCACCGAGGCGCCCAAACGGGCTCCCTCCGTTCCGGAGACGCCCGTCTCCGCGCCTGAGCCCCAGCGGATAGCCGCGCCCGAGACGGTCCTCGCCCCCCCCATTCCCAGGCCGGTCGACCGCAAGTTCCCACCCGAGCCCACGATCGCCCCGAGACCCGAACCCGGACCCCTGCCCCCTCCTTCAACCGCACCGGGCCTGCTCGAGCGCTTCGTCACCCGGGTGAAGGGCTTCTTCCGCTCGTTCTTCTCCTAGAGGCGGCCTCTCGCCCGGGCCGCGCCGGGGTATCGTGACTCGTTTCCGGAGGAACTGAATGCGCACGAATCCCTGGCTCGCTCTCCCTCTCGCCATCGCGCTGGCCGCGACGGCCACCCCGCAGACCGCCCGCCCGGCCTCGCTCGCCTGTGACCTGCTCTTCGCGGGCGGCCGCGTGGTCGACGGAACCGGCGCCCCCTGGTTCCGCGGCGATGTGTGCGTCACCGGCGACCGCATCACCGCCGTGGGCCAGCTCACGAACGCCACGGCCAAACGGCGCATCGACGCCGGTCGTCTGGTGATCGCGCCCGGCTTCATCGACATGATGGGCCAGTCCGAATACCGGCTTCTGGTCGACGGCCGGGGCGCCAGCAAGATCACCCAGGGCATCACCACCGAGATCACGGGCGAGGGCGGATCGATCGCGCCCACGAATGCTCGGATGCTCGCGGGCGGGAAGCCGACCTACGACTACTACGGCTACACCCCGACCTTCACCACCCTCGCCGGCTACTTCGATGAACTCGCGAAGCGCGGCTCGGCCCTGAACGTCGGAACCTTCGTGGGCGCGGGCGGGGTGCGCAATCTCATCCTCGGCGAGGACGATCGCGCTCCCACTCCCGCCGAGCTCGAGCAGATGAAGGCCGCGGTGGACCAGGCCATGCGCGAGGGAGCCCTCGGGGTCTCGACCTCCCTGATCTACGTGCCGGATCATTTCGCCTCCACCGAGGAGATCATCGCCCTCGCGAAAGTGGCCGCGGGCTACGGCGGCAGCTACATCACCCACCCGCGCGACGAGGGCGACGACACCGGCGGAGGCCTCGACGCCAGCATGGACGAGGTCTTCCGGATCGCGCGCGAGGCGAAGATCCCCGCCGAGATCGACCACCTCAAGGCCTCGGGCAAGCGGAACTGGGGACGTATGAAGTCGATGCTGAAGCGCATCGAGGACGCGAGGGCCGAGGGCCTCGACATCAGCGCCGACCAGTATCCCTGGGCCGCGAGTTCGAACAATTTGGACGCGAGCCTGCCCTTCTGGGTTCGGGAGGGCGGAGCCGAAAAGATGGTGGCTCGCCTCAAAGACCCGGCCCAGCGCGCGAAGGCCCGCGCGGACTTCCTGAAGCTCCCGGAGAACTTCGACTGGCCGGCGGGAGCCTCCCGGATCCTGATCACCAGCGTTCTCAACGCGGCGCTCAAGGGCTACGAGGGCCAGACCATCGAGCAGGTCGCCGCGGCGGAGAAGAAGGACCCGGTCGACGCGATCATGGATATCGTGATCGGCGACAAGGGCAACACCGCCCGGGTCTCGTTCTCGATGAGTGAGGACGACGTCCGCGACGCGCTGCGGCATCCCTTCGTATCGTTCGCCACCGACTCCGGAGCCGGCGCCGAGGACGGCATCCTCTCGAAGGAGAAATCCCACCCCCGGGCCTGGGGCTCGGCCTCGCGCATCCTCGGCTACTACGTGCGCGAGCAGAAGGTGTTGAGCATGGAAGAAGCGATCCGCAAGATGACCTCTCTTCCCGCGGCGCGCATGCACCTGTCCGACCGCGGGATCGTCCGCGCGGGAATGGCCGCCGATCTCGTGGCCTTCGATCCCGAGACCGTGGCCTCCCGCGCGACCTACGCGGATCCGCTTCACTACAGCGCGGGAATCCCCTATGTCGCGGTGAACGGTCAGCTCGTGGTCGACGAGGGAGCCATCACGAAGGCCCGGCCGGGGCGTGCGTTGCGCGGCCCTGGGTACAAGGCGCGCTGAGGGCTATTTAGACCGCTCGAGGAAGCGCCCGTCGCGGGTATCGACCCGGATCCTCTCGCCGGTTTCGATGTACGACGGCACCATCACCTGCGCGCCGGTCTCCGTGATCGCGGGCTTCAGCTGAGCCTGCGCGGTCGCTCCCTTGATCGCGGGCGCGGTGTCCTTCACCTCGAGGTCGACCGCGATGGGCAGGATCAGCGCGATCACCCGGTCCTGGAAGAGCGTGGTGCGGACTTCGAGGTTCTCCAGCATGAAGCCCGCCGCGTCGCCCACCCGGTCGGCGTCGAGGGTGAACTGCTCGTAGGACGCGAGGTCCATGAAGACGAAGTCCTCGCCCTGCTTGTAGAGGAACTGGGCGTTTCGATACTCCACCTCCGCCCCTGCCTCCATGTCGCCGCCGCGCCAGGTCTTCGCCTGGCTCTGGCCGGTGCGGAGGTTCTTGATCGTGGTCTTGATCAGCATCGCCGCGCCCCGCGCGGACGGCGTCTGCTTCTGCACCTCGCCGACCTGCCAGGGATCGCCGGCAATCTCCAGTATGTCGCCGCGCTTCAGTTCCGATACGTTGACTACCATAGCCGGCAAGGTTATTCGCTCGTCCCGGTCGCGCACAAGGCCCGCGACCCACGAACGGGGCTGACCGGCGCTCCGGTGACCGATCGCACCCCGTTTCCGGAGGGTCGGGCGCCAGCGACCGCGGAGCGGGCATATGCTGGATACGTCTTGGAACTCTCGGTGGACTTCGGATCCGCGTCCTTTGAGTTTCACAGGTATCTCTCCGACGCGGTCGCACCCCTCATGCTCATCGAGGAGTTCGGCGTTCTCCTCAAGCACCCCCCCGCGGCCCTGGCCGCGGAGACTATGAAATGGATACAGGAGAGCGCCCGGCCGAAGACCAGCGCCGAGACCGCGGACCAGATCCTCCACGCGGTGCGAAAGATCGCCATGATGGGTGAGTTCGATCTCGTCCCGCGCCCCGCCCTCGGCGCCTTCCTCAACGATTACTGTCAGGAGATCCTCGACTCCTCCCCCGCCCCGGAGCGTGATCGTCTGATCAGGAACATCGTCGCGTTCGGAGAATCGCTGACCGCGCCCGGCGCGCTGCTGGAACAGGCTCCCCCGGTGGCGATGCGCCCCACCGCGGCTCGACGCATGGCGGTGTTCCTCGACCAGCTCGGGACCGAGGCTCCCGGGGAGAGGCGCGACGAGGTGGCCTCGGAGTTCATGGCCACCGCCGCGCTCGAATCCTCGACCCGCGAAGAACTCGACGCGAGCCTCGCCCCCCTCGCCAGCGTGGGCATCGATCCGGCCACCGAGAATGTCCTCAAGTCGATCGCCCGGAGCCTGCCCGGTTGGGGCGCCATCGAAACTCCCTCGGGCGCCGAGGCCCAGCCGGCCGGCGAACGGCTCGGGGCCATGCGCCAGATCGTCTCTCTCGGCGACAACGACGAGGAGATCGCCAAGCGCTTCCGCGAACTCGTGCACGCGGCCATCGCGCAGTTCAACGACGGGAACTTCGGGCGCGCGCAATCGGTTCTGGTTCTGGCCCGGCAGATGGCCACCGAACAGAAGGTCAAGCCGGAGTACGTCGAGAGCCTGCGCAACGCCTCGGAATATCTCCACACCAGCGACCTGCGGGCGGCTGCGGAGAGGCCCGAGAGTCTGCCCGCCCTCCGGACCATGATGTCCTTCTTCCACGCCCTGAGTCCGGAGGGACTGCTGAGGTCGCTCAAGTCCGAGGGCGACGAAGGCCGGCGCCACGATCTCGCGTCGCTGCTCGAGGCGCATGGCGCCGAAGCGCGCGCCCTCCTCATCGATTCGCTGGCGGCCCAGGACACGACCCAGGATCCGCAGTTCGCCGCCGCTCTCCTGCGCCTGCTTCGCCGCATTCCCCGGACGGAAGGGGCGTCCATCGACCACGAAGTCGATGTCGTCCTGAAGCACCTGACCAAGGGCACGGACCCCGCGGTCGCCACCCAGGCCATCTATGTCCTGGGCCAGGCCAAGGGAGACCGGGTCGAGCGCGCCCTGCTGGGCGTGGCCCGGATGTACGAGGGCCTGCTCATGCGCCCGACCGCGCTGCCGGCGTCTTCCACGATTGAAGATGTCTCCAGCCTCCTCGACCGGACCTGCGGAGCTCTCGCCCGCTGCGGCGGACCCCGCTGTCTCCGCGCCCTCGTCGATCACGGCCTGAAGAACCAGCCGGAGCTGGGCGACTGCGCCAAGCGACTCGCCGAAGGGGTCCACGCCGATTTCACCAAACACCCCGAACTCCAGGCTCGACTGATCGAGGCCCTCAAGGCCGAACTGCCGCGCGGGATGCTGGGCTTCAAGATCCGCAAGGAGAGCGGCCGGACCGCGTCCTACGTTCGGGCCTTGTCGGGAACGCCGAGCGCGGAGGTGAAAGCACTCTTCCAGGAAATCGTGAAGAAGCACGGAGACGAGGAGTTCGGCGCGATCGCCGCCGAGGCCCTCGAGACCTTCAAGGCGAAGGCCCGGCCGGCGGAGGCCACGGCCTCGACCTTCTCGGGCGACCTCAGCTTCTTCGGCCTCCCCATGCTCCTGCAGACCCTTTCCCAGGGCGCCATGAGCGGCCTGCTCACCCTCATCGACCGCGAGGGCGAGCCGCGCGCCCGGCTCTGGCTCGTCGATGGGCGGCTCCACCACGCGGCCTTCGGAGACCTTTCGGGCGAGCCGGCGATCTACGAACTCCTGATCCAGCCCTTCCCCGGCACGTTCGCTTTCGTTCATCGCGACGACGCGCCCAAGGACGGCGCGCTCGTTCCCGCGCGCGACCTGACCGGACTCGTCTTCGAGGGCGTCCGGCGGCACGACGAGTGGAAGCGGGCCGCCGCGCTCGTCAAGGACGATGCCCGGCTCGTGCCCACGGGGAGTCCGCGCACCTCGATCACCACCGATCAGCCCGCCGACCTCGTCGACGCGGTCTGGGCCATGGCGGCAAGCGGCGCATCCTGCCGGGACTGTGAAACCGCGTTCCCCGTCGACTCGTACTGCGTTCGCACCCTTCTCGCCTCCTGGGTGGAGACGGACGCCCTCAGGCTCGCGTAACTTACTCACGAGGATCGGATGACCATTCCCCACCTGAAGACCGGGGCCCTTCTGTCCCTGGCCCTTGCCGCCTCTCAGACCCCGCCGTCGAGCGCCCCGGCAACGCCACCCTTGTGGAGGGACGCGACCGCGCAGACCATCGGCGAAACCGCACAGTGGACGAACAAGGTCGAGATCGCCGACATCAACGGAGACGGACGCCCGGACCTCCTCTTCGCCAACGGCGGCAACTATTCGGAACCGGGAACGCCCGAGCCCAACCTGGTGTTCGTCAACAACGGCCCCGGCCGGTCCTTCGACAACCGCACTGAAGCCGTCCTCGGCCCCACTCCCGACCTCGCCCGGGTCATCAAGGCGAGGGATCTCAATAGCGACGGCATCGTCGACATCGTGGTCGGCGCCACCTTCCAGACCCAGAGTCGCCTCTACCTCGGGACGGGCGGGGGCGCGTTCCGCGAAGTCACCGCCACCCACCTTCCTCAAATGCCCCTGAGTGTCGGGGACCTCGAAGTCGGAGACGTGGACGGCGACGGCGATCTCGACATGGTCCTCGCCGACTGGGGCCCGGGCAACAACATGACCAGCCCGGGCGGCCGGACGCGGCTCTGGCTCAACGACGCGACGGGCCACTTCACCGACGTGACGGAGACCCGGATGCCGACGACATCGATCCGCTTCTCCTGGGATCTCGAGTTCGTCGACGTCGACAACGACGCCGACCTGGACATCGTGATCTCCTGCAAGCGCTGTCCGGGCGGAAGCCTCTTCATAAACGACGGCTCGGGAAAGTTCACCGAGGACCCGCGCGGCCTTCCCCAGTACACCAACAACTACGACTTCGAGGCCATGGATCTCGACGGCGACGGATTCCTCGATCTCGTCACCATCAACGATGGGGACATCCTGCACGAGAGCAACTCCGACCGACGCGAGCACGTGTTTCGGAACGACGGGAAGGGCCGTTTCAAGGACGCGACTCCGGAGTGGTGGCCGAACGACGCCAACGTCGGAGAAGACGACAACGTGGTCGCGTTCCTGGACTACGACTCGGACGGCGACGCGGATTTCCTCATCGGGTCCCTCAGCGGTCCCGACCGGCTGCTCATCAACGATGGCAAGGGGCGTCTGACCCTCGCGAGGAACCTCTTCGACGGACCCAAAACCCCGGGGACGCTTGGGATCGCCCTGGCGGACCTCGATGGGGATGGTCGCCTCGATGTCGTGCGCGGGCAGGGCGAGGACCCGACCGCCACGCAGGAGCGCGTTTACTTCGGGCGCGGTCTCGCGCCTGACACCGCGCCTCCCTCAGTCAGCATGGTGTCGATCTCGCCCGCGACGGGGGCGGGCACGGGGCCGCTCGTCCGGGCGCGGGTCCACGACCACAAGAGCCCGAGTCTCGCCACCGATTGGAAGAGCGTATCCGTCGAGTGGACGGCCGGCGGCCGCGCTCAGTCCGCGCCCATGCGCTGGTACGGCGAGTACCTCTGGCGCGCAGACCTCCCCGCGAGCTTCTCTTCGGGCACGCCGTTCCAGGTGTGCGCCACCGACGCCGCGGGCAACCGCGCCTGCGGCGCGATGGAGCCTCCGAAGCCCGCTGCTTCTACGCGATGATGTCGTGAATCACTTCGCCTGAGACGTCGGTCAGGCGGAAATCGCGGCCGCTGTAGCGGTAGGTCAGCTTGGTGTGGTCGATGCCGAGCAGGTGCAGGATGGTCGCGTGCAGGTCGTGCACGTGCACGGGCTTCTCCACCGCCTTGAAGCCGAAGTCGTCGGTGGCCCCGTAGGTCATCCCGCCCTTGATCCCGCCACCCGCGAGCCACATGCTGAAGCCGAACGGATTGTGGTCGCGCCCGGCCTGGGTGGACCCGGCCCCTCCGCCCACTTCCACCACCGGGGTGCGGCCGAACTCGGAACCGCAGACCACCAGGGTGTCCTTGAACAGGCCGCGTTGCTTGAGGTCCTTGATGACCGCGGCGAAAGGCTTGTCGGAGTTGTTGGCGTTGACGCGGTGCTGCTGGATGTCGGCGTGCGCGTCCCAGGGGTCGCCCTTCGCGTAATACACCTGCACCATCCGCACCCCCCGCTCGACGAGGCGGACGGCCATCAGGCAGCCCCGCGCGGTACTGCCCGTGCCGTACATCTGCAGCGTGGCCTCGCTCTCCTTGCGGATGTCGAAGACGTCGGGCGCCTCGGTCTGCATGCGGTACGCCACTTCCATGGAGTTGATGGCCGCGTCGAGCTGCGGGTCCTTGTCCTCGCCGCCGCGCCGCATCCGGTCGAGCTTTTCGAGAAGGTCGATCTCGCGCCTCTGCTCGGAGAGGGTGAAGTCCTTGTTGTTGATGAAGGAGACGAGCTTCTTGGGATCGAAGTCCTTGCCCACGATCTGGTCGGGCCGTTCCACCTTGTCCGAGATGAACGTGCCCTGGTGCATGGCGGGCAGGAACGCGCTGTTCCACAGGGGCGGGCCCACCGTGGTGGGGACGTCGGGGCACAGCACCACGAAGCCGGGGAGGTTCTTGTTGCCGGTGCCGAGACCGTAGGTGAGCCACGAGCCGAGCGAGGGGCGGCCCACCTGGGTGTGCCCGGTATTCATCATGGTCATCGACGGCTCGTGATTCGGGATGTCGGTGTGGAGCGAACGGATCACGCACATGTCGTCGACGCACTCGCCGAGATGCGGAAACAGCTCGCTCACCTCGATGCCGCTCTGCCCGTATTTCTTGAACACGAAGGGCGACTGCATGAGCGATCCGGTCTTTCGTTCGGTGGCGACCGGGCCGCCGGGGAGCGGCTGGCCGTGATACTTCGCGAGCATCGGCTTGGGGTCGAACGAATCGACCTGGGAGAGGCCGCCGTTCATGAAGAGGAAGATCACGCGCTTCGCCCGGGCGGGATGATCGAGGGGCCGGCCGGTGAGTTCGCCGGCCTGATCGAGAACACCCCCCGCCTTCGCGATCGATTCGTTCACCAGGCTGGCGAAGGCGAGCATGCCGAAACCGCCGCCCATCCGGCACAGGGCGTCGCGTCTGGTCCGGGGTCGTTGAAGGAAATCGCGCATGTCCACCCTCAGCTCACGAAAAGGAACTCGTTCGAACTCAGCAGGACCTTCAGGTAACGGCCGAAGATCGTAATGGGCAGCCGCGGCTGCGCGTCCTTCGCCTCGCTCCCCTTCCCTGGGATCACGCCTGCCATCATTCCCATCTCGGGGGACGCCATCGCACTTCCCGCTTCGGACGCCGGGGGTTCCGGTGCGGTAGTCCCCTTGGGATCCGCGGCGGCCTTCGCCTTCGCCTTCTCGGCCTCGGCCTTGCGCTCCTCGTACTGCTTCATGGGCTCGGTCCGCAGAAACTCGCGGCCCGCCTCGACTTCCCCGGCGGTCGGGGCGCGGCCGAAGATGAGCCGGTAGGCCTTCTGGATCCGGGCCTCCTCCGTGGGCTCGCCGCCCACCCGCTCCGCCAGCCTCTCGGCCTGCTGCTGCATGAACTCGCTGTTCATGAAGAACAGACGCTGCAGAGGCACGTTGGTGGAGAAGCGCTTCTCCGCGGTCTGGGAGGGACTTGGGTAGTCGAAGAGCTGGAGGTACTCGTCGAGCTTGTATCGGCTCACCCGTCCATACACGGTGCGTCGCGTGGTCGAGGGAGTCAGAGTCACCGACGGCCCGCCCATGGTCGTCTTGAGCGACCCGGAGACGAACAGGACGGAGTCGCGGATCTGCTCGGCGCTCAGTCGCGGCCGATTGGCCCGCCAGTAGAGGCGGTTGCCCGCGTCCTTCTCGGCGTTCGTTTTCGAAGGCGCGCTGCTCAGCTGATACGCGGCGCTCCGCAGGATTTCGCGATGCAGCGCCTTGATCGACATACCGTGGTCGATGAAGTACTGGGCCAGGTAATCGAGCAGCTCTGGGTGCGAGGGACGCTCTCCGTTGATACCGAAATTGCTCGGCGTGTCCACGATGCCGGTGCCGAAATGGCCCTTCCAGATGCGGTTGACGATCACCCTCATGGCCAGAGGCTGGGCCAGGATGGTCCGGGCGAGCTCCAGGCGGCCGCTTCCCGAAGTGAACCTTGTCGGCGTATCGGGATTGGGGCTGAGGACGGACAGGAAACCCCTCGGGGCTTCGTCGCCGAGCCGATAGACGCTGCCCCGCAGATTCACCTTGAGGTTCTCGGGCGGCCGCCCCGGCAGGTCGCGGACGCCATGAACGTACGCGAACTTCTCGGGCAGCGCCTTCTTCATGCTCTCGATGTCGGCGCGCAGACCCTCGATCAAGGCGCGCCGATCCGGCCCGAGCTGCCGCTCCAGGCCCCAGCCCTGGAACGACAGCAGGCCGGGCCTGCCGGGCTGGCCCGGCGCAGG
The DNA here is from genome assembly GCA_044229175.1 of Vicinamibacteria bacterium. Lineage (GTDB taxonomy): Bacteria > Acidobacteriota > Vicinamibacteria > Fen-336 > JAGNNV01 > JAGNNV01. The sequence goes on along the minus strand of JBGATM010000015.1, from coordinate 33,891 downwards.
CATGGCGTCGAGGTCCTGCTCGAACACGTCGTTGTACAGATTCGTCTGTTCGGTGGGAAGGCTCTTCAGCTCGAGCCCGCAGCCCGGGCAGAAATCGTCGTTGGTGATGAACTCGTTCGGAAGATTCGCCCTCTCCTTCGGCTTGTTGCCGGGCAGAGCCTTGGCCGCGATGATCTCGTTCTGGGCCCGCACTTCCTTCTTCGCGAGCACCACGTCCACCAGCTGCTTCTGGAAGTCGTCGGCGAGCTTCTTCGCCTGTTCTTTCGTGCCGCCCTTCGCGATCATCTCCTGCCAGGGCTTCAGGTACGGGTAGTACACCGGCGGCTTGGACAGGAACCGAAGCCACCGATCGAACAACTCATAGTCGAGCTTCTCGCCCTCGACCACCTTGCTCTTGTCTTCCTTCTTCTCGCCCATCACCTGGAAGGCCGCCTGCATGTACCTCGAGGCCTGGAAAACCAGGGTCTCGCCGAGCTGCCGCGATTCGTTCTGAAGGTACTCCCCGAGAAGCGTCTCCTTCTTTTCGATGGTCTTCTCGTCGGCCTTGTACTGGTCGACCACCGACTTCGGCGCCATCGGGTACTCGTGGTACTCGGTGTTGAGGAAGACTCCCGCCATCGAGTAGTAGTCCTTGGTGGGGATCGGGTCGTACTTGTGGTCGTGGCAGCGGGCGCAGGCCACGGTCAGGCCGAGCAGGCCGCGGCTCACCGCGTCGACGCGATCGTTCCGCTCGTCCGCGCGGGTGATCTCGACCGCGCCGTTGTCGTAGTACCAGGGCCCGAGGCCGAGGAACCCAAGAGCGGGGAGATGGCGAACCCGTTCGGCGGGCTCGAATTGATCCGCCGCGAGCTGCGCGGTGACGAAACGGTCGTAGGGAAGATCGTCGTTGAACGCCTTGATCACCCAGTCGCGGTAGAGGTAGGCGTTCGGATACGGATTCAAACCCCGACGCTGCGGGTCGAGGCTGCGGTAGTCGTCCTCCCCATAGCGCGCCACATCCAGCCACATCCGGCCCCACGTCTCTCCGTACCGGGGCGACGCGAGGAGGCGATCGACCACCTTCGAGAAAGCCGCGGGCGAAGAGTCGCGCTCGAACGCATCCACTTCCTCGGGAGTGGGCGGCAAGCCGGTCAGATCGAGGGTGACGCGGCGGATCAGGGTGAGCTTGTCCGCCGGCGCCACGGGATGAAGGCCCTCGCGCTCGAGCCGGGCGAGGAGGAAGCGATCGATGTCCGTGCGAGGCCAGACCGCGTCCTTGACCGCGGGAACGGGCGCCTTGCGCAGAGCCAGGAACGCCCAGAAGGCCCGCTTCTCCGGCGTGATCATCGAGCGGGCCGGAGCTTCCGCGGGCTTCGACTCCCCCGCCTTCGGCGCGGGCCAGGGCGCCCCGGCGCGAACCCATTCGACCAGGGACTCGATCTCCTCGTCCTTGAGCTTCGCCGCCTTCTTGGGCATGGCCGGAACCTTCGGCACGCGGCGGACCACCTGAATGAGGAGACTCTCGTCGGGCTTCCCGGGCTCGATGGCGCTTCCGGATTCGCCGCCCAGGAGCATGGCCTCGCGCGAGTCCAGTCTCAGGCCGCCGCTCTTGTCGTCGGTGTGGCACTCGAAGCAGCGCGCGGCGAGCAGGGGGCGGATCTTCTCTTCAAACCACTGGGGCGACTTCGTCCGGTCCGCGTCCATCCCCGGGGTCGTGGCCTGAGCGGCGGCCAGAGCGGGAAAAAGCACGCCGAAGCCCAGCACGCAGGCACGAAAGGATGACATTGCTCTTCGCCCAGGCAGCATCTGAACCTGCGAGTATAGGCCGTATCATCCCCCCTCATGTCCGCCCCCCGCCCCATTGCGATTGCCGGCCTGCTCTCTCTCGTCGGCGCGTTTTCGGGGGCCCAGTCGCCCACGGCTTCCCCGACACCGAAAGCGCCGCCCCCGATGCGACTCGCCTTCGCCTCCCTGGTCCCCGAAGCCACATTCGATGTGGCCGGGTCACGCGATTTCGCCTCCGCCGAGGATGCGGTCTGGGTCCTGAGTCGGGAGGCCGGCGCGGTCAGCCGGATCGATCCTCGAACCAACAAGATCACGCAGACCGTCGTCGTGGGTCCGGGCCCTTGCGCCGGACTTGGCGCCGACTTCGGCGTGGTCCTGGTCCCGCAGTGCGCGAAGAAGGCGATCGCCCGCATCGACGCGAAGACGAACACCGCGACCGAATCGATCCCTGCCGGCCTGTCGGGCACGGCGCGCTCGTTCGCTACCGGCGTGGGCAGTGTGTGGGTGATCGCGGATGCGAAAGGCACCATCGCCCGCATCGATCCGCTGGAGCGCACCGTGGTCGCCCTGGTCGACACCGCTCCCGGGGCCATCGCTCTCGCCTTCGGCGCCGACGCGCTCTGGGTGGCGAGCGACTCCGGGAATCTCGTCACCCGTATAAACCCCTACAACAACGTCATCGTCGAGACCATCGCCGTGCCCAACCGCCCGCGTGACATCGCCGTAGGCGGCGGCGCGGTATGGACCTGGAATCAGGGAGACGGGTCAGTGTCGCGCATTGACCCCCAGACCAACACCCTCGCCACCACCATCAAGATCGGGTCGCCGGCCGGAGCCGAGGCGCGGATCGCCTTCGGTGAAGGCTCCGTGTGGGTCGCGGGAACCTCGCTGCCGCTGGTCCGGATCGACCCGCGCACCAACCAGGTGGTTCAGATGTTCTCGGGCGCCGGAAGCCCGAGCCTCGCCGTCGCCCACGGCTCGGTGTGGCTCGCCGGCTCCGCGAAGTCGGTGTGGCGCCTCGATCCCAAACGGATCGAGGCCACCCGCTAGTTGCGGTCGTGCCTCAGGTAGTAGGCGCCGTTCTTCGTCTTCAGGAAGGCGTCCAGGGGGATTTTCTCCTGCTTGAGGAAGCCCTGCTGCGGGAGAATGCCATCGCGCACCAGCTCGATGACCGCGCACAGGCTCGCGGCGGTGGTCCAGCTGATGGCGCGCCACTCGTGCCCCGCCACCTGCATCTGCGGGTAGGCCCGGACGAACTCCTCGCGTGAGAGCACGTCGCCCTCCCATCCTTCCACCGCGGCGTGCACGAAGACGTAGTCCTCCGCCACCGCGGGCAGCGCGTTCTTCAACACCTTCCCAAGGAGCGCGCGGTCATCCTGCAGGCGCAGTTCCTGGAAGAGGAATTTGATCTGCTCGAAGTGGCCGAGGTAGCGCATGGTCTTGTAGTGGAGGGTCTCGACCTTGCCCTCGTAGGTCTCGCACATGGTGCCGAGGCCCCCGGACGTGGTCGCGGCCTCGAGCTGCACGCCGTTGATCACCACGACCTCGTACCCTTCGAGCGCCGGCACCATCTGCCGGTGCCCCATGCGGATGACCTCGCAGTCGTTGATGTACTCGTTGATCACGCCCTCGGGGCTCCAGTTGAAGGCGTAGCCGAGCTTCCCGCGCGGGTGCTTGGGCAAGGCTCCCACTTTCAGCTCGATGCTGCGCAGGCGATCGAACTTCTTCGCGAGGTCCGCGCCCACGATTCCGATGAAGCCGGGGGCGAGGCCGCACTGCGGGGCCATGACGCCCTTGCTCGTCTTCGCAAGCTCACGGATCTGGTCCGTGGTGGCCACGTCCTCGGTGAGATCGAAGTAGTGGATCCCGGCAGCGTGGGCTTCCTTCGACAGGGGGATGTTGAGATGAAAAGGCAGACAGCTCACCACCGCGTCGTTGGACTTGAGAAAGGGACGCAGGGCCGTGGCATCGGCCAGGTTCGCCACCTTCGTCTCGAAGGGCAGGCCCGTTCGAGCCACCGCGTCCAGACCCGTGACCTTGAAACCACTGTCGTTCAGCAGCGTGCCCACGAGGCTGCCGACCTTCCCGAGACCCAGTACGACCACCCGATTCAGACTCATTGCCTCTCCTGTCGCATTTCTTCAACCCCTATTCTCTCCTGCCCTGGCCCCGCCTCGATCCCCGGCGTCTAGACTCCCGCGAAAGGGAGTCGCCCATGAGAACCTCTACGCTGCCGGCCCGATACGCTGTGGTCGTCGCCGCCCTCTTCACCGGCCTGTCCGCGGCCCACGCGCAGGATGCGCCCTTCACCGTCGGCACCGCGAGTGCCGCGCGCGGCAGCGTCGCCTATGGCGAATTGAAGGTGCCCGCGGGCAGCGACGCCGGATCGTCCATTGCGGTCGCGATCGTGAACGGCGCGAAGCCCGGACCCGTGGTGGCATTCGTGGCTGGGAGCCACGGGACCGAGTACGCCTCGATCGTGGCACTCACGCGCCTCACGAGCCGGCTCGATCCGAAGATCCTGAGCGGTACCGTGATCATCGCGCCACTGCTCAACGTCGCGTCGTTCGAGCAGATGACCGTCCACACCAACCCGGTCGACAAGAAGGGCATGAACGCGAACTATCCGGGGAATCTCTCGGGCACCCAGACCGAGCGCGCCCTGGCTCTCGTGGCCGAACACATCGTCAAGCCATCGAGCGTCATCATCGATCTCCACGGCGGAGACCTGGACGAGGATCTGCGTCCTTACAGCTACTGGATCCGCACCGGCAACGAGGCGCAGGACAAGGCCTCGAGAGAGCTGGTGGAGGTCTTCGGTCTCGACCATTCGATTCTGCGGGACATCGACGTCGCGAATCCCGCGAGCATCAGGAGCCTGAGCGGTTACGCGCTGGCCCAGGGCAAGACCACCATCGTCGCGGAGGCGGGCCGCAGCGGCCTCGTCCTGCCCGAGGACGTGGACGCGCTCGTCGACGGCAGTCTCAACGTGCTGAGCTCGCTAAAGATGACCGCCCGCCCGGCGACGAGGCGCGCGAACCCGCTGGTCTTCGTCACCACCGGCAGCCGCGTGGCCGCGGAAGGGGCCGGGATGTTCTTCGCGAAGGCGAAGCGGAACACCCTCGTGAAGGAAGGGGACGTGATCGGGGAGACCACCGACTACGTGGGACGCATTACCGGTCAGGTGAAATCCCCCGCCACCGGCCTCATCACTTTCATCCGCGGCGTGCCTTCCATGTGGCAGGGCGCGACCCTCGCGAACGTGTCGCCCGTGCTTCCGACCGTGCCGCCCTACAAGAAGCCCTAGTCCAGCTGCCTCGCGCGTGACTCCAGGGCCACCGCGATCACGATAATGGCGCCGATGATGATCTCCTGGATGTAGTTCGGCCAGCCCACCTGCTGGCAGCCGTTGCGCAGGAAGGCCATGATCAGCGCGCCGATCATGGCCCCGAGGATGCTGCCCTGCCCGCCGGAGAGGCTCCCCCCTCCGATCACCACCGCGGCGATGATGTCCAGTTCGGCCCCCGCGGCTACCGTGGGATCGCCCTGTCGAAGGCGGGACATCTGCATCACGCCCGCGAGGCCGAAGGTGCAGCCGGCCAGGCCGTAGATCGCGACCTTCATCCTCGTCACCGCGATGCCACAGGCCCGGGCCGCGGTTTCATTCGACCCGATCGCGAACACGTGTCGGCCGAACACGGTTCGCTGCAGGCCGAGAGAAGCCAGGACGGCGAGGATGAGAGCCAGCCACACCCCCGGGGCCACCACCAGCCAGGCCGGAGATGGAAAGGTGATGGCCAGGCCGTTGATCCAGGTCTCGGGGGCTTGCACCGTCATCTCTCCCGCCACCCACTTCGCGAGGCCGCGCGCCACCCCCAGCATGCCGAGGGTGGCGATGAAGGGAACCACTCGAAGGGTGGTGATGATGAGGCCGTTCACCATCCCGACCGCGCCGCCCAGAGCGATCGCGGCCAGGATCGCGATCGCGGGCGGCCAGGAACGGTGCAGGGCGAGAGCGGTCGCAACGCTGGTGAGCGCGATGGTCGAGCCCACCGAGAGATCGATGCCGCCGCTCACGATGATCATGGTCATGCCCACCGCCCCGATGGCCACGATCACGGTTTGAGCGAGGACGATCCGCAGGTTCGGCATGGAAAGGTATTGCGCGGGCGCCCCGGTGAGAACCGCGAACACGAGCACGACCAGAGCCAGGCCGGCGAAGGGGGCGACCCGCCGGAGCAGCGAGGTGTTCCCGACCCTCATGCCGCCGCCCGTCCGCCGATCGCGGCTTCGAGGACGCTCTGCGGTGTCCACGCCCCGATGGGTCGAACCGCGGTCAGGCGCCCGCGATTCATCACCGCGAGATGGTCGCACACCCCAAAGAGCTCGGGCAGATACGAACTCACCATGACGATGGCCTTCCCTTCGCGGGCGAGCGCGCGGACCAGGTCGTAGACCTCCGCCTTCGTGCCCACGTCGATGCCGCGGGTGGGCTCGTCCAGCAGCAGGATCTCGGCCCCTTGATGCAGGAGCCGCGCGAGGAGGACTTTCTGCTGGTTGCCTCCGGACAAGGTCATGACGGAGTCGTCCAGGTTGCCGATCTTGATGCGAAGTCGCTCGACCCAGCGCGCTACGTCGCGGCCCTCGAGGCGCGTCATCGCGAGGTTCTCCCGCACGGACAGGTGAGGAAAGAGGCCCTCGACACGGCGATCCTCGCTCAGGTAGCCGAGGCCGCGTCGGATGCTCCCGAAGGCGTTGAGTCGGCGCGCGTCCACGCGCTCCCCGCGAACCACCAAGTCCCCACGCCCGGTCGCATCGAGGCCGAAGACGGCGCGAAGCAGCTCGGTGCGGCCCGAGCCCACGAGGCCCGCGATCCCCAGGATCTCACCACCGCGAACTTCGAACGTCGCATCCGCGATGGAGTCGACCGCGAGGACGACATCCCCGGGCGGACGCGGTTCCGCGGCCGTGAAGACGGTATCGAGCGGGCGTCCGATCATGTGTCGGATCAGGGCCTCGTCCGGGACCTCTTCGAGCCGTCCCGTCCACACGCTTCGACCGTCGCGCAGGACCACGGCGCGGGTCGCGATCTCCCGGATCTCTTCGAGGAAATGGCTGACGTACACCACCGCGATGCCGCGGGCGCACAGCTTGCTGATGGAATTGAAGAGCCGAACCACGTCCGCCCGTTCGAGGCTGCTGGTGGGCTCGTCCATCAGGATGACCCGCGCATCCGCGGCGAGGGCGCGGCAGATCTCGACCACCTGCCGGCTGGCTGGAGGCAACCGGCCCACGGTCTCGCTCGGGTCGATCTCCGGCCGGCCGAACTCATCGAGAAGCGCGCGGGTCCGGGCGATCATCGCGCTCCGATCGATCACCCCAAACCGGGCGGGCTCGCGTCCCATCAGAACGTTCTCGGCCACGGTGAGGTGCGAGAACAGCGACAGCTCCTGACGGATGTATGCGACTCCCTCCACACCGAGCGTGACCGCGCCCTCGTCCGGTTCGAGGGCGTGCGCGATGACGTTCAGCAGCGTGCTCTTCCCCGCCCCGTTTTCACCGACGACGGCGAGCACTTCGCCCTTCGCGAGGTCCAGGTCGACGCCGTCGAGCGCCACGGTGACGCCGAAGCGCTTGCGGACGCCGCGAAGCGAGAGCGCGGTCATGGCCGTGGTCGAGGCTGGCGGGGGCTCAGAGGCCGCCCTTCGCCTCTCCCAGGTACTGCGCGAGCGGCGGGTGCAGGAGCCGCTGCGATTCGGGCGCGTCGAGAGTCTCAGGCGAAATGAGCTGAACCCCGGTGTCGACCTTCTTCTCGACCGCTTTCCCCTGGAGGTGGTCCACCATGGTCCGAACCCCCAGTTCGCCCATCCGGAACGGGTTCTGGACCACGATTCCATGGAGCGTGCCCGCGCGCATCGCGGCGATGAACGCGTCGCTCGTGTCGAAGCCGATGAAGGTGATCTTGCCGGCTTTCTTCACGTCCTCGAGCGCCAGCAGGGTGCCCGAGGTCGACGACTCGTTGGGGGTGAAGATGCCCTGGATCTGATTGCCGTACCGGTTCAGGAGGTTCTCAGCCGCGGTTTTCGCCGTGTCGCGCGTACCGCCCGCGTACTGGTCCGAGGAGATCAGCTCGATCCCGGGGTGGGTCTTGATCCGATCCACGAAGCCCTGCTCCCGCGCTTCCGTGCTCGCGACCCCTTCCTGATAGCGAAGGAGCAGCACCTTGCCCTTTCCGCTCAGGAGCTTCGCCATGTGGTCCGCCGCGAGTTCACCCCCATGATGATTGTCGCTCGCGAGAAAACTCACCACCTGGTCCGAATCGAGCCCAGAGTCCAGAACCACGGTGGGGATGCCCGCGCGTTTCGCTTCCTCCACCGGACGCACGAGGGCGCGTCGGTCGAAGGGCGCGAGCACGATGCCGCTGATGCCCTGGGCGAGAAAACCCTCCAGCACCTGCACCTGCTGCTCGCGATCGTCCTCGCGCAGCGGCGCCTTCCAGATCAGGGTCACCTCGACGCCCTCTGCCTTCAGGTCCTCGGCGGCCTTGAGGGCGCCCGCGTGGATGCTCTTCCAGAACTCGTGAGTGGCGCCCTGGGGGATGACCGCGATCCTGAAGGCCGGCTTCGCCTTCGCGGTCTCCCGCGAGGCCGGCGAGCATGCGGCCAGAAGGGCGAGCAGGGCGAGGCAGATCTTTCGCATGCGAAACGTTATTACTATTCGGCATGAGAAATCCGATCGCAACCGCCCTCCTGGTTAGCGCCGTGACGTCCCACACCTGGGCTCAGCCCGCGCCCGATCGCGCCGCCCTCGCCGCCCGGACGAAGGCGGAGTTCCTCCATGCCTGGGAGGGCTACAAGAAGTACGCGAACGGCTACGACGAGCTCCTGCCCGTCAGCAAGACCGGAAAGAACTGGCACGACGGTCACACCCTGCTCATGACCCCAGTGGATGCGCTCGACACCATGCTGGTCATGGGCCTCAAGGAAGAGGCCGACGCTACGCGGGCGGAGATCGTCCGCGACCTACGATTCGACCAGGACATCGAGGTCAAGAACTTCGAGATCACCATCCGGATCCTGGGCGGCCTGCTGTCAAGCCACCAGATGACGGGCGACAAACGTCTGCTCGCCCTGGCCGAGGATCTGGGCACGCGACTCCTCCCCGTCTTCGACTCGCCCACCGGCATGCCGTACATGTTCGTGAACCTGAAGACCGGGAAGACGAGCGGTGCGGTGAGCAACCCGGCCGAGATCGGGACCCTCGTGCTCGAGTTCGGCACCCTGGCGAAGCTCACGGGCAAGGAAGTCTTTTTCACGAAAGCAAAGAAAGCGCTCGTCGAGTTGTACAAGCGGCGCGATCCAAAGACCGGGCTCGTCGGCCAGGAGATCAACGTGGAGACCGGCGCCTGGACGAGCACCAACAGCCAGATCGGCGGAGGCATCGACTCGTACTACGAATACCTCGCCAAGTGCGCGCGTCTGTTCGGCGACCCGGAATGCGACGCCATGAGCCGCGAGTCGCTCCTCGCGGTCAACCGGTACCTCGCCGACGACACGCCCCAAGGCCTCTGGTACGGGGGCGCGGAAATGACCACGGGCGCGAGGACGCGAACCACGTTCGGGTCCCTTCAGGCTTTCTTCCCCTCGGTCCTCGCGTTCACCGGCGACCTCGATCGCGCCAGGCGCCTCCAGGACTCCGCCTTCCGGATGTGGACGCTCCACGGCATCGAGCCCGAGTCGCTCGACTACAAGCTCATGAAGGTCACCCGCGCGGGGTATGAACTCCGGCCCGAGATCGTCGAGTCGGCCTACTACCTGGATCGCTACACGAAGGATCCCAAGTACGCGGCCATGGGTGAAACCATCCTGAACGACCTCATCAGGCACTGCCGGACCGAGGCCGGCTACACCGTGCTCAAGGACGTGGTCTCCAAGGAGAAGGGTGACCTGATGCACAGCTTCTTCCTGGCCGAGACCCTCAAGTATCTCTACCTGCTCTTCGACCCCAAGGCGCTCGACTTCGACAAGGTCGTCTTCAACACCGAGGCCCATCCTCTTCGCCGGACCTGGTCAGCCGGGGCGGGCGGTTAGCATCCCGCCCATGATCGACGCGATCCTGCGATTCTTCCGCTCCCCGTCCGCCGGGGATCACGAAGGGAGCGTCCGCCCCCTCCTGTTGAGTCGAGTCCTGAATTTCCACATTCTGGTCGCGCTTTCCGTCGGGCTCTTCTACCGGCCCGCGTCGAATTCCCTGACCCCCGCGCTCTGCGCACTCGCCACCATTCCTCTGGCCGCGGGCCTTCGCCTGCTCCTCCGTCGCGGCGCGGTGCGCGCCGCCTCCTGGGGCCTCGTGATCGGGCTGGCCATCGTGATTCTCCTTCTCTTCATCTTCGTCGCCGGCCCCGAAGGGGTCGCGGCGATCAGCATTTCCCAGATGATGCTGATCGTGATCGCCGGCCTGCTCCTCGGGGGATGGGAGGCCATCGTATTTGCCGCGGCGATGGTGGCCGCCAACGGCGCGGTTTTCTGGGCCGAGGCGCGTCGTCTCCCCGCGGGCACGGCCGAATTCGGGCCGGTCTGGACTCTCCAGGCCATCTTCTTCCTCGCCACCGCCGCTCTCATGGCGCGGGCGACCTGGCTGATCGAGGAGGCCTTCAAACTGGCGAGCGACGAGGCCGGGGAACGCCGGGCCGCCGAGGCGGCCCTTCGTGAAAACATGGAGCGCTACCGGCTCATCACCACGGTGAGTTCCGACTACATCTTCTCCACCGAGATCACGCCGAACCACTCCGGGTTGCAGCTGAACTGGGTCGCGGGCGCGTTCGAGAAGATCACGGGCTTCGGGTTCGACGAGTATGTCGCCCGCGGGGGCTGGCGGGCCGCTCTCCATCCGGACGACGTGGCCCAGGACGCGCGGGATCTCGACGCGCTCCGGGAGAACCGCCCGGTGGCCAGCGAACTGCGCACGATCTGCCGGGACGGCAGCGTGCGCTGGGTCCGCATCTACGCCCATCCGGTCTGGGACGAGCAGACCAACCGCCTGCGCGGCATCTATGGAGCGGTCCAGGACATCAGCGCCCGCAAGGCCGCGGAGGCCGAGCGGGAGGCGCTCATCCGCGAACTCGAAGCCCGGAACGCGGAGCTGGAGCGCTTCACCTACACGGTCTCCCACGATCTCAAGAGCCCGCTCATCACCATCCGCGGCTTCCTCGGCCATATCGAGCAGTCGGCCATCGAGGGCAAGGTGGAGGCGGTGCGGGCCGACATGGACCGGGTCTACAAGTCGACGGCCAAGATGCATCGGCTCCTCGACGATCTGCTCGAGCTTTCGCGGATCGGGCGGCTGGCCAAGCCGCCCGAGGAGACGCCCTTCGAAGGCATCGTCCGGGACGCGCTCGACCGCACCCACGGACGGATCACCGCGCAGAAGGTGTCGGTGGAAGTCGAGGATCATCTGCCCACGGTCTGCGTCGACCGCGACCGCCTGGTCGAGGTGATGCAGAACCTGATCGACAACGCCGCCAAGTTCATGCGAGACGAGCCGGCTCCCCGCATCCGCATCGGCGCCCGCCGCGTCGGGGAGGGGATCGCGTTCTTCGTTCAGGACAACGGCCCCGGTATCGACGCCCGCTATCACGACCGCGTCTTCAACCTCTTCGACAAACTCGACCCGAAGAGCGCCGGCACCGGCGTGGGACTGGCCCTGGTCAAGCGCATCGTCGAAGTCCACGGCGGCCGGATCTGGGTGGAGTCGAACCACCCGGACAAGGGCGCCACCTTCCTGTTCACCCTGGGCGCCGGCGCGGAGAAAGGCCGGCCCGAGGCCGCCCCCGGAGGCTCCCACTGATGCTCGCGCCTTTAGCTCTCGCCGCTCACCTACTCCTCTCCTCACCGCCCGCACCGGCCTCGCCCTGCCCGCCCGAAGGAATGACGAGGGCCGGTCTGCTCGAACTGAAACAGTCGAAGTTCGAGGTGGCATCGACCGAGCGCAACCTCCTCGCCACCCGCCTGCTCGGATGCCTCGACGATCCCGACCCCGTGATCCGCGATGGGGTGGTGTTCGAGGGGCTGTCCACCTGGCTGCGCGGGAAAGCGCTCTCGCCCGCCACCATCAACGCGCTTGCCGCCTCACTGCAGGCGACGCTTCGCGGCGGAAAAGACGCGGCCGGCTTCCGGCTCCCCTTCGCCGCGCTGATCCTGTCCGAGGTCGCGCGGGCGGATCGCATCGAGCCCGTCTTCACGGAAGAAACCCGGGCCGGCCTGGTGGAGGTCGCGGCCGCGAGCCTCATTCGCGTCGACGACTATCGAGGCTTCCATCCGGTGGAAGGCTGGCGCCACGGAGTCGCGCACGGGGCCGACCTCGTCCTGCAGCTCGCGCTGAACCCTCGCGTCGGCGCCCCCGGACTGCGCGCGCTCATGGAAGCGACCGCGACTCAGATCGCGCCGCGAGGCGCGGTCTTCTACACCTTCGGCGAGCCCGAGCGGCTCGCCCGCGCGGTGGTCTTCGCGTACCGGCGGGGTCTCCTCGACGGCGCGTTCTGGGACGCGTGGTTCGGATCGCTTGCGAGCCCGAAGCCTCTCGCCGACTGGGGGGCGGCGTTTTCGACCCTCGAGGGCCTTTCGAAGCGGCACAATACGATCGCGTTCCTCCACGCCCTGTCGTTCGCGGGCCGATCGGGCGACGATGAGGCGGGAAGGTCCATCGCCCTCCTCGCCGATCAGGCCGCGGCCCGGATCGGCAACTAGGGCCTGGCCCGCAGGGCCACCACGGTCCGATCGTCCTGCGGTTCGGGACCTGCGAAGGCTTCGACCTCTCCGAGAAGGCGCGCGGGCAGATCGGCCAGGGGTTCGTGCCGCAGGCTCAGGAGGGATTCCTGAAGGCGCGCTTCGCCGAACTCGCTGCCGTCTCCGGCCGGGTCGGAGGGTCGCAGGCATCGGGCTTCGGTCACACCGTCGGAGTAGATGAGGAGGGTATCTCCCGCTCGAAGCTCGATCGCCTCTTCCCCCACCGTCCATTTCTCGATCAGGCCAAGCGCGGGCGCGGTCGAGGCGAGCGCTTCCACCCCGCCCTGCGCGCGCACCAGCAGGGGCGGGTTGTGGCCGCAGCTGACGTAACGCAGCCGCCGCGTGGCGTCGTCGTAGACGCCGAGAAACAGGGTGGCGAAGTGCTCGGGCGCGGTGGCCGCGAAGAAGAGCCGGTTCGCGACCTCGACGAGGCGAGGCAGGTCGTCGGCGAGAACCGCGGCCTGGGCGCGGAGGGTGGCCTGGAGGTGGGCCCACAGGATCGCGCCCGGCATGCCCTTGCCCGACACGTCGCCGAGCGCCACCATCATGCGACCCGACCCGAGGTCGATGAAATCGTAGCCGTCGCCGCCCACCGCACCCGCCTCGACGCACTGCGCCGCGCACTCGAGCGTGGAGAGGCGCGGGAGGCTCTGGGGCTGGAGACGCGACTGGACCCGGCGGGCGCCGTCGAGGTCCCGGGCCTGCAGGGCCCGGGCCGCCTTGCGCCCGTTGCGGTCACGGCGGATCTGCGCCTGCGCGCGCACCGTCCTCACCAGGGTGGCGTTGTCCCAGGGCTTGAGCACGAAGTCCCCCGCGCCCCGGCGCATCGCTTCGACCGCGATGTCGATGGTGGCCCACGCGGTCATCGCGACCACGGGAAGGTCGCCATCGAGCGCCTTGATCCGGGGCAGCAGGTCGAGACCTTCACCGCCCGATGTGGTGTCGCGCGTGTAGTTGAGGTCCATCAGCACGACGTCGTACTGACGCCGGGCGATCGCGCTCAGGACCGCCTCGGGCGAATCCGCCATCTGGGCGTCGAACCCGGCGCACTTGAGGGCCAGGTGGAGCGACGTCCGCACGTCGGGTTGGTCGTCGGCGACGAGCACGGCCGGCAGTCCCGAAGTGGTCATGGGGCGTTCCCATAGGAAGCTCCGTGCCAACCCGCGGCCCGCGGCCAAGTGATTGTCGTGGTGAGTGTTGCGTGGCGCGCTGCTCACCGCGAACCGTCCGCTTGTGGGACGCCTCCGTCGCGATGCCGGAGGTACCCTACTTCTTGCAGGGGCTCGGTCGCACGATCTTCGGATCAAGGTCGGGGGGAGCGGGCCTGACGATCCGGGCGTCGAACTTCGGATCGGACTTGAGAACGCGAATCGTACAGATCATCTCCGGAGAAGCCTCCGCGGACAGCGAGTCCAGCGGACGTTGATCGCGCCCGACCGCGACCGAGGAACCGAAGGACGTCGCTCCCGGCCGGAACCACGAGTCCTGGCCCGGAGCCAGCAGAGCGGTCTCAGTTCGAAGGACTTGAGGTGCGGCCTTCACCTCGCTGTCCGAAGCGGCGAGGGCGAGCATCAGCAGGATCAGCATGCGTTCTCCTCCGATTGTCGTGGCGTCGAGGCTCGATGCTAACTCCAACCTCGGTTCGGTCCCGCGGGCAAGGGCGATGTTAGCCTTCCGCGCGATGCTGGAAGGGACCCTCAATCCGCGTCTCATCGCGGAGACCGTCGAACGGCTGCGCCAGCGCGTGCAGAAGCGATTCCCTGACTCCGGCATCGGAAACGTGGCCACCCAGCTCGCCCAGATCGCGGCCAAGGCGAGCGCCACGTCGGAGTGGATCGCCCGCCCGATTATCGCGCTGCGCATCCTGGTCCACTCTCTGATCGGCCTCATCGTGCTGGGGCTCGCCCTGACCCTCTGGGCCCTTCCCCTGCCCGAAGGTCGCCTGCAGCTGGCCGAGTTCATCCAGGTGCTCGAATCCGGGATCAACGACGTCGTCCTGATCGTGGCCGCGGTGTTCTTTCTCGCGAGCCTGGAGACCCGGATCAAGCGCAACCGCGCCCTGCGATCCATTCACGAGCTTCGCGCCATCGCCCACGTCATCGATATGCACCAGCTCACCAAAGACCCCGAGTGGGTCCTCGCGCGCGGCGCCGAGACGGGAATCCGGCCGGTGCGGGCCATGACCCCCTTCGAGCTCTCGCGCTACCTCGACTACTGCTCGGAAATGCTCTCGATCACCGGGAAGATCGCGGCGCTGTACATCCAGCACTTCGACGACAGCGTGGCCCTGCAGGCGGTGAACGAGGTCGAGAGCGTCACCACCGGACTCTCCGGGAAGATCTGGCAGAAGCTCATGATCCTCTACGCCCTGCACGGCATGGAGCAGGGCAAGGGCCCTGGCGACGCCACCGCACGCCCCGACGTGCCGGACGGCGTGTAGTCCCCTACTTCATCTCCGGGAAGCCGAGGTTCACGCCGCGGTGATGGGGCTCGGGCCAGCGGCTCGTGACCACCTTGCCCCGAGTATAGAAGTGAATTCCTTCCTTGCCATGAACATGCGAGTCGCCGAAGAGCGAACTCTTCCAGCCGCCGAACGAGTAGTACGCCATGGGGACGGGGATGGGCACGTTGATGCCGACCATGCCCACCGGGACTTCGTTCTGGAACCGCCGGGCCGCGCCGCCGTCGTTGGTGAAGATGGCGACGCCGTTCGCCCAGGGGTTCGCCTGGATCAGCTCCATGGCCTCGACGTAGGTCTTCGCCCGCACCACGCTCAGGACCGGTCCGAAGATCTCGTCCTTGTAGATGGTCATGTCGGGGGTCACGTGATCGAACAGGCACGGTCCGAGGAAGAAACCGCTCTCGTGACCGGGGACCTTGAGGGTCCGGCCGTCGACGAGGAGCTTCGCTCCCTCGGCCTCCCCCTTGTCCACGTAGCCCTTCACCTTCGCGTGATGCTCCTTCGTGACCAGCGGGCCCATGTCCGCCCCGGCTTCGTCGCCGGGCGCGGTCTTGAGCTTCGCCATGCGTTCGCGGATCTTCGGGATGAGCCTGTCCGCCGCGTCGCCCACCGTAACCAGGGCCGAGATGGCCATGCAGCGCTCGCCCGCCGAGCCGAAACCCGCGCTCACCGCGGAATCCGCGGCGAGGTCCATGTCGGCGTCGGGCAGGACCACCATGTGGTTCTTGGCTCCGCCCAGGGCCTGCACGCGCTTCCCCGCCTTCGTGCCGGTTTCGTAGATGTATCGCGCGATCGGGGTGGAGCCCACGAAGCTCACCGCCGCGATCCCGGGATGATGGAGGATCGCGTCCACCGCGACCTTGTCGCCGTGGACCACGGAGAAGACGCCATCGGGCAGGCCGGCCTCGGCGAGCAGCTTCGCGGAGAAGTTGGCGGCGGAGGGGTCCTTCTCGGACGGCTTCAGGATGAAGGCGTTGCCGCAGGCGATGGCGAGCGGATACATCCACATCGGCACCATGGCCGGGAAGTTGAAGGGCGTGATGCCCGCGACCACCCCGAGGGGCTGGCGGATCGAGTAGCTGTCGACGTCGGTCGAGACGTTCTCGGAGAACTCGCCCTTCAACAGCTGGGGCAGGCCGCAGGCGAACTCGACCACCTCGAGACCGCGGCTGACCTCGCCGAGCGCGTCCGCCGCCACCTTTCCGTGCTCGCGCGTGATCATGGCCGCCATCTCGGCCTTGTGCCGGTCGAGAAGCTGGCGGTAGTTGAACATGACCCGGGTGCGCTGGGCGAGGGACGCGGCGCCCCACTTCTTCTGGGCCGCGGTCGCATGCTGCACCGCTTCATCGACGGTCGCCTCGGTGGCGAAAGCCACCCGGGTGTTGGATTCGCCGGTCGCGGGGTTGTACACGTCGCCCCAGCGCTCCACCTTGCCTTCGTGGGACTTTCCCCCGATCCAGTGCTTGAGGATGGTGAGTTCGAGCGTCGTCTGCGTGGTGTCGTTCATGGGTATGAGTCCTTAGGCCTTGGCGGCGCGGTCGGTGATGTCGAGTCCGCGGTCTACGATGTCCAGTCCCTCGTGGAGCTGGGCCTCGGTGATGATGAGTGGCGGATTGGTGAAGAAGGTATTCCAGCGTACGAAGGTGTACAGGCCCTGCTCGCGGAAGAAGGAGCCCAGGGCGGTCATCTCCTCCGAGTGTCCGTTGAACGGGGCCATGGGCTCCCAGGTCTTGCGGTTGCGGACGATTTCAAAGATGCCGAACAGGCCGATGGACCTCGTCGTTCCCACCGAAGGATGCTTCTTCTCCATTTCCTTCATCCGCTCGCGCAGGACCGCGCCAAGCTTCACCGCCTGGTCGAGGAGGCCTTCGTCCTCGTAGACCGCGATGGTGGCGAGCGCGGTCGCGCAGGCCAGGGTATGAGAGTTGTAGGTGAGGCCGCCGGGGAACGCCCGGTCCTTGAAGGCCTGGGCGATCCCCGCGCGCATGCCCACCGCGCCCAGTTGCACGTAGGCCGAGGTGAGGCCCTTGGCCATGGTGATCATGTCGGGAACCACGCCCCAGTGCTCGACCGCGAACCACTTGCCGGTGCGGCCGAAGCCGGACATGACTTCGTCCGCGATGAGGAGGATCCCGTGCTTGTCGCACAGCTCACGAACCGCCTTCATGTAGCCGTCGGGCGGGACCAGGATGCCGTTCGTGCCCACCACGGTCTCCATGAGGAAGGCGGCGATGTTCTGGCCGCCCTCGTAGCGGATGATGTCCTCGATCTCCCGGATGCAGACGTCGAGGGGCTCGGGGTCCTTCCGGCCGTACTTGTGGAAGTCGGGGGCGCGCACGATTCCGGGAATCGAGGGTTCGGCGAACCAGCGGCGGGGATCGCCGGTGAGCGCGATCGCTCCCGCGGTGCCGCCGTGATACGAGCGATACCGGACCATGATCTTGTGCCGTCCGGTGACCGCGCGGGCAATGCGGATCGCGTTCTCGTTCGCTTCGGCGCCGCCGTTGGTGAAGAAGAAGGTATCGATGTCGCCGGGCGAGATCGCGGCGAGCTTCTTGCCCAGTTTCGCTCGCGGCTCGGTGGCCATGAACGGGTTCGCGTAGCAGAGCTTGCTCGCCTGCTGCTGGATGGCGTGAACCACCCGCGGATGCGAGTGCCCGATATTGCTGCACATCAGCTGGGAGTTGAAATCGAGGAACCGCTTCCCCTCCGGGGTCCAGAAGTAGACGCCGTCCGCCTTGGCCACGGGAATCGGGTCGATCTTCGACTGCACCGACCACTCGTACATGGTGTGGCGCTTGCACAACTCCACCATCTCCGGACCGCTCATCACGGGCCGCGGAAGCACTTCAGTCTTGGTTTCGGTCATTGTTTCCTTGCTGGCGCCTCGGAGAGGCGCATGAGCGCGAGGTAGATCAGGAAAGCCGCCCCAAACCCGACGAACCACCCGTAATCATAGAGGGGCCGGAGTGGCGACCATAGAAGGCCGCCCCACGCGAGCGCGCAGCCGACGAGCATCGCCGTCACCGCGGCGGGGTTCCAGCCGGCCCGGTAGCGGTATTCCCCGGTGGTGAGGTACAGGTCCTCGAGATTGAGGCGGGTGCGCCGCACAATCCAGTAGTCGGCGATGAGGACGCCGCCGATCGAACCGAGGCCGCCCGAATAGCCGACGAGCCAGGTGAAGATGTAGCCCGACGGATCCGCGAGCAGCCGCCAGGGCTGCATCACGATGCCGAGAATCCCCGTGATCAAGCCGCCCGTCTTGAAAGAAATGTAGCGCGGGAAAGCGTTCGCGAGGTCGTTCGCGGGCGAGACTACGTTCGCCGCGATGTTCACGGAAAGCGTCGCCACCACCACCGTGAACATCGAGATCGCGATCACCACCGGGCTGTCGAACTTCGCCACCAGGTGAATGGGGTCCCAGATGGGCTGGCCATAGATGACCGTGGTGGCGCTGGTGACGAAGACGCCCATGGCCGCGAAAACGAACATGGTGGTGGGCAGGGCCACGGTCTGGCCGATGGCCTGCTCGCGCTGGCTACGTCCGAATCGCGTGAAGTCGGGCATGTTCAGGGAAAGCGTCGCCCAGAAGCCGACCATGCCGGTGAGCGAGGGCACGAAGACCTTCCAGAACGAACCGAAATCCGCGAACCGGCTCTGCTGCGCGAGCAGCGGCCCCATGCCGTCCGCCGCGTCATAGGCCCAGGCCACGAGGGCCGCGGTCATGACGAGCACGAAAGGCGCCGCCCAGTTTTCCACCAGCCGCAGGAGGTTCATCCCCTTGTAGATGATCGCGATGTTCAGGCTCCAGAAGAGCATGAAGGACAGCCACTCGGTGGTGGTGTGGCCGAGAAATCCCCCGCCCAGCAGGTTCGCCCAGCCGGGAATGACGCTGCCGAACAGCGTCTGCACCGCCTCTCCGCCGATCCAGGCCTGGATGCCGAACCAGCCGCAGGCCACCAGCGCGCGCATGAGGGCGGGCAGGTTCGATCCGAACGTCCCGAAGGCGGCGCGCGCGAACACCGGGAAGGGAATGCCGTACTTCGTGCCCGGATGCGAGTTGAGGAGTATGGGCACGAGCACGATGACGTTGCCGAGAAGAATGGTGAAGAGCGCCTGCTTCCAGTCCATCCCCGCCTCGATGAGGCCCGACGCCATCATGTAGGTGGGGATGCAGTGGGCCATGCTGATCCACAGCGCGGCGTAGTTGTAGGTGCTCCAGTCCCGGTACTTCACCGGCACCGGGGCGAGGTCTTCGTTGAAGAGCGCGCTCAGGCGGGCACGCGCCCTCGATTCGGGAGTCAGCTCGACACGTCCGTCGGGATGATGAACTCCGGATTCGCTTTCAGCCATTGATGGAGGATTCTAGGCCGATGTCCGCCGGCCCCCGCCCGCCGGCGCTGTCCTCCAGGACGCCACCCGCACACCCGCTCCACCCGGATCAGAATCGGGTGGCGGAGCAGGGCGTAACATGAAGACGAGCCATGGTCGTGTCTCTCTCCGTGAGTTGCGAACGGCTGCTGCCGGTCCTTCTCTCCCTCGCCGGCCTCGCCGCCGGCTGCAAGCAGAATGAGAGCGCGCCCGTGGCACCTTCAGGGACGCCTCCGCCGGTCGTGGTGACGGCCACACCCACCCCGGCCCCGACGCCATCCGCGACCCCCTCCGCGAAGTCGTGCACCCTCCCCACCATGACGGATTGCTCCAGGGCCGGATGCTGCGCTCTGGGGCCGCCGGCCGCGTTCGAGGTCGAGATCCGCGCGGCGCAGAAGGAGTTCCTCGTCCGTTTTCCGGAGATGGTGCGGCCCGACAACACCATCCGCGACACGTCCTTCTACACGCAGCAGGTGGCGAAGATCATCATCGAGAGCAACGGCTACTGCTCGATCCCGGGTCCGGGCTTCGGCGAAATCCGGGTGAAGAAGTCGAATGAACTCGCCCAGCACGTGAAGATCGTCTCCTCCTTCGACACCCCCTTCATCGGCTCGGTCTACACCTGCATCCCCGCGAGCTTTTGAGCCCGGCTTCGCGAGACAGGGTACTCATCGGTCCCGGCCGGACCGAGGTTACGAGAGTGCGCGTCGGGTGCTGAGCCGTCGCACCGGGCTCACCGAACCATGACGCTGGCCGTGCAGAGCCTCGATCGAGGTGGTCGGATCAGAGCCGGGGATGGCCCGCTTGTCGCTTCACGTACTGGCCTCGTCCCTTCGCACCCTTGAACACGCCGTGGTCGACGATGACTTCGCCGCGGGACACCACCACCGCAGGGGCGCCGGTGACCACGCGCCCTTCATAGGGGTTGTAGTCGACGCGCATGTGGTGCGTCTTCACCGAGAGGGTGTGCTCCTTCTCGGGATCCCAGAGGATCACGTCGCCGTCCGACCCGACCGCGATGGTTCCCTTCTTCGGGAAGAGGCCGAACATCTTCGCGGGGCTCGTCGACATCAGTTGAACGAAGCGATGCTGATCGATGAAGCCCTTGCGCACGCCTTCCCAGAGCATGTACAGGCGCGTCTCGATCCCGGGGGCGCCGTTCGGGATCTTCGAGAAGTCGTCCTTGCCGAGGAGCTTCTGGCTCGCCTCGTTCATGCAGAACGGGCAATGGTCGGTGGAGACCACCTGCAGGTCGTTCTGCGCGAGTCCCTTCCACAGCGCTCCCTGGTTCCACTTCTCCCGAAGCGGCGGCGACATCACGTACTTGGCGCCCTCGAAGCCCTCGCGTTCGTAGTCGTCGTAGGAGAGGAACAGGTACTGCGGGCAGGTCTCGGCATAGGCGGGCAGGCCCATGTCCCGCGCCTGCTTCACCTTCTCGAGCGCGTCGGAAGAGGAGAGATGGACGATGTAGATGGGAACCCCGGCCATCTCGGACAGGGCGATCGCGCGCCCGGTGGCCTCGGCCTCCGCCCGGGTGGGCCGGGTGAGCGCGTGGTACTTGGGCGCGGTCTGCCCCTTCATCAGCGCTTCCTTCACCAGGGTGTCGATCACCCCGCCGTTCTCCGCGTGCATGCAGATCATGCTGCCGGTCTCGCGGGTCCGGCGCAGCGCCTTGAAGATGGTGGCGTCGTCGACCTGGAAGACGCCGGGGTAGGCCATGAAGAGCTTGAACGAGGTGACGCCCTCGTGTCGCGTCAGCTTGTCCATGTCGTGCGCGGCCTGCTCGGAGAGCTCGCGGATGATCACGTGGAACGCGTAGTCGATCGAGGCCTTGCCCTCGGCCCGCTTCAGCCAGCCCTCGTAGGCGGGATACAGGCCCTCGCCGAAGTTCTGGATGGCGAAGTCGATGAGCGTGGTGGTGCCGCCGTGCGCGGCGGCGATGGTGCCGGTCTCGAAATCGTCGGCGGAGGTCGTGCCCCCGAAGGGCATGTCGAGATGGGTGTGGACGTCGATCCCGCCGGGCATGACCAGCTTGCCCGAGGCATCGATCACGGTATCGGCGGGGATGTTCATGCCCTTGCCGATCATGCTGATGACGCCCTTGTCGATGTAGATGTCGGCGTCGTAGCGGTCCGAGGCGGTGACGATGGAGCCGTTTTTGATGAGAGTGGTGCTCATTTTCTGTTCCTTCCCGCTAGCGTGAAATCACCGGGCCGGGACGTCGGGTTGCGAGTAGCCCTCGGCGTCGTAGCCGCCCGCGTACTCGGAGTCGTCCGGCCGGCGGATCTTCGAGTGCGCGACCACCCGGTCGCGGCGGATGCCGCGGAAATCCTCGACGCGCTTCCAGCCCTTGTCGGCGTTCCGTTCGATGAATTCCCTGAGACCTTCCGTGAGCTGCCGGATGACGTTCGGGCCGATGGCCTTGTCGAGCATGGCCGCGGTGCACACCTGCACCGTGCCGCACCCGAGCAGGAAATAGCTCGCGGCCTGGCGGAAATCGGAGATACCACCGATGCCGGAGAAGGCCTTGTCCGGAAACGCCTTGGTCATCTTGGCCATGTTGGCGAGGGACATGGGCAGGATGGCCGGGCCGCCCATGCCGCCGCTCGAGACCAGGCCGTCCACGTTCATCTCGAACTCGAGGGTCTCCGCGTCGATGATGGGCAGCGAGGGGAAGGTGTTCGACGAGACCACCGCGTCCGCGCCGCCGCGGAACACCGCACCCGCTTCCACGGTCATGTCCGCCGAGGCCGGGGTGAGCTTCGCCCACACCGGGACCCGTGCCACCTCCTTCACCACCTGGGTGACGAAGGAACAAAGCGCCTGGTCCTTGCCGATGTTCGAGCCCATGTCGGCGCGGTCCATGTGCGGGCACGACAGGTTCATCTCGATCCCGTCGGCGCCCGCGTCCTGGCAGGCCTTGGTGAGGTCGCGCCAGTGGTCGAGTTCCTTGTCGCTCCCCGACCCGGCCATGATCGACGCGATCAGCATCTTGGTCGGGTGCGCCTTCTTGATGCGTTCGAGCCGGGGAATCCACCAGTCGAGCGGCTTGTCGGAGATGAGTTCCCAGTTCCACGATGAGACCAGGGCGCCGTCCCGGCCCTTGTTCATGGATAACGTGCCCGTGGCCGGATTGGAGCGGGTGAACTTCGTCTTGGGCCCGGCCACGTTCACCACCGGATGCATCCCGATGGTCTTGACCACCACCCCGCCCCAGCCCGCGTCGAAGGCGCGCATGATGTTGCTCTCCGACTCGGTGGGCGGAGCGGAGGAGAGGAGGAACGGGTTCTCGAACTTGAGGCCGGTGAACGTCACCGAGAGATCTGCAGCCATGGGAGGCCTCCAGCGGTTAGAGCGCGGTCAACGCACCATACGTCTCGGGACGGCGATCGCGATAGAACTGCCAGGTCGAGCGCACCTGGTCGATCATGTCCAGATTGAGGTCGGCCACCACCACCGCGTCCTTGTCGCGCGGAGCTTCCGCGATGATCTGGCCGCGCGGATCGCAGAAATAGCTCTGCCCGTAGAACTCGCCGATATTCCACGGCGCCTCGTGACCCACGCGGTTGATGGCCGCGATGAAATACCCGTTCGCCACCGCGTGCGCGGGCTGTTCGAGCTTCCACAGGTACTCGGACAGCCCCGCCACCGTCGCCGAGGGATTGAAGACGATCTCCGCTCCCGAAAGGCCCAGGGCGCGAGCGCCTTCCGGGAAATGGCGGTCGTAGCAGATGTAGACCCCGATCTTCGCGTAGGCGGTCTCGAACACCGGATAGCCGAGATTCCCGGGCTTGAAATAGAACTTCTCCCAGAACCCGGGCTTGGTGTGGGGAATGTGGTTCTTCCGGTACTTGCCGAGGAACTTCCCGTCCGCGTCGATGACCGCGGCGGTGTTGTAGTAGATCCCGGACTGCTCCACCTCGTAGACGGGAACGATCAGCACCATCTTGTGCTTCTTCGCGAGCTTCTGCATGAGCTTCACGGTGGGGCCGTCGGGCACCGCTTCGGTGAAGTGGTACCAGCGGGTCTCCTGCTCCGCGCAGAAATAGGGGCCGTAGAAGATCTCCTGGAGGCACAGGATCTTCGCCCCTTTCTTCGCCGCCTCCGCGATCAGCTTCACGTGCTTGTCGATCATGGCCTTCTTGACCCGGGCGAGTCCGGCTTCCGGCCCCAGGACGTTCTTCGCCTGGATGAGTCCACAACGAACGATGCGCGGCATGAGCGATCTCCTTCGATGGTGAGGACGGGGCCGAAGTATGCCACGCGCGGCCCGCGGGCTGGCCTTCGATCCTGGCTTCCCTGCTCAGGGCACGACGGTGAGGGTCACCGAAGAGCCCCGGTGCACCTTGTGCGTCGCCTTCACGAAGTCTCTGTCCACCGCTTTGCTGATGTCCATGAACTTCTGCGGGTTCCGATCGACGAGGGGAAACCACGAGCTCTGAACCTGGACCATGATCTTGTGGCCGGGGCGGAAGGTGTGCGCGATGTCCGGCATCTCGAACTCGATGGTCTCGACCTTGCCCGGGGTCAGCGGCTCGGGCTTCTCGAGCGACCGCCGGAACTTCGCGCGGAACGGCTCACCGCGGACGAGCTGCTGGTAGCCACCCATCGGAACCGCGTTGGCGGGGCGGGGCGTGGGCTGCGGGCGCAGGGCGGGGGCGTCGCCCGGGTAGACGTCGATGAGCTTCACCACGAAGTCGGCGTCGGTGGCGGTCGAGGAGACGTTGAGCTTCACCTTCACCGGGCCGAGGGTCCGAACATCGGATTCGAGGGGCGCCGTCTCATAGACGAGCACGTCGGGGCGGGTGGCCGCGAAGCGCTGGTCCTCGGTCATGTAGTCGCCGCGCATGCCCATGTTGACGTAGGCGAGGTAGGGCACGGGCCGGGCGGGATCCGCGGTGTACTCGTCCCCGTCGTCGCTTCCCGAAGGCGGGCTCGAAACCAGCGAACCCCGGGGGCCAAGGTAGTAGCTCGCGGCCTTCGCGTCCGCGGGCGGCCACACGTCGTGCTTGTGCCACTCGTTCCGCCCGGTCTCGAAGACCCAGGCCCGGGGCATGACCGCTTCGCCGCCCTTGAGGTATTTCATGAAGAACGGAAATTCGATCTTCGTGCGATAGAACTCGCTCGTCTTCTGACCGAAGTCGAGGTTCCCGAGACCATCGCCATCCCCGCGCGCCCATCCGCCATGACGCCACGGTCCGAGCACCAGGGTGTTCGCGGTCTGGGGCGAGTCCTTCTCGATCGCGCGGAACAGTCGCTGCGGCCCCTGCAGGTCCTCGGCATCGAACAGCCCTCCGGTCACCAGGACCGCAGGCGTGAGGTTCTTCATGTGCGCGGAGATGTCGCGCGAGCGCCAGAACTCGTCGTAGGTCGTGTGGTCGAGGTAGGCGCGGAAGTACGCCTTCCCGGTTACGGTATCGAGGGCCCGCTGCAGGGTGCCGAGCTTCAGGTAGTACTCGTAACCGTCGGGCGTCCCGTAGTCGAAGTTGGGACTCTCCGCCGGCCGCGCCGGCGTCTTCTGCTCGACGAAGTTCACGTAGAAGCCGTAGTTCGCGGCCAGCATGAAGGCGCCGTTGTGGAATGCATCGTCCCCGCGGAAGATGTCGGTGACCGGGGCCTGCGGCGACACCGCCTTGATCGCGGGATGGGCTTCGGGCAGGGCCGCGGCGGCATAGAAGCCCGGGTACGAGATGCCCCAGATGCCGACCTTGCCGCTGTTGCCCCGGACGTTCTTCAGCAGCCACTCGACGGTGTCGTAGGTGTCGGAACTCTCGTCCACGTCCTTCGGGGTTCGCTTCCCCGGCTGGTGAGGGGTGACCTCGATGAACGTGCCCTCCGACATGTACCGGCCGCGCACATCCTGGTACACGAAAATGAAGCCCTCCTCGAGAAAAGCGGGCGAGGGACCGAGGCTCGTCGGATAGTTGTCGATGCCGTACGGTTCCACGCTGTACGGCGTTCGTTCCATCATGATGGGATAGGAGCGCGAGGTGTCCTTCGGGGTGTAGACCGCGGTGAAGAGCGACACCCCGTCGCGCATCCGGATCTTGAACTCGTGCTTGGTGTACCTGGCGCGAACCGGATTCGAGGCCGGGGCCTCCTGGGCGGGAACCGGCGCCGGCGAGAAGGTCAGCAGGCTCGCGCCCAGCGCGAGGCGGGTCAGGAGATGTCGCATGGGGGAATCCTAGATTGGGGGTTACACGTCGACCAGAAGATCTTTCTCGAACGTCCGCAGGAAGCGGTCGCCGAGACCGCGGGGCCGCCAGGCGGCGACCCGCGTGGGGTGAATGGTGACCCGGTCGCCGCGAACCGTGACCTTCAGGCGCGGCATCGTCCCGCGGGGCGCGCGTTCGAGGAGGTCGTCGGCCAGCAGCAGGATGACCGCCGCCCGTTCCACGATCGAGCGGTCGGACCCCTCGACCAGAGGCGAGTACTCGTCGAGATCGATCCCCTCTTCATCGGCGGCGTGAAGCACGGCGGCGATGCGCGCCACCTCCACCTGCGAGAAGCCATCGAGTTCGGAGGCGAGCACGATGCGGGCCGCATGCTCGTGCCGATCGAAGAAATCCACGGCCCGGCCGATGTCCAGCACGCGCGCCGCGTATTCGAGGGCGTGGCCGAAGCGCCGTCCCCTCTCTCCCTCGTGCCTGACCAGCCGCGAGAACAGCTCGGCGGCGAGCTTCGCCCGCCTCACCCCATGCGGCGCGTCGACTCCATGGAACCGCGCCAGCAGGGCCTCGATCGAGGTGGCCCGCACGCTCTCGAGATCGGCATCCATCTCGCCGAGCGCCGCGTAGGCCAGTCCCTCGCGAAGTCCCTGGCCCGAGACCAGGATGTCGTCGGCATCGACGTAGTCGAGCAGACGACCGATGACCACCGCGCCGGCCACGATCGAGTCGGATCGGTCCTTCGAAAGCCCGAGGACGCCGGTTCGCTTCCGGCGCGGGACGCTCCGCAGGTCCATCTCGATCTCGTCGACCGCCTCACGGGCCAGTTCGTGCCCGTGAAGGCGCGAACCCGGGGTCTTGAGCCGGAAGCGTTCGATCTTCGCCAGGTTCCGCACGGTGCCGCCGGTGCCGACGAGCCGCGAGCCGGGAGGAAGGCGATGGAGTGGAAGCTCTTCGAGGAACCCATCGATATGGGCCCTCAGGCTTCGAATCTGCTTGTCGGTGGGAGGATCGTGCTCGAGGTACCGCCTCGACAGGCGCAGGGCCCCGAGGGGCACGCTCCACGAGCGCAAACGCACCCGCTGTCGAAACTGGGTGAGTTGAAGCGATCCGCCGCCCAGGTCGAAGAGGAGCCCCGACTTCGCGTCGAGGCCGCGCAGCGCCCCGTGAAACCCGTACAGGGCCTCGGTCTCGCCGTCCAGCACCTGCAGCGGAACCTTCATGGTCCGGGCCACCAGGCGGGCGAAGCGGGCCTCATCGCTGGCCTCGCGCACCGCCGCGGTCGCGTAGACCCGGATCGCCTTCGACCCCGCGCCCATCGCGATGGCCCGGAAGTCGCGAAGGGCGTCGGCCGCGCGATCCATCGCGTCCTCTCCGATGGCGTGATTCTCCACCACCCCTTCCACCAGACGCAGCGACGAGCGCGCGCTGGCCACGATCCGCAGATGCCCCCCGGCCTCGCGGTTGTAGACCACGATCCGGGCCGAGTTGCTCCCGATGTCGATGATGGCGAGCGGAGGAGAGGCCTTGCGCATCTATGGTTGCCCTACGCGGAGCCGAGGTGCGGGAGAGAGGGAACGGAAGGTAGGATCCACCTCATGATCGCACCCGAACTGCTCGAAGTCCTCTGCTGCCCCGCCGATCGTTCCGCGGTCCGACTCGCCACCCCGGCCGAACTGGAGGCGCTCAACGCGCGCATCGCGAGCGGGGTGAAGAACAACGGCGGCTCGCCGGTCGGCGACAGACTCGAGGCCGCGATCATCCGCGTCGACGGAACGTTTGCTTACCCGGTCCGGGAGGAGATTCCCGTGATGCTGATCGACGAGGCCATCCCGCTTCGGGACGGTCTGCCCCCGCTGCGCTACGTTCCGCCTGCGGCCTGAACCCCGAGCGCGGCTTCACCGCGTCGAATCCGGACTTGCGGCCGTGGGCGTGGGGACGCTCGCCCCGCGGCCGGTCGTGCTCGGGTCCCGATCGCGGACGGAAGCGCGCGTCGGGTGCGGGGACGCCATACGCGACCTTCTCCAGCGAAAGGCCGGAGGGCGGGGCGGTGAACTCGGCGACCGAAGCGCCGCTCGCCTGCATGATCTTCGCGACGTCTCCGGCGCTCAGCCGGCCGCGTCCCACCTCGACGAGGACGCCCACGATCCGCCGGACCATCTTCCACAGGAAGTGCGAGCCCTGGATGCGGATGAAGATGTTCGGCCCGTCCTCGAAGACGTCCACCGCCTCGACCTTGACCTTGGTCGATTCGTCGGGCTTCGAGGGATCGGCCTGGGAGAACGCGGAGAAATCGTGCAGGCCGCACAGGGACTTCGCGGCCTGGGTCATGGCCGCCACGTCGAGCGGGTCCCTCACCCACCACACCACCGGCTTGTCGAAGGCGCTGCGTCTTTGCGAGATCCGGTAGATATAGGTCCGCGCGGTGGCCGAGTGGCGGGCGTGGAAACCTTCGGGTGCGAGTTCGACCTTCAGCAGGTTGATGTCGCCGGGAAGCTCGTCGTTGACCGAGCGCATGAACTCGTCGGGTTCGACCGGCTTGGCGAGATCGATGTGCGCGACCTGGTGGATCGCGTGCACGCCGGCGTCGGTGCGGCCCGAACCGTAGACCTCGATGACCCTCTGGCCGGTGGCGCGATGGATCGCTTCCATGATCTCGCCCGCGACCGTGCGCGCATTGGTCTGGAACTGCCAGCCGCTGTATCGCGTGCCGAGGTATTCGAGGTCGACGCGATAGCGAAAGCCGTGGCGGGGGCCGGACGGGCGCGCCGTCTCCGTCCGCTCGGGATAGCGCCCTCGAGTCTCGAACCGGCTCGCGGACTGGGGCGGCTTCGGCCAGCGGGGCACGTGAACCTTCGGGCGGGCCGGGCCGGAAGAGTCGTCGGAGTCGTCGGTCATGGGGTCTCGCGGTGAGTCTACGTGGAACGCTCGCGCGAGCTTCGCCCCGGGCTTCCCTTAATATGCTCGCGCGCCTCCAACCATGAACCGTCGCGACATCGCCATCCTCGCCCTGTGTTGCGCCCTCCTGGGCGCGGCGATGTTCCGGCTCGTGTCCCCCGCCGCGGGGGCCACGCGGCGGATTTCCGTGGAGGCGGTGGAGATCAAGAGCGCTGCGATCAAGAGCGGCGAGTCGCTGGTGCAGGAGTCGTCGTGGACCCCTCCCGACGACGTCTTCATCGTGGGTTGGGCGCCCGACCTCGGCGCGCCCAGCGCGCTCCCCGAGCTCTATCTCCTGGCCGGCGAGACCACCATTTTTCTGGCCCCGCGCGCTTCCCTCGAGGGCTTGAAGCCGGCTTTCCTGCCCTCGGGAACGGGATTCCTCGTCCGCAAGGGCGAGACCGTCAAGCTGCGGCTTCAGATCAACAACTCCGGCCCGGACGGAGAGAGCCGGGGGGCGCGCGCCCTCGTGTACTTCCACCCGGTGGCCTGGCGCTGACCCGGTTCATCACGCCCTTCTCCCCGAAAGACCGCTGCCCCTCGAATGACCTTCCCAAAAACCGTGGACGTCGATCTCTACCGCACGGTCGCGGCCGATGCCGCTCTCACCGCCGGGCGCATCCAGAAGGCCCGACTCGGAACCGACATCGGGGTCGAGAACAAGGGAGAACTGGATCTCGTGACCGAAGTCGATCGCGCCTGCGAGGCCGCGATCCTCGCCCGGCTGCGGCGATCGTTTCCCACTCACGACTTCGTGGCCGAGGAGAGCGCCCCGTCGCTCTCGGGATCCGAGTACGTCTGGTACATCGATCCGCTCGACGGCACCACGAATTACGCGCACAAGTACCCGTTCTTCTGCACGTCGATCGCCCTCACCCGCAACGAGACGGTGATCGCGAGTGCGGTCTACGATCCGGTCAAGGACGAACTCTTCACCGCGGCGCGCGGACGGGGCGCCTCGTGCAACGGCTCTCCCCTGAAGGTTTCGCCCTCGCGGGACCTGCTGCGCTCGGTCTTCGTCACCGGGTTCCCCTACGACCTGCGTGACGACGTTCGCCATACCCTGCGCCTCTTCGAGAGATTTCTCCACCATGCCCGCGCCCTTCGCCGGGACGGGGCGGCCGCCCTCGATCTCGCCTATCTGGCCGCGGGCCGTATCGACGGCTACTTCGAAGAGCGCCTGAAGCCGTGGGATGTCCTCGCGGGCTCGCTGCTCGTCGAGGAGGCGGGAGGACGGGTGTCCCGATTCGACGGCTCGCCCATCGGGATTTCCGCCGACGAAGTGGTGGCCTCGAATGGCGGCACCCACGAGGCGATGCTCCGCGTCCTCGCGGAACCGTCGCCAACGCGATAGCCTCGCTCTCGCCAGCCAGAGTGGCGGAATTGGCAGACGCAGGGGACTTAAAATCCTCCGACCGCAAGGTCATCCGGGTTCGATTCCCGGCTCTGGCACCATCGCGCTAAACGCAAGGAAACGAAAACACCTCAGCATGGCCGACACCGACGACGTTCCCCGGGAGGCGTCACCGGCCGAACCCCGCTTCGTCTCCTTGAAGGATGCTTCGCTGATCCTGGGGCTGCAGTTCTTCCTTCTCGTGTTCCGGCTCGGGCAGATCCCGCTTCTCGGCCCCGACGAGCCCCGGTACGCGCGGGTCGCGGTCGAGATGGCGCGCGCCGACGAGTTCGTCACCCCCACCCTCGCGGGCGAGGCGTGGCTCGAGAAGCCCCCGCTCTACTACTGGCTCGCGGGCCTCGGGTTCCGGATCTTCGGAGAGAACGAGGCGGCGGCCCGATGGCCGTCGGTCTTCGCGGCCCTGTTGATGACCGGATTCACCGGGCTCGTGGGCGCGAGGCTGTTTGGACGCAGCTGCGGTCGACTGGCCATGATCGTGATCGCCACCTCGCCTCTGGTCTTCGCTTACAGCCGGGCCGCCACCATGGATGTCCTGGTGGCCGCGTTCATCACCGGCGCGAGCGGCCTCTTCATCCTCTCGAACCTCGGCATCGCGGGTCCCTCCGCCGCCCCGGCCGCCTGGGCGCTCATGGCCGTAGCGGTCCTGGCCAAGGGTCCGATCGGCGTGCTGATTCCCCTGGGCATCGCGGTGGCGGCGGGTCTTGCCCTCGGTCAGCTCCGTCTCTCGCGACTGGCCTCGCCCCTCGGCATCGCCCTGGCTTTCGTGATCGCCGCCCCCTGGTTCGTCGCCATCTATCTCGACCAGGGGTTTCACTTCATCGAGGTGTTCATTCTCAACCACAATCTGGAGCGGTTCACGAGCACGATCCACAACCATCCCGGCCCCTTCTACTACTACCTGCCGGTTCTGCTGCTCGGAATCTTCCCCTGGACCGGCCTCGTCCCCGGAGCCCTCCTCGCGGCCCTGCGCGCGGAGCGTCGAGCCGCGTGGTGCCTGCTCGCGTGGATCGCGGTTCCTCTGGTCCTGTTCTCGGTCGCGGGGTCCAAACTTCCCGGCTATATCCTGCCCTGCCTGCCCCCGCTCGCGATCGGTCTCGCGCTTTCGGAGCGGGTCCTGTTCGACGCCGAGGAGCCGAAGGGGGCGCGAACCGCCGGCCTCATCGGACTGATCGTCTCGGCGGTGGTGGTGGCGCTCGTGATCCGCGCCACTCGCGAAGGTGAACCCTGGGGTCGAAGCGCGCTGGCCCCGGCGTTCTGGCTCCTCGCCACCACCTTCGTGGCCTCGCGAGCCTTCGAAAGAACGCGAAGCGAAGGGCTGCGCATCCTCTCGATCGGCGCCGCCGGCTTTCTGCTCATCCTGACCCTCGTGGCGCCGCCGGTGCTCGAAGCCATGCAGTCGGGGCGGCGGCTCTTCCTCCCCGCGCAGGGCCGCGAGGTTCTGGTCGTGGGCGCGTGGCGAACCGCGTGGATGTCGGGCTATTTCTACAACGATGGAAGGGTCAGGGAGATGACTTCCCTCCCTCGGGCGCTCGACATGGTTGCCGAAACGCCTCGCCTCATGCTGCTGGGCCCGGCCGAGTGGCGGGAGGTCAAGAGCCTGGACCGGTTCAGCACCCTCGAACTGGCTCAGGGAGCGCGCGGCAACGTCCTCGCGCGCGTCTCAACCCGCTCAGACCATTGATTTTCCCTAGTTTTCTTGAGACCTTAGCCCACACCTCAAGTGAAACTTGAGGAAAATGAGACTAACCCTTGACTAAAGAAACAAGCCTCTGATACCCTCATGGCCCCGGGACTGCCAGGTTGGGGGTTCCACGGGTTTTATTCAGGAGCGAGGTTCTCCAATGACCACACGCAAGATCTTCACGAGTCCCCTGGCCCTTGCCGGGCTTTCACTGGCAACACTCGTGGGCGCCCAGACCGAAAAGCCTGCCCCCGAAGCCGCGAAGGTCGGCCCGTTCGAGGTGGCGCCGCACTGGTCCCGTTACGACTATCCGAAGTCGGTCAAGGAAGGGCAGGCCTACCACATCGTGGTCAAGGGCGACACCCTCTGGGACATTTCCGGCCGGTATCTCGGGAACCCCTATCTGTGGCCGCAGATCTGGGAGGCCAACGGCTACGTCAAGAAGGCGCGCCTGATCTACCCCGGCGACCCCATCTTCCTCCCCACCGTCCAGATGGCGAGCCCGGCCGCCGCGGAAACGACTGAGACCACCACCACCACGACCACGAAGACCGTGGAGCCCCTGGGCACGCCGGAATGGCTGGACATGGACGCCCTGATCACCGCGGCCTCCACCGACAGCGTCCGCAACGCGGGCTATATCTCGGCCTCGATCGAGGACGAAAGCCTCAAGATCAAGTCGATGGAAGCCGAGAACCACACTCCAATCGAAAGGGTCACCGCGGGCACCCAGGAGTACCTCTACCTCGATCGCGGCGCCAACGCCGGCTTGAAGGCGGGCGACCTTTATGTGATCAACCGCCGCGCGCGGGTGATCAAGCACCCGATCACCGGCAAGAAGGTGGGCTATCGCATCGAGACCACAGGGATCGCCCGCATCCTGCTGGTGGGAGAAAGCAGTTCCCGCGCCTTGGTCGTCTACGCCGGCCGCGACGTCCGGGTGGGCGACTACCTGCGCCCC
This sequence comes from Vicinamibacteria bacterium, assembly GCA_044229175.1. GTDB lineage: Bacteria > Acidobacteriota > Vicinamibacteria > Fen-336 > JAGNNV01 > JAGNNV01. The sequence goes on along the minus strand of JBGATM010000015.1, from coordinate 1,351 downwards.
CTCACCGACGTCGAGGCCCCCCTGGTCAAGCGCCGGGTGGTGGTGGAAGGCGGCGATCTCTCCATGGAAGGCGCCCGGCCGACCGGGTACGTGGTCGACATCGATGACGACGGAATCAGCGCGGCCAACGGCATCACGGTGGGCGTCGACATGGGCGCGGGCGCCGGCCTGTCCGTGGGCCGGATCATCACCGTGTTCCGCCAGGGCGACAAGCGCGACCCCATCACGAAGCGGCCCATGGGCGCCGCGGTCGTGATCGCGGTTCGAGAGAACTTCTCGGTGGCCCGGATGGTCTACACGCGTGAGGAAGTCAACGTCGGCGACCGGGTGATCGTTCAGCCGTAGTTCCTCAGGGCTCAGGCCGGCACCAGGGAGCGGGGAAACCCGCTCCTTTTTCTTTGCCCCGGCCCGCTCAGGACTTCGCGCCCGCCCGGGAGAACCGGCGGAAGTAGTCGAATCCCGAATAGAGGGTGAGACCGAGGGCCACGAAGAGCGCGGGCGCTCGCAGGACCTCGAAGATGGGCATGCGAAGGGCGAGGAGCATCACGTAGATGGCCACGATCTGGGAGACCGTCTTCGCCTTCCCCGCTCCCGAGGCCGACATCACGATCCCCCTCCCCAGGGCTTCCGAGCGGAGCCAGGTGACCGCCAACTCGCGGCCGATGATCACGGCCACGATCCACGCGGGCGCCATGTCGAGTTCGATGAGGGATATGAACGCCCCGGAAATGAGCAGCTTGTCCGCCAGCGGATCGAGCATGGCCCCGAGCTTCGTCTGCTGATTGCGCTTCCGGGCGAGCCAGCCGTCGAAATAGTCCGTGATCACGGCCACGGTGAAGACGCCGAGTCCGAGGAACCAGCCCCAGGGCGTCCGGGTCAGCAGCAGGACCATCAGCCAGGGAACCAGGAAGATCCGCAGGGCGGTCAGGGAGTTCGGAAGGTTCACCGTCTTGAGGTCTCTCGGGCCGCTCGACTGCTCTGTGCCGGCGACCTGATCGCTCCTAGAGCCGAACGATGTTGGGCGCGTCGATCCCCCGGGTGGCGTTCCGGGCGTCGAGCACGAGCTTCGCGCGCTTGACCATGTCCGCGTACGGCACGTTGGTGTGGTCGGTGATGACGACCACCGCGTCGGCCGCGTCCACGGCCGGACCCGCCTCGATCGACTTCAGGTCGATCCCCTCGTGTTCGAGGGTCGGGACCCACGAATCGGTGTAGGTGACCTTCGCGCCCTTCGACTGGAGGATCTTGATGAAATCGACGGCCGGCGACTCGCGCACGTCCTCAATGTCCTTCTTGTAAGCGACACCGAGAATGTGGACCCGGCTCCCCCGCAGGCTCCGCTCGCGGTCGT
>JBGATM010000014.1:0-126864 GCA_044229175.1 Vicinamibacteria bacterium | reverse complement strand
CCTTCTGGGCACGAAGTTCCGCGATCAAGGCGCGGGCGGCGGCCTGGGGGCCGGCGAAATCGGCGACGTACTCCACGTTGGTCATCGGGAGGGTCAGCCCGAAGATCCCGATCCGTATCCCTCCGCTCTCCACCAGGGCGGTGCGGGCGAGATTCTTCGAGGCGACGAGGGGCTTGCCGTCCGGGCCCTTCGCAAAGGTGATGTTGCCTCCCAGCCATCGAAACTGCGACTGTTCGATTCTCGCGGCGACGAGGGGGGCGTCGCCCTTGCGCCGCTGGTCGAACTCGTGATTGCCGAAGGTCACGAACATGCGGGGATCGAACGCCGAAGGGTCTCCGTCGAGGTCGTTCATGACCGAGATCATCTGTTCGCCCCGGTACATGCGGCTCGCGAAGGACGGGAAGAGAAAATCACCCCCGTGGAGCATGAGCAGGTCCGGAGCCTCACGCTCGAGCTCCTTGCGCAGCGAGCGCACGCGCGCCAGACCGCCGATCTCGCCTTCGCGCAGGCCTTCGATCCGGTACACGTCGTTGATGGCAAGGAGAACCGCGGTGCGGTCCTTCCCCGGCGCGGGCACAAGCGGCGCGGTCTGTGGAACCGCGCCTGCGCCGAGCAGGGCGAGGAGGGAGGCGGCGAGCAGGCCGGGAGTCCGGGCGCGCGAAGTCAGACAGGTCATGGAGCGGCAGAGTCTGCCATGGGTCAACGCGCGGAGCTGCCGGAGGCGGGATCGAGAAGAAAACGCACGATCTCGTCGAGGTCGTCGGACAGTCGCAGAAGGTGGGCGAATCCCTTCTCGGCGCCCAGTTGCTGGAGCAGTGGCCAGACCGGCTTGGCGCTCGACGCCTCCGTCTTCGAGACGTCGCGATTCCAGTAGCGCGTTCCGAGCAGGACCATGGGAGCGGCGGGACCGCTGGTGGCGTAGTAGTTCTGGCAGGCGTCCTGGAAGATCTCCTGCACCGTGCCCGCGTTGCCCTCCGCGAAGATCACGCCGTGGGTGGCGATGGCGAGGACGCCTTCCTCGCGAATCGAGTTCTCGAAGAACTTCGCGATGTGGCTCGCGAAGGGATTGGGCGGTTCGTGGCCGTAGAACCATGTGGGCACGCCCACACTCTCGGTGCGGAGGTCCGACTCGTCGCGCGGGAACGCTTCCATCACATCGAAGGCCGGCCCGAGCCATTCGCCGCTGTTCCAGTCCGGGGAGCCTGGCGCCACCGGCCGCACTTTGGGCACACGCTCGAGCATGCGCACGGCCGCGCGCAGATCGCCCTCGGATCGGCTGGCGAACCAGGCGCCCAGGTTCGACGCCTCCATGGCCCCGGGACCGCCGCCCGTCGCGATGGTGAAGCCCTCGCGCGCCAGGCTTCGCGCGAGGAGCGCCACCTGCATGTAGGGAGCGTCGTGGGTGGTGGCCCGACCGGCCTGGTCACGCGACTTCTCCAGGCGTTCGCGGTCGTGGCCGCCCATGATCCCGACCACGCGCTTCGCCGCGGAGGCTCCCTTGCTGCGGGGCCTCAGGTACTCATCGAGCGCGTCCTCGATGGAGAGATCGTGAAGACGCAGGAACACCGCGTCGTCGATGCCGAGATCCGCGCGCTTCCGTTTGGTGTCCTTGTTCATGGCCGCGAGGTAGCACCGCCAGTCCGGCGTGTTCAGATACGTCCCGGGATCCTGCGGCGCGTAGCCGCGAAGGAGGTCCCTGGCTCGATACACGTCGCTCCTGAACGCGTTGAAGGGAAGAGCGGGCCGGCCCGGAACCACGAGCGCGCCCGCGGAGACGACCTTCCGGGCAAGCGACGGGCCCATCTGGCAGCCCAGGAACGCGGTGCCGTCATCGAACTCCTGCTTCAGCAGAGCGTCATCGAGGTCGTCCGAGCGAAGATCGAGGCCGAGCAGGTTGATACGCGACCAGTCGGGCTCATGCGTCCGCAGAAAACCCCGCAGATCATCGAGCGTCCGCAGATCCTGCCTGGCCACGGGATCAGCCGCGCCCCCGCACCAGAGCCGCCACCGCGAGGGCCTGCGTCCGGATGAGGTCGTGAAGGACCTCGACCCGCGGCTCTTCGAAGGGTTTGGGCGTATGCATCGGAAGTTGCGGAGTCTACGATGCGGATCCGCGCAGGATAGGCTTCGGCCATGAAGCGAACCGGACAGATCGGCATCGCGGCCGGACTCGTGATCATCGCCGTGTGGGCGCTCGCCCCCGGCCTCGCGGAGAGGCGCATGAACCGGGTCACCGGGAAGTCCATCCCCGTGACCGACCGCGCCCGCGCCATTCACGCGAAGTACTTCGTGGCCGACCTGCACGCGGACACCACGCTGTGGAACCGCGATCTGCTCACGCGCGGCACGCGAGGGCACGTCGATGTGCCCCGCCTCATCGAGGGCGGCGTCGCGCTCCAGGCCTTCACCATCGTCACCCGGACGCCGCGCGGCATGAACATCGAGCGGAACACCGCGGACACCGACAACATCACGCTTCTCGCCGTCGCGGAACTATGGCCTCCGCGCACCTGGAACAGCCTGGTCGAGCGCGCCCTCTATGAAGCGTCGAGGGTGACCGACGCGGCGGCCCGGTCGAACGGACAACTGAGCGTCATCCGCACCGCCGCTGATCTCGCCGCCTTCGAGACGAAGCGCGCCTCCGATCGAAAGAGCGTGGCCGCGTTCATCGGGGTCGAAGGCGCGCATGCCCTCGAGGGCGATCTCGCGAATCTCGATCGCCTCTTCGACGCGGGGGTGCGCATGATGGCGCCCACGCATTTCTTCGACACCGAGATCGCCGGCTCCGCGCACGGCGCGGCCCGCGGTGGCCTGACCCCGCTCGGACGCGAGTGGGTGAAGAGGATGGAAGCGAAGAGGATGGTCATCGACCTCGCCCACGCCTCGCCCGCCGCCATCGACGACGTTCTGAAGATGGCGAGCCGGCCCGTGGTGGTCTCTCACACCGGCGTGCGCGGCACCTGCGACAACCAGCGCAATCTCACCGACGCGCAGCTTTCGGCCATCTCGCAAAACGGCGGGGTGATCGGCATCGGAGTGTGGGACACCGCGGTGTGCGGCGCCGACGCGCGAGCCATCGCCAGGGCCATCGAGCACGCGGTCAACGTGGCCGGCTTTGAGCACGTCGCCCTCGGTTCGGACTTCGACGGAGCGGTGGAAGCGCCCTTCGACGCGACCGGTTTTCCTCAGATCACCCAGGCCATGCTCGACCTCGGGATGGACGAGACGAAGATCGAAGGCGTCCTCGGCGGCAACGTCCGGCGTCTGCTCAAGACGCTGCTGCCCTGAATCGGCGCGGGGCCGCGTTCACTTCGCCGAGATGGAGGCGGTGACCGTGCTCAGCTCGCCGGACGCGGCTCGCACGGTCAGGATCAGGTCGAGGCGCTTCGCGAAGCCGCGCTCGGCGGGCCAGGCGAGGGTCTGCACGATGGCCGTGGCATCCATGTAGCCATCCGGAGGAAGCGGCCCACCGGCGGCGATAGAGGACTCGGCCAGCGTGTTGCCGAGATCGTCGATCATCCGGAACACGGCCTTCTCCACCACTCCCGGAGGCGTGAAGGTGGGGGAACGCAGCGCGACCGCGGTCGGCGAAACCCAGCCCTTTCCGGTCACGGAATCGGGAGTGAACTGTAACCCGAAGGAGAGGGCCTGCCGAGCCGGCGCCGCCGCCGGGGTCGGGCTCGCGGGAGAAGAGCCGCATCCCGATGCAAGGAGCGGAACGAGGAGCGACAGCGTGACATTCCTCATGACTGACATCCTCCCGGCTAACCTGTCTTGAATTGTACGCCCGCCCGGTCCGTCACGTGCCCGGGTGTCGCGGCCCTTACATCTTGGCCGCAGCGTCGGGAAAGACACAGCGGTAGCTGCGCTGGGTGACGATGAGGCCGTCCTGGAACTTGAGGAATATCCCGAGGCGCGCCTCGAGCTTCTGGCCCTCGACGAAGAGGCCCATCCCGTCGCCGACCACGCCGCGCCACGCGACCTCGAGCGCCACCTGGGATCCGCCGCCGGTGGCGCCGATGAGGTCGTATCGCTGCGAGGAGAAGCGCGCGAGCGCCTCGGATCGAGCTTCGAGGATCCCGGTGAACCCTCGCGTGACCGCGGTATCGAGGAATCTATGGGGGAACTCTTCGTGGACGGCCTCGGGCGCGAAGAACTTTCCGATCTCGTCGCCGGTCGCCCGCGAGGAAAGGGCGTCGAGATAGAGGCGCGCGATGTCGAAGTTGGAGGACCCTGCGGAGGTCGCGGGCTCATCTGCGGGATCCTCCGGGAGCGCCGGAGAAGTCGCGGACGCCGGGGGCTCTCTCAGCCAGTCCATGATCCGACCCCAGAGCGACTGGCGCCGGGGCGCCGGGGAGGCGTCGCCCGCGCGTTCCGCGTGGTCAACGTCACCGAACCCATCGGATGCCGCGTCGCGAGCCTGGGCCGCTGCCTGTCTCGCCTCCTTGCGACTCGCTTCCTCGGCCACCGTGCGGGCGGCGGCTTCTTCCTCAAGTCGTCTTCTCGATGCTTCCTCCGCGGCCACGCGAAGGGCTTCCCCTTCGGCGGCCCGACGCTCCGCCTCTTCCGCAGCGGCCCTGGCCGCGTTCTCCTCCTCCGCCCGTTTCGTCGCCTCTTCTTCGGCGGCGCGACGCGCGGCTTCTGCTTCCGCTCGCGCCTTCGCTGCTGCTTCCTCGGCTCGACGAGCGGCCTCTTCCTCCGCCGCGCGACGCTCCGCTTCCTCCGCGGCGGCACGAGCCGCCGCCTCCTCCTCGACCTGCTTTCTCAAGGCTTCCGCCGCTGCCACCTGACGCGCTTCCTCTTCAGCGGCCCGACGCTCCGCCTCTTCCGCGGCGGCCCGGGCCGCGCTCTGCTCCTCTGCCCGCCTCCTCGCCTCTTCTTCCGCAGCTTGCCGCGCGGCTTCGGCTTCCGCTCGCGCCTTCGCCTCCGCTTCCTCGGCTCGACGAGCGGCCTCTTCCTCCGCAGCCCGACGCTCCGCTCCCTCCGCGGCGGCGCGAGCCGCCGCCTCCCTTTCGACCTGCCGCCTCGCCTCTTCTTCCGCCAGCCGGAGGGCCGCCGCCGCCTCGACCTCGCGACTTCGATCTGACTCCCGGTCCAGCGAGCGAGTCGCCTGAACGGCCTTCCGGTCGGCGGCCTTGCGCAGGGACTTCAGCCTGGCGGCCAGGCTGTTCAGGACGCTTCGCATTCGCCAGCGGTGGATGGATTCAAGAGGAAGCACCACGCTCAGCGCCGCGATGTCGAGGCCTCGCGTGAACACGTCCATCTCGTAGCGCACCCGGGTCGCTCCTTCCAGGGCGAGAAGGTGAAAGCCTCCCGGACCTTCGAGCGAACCGCCGAAGAAGCGCAGCCTCATGTTGCGCCTGCCCTCCACTTCCTCGAAGCGGATTCGGAACATGCGGCCGAGGACGGGCCGCACCTCGAACTCGGTGCCGAGGAGTTCGCCGGTATGGTTGAGGATCTCGACCCTGAGCTTGGCCGGCCACCATTCCGGATAGGCGGCGACATCCGCGAGCACGCCCCACACTTCTTCGGGGGTGAAGGGAACGGTGAGTTCCTGGCTGGTCCGGATCCGGGTAACGACGCTCACGCCTGTCCTTCCCTCCTCCTGGGATCCGCCTCCCGCGGGGCGGCCGGGAAGTATAGGCCGCGAAGCCTCAAGAGTTCAGACCGCGGGAATCATCCGGGCGATGGCGCCCGCGACCGTGATGGAGACGCCGAGGTTCAGAAGCGCCGAGGCCACCGCCGTCCTCCATCCGCCCTCCCGCCACTGCGCGGCGAGGGTGGCGATGCAGGGAACGTAGAGCATCGTGAACACCACGAGCACGAGGATCTGGCCGTTCGAGAGCACCGTACCGATCGCGTCGGTGCCGAGCGCCGCGCCGAGCATGATGAGGGTGAGCTCCTTGCGGAAGAGCCCGAGGAAGAGGGGAATGCCCACGGCCATCGGGAGGTGGAGGACGGAGGTGGTGAGCGGCGCGAGCAGGCCGTTGATGGTCGCGTCGGCCCCCGCGTAGGAGAGGAGGGAGAGGGCCATGCTCGACACGATCAGCACCGGCCACGCCACCATCACGAACTCGCGCAGGCGCAGCCAGACCTTGCGGGCCACGATCTTCGGATACGGCTGCCGGAGCGGGGGGACTTCCATGATCACGCCCAGGGACTTGCGCCGCTTCGACCGGGTGAGGGAGTACGAAACCAGCATCGACATCAGGCCGCCGCACAGATAGAGGACCACCGTGACCAGCACCCCGAGGTACTTGCCCGCGAGCGCGATGATCACCACGCTGCGCGCGGAACAGGTCACGAACGGGGCCACCATCATGGTGACGAAACGATCGCGCGGGTTCTCGAGGGTGCGCGTGGCCATGATTGAGGGAACGTTGCAGCCGAAGCCGAGGATGAGCGGGACCACGGAGGAGCCGTGAAGACCGACGCGGTGGAGGATGCCGTCGACCATGAACGCGATCCGCGGCAGGAGCCCGGTGTCCTCGAAGATGGCGAGGAGCACAAGTAGAGGCACGAGGTAAGGCAGCACGATCCCCGCGCCCGCGACCACGCCCTCGAAAATGCCGATGAGGATCGCGGGCCCCACACCTTTCGGAAGAGCCTGGATGCCGGCGCGCATGGTGGCGAAGGGAACATCGACGAGACCCGCGATGGTGTTGCCGAGGAAGAAGGCCAGGAAGAAGGTGATGAGGAGCGAGCCCACCACGGTGATGGCGCCGCCGATGGGATGGATGATGAAACGATCGACCTTCTCGCGCGTGCCGAGGACATTCCCGCGACGGTGCCGCACCACTTTCTCGTAGAGGTCGAGGACGAGAGCGTGGCGATGGGACCCGAGGGTCAGGGCCTCGGCGCGGCCCTCGCGTTCGGCGAGGCGATGCCGCTCTTCGGTGGCGCGGGCCAGGAATTCCGGGCTCACGGAGAGCACCTTCTTCTCGAAATCCTCGTCCTTCTCGAGCAGGCGCAGGACCACGAAACGCTCGGAGAGCGGCAGCGCCGCGCGAACCGCCTTCGGATACTCGGAGATCAGCCGGGCGAGCGCCTGTTCGATCTCGTTGTCGTATCGGGGCTCGACCCCGGGGACGACGCCGCCGGCGACCCTTATGGCCTGCCTGAAGACCTCCTCGATCCCCGTCCCCACCACCGCCACCGCGGTGCGCACCGGGACGCCCAAAAGCGCTTCGAGCTTCCCGGTGTCGATCTCCATCCCCTTGCGCTGCGCCTCGTCCATCATGTTGAGGCACATCACCATGGGCACGCGCATCTCCGTGAGCTGCACGGAGAACTCGAGCGAACGCGAGAGCATGGAAGCGTCGACCACGTTGATCATGGCGTCGACCTCGCCGGAGAGGAGGAAGTCGCGGGCCACCTTCTCGGCGAGGTCGTGGGACGAGATCGAGTACGTGCCCGGGAGGTCGATGAGGCGGATCTTCTGCCCGTGGAAGGTGACGTGGGTCTCGGCGAAGGCGACCGACGTGCCTGCGAAGTTGCCGACGTCGACCTTGAAGCCGGCGACCGCGTTGAACAGCGTCGACTTGCCGCAGTTGGGCTGGCCGGCGAGGGCGATGACTATTTCGTCAGTCCGCGCTCGCGCCATCGCTCGCCACCTCGATGTTCTCGGCAAGGTCACGGGCGATCATCACTCGCGCCCCGGTGACCACATCCTCGACGAGAAGAGGCCCGGAAAAGGGCGCGCGCGCGATCACGCAAACTCTGCGCCCCTCGAAAAGACCCAGGGCCTGGATGCGCTTCTTCGTGACGCCGTCGTTATGAAGGGCGTGAATGGCGGCCGTCTCGCCTTCAAGCAGTTCCAGCAGCGTCAGAGAGTCCTTCTTTCCTTGGAAACGTGCCTCCAAACCGGCAGCCCGCCCTCGAAAACTCTACACCCCGGCCAACGCGCGTCGTGAGCACGCCCCTCCCCGGGGCCTATGATTCCCGCGGATATGAACCTGAGGGGCAACCTGCTGACCAAGTCCATCCCCCACGGGTATCGCGCCACCGCCGTCGCCCTTCTGGTGGTGATCATCCTCGTACTCGGGGGCACGTTCGGGTACATGGGGGTCGAGGGTTGGTCTTTCTTCGACTCGCTCTACATGACCGTCATCACCCTCACCAGCGTCGGCTACCGCGAAGTCCACCCCCTCACTCCCGAGGGCCAGGTCTTCACCATGGGACTGCTCCTCACCGGCGTCTTCTCTTTGTTTTTTGCGGCCACCTCGGCCATCCGTTCGATCGTGGACGGGGAACTGACCGGTCAAATCGCCAGGAACCGTATGGAAAAGAAACTGCACTCGCTCAAGGATCACATCATCATCTGCGGCTACGGACGCATGGGCCGGCTGGTGGCCCAGGAGTTCACCCTGCAGTCCATCCCCTTCGTGGTGATCGAGCGCAATGATCACCTGCTCGCCGACTTCAAGGCCGAGCACGGGGTGGCTCTGGCGGGCGACGCCACCCACGACGAGACCCTCCGGCGCGCGGGCATCGACCGCGCCCGAACCCTCGTGACCCTCGCCGCCTCCGACGCCGACAACCTGTTCATCACCATGAGCGCGCGCCTCATGTCCGACCGCGTGTTCATCGTGGCCCGCGCGGAGGACGAGGGCGCGGAGAAGAAGCTCATGAAGGCAGGGGCCAGCCGCGTGATCTCACCCTACGTGATCGGCGGCCAGCGCGTGGCCCAGGCCGTGCTGCGACCGAGTGTGGTCGACTTCATCGAACTCGCCACGCGCAGCGACTACATGGCTCTGCAGATCGAGGAGACCGAGGTCCACAAGGGAAGCATCCTGTGCGGCCAGCCTCTGCGCGACACCGGCCTGCGCCAGGACCTCGGCCTCATCGTGGTCGCGATCAAGCGCCCCGATGGCCGCATGCTGTTCAACCCCGCCCCGGAGGCGGAGATCATCGAAGGCGACACCCTGATCACCCTGGGCCCCAAGAACCAGCAGGATCAACTGAGAACGCTAGCGACATAGCCGCGCGGAGTGCCGCACCCAACCACTATCCGCCCCTTGTTCCTATCGTCACACCGGCGAAAGCCGGTGCCTAGCGCGAACGCTCCGTCTGCGATCCGCGATGCTCCAGGTCCCGCGCCCCCGGCAACCGCAAAGCTCCCCATCCCACGTCCCCAGTACCGCGCGAAACCACCGCGCCATCCATGCCGAAGCTCCGGCCAAAGCACCCATGCGTTCCCTCACATCCGGGGGCCGCAGGGCGTTCTTCAATGAATGGAGCGGAGCTACCGCTCCGCCCTGCTTCAGAGGAGCCTTGCGGCCCCCTGCGTTCGGGAACGGTGCTTTGGCCTCCGCGCTCAAAATTCCCGCGCAACGTCGCGCGATCCCAGGACCCAGCCGAATCAGCTGAGGACCCAGACCCTACCGATTCGCCGCGTGCGCCCCGCCGTCAGCTCACCCACCAGCCCTGCGCGAACTGGCCGGCGAGGAAGCTCAGGAACAACGTGGACGCGGCGAACCACAGGGTTCCGAACACCGGCCGCGCGGTGCGCGGACCCAGCCAGACGAAGGCGGGAAAGAGCGCCAGCGCGAGGCGCGGGAGGCTCAGCCAGAAATCCTGGGCGGTGAAGATGAGCACCTGGCCGATGGTCCAGACCGCGTAGGACGCGCGCTGGCGGACCACCGCGATGACGCACGCGGCGAGAAGGAGCGGGATACAGACCACCTGTAACACGCCGTTCATGGTCCCGTTGGAACCGCCGAAGGCCGCAAGGCGCCACACGTTCGCGGCGCCCTGCCACGGCCAGGCGAAGGTCCGATAGAACGACACTCTCTGCACGGTAAGGAACGCCAGGGGATCGCCCGCGGTGGCGTAGTTGATCCACAGATACACGGCGATGCCGAGACCGACGGTCAGGGATGCGAGCAGACGAGGAAGGCGGCCCCTGGACGAGTCTCCCCAGGCCTCGAACAGAAGGGCGGGAGCAAGGACGAAGGCGTTGATGCGGGTGAGGCCCGCGAGAACGCCGAAGACCGCCACCGCCTTCCAGTTCCCACGCCGGGCCGAAAGGAAAGCCCCGAGAACGGTGGTGAGAAACAGGCCCTCGGTGTAGACGATGTGCATGAAGAAGCTGGTCGGGAAGAGCAGGAGCACCAGCATGGCGCGGAACGCGTCCTCCTCGCCGAGATCGCAGCGAGCCAGTTGATACATCAAGAGCCCGGGCAGGAAGGAGATCAGGGTCACCACCAGCACGCCGGCGCTCGTCATCGACCCGGTGATCCACGACGCGGCGCGGATCAGCATGGGCAGAAGCGGGGGCAGGACCAGGGTCGTGCCTTCGCCGGGCGCCTTGTACCCATTCTGGGCGACGTCGAAATAGTGCCGCGAGTCCCACTGGTGCCAGACCCTCAGGGCCTGCTCGGTGGTCCGGAACGGCCGGTCCAGTCGGACTTCCGAGACCACCACGCCGAGGAAGAAGAGGAGAACTTTGAGGCCCAGGCAGATGAGCAGCGCCTCGCGCACCCAGGGACGCGGACGGTTGGCAGCCGGCGGCGCCTCGGGCGGCGGTGCGTTCGAAGGATCTTCCATCACGACGAGGGGAAACGATAGTCGAAGCGTTCGACCACCCGGGCCGGCATGCTAGTTTCACCGCGCCGTGGAGCCAGGGTCCCCGTTCTTCGTCGCTCGCCTCGCCGTCATGGCCGGCCTGTGCGCGGCTTTGCCCGCGTGCGGCGGCAGTTCTGCGCCGGCCGCCCCCGCGAGCCCTTCCACCCCGTCCGCCTCGTGCGCCGCCGGAGCGGTCGTTCAAGGCGCTCCCAGCCTCATCGCCACGCGCGTGGTCGCGGGCCTCAGCTCTCCCCTCGATCTCCAGTCGGCGCCGGGCGACCGCTCGCGCCTCTTCGTGGTCGAACAGGCGGGGCGCATCCGCGTGATCCGGAACAACGCCGTGGTCGCCGCACCCTTCCTCGACATCTCGGCGCGCATCTCCTCCGGCGGCGAGCGCGGTCTCCTCGGCCTCGCCTTCCATCCGCAGTACGCGTCGAACGGGCGCTTCTTCGTGAACTACACCGACCGCAGCGGCGATACCCACATCTCGGAATTCAAGGCGCCCACCCCGGGCGGCGACACCGCCGATCCGACGAGCGAGCGAGAGATCCTCTTCGTGAGCCAGCCTTTCGCGAATCACAACGGTGGCGGCCTCGCCTTCGGGCCCGACGGTTTCCTGTACATCGGCCTCGGCGACGGCGGCTCGGGCGGCGACCCCCAGGGCAACGGGCAGAACCTCGGCACGCGCCTGGGCAAGCTGCTTCGCATCGACGTCAATGGCACAGCACCCTTCGCGGTCCCGCCCGACAACCCGTTCGTGACCCGCCCCGGAGCGAGGCCCGAGATCTGGGCCTACGGCCTGCGCAATCCCTGGCGATTCTCGTTCGACCGCGGCACCGGCGACCTCTACATCGGCGACGTGGGCCAGAGCACGCTCGAGGAGATCGACGTGGGTCTCGCCTCCCGCCGCGGCGGCGAGAACTACGGGTGGAACACCATGGAGGGCTCGCGCTGCTTCAGCCCCCCGAGCAACTGCAACATGACCGGACTCACTCTCCCGGTCATCGACTACGGCCGCAGCGACGGCTTCTCGGTCACGGGCGGCGTGGTCTACCGCGGCTGCCGCATGCCCGGCTACGCCGGCCATTATTTCTACGGGGACTACGGCAGCGGGATGATCCGGTCCTTCCGGCTCGACGCTTCCGGCCGCGCCACCGAGGCTCGGGACTGGACCGCCACCCTCAGCGGGACCGGTCGATCCATCCGGAACCCCAGTTCCTTCGGGGTGGACGCGGATGGCGAGATCTACATCGTCGACTACGATGGCGAGGTCTATCGCATCGATCCCGTGGGGACGTAGGAAGAGGTCATGGAAAAGAACTGGCAGTCCCTGGGCGCGCTTTCACAGTCGCATCCCTGGCACGGCGTGCCCATCGGGAAGGACGCACCGAACGTGGTCACAGCGTACATCGAGATCGTCCCCACCGACACGGTGAAGTACGAGCTGGACAAGTTCACCGGCCTGCTGCGCGTCGATCGTCCGCAGAAGTATTCGAACTTCTGCCCGAGCCTGTACGGCCTCGTGCCCCAGACCCTGTGCGCCGATCGGGTGGCCGCCCTCTCCGCCGAGCGCACCGGGCATCCCCACATCGTGGGCGACGCCGACCCCCTCGACATCTGCGTGCTCACCGAACGTTCGATCTCGCACGGCAACATCCTGGTGCGCGCCATTCCCATCGGGGGCATGCGCATGCTCGATCGCGACGAGGCCGACGACAAGATCGTGGCCGTCCTCGAGGGCGACGCGACCTACGGCCACATCCGCGAGATCGCCGATGTCCCGCCCGTGGTCGTGGACCGACTTCGCCACTATTTCCTGACCTACAAGCAAGCACCCGACGCGCTGACTCCCGCCTGCGAGATCACCCACGTGTACGGGCGCGCGGAGGCGCTCGATGTCATCGAACGCTCACGCGCGGACTACCTGGACCGTCACTCCCATCTCGCGGCGATGCTGGAACAGTTTTCGCTCTAACCACTACCAGCCAACCGCTCCAGCTCGTCATTGCGAGGGCCCCGGTCTGTTGGTACCGGCCCGAAGCAACCCCCTCCCCCAACTACCAACCCTGCAGGCAGGGTAGTGGTCGCACGAGCGCTTCAGCGGTACTTGAAGCTCTTGTCGGGATACGCGGGCGGCTTGGGAACGGGCCTCGGATCCTTCTTGATCTCGGCCAACAGATGCGCGATGGCGGCGTCGAGCTGGGCGTCCTGGCCCATGAAGGTCGCGTGCGGCGGGTTGTCCACCACGATGTCGGGGTCGACGCCGTGGTTCTCGATCAGCCACTGACTCTCGGGGCCGTAGACGCCGTTCATGGGAGCGCGGGCGATTCCGCCGTCACTGAGGACATTGACGCCGGAGAGCCAGACTTCCCCGCCCCACGTCCTCATGCCGATGACCTTCCCGAGCCCGAGCCGCCGGAAGCCCTCCGCGAAGGCTTCACCGTCCGAAGCAGTGTTCTCGTCCACCAGCACCACCAGGTGGCCCCGCGGCGCGAACATCATGTTCCAGTAGGGCTCCCCCGCCCGGCTCTTCCAGAACATCCACGCGCGTCGCATGAGCTTCTCGAGGATGAACGCGTCGATGTTGCCGCCGTTGTTATGGCGCACGTCGATGACGATGCCCGCGCGGTTGAACGCGGGATAGAAATGGCGATACCAGGAGGTCAGGTCGTCGCCGCCCATGGCGCGCAGGTGGACGTAACCCAGCTCGCCCTTCGACTTCTCCTCCACGGCGAGGCGCCGCGTGTACTCCCAGTCGGTGTAACGCAGGTTGCGTTCGTCGGTGGTGGGAAACACGATGACATCGCGTGAAGCGCCGGCGGCCCCCGCCTTCACCTTCAACAGCACCTGTCGCTTTTCCTGGCCTCGCAGCAGGGAGTCGAGGGAGTCCACGGAAAGAGCGTCGACGCCGTTCACGGCCTGGATGACATCGCCCGCGTTGATGTTGAGTTCCGGATCGGCCAGGGGCGAGCGCTCATCGGGGTAGTCGGGATCGTGCTTGTAGATGTAATCGATCCGATAACCGCCCGCTTTCGCGTCGCGCACCAGCCGCGCGCCCAGGGTGGGAACCTTGATGTCGTCGGGGCCCGCGCGCAGGTCGCCGCCCCGCACCGACGTATGCAGGACGGAGAGTTCACCCACCATCCAGCCGATGAGATCCGACAGCTCGTCACGCGTGGTGATCCGGTCGACCAGGGGAAGGTGCTTCTTGAGCACGGCGTTCCAGTCGACCCCGTGCATGTTCGGGTCGTAGAAGTAGTCGCGCTCCATCCGCCACGCGTCCACGAAGATCTGCTTCCAGTCTTCGCGCACGTCCATGGGGAACGTCCAGCCCGAGAGGTCCACTTTGCTCTTGCCCAGGTCCGCGGCCGCAGGAGCCTTCGTCCCCGCGTCGATCACGTAGAGATCCTCGCGCTTGCGGATCATCATCTTCTTGCCGTCGGCCGAGACCTCGTATGTGGAGATGTCCTCCATCACCTTCGCGGGCTTCGTGTCCTTGTTGTTGGTGATCTCGAGCGCCATCAGGTGCCGCTTTCCGTCGGCCCCCGGGTCATCCGCGGTCCAGAAGAGGGTCTTCGCGGTCGCGGTCAGGCGGTTGAAATCGCCCGAGCCTGCGGGCGTGACCTCGTAGAGGCGTTGCTGCAGTCCATCGAGGTCGATCTCCACCGGCGTCACCGCGGGCGTGGGACTGGGGCTCGGCGTCGGTGAGGGGCTCGCCGCAGGCTTGCCCGCGTTGGCGCTCTCGGCCTTCGCCTCCGTCTTCTCGGGGGTTTCCGGATGCAGCTCATCGGCGGGCTTGAAGGGCGAACGCAGGCCCTTCTTGAGCGCGACCTGGTACACCTTCATGGGCTTGTCGAAGAACGGCTCGGGCGCCCGCGGCCCCCACGGGGCCTGCACCACCGACTGGAGGTTCCGATCGGACAGGAAGTACAGCCACTTGCCGTCGGGACTGAACGACGCGCTCTGCGAGTTGACGCGATCGCTCGTCACCGGCGTGGTCTTCTTCGTCTCGACGTTGTAGAGGAGGACCTGCGCGAAGCTGTTCGCGGCCGATTGGGACCAGGCGATCCAATGGCTGTCCGGGGACCAGGCGAGGTCGGCGCCGCCCTCGCGGTTCGGAGCGATCATGGTCTGCTCCTTCGTGCTCACGTTGAAGAGCCACACCCCGTTGTTGTTGTCGGTGTAGACGATCCATTTGCCGTCGGGTGAGGGACGGCCATCGAAGCGAAGCACCTTGCCGTCGCTGGTAAGGGCCTTCTCGTCGCCCACGCCATTGGCGGGCAGGGTCGCGAACTCGAGCTCACCACTTACGTCGGAGAGTCCCAGCAGGTTCTTCCCGTCCGGCATGAAGCGCACGTCGCGATAGCGCACGCCCTGCTTGCGGGAGGCGGTGACCAGACGGCCCGAGCCCGCAGGGGCCACGAACACGCGGCCGCGCGCGGTCAGGACCACCGACTCTCCCTTCGGATGCAGGTGCACGGACGTCAGCATCTCCATGGGCTTCTTCGCCCATTTCTCCCGGAGCTGGTCGAAGTCCGAAGGCAGGGTGATGGGGATCATGCGTTCCGTGCCCTTGGCGATATCGAAGAGCCAGAGATCGGCCCCGACCTGATAGACGAGGCGGCCCGCGTCGAGCGCGGGGCGCTTCACGTCCCACCCCGAGTGCTTCGTGTGTTGCCTGAGATCGCCGCCGTTTTCGTCGATCGACCAGATGTTCATGGTGCCGTCGCGGTCGGTGACAAAGTAGACGCGTCCGTTCCACCACAGAGGCGAGTGACTCTCGCCGTCGTATCCCTTCGTCAGCAGCTGAGCTTCGGCCTGACCTTCGGTGAACTTCCAGATCTGCCGGGCCCGGCCGCCCTTGTAGCGCTTGGTCACGTTGTTGTGGAAGGAGGGGCGCACGAAATAGAGAGTGCGCCCCGACGCGTCGTACGAGCCCTCCGACGCCTGGCTCAGCGGCACGCGGCTCAGGTCCCCGGTCTTGAGGTTGAGCGAGACGAGCTGCGGGTCGGGCAGCGTGGCGAGGTGCTGGCTGGTGTAGACGAGATCGCCCGACGGCGTCCAGGTCGTGGCCGTGGACGGCTCGGCTTCATAGGTGCGCCGCGTGGGGACGCCGCCGTCGAGCGGCATGGTGTAGACCTCCACCGGGCCTTCGTAGCGCGCGGTGAAGGCGAGCGTCTTCCCGTCCGGCGAGAGCGCCGGGTCCGCCTCCTGCGCGGGATGGGTGGTGAGCCTTCGGGCGACTCCCCCGTCGGCCGAGACCACCCACAAGTCCCCTTCGGCGGCGAAGACCAGGGTGTTGCCGCGCAGGGTCGGGGTTCGGTAGAAGCCCTGAGCGGCGGAAGGCGACGCCGCCGGCTGAGCGAGGAGGGGTGTCGAGCCCGGGACGATCAGGGCAAAGAAACAGGCCGCGGCAAGGGCTTTCATCGGCAGGACCTCCGTGGGGAAACTGGACTCGTCGGAGCGGAAGCCTAGTCGTATTCGACGCCCGGAGGTTGACGCGGCCGCCGACTCGCCTTAGCGTTCAATCCCATGAACTCAAGAAAGCGAAAGCTGACCTTTCTCGGACTCGGCCTTGCCCTCACCCTCGGCATCGGAGCGAGCCTCCTGCGCGCGGGAGACCAGGACTTCGTCCTCATCAACAAGACCGGGTACGACATCGATGAGGTGTACGTGGCCCCCGCGAACGAGAAGGATTGGGGCGAGGACATCATGGGCAAGGACACCCTCGACAACGGGGACAAGGTGACCATCGAGTTCTCCCACAAGGAGAAAGAGTGCGTGTGGGACATGAAGATCATCTTCTCGGACAAGGAGGAGGCGGTCTGGGAAGACTTCGACCTGTGCAAGGTTCGCGAGATCACCCTCAAATACGAGGGCAAGCGCCCCACCGCGACCTTCAAATAACCGGCCGCCACCGTCGGCACGCCCTCCCACACTAGACTCCGCCTTCGTTTTTACTGAGCGGAGGCGGTTTGGAGATCGTTCACCAACTTTTGTGGTTCCTGAAGCCCGAGGGCATTCAGTGGCTGATCCAGACGGGGGGCCTCCCCGTCATCTGCCTCATCATCTTCGCGGAGACCGGCTTCTTCGCGCTGCTGCCGGGCGATTCGCTGCTGGTGCTGTGCGGCATCTTCGCGGCAACGCCGGGGGCGGACGGGCATCCCCTGCTGCCGCTGTGGGCGCTTCTCTCCCTGGTGCCGCTGTGCGGGATCCTCGGCGATCAGGTCGGCTACTGGATCGGGTCGTGGTTCGGGAAGGCGCTCTACACCTGGCCGGAAAAGAGCCTGTTCGGCATCCCCATCTATAAGCGCGCGTACCTGACCAAGACCGAGGAGTTCTACGGACGCTGGGGGACGTTCTTCGTGGTCGCCGGACGCTGGGTGCCCATCGTGCGGACCTTCGCCCCCATCGTGGCCGGGATGGTGAAGATGCGCTTCACCACGTTCATCACCTACAACGTGCTCGGCGCCTTCACCTGGGTGTGGAGCATGGTGCTCGCCGGGTACTTTCTCCCGCCCATCCTCAAGACCGTGGCGCCCGGCTTCGACCTCGCCCGGAACATCGACAAGATCGCGCTCGTGATCGTGGCTCTATCCTTGCTGCCGATCGCCTGGACCGTGCACAAGGAGCGTCAGGACGCCAAGGCCCGCAGGTAGAGACGAGGAGAGAACGACATGGTGAGATTCTCGCGCCGCGCCGTGGTTTCGATCGTGCTTGCGCTCATGGCCCTCGCTCCCCGCGCGAGCGCGGGCGAAGTGGGCGGGTTCCTGACCTGGCCTACGCCGACGGACCGATGGAAGACCGGGTTCGGCTTCCACGCGGCCATCATCTCCCTCCCTTTCCTGCAGGCGGGCGGGGAGTGGGCGCGCATGAGCGGCGAAAACTCCCTGCTGTCGATCTCGACCTACACCGCGCAGGCGGAACTGAATCCGCCCGGCCTCAAGATCTCGCCGTTCGTCGGCGTGGGTTTCGGGGGCTACCATCAGAACGACGGGAAGTCGGGCGACTGGGGCAGCCTCACCGCGATCTTCGGAGGGGTGCGGGTGCCCATCGGTCTGGCCAGGCTGCGCGCCGAGTTCCGCAAGGTCAGCCTTTCGGGGACACCGCAGGTCAACATCGACAAGCGCTTCTCCCTCGGCGTCAGCTTCCGCTTCTGACCGCGAGGTTCGAGGACAAGAGGTCCAACCAACCCGCGGTGGCCTGAACGGATGTCTTAAGGAAGGGACACTTGCTCCGGGCCGCTGCCGGAAGTCCAATGAAATGAGGCTCGGCCGGGTTGGCAGGGAAGTTGCGTATGTGGACAGGCGTGGGGCCCGATCTGGACCCCCCAACCGGAGGGCGCAACCATGAAACCCATTCAACTGACCGTACCCGTCGCAGTGATCGCCATGGCGCTCGGCTCCTTCTCGGCGCAAGCCCAGGAGCGCGAGGATCGACGAGGCCGTGCCACTCAGAATCGGGACCAGGAGCGATCTCAGCGAAACCAGGAGCGCTCTCCGTCGGGCGACTCCGCCCGATCGGGCGGGGGTCGAGGCTCCGCGGACCGGGGCGACCAGCGCGCCGAAGGGTCGGCTCAGCCACGCGACCGGCAGGCGTATCGCGGCGGAAGCTACGGGCAGGACAACCAGCGCTCCGGTGGAAGCTACACGCAGGGCTACGGGCGGAACGGGCGTTCCGGTCAGCGTGGCGACTACGACCGCGGGCGGACGAACGACCGCTACCGGAGCTATGGCGGTGGCCACGATAACAACTACGGCTATCGCGGGGGCTCCGGCTATGGCAGCTACGGCCGCGGCGGCTACGACCGCGGGAACTACGGCCGCGGCAGCTACGACCGCGGCAGCTACGGGTACCGCAGCTACGGGTACCGCGGCGCCTGGGGCTATGCCAACGGCTACGCCTACAGCCCCTACTACTACGCGCCGCGCCCCCTGCCCTACCGTTACGCGCCCCGGCGCTACTACGGCTCGGGCGGCCACCTCAGCATCTACTTCGGATTCGGCACCGGTTACCTCTACGGGGCGCCCTATTCCGGCCGGATCTACGGATACCGGGCGCCCGCAGCCTCCTACGGCGGCGAGGGCCAGTATTACGGCGACATCCGTCTCCAGGTGAATCCGCCCGACGCCGAGGTTTACGTGGACGGGTACTACGCCGGCATCGTGGACGACTTCGACGGCCAGTACCAGCGGCTGGCGCTCGAAGCGGGACCGCACAAGATCGAGATCGCGGCGCGGGGCGCTCAGTCGCAGGTGTTCGACGTCTACGTTGACCCGTCCCGCACCGTCGACCTCCGCGCCGACCTGCTGCGGTAGGGCCGAGGGGCCCTGGGGTCGCTCGCGAGAACGCGGGCGGCCCCGATGCATCTGCATCATTGAGGCCCCGGGGGGGCGGGAGCACACTGGAAGCGGCAGAATGCCGGAGGTGACGCCATGTCACACCTCGCCCTCAAGTCCGGGTACACCGAAATGGTGGAGCGGCTGAACCGTTTTCCTCAGGGGGCGCCGGCGAGCGAGACGCTCTACAAGGTTCTCCGGCTGCTGCTGACCGAGCGCGAGGCCGCGCTGGTGGCGCTGATGCCGATCAAGCCCTTCACCGCGGAGCAGGCAAGCCGGATCTGGAAGCTGGATCTGGCGGAGACCCGGAAGGTGCTCGAGGGTCTGGCCGGACGCGCGATGCTGGTGGACGTCCTCATCAACGGGGAGATGACCTACACCCTGCCCCCGCCCATGGCCGGGTTCTTCGAATTCGCGCTGATGCGCACCCGCGGCGACATCGACCAGAAGCTCCTCTCCGAACTCCTTCACCAGTACTTGAACGTCGAGGAGGACTTCATGCGCGCGCTGGTCGGCCGCGGCGAGACCCAGCTCGGCCGGGCCTTCGTCCACGAGCCCGCGCTCTCCGCGGAGAACGCCGTCCAGGTACTGGATTACGAGCGCGCCACCGAGGTCATCAAGACTTCCAGGGTGCGGGGCATCAGCACCTGCTACTGCCGGCACAAGGCCATGCACCTCGGGAAGAACTGCGCGGCCCCCCTGCAGATCTGCATGACCTTCTCGGACGCGGGCGAGTCGCTCACCCGGCACGGCTACGCTCGAACCGTGGAAGTGAGCGAGGGTCTGGATCTCCTGCGGCAGGCCTGGGAGAACAACCTGGTCCAGTTCGGCGAGAACGCCCGGGAGAACGTGAGCTTCATCTGCAACTGCTGCGGCTGCTGCTGCGACGCCATGCAGGCGGCCCGCCGGTTCGGCATGCTCCACCCCGTGCACACCACCAACTTCCTGCCCGTGGTGGACGAAGCGAAGTGCAACGGCTGCGGCAAGTGCGTGAACGGGTGCCCGGTGGAGGCCATGACCCTGGTCTCGACCAACGACCCGCATCACCCCAGGATGAAGAAGGCCAAGCTGAACGAGGAGGTGTGCCTCGGTTGCGGGGTCTGCGCGCGCAAGTGCGACCGCCAGGGCATCACCCTCCGCTCCCGGGAGAAGCGCGTGATCACCCCGGTGAACGCGGTGCACCGCGTGGTGATGATGGCGATCGAACGCGGCAATTTCCAGGACCTGCTCTTCGACAACCGGGTCCTGTGGAACCACCGCGCCCTCGCCGCGGTGCTGGGTGCTTTGCTGCGGCTGCCCCCGATCAAGCAGATCATGGCCAGCCAGCAGGTCAAGTCACGCTACATGGAGTACGTCGCGACCCACGTGACCGTATAGGACCGTCACCCGTCGTTCTACGACTTGGGAACGTACTCGGCCTGCAGCTTCTGGAGCAGGGGCTCTAGACCCGTGACATCGCCCGCGTAGCGCGTGCCGTACACGGTCTTGAGGCTTCCAAGCACCTGCTCGCGGGTTTCGGCGGCGACGTTTCGCGCGCGGGTCAGGGCCACGAAGCGGGCCCAGGCGTCGATGAGCGGATCGGCTTTCGCATACACGTCGTCGAGCGCCGCCTTCACCTCGGGCGACGGAGTCGCGGCCTGGCGGTCCGCCTCGGGGAACGCCCGGTACACGCCCACCGCCGCGTCATACGGGGCCTTGTGCAGGGAGGCGAGGGCGAGGAGGTTATAGGCCAGGACACCGACGTTGCCCGGATCGGACGCCGACGACTTCGTGTACAACGCGATCGCCTCGTCGTTCTTCTTGGCGTCGACCGCGACCATCGCCTGGATCTGATACAGGATGGCCGTGGAGGCGTCCTTGTTGAACCTGCCGCCTTCGATGACCTTGCCCGCTTCGATCAGCTTGAGCGCGGAGTTGGAGAACTCGATCGCTTCCTTGGCGTGCGCGAAGTTCGCGGGCGTGGCCGCGAGTTCGAGTCGCCGAAGGTTGAAGGCGATGCCGTAGTGAATGCCGAGATTCTCGGGATCCTGCTTGAGGATGTCGCGACCCACCTTGATCATCTCGTCGGTGTTCTTCGCCTGAAGCGCCGCATTGAAGGCCTGCAGCTTGGGTCCCATCAGCCAGTTCTTCAGGTAGGCGGCGTACTGGCCCTTGGGGAACTTCTCGAGATAGGCCTGCGCGGCCTCGAGGGCCTTGTCCTGCATGCCCTGCGAGTTGGCCCCGAACCAGGTCTGGTAGAGGACGGTTTCCTCGGCGCTCGCTTCCTGGGCCCGCGCCGCGGGGGTTGCGGCCAGACACACCGCGAGGATGAGGGCGACTCGCCCGAAAGACTGGAATGACTTCATTGTGACCGTGCTCCTGCTTTATGAACCTGGGGCCGCCGCCCGGGAGGTCCCCGGGGCGTGGAAAAGTGCCGAAGCACGCATTATCCACAAACCGCGCGTCATCGCGCAACGTCGCGAGGTTAGGATCGCGGCCATGACACCGATGCTCCTCCCGCTCCTCGCTCTCGCCCTCCTGCAGCCGCACGCGGGAGGCCTCACCGCCGAGGAACGGGCGCTCACCGCCTTCATCGACGCGGACAACGATCGCGCCCTGGCCCTGCTGGAGAAGGCCGTCAACCTCAACAGCGGGACCATGAATTTCGCCGGCGTTCGCGCGGTGGGCGCCCTGCTCCGGCCGGAGTTCGACGCCCTCGGCTTCAAGACGGAGTGGGTGGACGGCGCGCCGTTCCAGCGCGCCGGGCATCTCGTCGCGGACCATCCGGGCGCCGGACCGCGCATTCTCCTCATCGGCCACCTCGACACCGTGTTCGAGCCGGACTCTCCCTTTCAGAAATTCGAGCGCATCGACGCGAACTCGGCCAAGGGCCCCGGCATCACCGATATGAAGGGTGGCGATGTCGTGATGATCCAGGCCCTCAAGGCCCTCGACTCGATCGGCGCGCTCAAGACCATGAACATCATCGTGGTCCTGACCGGCGACGAGGAGGAAGGGGGGCGGCCGCTCTCCCTCTCACGCGCGGCGCTCGTGAAGGCCGCGCAGGGCGCCGAGGTGGCGATCGGCTTCGAGGACGGCGCCAGCAACCCGAAGACCGCGGTCATCGGCCGGCGCGGCACCACGGGCTGGGAGCTCAAGGTGAAGGGCAAGCCCGCGCACTCGTCGCAGATCTTCAACGCCGAGAACGGGTACGGGGCGATCTTCGAGACCGCGCGCATCCTGAACGCCTTCCGCGAGAAGCTTGCGGGCCAGCCGCACCTCACGTTCAATCCTGGCGTGATCCTCGGCGGGACCTCGGTCGAGTACGACGGAAAGGCGACGCGGGGCACGGGGTTCGGCAAGAGCAACGTGATCGCGGAGCACACGGTGGTGACGGGCGACGTGCGTGCCCTGTCCCCCGAGCAGTTCGAGGCCGCGAAGAAGACGATGCAGGAGATCGTCGCGGCGTCCCTCCCCCAGACGAGCGCCAGCATCTCCTTCGATGACGGCTACCCTCCTCTCGCGCCGACCCCCGGCAACGAGCGTCTGCTCGCGCTCTACAGTCAGGCCAGCGTCGACGTGGGCACGGGGCCGGTGGTGGCGGTCGATCCCGACAAGGCGGGCGCGGCCGACGTGTCCTTCGTGGCCGGGCACGCGGGCATGATCCTCGATGGCGTGGGCCTCATGGGTTCGGGCGGTCACACCGCGAACGAGACCGCGGACCTGGGCACCCTGAAGTCGATGGCCAAGCGAATGGCGGTGCTGCTGGCTCGCCTGCGGCGCTGAGAGGCCTTGAACCTCGTCCTCCTCGAGGCCGGTGAGCTCGACGCCTTTGGGCGCGTGCTCCTGTCCGGGCCGCGCGCCGCGCACGTCGTCAATGTCCTGGGCGCCGTGCCGGGACAGACCGTGCGCGTCGGCGTGCTGGAGGGGCCGCGGGGAGTGGGAACGGTGCGCTCGATCACCGGAAATGCCGTGGCCCTCGACTGCGTGCTCGAAGCCCAGCCGCCGTCGCGGCCGCGGGTCGACCTGCTGCTCGCGGTGCCGCGGCCCAAGGTGATGCGGCGGCTGTGGGCGCAACTCGCCGCCCTCGGGGTCTCCCGCATCATCCTGACCAACGCGGAGCGCGTCGAGCGTCCTTACTTCGACACCCACGTGCTTACTCCCGAGTGTTACCGCCCTCTGCTGATCGAAGGGCTCCAACAGGCGCGGGACACTCGCCTTCCCGCGGTCTCCATCCACCGCCGGTTCAAGGTGCTCGTCGAGGACGAACTCGACGCGCTGAGCGAGCCGGGCGTGCGCCTCGTCGCCGAACCGGAAACGAAGACGCGGGCGTTAGACGCGGTGCGCGCGGGCCTCGGTGCTAATCCCGATGCCCGCGTTCTGCTCGCCGTCGGTCCCGAGGGCGGCTGGAACGAGTTCGAACTCCGCCTGCTCGAAGGGCATGACTTCCAGCCCATCGGCATGGGGCCGCGGACGCTCCGTACCGATACCGCGTGCCTGGCGTTATTGGCCCTCGTGCACGACGCGATGGTGAGTGGTAGTTGGGAAGGCGGGGTTGCTTCGTCGCAGCGCGAACGGACTGGCTCCTCGCAATGACGTGAGTGGGATACCGACGGACAGCACGACCTTGACCAGTGACTTACGCGCTCGCGAAGTCGTCGGTCGCCTGGACGAGCGCGCTCAGGTTGCCCGGCTCCTTGATCGAGTGGCCGGCGTCGGGGACGATGACGAGCTTCGACTTCGGCCATCGCTTGTGCAGTTCCCAGGCGCTCGCGGCCGGACACACCACGTCGTAGCGGCCCTGCACGATGACGCCCGGGATGTCCGCGATCTTCGAAGCATCATCGAGAAGCTGGGTGTCGGTCTTCAGGAAGCCCCCGTGGACGAAGTAGTGGGCCTCGATCCGTGCGAATGCGTCCGCGAACGAGTCGGTACCGAAGCGGGTGAGGTAGTCGGGGTCGATGAACAGGCGGCTGGTCGTCCCTTCCCAGATCGACCAGGCCTTCGCGGCCTCGCTGCGCACCGCGGGGTCATCGGAGGTGAGGCGCCGATAGTAGGCACTCATCAGGTCGCCGCGCTCGACCTCGGGGATCGGCTTCAGGTATTCATCCCACGCGTCGGGGAAGATCCAGCTCGCGCCCTCCTGGTAGAACCAGAGCAGCTCCTTGCGGCGCAGCAGGAAGATGCCGCGCAGGATGAGGCCGGTCACGCGCTCCGGGTGCTTCTGCGCGTAGGCGAGGGCGAGGGTCGAGCCCCAGCTCCCGCCGAAGACCAGCCACTTGTCGATGCCGAGGTGCTCGCGCAGGCGCTCGGCATCGGCGACGAGGTCCCACGTGGTGTTCTCGCGAAGCTCGGCAGCGGGCGTGCTCTTGCCGCTGCCGCGCTGGTCGAAGAGGGTGACGTGCCACTTCGCGGGATCGAAGTAGCGGCGGTAGATGGGGTCGAGGCCGCCGCCCGGACCTCCGTGGAGAAAGACCGCCTTCTTTCCCTTCGGGTTGCCGACCTGCTCGTAGTGAACGGTGTGGAGGTCCGAGACCTTCAGGAAGCCGTCGTCGAACGGCTCGATCGGTGGGTAGAGTTCGCGCACGGCACCTCCATCAAGGGGAGCACACTCTACCCCCTGGCCCGTCCGGGAATCACGACGTCGTGGGATACTCCGCGAACCCCGCCACCATGACCGAGCGCCTGTATTACAACGACTCCTACCTGACCGAATTCGAATCGCCGGTGATCGCGTGCGCTCCGCGGGACGGGCGATACGAAGTGACGCTCGAGAGGACGGCCTTCTATCCGACCGGGGGCGGGCAGCCGAACGACCTCGGCACTCTGGGAGGACGCGCGGTGCTCGACGTGATCGACCACGAAGCCGCGGGCATCGGGCACGTGATCGACGGACCCCTCGAACCCGGCGCCGTGGTCAAGGGCGTCATCGACTGGCCGCGTCGGTTCGACCACATGCAGCAGCACTCCGGGCAGCACATGCTCTCGGCGGCCTTCGAGTCGGTCTGCCAGGCGCGCACCGAGAGCTTTCACCTCGGGACCGCCGCCTCGACCATCGACCTCAACAAGGTGCTCTCGCCCGGCGAGATCGCGGCCGCCGAGGACGAGGCGAATCGAATCGTCTGGCTGGATCGCGAGGTGAAGCTGCAGTTCGCGGCGGCGGGTGGCGATGAGGCGGCGGGGCTGCGAAAGGAGTCCTCGCGCGAGGGCACCCTGCGGCTGATCGAGGTTGCAGACTTCGACCGGTCGGCCTGCGGCGGCACCCATGTGGCGCGAACCGGCGTCATCGGCATTATCGCGATCACGGGCTGGGAAAAGTTCAAAGGGGGCACGCGCGTCGAGTTCCTCTGCGGCAACCGCGCCCTCGGCCGCATCCGCGAGTGGCGGGATGTGTTCTCGGCCACCAGCCGCGTGCTCTCGGTGCTGCCCTCCGGGCTGGCGGCGGGAATCGAACGGCTGCAGGGCGAGAACAAGGCGCTCGGCAAGACAGTGCGCGAGATGCAGGAGCAGCTCGCGGGGCACGTGGCCGCCGCACTCGTGAACGAGGGCGCCCCTGCGCCGAACGGGCGCGTGGTGGTGGCGAGGGCCCTCGATGGCTGGGATGCGAACGGCCTCAAGGCCGTCGCCTCCGCCGCGATCGCATCGCCCGGCGTGTGCGTGGCCGTGTTCTCCGCGGCCGCTCCCGCTCTCGTGGTCGTGGCCAGCGCGAAGGACGCGGGTGTCGATGCCTCGGCGGCGGTCAAGGCCCTGGTCGCGCGGTTCGGCGGCAAGGGCGGCGGGAAGCCCGAGATGGCGCAGGCCGGCGGGCTGCAGGGCAACGTCAACGAGATGGTCGCGGTAGCCCGGGAGTTGCTCGGCGGATAGTGGCGGGACGGGGTTGCTTCGTCGCCGTACCAACGGACTGGCTCCTCGCAATGACGACCGGTCCAATGCGCTTGGTAGTGGGTATCCTCCGCGCATGAGCCCTATCACGCGTGTCCTTGGAGGCGCCGTCGCGCTCGTCGTGTTCGCCGCCACCGCGTCTCCGGAGAATCGCATCGCTCTGGCCACGGCTGCCTCCGCCTTCGCCCAGAACCGCGACCCCATTCCCGGCCTGGTGAAGACGCCGCCGCGTCTTCTCGAGTTCGATACCGACGAAGGCACATGGATTTCCGTCGACGTCTCGAAGGACGGCGGCATGCTGATCTTCGACCTGCTCGGCGATCTCTACACGTTGCCCGCCTCCGGCGGTGACGCTTCCCTGCTGATCGGCGGGACGGACTTCGCCTCGCAGCCCCGCTTCTCTCCCGACGGCGCCTCGATCGCGTTCATCTCCGACCGTGACGGCTCGGACAACGTCTGGATCGCGGACGCTTCGGGCCGGAACCTGCGCGCGGTCACGAAGGAGAACGGCCCTCTGATGACATCGGCCACGTGGAGCCACGACGGGCGTCACATCTTCGTGACTCTCGTCGGCAAGACCACGCCGCGCGTGGCCGAGCTGTGGGAGTTCGATGTCGCGAACGGCTCGGGCCGGCGCATCGTCGAAAACACGAACGGCGGTCCGTCGGGACTCGTCTCCGAGCCGCCGCCCGGGCCCATGGGCGCTCACGCGTCCGCGGACGGGCGCTTCGTCTACTTCGCTTCGGTGACGCCGCGCGCGTATGGAGTCCGCGCCGGGTCGGCCAGCCGGCTGATGCGTCTCGATCGCGCGTCGGGACGCGCCGAGCCCGTGGCCATCGACGCCACCAACCCGATGAAGCCCGTCCTGTCCCCGGACGGCACGATGCTCGCGTTCGGCGCGGAGCAGGGCGGCCGCACCGGGCTCCGGGTGCGTCGCCTCCGCGATGGCCGCGAGTGGTGGCTGCGCTATCCGCTGCAGCGCAACGAGCTCGAGGCGCGCGCGAGTCGCGACCTCCTTCCCGACTACGCCTTCACGCCCGACGGCAAGGCCGTGATCGTTTCGTTCGACGGCGGCCTGCATCGCCTCGCCGTGAATGACGGCGCGGCCACCGACACGCCCATCGCGTTCAAGGCTCATGTCCGCCTCGACACCGTGGCGCCGCTCAGCTTCCCGAGGCGTCTCGACGATCGGCCGGTGCGCGCCCGTTTCGTCCAGCATCCCGCCCTCGCCGCGGACGGACGTCTCGCCGCCTCCGCCTTCGCGCGCATCTACGTCACCGACCCGCTCCTCAAGACACCGAGGCGCCTCACCCAGACGAAGAACGCGCGCGAGTTCGAGCCCGCGTGGTCGCGGGACGGCAAGTGGATCGCGTTCGTGACCTGGGGCTCGGAAGGCGGTCAGTTGTGGAAAGCCGCGGCCGATGGAAGGACGCCGCCGGTCCGCCTCACCACCGAATCCGCGTTCTATTCCCAGCCCGCGTGGTCGCCTGATGGGACGCGCATCGTCTTCCTGCGCGCCCCGGAGGGCTCGGCCCGCACCCAGCCGGCGCCCATTCCGCAAGACGCCGAGATCGCGTGGATCGGCGCTTCCGGCGGCGCGGTCACGAGCATCGCCCCCGCGGGACCGCTGCGTCGTCCGCACTTCGCGCAGGAACCGGACCGCGTCTACGCCTTCTCCATGGCCGGCGGTCTCGTTTCGATGAAGTTCGACGGCTCCGACCGGCGCACGCACGCGACCGTCTCCCGCTCTGGTGCCCCGCCTCCGTTGGGACCTCCGGTTCTCTCGGACGGTCTGTTGAGCCCCGACGGGAAGGCCTTCGCCCTTCTCGCCGGGGGCAGTCTGATGCGCTTCGCGCTGCCCGCGACGCCTCCCGCGGGCGGACCGCCCCTGGTCCTCGACCCGATGTCACCCGACACGGAGATCCTCGCGAAGGATTCGCCGGAAGCCATCGCCTGGTCGACCGACGGGGCCTCTCTTTCTTGGATGACCGGGCGCGTTCTCCACACTGCGCGCACGAAGGGCGCGCCGATTGCTTCCGCCGAGATCGTGGTGGAGACGCCCCGAGTGAAGCCTTCAGGCGCGGTCGTCCTGCGCGGCGCCCGCGCCATCACCATGAAGGGCGACGAGGTCATCGAATCCGCGGACATCCTGGTCGAAGGCAACCGCATCACCGCCATCGGGCCGAAAGGCTCGGTGACCTTCCCGGCGACGGCCCGGGTCATCGACCTGCCGGGACGCACCATCATCCCCGGCCTCATCGACGTCCATGCCCACTGGGGCTTCTACAGCGGCCTGCCGAAGCCCGACTCCACTTCCCCGCTCGCGAATCTGGCGTACGGTGTCACCGCGGTGCGGGATCCGCAGACCACGCCCGACATCTTCGCGCTCGCCGACCTTGCCGACGCGGGCGAGATGCCGAGCCCGCGCGTCTTCTCGACCGGCCCCGGGGTGTTCGAGAACGCGAATCTCCGCTCGCTCGACGACGCGCGCGCGATCCTGCGTCGATACAAGGACCGCTACGAGACCCACCTCATCAAGTCGTACCTCGTGGGGACGCGGCAGCAGCGGCAGTGGATGATCGAAGCCTGCCGCGAACTCGGCCTCATGCCCACCACCGAGGGCGGTTCGGATTCGAAGATGAACCTCACCCACGCGCTCGACGGCTTCAGCGGGAACGAGCACGCTCTCCCCGACACGCCGCTGTATCGCGACGCGGTGCAGCTCCTCGCCCAAAGCGGCATCGCCTACACCCCCACGTTGATCGTGGCCTTCGGCGGCCCGTTCCCGATCTACCGGTTGTTGGCCGAGGAGAATCCGGCGGACGATCCGAAGCTTCGCCGCTTCTTCCCGGCCGAGGAGCTGTATCAGAAGTCGGCGACCCGTCTGCTGTGGTTCCGCGATGAGGACTCGCGCTTCCCCGATCAGGCGAAGGACGTCGCCAACATCGCGCGCGCGGGCGGACTCGTGGCCATGGGCGGCCACGGCGAGATGCAGGGCCTGCAGAACCACTGGGAGATGGGCCTGCTCGCCTCGGGCGGTCTGACCCCTCACGAGGTTCTGCGCATCGCCACTCTGAACGGTGCGAAGGCGATCGGTCTGTCACAGGACCTCGGCAGCCTCGAAATCGGCAAGATGGCCGACCTTGTCGTGCTCGACCGCAACCCGCTCGAAGACATCCGCGCGACCACGTCGATTCATCGCGTGATGAAGAACGGCTTCCTCTATGACGGGGAGACCCTCGACCGGGTGTGGCCGGAACCCGAGCCGCTGCCGAAGCCCTGGTGGCAGCGAGACACCGGTGCTTCGACGGCCGTGGCCTTCGATGAGGCCGCGGTCGATGCCGCGGTGCGCGCTCAGATGGATCAGCAGCGGATCCCCGGGGTGGCGCTCGCGGTGGTGAAGCAGGGCCGCGTCCTTCTCGCGAAGGGTTACGGCTACGCCGACCTCGAGAACGAGATCAAGGTCACACGCGACACGATGTTCGAGTCGGGGTCGCTCGGCAAGCAGTTCACCTCGGCGGGAGTGATGGCGCTCGTCGAAGACGGGCGTCTCAAACTCGACGAGTCGGTCCGCACCTACCTGGCCGACGCTCCCGACGCGTGGCAGGCAATCACTCTGCGGCATCTGCTTTCGCACACGTCCGGCATACCCGACTACCCGGCCGACATGGATTTCCGGAAGGACTACACGGATCCGGACCTGTTGAAGCTCGCCTTCAGTTTGCCTCTCGAGTTCAAGGCGGGAGCCCGGTGGAACTACTCGAACGCCGGCTACGTCGTGCTGGGCTGCATCATCAGCAAGCTCACGGGCGCACCCTACTGGGAGTTCCTGCGCAAGCGCATCTTCGATCCCGCGGGCATGAAGACGATCCGCATCATCAGCGAGTCGGACATCGTGCCGCACCGCGCCTCGGGCTACCTCCCTACCCCCACCGGCTACCGCAATCAGGACTGGGTCTCGCCGAAGCTCAACACGACCGCCGACGGCTCGCTCCTCCTGAGCCTCAATGACATGATCGCCTGGAACGAGACGGTGCGGAGCCGGCGGATCCTGAAGCCGGAGAGCTGGGCGCTCATGCAGGGCGCGCTGACCCTCAACAGCGGGAAGTCGTATCCGTACGGTTTCGGCTGGTTCATCGATTCGGCGGGCGGCCAGGTGGTGCATCAGCACGGCGGCTCCTGGCAGGGCTTCCGCACCCAGTTCACGCGTTACACCGGCGACGATCTCGCCATCGTGGTCCTGACCAACAGCGGGGCCGACGACCCGCCCGCGATCACCGCAGCGGTGGCAGGTGCGATCAATCCCGCGTTTGCGCTTCCGCCTCTCCCTTCGACCCCGTTACGCGACGCGGATCCCGTGGTCACCGCGAAGGTCCGCAGGACGCTCGAGCGGGCGGCCCGGGGCGAACTCTCCCTCGAGGACTTCTCCTTCGTGCGCCAGGGCCTCCTGCCGCGCATGCGCACAGCCCTCGCGCTCCGGCTCAAGGACCTCACCACGCCGGACCGGCTCGACCTGCTGACCCGCGCCGATATCGGCGACGACCGCCGCTTCGTCTATCGCGCCGGGTACGGCACGCGAAAGTTCCTCGTCACCGTTTCGATAGCACCCGACGGCGGCCTGACCGAACTGCTGGTCCGCGAGGAGACGGGCGTCCGGTAGCACTACGGTTTGGGACCCTTCCACCCCCGACGAGACGGCGTCCCCCGGGGAGGCTGCCCGCTCAGCCGCGCCCCTCTGCTCCCGAACTACGCCGGACCGACGCCCATCGCCGCACCGCGACCGCGTGAATGGGCTGGCACACCGCCCTCGAATCGCTTACGCTCCGGCAGGCGATCATGCACGCCCTGGTGGCCCTGAAAGGCAACATGTCGCCCGCGGCCCGACGCCTGGGCCTGGGCCGGGCCACGCTCTATCGCAAGATGTCGCAGTACGGCCTCTCGCCGCCGGGCCAGACCCGGGTTCGGCAACTCTCCGGACGAAGGTCCGCTAGGATCGGCGCGGATTCCGCCACATCGCCTGAGGAGGCCCCTTTGTTGCCACGCTCCCGCTTTTTCTCGACGCTGATCCGCACTGCCCTGGCTCCAGGGGCCGCGGCGGACGAGCCCTCGAAGCCGCCGGTCGATTTCCCCGGGGGCGCGCCCTTCGACTTCACCACCGGCTCGGGTTCGAGATCTTCCGCCTCCTCCGCTTCCACTCTCTCGTAGAAGACATTCGTG
Organism: Vicinamibacteria bacterium; assembly: GCA_044229175.1. Lineage (GTDB taxonomy): Bacteria > Acidobacteriota > Vicinamibacteria > Fen-336 > JAGNNV01 > JAGNNV01. Next base: position 95,881 of record JBGATM010000014.1, on the reverse strand, counting down.
ACTTTGACCGTGTGCCCGCCCTCGGGGCCATCGACAGGCCCGAACGACCCGGCGTCCCGGGCCTCCACCGCGCAATCGGCTGGTTGCCGCGCCGTCAAACCGCCCGCCAGCGAACGCCGTAAGAACTGGATCCTTGCGTCGGCCAGCGTCGTGGTCGCGCTGCTCGCCCTGGAATTCGCGGTTCGGATTGCACGAGGCAAACTCACCGACACCAGCCTGCTGAGCGCCGAGTATCACAGCAGCGGGTCGGAGCGGCCGCGGGCCCAGTATGACCCGCTGCTCGGCTGGGTGCCCAACCTGGGGCAACGCGAGGAACGGGGCGCGACCTACACGATCCTCCCCGGAAACCTGCGCTCTAACGGCAGGGCGGTCGAGCCGAGTGGGCCTCCGATGCTGGTCGTGGGTGACTCCTTTGCCTTTGGCGAGGAAGTCGACGACGCCGAGACCTGGCCGGCGCAACTCGAGGGCCGCATCGGGCGCCGCGTGATCAACGGCGCGGTCTTCAACTACGGCCTCGATCAGATCGTCCTGCGCAGCGAGTTGCTGGTCGAGCGCCACGAACCAGAGGTGCTGATCGTGGGCTTCATCCCCGACGACATCCTGCGATGCGCCCAGGCCGTGCGGCTCCAACCCAAACCCTATTTCCTGCTCGAGGCCCGGGCGCGCTCCGCCACGGCGGGATCTGAGGCCGAACCCGTGCTGGCGCTCCGCAACGTTCCCGTGCCGTTGCTCGAGCGCGATCAGAAGTACCCGCCCATGGACACCTTCCGACGCTACCTCGGATACAGCCACGCCATCGACTTCGTGATGCGCCGGCTCAATCCGAACTACTGGCTCGACCCGCGCATCGCGCTGGTCAGGAGCGCCGGGACGGAGGACGTCGAGGGCAGTGACCCGGTCGCGATCGCCAGCGCGCTCATGGAGCGGCTGGCGCGCCTGCGTGTGCGACGGCCGCGCCTGCGCATCCTCGTGATCGCGCAACACGAACGACACCTGTGGGAAGACCAGGTTCCCATGACCGAGCGGGTCCTTGCAGCGGCGGCGGGCGCGGGCTTGGCCGTGCTCGACACCTATGCCCCGCTCGCGCGCCTCCGCCAGTTGGACGAGGCCCGATTTCGCTCTTTCTTCACGAACCACATGACCGCGGCGGGAAACGAGTGGGTCGCCGACCAGATCGAGCCACTCCTCAAAGCACTGCTGGCTCCCGCCGCGCACCCCGAAACGGCTCCGAGGTAGGCTCTCACCGCAATGGATGAGGGGCGGGAGGAAGCCAGCCCGGCGGCGCGTGTCGGGGCGCCACCTTCCGGACCGAGCGCGCCTCGGCGGGCCTTCTTCTGGTCTGTCATCGTCACCATCGGTGTCGTGGCCGGCCTGGCCACCGGGGAACTCACCGTTCGCATTCTCGGAGCCCGCCCGGGTATGACCCGGGACGAATTGGACCGCAAGCTCGCACTATCCCAGCGAACGGAAGTTTCCGTGGTCACCACCGGCAACCTCGCCGGACTCATCCAGCCTTCCGAGGTCCCCGGGGTGATCTACGAACTCAAGCCTTCGCGGCGCTGGCGGTTCCAGGGAGCCATGACCCAGACCAACGAGCACGGGTTCCGGGGGGCCGACTGGACCGTAGCCAAGGGGCCGTCGACATTGCGGGTCGTGGGAATCGGGGACAGCGTAATGTTCGGCTGGGGTGTCGACCAGGCGGCCACCTACATGAGCCGGCTGGAGCGGATGATCGTGGTCCCCGGAAGAACCGTCGAGGTTCTCAACTGCGCCGTACCCGGCTACAACACTTCGCAGGAGGTGGCGACCCTCGGTCAGCGCTGTCTCCGCTTCGAACCCGACGTGATCGTTCTCGGGTACTGCACGAACGACTGGGCCGCGCCATTCTTCGTGAAGGACCCGGCGAGGGGTGGCCTGATCGAATCCAGCGTGCTCCTGAGTTGGATCCAGGAACGGCGGCGGGAGCGGGCGCGCCGGTACTTCGATCGGTACCAGGGGATGGACAAGACAATTCAAGCCCTTCGCGACCTGTCGGCGCTCGCGCGGGCCCGCAACATCCCGGTGGTCTTCTTCGTGGCCCCAGACCAGCATGCCCGGCCTGCGGACAAAGATGCGCTGCGAGACCTCGCCAGGGAACTGGGGTTTGTCGACGTCGATGTGAACGGAGCTCTTCGCCGCGAGCACGATCTGGCCAACCTGGTGCTGAGCGCGACCGACGAACACCCGAATCCCCTGGGACACGAGCTGATCGCCAAAGCACTGCTCCCCGCTCTGCTGGACGCCCTGCGTTCGCGTCAGGGAAGCTGACGCCTGTCGTTTCTCCTTCCCGGATCGAAGGTCCGCTAGGATCCGGCGCGGATTCCGCCGCATCGCCTATCGACGCGTTCGCGTGCCGTGCCCCCGGCCGCGTCGCTGCGTTGATGGCCGTAACATCGCGACCTGCGGCAGTTCGCTGGGCCCGACCGCTCGTGCGACCCGTTCGCGCGGACGCTCCACGGAGATGGTGGCCGGGTGCGACTCCCGACTGCGCGAGGAAGCCCCCGGCATGCCTACGGAACGATCTTGAACTTCCCGAGGCCGAGCGGCCGGTAGACCGAGAAGTCGCGGCGGTCGATGGTGAAGATCGTGCGAACCCGTTCGCGCTCGGCCACGCGAACGAGCACCGCATCCGCGAGATCCATGGGCAGATCCCGATACTTGTCCATGAGAGCCCGCACTCTCGGCATGTCGTCGCGGCCCACGGGAAGCAGGCGCAAGGCGCCCGTCTCCACGAGGGTGAGAATCTCCGCCTGGGCTCGGGGCCATCGCTGAACCAGATAGATCGCTTCCGTGAGTGCGGGCCACACCGTGGCCAGCGGGCCGCTCATCCTTTGAAGCGCGGCCACGCAGGCGGCATGGTGCGAGTCTGTGCGGTCGGCGAGGGCGACGAGCGGACCGGCGTCGACCAGGATCACCGGCGCGGCCGCTTGGGACGCTTCCCCAATGCGCGCGCCGGTCGGGCCGCATCGCCCACCCGCCGAGCGGCAAGAAGGCGGGCAAAGCCCTTCCCCGTCTGCTCGGAAAGATCCTCGGGGCCGTTCTCGATCACGCCGATGAGCGGCGACATCCGGACGAACGGTGTGGAGTCGCGGCCGGCGACCCTCGCGTACTCGGCGATGGCCTCGCGGAGGATGACCGCGCGGCTCACCTTTCGCGCACGGGCGGCGGTGGCGAGGGCCTCCTCGCTGGCCTCATCGAGACGAACGCTATAGAGCGCCATGCTGCAAGTGTACTACGGAAACGTAAGACATCCGCGGACCGGCGCCTCCGAGGACGCCGATCAGCGAGTCGGCCGCGCCGGGCCCCGCAGCACCACACCCGGCATCTCGCCGGTGAGGGCGCCCGCGCGAATCACGGTGCTCCCGTTCACCAGGAGATGGACGATGCCCACGGGGAAGCGGTGGGGTTCGGTGAAAGTCGAGAGATCCTGGACCTTCGCGGCGTCGAAGACCACGATGTCGGCGAAGGCCCCCTCGCGGATGCGGCCGCGGTCGGGCTGGTTGACCTGATCGGCGGCGAGGCTCGTCATCTTGCGGATCGCGTCCTCGAGGGTCAGCGCTTTCAGGTCGCGCACGTACCGCGCCAGGATGCGGGGGAAGGACCCGTAGCTCCGAGGATGCGGGAAGCCCTGACCGAAGCCGATGGGATCGCCGTCGGTCTCGAACATCGAACCCGGATATTGGATGAAGCGGATCACGTCGGCCTCGTCCATGCTGTGGAAGATGGCGTCGAAGGTGCCCTCGAGCTGGAGTTCGATGAGCGCCGGAATGGCGGCCGCGATGGTGGCGGGCTGCTTCCGGTCGATCAGGAAATCAGCGAGGGTCCGGCCGTTGTACTCGGGATGCCGCGCGAGAGTGCGGAACTGAATGCTCTTCGGCCCGTCGCCCGCCTGCTGCGGGAAGATCGCCGTCATCTCCCTTTCGATCCGCGACCGCGTCTCCGGATCTTTCACCCGCTTCGCGAATTCGGCGGGCCCGCCGGCCAGCGCCCAGCCCGGGAACATGACCTCGGAGTATGTGCTGAACGCGGTGTAGGGATAGACGTCGATCTTCACGTCGAGTCCTTCGGCCCGCGCGGCGTCGACCAGGGCGAGGGTCTTCACGGACAGGCCGAACTGGGCGGCGCCCGCGACCTTGTGGTGATTCACCTGCACCGGGATCTTCGCCTCGCGCGCGATGCGGAGGACCTCCTCCATCGACTTCAGGCTGTCCACGTCCTCGTTGCGCACGTGCGACACGTAGATCCCGCCGTGGCGGGAAGCGACTTTCGCAAGCTCGATGACCTCCTCGGTGGTCGAGTAGGTCGCGGGCACGTATTCGAGGCCGGTGGAGAGGCCGAGCGCGCCTTCGCGCATGGACTGATCGACCATGGCCTTCATCGACTCGAGCTCCTGCGGGGTGGGCGCGCGGTTGTCGAGGCCCATCACCTTCTTGCGGATCCAGGTGTGCCCGGCGAAGAAGCCCACGTTCGGGGCCATCTTGAGCGTCGCCATATACGGCGCCAGGGGCCAGGGCTGATCGGTGCTGTGGAGCGACGCGATGATGGTGGTGATCCCCTGCCGGATGAAGTTCTCTTCGAGCGGGAACTCCGGGATGGTGGGGCCCACGTGCGCATGGTTGTCGATGAAGCCCGGAGCCACGATCAGACCGCGCGCGTCGATTACGGTGGCGGCGAAAGCGGGATCGAGGGACGCCGCCACCGCGGCGATCCGGTCTCCACGAATGGCGACGTCGCGGGCGATGCGCGGAGCGCCCGTGCCATCGACCACGGTGCCGCCCCGAAGCAGGATGTCGTAGCGAACCCCGGACTGCCCGGCCGCTCGCGGCGCGACGGCGGCCATCACGAAGAAACAAGCGAGCAGGGCGGGGAGCCGCATTCGCAGAAGTCGCATGGCGCCGGGGAGGCTACCAGCTATCCTCGCGTCCGAATCTGGAGGTTCCATGGTCCATTCCGCGCGCGCCCTCGGCGGCGCCTTCGCCATCATCCTGGTCGCCGCCGCGGCCTCGCCGCAGAATCGCATCGACGTGGTGACGCCCGTGGCCCCCGAGCTCGCGAGCTACGGTTCTCTCGCGGTGGGCGTGCGAACGGTCCAGGTCACGGACCGGAATCGTCCCGACATCCTCAACACGAAACCGGGCGAGCCCACCGCGCGCTACGACCGCACCCTCACCGTGGAGGTCTGGTACCCCGCCGCTCTGGCCCCTGGCCAGCCGCAGCGCGGCGATTATCCGGGCGTCATCACGCGCGACCCCGCGGTGGTGGTGACCCTTCACGGGCGGGCGGTGAGGGATGCGGCGCCCCTCGCGAAGGAAGGCGGGTATCCGCTGGTCATCGTCTCGCATGGTTATCCCGGCGGACGCTTCCTGCTCAGCCACCTCTGCGAGAACCTCGCCAGCAAGGGCTACGTGGTGGCTTCGATCGACCACAAGGACAGCACCTATGACGATCAGAAGGCGTTCGCGAGCACGCTCTACAACCGGCCGTTCGATGACCTGTCCGTGCTCAATGAGCTGCAGCGCCTCGGCGGGAAGCAATCGGCCACGGTGTGGAGCGGCCTCATCGACGGGTCGCGGACCGGGGTCGTCGGATATTCAATGGGCGGTTACGGTGTCGTCAACCTGATCGGCGGCGGGTTCGCCAAGGCCATGGAGACCCGCGAGACCTCGCCTCCGAACGGACTGCTGGGCGAGCGTGGCGCCTCGAACCCCGCGTACCTGAAGTCGATGGATCCTCGGATCAAGGCGGCGATCGCCATCGCGCCCTGGGGAATGGAGCAGGGCTACTGGGACGCGGCCGGGCTCACCGGCATCCAGACGCCGGTGCTGTTCGTGGCCGGAAGCGCCGACGACGTGTCCGGATACGAGAAGGGAACGCGCGCGATCTACCAGGCCGCGACGAACGCCGACCGCTACCTGCTGACCTTCCTCAATGCGAACCACAACGCGGGCGCCCCGATTCCCGCCCCCGAGGAGACCTACTTTTCGAAGGATGGCCGCCCGCCCGGCTTCACCCACTACAACGACGCGGTCTGGGACACCGTGCGCATGAACAACATCCTCGACCACTTCGCCACCGCGTTCTTCGACCTGCGCCTCAAGGGCGACGCGGACAAGCAGGCGTATTTCGATGTCATCCCGAACGGCAAAGACGGAGTCTTCGCCGTCGACAAGGACGGCAAGCCCACGGCGGCGCACACCTACTGGAAGGGCTTTTCGCGACGGACTGCGGTGGGGCTCGTCCTCGAGCACCTGCCCCCCTCCAGGTAGGACTCGAGGGATCCACCCGGAAGGAAGGAAAGGGCTAGACTCCCCGGCGAAAGGCATCAGTTGACCGAGGAAGACCTGTTCCAGACGAACGAATTGTCACGGCCGGCGTCGTCGCGGCTGGTGCACAAGGCGCAGCAGCAGGCCGATAAGGGCGAGCTCGCCGCCGCGGTAAGGACGCTGCAGCGCGCGGTCGACCTCGATCCGCACCCGCTCGCCCTCGAGATGCTGGGCGGCCTCTGGATGAAACTCAACCAGCCCGAGCGCGCCATCATCCCGCTCGCCGCCGCGGTCACCCTCGACGTGAAGGGCGGAGCCGCCGCCGCCCTCGCTCATGTGTTCATGCGCCTGCGCCGCGAGCCCGAAGCCCACGCCATGGCCGCGCTCGCGCTGCAGCGAAGGCCGGGAGACCGCCAGGCCCTCGAAGTCCTCGAAGCCACCCGCGAAGGCGAGTGAGCCCTCGGGCGGACGCTTGTGGTGAGCGCGTCTGTCTGAGACACTTGAAGGATGGCGCCTGACAACGAAGAAGTCCTCAGGGGTGTTCCTTTCTTCGAGAAGCTCGATGACGACGAGCGCAGGACGCTGGCCGCGCAGATCGAAGTAGTCCGGCACCCGGCGGGGCACGAGATGTTCGCGGTCGGTGATCCCGGCGATTCCCTGTACGTCGTGACCAGGGGCGCGGCCGAGATCTATTTCAAGGACACCACCGGCCATCGCGTGGTTCTGGAGACCCTGGGGGTCGGGGAGTTCTTCGGAGAGATTTCCCTGCTGGACGCGGGGCCGCGGACCGCCTCGGTCGTGGTCAAGGAGGACATGGAGGCGATCCGGGTCGACCGCCACGACCTCGACGCGTTGATTCGCGCCCACCCCCACGCGGCCATGGATCTGCTCGCGGCCACGGGCCGGAGGCTCCGGCAGACCGTCGGCCTCCTTCGCCAGACCGCGTCCCGCAACGTGAACCAGGAAGTGGAAGATACGCGCACCCAGGTTCAGCGCGTGGCCGACTGGATCGCCGAATTTTCGGGGAGCCTCACCTTCCTCTTCCTGCACCTTCTGTGGTTCTTCTTCTGGATCCTGCTCAACACCCACTGGGCTTCGAACATCGACATTCCTTGGGTCCAGGCCATCACCGGTTTCGATCCCTTCCCCTACGGCCTCCTCACCATGATCGTGTCGCTCGAGGCCATCGTGCTCTCCACGTTCGTGCTGCTCTCCCAGAGCCGGCAGGTGGCGAAGGACAAGATCCGGGGCGACATCGAATACGACGTCAATCTCAAGGCCGAACTCGAGGTCGCCCAGCTCCACGAGAAGTTCGACCATCTGCACTCCGAGGCCATGGCGCGCCTGGAGCGCATCGAAAAGCTTCTGTCGAAATAGCAGGGTCGCCGCGAAGCGGAGCCCCTGCGTATCCCGGCGAAAGCCGGGATCCAGAGTTCTTCTATTTCCGCGGTGGAAGCAGGCGCTTTCGGTACTCGCTCACCGGCACCGGACCCAGCTCCATCATGCCGTCCATGAACCGGCGCAGAACGAAGGCCGACCCCCGGGCCTTTCGCACGTCCTCGTAGAGGGTCTTCACCTGGTCGTAGCCCAGGAAGTAACTGGTGATCTGGGGCGCGGTGGTGAGGGTCCGCATCCACATGTTCTGGGCGAGCTGCTCTCCCTGGAAGGCCTCTTTGGTCACGAACTCGCGGACCTGCGCCTCGGTCATGTCCTTGGTGTGAACGCGGATATCGACGATGGTCCGGGCGATGTTCTCGAGCTGCTTCTTCAGGTGGGCGAGGCGCGCGCGGGAGTTGCCGAAGCCGAGATCGAGGACCAGGCGCTCGCAGAATGTTCCCCAGCCCTCGACGTAGACGGGGTCCGCGAAGAGCGCCCGGACTTTCCGGGGGTGGTGGGCCGCGTACTTCAACTGGGTGTAGTGGCCGGGAATGAGTTCGTGGGCGACGATCATCCGATTGAAACCGCGATTGAAGTCGCGGTAGAACGCGGCGGCCTCGTCGGGTGAAGCCCCGGTCCGGGGCACGGGCAGGAAGAGGATGGTGCTGGCCTCGGGCGACCAGGGCCCCGCGGCGTAGACGCCGCCCACACTCTGGCCGGTGAAGTAGGCGGGAGAGACATCGATCTTGAGGGTCAGAGGATCCTTGAGGGTCATCACCTTGCGCCCCCGGACGAAGCGTTCCACGTCGACGGTGTTCCGCTTCCAGCCCGCGGTGTAGGTGTCGAGATCGGGGTCACGGTCCTCGCCGATGGCCGCGAACACGCGCCGGATCACGTCGCCATCGCGGACGGGCGCGCTGGTTTCGCCCGTGACCTCCGCGTACACCGAGCGGGCGTACCGCGCCACCTCGGTGCGCTTGGCCACGAGAGCCCGTTCGGCGCGGGCCAGGACCGAAGCGGGCGGCTCGGCGAGCCCGGTGCCCACGCGAAAGACCTCGGCGTAACGGGACCCGAGTTGCGCGCGGCCGGTGGCCGTCTTCGCCACCAGTTGCAGGGTGGAGGCGAGATCATCGAGGGCCAGCGACGCGAACTCCGCCTCCCGCTGAACGGCCTCGCGCTCGGCCGCGGGAAACGCCTGCGCGAAACCCTCGGCGTAGAACCGGGCCAGTGACGAGGCCTGGGCCGCGGCGAGGCGAACGTGCTCGGGCGCCAGGGCGGCGGGCTCGGCAACCTCGAAGACCTCCCGGGCGGCCCGGGCCAGCGGAGGAATGACGCTCACCCGCTGTCGCGCCGCGGTGAGGGCGGCGTCGCGCTTGAGATCGTCGCGCACCAGCAGGAAGACGGTGGCGTTCGAAAGCGGCGCGGTCCAGAAGAGGGGATCGCGGTCGCGTCTTTTCAGGGTGTCGAGATCGAGGATCTCCCGGTCGATCTGGGCCTCGAGGACCTTCGCGTCGAGGCGATCGTCGAAGGAGGCGGTCTTGACCGCGGCCTGCAGCGAGACCTTCGTGGCGCGATTGAATTCGATCCAGGCCGCGACTCTCTGGGTGGAGAAGTCCTCGATCGCCGAGTCCCGGTCATGCCGCCCCGCCTCGGTGGCCCGGGTGGGATACATGTCGAAGTAGCGCTCGATGTACGAGGAGACGAGCGGTCCCACCGGCGAGGCGGTCTCGGCGGGAATCTGGGCGAAGGCCCGGGCCGAGACCGTGAGAGCCAGCAGGGCTGCGCCGAAAGCGCGACGGAGAAACAGGCGCATCAGTCGAGAGTGGTGGGAAGGCCCTGCGCCTTCCACTCCGCCATTCCGCCCTTGACGTCGACCACATCCTCGACCCCGAGCTCGCGCAGGATCTCCGCGGCCATCATCGACCGGTAGCCGCCCCCGCACACGATATAGGTCTTGAGCGCGGGATCGAGGGTGGCGGCGTGATCCTCGAGGACGTGAAGCGGAGCATGAATGGCGCCGGCGATGTGCCCGCCCGCCCATTCTCCGTTCCGGCGGACGTCGACCACCTGGAACGTCCGGCCCGGCTCCGGCCCGGCCTTGCCGAGCAGGTCGTTCAGCTCGCCCACGCCCACCTGTTCCGTGGTGTCCAGCGGGAAGGCGGCCTTCTTCCACTCGGAGAGACCCCCGGCGAGCCAGCCGACCACCCTCTCGAGGCCCACCCGGGCGAGTCGCGTCCGCGCCTGGGAGGCGCCGTCTTCGTCGTCGGCGACGATGACGAGATCGCGGTTCGGATCGACGAGGGTGCCCGCCCACGAGGCGAACTGGCCGTCGAGGCCGATATTCAGGGACGTCGGAACCGATCCCTTCGCGTAGTCCTCGGACGAGCGAACATCGAGCACCACCGCTCCTTGATCCTGGAGTTGCCTGACCTCGGCGGCGCTGAGCGGCTTCGGCTTCATCCCGGGCTCGAGGCTCGAGGCCCCGCGGCGATTGATCTCGACGTCCATCGGGAAATACGCGGGGATCTCGGGAGCGTCTTTGGTGAGGAAGCGGATGAACTCGTCGCGGTTCATGGGCTGAAGCGCGACGTTCGTCTCACGCTGTCTCCCGATGGTCGAGAAGGTGTCCTTCGAAAGGTTCTTGCCGCAGAGCGACCCTGCGCCGTGCGCGGGATAGACGAGCACATCGTCGGCGAGGGGCAGGAGCTTGGTGTGGAGGGAGTCGTAGAGGAGCCCGGCCATGTGCTCGGCGGTGATCCCCTTGCTGCCCAGCAGATCGGGCCGGCCGACATCGCCGATGAAGAGGGTGTCGCCGGTCAGAACCATCTGCGGCTCGTTCGAGGCCCGGGTGTCGGTCGCGAGAACGGAAATGCTCTCGGGGGTATGGCCCGGCGTTTCCAGGAAGCGAAGAGAGAGGGCGCCGACCCTGACCGTGTCCCCATCCTTGACGCCCTGGTGGGGAAAGGCCGCGCCCGCGCGATGAGAAATCAGCACGGTGGCCCCGGTGCGCTCCGCCAGCTCCCGGTGTCCGCTCACGAAGTCCGCGTGGAGGTGGGTCTCGACCACGAAGCGTATGGAGAGACCCCGCGCCTTCGCTTCATCGATGTAGACGTCCACGTCGCGGCGCGGGTCCACGATGGCCGCCTCGCCCTCGGAGCCGAGCAGATACGAGGCCTGGGCGAGACAGCCCAGGTAGAACTGCTTGAACTCGAAGGTCGGCACGGGCAGCGGCTCAAGGGGCTTGGATCCGGAGAAATCGGGCACGGTGCAGGTCATGGATTTTTCTAATATAACCCTTGTCGCATATAGTTAATTACGGAAATGAACACCGCGTCTCACCTCAAGAACCTTACTCCCGAAGGCCTCGACCTCGTCGCTGGTCGGTTCCGGCTGCTCTCCGAACCCTTGCGCCTGCAGATCCTGAATCGTCTTCAGGAAGGCGAGACCTCGGTTTCGCAACTGGCCGAGGATATCGGCACCTCCCAGCCGAACGTGAGCAAGCACCTTCGACTCCTGATCGAAGGCGGCCTGGTGGCGCGGCGCCAGGAGCGCACGTCGGTCTTCGTCAGCGTGGCCGACCCTTCGGTGTTCGAACTCTGCCGCACGGTCTGCGGCGGCATCGAGGATCACCTGAACGCGAAGGCCCGCTCGTTCACCCGCAAGACCGGGTAACCGCGAACACCCCGCCCGGGCCCCTCTCCGGTTCCCGCTCCACCCCCCTTGCTAATGTAATAGCGTACTATTACACTATGAAGGTGAAGCATCGAGACGCGGGACCGTCGGGAAGACCAGGGGGGGGCCGGCCCGCGCTTGGACCCCTTCTGGAGGCTCTTCTGGCCATGCGCGCGCCCGGGGAGATGAAAGCCTTCCTCGACGACTTATGCACCCCGGCCGAGCTGGAGGCGATCGCCGACCGGTGGCGGGTGGTGCCGCTGCTCCTCAAGGAGACTCCTTATCGCGAAATCCACGACCGGACGGGGGTCAGCGTCACCACCATCGGCCGGATCGCCCGCTGCCTGAGCTTCGGCGCGGGCGGTTATCGCCTGGCCGCCGAGCGAGTGCTCGGCTCCACGAGAGGAAAAGGCCCCCGCAAGTGACCACCTTCAAGGCCCCCGGCCCGAGGGTTCGATCCGTTCGCTGGAGCGATCTCTCCGCGCCGGCCCGGACCGAACTGCTCCGCCGCCCGAACGCCGACCACCAGACGAGCGTCGGCGCGGCCGTCCGCGGCATCGTCGAGGAGGTTCGTCAGGGCGGCGACGCGGCCCTCCTCGCCCTCACCGAGCGCTTCGACGGAATTCGCCTCGAGGCGCTGGAAGCGAGCGACGCGGAATTCGAAGAGGCGGAGCGCGTCGTGCCCGCCGAGGTGAGGGCCGCCATGGCGGAGGCGCGCGAACGCCTCATCACCTGGCACCGCGCCGGCATGGCGAAAGACTTCCAGATCGACACCGCCCCCGGAGTCTCCTGCGGGCGTGTGCTCCGCGGGATCTGCCGGGTCGGTCTTTACGTCCCCTCGGGCTCCGCGCCGCTTCCCTCCACCGCCCTCATGCTGGGCGTGCCCGCCTTTCTCGCCGGCTGCGAGGAGGTCATCCTCTGCACTCCGCCTCGAAAGGATGGCCGGGCCGATCCCACCGTCCTCGTGGCCGCGCAGCTGTGCGGCATTCGCCGGGTGTTCAAGGTGGGGGGCGCGCAGGCGATCGCGGCCATGGGCCTGGGCACGGCGTCGATTCCCGCGTGCCACAAGCTCTTCGGTCCCGGCAATTCCTTCGTGACCGGAGCCAAGCAGCAGGTGGCCATGATGCCGGGCGGCCCGGCCATCGACATGCCGGCCGGACCGTCGGAAGTCCTGGTCATCGCGGATTCGGGCGCCTCCCCGGCCTTCGTGGCCGCGGACCTCCTCGCCCAGGCCGAGCATGGTCCCGACTCGCAGGCGATCCTCCTGACCCCCTCCGCCGATCTCATCGAAGCCGTCCTCGAGAACCTCGAGACGCAGCTCGGCCTCCTGCCGCGCGCGGACATCGCGCGGCGCGCGCTGGAGCACGCCCGCTTCGTGGTGGTCGAGGACGTCGATGCTGCGATCGATATCAGCAACGATTACGCGCCGGAGCACCTGATCCTCGCCGTGCGCGAACCGGGGGCGCACCTTTCGAAGGTGCGCGCCGCCGGGTCGGTGTTCCTCGGCGACCATGCGCCGGAAACCCTGGGCGACTACTGTTCCGGCACCAACCACGTCCTGCCCACGAATGGAGCGGCCCGCGGTTACAGTGGGGTCAGCGTGGCCAGCTTCCAGAACTCCATCAGCGTGCAGTCGGTCAGCCGCGAGGGCCTCGCCGCCATCGGTCCGTGCGCGGTGACCCTCGCCCGCGCCGAGGGCCTGGAGGCTCACGCCCAGGCCGTGGTCCGCCGGCTGGACGCGCGATCATGACCTCGGTCCTCGATCTGGTTCGTCCCGACCTGCGCGCCTTCACCGGCTACGCCTCGGCCCGACGCGAGAAGGCCACCGGCCACGTCTGGCTCAACGCGAATGAGAGCCCGTGGCCCTCGTCCGCGGATACCGGCCTCGGATTGAACCGATATCCCGAACCCCAACCCGCGGCGTTGCGCGCGCGCATGGCCAGCCTGTACGGCGTCCCCGTCGAGCGCCTGATGGTGACGCGCGGGAGCGACGAAGGCATCGACCTCCTGGTCCGCTCCTTCTGCCGCGCGGGAATCGACGGCGTCCTCATCGCTCCACCCTGCTTCGGCATGTACGCGGTGAGCGCCCGGGTTCAAAACGCTCCCCTCGTCGAAGTGCCGCTCGACGATGACGGCAAGCGCTTCTCTCTCGACCTGACCGCGGTGGAGGACGTGATCGCCCACGGAGACGTGCGCGTGGTCTTCCTCTGCTCTCCCGCCAACCCGACCGGACAAGCCCTCTCCGTCCCGGAGATCAAGCGTCTCGCGAAGGCCGCCACCGGCAAGGTCGCGCTCGTGCTCGACGAGGCCTATGCCGAGTTCTCGTCGGTGGGAAGTGCCGTCGCACTGCTCGATGAGTTCCCCCACCTGATCCTTCTGCGCACGCTCTCGAAGGCGTACGCCATGGCCGGCGCCCGGATCGGCGCCGTGCTCGCCGACCCGGACGTGATCGGCGTCCTCCGCAGCGTTTCCGCGCCGTATTCGGTAGCCGCTCCCTCGGCGAGTCTCGCCCTCGAAGCCTTGTCCGACCCGGCGCTCGCCGAGGCGAAGTCGCGGATCGCCACCACGGTTCGCGAGCGGGAGGCGCTGGACAAGGCGCTTCGAGGGGTCGGAGGAGTCGCCCGCGTGTACCCGTCTCAGGGGAACTTCCTCCTGGTTCGCTTCGCGGATGCGGACGCCGCCCTGAAACGCCTGCTCGCGGCCGGAGTGGTGGTGCGGGACATGCGGGCGATGCCGCAGCTAGCCGACGCTCTCCGAATCTCCATCGGAACTCCCGACGAAAACGCCGCGATGATCGCGGCACTGGCAAAATGACCGTGATAGAGCGCGCCGGCGTGATCGCACACCTCCACTTCCGAAGCGACCGATTCACTCGGGCGCTTCGGGCATCGACAAAGCCGGGGGCGACCACGTCGGCGGGGGTTCCCAAGGGGGGCGGGGTCCGTGTCCGGACCCCCTTGGATTCACAATGACCCGCATCCTCTTCATCGACCGGGACGGCGTCCTCATCGAGGAGCCCGCGGACGAACAGATCGACTCATACGACAAATTCCGCCTCGTCACCGGAGTGATCCCCGCCCTGCTTCGCCTGCGCGACGCCGGGTTCGAGTTCGTGATGGTCACCAACCAGAACGGCCTCGGGACCGCCGCCTTTCCGCGGGAGAGTTTCGAGGGGCCGCACCGTCTCCTGCTCCAGATTCTCGATTCGCAGGGCATCCGCTTCAGGGAGATCCTGATCGACGAGAGTCTCCCCGAGGAGAACAAGCCGACGCGCAAACCGGGCATCGGCATGGTGATGCACTACCTCCGCGATCGCTCCATCGACCTTTCGGCGAGCGCCATGGTGGGCGATCGGGAGACCGACATGCTCTTCGCCACCAATCTCGGGGTGAGGGGCTTCCGACTGGGCCCGAAGGACTACTCGTGGGCCGCCATCGCTCATGCCCTCGTGGATGCGCCGCGCACCGCCCAGGTCGAACGGGCGACGAAGGAGACCAGGGTCAGGGTGTCGATCGACCTCGACCGCGTCGCCGATCCCGTGGCGAAGACCGGCCTCGGCTTCTTCGATCACATGCTGGAGCAGCTCGGCAAGCACGGCGGCTTCGCGCTCGAAGTGAGTTGCGAGGGCGATCTGCATATCGATGAGCACCACACCGTGGAGGACACCGCCCTCGCCCTCGGGACCGCCCTCAAGCAGGCGCTCGGCGACAAGCGCGGCATCGGACGGTACGGTTTCACCCTGCCCATGGACGAGACGCTGGCGAGCGCCGCCCTCGATTTCTCGGGCCGCCCCTACTTCGTCTTCGAAGGCGCGTTCCCGCGCGAGAACGTGGGCGGCCTGCCGAGCGAACTCGTGCCCCACTTCTTCCGGTCCCTGTGCGAAACCGCCGGCCTCAATCTGCACCTCAAGGTCCAGGGCGAGAACACCCACCACATGATCGAGGCCTGCTTCAAGTCGGTGGCGCGCGCCCTGCGCCAGGCCATCCGCCGCGAGGGAGTCGAGCTGCCGAGCACCAAGGGCGCGCTGTGACGCCGCGGGTGGTTCTCCTCGACTCCGGGGGCGCCAACCTGGGGTCGGTCCAGGCCGCGTTCTCCCGGCTCGGGGTCGAGGCCCCGGTCACCTCCGACTGGAATTCCATCCGCGACGCCACTCACGTGGTCCTCCCCGGGGTGGGAGCGGCCGCGGTGTGCATGGCGAAGCTTCGCGAGAACGGCCTCCACAAACTCATCCCCCGTCTCACCCAGCCCCTGATCGGAATCTGCGTGGGCATGCAGTTGCTGTTCGAGCGTTCGGAAGAGAGCGATACCGAGTGCCTTGGCCTGCTTCGCGGCGAGGTGAAACTCCTCCCGTCCTCGCCCGGGATCCGCGTGCCCCACATGGGGTGGAACCGGCTCGACGCGTCTGCGGGCGAGCCTCATGCCTTGATGCGAGGCCTCGACCAGGCCTCGGTCTATTTCGTCCACAGCTACGCGGCCCCGCTCTCTCCCGATACCATCGCGGCCACCACTCACGGACTTCCCTTCAGCGCGGTGGTGGCCCGGGGCTCGGTCCTGGGCGCGCAGTTTCATCCCGAGAGGTCGAGCACCGCCGGCGCTCGACTGCTCATGAACTTCCTCTCCCTCTCATGACCTTCACCGTTCTTCCCGCCATCGACGTGCGCGACGGCTCCGTGGTCCGCCTGAACCAGGGCGACTACGAGCGCCAGACCGTCTACGGCGACGCGCCCATCGAGGCCATCGAGAGCTACGCGCGGGAGGGGGCGTCCTGGCTTCACCTCGTGGACCTCGACGCGGCGCGTGCGGGTCGCTACACCCTGGCGCCCCTCCTCGGGGCGGTCCGCGCGCGCACCTCGCTCCGGATCCAGACCGGTGGCGGGATCCGCGCGGAGGGGGAGGTGGCGGCGCTGCTCGCGGCGGGGGCGGAACGCGTGGTGGTGGGCACGCTGGCGGTTCGAGAGTCGGAACGGGTCGCGACCTGGGTCAGAACCTTCGGAGCGGATCGGATCACCCTCGCTCTCGATGCGCGTCAGGACGAACAGGGTCGGTGGCGCCTTCCCGTGAAGGGCTGGACGGAAGTGACGCCCCTGAATCTCGAGGACCTCCTCGAGCGCTACGCCGAGGCCGGGCTGCGTCACGTCCTGTGCACCGACATCGCGCGCGACGGCATGCTCTCGGGCTTCAATGTCGAGCTGTACCGCTCGCTCGCCGCGCGCTTTCCGGATCTTCAGATCCAGGCCTCGGGCGGCGTCCGCGATCTCGATGACATCCGCGCCGTGAAACGGGCGGGGGCGAGCGCGGCCATCCTCGGCCGCGCTCTGCTCGAGAAGCGGTTCGAGCTGAAGGACGCGCTCGCATGTTGAGCCGGCGGATCATCCCCTGCCTCGACGTCCGCGACGGAGAGGTGGTGAAGGGCGTGCGTTTCCGCGACCACGTGGTGATGGGGCGGATCGAGGAGCTCGCCCTGCGCTACCGCGACGAGGGTGCGGACGAGCTCGTCTTCTACGACATCACCGCGAGCCCGGAAGGGCGATCGGTGGATCGGGCCTGGGTGGAGCGCGTGGCCCGGCTGATCGACATTCCCTTCTGCGTCGCGGGAGGAATCCGGTCCGCGGAGGAAGCGCGCGCCGTCCTGTATTCGGGCGCCGACAAGATCTCGGTGAACTCCCCCGCCCTGGAACGGCCGGCGCTGGTGGGGGAACTCGCAGCCGCGTTCGGGGTTCAGTGCGTGGTGGTGGGCATCGACTCCCTGCGGGACCAGGACGGCGAGTGGCGGGTGCGGCAATATTCGGGCGACCCCGAAAAGACCCGCGCGCTGCCCCGGCGCACCCTCGACTGGGTGAGCGAAGTCCAGTCGCTGGGCGCGGGCGAGATCGTTTTGAACTGCATGGGGAGCGACGGCGCGCGGACGGGTTACGATCTTCCCCAGTTGAAGGCCGTGCGCCAGGTCTGCCGCGTCCCCCTGGTGGCTTCGGGTGGGGCCGGGTCCGCTGCCGATTTCGCCGCGGTCTTCAAGGAAGCCGATGTCGATGCGGCCCTGGCCGCGAGCGTCTTCCACTCGGGAACGCTTCCCATTCCCACCCTGAAAAAGTACCTGCGTGAAGCGCAGATCGAGGTAAGAGATGTCGCCTGAGGAAATTGACGCATTGGACTGGGAGAAACAGAAGGGGCTCCTCCCCGTGGTGGTCCAGGACGAGGACAACGGCCGGGTGCTGATGCTCGGCTACATGAACCGCGAGGCGGTCGACGCCACCCTCGACACCGGGCACGTGACCTTCTGGAGCCGGAGCAAGGAGCGTCTGTGGACCAAGGGCGAGACCAGCGGCAACGCCCTGGTCTTCGTGCGCATGGAGGCGGACTGCGATCGCGACACCCTGCTCGTGATCGCGCGGCCGAGCGGGCCCACCTGCCACGAAGGAACCGCGAGCTGCTTCAAGGCGGCGCCCGCCAATTTCCTGGCCGAACTCGACGCCCTGATCCGCGAACGCGAGCTGGATCGCCCGCCCGGCAGTTACACCGCGAACCTCTTCGATTCGGGCACCAGGGGCATCGCGCAGAAGGTCGGCGAGGAAGCGGTGGAGACGGCTCTCGCGGCGGTCGTGGAGGACGACGAGGCTCTTCTGGGCGAAGCCGCCGACCTGATCTTCCACCTCACCGTTCTGCTGCGGTCCCGGGGGCTCTCGGTTCACGACGCGGTCAAGGTCCTGCGCGAACGTCACCTCGCTCGCCGGCAGGCGGCCGAGGCGCCTTAAGAATTTCGTTGCTCCGCGTCGCCTCCAAGGGACGCGGATCGTCTCCAATCGATGACCTGGCCCGATCGCGGCCTGCGCCTGAGGCGCGGGGCAAGCCCCGCGAATCCAGGCGATTCCCCATCCCGGCCTCTTCATCCGTGGCGGCGTGCTTCTTGCTTTCACGATTTGATCCCGACGGCTTCTTAAGATTCAGGAATCCTGACCAGCGCTACGATTGTCCCGGAGGTTTTCCATGCGCGTCTTTCGATATGCATTCCTTCTCCCCCTGGTTGTCCTCCCCGGCCTCGCCTCCGCTCAGGACCGGGGCGACGTAGCCCTCAACATGGGCCGCGGCCTCGGCAGCGGCATGAGCGTGGGCTGGACATTCAAGGACGACTGGACGCTCCAGCCCACCATCGCCCTCGGCTACAGCGACGTGGCCGGCTTCCAGGCCTCCCTCGGCGGCACGGTTCTGCGCTCCTTCGGCTGGGGCCACCGCGTCTACGGATACGCGGGCGCGGGCATCTATTACGGGTCCGCGAACAACGGGTATGCGACGACGGTGGGCGGACCAGCGGCGCGGCCGGGGACGGTGAATGGCAGCGGGGCCTACAACTCCTACTACGCCACTTCGAGCATCACCTACCTGACCACCCCTGCAGGTCTGCGCGCGCGCCTCTACGGCAACTTCGAGCTTTTCGCGGAAGCCGCCTACCAGCGGGCCCTCTCCGGAGAATTCGGGCCGAACCAGATCGGCCAGTTCTCGGGCGATGCCAACCAGCGTTTCGGCGCCACCTTCGGCCTCACCATGCGGCTCCAGTAAGCCGGCCTTCAATCGCGTAGCATCCCGAGTACCCTCGCCCGAACCGCGGGCGGGGCCGGCGAAACCAGGGAGAGCGTGATGAAACTAGCGTCCTTCATCAAGGATGGGAAAGCGACCTACGGCGGGCTGAACAACGATCGCCTCGTCGACCTCGGTCCGAAGTTCGGACCCCGGTTTCCGGATCTCAAGGCCCTGATCGGCGGGGGCGGGCTCAACGGACTCGCGACCTTCATCGGCACGGGCAAGGACTGGATGCCATTGCAGGTGGCGGAGTTCCTGCCCGTGATTCCAAACCCCGGGAAGATCTTCTGCATCGGGGTCAACTACGCGGATCACCAGAAGGAGATGGGCCGGGGGGCCTCCGACCACCCCACCATCTTCCTTCGCCTCACCGACACCCTGGTGGCGCATGAAAAGGCCGCCTGGGTTCCGAGAATCTCGACCATGGTCGACTACGAGTGCGAGCTCGCGGTGGTGATCGGCAGGGCCGGCCGCTACGTCGACAAGGCGCAGGCCATGGATCACGTGGCGGGCTACACCTGCTTCAACGACATCTCCGTCCGCGACTGGCAGCGGCACACCACCCAGTTCACGCCCGGGAAGAACTTCCCGCGCAGCGGAGCCCTGGGCCCGTGGATGGTCACGCCGGACGAGATTCCCGACCCCCACAGCCTCGCGATCCGCACCAGGCTGAACGGGCAGGTCCTTCAGGAGGCGAACACCTCGCAACTCATCTTCCGGATTCCCGAACTGATCGAGTACATCTCGTCGTTCACCCCGCTCGCCCCGGGGGACTTAATCGCCACCGGAACTCCTTCGGGGGTGGGCTTTGCCCGCAAGCCGCCCATCTTCATGAAACCGGGCGACGTGGTCGAGGTGGAGATCGAGGGAATCGGCATTCTCAGGAATCGAATGGAGGCCGAACCCTCCTGAACCTCGATCAGTACCAGTCACCGGCGGGCTGACGCGCTTTCTCGTCGCGCCGCGACCCGAGAGTCGCCTCTTTCTGGTTTCGCTTCTGAGCCAGCAGTTTCCTGGTCACCACCTGAAACGCGGTCCGCGCGTCCTTCTCGGACGCCCGGCCTTCGTAATCTCCTCCTCGCGCATGCATCTGCGCATGCACCTCGACGGCTCGGACCGGTCGACGCCTCGCGGTGACGGTCCACTCGATTCGATGGATCTTCGGGAAGACGTGGGCGAGAGCGGCCTCGCTCCGTTCGATTTCCTTGCGGTCTTCCCCGTTGAGCTCGATGTCGCGGCAGACGAGAACCACCGTCGACTCGCGGACATCCTTCTGTCTCGGATCCTTCATTCATGTCCTCCAGGCTTGTGATGACGAACGAGCAAGACGGAACAGGGGGCGAGGCGAAGGACATCCTCGGCGACGCTGCCGAGCAGCATCCGCCTCAGTCCGCCCCCGCCCTCGGTGCCGACCACCACCAGGCGCGCCTCGATCTGCTCGGCCACCGCGACGATTCGCTCCGGCGGCGGACCTTCCTCGACGAGCCGATCGGTCTTGATCTCGAGCCGGGTGACGACTTCGACGAGGCGATCGCCGGCGGCCTTGAGAATGGCCTTGTGCTCCTCCTCCGAAACCGGAATGGGAATCCCCGGCCCGAAGGCCTCGGGAACGACCACCACGGGCGAATAGTCGACGACGTGAAGGGCCACCATCGGCTCACCGGTCTTCTGAGAGAGGAGAGAGGCGATGGCCAGGGCGCCCTGCGCGGGATCGGAAAGATCCGTCGCGGCCAGGATCGGGCCTTTCCCCGGCCCCTTTCTCACCACCAGCACCGGACAGTGAGCGTGACGCGCGATTCGAAGAGCGGTGGCGCCGAGCCCATCCACTTCGGAATCGCTCCCCTTGACCCCGATCACCAGCAGATCGGCGGATGATTCCTCCGCGGCGTCCACGATGACCTCCTCCGGGGCGCCCACGTCCACCCGCACATCGACGTCCTCCAGGGTGCGCGCGGTGAGACTGGCGACGCGGGCGGCCACGGTTTCGGACGCGACCCGGGAAACCGCCATCAGGCGGTCGGTCGTGCCCTTGACCAGGTGGGGGAAGAGCACCTGCGCCGGGGCGGGATAGGGCACCGCGTGCACGAAGACGAGCCGGGAGCCGAAGAGTCTGGCGATTTCGTCGGCCGCCACCACGGCCAGGTCGGCGTCTGCGCTCAAGTCCGTTGCACAGAGGATGAGAAGGGGGGGGTTCATGGGATCTCCTTTCAAGAGACCTGATCCGCGACGGCCGATTACTACGTCTACCTGCGTAAGTTACTCCTGGTCAGGGTGAATCCCGCAGTCGTCCTTTTGGACCATGGAAATACTGCAAATGGCTCATTGGGGGAGATCCGCCGGCCACGTATGTTCATGGGAACGAGACCAGGGGTGTAACAGGGCTGGCTCCGGTGCTTCCCGGAGCCAGCCCACCTTTTTGCTCTCCCCCCGATAGGCGAAAAAAAGCCGCCCGGCGCAACCGGACGGCTTTTCTTCGTTAAGGGGGAAATCGCAGCCTTCGGGGCCGCGTTATCCGCCCCTACAGTTTGGTGTCGATTCTCATCCCGTAGAACGAACGGTGGACGAAGAAGAGAGCCACGGCGAGGAACACCACTGCGAGAACCTGGGTCAGGCCATGCTGGCCGTTCTTGGTCATCTCGACCGCCAGTTCCACGGCGAGGAGACCGAACAGGGTGGTGAACTTGATCACCGGGTTCATGGCTACCGATGAGGTGTCCTTGAACGGATCGCCCACGGTGTCGCCAACCACGGCGGCGGCGTGGAGCGGGGTGCCCTTCTCCTTCAGTTCGACCTCGACGATCTTCTTGGCGTTGTCCCAGGCGCCCCCCGCGTTCGCCATGAAGATGGCCTGGTAGAGGCCGAACAGGGCGATGGAGATCAGGTAGCCGATGAAGAAGAACGGCTCATAGCAGGCGAAAGCGAGGGTGATGAAGAAGACGGTGAGGAAGATGTTGAACATCCCCTTCTGCGCGTACTTCGTGCAGATCTCCACGACCTTCTTGGAGTCCTCGACGGAGGCCTTGGTGGCGCCCGAGTCGAGCTTCATGTTCTTCTTGATGAACTCGACCGCGCGGTAGGCGCCGGTCGACACCGCCTGCATGGAGGCGCCGGTGAACCAGTAGATCACCGCGCCCCCGGCCACGAGGCCAAGAAGGAAGGGCGAGTACAGGATCGACAGGTGATCCATGTTGATGGTGAGCTTCTCGGTGAGCATCACGATGATCGAGAAGATCATGGTGGTGGCGCCGACCACCGCGGTGCCGATGAGCACGGGCTTGGCCGTGGCCTTGAAGGTGTTGCCCGCGCCGTCGTTCTCCTCGAGGAAGTGCTTGGCCTTCGAGAAGTCCGGCTTGAACTTGAAGTCGCGCTCGATCTCCGCGTCGATGCCCTTGATCTGCTCGATGGTGCTGAGCTCGAACACCGACTGCGCGTTGTCGGTGACCGGGCCATACGAGTCGACCGCGATGGTGACCGGACCCATGCCGAGGAATCCGAAGGCCACGAGGCCGAAGGCGAAGACCGCGGGAGCGAGCATGAGGGTGGTCGGGAAACCGGTGGAGATCGCGGCGGCGATGCCCATGAGGCCGGTGATGGCGAGGCCGAGCCAGAAGGCCGAGAAGTTGCCGGCGATGAGGCCGGCGAGGATGTTGAGCGAAGCGCCGCCCTCGCGCGAGGCCGTGACCACTTCCTTCACGTGCGAAGACTCGGTGGAGGTGAAGATCTTCACGAGTTCGGGGATGATCGCGCCGGCGAGCGTCCCGCAGGTGATGATGGAGGAGAGCTTCCACCACAGGCTGGTGTCGCCCGCGAGTTCCGGGATCATAAGGTACGAGACCACGTAGGTCACGGCCACGGAGAGGATCGAGGTGAGCCAGACCAGCGAGGTGAGGGGTGCTTCGAAGTTCATCTTGTCGGCCTTCAGGTACTTGCTGGACGCGAAGGCTTCATTGATGAAGTAGGAGACCACCGAGGTGCCGATCATCAGGATGCGCATGGCGAAGATCCAGACCAGGAGCTGGACCTGGACGGTGTGGTTCTCGACCGCGAGCAGGATGAAGGTGATGAGGGCGACCCCGGTGACGCCGTAGGTCTCGAAGCCGTCGGCGGTGGGGCCGACCGAGTCGCCGGCGTTGTCGCCGGTACAGTCGGCGATGACGCCGGGGTTCCTCGCATCGTCTTCCTTGACGTCGAAGACGATCTTCATGAGGTCGGAGCCGATGTCCGCGATCTTGGTGAAGATGCCGCCCGCGATGCGGAGGGCCGCCGCGCCCAGGGACTCGCCGATGGCGAAGCCGATGAAGCAGGGTCCCGCGTATTCCCCGGGGACGAAGAGGAGAATCGCGAGCATGATCACGAGCTCGACGGAGATGAGCAGGGTGCCGATGGAAATTCCGGCCTTGAGGGGAATGGCGTAGGTCGGGAAGGGCTTGCCGCGCAGGGCCGCGAAAGCGGTGCGGGAGTTCGCGAAGGTGTTGATGCGGATGCCGAACCAGGCCACCCCGTAGCTGCCCGCGATGCCGACCAGGGAGAAGAAGATGATGAGGAGGACCCGGTCGATGGAGAAATGCCGCAGCCATCCGAAGTACACCACCATGATCGAGGCGATGAAGACCCACAGGAGCATGATGAACTTGCCCTGGGTCTGCAGGTAGGTCTTGCAGGTCTCGTAGATCAGCTCGGACACTTCGAGCATCGACGAATGAACGGGCATGTCCCGCAGTTGCTTGAAGATGACCATCCCGAACAGGGCTCCGGCGGCGCAGACGAACAGGCCGAGGAAGAGGAGGGTCCGGCCGGTCATTCCGAAGAAGCTGACCGAGGCCAGATCGGGCAGGATGAGCTCGGCTTCGCTCGCGAAGGTCGGGGCTGCGGAGGCCACGATGGCGAGAGCCGCCAGGAGGGCGAGCTTGAAAGGCTTACGCTCGACGAACGAGAACATGCATTTCTCCTAAAAGAGGAACCTTGTGGGGAGGGAGTGGGGACACGCCCGGGGAAACGGCCGCCGCCTGGGGAGTGAGGCCGGGGATTCTAACTGAACCGGCTCACAGCGTGTTGAAGGTGAGGCTCGAAGGGTGCTGGGCGTCCGCGTGGACGGCATTCGTGGCCGTCTCGAGGCCCCTTTCCAGGCCGCAGGGCTCGCCGGTATTGGGATTGACGTCGAAGCGCGGGAAGTTGCTGCTGGATATGTCGAGGCGGATGCGATGGCCTTTCGCGAACCGGTTGCTGACCGCCTGGGGCTCGATCACGACCTCCACGATCTCGCCGGGTCGAAGCCAGGCCTCGTGGTCGAAGCCTTCGCGGTAACGGCAGCGAACGATGGAGTCGGTCAGGTTCATGGCGAAACCCCGCGGCCAGGCGGAAGACGGCGGATGGACATCGATCAGCTTGGCGGTGAAGTCGGTGTCCTTCGCCGACGAAGAGACGAAAAGGCGGACGGAGATCGTCCCCGTGACCTCGAAGTCGACCTCCAGAGGATCGGTCTGGAACACGAGCACGTCATCACGGCTGGAAAGGGGCTCCGAGTCGTAGCAGACCCAAAGGTCCTCCCGGGAGCGCTGGTCGTAGGCACCTCCCTGGATGAGTTCCGGGAACATGCCGTTTTGAACCCCGCCTCCGACCGTGGGCACGGGGTCGAGGGGATCGAAAGTGAAGTGGCGGGGCGGCGCCTGGACGCCTGGGGCCTCGGGGCGCAGGCTCCCGTCGCCGTGAAGGTGAAACGTGACCGGCCGCGCCTTGGGCAAAGGCCATGCCGTTTCTTCGCGCCAGCGGCCGCCGTGCTGCAGCCGGCCCGCTTCGTCGCGCCCGCCGCTTCCCCCGCCCATGACGAAGATGTGCACTTCGGGGCCACCGAGAATCCCGTTGTCCGCGCCCTTGAGCGTGGCATCGAACCAGAGCCGCCGAAGCGCGTTGAAGTCGATCTTCGCCTCCGTGCCGAAATCGACCTCGCCCGCGAAAGACCGCGCGAAATCGTCGTAGCCATGCAGCCAGGATCCGACCAGGAGCCGCATCGGCGAGGTCCGACCCCTTCGGATCGCCCGGTACTTCTCGAGGGTGGCCCAGACGTGATGGCCATACCACGACGTCTGGAAGAAGATCGGAATGTCGGGGTAGGCGTCCACGTGATCGCGAAGGCTCAGGGTGGCCTGCGTCCAGTAGGCGTCGCGCCTCGAGGTGGTGAGCATGTCGAAGAACCAGCGCTCCTCGCGGGGCGCGTGACGCAGGAACGACTCGCCCTTGCGGAGGGGCAGCCGGTCGAGCCAGGGCCGGAGGCCGTCGAGTTCGGCTTCAAAGGCGGCGCGCCGTTCGGAGTCGCTCGCCAGATCCGGGCCCTCGCGGGCCAGGCGCACCACATAGGGCAGCAGGACACCCAGCTCGAAGGCGCCGGAGTGTCGGAGGGTCCGATGGAAATAGTCGTAGCCGCCGTCGGAGAGGAACTGGGAGGCAAGGCCGGGCGGGCGCAGGACGGCAAGGGCCTGCTGGGTGGCGGTCGAGTAGGACAGGCCCATGGTGCCGACCCGGCCGTTGCACCAGGGCTGGGACACGAGCCACTCCATGGTGTCGAAGCCGTCCGGGCCCTCCTGTTCGGACAGGAAGTACCACTCCCCTGAAGACGCGAACCGGCCGCGCACGTCCTGCATGACCACCACGTAGCCCGCGCGCGCGAAGTACTCGCCCGCCTGGTTCAGGACCACGCGGCGCTTGCCGTAGGGGGTGCGCTCCAGAAGCACGGGGAAGGGGCCGGGAAGAGCCACGCCGTCTTGCGCCGGACGATAGACGTCGATCGACAGCGGGACGCCATCCCGCATTCGGACCATCCGGTCGGCTTCGAGGACAAAGTCGAAAGTCATGGGGCGGGGTGGGCGCGCAGTTTGTCGAGCAGGGCGCGGGCATCGCCCATATACATGGAATCCTCCAGGATCCGGTCGGCTCGCGGGATCAGGGACACGCAATGCTGCAGGAGTCCAAGAGCCTCGTCCTTCTTCTCGGGTTCATGGTCGAGGATGGCCTCGGCCAGGAAGGCGCAGTTGACCGGGTTGTCCGGCGCCACCTTGTAGGCGCGTCTCAGGTACTGCACGCCCTTCTCGTGGGAAATCCAGCCGGTGATGAAGATGATCTTCGGAGCCTCCGAGTGGAGCCTTCCCAGCATGCGGTAGCCGGCGCCCTCGTCGAACAGGGGGTCCATGTCGATCAGGGTCTGGGCCAGGTCACGAAGCCGGCCGGCCACCCCGGTACGGGCGGATGCGAACTTCCCTTTGGCCAGACCCCATTCCCCCCAGTGGACCGCCGTCCACAAGTACAAGGCGGGAGCGCCCTTCACCAGACGAAGAGCCTCGATGCGCGACAGACCGTGCGAAGCAATCGCCGTCGCTTCGAGACGATCCACCGCCGCCTGACCGAGCCTCCGTCCCTCGTCGAAGAAGGCCTTCTTCTCCTCGATGCCGAGGTTCGTGTAAGCGCCACGGAAGTGGAGGGAGCGCAGCAGCTTCGCGAGCACCTCGATGTTCCCCGGGTCGGTTGCGAGCGCTTGTCGATATAGATCGATCGCGGCGTCGATCTCCTGAGGATTCGCCACCAGGTCGATCGCCCCGATGGAACGGTGGGAAAAATGCTCCTCCGCCGGAACGAGGAAGGCGTTGAGATCCGGCGTGGGCTCGGGCGCCGGCGTGGGCGTGGGCGAAGCCTGCGGGGCCGGCAAGGGGGATGGATTCTGCCCGGCTCGGGAACTCGCGCTCAGAAGGACCGAGAGAGAGAGAAGGAGAAGACGGCCGCGCATTTCGAGTCTGCGCTCCTATCTTGTCATCTCACCACCGTTCGCCTGTTTCATGCCGGCGAGCCACCGGTCCATGATGTCGTTAGTCTCGACGCCGGTCGCGCTCCGGAAGATCGCGGGCAACTCCGGGATCGAAGAAGCTCGCTTCTCCCGGCCCGACCAGCCGACGAGCGCCCGGAGGGCGTCGCGAAGCCGGGCCTTCCTGTCCGTCGCCGACCGCATCCTCTCGTCCATCTCGTAAGCCATCAGCCCGCCGCGGGCGAAGACCGTCCGGCCGGTCCGGAAGTCCTCGGAATAGAAAACGGAGGCGATGCGCGAGAGTTCCACCAGAGGCATCCGCTTGAGGAAGTCGGGCATGTCCCGAAGGGCGTTTCGGAACCGCGACTCCACCAGGGCCTCGCGATAGGGCCGGCCATCCGCGCCCGGCGGCAGGACATCCGAGAGCGCGTCCGCCGCCGCGTACTGGCCGAAGCCCTCGGAGAGCCAGATGGTGTCGATGAGCGGCGCCAGTTCCCACCGGAACGGGAAGTAGCCCTCGCCCGCGCAGCGCTTGGGAATCCAGGCGTGGGCGATGTGATGGGCGACGTTGTAGCGGAAGGCGGCGCGTTCGCGCTCGGTCGACTTCGCGGTCGGAGCCGCGGACGCGAGCGCGCCGAAGGTGGCGCTTTGCATGTGCTCCATGCTGAAGCCGTAGGTGTGCCGCGGCGAGACGGGCTCGAGGTAGTCGAAGAGGAGGGTGTAGTGCGGGAAAGGCGCGGCGCCGAAGTAACGGACGAGAGCCCCGAAAGCCTGCTCGGCGAGCGGCGCCATGATCTCCTCGTCGGCCGGGCCCTCGGCGTGAACCGCGAGGAAGAGATCCGGCGCGCCCTCGAGCTTTCGCACCCGGAAGCGCGGGCCCATGAGGATCTGCGAGTCGGCAAGGTCGTAGAAGTCCTTGGCCGTCGTGTTCAGCGGTCCGGTCTGAGCCGGCGCTCTCGGGGCAAGGGTCGAAAACACCGGCCAGTCCTGACGGTTCGGCGGCGGAGCGATCGCGAGTTCGACCGCGCGGTCATCGAGGCCCTCGACATAGGCGAAGACGGAGTAGCCGAGAAGGGACACGAAGCCGTCGCGGGCGCGCGATGAATCGCCACCCGCGAGAACGTTCGCCTCCATCCCCGCGAGATCGACTTCGTAATCGATGCTCGCGACCGGATCCGCGGCGCCGGCGCCGTTCACCAGCCAGCGCGGGCCCTCTCCCCGGACGATGGCGGCGGCAGACCCCGAACGCGACCGCGCGGCCGTCACCTTGACGAACTGGTCGTACGCCACCTGGCTGTAGCCCATGGGAATCGCGCGCGGCACGATGAGCGCGGCCCGGGTCAGAGCCGCGTCCATGGGCAGGGTGAGGGACACGCGCAGGGTCGGGCTCACGCCATTCGACCCCGCCGCCGCGGGTGCTATGGCATACCGGACCGCGGAAGGCGCGGGCGCCGCGGCAAGGCTCGAGACCGAGAGGAGCGCGGCGACGATGGTGAGCATGAAGGAACCATAAGGGCCATGACCGAAACCGTCAACGAACCACATAGACTCGCAGGTCTTCAAAGGAGTCCCTTCTCGATGAAACGCCTCTTCGCCGCCGCCCTCCTCGCTCTGTTCGCCTCCGTTGGTTCACCCGCGCCTCAAGCCGGGGCGGCCGCGGATCAGAAGATCCTGACCCACCGCCAGCAGGCGGTCCTGATCCGGGGCTTCATCGAGAAGCGGTTCGAGACTCTGCTCCCGCGCCTGATGCGGGAGGCGGGCATCGACATGTGGATCATCGTGTCACGCGAGTACAACGACGACCCGGTCTTCCGGTCGATGGCCCCCCTGACCACCTATTCCTCACGCCGACGCACCATCCTCGTCTTCTCGGACCCGGGGGCGGGGAAGCCGGTGGAACGGCTGTCCGTCGGCCGGTTCGACTACGACGGCCTGTTCAAGGTGGTCCCGACGCCCAACGACGGTCAGTGGGATGGACTGCGGAAGCTGGTGGCCGAGCGCAATCCCAGGGTCATCGGCGTCAACACCTCGGAAACCTTCAATCACGCGGACGGCCTCACCGCGAACGAGAAGGACAATCTGATGAAAGCGCTCGGGGCCGAGTTCGCGCCGCGGGTGAAGTCGGCGGAGAAGCTGGCGGTGAACTGGCTGGACATCAAGCTCCCCGAGGAGGCCGATATCTATCGCCACGTGATGCGGGTGGCCCATCAGATCATCCGCGAAGCGTTCTCGAATGAAGTGATCGTGCCCGGGGTCACCACCACCGAGGACGTGGTGTGGTGGATGCGGCAGCGCGTGGCCGAGATGGGCCACGGCGGCTGGTTCCATCCCTCGATCACCATTTCACGCAAGGGCTTCCCCGACGGCGTGCCCGGGAAAGACCCGGTCATCCAGCGCGGCGACATGCTCCACACCGACTTCGGCATCGTCTACGTGGGCTTCTCCACGGACACCCAGCATCTCGCCTACGTGCTCCGGCCGGGTGAGACCGATGCGCCCCAGGGTCTGAAGGACGGCCTCAAGGCCGCCAACCGCCTGCAGGATCTCACCATGCAGTTCGCGAAGGTGGGCGGCTCGGGCAACGAGGCGCTCGCGGCCGCGCGCAAGCAGGCGATCGCCGAGAACCTGGTGCCCTCGATCTACTGCCATCCCATCGGCTACCACGGACACGGCGCGGGCTCGCCCATCGGCATGACCGACTATCAGCAGGGCGTACCCGTGCGCGGCGACTATCCCTTCAACGCCGATTCCTGGCATTCGATCGAACTGAACGCCACCCACAAGGTGAAGGAGTGGGGGGATCAGCCGGTCCGCTTCGCCCTCGAGGAGGACGCGTTCCTGTTCTCCACCGGATGGCAGTGGGTGATCGGCCCGCAGACCGAGTTCCATTTGATCAAGTGAGAATCCCGCGGTCCGTGTTCGCCGCCGCCGCCCTCGGCGTCGGCCTGCTCGTCGCCCACCCCGCGGGCGCGGA
Organism: Vicinamibacteria bacterium; assembly: GCA_044229175.1. Classification (GTDB taxonomy): domain Bacteria; phylum Acidobacteriota; class Vicinamibacteria; order Fen-336; family JAGNNV01; genus JAGNNV01. Next base: position 66,195 of record JBGATM010000014.1, on the reverse strand, counting down.
GGAGAGGACGACGAGGCCTTATCCGGGCGTCACCCACGTGCACCGGACGGACGAGGGGCAGGACTATCACCTCCTCATCCTCGCTCCCCGCTCGATGGAGGTGGTGAGCACGGATCAGGAGGGCGCCTGGTCGGTAGTCTCGGAGTTCGCGAAGAAGGTGGGCGCCCAGATCGCCATCAACGCGAACTTCTTCTCGAAGACCGAAAGCTGCGGCGTGACCGCGGGCGACGGACATCTGTGGACCGCGGCGTACGACGGCTGCCCGATGACCATGGCGTTCTTCCGCGATGGGAGGGCCTCGATCTCGAGCGGCAAGTCGCGACAGGACGCTGCCTTCTCGCCCTCGACCGGGCTTGTGGCCGCGGTTTCCGGCAGGCCCCGGCTCGTCGAAAGATCGAAGCCCTCCCCCACCCTCGAGAGATTCGCCTCGATCCGACACCCGCGTACCGCCCTCGGGCTCAGGAAGGACGGGACGCTGGTCATCCTGGTGGCGGACGGCCGGCGCGAGCGAGCCCTCGGTCTTACCGGGCCCGAGATGAGCGAGATCTTCCTGCGCGAGAGAGTGGTGGACGCCATGAACCTCGACGGCGGCGGATCGACCACGCTCTACATCGAGGCCGAGGGCGGCGTCCAGAACCAGCCTTCGGATGGACGTGAGCGCGTGGTCGTGAACCAGCTCGGTTTCAGGCTGAAGCCGCGAAAGGGCTCTCACCAACCGTGACCACTCGAGAACAGGCCGCGTTCGGGGCCGCCCTTGGTCTGGCCGCGGGGGCGCTGATCCGCGACCTCGACCTCACCTCCCTGGTGTCTTTCTGGGGCGATCGCCTGATCCTGCTGCCGCTTTCGGCGGCCCTTGGAGCCCTTTGCGGCGCGACCCGCCTGCGCAAGGCGTTGTACGTCGCCTTCGCCGCTCTTGCGCTTCTATGGATCGCCGTGGCCTATGGACCGGTGAGCCGCATGCTCCTTTCCGGACTGGTTCGGAGCGACGCGCTGCGCCCGGCCGACGCCGTTCTGGTGCTGGGCACACGGATGCAGGCGGACGGCGACCCCACCTCGGCCCAACTGTCACGTCTGCTCCGCGGACTCGAGATCGTCGAGGACGGCCTGGCGCCCCGGCTGATCATCACCGAACTGCCGCCGCCCTACGCCGCGCAGCGCCCCTTCGTCGAGTCGTTGCTCGCGCGATTCAAGCCCGAGGTCGAGATGGTGGACCTCGGCCCCACCTTCAACACGCACGATGAGGCGGTCATGACCGCCGAATATCTGAAGAAGCGCGGGCTCAAGCGCATCATCGTGACCACCTCGCCCACCCACACCTACCGGGGCGCCGCTCTTCTCGAAGCCCAGGGTCTCGAGGTCATGTCCGCGCCCGCGCGCGAAACACGGTTCGACCTCGAGACCCTCGACCGCCCGGAGGAACGCCTGCAGGCCTTCGGCGCGATCATCCACGAGCACCTCGGGATCCTGGTCTATCGCCGTCGCGGCTGGATTCGCTGAGGCCTCCGGTCCCGCGATCAGGGGCGGGGTCCGCTCCTCGCCAGGGTCTCGAGGAAACCGCGCAGCTTCGCGAAGGCCTGGCCGCGGTGGGAGATCGCGTCCTTCTTCGCGCGCGGCAGTTCCCCGGTGGTGCAGCCGGAGGGCGGGTGGAAGAAGATGGGGTCGTAGCCGAAGCCGTTGATCCCTCGAGGGGTCGAGACGATGAGGCCATGGACCTGCTGCTCGGTCTCGAAGATCACGTGGCCCGACGCCACCATGACCACCGCGCAGGTGAAGTGCGCGGTGCGCTTCGCTTCGGGCACGTCACGCAGCCGCCGCCAGATCTCCTCGAATCGCTCGGGGTAGGTGGCGTTCTCGCCGCAGAAGCGGCTGGAGTAGACCCCGGGTTCGCCATTCATGGCGTCGATGGAAAGACCCGAGTCGTCGGCCACCGCGGGCAGTCCGGACATCCGCGAATAGTGCTCGGCCTTGAGCCGGGCGTTCCCGAGAAACGTGGTCTCGGTCTCCTCGGGACTCTCCTCGATCCCGACGTCGCGCGGGATCAGGAACCGGAAGGGCAGGCCCGCGATGATCCTTTCGATCTCGCGCAGCTTGTCGCGGTTCTGAGAGGCGATCAGGATGTCACGCATGGGGCCGGCGATTCTCCCATGGTCGCCGGACTGGCGCGCGACCCGATCGCGCCAGCACCGCGAGGCTACGGCCAAAGCACCCGGGCGTTCCCTCACATCCGTGGGCCGCAACGTCATCGTCAATGAACGGTGCGGGGCTGACCGCCCCGCATTGATTCAGAGGAGGCTTGCGGCCCACTCGTTCGGGAACGGTGCTTTGGCCTTCGCACGCAACTCTCCGCGAAACAACCGCGCGACGGCCCCGCACCTGAAGAACAAAACGCGCCTGAAGGGACTCGAACCCCTGACCCGCAGCTTAGAAGGCTGCCGCTCTATCCAGCTGAGCTACAGGCGCATGAAGCATCAGTATAAGTGGCGGCCCCGGAGGCCTCTGATGGCTCGATTGATGGGAATCGAATAAACTGCCGGGGCAGACGTAGCTCAGCTGGTTAGAGCGCCTGATTGTGGATCAGGAGGTCCTCGGTTCGATCCCGAGCGTCTGTACCACCTCCTCTTGGGCCGGAGTGAATCCGGTCCGCCGAGCGCCCCCCACCCATGGAACCTGTCCAAGCCGCGCTTGCCCGCGGCCTCCGCGATCTTCTGCCGGGCGAAATGATCGCCCGCCAGCGCATGATCGCGACGATCCAGGGCGTCTACGAGCTGTACGGCTTCGTGCCCATCTCCACCCCGGCCATCGAGCACCTGCGCGTTCTCGCGGGTGCGGGCGGCGCCGAGGCTTCGGCCTCCATCTTCCGCGTCCAGGGCCCGGAGGACGACCCGCTCGGGCTGCGCTTCGATCTCACCGTGCCGCTCTCGCGCCTCATCGCCCAGTACCCCGAGCTGCCCCGTCCCTTCCGCCGCTATCAGGTGGGGCCGGTGTGGCGCGCGGACAAACCGGGGCCGGGGCGCTTCCGCGAATTCACGCAGTTCGACCTCGACTCCGTGGGCGTCCCCTCGGAGATCGCGGACACCGAGATCATCGCGGGGATGTGCGACACCTTGACCGCACTCGACTGCGGCCCCTTCCGCGTCCGCTTCTCGAGCCGGCGCGTTCTGAATCTCCTCATGCCCCTCGCGGGAATCGACCAGGGTCTCGCCACCGACGTGTTCCGCGTTCTCGACAAGCTCGACAAGATCGGGCCGGAGAAAGTGCGGAGGGAACTCACCACCGGATACAAGGACGAGTCGGGCGACACCATCCAGGGGGTAGGACTCAAGCCCGAGCAGGTGGATCGCATCGAGCAGTTCCTCGCCATCAAGGGAGCCTCGCGCGAGGAGATTCTCGCCGGCCTGCGCGACGTTTTCGGCGGCGTCCCTGGTTCCGCGGAGGCGATCGAGCCGCTCGCGAAGATCTCGCGTCACCTCGCGGCTCTCGGCTATCGCGAGGATCGCGCGGTGATCGATCTCAGCATCGCCCGGGGCCTCGCCTACTACACCGGCCCGGTGTTCGAGGCGGTTCTCCTCGACGCCCCGGAGTTCGGGTCGGTCTTCGGCGGCGGACGCTACGACGACCTCGTCCTGCGCTTCCTGGGCGAACGCGTGCCCGCGACCGGCGCCTCCATCGGCGTCGATCGCCTCCTGGCCGCGCTCATCAAGCTCGGACGCACGGGCACACGCAAGGCCACCGCGAAGGTCCTCGTGACCACCATCGATCCCGCGCTGACCGACGACTACCTCGCCATGACCTACGAACTGCGTCGCGCCGGCGTCGCGACCGAGATGTACCTGGGCGCGGAGAAGGGTCTCGGCAAACAGATCAAGTACGCGGACCGCTGCGGCATTCCCCTCGTCGTGATCTACGGGTCGGACGAGAAGGCGAAGGGGATGGTGACCCTCAAGGATCTCGAGGCGGGGGCTCTCGCCGCGGGCGCCCTGCAGAAGGACCGGACGCAATGGCGGCAGCTTCGCCCCGGACAATTCGAGGTGGCGCGGACGGATCTGGTGCGAGCGGTCGAGGACTTCGCCTCCGAGAAGTAGCAGCAGGAGGCCGCGCTTGCGCCCCCTCCTCGTTTCAGCGTACCGTTGCCCCGTTCTTTGGAGGTTCGATGGAAGATCCGAATTGGGAATACGACGCGGTCTCGGTGGTCGGAAACGCGGAGGTCATGAAGGCCTTCGCCATGCACGCCAAGGGCTGGGAGTTCATGCAGGCCTGGACGTCCCATTCGAGCGGCGACTGGCTCTTTTTCAGGCGCCCGCGCCAGGCCGAGCCTCTCGACATCCGCCCCCTCTAGCCCCGCGCCGCGGGGGCGCTCAGACCTGAAAGACGGCGACCGCTTCGATCAGCTTCTCGAACTGAGCCTGCATCGACGACTTGTCCCGCCAGTCCGCGAAGGAGAGCACCTTTTCGGTCGGGATCTGCTCCAGGATCCGCCCCTGCCACACCGGGGTTTTCCAGGCCTCGTCGAGGCTGATCGGGCACAGCACCGGCTCGCCGAGATCCTTCTCGAGCTTGCGGGCGAGACGCACCTCGTGTTCCGCCCAGTCGCTGTGAACGGTCGCCTCGGAAAGCACGAGGAGGAGACAGACATCGTGCTGAATGGCGAGCTTCGACTGACGTTCCCGGAGCGTTCCCTTGAGCTCGTGGGTAGCCAGCCAACTGTAGGCGCCCCGCTGGTTGAAGAGACGGCGAAGCTCCTCGACGAAGGCCTCGTCCTGCTGAGAGTGCGAAATGAGAAGGCGGCGGCGCTGGGGCTTCGATTCCGTGCGAAGGGTCTCGATGGCCTTTTGAAGAGAGGCCGCGGCCTCGGCCGAAAGAGACGGATCATGATGCCGCGCGGCCAGGATTTCGAATGAAGTCAGGCCGCAGCCGCGCAGGAAGGCCTCGGGGATCCGTCCCCGCGACCTTGCGAGGGTATCCGTGCCCACGGTCGACGGCGACGCGTGGCGCAGGGTCTCGAGGCCTTTCGCCTGCCGCAGATCGAGATCGGCGAAGACCGTCCCGCCGGCCAGGGCGTCGGTCAGGTCCGCGTTGTGGAGGCGGGTATCGGTGAGGCTCGCCCCGCAAAGGTTGACGCCGGTGAGGTTCGCGTCCCGCAGGTCGGCCTCGTGAAGCGAGGCGCTCATCAGGCTCGATCCCGAGAGGTTCGCCCCGGTCAGATCCGCGCCCCGAAGGTCGGAGCCGCGAAGGTCCACCCGGGAGAGGTTGGTGAGCCGGAGGTCGGCGCGGCTCAGGTCCACCCGCACGAGCTTCGCCGTCCGCAGGTCCCCGCCGTGCAGGTCGGCATTGCGCAGATTGGCCCCGTCGAGAAGCGCTCCGTTGAAGTTGGCTCCCTTCAGATTCGCCCCCCGGAAGTCGGCTCCGTTCAAGTCGGCGCAGCCGAAGTCGGTCATGCCCAGGTCGGCCATGCTGAGGTCCGTGCGCATCAGCTTCGCGTCGCGCAGGTCCGCCCCGTGCAGATTGGCCCCGCGCAGGCTGGCCCCGCGCAGATTCGTGCCGATGAGATTCGCGCCGCGCAGGTTCACCCCGGCCAGGCTCGCCCCCTGGAAGTCGCGTTCGCCCGCGGCGAGACGCCGCTGAAGTTCGCCGGTGGCAGTGGAGGTGGTCACGAGCCTGAGTGAAAGCTTAGCGCCGAACCGCGGGCGACGCCTTGGTATCGTCGGCCCATGCGTTCGTCCGCTCCCCTTCGGAAGCATCCATGACCGAAGTGCTCCGCCTGCGGCCGCTGCTCACCGCCACCCATCGCTACGACAAGTCGATCTCCACCTGGAACCGCGGGCGGGGCCAGTGGATCGACGCGCCCATCCTCGCCTACCTGATCGAAACCAGGAACGGCCGCATCCTGTACGACGCCGGCTGCGACTACACGAAGATCCACGACCCGCGGCTGCGAGCGCGGTACTACGACCCGAACGTCTTCGATTTCGGCGCTCCTCAGATGACGGAAGACCAGAGGATTCCCCGTCTCCTCGGCCGCCTCGGACTTTCCCCGAAGGAGGTCGACCTGATCTTCATCGGCCATCTTCATTTCGATCACGCGGGCGGCCTCAAGGAACTCCATCGCGCCGGCTGCGGGGCGGAGATCCACGTGCACCGCGACGAGATCGCGGCGGCTCGGAGCGGTGTCGATACTTCGGTTTTCGCGGACGATCTGGTCGACGATCTCGGCGCTCCTCTGCCCTTCACCCTGCAGACCGGCGAGTACGAAGTGGCGAAGGGGGTCCGGGCGGTGATGTCGCCCGGTCACACCGCGGGGCACATGTCGATGTGGATCGAGCTGCCGAAGGGACGTCCGGTGCTGCTCGCGGGCGATGCCGCGGACCTTCAGGAGAACCTCGACGACGAAGTGGCGCCGGGCGGTTTTCGCGAAGGCGGGCACGATGAGGCGGTGGAGAGCATCCGCGCGCTCAAGCGCCTCGCGGAACGGACGAACGCCTGGATCTGGCCCAACCACGACCTGCCCTTCTACCGCTCGCTGCGGCCGTTTCCCGAGGGCTACGAGTAGGGGCGAACCCAGACCTAACGCTGGAACGAGTAGGAAACCTTCGCGAACAACTCGCGGCCGGTCCGGGCCAGAGAATCGTCCTTGGCGAGGGCGCGTTCGTCCCCATAGCCGACGAAGAGCGCAGTCTGCCAGTTGATCCGGTAGCTGAGGAGCGCGGAGCCCGAGAAGCCCGCGTCCCTGACCACGACCTCGCCCTGGTAGCGATGGTTGTCGGTGTACTGGCCGATCAACCGGAGGAACGCGCGGGAAGAAGCGTTGTAGGTGAGTTTCAGCCGGCCGACGCCGGCGGAGAACAGCTTGCCCCCATGAGCGGGCGAATCCGCCTTGCCGCTCAACCACGAGGCCGACCCCACCGCTTCGATGGTGACATGCGGCTCGGGCCGCAGCGTCGCGGTCGCGGTCAGCAGGCCGCCGTTGCCGACCTGGGCGGTCGCGAGATCGATCTCCTCTCCGAGGAAGCCCTGGGCCCACAGTCGCGTGAATCGCCGAGAGGGGTCGACCTGAACGAAGTAGTTGAACCGAGTGCGGGTCAGTAGCACGGGGCCGGTGCGATACGTGCCAATGGCGATTCCGGCCTGCGCCTGAAGGTTCTTCTTGCCCGACAGGAGCAGATTGAAGGGGGTGACTTCACGAGAGATCAGCGCGCCCCGATGATCCTCGAGATATCGGCCGGTGGCGAAGAACCGGACGAAACTGAGGAAGCCCGTCGGATAGATCTTGTAGCCCGCATCCGCAAGGTACCGCCGGTAGCCCACCTGGGGAACGAAGCCCAGATCGACGCGCAGATCGTCTCCCAGGTCGTCGAAGCTCGCCCCGAAGTCGTACGTCGCCGCCCGGCGGTTCCAGCCGAACTGGAAGCCATCGTCGTTGAGCTGGCGTCCATCCCATTCCGACGCCAACCCGGGATCGACGGGTGTCTTGGTGCGTGAGATCAGGGCCTGACCGAAGACCTGGTCCTTTTCGTTGGGACGCCACTGGAAGTCGAGCCCGAGGACCCGATTGAAGGAACCGTCCTCGTTCTCCTTCAGGGTAGCCGTGCCGCCGATGAAACTCTTGCCCAGCTCGCGTCGCGCCCGGAAGACGCCGATGTTCGACGGGAAGTTCTGGGGCGCGAAGTCCGAGCCATAGGGACCGGGAATGATCACGCTCCCCCCGCCCTCGTCGCGGGCGAGAAGGGCCGTGTAGCTGAACCCGGCGGCGTTTCCGGTCGCCCGGCCCCCGAACTTCGGCGAGGTGATGGAGCGCGAATAGAAGACGGGAATGGGCGTGTCGAGAAGGTCGACGCCCTCCAGGAAGAACGGGCGCTTCTCCGGATAGAAGAGGGCGAAGCGGTTGTTCACCGCGATCTGGGCGGTGTCGGCCTCGACCTGCGAGAAGTCGGGATTGATGGCGAGGTCGATGGCGGTGCTCGCGAAGGGCGTCCACTTGAGATCGAGGCCGAACTGGGCATCCGCGCCATCGCCTTGAAGCGGGCCTCCGGGATACGGCGCGCGCTTCACGTCCTGGCCGCTCGCGTAGGGCGCCACCACGAGGTGACGCGAGGTCGGAAGACCGGACAGTCCCCTGAGGTCCGCGACGTTGCAGATGTAGCAGTTGGCGCCACGGGGGATCGGGGCGCTGTAGATCGCGTACCGCCGGTCGCGCGGGTAGTTGCGCCAGACCATGATTCCCCACTTCTGTTCGGGCACGGGCTTGTAGCGCAGCGAGGAAAAGGGAATCCGCATCTCCGCGGTCCAGCCGCGGTCGGTGATCTTCGCGGCCGTGTCGTAGTAGAAGTCGGGCGAGAAGTCCTCGTTGCCGGTGGAATCGTTGAACACCGCGTCGCCCTGCGTTCCGCGCGCCGACACCCGGAACTCCTGGGCCACCCGCTTGTCGCCCTGGGTGTCGATGAAGATGGCCACGTTGTCGTCGGTGCCGATCACCTGGTCTCGGTCGGTGAAGGGTGCGTGGAGCCTCGAAGGGTCGGGATCTTCGCAATCCACGCCGATGTAGAGGTACTTGTCGTCGTAGGCCACGAACGCCGTGGTCTTCACCACCGGCGTCCGGTTGTCTCCGAAAACCGTCTCGAAGAACCTGTCGATCTTCCCGGCGTTCTTCCAGAGTTCGTCGTCGAGTGCGCCATCGAGCCGGATCCCGCCGCTCACCCGGACCGCGGTCACCGGGGGAATCTTCGGGACATTGTCTTCCTGAGCCAACGCCGCCGTGGCCAGGCCCAGGAGCAGGACGAGCACGCGTGAGCGCATCGAACAACCCTAGCGGGTGGTCGACCAGATCGGGCCGTAAGGCTTCACCTGCTCTTCGATCAGCTTCTTGTCGCCCACCGCGATGATCGCGGTCTTCGTATCGTCGATGTACTTCTGCGCCATCTGCTGGACCACGGCGGGAGTGACCGCGCGGACTCGTCCCACGTACCGGTTGAGGTAGTCCGCGGGAAGACCGTGGAAGTTGATGAACTCGAGCTGAGAGATGATGCCGGCGCGATCGGAGTTCCGCAGCACGAACGTCCCGAGCATGTAGTTCTTCGCGGAGTCGAGCTCGGCCTCGCTCGGGGCCTCGGCCTGGAGACGGTCGATCTCGTAGAAGATCTCCTTGAGCGAGGCGCCGGTCACCGCGGTGGTGACGTCCGCGTTCTGGGCCCAGGTGGCGTCGCGGTATCGGTTCGACACCTGGGAGTAGGGCGAGTAGGTGTAGCCCTTGCTCTCCCGCAGGTTCGCGGTCATCCTCGAGGAGAAGTAGCCCCCGAGCACGTTGTTCGTGACCGCGAGGGCGATCGCATCCGGGTGCGACGCGTCGATGGTGGGCAGGCCGACGATGAGGGTGGTCTGAACCGCGCCCGGCTTGTCCACGATGTAGACCGCGCGATCCGCGCGGGGCTTGGGCGGGGCGGGGTGCGACATCGCCCCTTTCTTCCAGCCCGCGAACGCGGAGCGGATGGCCGCCTCCACCGCGGCCGCGTCGAAGCGGCCGGCCACGTAAAGACGCGCGCGGGAAGCGGCCCAGTTGGCCTCGTAGAAGGCCTTCGCCTGGGCCAGGGTGTACCCCTTCATCTGCGCCTCGGTCGGGAAGATCCGGCCGTAGGGATGCTTGTCGTAGATCACCTCGCGGAACTTCTCCACCGCCATCTGCTGCGGATTGCTCTTCGCGATGGAGAGCCGGCGCAGGTTGTCCCCCTTCAGTCGCTCGAGCTCGCTCGCGGGGAACTTCGGGTTCAGGGCGAGATCGGCCACGAGCTTCACGAGATCGGGCGCGAACTCGGAGAGCGCGGATCCGGAAATCGAGGCGGTGTCGGCGCCCACGCCGATGTCGACCTGGCCGCCCATCTGCGCGGCCGCCTTCGAGATCTGCGGGCCGGTCTTCGTGGTCGTGCCCTCGCGCATGAGCTGGCCGGTCAGGTCGCCGAGCCACACCTCGGTGGCCTACTCATAGCTGTTGCCCGCGGCCACGAACAGGCGGATGTCCACCTTGGGGGTGTTGCCGTAGTTGACGAGGGTGACGGTGAGGCCGTTGTCGAGGACGAACTGCTTCGGCGCGGGAAGAGCGAAGTCGCGGGGCGCGGCGGGGGCGGGGGGCGTTTCCTTCGCGGGAGCCTGGGCCAGAGCGGAGGTCGCGGCGGCGAGGGCGGCGGCGGTGAAGATGTTCAGTGCCTGGTTCATGTTCATCGCTCCTTAGAAGCCGACCGGTTTCGAGACCTTGGGAGGCTCGGGCTTCCCCGGCACGGTGAGCACGGTTCGATTGGTCTTGCGCAAATACTCCTGCGCGGTCTTCTGGATCAGTTCGGGCGTCACCTTGTCGAACTCGGCCTCGAGGGTGTTGATCTTCCCGGGGTCGTCGTCGAACAGCGCGAAGGACGCGAGCAGGTTCGCCTTGCCGAAACCGAAGAAGTCCTCCATCTGTCCGTAGAGCCAGGAGCGGGCCTTCACTTTCGCGAGGTCGAGCGTGGCCTTGTCGATGGGAGCCGAGCGGAGCTTCTCGACCTCCGCGTCGAAGGTCTCGAGAATGTTCGCGGCGGGCGTGGCTTTGTCGTGGAAGAGGTAGGTCTGGAAAAGGGTCGGGCCGCTGATGTCGAAGGCATTCCCGAGCCCGTCGTTGATGCCGCCCGACACGTCGTCGGTATAGCCCTTCTCCTGAACCAGGGCCTGGTAGAGCCGGCTGTCCTTGCCCTGGAGGAGGATCTGGTCGATGAGAACCATGGCGAAATACTCCGGAGTCATGCGCTTCGGCGCGTGATACCCGACCGCGAGGGCGGGGCGGGGAGCCTCGAGGTACTCCTTCACCCCTCGCTTCTCCTCGGTCTGGGTGGGCTCGGAGATGTCGGGCTTCGCGGGCAGGACCGAGGGCTTGATGGGGCCGAAGTACTTCTTGATCCAGGCCAGGGTCTGCGCCGGGTCGATGTCGCCCGAGACCACGAGGGCCGCGTTGTTGGGGGCGTAGTAGGTTTCGAAGAAAGCTTTCGCGTCCTGGAGGGTGGCGGCGTCGAGCTCGGCGAGGTCGCCGTAGAAGTTGTGCGCGTTCTGCCAGTTGGTGTTCGCGGCCATGGGCATGTCGATCCATGGGAAGCCGCCGTAGGGCTGGTTCAAGACGTTGACCTTGACCTCGTTCTTCACCACACCCTGCTGGTTCACGAGGTTGTCCTTGTCGATGGCGAGGCCCTTCATCCGGTCGGCCTCCGCCCACAAGGTCATCTCCACGGTGTTCGCGGGAACGACCTGGTAGTAGTTGGTGAAGTCGAAGCGCGTCGATCCGTTCAGAACTCCGCCGTTCTTCTCGATGAGCTTCGCGAACTCCATCTTGCCGAGATTGTTCGAGCCCTGGAACATCAGGTGTTCGAACAGATGGGCAAATCCGGTGCGCCCCTTCGGCTCGTTCCGGAAACCGATGTTGTAGTACACGGTCACGGTCGCGGTGGGCGCGGTGGTGTCTCTCGAGAGGACGACCTTCAGACCATTGTCGAGCTTGTGATACTCGAGGGGGACCTTCAGGGTCTCGGCGGCGAGACCCGCGCGGGGCACGGCGCAAAGGGCCAGGGCGGCGATGAGGAATCGGTGTCGCAAGGGAAATCTCCTGTGGGCGTTCGTCTTTGTTGAACTCGGGCGAAAGACACCCGTCCTTGCTCCCTTAGACGCGCGCGGGCGGGGAAAGGTTCCACCCGTTCCGGCCGGGCTCCGGCCGCCCTACTTCGTGACGGCCTTGTTGATGAGGGCCAGGGATTTCGGCTGAGTCGCGTAACCCTGCCGGTACAGCGCGGCCTTGTCGGCGGGAAGGCGATAACCCGCCGCGATCAGCTCCTCTAGGCCATCGTGACCGGAAAACAGGCCCATCTCGAAGGCGGTCAGACCGGCCGCGTTCTTCGCATCGACCTTCGCACCCGCCTTCAGCAGCAAGCCGATGGTCTCGCGGTCGCAGCCGCCCATGGCCGCGGCCATCAGGGGCGTGTTGGCCTGGGCATCGGCCAGGTTCGCGTCGGCGCCGCGGGCGAGCAACGCCTTCATGATCTCCTTGACCGCCGAGGGCGTGGGCCGCTGAACCGGGGAACAAGCGCCCGCGCGGAAAAGGAAGCTCAGCGCCGAGTCCCCCGAGGAAGCGCGTTCGTTCGGCTTCATTCCAGCGTCGAGATACGCCTGCACCACCGCGGGGTCGCGCTCGGTCAGCGCCCCGAAGAACGAGTTCACGTCGAAGGCCATCTTCTTCGAGCGCAGGAAGGACAGGGCATCGGCCTCGCTCTGACCGCCGCCGGAAACGGCGCGCGGGCGCTCGGCGGGGGCGGCCGAGCCGCCCGAGGTGGAAGGAGCGACCATCGACGTGCCCGCTTTCGTCGCCGGCGCGCCGACGCTCATCGGACCGGTTTGACGGCGGGCGAGGGCCCGCGCCGCCTTCTCGCGCACCCCGGGATCCGGATCCTTCTCGCTCGCGGCCTTGAGCGCGGGGGCCGCGCGCTCGGCCACCAGCCTCTTCCCCGCCGCCGGGGTCGCCTGATTGCGATCACCCATCTCTCCGATCGCTTCGGCCGCGTACCCGCGGGCGTCCGCCTCCGCTTCGTTCGAAAGGGCGCGCAACGGGACATCGATCTGCTCTGAAGCCAGGCCTCCGGCCTCGCCGAGCGCGCGTACCACCGCGCGCCGCACCCACTTGTCCGGGTCCTTTTCGAATCGCGCGGCCGCGGGCGCCCACAAGGCCACGTCGACGGCACTGGTGGCGGTCTCGCCCATGAGGGCGATGACCTTCGCGCGCACGTCCGGGTCGCGGGTCTCGAGCTGATCGACGAGGAGTCTGGCCCAGCCTACGGGGCGCGGTTCGTAGAGCGAAAGAGCCTTGAGAGGAATGTCGTTCCGCTCCTTGAACTCGCGGGCCGCGACGGTGAGCTGCTTGAGCAGGGAGCGGTCGCGGGTTTCCTTCACCAGGCGCTGCAGCGCGGTCTCGCCGATCTCCAAGTTGTTCCGACTCGCGTCACGGGTCTTGTAGTCGGAGGAGGAAAGACCGGAGAACTGGGCCTCGATGTAGTCGAGGATGGGATCGATGAGCCGCGACGCCGGGACCTGCTTGACCAGGCTGCGAGCCGCGAGGAAGCGCTCGGTGACGCCACCCTCGTCGAGGACGCGTGTTCTCGCCGGCGCCAGCTCCTTCTCCGTCATCTTGAGCGCCTTCTCGAGAGCCTCGGCGGCCTGGGCCGCAACCGACGGCCGCGGATCGTCGAGCGCCTTGATCAGCGCGGCGCGCGCCGGTTCCGCCTCCTTCTCGTAGGTGCCGAGGGAGCGAGCCGCCTCCGCGCGCACGCGCTCGTCCGGATCGGCGAGACCCTGAATGAGCGCGGCCGTTCCTTCGGGCAGCTTTCGGCTCGACAGCGATTTCGCCGCGCTCAGACGCTTCTCGGCATCCTTGCTCTTCATGTCCTTCACCGCGCGTTCGGTCGCCTCGCGGTTCATCTTGTCGAGCCGGCTTTCCTGCGCGTCAGCTCGAACGGAAGTCAGAAGCGCGAACAGCGCGAACAGAACGAGCGCAGCCGTGCGGGGATCGAGAACCTTCACCTCACACCTCCAGTGCGCGCAAGGATACCCGCGAGGGTAACAGTTGGGATCAGGGGGTTGCTTCGTCGCGGCACCAACGGACTGGCTCCTCGCAATGACGTGAGTGGGGTACCCGACGGACAGCTGGAACTTGGTAGTTGGGAACTGCGCGGGGTTGGTAGTGGGGTGGGACTAACTAGCAGGCTCCTGTTGTCCGTTTCGCATCCCCCTCACGTCATTGCGAGGAGCCAGTCCGTTTGGTACGGCGACGAAGCAACCCCCGCCCCCCACTACCAGCCGCATCGGTCAGTTGTGGACGCCGGGGGCCTCGTGTCCGGTGCGCGCGACGTATTCCACGTAGGTGCCCGGGTAGAGGTGGGGCTCGGTCTCGGTCCCGGACTCGCCGCCCAGCTCGATGACGCGGTTCGACAAACCGCGGAGGAACGCGCGGTCGTGGGAAACGAAGATCATGGTGCCTTCGAAATCCTTCAAGGCCCCCACCAGCATCTCCTTGGTGGCGAGATCGAGGTGGTTCGTGGGCTCGTCGAGGACGAGGAAGTTCGGAGGGTTGTGAAGCATCCGCGCCATGACCAGTCGCGACTTCTCGCCGCCGGAGAGCGAGCGGATCTTCTTCTCCACGTCATCGCCCGAGAACTGGAAGGCGCCGAGGGTGCCCCGCAGCGAGCCGATGCTGTCGTGGGGAAAGTCCTGGACCATCTGCTCCCACACCGTGAGATCCGGGCTCAGGATGTCGAGGGCCTGCTGCGCGAAGTAGCCGAGACGAAGGCTGGCCCCGAGCTTCACGCTGCCCGAATCGGGTTCCAGCGCGCCCGCGATCATCTTGAGCAGGGTCGATTTGCCCGCGCCGTTCTTGCCCATCACGCAATGACGCTCGCCCCGGCGAATGGTCATTGAGAAGTCCTTGTGAACGGTGCGGGCGCCGTAGGCCTTGGACACGCCCTCGAGCACCGCAACCTCGTCGCCCGAACGCGGCGGGGTCTTGAAGGAGAAGTTCACCACCACCCGCTTCTTGGGCGGCTCGACCCGCTCGATCTTGTCGAGGGCCTTGATCCGGCTCTGCACCTGCGCGGCCTTGGCCGCATGCGCGGCGAACCGGTCGATGAAGCGCTGTTCCTTGGCGAACATGGCCTGCTGCCGGGCGAACTGGGCCTCCTGATTCACTTCGCGAAGGGCCCGCTCCCGCTCGTAGAAATCGTAGTCGCCCGAGTAGACGGTGATCTCTCCGCCGTCGATCTCCGCGATCTTGGTGACGATCCGGTTCATGAAGTCGCGATCGTGCGAGGTCATGAGCAGAGCGGCATCGATCGACTTGAGGAACGACTCCAGCCACACGATGGATTCGAGGTCGAGGTGGTTGGTGGGCTCGTCCATCAGCAGGACATCGGGCTTTCCGAGAAGCACGCGGGCCAGGGCCACGCGCATCTTCCAGCCGCCGGAGAGGGCCCCCACGTCGCCGTCGATCCGTTCGTCGTCGAAGCCGAGGCCATGGAGCACCTCGCGGGCCTGAGCCTCGAGCGCATAGCCGCCGAGGTGGTCGTACTCCTCCTGGACCGTGCCGAACCGCTCCAGGATCTTGTCCATCTTGTCGGCCTTGTCGGGGTCGCCCATGTCGTGCTGCAGGGCTTCGAGTTCGTGATGGAGGTCGCCGAGGCGGCCGCTGCCCGCGATGGCTTCGTCCAGGACCGACCGGCCGGACATCTCCTCGACGTCCTGGCGGAAGTAGCCGATGGTGAGCTTCTTCGGGACCGAGATGTCGCCTTCGTCGACGGTTTCCTCGCCGGTGATCAGGCGGAACAGCGTCGTCTTTCCCGCACCGTTCGGGCCGACGAGCCCCACCTTCTCACCGGGATTGAGCTGAAAGGCGGCGTCGACGAACAGAACCTGCTTGCCGTACTGCTTCTGGATGCGCGAAAGCGAAATCATGGAGAGCCACGCAGTTTAGTTGACGTGGCTCGACAACCCCCCACCGAGGGGCGGGGCGCTCTTCGCTAGTTCCCCTTGGTGATCCGGATCCCGCCGTTCACGGTGGCGAGCTCAAGTTCCCGGCCGCCATGACCCAGGCGTCCTTCGGCGGAACGCGGGCCCCACTTCTTCCGGACTTCGATCTCGGTGAATTCGCTGGTGATGCCGCCGTTCACCGTCTTCGCGGAGACATCGGCGTTCACACCCTCGGGAAGATTGAGATGAACCGATCCATTCACGGTGGAGAGCTTGATGTCATCGGCGGAGTTCACGTTCGACTTGACCTCGGCCCGGATCGAACCGTTGACCGTGGTCGCCTCGGTGAGCGTCCCCGCGACCACCTCGATGCGGCCGTTCACGGTGGAGAGCGCCGCGCGCCCCTCGATGTCGGCCTCGATGCTGCCGTTGACCGTCCGGCCCTCGAAGTTCACGTCCTTCGGAATCCGCAGTTCGAATTCGACGTTGACATCGTTGTTGCGAGTGCTCATGTGGCCGCCCCCGGGCTTGCACTCATTGGGACGGGTTTCGTCCTTGCTCGGATACACCGCGCAGACCGTGACCCCGCCCGCGTGGGGGACGACCTCGATCTTCACCGACTCGGGGTCGTTCCGCCGGCCGGTGCGGATGGCCACGAGTTCGACCTCGGGACCGCTGGTCGCGGTGGCCCGCATCCGGCCGTTGATCCCGCGAACTTCGAAGGTCTTCCCGGCCGCGATCTTTCCCGTCCACTTGAAGGGGGCGGCGGTGCGCTTCGGCCCGCTGAAGGTATCGGCAAATCCTTCGCCCATCTCCTGGAACCAGTCGCCAAAGGAGTCGAAGTTCCAGGAGGAGCTTTCCTTGCTCTTCGCGACCCTCTTCTCCTCGGCGTGGGCGGGGGCCAGAAGCGAGCCCGAAACCGCCAGGGTGGTCAGAAAAATGAACGCGGATCGTGGAGTCTTCATCAGGAACCTCTCTCTTGAAACAGTAGACGAGCGGGATCCGGGCGAGGTTCCGTCTTTTGCGTCACTTTCTTGGGGCTCGACCCGCCCTGGAGGCCTCCTTTCCGATTACAGTCGCCGCACCCGATGACCCCGAAGATCCAGAACGAGGCGGTTCAGCGCTTCCTCACCCATGCCCGGGTCGCGACGCCCCTGATCTGCGGTCCCATGTACCCCTGCAGCAACCCCGAACTGGTCGCGGCGGTCTCGGCGGCAGGCGGCCTCGGCATCGTGCAACCCATCTCGCTGACCTACGTCCACGGCCACGACTTCCGCGAGGGCTTGCGCCTGATCGGCCGGCTGTCGGGCGGCAAGCCCATCGGCATGAACGCGCTGATCGAAGCCTCGTCGGAGACCTACAAGCGGCGGATGGAGCAGTGGGTCGACATCGCGCTCGAGGAGGGCGTCCGGTTCTTCGTGACCTCGCTCGGCAATCCGAAGTGGATCGTCGACAAGGCCCACGCGGTGGGCGCCTCGGTCTACCACGACGCCACCGAGCGGCGCTTCGCGGAGAAGGCGATGGCGGCGGGCGTGGACGGTCTCATCGCGGTCAACAAGCACGCGGGCGGCCATCTGGGGGGCTTCGCGAAGACGGAACTCTTCGTCCAGCTCCAGGACCTCGGCGTGCCCGTGATCTGCGCGGGCGGGATCGGCGACGAGAAGGACTTCGTGCACGCGCTCGAGATCGGCTACGCGGGCGTTCAGCTCGGAACCCGGTTCATCGCCACCGACGAGTGCAAGGCGCCGCAGGCCTACAAGGACGCGATCTGCCGGGCCACCGCGGACGACATCGTCACCACCGAGCGGCTCTCCGGCGTCCCCGTGGCCGTGCTGAACACTCCTTCCGTGGCGCGCCTGGGGCAGAAGGCGGGGCCGATCGCCCGGTGGATGCTGAGCGGCCGCAGGACCAAGCACTGGATGCGGACGATCTACGGCCTGAAGTCGATCTGGACCTTGAAGCGCGGCCTCGGTCGCGACGCGCCGGACAAGGACTTCTGGCAGGCGGGCAAGAGCGTGGCTTCGATCTCCTCGATCGAGCCCGCGGGCGACATCGTTCGGCGATTCGCCGCCGCACTGTAACCAGCGCCCGCGCCCAAGCGGGGCGCGTCGCCTATGCTCGCTTCCCCCATGAGCGAAGCCATTCTCAAGCCGCGCGGTCTTTCGAGACTCGAGACCGGACATCCCTGGATCTTCAAGTCCGACGTCGAGCCGGTCGAGGCCGCTAACGGCGCGATCGTGGACGTGGTGGCCAAGGGCCGCTTCCTCGGCCAGGCCTTCTATTCCGAGCACTCCGAGGTCACGCTGCGCATGCTCTCTCGCGGGGCCCTCGCGGAGACGTGGCTCTCGGATCGGCTCGAGGCGGCCATCCGGTTTCGCGAAGAGACGCTGGGAATGAGGGGAGCGTGCCGCCTGGTCCACGGCGAGTCCGACGGCCTGCCCGGGCTCATCGTCGACCGGTATGGCGATGTGCTGGTACTGCAGGTGATGGCGGCGGCCATGGAGACGCGCACCGTCGCGGTCGTCGAGGCCCTGGTCCGGCTCCTGACCCCGCGCGGCGTTCTCGCCCGCAACGACGTGAAGGTCCGCGAGCGCGAGGGATTGCCGCGCGAGACCAGGACGCTGTGGGGCGAGGTGCCCGAGACCGTCGATATAAAGGAGGGCGAGGTCACCCTGAGCGTCGATGTGATCCACGGCCAGAAGACCGGCACCTTCCTCGACCAGTCCGCGAATCACCTCGTGTTCGGCCGCCTCGCGCGCGGCCGCGTGCTCGATGCCTTCTGTCACGACGGCGGCTTCGGACTCCAGGCCGCTCGGAATCCCGCGGTCCGGGAGGTCGTGGCGGTGGACATCTCGGAGGAGGCGCTGGTCCGCGCCCAGGCGAACGCCGCGGGCAACGCGCTCACCCTGCAGACCGCGGAGGCGAACGTCTTCGACTTCCTCACCGACGAGGTGGCCGCGGGCTCCCGCTACGACACCATCGCCCTCGACCCTCCCGCCTTCGCGAAGACCAAGAGCGCGCGCGACGCGGCCTGGCGCGGCTACAAGGAGATCAACCGCCGCGCGCTGCAGCTCCTCGAACCTGGCGGCATCCTCTTCACCTGCTCCTGCTCGTACCACGTGAGCGAAGAGGAGTTCGAAGCGGTGGTGGCGGACGCCGCCGCGGACTCGGGCATCACCGCCCAGATCACCGAGCGCCGCTCGCAGGCCCCGGACCACCCGGTCCGCCTCGGCATGCCCGAGACCAGGTACCTGAAAACCCTGGTCATCCGCAAGCTCGAGTAGCGCTTACTTCCGCTTCATCGTCATCGGGTCGCGGAGAGAGAGCTCCGTGATCTTCCCGCCGGCGAGCTTCTCGAGGGTCACGTCGTGCTTGCCATCGCCCTTGCTGATCTCCAACTGATTCCCCACCACCAGGGTGATCATCTTCTCCGGCACCAGGTACTGCTTCGCCACCCGCTGGACGTCGGCCGCGGTAACGGCCTGGATCTTGTCGCGATAGGTCGACCAGTAGAGGGGATCGCGCTTGGTGTACTCATCGGCCGCGAACGTCCCCGCCTGCTGCGCCTTCGACTCGAAGTTGCTCGGGAAGGTCTGGATGATGTTGTTCTTGATGGTGACGAGTTCCTCCTCGGTCACCGGCGTCTCGCGGATCTTCCTGATCTCCTCGAACACGAGCTGCAGCGCGTAGGCCACGGTCGAGCTCTTCGACTGAAAGGACGCGCGGAACCGTCCCGGGTAGAACGTCCCGAAACCGATGCCGCTGCCTGCCGAGTACGCGAGGCCCTCGTTCGACCGCACCGTCCTGGTGATGCGCGAGGTGAAGCCGCTTCCGCCGAGGATCTCGTTCATGACCTCGAGCGCGTAGATATCGGGCGACGTGCGCATGACGCTGGGCAGGCCCACCGAGACGCGACCCTGGTTCACATCCTTGTTGATGCGATAGATCCCCGGCGCGGCGCTCTTGATTCCCGGGGGGATCGCGCCCACCACCCGCTTCGGCGACGGCCAGTTCGCGAACGCGTCTTCGAGCTTCTTCACCATCTCCGCCTTGGTGAACGCCCCCGAAACCGCGAGGATCATGTTGGCCGGGTAGTAGTACATGTCGTGAAACGCCTTCAGATCCGCGGACGTGATGGAAGAGATCGAGGCCTCCGTGCTGAACCGGTTGGTCACATGCTCGTCGCCGTAGACCAGAACCGAGAACTCGCGGTTCTCGATATCCGCGGATTCGTCGTTCCGCTTCTTCATGTCCTGGAGGATCTGGTCCTTCGCGAGCTTGAGCCGGTCCTCCTGGAAGCGCGGCTCGCGCAGCATCTCGATGAAGAGCTTGAGCGAATCGTCGAGGTTGTCGGCGAGGCAGTTGAGCGAGGCGCCTCCCTGGGTGTCGCTCATCGAGCTGCCGATCTGCGCGGCCAGGAAGTCGGCCTTCTCGTCGAACTGTTCGGCGGTGAGCGACTTCGTGCCGCCCGCCCTCATCTGCGACCCGGTGAGCCGGGCGAGGCCCTCCTTGCCCGCGGGCTCGAGCCACGCGCCCGCGCGCACGATGGCCTGGATGTTGACGAGCGGCAGCGCCCGGTCCTCGATGACGTACGCGACCATGCCATTCTTCAACACCACGCGATGGTCCTTGGCCGAAGGCGGGGTGTAGACGAGCGGCGCGTAGTTGAGCTTCTCGGGATTGTCGGGAAGCGCCTGGGCGGCGGCGAGCGAGGCGGCGAAGACGAGAGGGAGGCCAAAGGCCACGATTCGGTTGATGGTCATGACTACTTCTTCCCTTCCTTCGCCAGTTCCGCCAGTCTCTCTTCGCCCTTCTTCAACATCAGGTCGAAGAGGGGTTTCATCTGCGGCGGCACCTGGCCCGCCTGCGCGCGCATCTGGTCCAGCTGCTCCTTCAACTTGGTCGCATCCTTCTCGGCCTTGAGACGCCCGAGCGCCTGCTTCGCCATGGGCCGCGCCGGCTCGGGCAGCGCCAGGATGTCCGGATCCTCGGCGGAAGCGCCGGCCGCGTCCGCGGCCTTGCGGGTGAAGATCCCGACCGCGCGGGTTTCCTTCGTGAAGTACTGCTTCGCCGCGCGCTGAATGTCCGCGGCGGTCACCGCGTCCACCGCCTCGGACGCCGTGTTGATCATCTTCCAGTCGCCCATCCCGTCGCCGTTCAGGAGCTGGAACATGATGAAGGTGCCGTTCGAGAGACGACGGTACGCGTTCGCCTTCGCCTGGTTCTTCACCTTCTGAAGTTCCTGATCCGGCACCGGCTCGGTCTTCAGTTTGTCCAGGACCTCGTAGAGCGCCGCCTCCACCGTGGCCGGCTCCTGGCCGTCCTTCACCGTGACCTCGGCGCCCACGATGCCTCCATACTTCTGCGCATTCACGTATGCGGACGCGTTATTCGCGATCTTCTTGTCCAGGACCAGCGCCTTGGTGAGACGCCCGGTGCGGCCGGAGAGAACGTCGGTGAGGAGGTCGAGGACCGCGAAGTCCTTGTGCACGATGGGCACTCCCTGCCACCACACGCGCACCGTCGGCGAGGTGTCGGCTTCCGCGTAGAAGCGCTTCTCGCCGAGCGACTTCGGCTCGAGGGTGACGACTTCGGGCGGCTCGGGGCCGCGCTTCAGGCGGCCGAAGTAGCGTTCGAGCAGGGGCTTCACCTCCGCGGTCTTGAAATCGCCGACCAGGACACCGGTGATGTTGTTGGGCGCGTAGTACGTCGCGAAGTAGTCCTTGGCCTGCTGCAGCGTGTACATGGGCAGGTCCGAAGGCCACCCGACCACCGGCCAGGAGTAGGGATGCGCGTCCCAGAACATGGAGTTGAACTGCTCGTCGAACTTCCCGAGCGGGGTCGAGTCGGTGCGCATCCGGCGCTCTTCGAAGACCACGTCGCGCTCGGAATAGAACTCGCGGAAGACGGGGTTCGCGAGGCGATCGGACTCGAGCCACGCCCACAGCTCCAGCTTGTTCTTGGGCAGGCGCATGAAGTAGATCGTCTCGTCTTCGTTGGTGGTGGCGTTGAGGAACTCGCCGCCGTTCTTGGTGTAGATCTGGTCCATCTGATCCTTGATGATGTTCTCGCGCTGCTTCGCCACCAGCTCGTCGAACTTCGCGTCGAGCTCCTTGTAGCGCGCGGTCTTCGCGTCGGGATCGTCCAGGCTGGAGATCTCGCCCCTGCGCAGCTTGCCGCGCATGATCGACATCTCCTTCCGCATCTCGGCGCGGATCTGCTCCTGCTCCTCGATGAGCTTCAAGTCGAGGGCGATGTCCTTGGTGCCGATGACGTTCGTGCCCTTGAACATCATGTGCTCGAAGAAGTGCGAGATGCCGGTGATCCCGGGCCGCTCGTTCGCGGAGCCCACGTGGGCCACCCAGCCGCTCGCGATGGTGGGCGCGTCGTGGCGCTCGTAGAACAGCCACTTCATGCCGTTCGACATCGTCCACTCCTCGACTTCGATCCGCGGCTTCTCGGCCGCGGGGGCGAGGGCCGCGAGGGCCAGAAAAGGCAGGGCGAGCGCGATCCGCCGTGGGTTCAAGATCATGAACATCTCCTTTGGAATGAAGATCATAGCCGCTCAGAGTGAACGGGCCACTAGAATCCTCGACATGGCAGACAGGAAGGTCGGCACGATCACGTCCTGGGCGGACATTGCCTCCGGGCTTGCGGTGTTCCGGCTGCGACCCCAGCCGGGAAACTCGTTTCCTGAATACAAGGCGGGCCAATACATCGCGCTGACCCGGGAGAAGTGCAAGCTGACGGTCCGAGTGAAGGACCACCTTGGCGTGGTTCAGTATGCGCCGCTCCGGAACACGGATGGCTCGCCGAAGCTCGGGCCGGTAACCCACTCCTACTCGATCGCCTCCGCGCCCTGTGAAACGAAGGAGAGCGGCGAGATCGAGATCTACATCACGCTCGAGCGGTACAGCGATGGCCAGCTCGGCCGCTTCACCGAATCGCTCTTCCACGCGAGCCCGCATGTGGGCGACTCGCTCGGCTACGTCGAGCGCATCGTCGGCAACTTCACCCTCGACGACCGCGCGAAAGGCGCCGAGCACGTGGTCATGGTCGGCACCGGCACGGGCCTCGCGCCTTTCGTGGGCATGATGAAGCAGGCGGCGCACGAGGCGGGACTCGGCCGCCCCTCGCCCGCGAAGTACACGCTCATCCACGCGAACCGCACCCTCGGGGAGCTTGGATACGACGATCAGCTCGGGAAGCTCAATGCCGGGCGAATTCCCGGCTTCGACTTCGCGTACGTGCGCTCGGTCAGCCGGCCCACCGCGGCGGACGCGAACGATCCCACTCTCTGCCAGGGCCGGGCCAACAATCTCTTTCGCGCGCTGGTGGGTCTGCCCACGCGCGAGCAGGAACTGGTCGATGAGGCCCGCGAGGCCGGGCGCGATGCCGCGGCCGCGCAGCAGGCGCTCGACAAGTCCACCCGGCCCCGGCTCGGGTCGGGCGTGGATGGCGAGGCGCTCAGGGCCCGCATGCCGGGTGATCGCACCACGGTTCTGACCTGCGGCAACAGCGCGGGCATGGAAGACATCAAGCGGATCTGCGGGAAGGCCCGATTCAAGTTCGAGATGGAAGAGTGGTAACTCGGGTACGCTCCGCGGCGTGATCCTCACCGGACCTCCCAAAGTCACCCTCCGGGCCGCGCGGCCCCGCGCCTACGACGGCGCCATCGCGGCCGCGCGCACCTGCTATTCGCCGCGGGTGGTCGAGGATTCGGAGATCACCGACAAGCAGCGCGACTCCATCGGGCCGCTCACCTTCACCGCCGGACATCACACCGTCTTCCAGCACGCCACTTTCGAGTTCGGCCTCGAGAACGTCTCCCGGCAGTTCGTCTGGGCGTTCCTCCACTCGCATCCCTTCTACAACTCCGAGCAGTCGTCGCAGCGCTTCGTGAAGCTGGGCGAGGCGCGGGCTTACGTGCCCGATGGACTTTCGGCGGCGGCCCGGGAGGTCTACGAAGCGTCGATCGAGAAGGGCTGGGAGGCCTACGCGCGGCTGTCGCAGATCCTGGTCAAGGACACCACCGAGATCATCAGCGACATCCGGCACTTGAGCGCCGCGGCATCCGACGCGTCGCAAGAAAGTCGCGCGCGAGGCCGAGAAGAAGGCCATCGAGGTCGCGCGGTACGTGATTCCCATCGGCGCCTTCACGTCGATGGTGCACTCGCTCTCCGGCATCGTCCTTCATCGGCTCTATCGCATGTCGCGATCGTCCGACACCCCCACCGAGGCGAGTGCGGTGATCGGCGAGATGGTGCGCCTCGCCCGGGAGCACGATCCCGCGTTCTTCGAGCGCATCGGAGAGGCGCCCTTCGAGGGCGATCAGATCGTGGAATCGCGCTGGCCCCGCTCCGCCGCGGCGGCGGCGTCCACCGCGGCGGAGATCGATGCGCAGCTCGGCTCGCGCGTGTCGCTCCTCGTCGATCACACCGCGAACGCCGAGAAGATCACCGCCGACGCCATGCGCGCGGTCCTCGGCGTGGATCGAGCCGCGCTCTCCGACGACGCGGCGATCGAGCGAGCGCTCTCGCCGGGGCTCAATCAGTACCGCCTCGACGCGATGGATCTCTCGCCCTACTCCCCCATCTCGCGGGTCTCCCACCACGCGAACTACACCTTTCTCAAGAAGCTGTCGCACACCGCCGACTCGCAGGACCAGCGTCATCGCATGACCCCGGCTTCCCGGCCCATGCTCACGCTGACCCACACCAAGGCGCCCGACGTGATCGTGCCCCCGCTCATCGCCGCCAATGCCGAGGCGCGCGCGGTGTTCGACGACGCGGTGGCCGCGGCGTGGGCCGCGAAGGAGACCCTGCTGTCGATGGGGGTACGCGACGAGCTCGCGGTGTACGTGCTGCCCAATGCCACGGCGCTGCGGTTCCACGAGTCGGGCTCGCTCATGTACCTCGCGCACAAGTGGGTGATGCGCACGTGCCTGAACGCGCAGGAGGAGATCTACCGCGCGTCGATGGACGAACTGGAGCAGGTCCGCGCCGTGCACCCGCGGCTGGCTCGCCATATGGGCCCGCCCTGTGTCCTCCGCCGCGGCCGCATCACGCCGACCTGCACGGAGGGCGAGCACTTCTGCGGCATCCCGGTGTGGCGCGACTTTCCCAATATCGTAAGGCGGTTGTAGGTCTCGTCGTTGGAGCGGCCGAGGTACCCCACTACCGAGTCCCAGCAGCGTTGTGTATCCCCCTCACGTCATTGCGAGGCCCAAGTCCGTTTGGCTGTGGGCCGAAGCAACCCCCTTCCAACCACTACCCTGCCCTTCGCAGCTGCGCGGGGGGTAGTGGTTGGACGGGGTTGCTTCGTCGCCTCGCCAAACGGACTGGCTCCTCGCAATGACGTGAGGGGGGTACAAGACGCTGCGCGAACTTCGTAGTGGGGTACGGGGCCTCGCTGATAGCCTTGCGCTCGTCGTGAATCAGGAATCAATGCTGTCGGGGTGGGGGCGTGTCTTCGGGCCGGGGCGCGAGGTGTGCTCCGAGGATCTCGACGCGCTCACGAAGGACGCCACGCTCACTCGCGGGCTCGCGCGCTCTTACGGCGACTCGTCGCTTCCCGATGCTCGCGACGGCGTGGTTGCGTCCTCGCGTCTCGCCGATCGGATCCTCTCCTTCGACGAAGCCACCGGCGTCATCCGGGCCGAAGCCGGTTTCTCGCTGCTCCAACTCAATCGCACGTTCTGGAAGCGCAATTTCGCCGCTCCCGTGGCGCCGGGCACCCAGTTCATCACCTTGGGCGGCATGGTCTCGGCGGACGTCCACGGCAAGGACCATCACGCGACCGGCGGCTTCGGCGGACACGTGAGCGAGATGCGCATGCGCCTCGCGAGCGGGGACATCGTCACCGCCTCCCGGGCCGAGAACCCCGATCTCTTCAAGGCGACCATCGGCGGGATGGGCCTTCTGGGACACATCCTCGACGTCACCTTCAAGATGCCGAAGATCTCCTCGCCCTGGGTCGCGATCGAGACCGAGAAGATGCCGGACCTCGACTCGTATCTCATCGGCCTCAAGGACGCGGCGAAGCGCTTCCCCTTCACCATGGGCTGGATCGACACCCTCGGCGCCACCGGCAAACTCGGCCGCGGCATCCTGATGCGCGGCCGCTGGGCCACCGCGGAGGAAGCGCGGCCCGGAGTGCCGCAGCCCCTGGTCCGCCCGGGTCTCCCCTTCGTGGTGCCCGAGTTCGCGATCTCGCGCTTCACGGTGTCGGCCTTCAACGCGCTCTACTACGGCGTCCACCCCTCGACCATGCGTCGGAAGGTCGAACATCCCGAGACCTTCTTCTACCCGCTCGACGCGATCCGCCATTGGAACCGCGTCTATGGCCGCCGCGGCTTCACCCAGTACCAGTGCGTCATTCCGGACTCCGCGGGTGCATCAGGCGTCAAGAGCTTCGTCGAGCTGCTGCGCCGGACCGGCGGCAGTTCCATGGTCTCGGTCATCAAGGACTGCGGCGACGAGGGAGAGGGAATGCTCTCCTTCCCCATGCGCGGCACGTCGGTGGCCGCCGACTTCCCCGCGCGCGACGATGTGCAGCGGATCGTCGACGCCTTGAACGCTCACCTCATCGAACTCGGCGGCCGCGTGTACCTCGCGAAGGACCGCTACACCCGCGCCGCGGACTATCGGCGGATGGACAAGCGCGTCGACGCCTTCCTCGCGGTGAAGAAGAAGTACGACCCCACCGGTCGACTTCGGAGCGCCCAATCGGCGAGACTCGAACTCACATGAAAGCAGTGATGCTGGGCGCGACCCGCGGTATCGGCCGGTCGCTCGCCCGATTGCTCGCGTCGGGGGGCACCTCGATCCACATCCTCGGCCGCAACGCCGAGGACCTCGCGAAGGGCGCGGAAGACCTCAAGGCGCGAGGCGCCGCCGCGGTCACCACCAGCCTGTGCGACCTCATGGCCCCGGCCACGTTCGGCCCCGCCCTGGAAGCGGCCGACGCGGCTCTCGGCGGATTCGACACGGTGATCCTGAGCGCGGGCCTGTTCGGCACGCAGGACGAACTCGCGAACGACCGTGCGCGGGCCGCGAGCGTCCTCACCGCGAACTTCACCAACTCCATCCTCTTCTGCGAGGAAGCGCGCGTCCGGCTCCTGGCCCGGGGCGGCGGCCGTCTCGTCGCCTTCTCTTCGGTCGCGGGCGAACGCGGCCGCAAGCCGGTGGTGATCTACGGCGCCACCAAGGCCGGCCTCTCCGCGTACCTCGAAGGGCTCGATCATCTCTACCGCGCCCAGGGTCTCATCACCACCACGGTGAAGCCAGGGTTCGTGCGGACCTCGATGACCCAGGGCCTGAAGGAACCGCCCTTCGCAGGCGATCCCGACGATGTCGCGAAGACCATCCTCTCCGCCATCCTGCGCGGCGCTCCCGTGGTCTACGCGCCGCCCATCTGGGCGCTCGTGATGATGGTGATCCGGGCCCTGCCGCGAGCGGTGATGCGCGCGGTGAAGTTCTAGAGGGAACATGGACTCCACGTCGTTGCTGGTGGCGGCCACCGCGATCGGCGCGCTCGCGTTCCTCGCCCGCACCGCGGTGCTGCTCGGACGCGAACCCGGCGGGGTCGACTCCTGGTACTACCTCTGCTACGCGCGCGCCTTTCGAAAGGCGCCGGGGATCAGAGTCAAGCTCCCGCAGTACCTGCTTCAGGATCCGGAACAGTCCTACGCGCCCGTCTTTCCTTCGCTCCTCGCGCTGATTCCCGAAAAGGTCCTCGCCCGGATCTTCTGGGCCATCTCCCCGGGCATCGACTGCCTGACCCTGATCCTCCTCTTCCTGCTCGCCCTCAAGCTGACCGCGGCGCCCACCGTGGCGGTGATCGCGGCCCTCGCCTATGCGGTCTCGCCCACCCTGATCTCGGAGACCCGCGCGCTTTCCCCGCGCAGCTTCGGCGTCCTCCTTCACGCGGTCAGCCTCGTGCTCCTGCTCCGGGCCAGCATCGGCATCCCGCACTGGACGTGGACCACGGGCGCGCTCCTGGCCGGGGCGCTCGTCTACCTCTCCTCCGCCACCGCGAGTGCTTCCTACGTCTTCGTGGCCGGAGTGCTCACGCTCACCCTCGGAGAACCGCGCCACCTCTTCATCGCCCTCGCGTCGATGGCGATCGCGTGGATCCTCTCGCTCGGACATCTCGGCCGTGTCTTCGTGAACTACGCTCACGCCGTCCGGTACTGGGTGCGCCACCGGAAGATGTTCGGATCGCACCCCGTTCTCGATTCAGAGGTCTACGGCGGGCCACGGGTGCGAAAGACATCGAGGCCGCGCGAGCTGGGGTTCCTTGGCCAGGGCCTGGGCCCTCAGATGCTGCGACTGCTGGGCGAGAATCCGTTTCTCCTCGTCCTTCCCCTCGCGCGCAACTCTCGCGGCGCGTGGCCGGAAGCGCTCTTCGTCTGGGCCGCCTCCATTTCCGCGTTCGCGGTGATCTCCACCGTGGTCTGGCCCCTTCGCGCCTTCGGCCCGGGGCGGAACTACATGAAGTCCGCGATCTTTCCGACCGCCTACATCCTGGCCGCGGCGATCGGCACGCCGCAGGGCCTCATGAGCGCGCCCGGCCTCGCTACCCTCGCGGCTCTCGGCGCCAGCATGGTCTCGGTCATCTTCTTCCTCGTCTACATGCGCGGCAAGAAGAACGAGCTCACCGCTCACGTCCCGCCCGGCCTGCGCGCGCTCGCCCAAAGGCTCGAGCAGCTTCCGCCCGGCGGCGTGGTCTGCCTCCCCGGCGGCTACAGCGACTACATCACGTACAAGACCGGCCGGCCAGTCCTGTGGGGCGGACATAGCGGCTCGCTCGACAAGTTCGAACTCGTCTCGCCGGTGTGGCGCGAGCGGGTGGAGGATGCGGCGCGAAGCCGAGGCGTTCGCTACCTGATCGTCGAGCGCTCGTGGGTGGATCCGGCGATCCTTGCCCTCGATGCCAGCTGCGCCCTCGTCGCGCGGGAGGACATCTTCGACCTCTACGACCTCCAGGCGGCGCCATCGCGATGAACACACCCGCCCGTAGTCGCCATCGCAACGTGGAATTTGTTCGCCAGTCCCGCGAAGAGACGCGGCCACGTGGTCGGGCTGCGGCCAAAGCACCCGGACGTTCCCCCACATCCGGGGGCCTCGAAGCGTCCTCTAAGGAATGGACGTGGGGCCCCCATCCCCCAGAGGGGAGGCTGCGCGCCCCCACGATCGCCAAGGTACTGCTCGGCCCCCTCGTTCGGGAACGGTGCTTTGGCCTCCGCACGCAAAGTCGCCGCGACTGTCACGCGGCGAGGAGTCGCACGCAGTGACCTCGGAGGCCATAGCGGACCTCAGCCGTTTCTCCCTGCACATCGTCCTGGTGGAGCCGGAGATCCACTTCAACACCGGGAACGTGGGCCGCTCCTGTCTCGCCACTGGCGCGAAGCTCCACCTCGTGAAGCCGCTCGGGTTCTCGCTCGACGACGCGCGGGTGAAGCGCGCGGGCCTCGACTACTGGCCGGCCGTGAATCCCGTCGTGTGGGAGAACTTCGAAGCGATCGAGCCCATGCTGCCTCAACTCGGAACGCCCTTCTTCTTCTCCGCGGAGGCCACGAGGTCGTACTGGGAAGCGTCGTATCTCGGTCCCACGGTTCTCGTCTTCGGCCGAGAGAGCACCGGCCTCAGCCGCGCCATCCGCGACAAGTACCGCGAGTCCCTCGTCTCCCTGCCCCAGCAACCGGGGTCCGTCCGCTCGGTGAACCTCTCGAATGCGGTGGCGGTAGCAGCGTACGAGGTCCTCCGCCAACGGCGGTAACCCGTCAGCCGGCTCACGGCGCCAACGATCAGCCCGAGCCGGGTACCCCACTATCCGCCCGTGCAGCGAGAAGCACCCCACTCACGTCATTGCGAGACCCCGCTCCGTTCGCAGTGGGTCGAAGCAACCCCCTGCCAACCACTACCCAGCCTTCGCGGCCGCGGGCCCCATTTCAGACGGTTTCCGAAGGCGGTCCTTGGACCCAGAAACGGAGCGGGGCCGGGCGCTGAGATGGGTCGCAGGCGACGGGGCGTCCCCCTACGGGGAGGCTGCGCGCTTGATCGCGAGTCGCCGCAGTCCGTCTGCAAAAGTTCGCGATCACCGAGCCGACTAAGGAGGGAGGCACACGATTCCATCGTCCCGGCATTCCAGTGCCGACGCAGGAGGCGTGGCCCAAGGCCAGGCTGCGCGCTCCCCGACGCCGCGAGCCCACCTCAGTGCCTGGCCCCGCGGGTCACCGCTACCAAGCCCGCGAGATTGCTTCGGCCCCCTGCCCAACGGACTGGGGCCTCGCAATGACGGTCGCGGGTTTCTCCCCAACGTCGCGTCCACCGGACGTGATGGGCTCGCAATTTGGGAGGTAGTTCAAACCGCGGGGTTCAGGCCGCGATGACGGCGGGCTACTTCGCCTCGTCCACCATCTGGATGGTGCTCTTCTCGACCTCCTGGGCGACCTGAAGCAGCGCGGGGTCCTGGGACAGCGACGCCAGCATCTGCTGCGGCTTGATGAGGCCGATCTTCGTCCGGCCCTGGTCGGTGAACACCGAAATGCGGCAGGGCAGCGCCATGTTCAGGCGCATGTCCGTGGAGAGGACCTTCGCGGCCTGGGCCGGGTTGCAGACCTCGAACACTTTGCACTGTTCGGCGAAGGCCATGCCCTTGCTTCGCAGAGTGCCGCCGAGGTCATGGACGTGAAGCACGCCGAAACCATGACGCTTGACCGCGGCATCCAGATCGGTCGAGGCCTGGTCGAAAGACTTTGGAGTGTCAACGATGTAGTACATCACTTGCCTCGCTTACTTCTGCCGGAAACTATTTCGTCGCGGGCCAGAGGCTCGCGTCCATCAGGGCCTCGGGGTCCACGTTGAGGGAATGCAGGTACACCGAGAAGCACAGGTGCGGGGTGAGCGCGCCGATGCCGCTCTTGCCCGAGGTCCCGACCGTGGTGCCCTGGTTCACCACGTCGCCCTCGCGCACGCTCACGTGGGTGAGGTGGGAGAGCACGCTCACGAGGCCGAGGCCATGACCGATCACCACGGTCTCGCCGGAGAAGACCAGGCTGCGGGCGAGCAGGATGATTCCCGAGCCGGGGGCCTTCACCGCAGTGCCCGCGGGCACGTCGTAGTCGACGCCGCGGTGATGTTCGCCCATGAGGCCGTCCTTGACCGGCCCCATCTCCATGCCGTAGTCCTCGGCGCCGCCGAAGGGGAACACGATGGGCGCGTCCACGGGGGGACGCAGCGGGCCCGTCTGATAATCCTTGAGGTCGCGGGTGCGGATCGCGGCGAGAAGGTATCGGCCGTGCCCGAGTGCGGTCTGACTGGCCGCGGAAGCCAGGGCCTCGGGAGAGAGGGCGCGCGGTCTCGTCGGTCTTGCCGCCGCGGTCACCGGAACCATCAGGCTGACCGCCCCCCCGCCACGCCGCCCCCCCGGAAAGAACAGGCTCAGCTTGTGTTCGGCGGGCTCGGTATCGAGGGCCACGGGGATGAGGCCGAAGAGCTTGCCGCCCTCGAGGGCGATCGAGCCTCGACGGCCGTCGAGGAGGGTGTTCGCGGAAGCCCAGCGGCCGCCTCGGACGAGGATCGCGAACACCCCGCCCGGGTTCGCCCGCGCGGTCTGGACCTCGACCATGGCGCGGCCGTACGCCTTGGTGAGGAGCGGAGCCGGCGACGGCGCGGCCGACGGGGCGGGCGGCGGCGCGGTCTGGGCCGTCGCGCCCCGGGACAGGGCGGCAGACAGCGTAAGGGCGAGGATCAGCCCCGGAACACGACGACTTGAACTCATGATGTTGCGGTGACGCCTTTCCGTGGGCCCAGCAGCGCGCGCTCGATCTGTTCTTCCTCGCCGGGGAGGACGGTACGCAGATCGAAGAGAACCACATCGTCCTCGATGCGGGCGATGATGGGAGGAGAGGACCCGCGCAGCCGTCGGGCCAGCGATTCCGCCGACTCCCCCGAAGGCGTCACCGCAAGCGCTGCGGAGGGGAGAGCCAGGTCGGGCGCGGCGCCGCCGCCCACCGCGGAATCAACGTCGCGGACCTCGATGCCGGCGAGACCCTTCGCCTGCAGGCGATCGCGCAACCCCTCCACCCGCGCCCGGATCGCGGCCTTCGGCATGGCCAGCATCCGCGGCACCGGAAGCTCCTCGCGACGCCCGGCCTCGTGAAGCGCCAGCACGGAGTCGAGGGCGGCGATGGTCATCTTGTCCACGCGGAGCGCGCGGTAGAGCGGGTTGCGGCGCAGGGCGTCGACCGCCTTCTTCCGGCCCACCAACAGCCCGGCCTGCGGCCCGCCGAGGAGCTTGTCGCCGCTCGCCGTGACCACGTCGACCCCGGTGGCGAGGCTCTCCGCGATGGTGGCTTCGTGATCGAGCGGTTCCTTCATCTGGTCGAGGAGCCCGCTGCCCAGATCCTCCACCACGGTCACCGAGCGCTGGCGGCCGAGGGCCACAAGGTCCTTGAGGTCGGCGCTCTCGGTGAAGCCGACGATCCGGAAGTTCGAGGGATGCACGCGCAGGATCAGGCCGGTCTGCGGGGTGATCGCGTTGGCGAAGTCGGCGATTCGGGTGCGGTTGGTGGTACCCACTTCGACGAGGCGCGCACCGCCCTTGCGCAGGATCTCAGGAATGCGGAACGACCCGCCGATCTCCACCAGCTCGCCGCGGCTCACCAGGACGTCGCGGCCCTCCGCGAAGGTGTTGACCGCGAGGAGCACCGCGGCCGCGTTGTTGTTCACCACCACCGAAGCCTCGGCCTTGAGCATGGCCTGCAGCCGGCCCTCCGCATGGGTCTCGCGATGCCCGCGGTCCCCTTTTTCGAGGTCGTACTCGAGGTTCGAATACGACGAGGCGATGGAAGCGACGTGGGCGGCGATGGCGGGCGAGAGCGGGGCCCGGCCGAGGTTGGTGTGAACCACCACGCCGGTCGCGTTGATGACGCGCAGCAGCGAATGCGCGGCCGCCCGCTCGCTTGCCGCCACGATGTCCGCGTCGAGGGTCCCGAGAGCGCGCTCGAAGGCCGCGGCGTCATCCTCTTCGGCGAGCCTGCGCAGCCCGGCGATCTGCTCCTGGATTGCGCGCTCGACCACGGCGCGACCCCGGGCGTCGATCGCGGCCTTCACCGACGGCCGATCGAACAGCTTCGCGATCTGGGGAATGCGGCGGCGAAGGTCTTCGGGCGGGGTCATGCGAGGAGCCTCGATCTTAGTGTCGAGAGGTGGATCGTCGATCTTCCGCGGGTCAGCCGCCCAGCAGTTCGTAGACGATGTCGACGTCGACCTCCGCGTTCGCGCGGTTCGCGAAGCGCACGACCTCGCGCAGGCGGTCCTTCATGTCCGCGACCCGCGTCTCGAGGCGCTCTCTCTGATTCGGCCCATAGCCGCGCAGGTGAATCACGACGTACTTCGCCCCCGCTTCCTTCAGGACGTCGAGGGCCTCAGCCTCGGGAAACGAGGACGCGGTCGCGCGAAACCGCTGGACCAGCGGCGTCTCCGCGCCCGCGAAGCCGTTCACTAAGGGCTGCCAGTGGATGGTGGACCAGACCATGTAGATGCTGTCGTGAAAGGCGGGCCGGCCGAAGTCGCCCGCGGGACGCGCGGGCAGCTCGGCCACGATGGTCCCTTTCGGCTGTTCCTTCAACCACGGGTACACGCGCGGCGCCGGCTGCGAGGAATCGATCACGTTGGTCCACGATGGCGCGGGAATGGGCGCGATGCGGGCTTCGACCATGAAGGCGGCGAGGGCGAGCATCGACGCGAGCGCGGAATGTTTCAGGGACTGAAGGCCCTGGCCCGCGAGCAGGGCGAGAGCGAAGGCCACGAAGATTCCCGCGCGGCCGGTGGCGCGGATATTCGAGAACACGGAGACGTGATCGCGAAGCAGCGCGAAGGGGCCCGGGAAAAGCGTGGCGCCGCGCCAGCGAATCTCCGGACCGAGGGCGAGCAGGGCGGCGGCGAGGCCGAGCACGACGAGCACGACCACGAAACGGCGGGCCTCGGGCGAGACCTGAAGGCGAAGGCGGAGGAGCGCGATCACCGTGAGGATCACCACCACCAGACCGGGGAAGAGATTGCTCGGGTCGCCCCGAAGGTTCTCGGTGAGCGCGCCCCACACCCGGTTCCAGCGGTTCGCGGCGAGGAACGTCTCGAGCGATGCCGCGTACTTGAGGGTGTCGGCGTTGGAACGGACGAACTGGAGCGGGCCCAGCGCCTCGCGACTCAGCGCGTAGAGCGGATAGAGAAGCGCCGCCGCGGTGGCCACGCTGAAAACGCCCAGCGCGAGAATCTCCTTGAGCCGCGGAGCCTTCAGGAAGGGCAGGAGCGAGAGGGGCAGGAGCACCGCGAAGAAGAGGCCGTGGTAGCCGCAGGCCAGGAACGAGAGGGCGAAGAAAAGCCCCGTCCGCACCGCATCGACGACGGTGGGCTCGAGGCAGAAGCGTCGCGCGAAGAGATAGACGAGGGGAATCCACTGCGTCCCGAGGGTCGACAGGTGCGCCACCTGGTCGACCCGGATCGGCGAAAACGCGAAGAAGGCGCCGGTGGCGAGGGCGGCCGGGTTCTCGAGACCGATGTCGCGGGCCAGCCGCCAGGTGAACAGGCCAGTGAGGATCCAGGTCAGCAGCCGGGCGACATTGAACAGAAGGATGGCGTCGTCGGTGAACCAGGAGAGCGGCAGGACGAGCAGACCGGTGCCCAGCACCGGCTCGTCCATGAAGAACGTGTACCGGCTCGGCGCGTAGAAGTTCCCGTGGGGGAGGGAAGCCGGATCGGTCTTGAGGGCGTGGATCTGCCATCCCACCGCCCAGGTGAAATAGGCGGAATCTCCCGCGTCGATGATGCGCAGGCGGGCCGCGAACGGCCAGGTCATGGCCGCGGTCAGCAGAATGAAGAGGGCGAGTGCCGCACCCCACTCTTTAGCGCTCGGTCTGGTCAACGCCCCGAGCGTAGCAAACTGAAGGACCTGGAAACGGTGCGAAGGCTCAGCTCGTCTTGACCTTGTCGCCGCGGAGCTTCTCGTAGGCGCGGACCAGCACGAACACCACCGCCGCGACGATGAAGAAGTCGAACGCGCTCTGAATGAAATTGCCGTACTTGATCGTGGATTCGCCGACTTTCAGCGCCAGGTCCTTGAAGCTGACCCCGCCCAGGATCACCCCGACGATGGGCATGACCATGTCTTCGACCAGCGAGGTCACGATCTTCCCGAACGCGCCTCCGATCACCACCGCAACCGCGAGTTCCACCACGTTCCCCCGCTGCAAAAACGCCTTGAAGTCATTCAGCATCTCGATTGCCCTCCGCAAGCGGTCGCAGATTAGTACCGGCGTCGTCGGAATCCAAGGACAAGGCTGCAGGCCTGGTAGAGGTTGGAAGGGGTTGCTTCGTCGCGGTACAGACGAACTGGCTCCTCGCAATGACGTGAGGGGGGTACAAGACGGACAGCACGAGCCTGGTAGTGGGGTGCGCGGTATGAGCCGAGCAATGTGCGGGTGCGGTACCAGCTACCAAGCCCGTGCAGCCGCCTTGTATCCCCCTCACGTCATTGCGAGGCCCCAGTCCGTTGGTACCGGGCCGAAGCAACCCCCTCCGTTGGTACCGCGACGAAGCAACCTCTAGACTCCCCCCGTGACCAAAGACGCGCCCATCGCCCTCGTCACCGGGTTCCCCGGCTTCCTGGGCGAAAGGCTCCTGCCGAGGCTCCTCGAGCTCCATCCCAAGACGGAGTTCAAGTGCCTCGTCCAGTCGAGGTTCAAGGACAAGGCGGAGAGCGAACTCGCCCGCCTGGGCATTCCGAAGAACCGCGCCAGCCTGGTCGAGGGCGACATCACCAGCGAAGGCCTGGGCATCGGGGCCGCGCAACGCGACCTGATCCTCGCCCGCCTCGATTCCGTGTACCACCTCGCCGCGGTCTACGACCTCGCGGTCACCGCGGAGTTCGCGCACCGGGTGAACGTGATCGGCACCCGGAACATCATCGCCTTCGCGAAAGCCGCGAAGAATTTCTCGCGCTTCCATCACGTCTCCACCGCCTACGTCTCGGGCACCTTCGAAGGCGTCTTCAGGGAAACCGACCTCGACCGCGGCCAGGGCTTCAAGAACCACTACGAGTCCACCAAGTTCGAGTCGGAGAAGGACGTGGTGGGAAGCGGCCTCCCCTACACCGTGTACCGCCCGGGCATCGTCTGGGGCGATTCGCGCACCGGGGAGACCGCGAAGTTCGACGGCCCCTACACCGTGATGGGGGCGATGGAGAAGATCCCCTTGGTCTTCCTCGATGGCCAGAAGGACGCGACCCTGAACGTGGTGCCCGTCGACTACGTGGTCGAAGGGCTCGCGCGGCTCTCCGCTTCTCCCCTCAGCCTGCGCAAGACCTACAACCTGACCGACCCCGAGGACCGGAACTTGAGATCCCTCGTCCGCCTGATGGCGAAGGCCCTCGGCCGTTCCTACCTTTTCGTGCCCCTTCCCCTCCCGCTCGTCCGCGCCGTGGTCTCGCTTCCCTTCGTGGGCAGCACCCTCGGGCTCATCCCCGAATCGATCGCCTACTTCGGCCAGCGCTGCCGCTATGACGCCTCCCAGGCGAAGGCGGATCTCCAGACCCTCGGCCTTGCCTGTCCCGCGCCGGAGACCTACATCGACGTGATCGTGAGGTTCTTCCGCGCGAACCGCGATCGCGTCCGCAAGACCGCGATGGTCTAGTGACGTTTCTTCTCCTTCTCTGGGTCTGTGCGGCCGGAGCACTGCTCGCGCGCCGTCTGGATGAAGCCCCGACCCGGCTCATCGACACCCTGGCGCTCGGGGCCGCGCTCGGACTGGCGGGGTTCGCGGCGTTCGGCTTCATCCTCGGCTGGGCCTTCGGGCTCTCTGCGACCACCGTGATCGCGGCCGCGGCGCTGACCACGGCCGCGAGCCTCGGCCTGGGCGTTCGTCCGCGGGCTCTCTTCGCAGAGTCGGGTGCGCGTCCGCGGGCGGCCGTCATCGTCCTCGCCGTCTTCACCGCGATCCTGGTCGGACGTCTCGCCGATCGCGCGCTCTTCCGGACCCCCACCGGCATCGCCACCGGCGACCGCCACAACTTCGGCGACCTTCCCTTTCACATGGGGATCGCCGCGGGCTTCGCCTACGGAAACAACTTCCCTCCCGACCATCCCGAGCTCGCCGGCGTCCCCCTCACCTATCCCTTCTTCGGCGATCTCCTCTCGGCCATGATCCTGACCGTCGGCGGCACCTGGAAGGATGCCTTCTTCTGGCCCGCCCTGATCCTGGGCCTGAGCGTGGTGGCGGCTCTCACCCGCTTCGGCGAGGCGGTGACGGGGTCGCGGGCCATCGGCCGGACGGCCGCCGCGCTCACCTTCTTCTCGGGGGGCCTGGGCTTCCTGAGCCTCACCGACCCGGAGAGCCTCTCGACGTGGTGGGCCGGAGGACCCGACCTCACCATCAACGATGCGGGCCTGCGCTACGCGAACTTCATCACCACCCTCTTCATCCCCCAGCGGTCGATCCTCTTCGGCTGGCCGCTCCTCTTCTTCGCCCTCGCTCTGCTGGTCGAGAGCTTCGGCCGCGAGAAGGATGCCGACCACCCATCGCGCTCGCAGCTCTGGCGGCGGGCGGGGATCCTCGGCTCGCTGCTTCCGCTCGTGCACTCCCACTCCTTCGCCGTGCTCTGCTTCTGCGCGCTCGTGATGGCGACGGGCGCCCGCCCCCGGTCGATCCTCGCCTTCGCCCGGGGCGTTCTCCCCCTCGCCGTCCCCGCCATCCTTTTCATGGCCACGCGCAACTCGCTCGCAACCGCCAGCTTCTTCGCGTGGCAACCCGGCTTCGACGGCGGCGCCAATAACCCGCTCAAGTACTGGCTGATGAACGCCGGCCTCTTCCTCCCCCTGGTGATCGCGGGAATCGCGGCCGCCTGGGGCGTGGCCGTGCGGGTCTCCTTCGCGACGCCCTTCATAGCTCTGTTCGTGGCCGCCAACCTCTTCCGCCTCTCGCCCTGGATCTGGGACAACATGAAGTTCCTCGCCCCCGCCCACGCCGGTCTCGCGCCCTTCGCGGCCCTGGCCCTCGCGCGCGCATGGGAGCACAGTGGGATGGGAAAGGCCGCGGCCATCCTCGCCTTCGTGGCGGCGACGCTCTCGGGCGCGCTCGACGTCTCGAAGGTCGCGGCCGCGGGCGGCGCTTTCGGGATCTTCGAGAACGCCGACTTCGAATTCGCGGCTAAGGTGCGCGCGGCCACCGACCCTCGAACCACCATCCTGACCGCGTCCATCCACAATCATTCCGTGCTGCTGTCGGGCCGGCGCGAATTCCTCGGCTACGAGGGGCACCTGTGGTCGCAGGGTCTCGACTTCGCGAAGAGAAAGCCGGTCGCGGAGGCGATGTTCCGAGGCGCGCCTCAGCCCACCGATGGCGCCGGGTTCGTCCGAATCGACGCCATCGCGATCACCCCGGCGGAGCGCGCCCTCATCGCAGAGGCCGGACCGCTTCAAGCCCTTCCTTCGATCGTCGATTCCCCCTATCGTCTGCTCCGGGTTCGATGAAGCGCCTGACAAGAGCCGATGCCGTGGCCCTGGCCGTCCTGGCCGTGGCCGTGTTCCTGCGCTGCCAGGACCTGAGCCTGCGCCCGTTCCATCACGACGAGGGGGTGAACGGATTCTTCCTCACCCGGCTGGTGCGCGAAGGCGTCTACAAGTACGACCCCGGCAACTACCATGGGCCGACCCTGTACTACCTGACCCTGCCTCTCGTCGCCCTCGTGGGTCTATCCGACGCGGCGGTGCGCGGCACCACCGTCATCTTCGGACTGCTCACCGTGTTCGTGCTCTGGCGTTTCCTGGCCCGCTGGAGCCAGGCCATGGCTCTCGCCGCCGCGGCTCTCCTCGCCACTTCGACGGGCGCGGTCTTCTTCTCGAGGTACTTCATCCACGAGAGCCTCTTCGTCGCCTTCACCCTGTTCGTGGTGGCCGCCTCGCCCTCGCGCCACGGCCGCGAGCGATGGCGTTTCATCGCCACCGGCCTGTCCCTGGGGCTGCTCTTCGCCACCAAGGAGACCGCGTTCGTCTCGGCGGGAGCGTTGATCGCGGGCGCGGTGGCGGCGGCTTGGCTGGTGCAAGGGACCTCGCCCCTGGCGGTGGCCCGCGGGATCAGGCCCTTCGCCTTGGAGCACGCGGAGAATCTGCTCCACGGCGCCCTCACCTTCATCGTCTCGGCCGGGCTCCTCTATTCGTCGTTCTTCCGGAATCCGGCCGGGGTCCTCGATGCCTTCCGCACCTTCGCCTTCTGGACCAAGACCGCGGTGCGGGACCACGAAAACCCCTGGTACCAGCACTTCTCCTGGCTTCGCGAGGCCGACCCCGTGCTCATCTACCTGGGCTTCGCGGGCATCCTTCTCGCCCTCGCGCTGCGCCGGTCCTTCGTGGCGGTGATGGCCTCGGTGTGGGCGCTCCTGCTCTTCGCGGCCTACAGCGTGGTGAAGTACAAGACGCCCTGGCTCGGCCTCAACATGCTGCTGCCTCTCGCCATCACCGCGGGGTACCTCGTTTCCGAGATCGCGAACGTCTCCTTCCTGTCCGGTCGCCTGTCCATGAAACCGGTGGCGATGGCGCTGACCCTGTGCGCCGCGGGCTTCTCGGCCACGAAGAGTTGGGACCTCGAGACGAAGAACTACGACGACGAGACCCACGCCTATCTCTACGCGCACACCCAGCGGTCGTTCATTCCCCTGGTCCAGCTCATCAAGGAGCGCGCCGCCGCCCTCGGCACCGGGACGGACACCGGCATCGCGGTCTTCGCGCCGGAGAACTGGCCGCTCGCCTGGTACCTGCGCGACTACAAGAACGCGGGCTACTGGGGCGAGTTCAAGACCGACGTGAACGTGGACATGTACGTGGGGTCGGTGGAGCAGGACGGCGCGCTGGCCCTGAAGCTCGGCGACGGTTTCGAGAAGTTCGGCCCCTTCAATATGCGCGGGGTGGTGAACCTCGTCCTCTACGTCAGGAAGGTCCACCCCTGAGCGCGAGCGCGATCGTGCCGCTCTTGTGGGTCAGGTCGCGCCGGATGTTCGCAAGCGGCGCCTGATCGTCGAAGCTGATCCGCTCCGTCTTGTCGGACCGGACCCCGAGCGACGACCACAGCGCGCCGAGATCGGGCGCGATGGCCTTCCCCGACCAGTCGTCGTAGATCTCGCGCAGCGCGGTGGTCCCGGTGGCGGCCTCCGCGGCCTGGGCGAGGCGCGCCACATCCCAGCGCACGGCCACGCTCCCGCCCGCGGCGAAGACCGCTCGCAGCACGTCGTCGAGGGACCGGGCCCCCTCGGTGCGGCGCCTGATCTCCACGTCTACATGCAGCCAGAACATGGCGCCGCCCCAGTACCTCCGGCCCCAGGTGAAGGTGCGGTCGAGTCCCTGGTCGCCTTCCTGCGGCAGGCCCTGGGGCATGGCGCGCACGAATTCCGCCCACATCTTCTGAGTCTCGTACCGGCCGCGGCGCGCGCGCAGCAGCGGCTCGAGATAGGTGGAAAGCCCCTCCTCCATCCACCGCTGCCGGAAGCCCATGTTGGGGAAGGCCACGTGCAGCATCTCGTGGGTGATCACCCAGTCGCGCAAAAGGTCGGCCTTGCGCGTGCGCTCGCCCACCACCACGAAGATGGAAGCGCCCCCCATGCCCATGGTGACCGCGGAGCCCACCGCGTAGGGACCACCGCTCGCCACGATCACCTGGAGCCGGGCCACCGGGAAACGGCCGAGCAGGGACACGATGTCCGAAGCACCCTCGCGGATCCAGGCGAGCACGTCCTCGTCGCGAACGCCGCGTTCGCCCTCCCCCAGGGCCACGTCGATGCGGCCGCCGGGCATGTCGATGGTCCGGTGCGTGAACCGGCCAAGCACGACGTGCGGTCCGTCCATCACCACCAGGTCGGTGTCGATGTGATTGACCCGGCCGTCCATCAAGCCCGAGACGAGCTCGAAGTCCTTCCCGCCGTCGAAGTCGAGGCGAAGCAGGCCCCGCGCGCGCCGGTCTTCCGGCCGGACCAGCCAACGCGAAAGCGGGGCCATCACGATCCGCTGTTTCTCCTCGAACCCCCAGTCGCCACGTTTGTCGGTGGCGATCCCCCGGGCGATGTCGACGGAGTAGGTCAGGCGACAGCCGTCGCGCGCGCAGGTGCTCGCCCAGTCGGGAGCGTCGTTGATGGCGGCGGCCAGCGCGTTCGAGGCGCCGACGGGAGCGACGGCGCGGTTCGAGAGGATCCCGCTGTCGTCGCGGGGGAAGCGCGGCTTGAGCCCCGAGGGCCAGGCCATGTCGACCCGCAGAACGCGTTTCGCCGCGTCGCCCGTGACCTTGCATTGGATGAGCGGCTCGGCGGCGGCGGGGGTGGGGGCAGTCTGCGCCTCGGCGCGGCACACCAAGGCCGCGAGTCCGAACGCCGCGGCAAGCCGCCCAGGTCGCATATCGATGGCGACGGTACCACGCGACCCCGGAGAGCGGTCAG
This sequence comes from Vicinamibacteria bacterium, assembly GCA_044229175.1. Classification (GTDB taxonomy): domain Bacteria; phylum Acidobacteriota; class Vicinamibacteria; order Fen-336; family JAGNNV01; genus JAGNNV01. The sequence continues at coordinate 25,209 of JBGATM010000014.1, read as the reverse complement.
GCCGGCTATGACCGTTGGTACCTCACGATGAGCGCTCTGCTCCTGGACCCCACTCGACTGAATGCCTCGATCATGATCGCCAGGGCTCCGGCCTCCCCAAATCCGCCCGTGGCCGCGCCGATCACCGGAAAGGCCACGGACGAGAACCCTTCCCTTTCGACCAGGGCCATGGCCGACAAGACCGAGTCGCGGATGGATCGCTTCGAAGCTCTCCAGAGCATGTCGATGCCCGCGACATGAATGATGCCGCGGTACGGGAGCCGGCCGGCGCCGGTGAGCACGGCCTGCCCCAGCGGTATCGGGCCCAAGCGGCCAAGCTCCCGAAACGGCGCCAGTCCAGCGCGACGCTTGATCGCACCCGACACGCCCTGTGGCAGCAGCAGCCACCAGGGGATGATGTTCCGATTCCAGGCGTTTACGATCACCTCGACGTCCTGGTCGAGAAGGTCGCCAAGTCGGACTTCAGGCTGCATGACTCGATCTACAGGCGGGTCTCGGGGGGGTGCCCGGTGCTTCTCTTTCCGTCCCCTTTCTTCGGTGGCTCAAGCGGTTTCAGCGGCGGCGCGCCAGCGCCCTGGGCTGCAACCGGTTGTTGGCTGGCCTGCGTCATCGCCAACCTTCGTGCCATGCATGGTTCTATGGCATCCGCTTCAATGGCGGGGCCGTCCACTTGCCATCCAGCGCCTCGGCTTTCGGCCAGTACAGACGCATGGCCATGAAGAACGGGCCCTTCGGCGCGGGCAGCCAGTTGGCTTCCTTGTCCTTGCCGGGGGATTCGTTCTGAATGAGCAGGGTCAGACCGCCGTCTGGATCGCGTTTGAACTGCGGCAGCATCGGCGAATTCAGCAGGTAGCGGTTGAGCGGGTTGGCGGAGAGCAGGCTCGAAGGCAGCTCGTACATGGTCAGCGACCAGAACGCATTGACCGGAGGCAATTGGCCGGGCGCAAAGCGCACGCTGTAGCGGTTGGCGCCGTCGAGTTTGTTCCCGTCGGCATCGACGCTGTACATGGGGTACATCGCCTCCTGCTTCGAGTTGCCGTAAATACCGAGCACGGCGGCGGCCATGCGGTAGAGGTAATTGTTCTTCAGGTATTCCCGGGTGCCGAACAGTTCGCCGGAGGTCACTTCCTTCGCATCGATGCGTTTCTGCAGCTTCGCGAGCTCGGCCCAGGCATCGGCCATGCCCGCCTCGACGGCGGCCCTGATTTCGGGGGAGAGCTTGCCCGGGTCAAAGGTCTTGCCTGCGCCGATACCGATTCCGGCGAAACGCGCCATCAGTTCCCTCTCCGACGGGTGCGTGGGGCAGAACTGCAGCACGAAGTTCAGGATGCCGAAGAACTGCAGCGAGGTCTTCTGGGCCTCGGGCGTGAGCGGCTTGATGAAGTCGATGGCGGGCGCGGCCTTGGGGGCAGGCTGGCCCAGAAACGCCGAGAGGGTCTGCACCTTGTAGCCGGCTTGCACCTTCTTCACGTTGTCGATGTCGGCCGGGTTGAAGAGCTGCGTGCGATAGGGAGCAAGTCCCAATTCGGTCTCCGCGCGGATCACCTTCTTCACGCCCCCAGGGGTCTGGCCCTTCCAACCCGGCCCGGCGATGAGGTAGCTGCCGCCGCCATTGCCGGTGGCGCGGCTGCCGATGTAGTCGAAATTGAAAGTGTAGGCATCGATCAGCTGGATGCTGAAATAGCGCTCTTTCTCGATGGCCGGCACCGTGAGCACGATGGGCTCGGCCCGCAGATCCAGGCCGAGGAAGGAGTAGGGCGTGTCCGAATTGGGCGTCTGCACCGCCTTGTCCTGCGGGGTGAAGACGCGAGCGAAATTGCGCAACTGGTTCCAGGGCCCTTTGTATTCGGGGTTCGTCTTATCGACGAAGTAAGCGTGCGCGATGCGGTAGCTGTCCACCATCGGGTAGCCGTAGATGTAGGCCTCCTTGGCGATCACGCGGGCTTCGGCGGGGGTAACGCTCGCCTGGGCTCGGGCCGGTGTGAATGACCAGAATGCAAGGAACGCCATCGCAGAGCCTGTGGTCTTCAGGCGGGTGGTTGTCACGATCTTGTATCTCCTTGTGTTGAACCGGATAGCTGAGTGGCCTGCTAACACCGATTGGGTAGCTCTACTCAAATCCTTCCGCCGCCTCGGCTTGCCGTTCGGGCGTTCGAAATGCGTCAGGGGAATGGATTCGAAACCTATCCTCTTAGGATAGCGAAGCGGGACGGTTTGCGGCTCGTTCTATCCGGGGCGCTTTTCCAGGGCGTCGAGTTCGTTCACCCCGCTTGTCCCTCCTTCTCGCGTCCTGGGATTCAGTAGTCGGGTCCAGGCTCAACGACATACCCAGCCACCCGCCACACGCCGTCTGGATCGAGCATGGGGGTGATGATCTCGACAGCGGAAGCCTTCTTCTCGAACACCGTCTCGTATCGGATGGTGACGTGGTTCGCAGCAGGTCCCTCCGGCAGCTTCTCTTCGTATTTTCGGGATGTCATCTTGCGCGAGATGACCTTGCCCAGCAACGAACGTGCACCGGCCAGGCTCTTGGTCCACTGTGCCTTCGTAACCTTTCCCTTGAGCCGCCGGGCCGCCTGGTCCCACGACGTCCCACCGTCACCGGCGTCAGTCAGTTTCAACCAGGACTCCGCCGCTTTCTGGGCAAGGTCCTCGGGCGTATCGGCGGCGCGCGCCGGCACGACGACCAGCGCGGCGGCGATGACCAAACCTACTAGGAAGCGGATCTTCATGCGGTCCTCCTCTGGGCGGGCAGCCAAACCTTCCCAAGCCGGTCGGTCATCTACCGGACCCCTCGCGCACGATCAGGAAGCTGGGTCGGGGGTCGCCCGGCGGGCCCGGGCGATGCGCTCGAAGCCCAGCCGCAGATCCGGAAGGTGCTCGCTCAGCTCGGCAAAATCCCTGGACGGAATGCCGACCGTGTCCATGGCCTCCAGGCACCTCACGGTGGCGCTGCGCGGTCTCTTTCCCAGGACCGCGATCTCGCCAAAGCACTCGCCTGGACCAAGGACGCCCAGGGTCTCCTCGCCCTGCGCGGTCTTCCGGGAGACCTCAGCGCGACCACGCCGGATGATATACACGCGATCCCCGAGGTCGCCCTCGTGAAAGACCATCTCCCCGGGTTCGAAATGCTCGGCGCGCAGGAGCGGCGCGGCTTCGAAGCGCAACTGCACGAGGTCGGGAGGAAGGACGAGATCGAACGCCCAGGCCGCGGCCACCTTCGCGCGGCGGCCCCAACCCGGAAGCTTCATGAGGTAGATGGTCCGCCACACGAACCAGGCCACAAAGCCGGAAAGCTGGAGCCCGAACATCTCGGCCACCGCGGAATGGTGGCCGAGGGCGCCCATCTTGCCCAGACCCTTGAAGTCGTAGACCCGGGTCGCCCCTCCCCCGCGAATGGATGCGACCAGATTGGTCGCGAGCGCGGCGGCCTGCCGGGTGGCATGCTGAGCGGTGGGCGGATTGACCGATCCGTCGGGATTCCGCACCACCGCGCAGTCTCCCAGCGCCCACAGACCAGGCCGGTCCTGGACGGCAAGATGTCCGTCGACCACGATCCGACCGCGCTCCTTCGGCAGAGTGGTGAGCGCGTCGATCAGGGGATGCGGCGAGGACGGCACCGTCGACACCAGCGTGCGCGTGGGTATCCGGGCTCCGTCGCCGAGGATCGCTTCCGTCCCGGTCGCGGCGTCGACGCGAGCGTTCAGCAGCACCTCCACCCCGCGGCGGCGCAGAATACCCTCGGCGAATCGCCCGAGACTCTCGGGCAGTTCAGGCAGGATGCGGTCGGTCGCATGCACCAGGGTGACCCGGATCTCGGAGGGATCGAGGCCGCGGAAGCTCCGGGCCACGTATCTCACGAAGTCATTCAACTCCGCCACCACCTCCACCCCGGAGAAGCCGCCGCCCGCGACCACGAAGGTGAGCAGCTGCCGGCGCAGCTCCGGGTCGTCCTTTTCGATCGCGGCCTCTTCCAGCGCCCGGATGACATGGTGGCGGAGATGGAGCGCGTCGCTCAGGTCCTTGAAGGGAAGGGCATGCTCGGGAAGTCCGCGCAGCCCGCGGAAGTCGGTGACGGTTCCCAGCCCGAACACCAGATGGTCGTAGGTCAGCTCATGGGCATGGGGCAGGAACCCCGGAGCCAGCCGCACCACCCGTCGCGAGAGGTCGATGGCCTCGATCTCCCGCACCTGAATCTCGGTCTTGTTCAACATGCGACGCAAAGGGCTCACCACGTCGGTGAGCCCGATGGTGCCGGAGATCACCTCGGGAAGAATGGGCTGGAAGACGAAGTAGTTCTCCTTGCTGACGAGCAGGACCTCGAAGTCGTCGCGTGCGCCAAGCCGCTTCTCGAGTTCGAGGGCGGCGTAGACGCCGGCAAACCCTCCTCCGAGAATCAGGATCCGTGGCTTGCTGTTCTTGGGATCGCGGCGCTGCTGCTCCATGGTTGACCTCGAGGGCCCCGAATCACGATGAAGGGGAATGCCTCAACCTTATAGGCAGAAGCCCTCCGCGAAAAGACCCCTTCCGCAACCGCCCCAAGGACGGGAGAGCCAGCGCGCGGCGCCGCGCCGCGCGCGCTCGTCCTACCCCAGTCACTTTTCGAGGGCGTCGAGTTCCTTCACCAGGGCCTGCGGCACCTTGCCTTCGAACTTCCCGAAGAACTCGCGGATGCCCGGGGTCTCGGCCTTCCAGTCGGCTCTGTCCACCGACAGCACAGCGTCGAGATCCGCCGCGGGAATGTTGAGGCCATCGAGGTTCATCGCGTCCTTCGTGGGCACCATGCCGATCGGGGTCTCCGTCGCCTTGCCCTTGCCGGCCACGCGGTCGAGCATCCACAGCAGGGGACGGAGGTTCTCGCCGAAGCCCGGCCAGATGAACTTGCCCGCGTCGTTCTGGCGGAACCAGTTCACGTGGAAGATCTTCGGCGGGTTCTTCACGAGGGTCCCCATCTTCATCCAGTGACCGAAGTAGTCCGCCATGTTGTAACCGCAGAAGGGCAGCATGGCCATCGGATCGCGACGCACCACGCCGACCGCGCCGGTCGCGGCCGCGGTGGTTTCCGAGCCCATGGTCGCGGCGGCGAAGACCCCGTGCATCCAGTCGCTGGTTTCGAACACCAGCGGAGCGAGACGTGCGCGGCGTCCGCCGAAGATCATGGCCGAGATGGGAACGCCCATCGGGTCCTCGAACTTCGGGCTGATGCTCGGGCACTGCGACGCGGCCACGGTGAAGCGCGAGTTCGGATGCGCGGCCTTGCCGGTCCCGTCCCAGGGCTTGCCCAGCCAGTCGATCATCCCCGCGGGGGGGTTCTTGTCCTTCCCCTCCCACCAGGGCACGCCGTTTCCGTCCACCGCCACGTTCGTGAAGATCGTGTTGTGGGTGATGGTCTTCATCGCGTTCGGGTTGGTGTCGTAGCTCGTGCCCGGGACCACGCCGAAGAAGCCGGCCTCGGGATTCACCGCCCACAAACGCCCGTCGGGGCCGGGACGGAGCCACGCGATGTCGTCGCCGATGGTGCGGACCTTGTAGCCCTGCGCCTCGAGGGGCGAAACGATCATGGCCAGGTTGGTCTTGCCGCAAGCCGACGGGAACGCGGCGGTGATGTAGTGGACTTCGCCCGACGGCAGGGTCAGCTCGAGGATGAGCATGTGCTCGGCCATCCAGCCCTGGTCGCGGGCCATGGTGGAGGCGATGCGGAGCGCGAAGCACTTCTTGCCGAGAAGCGCGTTGCCGCCGTAGCCCGAGCCCACCGACCAGATGGTCTTGGTTTCAGGGAAATGCATGATGGCGCGGCGGTCGGGCGAAAGGTCGCCCACCGAGTGCACGCCGGGAACGAAATCGGCGCTGCCGTTGAGGTGATCGAGCGCGGCCTTGCCCATGCGGGTCATGATGCGCATGTTGGCGACCACGTAGGGCGAATCCGTGACTTCGATCCCCACCTTGGAGAAGGGCGAGGCGAGCGGGCCCATGACGTAGGGGATCACGTACATGGTCCGGCCCTTCATGGCGCCGCGGAAGAGGGGATCGGCCTTTTCCTTCGCTTCCTTGGGCGAGAGCCAGTTGTTGGTGGGGCCCGCGTCTTCCTTCTTCTCGGAACAGATGTAGGTGAGGTGCTCGGTGCGGGCGACGTCGGAAGGATTCGAGCGGTGGAGGAACGAATTCGGGACCACCTTGTCGTTCAGCTTGATGAGGGTGCCATCGGCCAGCATCTGGGACTTCAGGCGGGCGTCCTCCTCCTCCGAACCGTCGCACCAGTGGATGCGGTCCGGCATGAGCCATTTGGCCGTCTCGTCGACAAAACGTTCCGCTTCAGTCATGAGCCTTTTCTTTGATCCTCGATTGGTTCATCGCTCGCCACTGGAGCCTGCATGGCCCGCTCCCAGGCCGCAGGAAAAGGCATGAAGGTCATTTGGCGGGCTTCTAGGCCGACGATTCTACGAAATCGAGTCCCCAAATGCCCCCCCATGCATTTGCACTACAATCCCGCGCTCCATGGCCTACCTCAAATACGTGCCCCCCATGGGGATTTACGAAACGCTCTACGCATTTCTCGCCGCTTTCGGGCGTCCCATGGGCGATCCGGGTACGCATCCGTGGAGCCAGGGCTTCCCGCGCACCGACCAGCTCCCCGACGGCCCGGCCATGCCGACCTCCATCGCCGTGGCCCCCGAGCACCTCAAGTACCCGAAGGCCTGGGGGTTGCCCGCGCTTCGCGAGGCGGTCGCCGCCTACTACCGGACCCATTACGGGGCCCGGATCACCGCGGACAACGTGATGATCTTCGCGGGAGGACGGCCCGCGCTCGTCGCCGTCCTCTACTTCCTCGATCGCAGCATCCCGGTCCGGGTCGCGTCCACCGAGTACACCCCCTACTTCGACCTGCTCGAGCGGCTCGGCCGAACCTGGTCGATGACCCCGAGCACGGTCGCCAACCGCTTCACCCCCGCGGTGGCGGACTATCTCGGTCGCACCGGGCCGGACCGCCATCTCGTCATGATGAGCAACCCCTGCAACCCCACCGGGATCACCCGGCAGGGGGCCGAGCTCGAGCAACTCGTGAAATCGGCCTCCTCGGAAGGAACCGGCCTGCTCATCGACGAGGCCTACGAGCTCTTCCACGACGAGCCGGTGAGCGCGCTTCGCTACGCGGGGGACATCGACAAGTCGAACCTCTTCGTGGTGGGTGCGGCCACCAAGGGCCTGCAGGCTCCCGGCATAAGGATCGGCTGGGTGGTGGCGGCGAAGGAGAACATCGAGATCCTCGGGAACTTCTCCTCTTTCGGCATGGGCGGGGTGTCGCATCCTTCGCAGGTCTACGCGCTCGAGTTGCTGAAGGAAGACCGGGTCGCCCTCGCGCGAAAGGCGGTGCCCGCGTTCTACCGCGATCAGCGCGCGCGCTACGGCCTTGCCTTCGCGAAGCTCGGCCTCGAACTCTTCACCGGCGCCGGCGGCTTCTATCACTGGTGCCGGCTCCCGGGCGGGATGGCCGCGGAGGAGCTCAATCGGCGGCTCTTCAAGCGGGGCGCCGCGATCCTCAGGGGCACGGATTGCGACATGGCCCGCAAGGGCGAAGACTCTCCGCTCCGCGACTTCTTCCGCTTCTCCTTCGGCCCCCTGAAGCCGGACTCGTTCGATTCGGACATCGCGATCCTGAAGGAAGCGCTCGGCGGCTGAAAGACGTTGGTAGTGGCTCGACGGGGTTGCTTCGTCGCCGCGCGGACGGAGTGGCTCCTCGCAATGACGTGAGGGTGGTACGGGACGGACGGCACGAACTTGGTAGCTCGGAACCTCCACTAGGCATCGCCAACCGCGAAACCGCGCACCCCACTCCCAGGCTCGTGCTGTCCGGCCCGTACCACCCTTACGTCATTGCGAGGAGCCACTCCGTTTGGTACCGCGACGAAGCAAACCCGTCGAGCCACTACCAGGTGACGGTCCCTACCCAAACGAGGTACATTGCCGGGCACAGGAGCACCTAAGGAGGCACGAATGAAGAACGGGCTGCGCGCGAGCGCAATACTCGCCGTTTTCGGGATGGGGATGATGCAGGGACCGGCCACCGAGCCGCGTCCGCGGATGAGCGCGGTAAGCGCGACGAGCCGGAGCGCCGTCAGCGAGTGGGATCAGAAGATCGGCGCTCTCACCGGACGCGGCGAGCTGCGGGTGCGGGACACGATGCGGGACACCATGCTCGCGGGGCGCACGCACACGCGCTTCGAGCAGCTCTACAAGGGCGTCCCGGTCTGGGGCGGCGAAATCGTGCGGCAGGACGACGGCGCGGGCACGCTCACCGTCTTCGGCAACCTGTACGAGGGCATCGACCTCGAGACCCGGCCGACCCTCTCCGAAACCGCGGCGCGGCGGACCCTCGAGGCGTCCCACCCCGGGGCCCGAATCTTCCCCGACGAAGTCGACTTGATGATCCTGCCCGTCACGGAGGGCGACGCGGTCACCTACTCGCTCACCTGGCGCGCCCAGGTCCTGACCGGAACCGACGCCCGGGTGGTCTTCGTGGACGCGCAGACCGGCGCCATCCGGCTCGACTACACCGACCGCGACAAGCAGTCCGCGGTGGGCAAGGGCACGGGCGTCCTCGGCGACGCCAAGAAGGTGAGCGCCTCGGACGCGAGCGGCACCTACCGGGCCATCGATCCGCTCCGTCCGCCCACCCTCTCCACCCTCGACATGAAGGGCGACCCGCTGCGCATCGAACGGATCCTGGTCGGGAACTTCCCCAACACCATCGCGGTGAGCGACTACGCGAGCGACAGCGACAATGACTGGACGGACGGAGGTGTCGTCGACGCGCACGTCTACACCGGCTACACCTACGACTACTACTTCAAGCGATTCGGGCGCCGCGGCCTCAACAACAGCAACGCCCCGGTCACGAGCTTCACCAACCTGGTGAAAGTCGACGATCTCACCCGGAACCTCGCGATCTACGGGACCGACATCCTCGACTACTACCTCAACGCCTTCTACCTGCACCCGGGGGTGATGGTCTACGGCGTCGGTCTTCCCAGCAACTTCACCGCGGGCGGCCAGAGGTACAAGAACTTCGCGGGCGCCATCGACATCGTCGGCCACGAACTGACCCACGGGGTCACCCGCTACACCTCGAACCTGATCTATCGGAACGAATCGGGGGCGCTCAACGAGGCCTTCTCCGACATGATGGGCACCGGCGTCGAGTTCTTCTTCCAGCCCGCGGGAAGCGGGTCGATGCAGGCCGACTACCTCAACGGCGAGGACGTCATCACCGGCACCAGCGCGTTCCCCTTGAACGGCATCCGCTCGATGCAGAACCCGCAGCTGTTCGGCGACCCCGATCACTACTCGATCCGCTACACCGGCACCCAGGACAACGGCGGCGTGCACACGAACTCGGGCATCGCCAACAACGCCTTCTATCTCGCCATCGAGGGGGGCACCCATCGCCTCGGCGCGCGGGTGACCGGGGTGGGTGCTTCGAATCGCGAGCAGATCGAGCGCGTCTTCTATCGGGCGTTCACCGCTTTCCTCGTGCCTTCGAGCACCTTCGCCGCAGCGCGCGCCGCCACCATCCAGGCGGCGAGAGAGCTGTATCCGAGCAACCCGGCCGTGGAGGCCGCGATCACGCAAGCCTGGACCGCGGTGGGGGTGAACTGATGAAGAACCTGAATACTCGACTCTCCTTCGCCCTTGGCCTCGTCCTCGCCGCGGGCTCTCTCGCCGCCGCGCAGGACCGGCAGCCCGTCTCCAGTGTGACCGGCACCGCTCCCCAGGGCGACAGCCGCATCGAAGTCGGCCTCGCCTTCGCCCAGACCCTGGGGTCGACCACCTTCAGCGGGACCCAGACCATCAAGGACTACGTGGAGGATGGGACGCTCAAGAGCTCGTACGACGTGGGCGGGGCCCCGGGAGGGGCTTTCGACCTTCAGTACAACCTGAGCGGCAAGTTCGGAATCCGGGCGGGCTTCCAGACCTTCTCCCGCAAGTCGACGGGCACGTTCAACGCCCAGGTGCCGCACCCGTTCTTCTTCAACAAGCCCCGCAGCGTGAGCGGCACCCAGGCCGACATGGGCTTCTCGGAGTCGGCCATCTCCGTGACCGCGGTGTACCGCGGCGGATCGGGCAAGTGGAAGATGAACCTCGAAGGCGGCGCGGCCTTCTTCCAGGTCGATGCCACGGTCGCGCAGAAGCTCACGCTTGGAGAGACGTATCCATACGACACCCTCCTTTTCAGCGGCGTCACCACCGTGAAGAAGAAGGTCTCGCCCATCGGCTTCGCCGTGGGTCTCGAAGTCGGCCGCGAAGTCTCGAAGTCGGCGATGGTGGTGGTCCAGGGCCGCTTCAGCCAGGGCACGGGCGACCTCGACCTGAACGGTCAGAAGATGAGCGTCAAGGCCGGCGGAGGACAGGTTCGCGTCGGCCTGCGTCTGACTCTGGCCCGGAAGAAGGCGGGCGCGTAGCTTTGAGCCAGCGGCTCGGGAGTTCGCGGCCGAGCCGGCTTCCGATGACCCGCGAGGCGGCGGCGACCTTGTCGAGGTCCACCCCGGTCTCGATCCCCATGCCGTGGAGCATGTAGAGCAGGTCCTCGGTGGCGAGATTGCCCGAAGCGCCGGGCGCGTAGGGGCACCCGCCGAGCCCGCCCGCGGAGCTGTCCACGATCGACACGCCGAGCTGCAGGGCGCGAAGCACGTTCGCGAGCGCGGTGCCCCGGGTGTCGTGAAGGTGGACGGCGAGGCGCGATAGCTCGACGTGGCGGGTGACCGCCTCGAGGACCTCGTCGATCTGGCTCGGAACCGCGACGCCGATAGTGTCGCCGAGAGAAATCTCGTCGCACCCGAGCTCGACCAGCCGACGGGTCACCTCCGCGACTTTCGCCGGAGCGACCGGCCCCTCGTACGGACACCCGAAGCACGTCGAGATGTAGCCGCGCACCCACATTCCAGAGCCCTTCGCCTCGGCCGCGAACTCGCCGAAGCGCCGGATCGATTCATCGATGGTGGCGTTGGTGTTCTTGAGATTGAAGGTGTCGGACGCGGCGGTGAAGATGGCGATCGCGGAAACCCCCGCGGCCTTCGCGCGCTCGTAGCCCTGGCGGTTCGGAACCAGCATGGGCAGACGCGCGCGGTCCTTCGGAAGCGCCTTGAAGACGTCCTCGCTGCCCGCCATCTGGGGCACCCACTTCGGGGAGACGAAAGCACCCGGCTCGACCACGGGGAGGCCCGCGTCGATGAGAGCGCGACAGAACTCGACCCGGTCCTCGACGGAGAGCGCCGCGGACTCGTTCTGCAGGCCGTCGCGGGGGCCCACATCGACCACGGTGACCCGGGCCGGGAGTTTCACGCCGCGTCCTCGGGCGCGGGCTCGACCACCACGAGCGCCGGCCCCGGAGCCACCATGTCCCCCACCTTGACCGACAGGCTGGTCACGACACCGTCGGTGGGAGCCACGAGCGCGTTCTCCATCTTCATGGCCTCGACAACGATCAGCTCCTGGCCCCGCTTCACCGTGTCCCCCACCGCGACCGCGACGCGGGTCACGCGGCCGGGCATGGGTGCCTCGAGCTCGCCCTGCGTGGGCGCGTGCTCCGCGGCCTCCGCGGCCGCGCGGCTCATCACGGTCAGCCGGTAGTTGCGTCCGCCCACCTGCGCGAACACGCGCTCGCCCTCGCGAACCACGAACGCGCGAGTGTGTCGCGTCGCGCTCGCGTTCGCGTTCGCGCCCGCGCTCACCCGGACGCCGTCGACCTCGAACTCCGTCTTTGACTTTCGCACGACGTTGTGGACGTGGCCGAAGACCTTGAGTCTCATGCGAGCCTCCACGAATTGGCGGCGGCCCAGGGATCGGGCGCGGCTTCGGACCTCGGGGCCTCGGGGTTGCCCGAAGAAGGCGCCGCCTCGAGCGCTTCGGCGATCAGGGCGAGATCCTCAGCCGAGGGCGGGACCTCCGCGGGCAGCGGGCCGATCTCGTCGAGCACCCCGGTGTGGATCCGGCCCGAGCGGAACGGCTCGCTCTCGAGGATCTGGATGAGCTTCTCCCGGTTGGTCGCGATGCCGAGGACCACGAGGTCCCTGAGCGCCTCGATCAGCGAGGTCCGCGCCGCATCTCGGGTGGGACCGCTCGCGATGATCTTCGCGATCATGGGGTCGTAGTACTCGGGCACCATGCTGCCCGTGGCCACACCGGAGTCGCAGCGGACGAACGGACCGTGGGGCGGTTCGAAAAGAAGGATGCGGCCGGGCGAAGGCGCATCGTGGTGACGCGGGTCCTCGGCGTTGAGGCGCGCCTCGATGGCGTGGCCGCGCGGGTTCAAGTGCCACTGCTCGAAAGGAAGCGGCTTGCCTTCCGCGATCTCGATCTGCAGGCGCACGAGGTCGATCCCGAGCGTCATCTCGGTCACGGGATGCTCGACCTGGAGCCGGGTGTTCATCTCCAGGAAGTAGAACTCCCCCGAGGAATCGAGCAGGAACTCGACGGTGCCCGCGTTGGTGTAGTTCGCGGCGGCCGCCGCAGCCACCCCGGCCGCGCAGAGCCGCTGGCGCAGGTCCGCATCGAGGGCCACCGAGGGCGTCTCCTCGAGGACCTTCTGGTGCCTTCGCTGGACCGAACACTCGCGCTCGAACAGGTGCACGCCCTTGCCGTGCTGGTCGAAGAGAACCTGCACCTCGACGTGCCGCGGCTTCGAAACGAAGCGCTCGAGGACCAGGAAGTCGTTGCCGAAGCTGGAGAGGGATTCGCGACGCGCCCGCGGGAGCACGGCCTCGAACTCGGCGGCGCTGTTCGTGACGTGCATGCCCTTGCCCCCGCCGCCGCGGCTGGGCTTGATCATCAGGGGGAAACCGATCCGCGAAGCCTCCGCGGCGAGGCGAGGGTCGCTCTGGTCCTCGCCGTCGTAACCGGGCACCACGGGCACCGCGAACTTCTGCACCTGCTGGCGCGCCGCCTTCTTGTCGCCCATCAGGCGATGCACGTCGCCCTTCGGCCCGATGAAGATGAAGCCCGCGGAAGCACACGCGTCGGCAAAGTCGCCGTTCTGGCTCAGGAACCCGTAGCCGGGATGGATGGCGTCAACCCCCGCTTCCTTCGCGGCCTCGAGGATCCGGTCGATGCGCAAGTAGGACTCGGAGGACGGCGCCTTGCCGATGGGCAGCGCGCGATCGGCCTCGCGCACATGCAGGGCGCCCGCGTCCGCCTCGGAGAACACCGCGACCGTGCGGATTCCCATGGCCCGGCAGGTGCGAATGACCCGGAGGGCGATCTCGCCACGGTTGGCAATGAGGACAGAGCGGATGGGTGGCAAGGTCGGCTATTTTGACTGAAGATCGTCGAGAGTCGGCTATGAACCCGCAAAGGTCATAATCGACCGCCTATGGAATGGATCCAACTCTCTCGCCGCACCCCGAAGATCGCGGGGATCGCCGTTCTGGCCCTGAGCCTCCTCCCGACCGGGTCCGCGGTCGCGGCCGACGGCGACGCGTTCCGCCCGGTCTCCTTCCCCTCGCTCTCGACCGCGAAGGCGGGAAGCTTCAGCGCGGACTTCTACGTGGACGACCGCGATCGCGACCCCTGGGGCATCGACGTGTTCGATACCGGCTTCAGGCTGCGCTACCAGGCGGGAGACCGCACCGAGTTCTTCGGGAACGTCATCGTCGACCGGGTGGTGGCGCTCCCGGAAGCGCCGGCCATTCCATCCTCGCCGCGCGATCTGATCTTCGCGGGCCCGTCGCGAATCATCCCCAACGCCTTCTCGGGCGCGCATCCGTATCTCGACAAGCGCGGCGACGCGCGTTTCGACGCCTTCATCCCGGGACTCGCCACCATCGGCGTCACCAGGATCATCCATCGCGAGGGCCTGGCGCTCGGCTTCTCGGCCTCCATCGCCATTCCCATGGCGGGCAGTCTCAACGCGCTGCGGTCGGGGGCGAACTCGGGTCGTCCGGACGGAGCCCTCGCCCTCCTCGGGTCGCACGATCTGTTCGGCGGCAAGGTCCACGGCCAGGTGGGCTACAGCTTCGCCGGAAAGGGTTCGTGGCCCGACCGCTCGTTCTCGGTCTCAGGCAACACGGTTTCGGTGACCGAGACCCATCCCCCGATCGGCAATCGACTGGACGCGGGTCTCGCCTGGGTGCGGCCCTTCGCGGGCTCGTTGGCGGTGGCCCTCGAAACCAGGACCACGAAGGAATTCGTGAGCGAGGAGCGCCTCGACTACATAACCCCGGTCGACCTCATCCTGGGAATCCACAAGTCCTTCGGCAAGCTCACCGCGTCGGCGGCGCTGCTCGACCACCTGCGCGCGCTTCCCTCGGGCGAGGCGCGGGCCAATCCCCTCGCCGGAGCGATCGATCTGTCGAACGTGGCCGCGGCCGATCGCAACGCCTTTCTGGCGAGCGTGGGCCTCGGCGCCGCGGCCGGCCAGGTCCGCGACGGCTCCCACGTCGTGGCCATCGGTGTCACCAGCTCCACGCTTCCCGCGGGCGCCGTCCGCATCGCGCCGACTTACAACATCCGCTCGGAGCACAACCTCGGGTACATCTTCACCCTCACCTGGAGACCCTGAGAGAGAAGGCCCGGATGGAACTGGTCTGGCCGTCGCTCGAGTACCTTCCCGGCCTCGTCGCCGCGCTGGAGCGGGGCTGGTCCGGCGACAACGTGCGCGGGGCGGCGTCGGTGAAGGAGCAGCTCGCGGAGATCGAAAAGGACCCGGCGCATTTCGTCGCGAGTCTGGTGGACCGGGAGGCGAGCGGCGCGCCCATCATCCTCGCCGACGGCTCAACCGTGCCGAGGCTTCCCGGGTATCACCGCTGGATCTGGGATGGAGAGTTCTGCGGCTCCATCGGATTCCGCTGGAGCCCAGGCACGGAGGCGCTGCCCCCCACGTGCCTCGGCCACATCGGCTACGGCGTGGTGCCCTGGAAGCGTGGCCGCGGCTACGCGACGCTGGCGCTCAAGGCCCTGCTCCCGGAGGCGAAGGCCGAAGGCCTCCGCTGCGTCGAGATCACCACGGACCCCGACAATCTCCCCTCGCGCCGAGTCATCGAAGCGAACGGCGGCGTTCTCGTTGAGCAGTTCGTGAAGCCCGCCTCCCTCGGCGGCACCCCGGGGCTGAGGTATCGGATTCAGCTGTAGCCCGAGCCCTGGGCACGGGCCTGCTAGTGGTGTGAGGTTGCTTCGTGGCCCGAGGCCAGGCTTCGTGCTGGCCTGATGGCCAGCACTCGCGCTCGCGGCACCAACGGACTGGCTCCTCGCAATGACGTAGTGTGGTACCAAGAGACCGCACGGACTTGGTAGTGTGTTCGGATGCAGTTCGACCTCGACTCCGCGCTCGAGATCCTCGGGCGCACTCCGAAAACCCTGAATGCCCTGCTCCGCGACCTGCCGGACCACTGGGCGCGCGTCACCGAAGGCCCGGATACCTGGAGCGCCTACGACGTGGTGGGCCACCTCATCCACGCGGACGAGACGGACTGGATCCCGCGCGCGCGGGTGATCCTCGACCACGGCGCGAGCAAGCCTTTCCCCCCGTTCGACCGGTTCGCCCAGTTCGAGGCCAGTCGAGGCAAGTCGCTCAACCAGCTTCTCGATGAGTTCGCGGCGAGGCGGGCTCGGAGCCTTGCCGAGCTCGCCGAACTGAAGCTCACGCCGGACCTGTGGGCGAGGGAAGGCCGGCACCCCGAGTTCGGCGCGGTGACCCTGGGCCAGCTCCTCAGCACGTGGGTCGTGCACGACCTCGACCACCTCGTGCAGATCTCGCGGGTCATGGCGAAGGCCTACGGCGACGCAGTGGGACCGTGGAAGGCGTATCTGCGGGTGCTGAAGTAGGCGCGCGACGCTGGCTGGGTAGTGGTGGGAGGGGGTTGCTTCGTCGCGGTACCAACGGAGTGGCTCCTCGCAATGACGTGAGGGGGGTACAAGCCGCTGCCCGAACTTGGCAGGGGGCTACGTGGTCTGCAGTGCGCGGCATCCGGTGCCCCGCTCCCCGTACCGCGGCACTAACTACCAAAGTCGCGCAGCGACCTGTATCCCCCTCACGTCATTGCGAGGAGCCAATCCGTCTCGCGTTGCGACGAAGCAACCCCCTCCCACCACTAGCCGCTCCACAGGCGCCGCCTTGCGCGCCGTCTAGACCATGTTCTCGCGGCTGCGTTCCAGCACCGTCTTGAGGTTCGCGACCACGCGGTCGGTCTCCTTCTCCTTCAGGTTCAGGATTTCCTTGAGCGCGATGCCGATGTGCGGAATGAACTTGTCGATATAGCCGCGCTTCTTCGCCTCCGCCGCCTCGCGTTTGCCGCGGCGGATGTGGAGGCCGAGACGCCGGCCCACTTCCATGAGGGCGAGGCGCAGTTCCTTGATGATCTCGGGATAGTGCGCGATCGCTTCCTTCGACTCTGACGTGAACGGCACCCACACCGACGCGATGTGAAGCATCAGCACCATCGGGCCCGCAGGCAGAGCGCCCTTCGACATCTGCATGCCGTAGCTGCGCCAGTCGACGCTCATCACCGCCTTGGTGACCGCGCAGGCCGAGGCCTGGTACTGCAGAGGCACGCGGTTCGCGAAGCGGAAGACCTCGATCAGTTCGTCGGCCGGGAGTTCGCCGCCGTGGGCGAGAGCCACCTCGACCTGGAAGGGATTGCCTCGGTACACCGCAGGGGGACGCGTGACCGCGTCGTAGTAGTCAGCCTTGAAGCGAAGGCGCAGGCCCTTCAGCAACGCCTCCTCGCCCACCGGCGAGAGACAGTTGGTGGGCGGGGCCATGATCTTCACCTTGGTGAAGGCCTTGTGCACGCGCTCGATGGCCGGAGTGTCGAGATCGCGCGGACGCGCCTTGGGCGAGACGCCCGCGATCTTCAGGATGTCCTCGACCACCTTGGGAGTGAGGCGCGAGAAGTCGTTCTTGAGCGCGGTCGCGATGTGGCGGTCCTGCGAATCCTGGAACATCCGCATCAGGCGGCCGAGTTCGACGCCGTACGGATGCGGCTTGATCTCCTTCGCCTCCTCGGGAAGCTCGTGGACCGCGCGCTCGTAGGTGATGGTCTCCTGCCCGGGCGGCGAATAGAGGACGCGGCAATGCGGGTTCGAGAGGGCGGTCTGCTCGACATAGTCGTCGACGCTGCGGCGGCCCTTCTTGTAGCTTGCCTCCATCTCGATCTCGACGCGCGTGCCGTGCGCCTTCTCCCACTCCGTCTTCTCTTCCTTCAGGACCAGAGGCTGGTTCTTGCGGGTGTCGACCGTGACCTCGAACAGATGAGGCACCGCCTGGGGCGACGTGCGCGAAACGATGGTGACGGGCTTGCCGGTGGTGAGCTGGCCGTACATGCCCGCCGCGGAGACGCCGATGCCCTGCTGGCCGCGCTGCTGCTTGAGCCGGTGGAACTTCGAGCCGTACAGGAGCTTTCCGAAGATCTTGGGGATCTGCGCCTTCACGATGCCGGGGCCGTTGTCCTCGACCGCGATCCGGAAGCGCTCTTCCGCGAGTTCACGGATCTCGATGCGCAGCTCGGGCAGGATGCCCGCTTCCTCGCAGGCATCGAGCGAGTTGTCCACGCACTCGCGCACCGCGGTGAGGAGCGCCTTCTGCTTGTTGTCGAAGCCAAGGAGGTGGCGGTTCTTGACGAAGAACTCGGAGACCGAGATCTCGCGCTGCTTCTCGGCCAGGCTCTCCGCAGTGGCGCGGCGGGCGGGGGCCTTGCGAACCGGCTCGGCCACGACCGGCTCCAGGGCGTCGTCCTCGGGCGCGGGCGGCGCCTCGGGCAATGCGGCCGCCTTCGCGGGCGGTGGGGCGACGAACTCCGGTTCACTCGCGTTCGCATCGAAGAGGGACGGCTGAGACGACTTCGCGCGCACGTTCTTTTTTGACATAGCCAAGGTAGACCCACGACCTCCTGAAGGGCTCGAGCGGCGATTCACCGGCCCGGCGAGGCGCGAGTTTAAGCGGTCCCGACCCCGGGGCTGGAATAAAGTGACGGGCTTGGCCTTCAACTACGCCTCGACCCCGTCCCGGGACCGCACCCTCGCCTTCATCGCCCTGGGCGTCGTCTACATCGTCTGGGGATCCACCTACGTGGGGATCCGGCTGGTGGTCGAGCACATGCCGCCCTTCGTGGCCGCGGCCATCCGCTTCCTGTTCGCGGGCGGGGCGCTCCTCCTGTTCACCCTGGCCACCGGCCGGTGGAAGGAGCCGACGCGCGAACAGTGGAAGAACGCGGCCATCGTGGGCATCCTCCTGATGGGCATCGGCAACGGTCTCATCATGTGGGCGCAGAAGAGCATCCCGAGCGGCATCACCGCCCTGCTCGTCGCGACGTTTCCGCTGTGGCTCACTCTCGCCGAGGCGCTGATGAGCCGCGGCGCCTCGCTTCGCGTGCCCGTGGTCTCGGGCGTTCTCGTGGGTCTCGTGGGTGTGTTCATGATCGCGTCCTCCAAGGGCGACGTCTCCTTCTCCGGAGCGGGCACGCCGGTGCTCGCGCTGATCGCGGTGCAGACCGCCTCGATCTGCTGGACCATCGGCTACATCAAGGCGAAGTCGCTCAAAGACCGTTTGCCGCTGGTGATGGCCTCGGGGCTCGAGATGATGGCGGGCGGCCTCTTTCTCCTCCTCCAGTCGATCGTCTATCGGGAGGAGTGGAGCCGCGTGCTCCGGGCGCCGTGGACAGCCTGGGGCGGGATCCTGTTCCTCGCCGTCTTCGGCTCCATCATCGGCTTCACCGCCTTCGCCTTCACCCGTCACACCCTGCCCTCGCACGTCGTCGGCACGTACGCCTACGTCAATCCGCTGGTGGCGGTGATCTTCGGGCGGCTGTTCTTCGCGGAGTCGATCTCCACTCAGACCGTGTTCGGGGGGGCGCTCATCCTCGCCGCGGTCTTCGTCACCACCATCCCGGGGGCGTCACCGCCCGCGGAGGCGTATCAGGTCGAGGATCAGTAGCCGCTACGCGTACATGAGGTACGGCCTTCGGATCACTTCGAAGGCTTTCGCTTCCGAGTCGAACTGCTCCTTGAACCGGCGCACCGGCCGGCCGGCTTCGATGGCTTCGCGCACGTCCGAGGTGCCGCACAGGATGTCGATGGGCGGCTTGACGAACTCGTACTCGTAGGGCGGCTTGCGCCAGGCGAACTTCGCCTTGTTCTGGGCCCGCGCCTTCTCGATCATCACGAGGTACGCGTAGAAGGCATCGACCTTCCGCCGGTCGGTGATGTGGACCTCGACGCCGCCACAGAGCTGGCCCGCGTGCTTGTGAAAAGTGGGCGTGAAGTAGCAGGGCCGGAAACCGAGACCAAAGAGATCCGCGCGGGTGAGATCCTCCGCGAGCTTCCACGGATCGAGCCAGGGCGCCCCCACAAGATGAAACGGCCGCGTGGTCCCGCGTCCCTCGGAGAGATTCGTGCCCTCGATGAGACAACCGCCGGGGTACACGTACGCGGTGTCGACGGTCGGCATGTTGGGCGAGGGCAGGACCCAGGGAAGGCCCGTGTCCTCGTAGTCCATGGCCCGCCGATAGTTCTTCATGGGAACGATCTCCAGGTCGAGGGCGAGGTCGAGCTCGTCCGCGAACATGAGCGCCAGTTCGCCCACGGTCATGCCGTGGCGCACCGCGAGCGGGTGCATCCCCACGAAGGACAGGAACCGCGGATCGAGGACGTTGCCCTGCACCCCCACGCCACCGATGGGGTTGGGGCGGTCGAGCACGATGAGGCGCAGGCCGTGTGCGGCGCAGGCCTGCATGGCGTGGAGCATGGTGTAGATGAAGGTGTAGTACCTCGAGCCCACGTCCTGGATGTCGAAGATCAGGGTGTCGATTCCGAGAAGCATTTTCGGGGTCGGAATGCGGGTCTCCCCGTAGAGGCTGAAGACCTTGAGGCCGGTCCTGGGGTCCTTGAGGTCGCCCACCTCCTCGAGATCCTGGGCATTGGCGAAGACGCCATGCTCGGGACCGAACAGAGCCACGAGCTTCGTGCCCTTGAGGCTCTTCAGATGGAGTGCCGCATGGGTGAGGTCTCTAGTGACCGCGGTCGGGTTCGCGATGAGGCCCACCCGCGCGCCCTTGATCCTCGAGGGGCGCGCAAGAAGTTCGTCGAGCCCGGTTCGTACTCGCTTCATGGAGGAAGGCTCCTATCGCGTCAGCTTCAATTTGAGCCGGCCGACTCTGGCCCCGGAGGCCTTGGTCACGTTGCCGTCGATCTCGTCACCGTCGAGCAGGCCCGCGTAGTTCAGGCTCTCGCCCCCGTCGACGAAGGAGAAGCGGAGTTCCCGCCTCGAGTAGCGGAGCCCTTCGAGCGACACATCGGAGGAGAGGCGGCCCTGCCGCGAGGTCCGCTGGCCCACCAGACCCGAGGGAGTCGCGGTGAGGCTGATCTCGATCTTGCGCGGCTGGATGGCGCCCGGGATCTCGATCGCCCCGGACCAGTAGCCGTCGAGGAGAGCCAGGGCCTGGCTCGAGCCCATCGAGGGCGAGGAGGCGAGCGAGAGAAGCGAGCGGGACCAGGAAGGATCGGTCGAATAAAGGATGGAGGGGGCGACTCCCTCCCCCGCCGAGTATCTGCGGGCCGCGGTGAAGACGTCCAGGAAGACCTTGCCATCGGGCGAGAGCTCCACCGTGCGGCCCGGCCGCCGTCCCTGGAAGAAGAGGTCGAACATGTCGGTGAGGACGGCCGCCCACACCGGAGCGAGGGCGCGCGGGTTTCCGGACCCGTCCGTGGCGGAAAGGGTCAGCACCGGCCCGCCCGGACCGGCGATGGTGACGTCGCTCGCGGAGAACTGCACGCGGGCGGCACGGGCCTGGGCGGTGAGCGCGTTGAGCTTCGCCGCGGTCTCGTGGGCTCGGGTGCGTGAGGCGGGGTCGCTTCCGAGGACCATCACCGGTCCCAGTTCGCACGACACCGCGACCCGGCCGCCCTCCAGGCCCTCGGCGAAGAACCGGGGCGAGTACAAGGCGGAGGATTCGCGCAGGATCTCGATGGGGGGCGCGATCGAGGTGCGCTGATTGGCCTGAACCACGAGCTCGCGGCGCCCCGCGGTTTCGGAGAGGCGGAGGCCGGGGACGGAAGCCTTGAGCTCCGTGTCCGTGCCGGACAGGATCACCGCACCCCTCCCCGAAACCTTGACCGAAAGATCGGGACCGGACAGACCCAGACCCGAGATGGTCACGACGTCACCGGGCAGGACTCGCGCGGGTATCACCGCATCCACGAAAGGAAGGCGCCCGTAGAACAAGAGGGCTTCCTTGCCGATGTCGGGGCCCATCGCCACCCTCACCGAAACCTTCTGGCCTTCGGTGGCTGCGACCTGCGGGACCTTGATGCGAAGGCTGGTGGGCGAGGCCTCGAGGAGCTCGGCCTCGTTGCCGGCGACCGTCACCACCGGCTTCATCTTGGCGTTCGCGAGCCACTTTCCCGCGATCACGATCTCGTCGCCCGACAGAGCCACGCGCGGCGTGAGCGTGGCGATCTTCGGCGCCACCGTGATCTTCAGCAGTCGGCCGGTGGACGTCGTCCCTCGAGCCACGACCTTGAGCGAGAGGGTCTGCGAACCGGCCGCGCCGAGAGACTCGGGAATCATGATGTTGATGCGGGTGGCCTCCGCGTCGAGGATCTGCGCGGCGACGTCCCCGAGCATGACCTTGAAGGCGGCGGGGTCGGTGCCCTCGCCGAGGCCGGAGCCGGTGATGGTGACGGTCTGCCCGGGCTCGGCGGGATTGGGGAGGTACTTGTCGACCACGGGCACGACGATCGATTGGGAGTAGCGATGCAGGGCGAACCAGGCGACGACGCCGAGCACGACCGCGATGACGGCGAGGCGCGCGGCCACGGTCGCGGGAGCGGTCCTCGATTTCTTCGCCGGGCCGGGCGGGGGCGGAGTCTCCATCACCGCGGGAGGAGGGGGCAGCCGCTCTCCCCCGGAGGCGCCGCCGAGGGATTCGGCCAGGCCGGCGAGGGGATCGCCGTCACCGGACGAGGGACGTTTCGCCGCGCCGCCTATGGGACCCGTGGTCCGGGCAGCGGTGGCGGCCCTGGCCGCGGGCGTTGGAGCGGGAGGCTTCGGCGCCGCCTTGGGCACGGGTGCGGGCGGCGGCTCCGGGGCGGGGATGAACTCGGGTACGGGAAGAGGCTCGGGCTCGGATGAAGCGAGCATCTCCGGTGGCGGAAACTCATCGGGAAGGGACGAGGGGATTTCGGGCAGAACCTCGAGCGGAGCGAGGGGCTCCATGGGAGCCGGAGGTTCGATGGGAATGAAGGCCGGAGCGGGCGGAGCGTCGAAGCTGCCGGCCGGCGCGGCGAAATCGGGCCGGGCCAGTTCGGAGGTGAAGAGCGGACCCTCCAGCGGGGCCGGGTCGAGGCCTTCGAGGCCGGTGAGGCCGGCGCCGCCCGGGTCGGCAAGATCGAGGAGAGGCGCATCCGCGCCGTGCAGCGCGAATCGCAGGCTGTCGCTGCCCGGCTCATCGGGAGGGCCGAGGGAGATCACGTCCCCGTCCGCGAGCGGCTGCTCCATGATCCTCGCGCCGTTGACGAACACGCCGAGCCGGCTGTTGGTGTCGGAAATGGTGACGACGCCGTCGTCATCGAGGAAGACCGAGGCGTGCATCGGCGATACCGAGACGCCGGTGCACACCAGGTTGCAGCCCTCGTCGGAGCCGATCGAGAAGTTGTTCAGGACTTCGTCGATGGTGAGAGTCGCGCCGGCGTCCAGGCCGGTCATGAGGACGATCGATGGGTGGCTCATGCGCTGTGAAGTCTCCCACGATTTCGACGGCCGGTTTCACGCCCCGCCTGACTTAACCTCGGCGCTGAACGTAGAACCGGAGGAGAAACACCATGGAGCTCAGAACCGCCAGGCGGGGGACTGGCGGGCTGGAAGGACACCGACGACGCGGAGGTCGAACGCGCCCTCGATGAATCCGTGGCGTCGGGAGTGACGTTCTTCGACACCGCCTTCGCGTACGGAGACGGGAGGAGCGAGCGCATCCTCGGAAATCTCACTCGCCGCCACGCCGCGCGCCTGGTCACCGCGAGCAAGATTCCGCCGAAGAACCGGACCTGGCCGGCCCCGGCTGGGGCGCTGCTCGGGGAGTGCTTCCCCGATGGCCACATCCGCGAATACACGGAGCGCACCCTCGCGAACCTCGGCCTCCCGCGAGTGGACCTCATGCAGTTCCACGTCTGGCAGGACGCGTGGGCTCACGACCCGGAGTGGCAGCGCGCGGTCGACGGTCTCAAACGCGACGGCCTCATCGGCGGGATCGGCATCAGCCTCAACCGATGGGAGCCGTGGAACGGTCTCGCGGCCATCCGCACCGGGCTCATCGACGCGGTGCAGGTGGTCTACAACGTCTTCGACCAGTCGCCCGAGGACGCGCTCTTTCCCCTGTGCCGCGAGATGGGCGTCGCCATCATCGCCCGCGTGCCTTTCGATGAAGGGTCGCTCGCCGGGCAGCTCACTCGCGACCGGGTGTTCCCCCAGGGCGACTTCCGGCGGTCGTACTTCAATCCCGAAAACACCGCGGCCACCATGGATCGGATCGAGCGGCTCGAGAAGATCCTCCCCGCGGGCATGAGCCTTCCCGAAATGGCGCTCCGCTTCGTCATCTCGAATCCCGATGTCACCACCGTGATCCCGGGAATGCGCCGGGTGGCGAGCGTGCGGGCGAACGTGGCCGCGGAACGCGCGGGCGCGCTCGATCCCGCGCTGATGGCGACTCTTCGCGGACATCGCTGGGACCGGACGCCCTCGAAGAAAGCCGACTGAGGGGCTCGCCAAAAAAATGCTTGACGAATACGCGCAGAATTAGCTAACCTTCTAGTTAAACCAAATGGTTAGTCAACACACGGGCATCCACGAAGCGGCCGTATCCAGTCGTGAATCCATTCTCGACTCCGCCACCGAAGTCTTTATGGAATCTGGCTTTAGTGGGGCTCGTGTGGACGAAATCGCGCGCCGCGCTCAGGCGAACAAGGCGATGATCTATTACCACTTTGGCTCCAAGCAGGATCTTTATCGGGCGGTCCTGCTCCGACTCTTCGGGGACGTCATCGCCGAAATCGCGCGGCTCAAGGCGACGGACGCGCCCCCGGGAGAAAAGCTCCGGGCGCTCTACACGCGGGTCGCGGCCCACTTCGAGGCGAAGCGGGCCCTGCCTCACATCATGCTGCGCGAAATCCTCGCCGGCGGCAAGAGCATCGACGCCGAGGCCTCGCGCGCGCTGTTCGTGATCGTGTCCTTCGTGGCCGACACCGTCCGCGAAGGCGTAGCGACCGGGGAGTTCCGCGAGGTCGACCCCCTTCTTCTCCACATGAGCGTGCTCGCGCCCCTCATGGTCCATCACGTCGGGGGTTCCTTCCGCGAGCGAATCCTCCCTCGCGAAATGCCCGGCGTCACCGCCCCGAGCAACGACGAGATGCTGAGCCATCTCCTCGGGAGCCTCGAGCGCTCGCTCACGCCCACGAGCCCCGCCCTTTCCTCATCCCGGTCCTAGTTCAAAAGGAAGCCCCATGAAACGCACCCTCATCCTTCTCACCCTGGCCGGCCTCGCCGCCACCGGCTGCAATGCCCAGGCCCGGAGTTCGGACATCGTGGCCGCCGGTCACGTCGAGGCCACCGACGTGCACATCTCGGCGAAGGTCTCCGGCCGCCTGATCGAAGCGCCCCTCAAGGAAGGCGACGTCGTGAAAGCCGGAGCGCTCCTCGCGCGGCTCGACACCACCGACATCGAGATCCTGATCCGGCAGGCCACCGCCGACCGCGCCCAGGCCGATGCCGATCTGCGCCTGCGCATCGCGGGCGCCCGCAAGGAGGACATCGCGGAGATGGAAGCGCAGATCCGCGCCACCGAGGCCGACATCGCGGGCGCGAAGCTCGATCTGGATCGCATGCAGGGCCTGCTCGATCGCAGCTCCGGCACGGCCAAGGCGCGGGACGACGCGAAGACCCGCGCGAGCGTCCTCGAGGCGAAGCTCGCCGCCCAGAGGCAGACCCTCGCGCGCCTCCGCTCCGGCTCGCGGCCCGAGGAGATCGACGCCGCCCGCGCGCGGGTCGCCTCCATCGACGCCCGCATCGCCGCCCTCACCCAGCAGAAGAACGACGCGACCCTCATCAGCCCGACCGACGGTGTCCTCACGTCGCGCGTGGCCGAGCCGGGGGAGCAGCTTCAGGTGGGTTCGCCGATCTGCGTGATCACCCAGCTCTCCGAGGCCTGGCTCACCGTCTACGTGACCGACGTCGAC
>JBGATM010000013.1:0-127802 GCA_044229175.1 Vicinamibacteria bacterium | reverse complement strand
CCCCAGAGGGATTCGACGCCGAGCGAAAGTGAGGCGCTTCACGCGATCTGACGGCCTTCGGCCGGCAGATCGACTTGGTCACCCTCGATCGCAGATGGAGGGTTCGATTCCCGGAGGGGTGGTAACCCCAGAGGGATTCGACGCCGAGCGAAAGTGAGGCGCTTCACGCGATCTGACGGCCTTCGGCCGGCAGATCGACTTGATAACCCTTGATCTGCAAGATGGAGGGTTCGATTCCCGGAGGGGTGGTAACCCCGGAGGGATTCGAACCCTCGATCTTCGCCTTGAAAGGGCGACGTGCTAACCGCTGCACTACGGGGTCATTGCTCGGAAGCAACGGCCGGGCCGGGGAGTTTACAGCAGCGGAGCTTGTTCTCGAAGAGAACTACGCAGCTTTGGGCAGGCTTTCGGTCTCGGCGAGGACGCGGGCCGCATCGGCCTGAAGCGCAAGGCGGCGAGCCGTGTGGGTGCTCACCATCGTTGGATCAGCCGCGTCGGCGCCCTCATCGGTGAAGCGGAGAGAGTCGAGCCACACGAATCTCAGAATAGCGGCGGCGCCGATGGTGAGGGAGACGAGGGAGAGAGTTTCGAGAGCAGGCATTGGAGCGACCTCTTTCTTTGACGCGCCCAAGGTACGCTCGGTTGCATCCGGTTCGGGTCCGATCGAACGAAAGTATTTTCGCTTTGTTTTCGCCTTCTTGTCAAGGCCTTCCCGGCCGGAAGCTAGGCTCCGGGGTGAAAGAAGTCTCTAACCTGCTGCATTGAAGTCACTTGTCTGGCCGGAGGCAGGCTGGCCAGAAAGCGCTTGCCGTAGCCCTTCGTGGTCAACCGGGAGTCCAGAATGGCGAGGATTCCCCGATCCGTCGCAGTCCGAATGAGCCGGCCGAGGCCCTGTTTCAGCATGAGGACCGCCTCGGGAACCTGATAGTCGGAGAAGGCGTTGCCGCCCTGCGCGTTGATCCGCTCGATCCGCGCCGCGACCACCGGCTCCGAGGGCGACGCAAAGGGCAGCTTGTCGATGATGACCGCGCTCAACTGATCCCCCGCCACGTCCACTCCCTGCCAGAAGGATGAGGTCGCGAGCAGAACCGGATTCTTCTTCCTCCTGAACAACTGCAGCAGACGCGCGCGCGATTCCTCGCCCTGGACCAGGATCGGATAAGCAATTCGCGCGGCCAGGCGTTCCGCCGCGGCCTGAAGATTGGCGTACGAGGTGAAGAGAACGAAAGCCCGGCCCTCGGTGATCTCGACGATGTCCGCGATCTCGTCGACCGCGCGGTCGATGAAGCCCGCCTCACGCGGGTCGGGAACGCCGGGGGGCAGATAGAGCACCGCCTGCTTCGAGAAATCGAAGGGCGACTCGAGGGCGAGGTCCGCGGTGTGTTCGCCTTCGATGCCCAGGCGCGAGCGAATGTAGGAGAAGTTCTTGTCCACGGTGAGGGTCGCGGAGGTAAGCACCGCGCCGAACACCTGGTCGAAGAGCTTCTCCTTGAGGATCTTCGAAACGTCGATGGGGGTCGCGCGCAGGACCACGTTGCGCCCGCGGGCCTCGGCGAAATAGACGTGGGTGTGGTCCTCGGCCTTGAGAATGAAGAGAAGATGGTCGCGCAGCTCCATCGCGCGGCCTTCGAGGGCGCGTACCGGCTCGGGCCGGTCGACCAGAACCGCGAGCGCGGTCTTGACCCCTTCGAGCCGCAGCGCGAACGCGCTGGCGTCCTCTTCGAGGGCGCTCGTCACCCACTTCGCGCGGAGACGGCGGCCCGCTTCCCTGGTGAGAACCTTGAAGAAGCGCTCCGCGCGATTGCGAAGGTTCGCGACTTCCGCGAGGACTTCTGGCGAGTTGATCCGCGCCGCCGCGAGTTCGCGCTCGATGTCGCGGCACAGTTCCTCGGTGCGATTCCACGACACCTGCGCGCCGAAGTGCTGGGTGGCCGCGGCCTCGAGCTGGTGGGCTTCGTCGAGGATCAAGACGTCGTAGGCCGGGATGACTTCGCCGTAGTCGTTCTCGCGAATGGCGAGGTCGGCGACGAGCAGGTGATGGTTCACCACCACGATCTCCGCCTCCGCGCCGCGCTTCCGCATCTCCGTCACGAAACAGCGCTGGTACTCGGCGCATTTCTGGCCGATGCAGTTCTCGCTGGTAGCCGAGATCTCGCGCCAGAAATGGACGGAGTCGGGCAGGCCGTCGATCTCCGAGCGATCGCCCACCACGGTTTCCTTGGCCCACTCCTCCACCGAGCGAAAGAGAGGAATCTCGTCCATCTTGTGAAACTGACCCGAGGTCTGGAAGGAGGCGAAGCGCAGGCGGCAGAGGTAATTGCCGCGGCCCTTCATGAGCGCGACCTTGACCTCGCGCCCGAGCGCCTCGGCGACGAGCGGGATGTCCTTGTCGACGAGCTGGTCCTGGAGATTCTTGGTGCCGGTGGAGATCACGATCCGCTTCCCCGCCGCGATCGCGGGCACGAGATACGCGACGGTCTTACCCGTGCCCGTGCCCGCTTCGGCGAGCAGGATCCCGCCGTTGGTGATGGTCTCGGCGATGGCGAGGCAGAGCTGCTGCTGCGAGATCCGTTCTTCGTAGGAGGGGAAGACGGAGGCGAGGCGGCCGCCCGGACCGAAGAAGTTCGCGTCCAGCCTCACGCTGTGGCGGGGGTCAGGAGCGAGGCGTAGAGCGGGAAGCGGGCGCAGAGGGTCCCCACGGATTTGCGGACTTCGGCGATCGTGGTCTCGTTGTCCGAGCCCTTGAGGGCCTTGCCGAACAAGCGGCCGATCTCCTCCATCTCCTTCGTTCCCATTCCTCGCGTGGTGAGGGCGGGGGTGCCCACGCGCACGCCCGAAGCGGTCATGGGCGGATTCGGATCGAAGGGAATGGTGTTCTTGTTGACGGTGATGCCGGCATGCTCGAGCGTCTTCTCGGCCGCCTTGCCGGTGAGGCCGCGGGAGAAGACGTCGATGAGAATCAGGTGATTGTCGGTGCCGCCGGAGACGATGCGGAAGCCCTCGTCCGCGATGGTCTTCGCCAGCACGGAGGCGTTCTCGACCACGCGCTGCTGGTAGGCCTTGAACTCCGGCTGCAGCGCTTCCTTGAACGCCACCGCCTTGGCCGCGATGACATGCATGAGCGGCCCGCCCTGGACTCCGGGGAAAACCGCGCGATCAAGATCCTTGGCGCGCTCGGCCTTGCACATGGCGAGGCCGCCGCGGGGTCCGCGCAGGGTCTTGTGGGTGGTGGTGGTGACGAAGTCGGCGTGGGGCACGGGCGAGGGATGGAGACCGGTGACCACGAGACCCGCGATGTGCGCGATGTCGGCCATGAGGAGCGCCCCCGCCTCGTCGGCGATGGCCTTGAGCGCGGCGAAGTCGATGGTGCGCGGATACGCGGACGCGCCGCAGATGATGAGCTTCGGCTTCGTCTCGAGGGCCTTGGCCCGCAGCGCGACCATGTCGATCCGCTCGTCTTCCTTGCGCACGCCGTAGGGCACGATCTTGAAGTAGAGGCCGGAGAAGTTGAGAGGGTGTCCGTGGCTCAGATGACCGCCATGCGACAGGTCCATGCCCATGATGGTGTCACCGGGCTTGAGGCAGGCCACGAGCACCGACATGTTGGCCTGGGCGCCGGAATGGGGCTGGACGTTGGCGTGGCCGCAGCCGAAGAGCTGTTTCACCCGGTCTCGCGCGAGGTCCTCGATCACGTCCGCGAACTCGCATCCGCCGTAGTAGCGCTTGCCCGGATACCCCTCCGCGTACTTGTTGGTGAGGACCGTCCCCATGGCCTGCAGCACCGCCTCGGAGACGAAGTTCTCGGATGCGATCATCTCGAGCTGCGCGCCCTGCCGCCGCACTTCATTCTGAATCGCCTGGGCGACGTCGGGATCGGTCTTCTGGAGGGCATTCATGAGCATGGATGTTACTAGGTGCGATATGTTGTCCAGGTGACCCATGAGAGCGAACGCGCCGCCATAATCGAGGTGGGTCTGCGCCTGTACCAGAAGGGTCTGGTGACCGCGACCGAGGGAAATATCTCGATGCGAGTGGCGGACGGTCATCTCGTGACGGCCAGCGGGGTGAGCAAGGGCGCCTTGACCCCCGATCAGGTGATCCACATCGACCACGAAGGGTTCAGGCCCCTGGGCAAACCCGCGGTATCGACCGAGGACCTGATGCACCGGGCGATCTACCGCTGCCGAAGCGACGTGCGGGCCGTGGTTCACGCTCACCCTCCCGCCGCCACTGCGTTCGCGGTGGCCCACATTCCGATTGATGGGCGGATCCTGGCCGAAGCGGTCGTGCTGCTCGGCGCCGTCCCCCTCGTTCCCTACGCGATGCCGGGAACGGCGGAACTGGCGGACCTCGTGGCCAGGGGCCTTGGGAACGGCCAGGCCGCGCTCCTCTCCAACCATGGCGCCGTCACCGTGGGCAAGACCCTCGCGCAGGCGCACCAGCGCATGGAGACGCTCGAGCACGTGGCGCGGGTGGCCTTGATGGCGCGGCTCCTCGGCGGCGCCCGGGAGCTCCCCGCCGCCGAGGTCGAGCGCCTGCTTGCGTCGACGACGGGGCCGTATCGATAACGGGTAGTGGCTCGAGGGGGTTGCTTCGACCCGGTACGAAACGGACTGGGGTCTCGCAATGACGACCCGAGAGCGGTTGGCTTGGTCGTGGGATCAGCGTGATCGTGGGTCTCGGTCCAGGCGGTACATCGTGAGGTGTAGGCCCACCACCTCCGCGGTTCCGTGGACGTGGTAGCCGAGGCGCTCGGCGAGGCGGGCCGAGCGTTGGTTGTCGGGATGGATGAGGCTCACCAGGTGGGTCCAGCCGAGCGTGTCGAACGCGTGGACGATCGAGGCCCTGGCCGCTTCGCTCGCATAGCCCTTCCCCCAGAACTTCCTCGCGACGGTCCAGCCCAGCTCCCGATCCGGCCACCCCTCGGGATAGTGGAGGCCGACCCGGCCCACGAACTCTCCGGTGGCCCGCTCCACCACCGCCCAGGTCCCGAAGCCGCGAAGTTCCCAGTGCCCGAGGTACATGGCCATCTGGCGCCAGGCGTCGGCCCGGGAGATGGGGCTGCCCGTCGCGTTCAGGAACTTCATGACCACCGGATCGGCGCAAAGGTCGGCGTAGGCATCGATATCGGCCTGCCGAAAGGGCCGGAGAACGAGCCGTTCCGTCTCGAGGATCACGTCAATGATCCTCGCATACAATCGGATCATGCCCTCGCTGTCCGCAAGCGCCGTGGACCTCTACACCCGCCTGCTTCGAGATGAGAGGGCGCTGGCCCAGGAGATCGAGGACAACCTGGAGTCCCGTCTGCGGGCCGTCAACGCGACTTTCGGGGGGCGCGTCCTGTGCCCTTTCGCGATGCCCCAGTTCGTGTCCCGGGACGATTACGACCACGTCCGCGCCACCGCGCGGGGTATCTACGGGGCCACCCTGAAGGCCTGGAGGGCTCTGGGGCCCGCGCTCCACGACCTCGTCGGCCTCAGCGAAGCCGAGCGCGAACTGGTGGCCCTCGATCCCGGGATCGCTTCACCCTCGCCCCTCTCGCGGCTCGATTCCTTCCTCACTCCGAACTCGTACGCGTTCGTCGAGCTCAACGCGGAGACGCCGGCCGGCCTCGGCTACGCGGACGTGCTCTCCGATGTCTTCATGGATCTCGGAGTGATGCGCGAGCTCCGGAAATCCTTCGCCATCCATCGTCCGCACCCTTGCGGGAAGCTGCTCGAGACCCTGATCACCTGCTACCGCCAGGCCGGCGGGGACAAGCCGAAGCCCGTGATCGCCATCGTCGACTACGACGAAGTCCCGACCCGGACCGAGCATCACATCCTGCGCCACCTGTTCGAAGCGGCGGGGGCTTCGGCCATCGTGTGCGACCCACGGCACATGACCTTCGAGGGCGGCGCCCTCCGTCACCACGGCGTCGCCGTCGACATCGTCTACAAACGGCTCCTCGTGAACGAACTGCTCGAGAAGGCGAACGAAGTCGGTGCGCTCATCGACGCCGCGCGCGCCAAAGCCTGCGTCTTCGTCAATCCTTTCGGCTGCAAGCCCATTCACAAGAAGGCGATCTTCGCGATCCTCACCGACGACGCGCAGCAGCATCACTTCAGCGACGGGGAACGCGCGGCCATTGCCGAGGCGGTGCCCTGGACGCGGGTGGTCCGCGAGGGAAAGACCACGTACCAGGGCGGGGAGATCGACCTCGTGAAGTTCATGCGGGACCCCGAAAGGCGCGCCGAACTCGTGCTCAAGCCCAACGACGAGTACGGGGGCAAGGGCGTATTCCTGGGCTTCGAGTCCACCGCCGCGGAGTGGGACAAAGCCATCGCCACCTCGCTCACCAGTCACTACGTGGTCCAGCGCAAGGTCGAGATCGGCCGCCAGCCCTTTCCGATGACTTCACCCGGACTGCCTTCGAAGGACTTCGTGGTGGATCTCGACCCGTATCTCTTTTTCGGCGAAGTCGAAGGCTTCCTCACCCGCCTTTCCGGCTCGTCTCTCGCCAATGTGACCTCAGGCGGCGGCCAGGTCCCGGCATTCGTCGTCGAAGGAAGGATCTAAACCAAGTTGCTGCCTGCCGAGCGAATCATCACTACCTGTGCGCGCATGGGCGAGAAGGGCGAGATGGCCTGCCTCGACAACTGCGCCATGACCGGGCTCCACTCGATCTTCTCGTACCACAAGGTCGTCCCCGGCGAGACCCTGCCGAAGCCTGAGGACGGGATCGTCGACATCGCGGTGCTCGACATGCATCACGGCTGGCCGAATCTGGGACACAACTCCATCGTCCAGGCCGTGCGCGAAGCCTCGTGCGATTTCGAGCCCCTGATCCGGAAGGCCCAACTCAAGGTCCGGGTCTTCTCGTTCGACGTCCGGAAGGCCGGCCTGCTGCCCGAGCCTCCGGGCGGACGCTTCTCGATCTACCTCGGCACCGGGGGGCCGGGACACATCGACCCGCACCTGAACGACGGGGTGGCGGAGTTCTCGCAAGGCGTCAAGGAGGATCCCTCCTGGGAGGCCCGGGCCTTCAAGCTCTTCGACGCCATCCTCGCCGATCCGAACGCGAGCCTGCTCGCGGTCTGTCACTCGTTCGGCGTCTTGTGCCGCTGGTCGGGAATCGCCGTGCCCACGGAGCGCGGCAAGGACAAAGGCGGCAAAAGCGCGGGCATCGTCGAGAACGCGCTCACCGACGGGGCCTCGGCGCATCCCTGGTTCCGGGGTTTCCTTCGGGAAAGCGGTTCGATGCGCTTTCAGGTCATCGACTCGCGCCTGTTCGATCTCATCCCCGACCCCGCGGCCGTGCTGAAAGTGGCCCCCCTCAGCTTCGAGACCCTGCCCGGCGATCACCGGATCGGGAACGCCCTGACCGGGGTGGAGTTCGCGCGGGACCCCGCGGGAACCATGCCCCGCATGTTCGGGGTCAACCATCACCCCGAGATCATGGACACGGGCCGGCAGAAGCTGATCATCGAAAACCTGTGGGATCACGGCGAAGTCACGCGCGCGTGGTACGAAGAGCGCATGAACGTCCTGGCCGCGGGGAATCGCGATGCCAACCTCGCCCAGCAGCTCGCCCTGACCACCGGGTTCACCTTCGTCTGGCCCCTGCGCTTCCAGCTGGTCAAGGACCTGCGCCGCCACGCCGAGCGGGTGAACCGGATTTTCGAGATGCACGAGAGCCAGATCGTCGAGACCCTCTTCGCGGACCGCCGCGAACGGCCTCGCCACTCGACGGCGAGTCTCGCCGCCCCCCCACGTTCATGAAGAAGTATCTCCACCGCAGCGAGGTGCGACCATGACGCTTCCCAAGCCGCCGTATCCCTGGGACATCTCCATCGAGGAAGAACTGCGCCAGTTCGAGCTGCTCAAACCGCGCCTCGAATCGGTCTGGAACTCGATGACCTACAAGGACGACGAGCCCGCCACTTCGGTGGTGGTGCCGTCGCTCTCCCTCGACCAGGCCGAACTCCGGCGCCTGGCCGGATCGAGCTTCTACGAAGAACGCCTGCTCTTCCTCCTCATCCGCCTCCGCAATCCTCGTGCGCGCATGGTCTACGTGACCTCGCAGCCCGTGCACCCCATGATCCTGGAGTACTACTTCCAGTTCCTGGCCGGGATCCCGGCATCCCATGCCCGGGGACGCCTCACCCTGCTCTGCGCCTACGACGATTCCGCGCGTTCGCTGACCGAGAAGATCCTCGAGCGGCCCCGCCTGCTCGAGCGGATCCGCCAGGGCATCGTCGACAAGGACCGCGCCTACCTCACCGTCTTCAACTCGACCCCGCTCGAGCGCAAGCTCGCGGTCCTCCTCGGCATTCCCCTGAACGGCGTCGATCCCTCGCTCAACCACATCGGCACGAAGTCGGGAAGCCGCAAGGCGTTCCGGGAAGCGGGGGTCGCCCTGCCCTTCGGCTTCGAGGATCTGCGAACCGACGGCGAGATCGCGGATTCGCTCTACGACATGAAGAAGCGCGATCCGCGCCTGAGGCGCGCGGTGATCAAGCTCAACGAGAGCTTCTCCGGCGAGGGAAACGCCATCTACCGTTATCCCGAGGAGTTCTCACGCGCGGCCATCAGGGACGAGATGCATCACCTGCAGCTCTCCATTCCCAAGGAGACGCCCGAGGTCTATCTCGAGAAATTCAGCCGCATGGGCGGCATCGTCGAGGAGTTCGTGGACGCGAACGAGAAGGTCTCTCCCTCCGCCCAGCTCCGCATTTCCCCCTCGGGCCAGGTGATGGTGATCTCCACCCACGACCAGATCCTCGGCGGCGCCACCGGCCAGATCTTCCTCGGCTGCGCCTTCCCCGCCGACGACGAGTACCGGCTGGCCATCCAGGACGCGGCGCGCGCCATCGGCGAGGTGCTGGCCAAGAAAGGCGTGGTCTCCCGGTTCGCCATCGATTTCCTGGCCCATCGGAACGACAGCCACTCTCCGTGGTCCATATCCGCGCTCGAGATCAACCTGCGCATGGGCGGGACCACGCACCCCTTCCTCGCCCTTCAGTTCCTCACCGGCGGCGCCCTCGATGAGTCGACGGGACTCTTCCGCTCGCCCTCCGGGCACGTGAAGTACTACCGCGCCACCGACAACCTCAAATCGGACAGCTATCGCGGGCTCCTGCCCGAGGACCTGATCGAAATCCTCACCATCAACCGCCTCCACTATTCGCACTCGACGGAGTCGGGCGTCCTGTTCCATCTCATCGGCGCGCTGTCGCAGCACGGGAAGCTCGGCATGACTGCCATCGCGAATTCGCGAATGGAGGTGGAGAACATCTACAAGCACACCCTCGCGGTCCTCGACCGTGAGACCTCAATCGGTCATCCCGCCGACGAAGGGCACACGCACTAGGAGATTGCTTCGCTGACTACTCCTTGACGCGCTTCGCGATGAGCTTTCGCGCCGCGGCCCGGGCCTCCTCGGGAGTCTGGACTTTCGAGTCGAGCTGCTGTTCGTAGACCTCGGCGAGAATCCGGCCCACCTGCGGTCCCGGCTTCAGACCGAGTTCGAGGATGTCGCGGCCCCTTAGAAGGGGCGCCGGGCCCGAGCGCTCGACCGACAGTTTCCGCACCTCTTCGATGAACCATTCCATGGCCACCGGCGCGAAGTTCCCGGTGCGACCAAGGCAGTCGGCCCGGGCCACGCGATAGAGCAGATCCGCTTCGACGCGCCGGGCCAGCCGCCTGATCGCGCCCGCGCTCACTTCGTCTCTCACATCGTAGAGCGCGCCCGGCTTGAGATGGTCCCTGACCAGGGCAACCACCTGATCGCGCACGGGAAACGAGCCCCGGGTGTGGACGTTCCAGCGCTCGAGAAGGGAAAGGGTGGGCGCCACCCCCGCCTCTTCGTGCCCGCGCGACCGGATCCGTCCGTCTTCGAACTTAGTGGTGGCGGGCTTGCCCAGGTCGTGGCACAGCGTCCCCAGCATGACCGCGAGCGCGCGGGGCGTATCGAGATCGTCGATGAGGAGGCGCGCCTGGTCGAGGGCCATCAGGGTGTGGGTCCACACATCCCCTTCCGGATGCCATTGCGGATCCTGGGGTGTCGCGGCCAGGGGGATGAGTTCGGGGGCGATGTCCCGGAACTGGTCCCAGTCAAAGAGAAGCTTGAAGGCGACCGAGGGGCGGCCCGCGTGGAGGAGGGCCTTTTCGATCTCCCCGAAGATCCGATCGGGGGGAAGCTCGCCCAGCGGCATCGACGCGCACAAGCTCGCCGTATCAGGCTCCAGCTCGAGGCCGAACCTGGCCGCGAACTGCGCGGCGCGCAGGGCGCGAAGCGGGTCATCGGCGAACGTGGACGGGTCCACCACGCGCAGGACGCGGGCTTCGAGATCCCGCGCGCCGCCAAAAGGATCCACGAGGGCGCCGGAGCGCAGGTCGAACATCATCGCGTTGATGGTGAAGTCGCGGCGCCTCGCGGCCTCCTCGACCGGCATGAACGGGTCGGCCTCGGCGTGGATGCCCCGGTGCCCGGGGCCCTTCTTCGAGTCACGCCGCGGCAGGGCCACGTCGAGCTGCCCGGTCACACCCGGAAGCGAAGCCACTTTGAACACGGGGAACGAGTCCCCCGCGGGCTCGACGCGCGCGATGCGCACGAGGGCCGCGAGAACGGCCTCGGCGGACAGGCCGAAGACCTCGAGGTCGTAGTCCTTGACCGGCCTGCCCAGCAGCGCATCCCGGACCGCGCCGCCCACGAGGAAGACGCGCCCCCCGGCCCGTTCGAGCGCCTCTCCACAGGCGGCGACCCCCTCGGGGACATCGATCGGGAGGGCGGAATTCGTCACTTGCAGAATTGTAGGTCCTCGGATCTAAGATCGAGCTTTCAGTACCCATCCTTCAGGAGCGCGTCGCTTTGGTCGGAAGATCAGGCGACGGGAGGTGTCTTATGAGTCGCAAGTCCTTATCCACCATCATCGCCGTCGCACTCGCCGCAGGTTTCACTCTCGGGGCCTCGGGCAGCGCCCCCAAGCCCAAGCGTCCCACGCTGGGCGTGCGAGTTTCACCCCGCATGGGGTTCTCGCCCATCGGCGTCATCGCCATGGCCGAGCTCACCGGCGGCGAAGACAGCGAAGACTTCTACTGCCTCGCCATCGAGTGGGACTGGGATGACGGAAGCAAGAGCCTGCAGGACTCCGATTGCGAGCCCTATCAGCCCGGCACCAAGATCGAGCGCCGCTTCTCGTCCGAGCACTACTACACCCGGGCCGGGATCTACAACATCCGCGCCGCGCTCAAGGCGCAGGAGAAGACGGTCGCGACCAATGCGTATCGCCTGACCGTCCGCCAGGGCGTCCCGACGGGTCCGGGCGGCAACTAGCCGCCGCTTGAGAGTCATTCGCCGGGCAAACGCCGGAGGCCCGCTCGCAGAAGGGAGACCGGCTCGCCGCCGATGAGCGACAGGTCGACTTCGGAAGCCGCGTCCACGGTCAGCGTGGAGGTCAGGGACCGCGCGGCGGTCGCCGCGTTCATGGGCAAGCGCCCGCTCTTCCCGGTGCGATGGTTCGTCGCGATCAGGTCCGGGGGAAAGCCTCCGATGGCGTCCGCCGCCTCCAGGGTCAGTTCATACCGGCCGGGTGGAAGCGATACCGCGCGCGCGAACACCGTGCCGAGCGGCGCGCGGTGCGGCTCATAAAACAGGTTCAGCGCCCAGGTCGCGCGACTTTCCGCCTCGAAGTGGAGCGAGGGCAGGCCGAGAGACGGCGAACCGAGAAGGCGCGTGGCCTCGCGTTCCGGAGACCTGGTTCTCGGGCTCATGCGGTCGGCGACCAGGGCCGCGGCCATGAGCGAGAGAACGGCAACGAGGGTTCCGCGGCCTCCCGCGGGGCGGGTATCCCTCTCGCCGCCACGGATGGATCCGATGAGGGGCAGGGCGAGAAGCGCGGCCCAGGGCCAGAGGAGAACTCGCGTGGGTCGATCCTCCTGAAGCACGAACGAAGGAAGCGCCGACGTCCATTCCCGCGCGCCCGACTGGGTCCTGAAGAAGGGCGCGACGCCATCCCGGTCGCGATGGACGGTCTCGATGTTCATCGCTCCGCCGAGGCCGCACCACAGGCTCCAGCCCGCGAGGAGGGCGGTCGCGGGCCGCAGGCCGCGCTGGAGCGACAGGGCCAGGGTCGCGGCGAGAACGGAGACCAGAGGAACAAGGAAGCGCGAGGGCGGATTGAAGCCGCCGCGCCACATCGGCCAGAGGCTCGCGGTCGCGATCACGCCGAAGGCGGCGAAGAGTCCGGCGAGGGCCAGGCTCCTTCGGACCTTGAAGAGGTGAACGAAGCCCGCGAGCGAAAGCACGAAGATCGGCGCGTAGACCAGAAGACCGAACTCCTGGTCGAAGAAGAGCCCGGGCAGACCCTCGGGGAGGATGTCGAGACTGAACTCGCGCCGCCGGCCGTAGACCCGGCGCGGATCGAAGAAGCCCCACAGGGCGTGGTGGTAGAGGCTGATGGCCAGGGCCGAACCGATCAGAAGGAGAGCGGGCGGAAGGATCGTGCGCGCGAGGAGCGCCGGTTCGCGCCGTGAACGGACCTCCTCGAGGAGCCTCCACGCGAGCGCACCCGCCACCGCGGCGGCCAGGATCGCGTAGCGCACGTTGAGCCACGGAAGCGCGGAGGCGCATAGAGCCGCCACGAGCGATGACCGCGAGTCGCGGCCGAAGGTGGCGGCGCGCAGGCCGACGCACAGGAGGAGGGCCGCGGGAATTTCCGTGAAGATGAGACCGGCGAAGTGAATGACGGGGGGCGAGAGTCCGACGAGCCATGCCGTCCCTTCCGAAAGGGTCGGGTCTCCGGTCAGGGCGCTCACGAACCGGCGTAGTTCGCGGACGAGAAGGGCGGCAAGGAATGCCATGAAGAACGATGCCCCGGCGTAGCCGAAGGCCCCGTAGAAAGGGAGAATCAGGATGGACAACCCGACCGCGTGAAGCGAGTAGATCTGCCCCTGCGGACCGCGAATGCGGAAGTCGGGAGCGAGCGGCCGCGAGAAGAAGGCCTTGTAGCGCTCCTCCTTGAAATCCTGATCGAGCACGAGGTCGTGATCCCGGATGAGGCTTTCCGAGACCATCAGGTACTGGGGCTCGTCCCCATCGGGGCCGACCCGGGTCTGGACCTCATACGAAACGCACGCGTACAGCGCGAAGAAGAAGGGCAGCAGCAGCCACCTCGGCGGCCTCCGGCCCGACGCGGCCGCGGCCAGGACGAGACCGGCGAAGGTGAAGGCAAGAAGAGGCCGGCCCGAGAAGAGCAGGAGGGGCGCGGAGACCGGCAGCAGCGCGGCTCCGATGAAAAGGGCGCTCGCGGGCAGAAGAAAGCCCGCGAGGCCGGAAACACCGGAAGCCCACGCCAGAGCACCCGCAAGGCCTCCCAGGGCCAGAGCGCCGGCGGAGGGAAGGCCCACCATCGCGCCGCGCTCATCGAGGGCCGCCCCACTGAAGGCCAGGACGGCCAGCAGGGCGATCGCCCCGGCGGAGACCGCGCGATCGGCCCGGGATGGATGGACCCCGTGGACGCGGTTTTCCGGAGGGGGGGAGGCTTGCATGCGGGGCGAACATTATTCCCTCCGGCCAAAAGACGTTAGCCGCCTTCTCGTGCTACGTTTACCCCCTAGGAAGCGCCCCCTCTCCTCTTGTGTGCGGGGCGGCTCCGATATTTACGAATTCTTCCCTGATGAACGGGAGGGTGAACGATGATTTTCAGGTTCCGCAACGTCGCCATCGTAGTCGCAAGCGCCGGGGTCGCGCACGCCGCCATGAGCGGCGATGACAAGGTCGCGCCCCTTCTGATCAGCTCCGTGCCCGCCTCCGCGTGGTCCCGCCCCGCGCTCGTCACCCCCGCCGACAAGGCGCCGGTGAAGGCCGTCCCCTCTCTCGCAAGCTTCCTGCCCGCCCTGCCCTCGTCCTACTTCGCAAGCGCCTCCGGTTCTTCGCGTCTCCTCTTCCTCTCCCCGCTCTCCCCCCTGCGCGCGGCCCTGCGCGTGGCCGCCCAGGACCTGGCCGCCCAGACCCTCACCGCCTTTGACCTCGCGGCGGTCAACGCCTCGGACACTGTGACCGCGGGCGACGAGACGGAGACGTCGTCCGCAGTTTCCGCGGCGGGCCGGCGGCGCGAGGTCCTGCTGCGCCAGCGTCGCAAGTCCGTTCTCAACGAGCGGGAAACGGGAGCAGAGCGCACCGCGGCCGAGCAGACGGCCGACTCCAATCTCGACCTGTCCGGTATCTCCGGCCGGGTGGAACTTCTCACTCTCCCCTCCGGCCCCCAGACCAGCAGCCAGGCGGACAGTTCCATCCCGGGAGGCGCCGGCCTCGTGCGGGTATCCGGGTATCTCACCGACGATCTGAGCTTCGCCCTCACCGGTCTCGCCGCCGAGAGCGCCGCCACCACGTGGCGCGGCGGCGCGGAGTTCCAGTTCGCGGCCGGAGATAGAAACAGCATCGAAGTGGGGGCGGTTTACGGCACGAGGTCCAACGTCACCAATGCCCCGGTGGGCGGCGAAGTCGACCGTCGCTCGGTGGGCGCGTTCCGCGTGGTCCACGCCATGAAGATCTTCGACACCATCACCACCACGGCCGGGGGCCGGTTCATCGATGCGCCCTTCCTGCGCACCTCCCGCTCGATCGACCCCGAGCTGTCCGTGCTCATCGAGGATCCGGGCAGAAGCGGCGCGGCGACCGGTTACCTGCGCTTCGATATCGCCGGCGACACCCTGTTCCCCGGCCTCGAAGTCGCGACCGGTGCCAGTGACCTGATCGCGCTCTCCGAGGGGCTTCCCGTCTTCCCCGCCGATTTCCAGGCTCAGCGCACCTGGACCCGCGGCGCCGCCATCGGCTACCACACCGGGGCGACGAAGCTGGAAGCGCGGCTGCAGGATCAATCGGTGACCCATGCGCTCCTCGTGATCCCCTCCTCGGTCGCGGGCGCTCCCTACGTCGGGAACGGCACCCGCAACCGCGTGCAGATCGGTTCGGTGATGCTCGAACGCACCTTCGCCCACGGCCAGACCCAGGTCGGAGTCGAGTACGGCTATGGCCGGTTCGCGGCGGACCCCGCCCATGCCGACCGGGTACGCGACTTCCACCAGATCACCACGAGGTTCGACGGTTACCTGCGGCGCACCGGGACCGGTATCGCCATCTTCCACCGGATACACGAAGGGGCGGCGGTCGCCAACTACGAGGGCGCCGGGCGGCCGCGCGCGGCCGCGCAGCGCTATCTGATCGAACTCCGGCAGGACGTGCCCTACATCCCCTCGATGATCGGCGCCGACATGGCGGTGCTTGTGAGCCTGCGAAACGTGTACTACGACGATGTCGAGCGGCGAAACCTCGACGAGTTCGCGGTGGCCGCACCTCCCCGCCGTATCACCGGCGGCATCCGGGTCAAGTTCTAGGCGACAGGAAGAACGCCCTTGTTCACGCTCCCCGCCGAGTCGTTCACGTCGCTGCGGAAGCGATTCTCGCGACGGGTGTCCCGTCGCAACCGGATCCTGCTGGCCGCGGCCCTGCTCGCCTCGGTCGGGATCCTGAGCCTGGTGGAACGTTTCGGCGCCAACTGGCGCGAGGACGGGGTGTCCTGGCGCGAGGCGAACGGACAGCTCGTGGCCGACATCGTGGTCGCGGACACGCCCGCGGCCCTCGCCGGCATCCGTCCGGGGGACAAGCTCGTGGCCATCGAGGACCATCGGGTCTCGACCATCGAGGACGTGGCACTCGAGCTCTCGCGCACGAATTCCTCGGACGCCGACGTGGAGTACCGGATCGACCGGGGCGGAGTGCTGACCAGCCATCACCTGCAGCCCACGCGTCCCTCCGGAGACCGGCGCCTATACACCTACCTCTCCCTGATGGGCTTCTTCTGCCTCGGGCTGGGGACGCTCGTGGCCATGAGGCGCCCGGGCGAGAAGCTGCGTCTGCACTTCGCGGCCCTGTGCGCGCTCTTCTTCCTCGTCTACGCGGTCTCCGACTCCGGACGTCTCGATGCCATCGACTGGAGTCTCATCCTGCTCGACTCGGTGGGAATCGCGCTGCTGCCGCCGTGCTACCTGCATTTCTGCCTGAAGCTCACCCGGACCGACAGCCGGGTCCGGAGAGTCCGGATCTATGCCGCAGCCCTCGTCTTCCTGGCCCTGGAGCTGTTCGGCGTGGTGGGCCTTGGCTACGTTCGTTCCGCGGCCGCGGTCCTGTCATTGACGGATCGTCTCGTTCCGATCTACTTCAGCGTGTTCTTCATGGCGGGGGCGGTGGTCTTGTGGCGGTCGTCGTCGCGGGCGCGGGTCGGGCTTGAACGACGGCGGATGCGGTCCCTGGCCTTCGGCACCATGGCCGGCATCGGCCCGTTCGTGGCGCTGTACGCCGTGCCCTTCGCCCTGGGCCGCGCGGGCGGCGCCGTGCCGCAACTCTTCGGCTACATCCCCCTGGCCCTGCTGCCTCTCTCCCTCGCCTACGCGGTCATCCAGAACCGGATCGTCGATATCGGCTTCCTCTTCCGGAGGCTCCTGGTTTCGCTGATCGCGGTCACCGCGGTCTTCGGGGTGTGCCTCCTCGTCCTCGGGCTGCTGGGCGACGTCAACCGCCAGGACACCGCACCCCTCATCGTGACCATCTGCCTCGTGGCCCTGCTCTTCTTCCCGCTCAAGAACCGGATTCAGACCGCGGTGGATCGCCTCGCCCTCAAGGACCGCTACGACTCCCGCCAGACTCTGCTGCGTCTGTCCCCCGAGCTTTCCACCGAGCTGGATCGCGATCGCCTGGCCGAGCGGCTCCTTACCGGCGCCCAGAAGGCCCTTGGGGTGACGCGCGGCGCGCTGTTCGCCCGGAACGCGGGCCGGTTCGAGACGGTCCGTCACTTCGGCCTGAGCGGGACACCCACGGCGGAAAGCGATCTGTCCGTGCAGCGCGCCTTCCAGGCCGATCTCGCCGACTCGAGCCTGGCCCCGGTCACCGAAGCGTTCGACACCGCGTCCGATCTGTTCGCCCACTACTTCCCCCTGGTCGCCCGCGGCGAGGCGGTCGCCGTCCTCGCCCTCGGCGACCCCCAGGCGCCCGAGACCATGGACGAGGACGAGGCCGAACTCATCCGTTCGCTGTGCACGGTCTCGGCCACCGCCATCCTCAACGGCCGGCTCTACGAGCGGCTGGAGGAGAAAGCGCGCGAGCTGACCCGTCTCACCGACTACCACGCGAACATCGTCGAGAGCATGGAGGCGGGGGTCGTGGTCATCGGCCTCGACGGTCGGGTCGAGAGATGGAATCGCGGCATGGAGCGCCTGGCCGGGGTTCCCCGCGACGGCGCCATCGGAAAGACCCTCGCCGAGGCGCTTTCAAGCGACGCCTCCGCGGTCCTTGCCCCCATCCTTCACGGATCGGGCGGCGAAGCGGATCACCTGTACAAGGTCACCCTCACCCTGCAAAGCGGCCGGGCCATCACGGTCAACGTGAACGCGGCGCCCTTCGACTCATCGCTCGCGCGGAGCGAGGGAATGGGCGCTCGCGCCATCCTGATCTTCCACGACGTGACCGATCGGGTCGCCCTCGAACGCCAGGTGCAGCAGACCGAGAAGATGGTCGCGGTGGGGCTGCTCGCCGCGGGCGTCGCCCACGAGGTGAACACGCCCCTCACCGGCATCTCCTCGTATACCCAGCTTCTCCGCTCGCAGATGGACCCGAATGATGCGCGCGTCGAGTGGCTCGACAAGATCGAGAAGCAGACCTTCCGCGGCGCGAAGATCGTGAGCAATCTCCTGAACTTCGCCCGCGCCGGCGGCAGCGACGACGCCTCCCTCGATGTCTCGAAGGTGGTGGCGGATGTTCTCTCGCTGGTCGAGCATCAACTCGACAAGGCCCGGGTGCGGGTGGTGAAGGAGCTCTCGTCCGAACTGCCCACCGTCCTCGGCAGCGAGAACAAGATCCAGCAGGTGCTCTTCAATCTCATCCTCAACGCGCGTGACGCCATGCCGAGCGGCGGCTGGCTGACCCTCAAGACCTTCGTGGATGGCCGCGACGTGGTGGTGGAGGTGAGCGACACCGGCCTCGGCATTCCCGAAGCCGACCTGCCCCGCATCTTCGACCCGTTCTTCACCACCAAGGACGTGGGGCAGGGCACCGGGCTCGGTCTCGCGGTTTCCTACGGCATCGTGCAGGAGCATGGCGGTTCGATCCGGGCCCAGAGCGCCCGCGGCCAGGGCTCGCGCTTCGAAGTGCGGCTGCCCATCGAGCGACGGGCCGCCATGGCCCACGCCCGATAAGCCACTCCTCAATGTCCCTTCCCAAGATTCTTGTCGTCGACGACGAAGAGGTCATGCGCGACGTCCTGGGCAGCGTCCTTGGCGGCGAGGGATACTCCGTGAGCTTCGCGGCCACCGGCCCCGACGCCATCGCCGCCTTGAAGGAAACCCCGGTCGATGCGGTCATCCTCGACCTGATGCTGCCCGGCATGTCCGGCCTCGAAGTGCTCGACGAGATGAAGCGGATGGATGCGGACCTTCCCGTGCTCATGCTGACCGCGCAGGCCTCCATCGAGAGCGCGATCGCGGCCATGAAGAAGGGGGCCTTCGACTACCTCACCAAGCCCTTCAAGCACGACGAACTCCTCATCCTGCTCCAGAAGGCATTGCAGCAGAGCGACCTCGTCGACGAGAACCGCTCCCTCAAGGCCGCGATCCGGCCCCAGGGCACGTTCCTCGGC
Organism: Vicinamibacteria bacterium; assembly: GCA_044229175.1. Lineage (GTDB taxonomy): Bacteria > Acidobacteriota > Vicinamibacteria > Fen-336 > JAGNNV01 > JAGNNV01. The sequence continues at coordinate 109,131 of JBGATM010000013.1, read as the reverse complement.
CTCGTGGGCAAGAGCCCGAAGATGGAGCAGGTCTACGCGCTCATCCAGCAGGCCGGTCCCGCGCGCACCACCGTGCTCATCGCGGGCGAGAGCGGCACGGGCAAGGAACTGGTGGCCAAGGCCCTCCACGCCTCCTCGCCCCGCGCGGACAAGCCCTTCATCGTGGTGAACTCGGGCTCGCTGCCCCACGAACTCCTCGAATCCAACCTCTTCGGCCACGTGAAGGGTGCTTTCACCGGCGCCTTCTATTCGAAGAAGGGCCTGTTCGAGCTGGCCGACAAGGGCACGCTCTTCTTCGACGAGATCGGCAACGTGAGCATGGAGACGCAGGCCAAGCTCCTGCGCGTGATCCAGGAGCGCGAGTTCATGCGCCTGGGGGGCACCGACATCGTGAAGGTGGACGTGCGCATCATCGCGGCCACCAACATCGACCTCCGCCGCGCCGTGGTCGAGGGCCGCTTCCGCGAAGACCTCTTCTATCGCCTCAACGTCATCACCATCGACCTGCCGCCCCTGCGGGCGCGCAAGGAGGACATCCCGGCCCTGGTCCAGCACTTCATCACCAAGTACGCGAAGGACAACGGCCGCAACGTGCGCGGCTTCACCCGGCCGGCCCTCGAGAAGGTGATCGACTTCGACTGGCCGGGCAACGTGCGCGAGCTCGAGAACACGGTGGAGCGCGGCGTGGTCCTCGCCGCCGGCGATCAGATCGACGAGACGGAGCTGCCGCCGCAGGTGAGGATGCCGCCGCCCGCGGGCGGCGGGGTGGGGAGCGAGGCCGGGGCCATGGACCGCGACAGCTTCAACCTCAAGCGCGCAGCCGCGGAGTTCGAGCAGCGCATGATCGCGGTGGCGCTCGAAGCCTCACGCGGCATCCAGAAGGACGCGGCCCGGATCCTCGGGGTGAAACCGACGACGCTCAACGAGATGCTGAAGCGGCATCGCATGATCACCCCCCGCAAGGGCCGGCCCGGCGGCGAAATCGAGGACGCGATGGAGGCCGACGAGGGCGAAGAGGGCGCGGACGAGCCGACCCACTGACGGCCTACGGCTTCCAGGGGATCTGCGGTGAGCGGTAGAAGTTCACGCCCATGGCCAGCCATCTTGGTCCCTGGCCGCCGAGCCGCACCTTGAAGTCCTCCCAGTCGCGCGCGGTCTGAACGGACCAGCCGATCTCGGCGATCGCGGCGAGGCGAGGGAAGGCCATCGACTCGACCTCGCGGATGTTGGCGAGGGTCTCCGTCCACAAGGGCGCCTCGACCCCGAGGATGGAGGCCTCGCCCACGCCTTCCATGAGCGTCGCGGGATCCCACGAGTACGCGTCGCGCGCTTCGATGCGTCCCGCCCAGAAGAGGCCGAGGTAGCTCGAGGGGTCGTACTGCATGTCGAGATACGCGCGGTTCGCCGGCGACATGATGAGCTTCGAGCCGCCCGCCGCGACGTTCGCAAGCTGCGTGCCCGGCCGCCAGTGCTGCACCACCGAGGCAGGACGAAGGCCGGCGTGGCCGATCTCGTCCCACCCGATCATCCGCTTGCCGTGGCGCTCCACGATGTCCTGCGCGCGGTTGATGAACTGCGCGTAGTCGGCGTCGCTCAGTTTCTTCACCTCGTCGCCGCCCACATGGAAGAACGGGCCCGGGGTGAGTGCCGAGATCTCGCGAACCACGTCGTCGATGAACGCATAGGTGCGTTCAGAGGCGACGCAGAGACAACTGAAGCCCACCTTGATGTCGGTGTACGGCGGCGGGGCGATCCCGTCGCAGTTGAGCTCGGGATAGGAGGCGAGCGCCGCATTGGTGTGGCCGGGCATGTCGATCTCGGGAACGATGTCGATGAATCGCTCCCGCGCATACGCCACGATCTCGGTGTACTGCTCCTGGGTGTAGAACCCGCCCACCGTACCGCCCACCTCCGTTCGCGCGCCCATGGCGGTCAGGTTCGGCCAGCTCTTGATCTCGATGCGCCAGCCCTGGTCGTCGGAGAGATGAAGATGCAGCCGGTTCATCTTGTGGAGAGCAAGGAGATCGAGGTAGCGCTTGACGTCCTCCACGCCGAAGAAGTGGCGGGCCACGTCGAGCATCGCGCCGCGCCAGGCGAACCGGGGACGGTCGGAGATCCTCACCAGCGGAATCGAGATCGGACGCGGCCTCGCCGCGTCGTGTTCGAGGATGGGGGGCAGGATCTGGCGCAGGGTCTGCACGCCGTAGAAGAGGCCCGCGGGCGAGGGCGCCCTCAGAGTGACGCCGGTCGCGGTGACCTCGAGCTCATAAGCCTCCTCGCCCGCCGCGGGATCCAGATCGAGCGAGAGCACGATGCTCCCATCGGGAACGGCGACGCCCATCTGGGCCACCGAAGGCCCGACCGGGCCGACCGTGGTGAGGAGCCCGGCCAGGAACTCCGCCACGAACCGCGCCCGGGAATCGGAGGACTGGATGAAGATGGTCGTGGCCGGCGACACGGGCAACGGAGCGCCTTCTCCGATGCGGACGGAGACCGGAAGCGGGACCAGGGCCGGGAAAGGCGCGGGGGTCGCGGCCGGAGTCGGAGTCGGGGTCGGCGCCTGAAGAGGCGGACGCGGCGCAGGCTTCGGCTTGCTCGTCGCGGTGCAGGCGGTCACCGTGGCCGTCATCGCCAGGGCGGCGGCGAACCTGAGGACGAAACGGGATCGGCGCGATCCGCCTGGGTATTCCATCGGTTGAAGCTCTCCTGCCCGGACTTTACAGGCGAGTCTGCTGACGAGGAACACGAAGGAGAGGGGAGGCGACCCGCGGGCGCGGCCTCGTTCAATCCCGCGGCCGGCGCAGAACCAGCACGGTCAGGTCGTCCGCGGGCGGCGCGCCGGAGGCGAAGCCGTTCACCGCTTCAACCACCTGGTCCACGCATTCGACGGACGAACTGGAAACCAGTCCGCGCAGGAGAGTCTCGAGCCGCTCCACTCCATAGAAGGACTCGTCGGGCGCCTGCGCCTCGGTGATCCCGTCGGTGAAGAGGAACAGGCCGTCGCCTTTACCCAGAGGGAGTTCGGAGTTCGCGTAGGCCGCCTCCTCGAACACGCCGAGGGCCGGCGAGTCCGCGTTCTTCAAACCCTCGATCACGCCGGACGCGCGCAGGACGTAGGGAGGATTGTGGCCGCCGTTCGCGTAGGTCACCCGGCCGGTGGCGAGGTCGAGGAGTCCCACGAAGACGGTGACGAACATGGCGCGCTCGTTGTCCCGGGCCAGCCCGTGATTCATGCGGGCGAGAACGTCGGCGGGGCTTGCCGCGCCTTCCGCGGAGGCGCGGAACAGGGTGAGGGTGATGGCCATGAAGAGGGCCGCGCCCATGCCCTTGCCCGACACGTCGCCCACCGTGAACCACAACCGTCCGTCCTGCGCGAGCACGTCGTAGAAATCCCCGCCCACGCCTCGCGCCGGCTGGAGGGTCGCGTGCATGGAGACGCCCCGGTCGGGGAAACGCCGGATGAGCATCCCCATCTGAATGTCGTGCGCGAGCCGCAGGCTCTCTTCGATCCGCTTGCTCTCGACCACCTCGGCCACCAGCCGGGCGCGATCGATGGCCACCCCGGCGATGGAGGCGAAGGCGGTGAGCAGGGTCTCGTCCTCGCTCGAGAAGGCCGCGCTGCCCCGCTTGTTGAGAAGCTGGATCACCCCGAGGAGCCGGCCGTCGCGCGAGAGCAGCGGGGCGCAGAGAATGTTGCGGGTGCGGAAGCCCGTCTCCTTGTCGAACCGCGGATTGAACCGCGGATCCGCGTAGGCGTCGGGCACGTTGAGCAGGGCCAGGGTCTTGGCCACCTGTCCCGCGATGCCTACGCCGAGTTGAAGGTGCACGGCATCGCGCGCGATCTGCCCGGAGAGATGACTCCGCAGGACGGAGAGCTTCTCATCGTGCATGAAGATGGTGCTCCGTTCGGCTTCCATCACTTCGGTGGCCTTATCGAGGATGACCCTCAGCAGCGGGTCGAGTTCGACCTGCACGGCCAGGGCCTTGGACACCTCGAGGAGCGAACCGAGGTGACGAACCGCGCGCGCGTCCGGCGCTTCCGAGTCGAGCCTCACGCGGAAAGCCGGGCCACGCCCTGCTCGACCGAGGGTTCGACCGCGAAGAGGGCGGTGAATCCGGCGAGGTCGAACACCTGGCGGACCGACGCCCCCATGCCGCAGAGCACGAGACGGCCGCCCGCCTCCTTCACCTTACGCGCGAGGATCAGGAACACCCGAAGGCCGGCGCTGCTGATGTATTCGACGCCGCCGAGGTCGACCAGCAGCCGCGACTCCTGGGCATGCCCGAGAACCGACGCCTCGAACGCGTTGGAGGTGTTCGAATCCACCCGGCCGGCGGGGGCCACGATGAGGACGGTTTCGCGACGCTCCTGTCGAATCTCCATGTTCAGATTATCCGCTTCCTGAGCCGCAGGCGATTCTCTCCATCGCGGCGCTCGTACTCCACGCTGTCCATGAGTTGACGGACCAGATAGATGCCGAGACCGCCGACCGGCCTGCTTTCGAGGGGCGCTTTGGTGTCGGGTTCGGCGCGAGCCAGGGGGTCGAAGGCTTGCCCGTCGTCCACGACCAGGATATCGAGGATGCCGCCTTCGATCTCGAAGCGAACGTCGATATGCCCGCACCGGTCCGCGCTGAAGCCCGACCGGACCGTGTTGGAAAGAACCTCATCGAGCGCGACCAGGACGGCCTGAGCCGACGGTGCGGCGATCCCCTGCGACGCGCTGAACGCATCGAAGGCCCGGGTGACCTGTCGCGCCCCAAGGACGGTTCCGGGAACGCTCAAACTCGTCATGGTCATCGGCTTGCGGCGTTCTCCTTCGCACGGCGCGGGACACGAATGTGTGATCCGTCACGGCCCGCTTGACTCGCATGGCAGCCGCTGTCATATTGGTTGGATCCGGTTCGTTGACGTCTATTTCCAAACAAAAACTTACCACGGGCGGAACCATGCTTTGCCCGCGGACATGGAGGGTGAACATGGCGAGTAAGAATGCGATCACGGTCGGAGCCGGAGTGGCGGTCATTGCCGCGGCGGCTATCGGGTACTTTGCCGTCAACGGTTTCCCGCCCGGGCAACAGGGAGCAGCCGGCACCATCGGAGCCGCCGCCCGTTATCAGGCGCCTCAGGTCGCCGCGGGCGACGTCCAGACCGGCGACCCCGCGGTTCAGGAATTCCTCCAGAGCGAAACCTTCGACCGCCTGAGCAAGGACAAGGTGCTCCAGGCCGCCTTCGCCAATCCCGCGGTTCGTGAAGCCCTTGCGAAACCCGGCGTGTTCGAAGCCCTCGCCCGGCCCGGCGTGTTCGAAGCGCTCAGCAAGCCCGGCGTGTTCGAAGCGCTCAGCAAGCCCGCCGCGTTAGAGGCCTTGAGCAAGCCCGGCGTGATGGAAGCGCTGGCCCGGCCCGGGGTGTTCGAGGCGCTCAGCAAGCCCGGGGTTCTCGAGGCCCTCGGCAAGCCCAAGGCCTTCGAGGCCCTCGGCCTCGCGTATGGAGATTCGACCGGCGACGGCTCGGCCATGGCCGCGCTCAGCAAGCCCGGGGTTCGAGAGGCGCTCGGCAAGCCCGGCGTCTTCGAGGCCCTCGGCAAGCCGGGCGTGCTGCAGTCCCTCAGCAAGGCCGGCGTTTTCGAGGCGCTGGCGAAGCCCGGGATCTTCGAGGCGCTGAGCAAGGCCGGCGCCTTCGAGGCGCTCTCCAAGGCGAACGTCCTCGAGGCGCTCGCCCGCCCCGGCGTCTTCGAGGCCCTGAGCCGCCCGGGGGTCTTCGACGCCCTGGCCAAGCCTGGAGTGTTCGAGGCGCTCAGCAAGCCTGCGGTGTTCGAGGCCCTCAGCCGGGCCCAGGCTCGCGAACAATAGGCTCGCGCGCACGGTATTTCGTTCCCAGCTCGCCCCCGGTGGGGCGAGCTTTTCGTCTTCTGGAGCCATGATGAGCCCCCGGTTTCGCGCGATCGTTCTTCTGGCTCTGCTCGGCAGCGCGGTATCGGCCTCCGCCCAGTTGAAGACCATCGAAACCGACAAGCTCCGCATCGTGTATCCGGGCGGAGCGGAGTCCTTCCTGATCCCCTACCTCGGGAAGGCCTTCCAGAACTCGATGGCCTTCCAGCGCCGGATGTTCGAGTTCGATCCCAGGGAGAAGGTCAATCTGCTCCTGGTCGACTTCTCGGACAGCGGCAACGCGAGCGCGGGCAGCGTCCCGCACGACGGGATGACCTTCTACCTCGCTCCCGCGAGTTACGCCTTCGAGACCTTCTCCTCGAACGAGCGGATGAACACGTACATGAATCACGAGCTCGTCCACGTCTCCTCCATGGACAAAGGCCTGGGGAGCGAGCGGTTCTTCCGGGCGCTCTTCGCCGGGAAGGTCGTGCCCGTGGCGGAGCATCCCGAGAGCATCCTCTACTTCTTCCTGACCTCCCCGCGCGTGGCCGTGCCCCGCTGGTACCTCGAGGGCAGCGCGGTGTTCTTCGAGACCTTCATGGCCGGCGGCATCGGCCGCGCCCAGGGCGGCTACGACGAGATGGTGTTCCGGGCCATGGTGAAAGACAAGAGCCGCTTCTACGATCCCCTGGGCCTCGTCTCGGAAGGGACGAAGATCGACTTCCAGCTGTCGGCGAACGCGTACTTGTATGGGACGCGTTTCGTCTCCTGGCTCGCCTGGCAGTATTCACCGGAGAAGGTGGTGGACTGGGTGTCCCGCAAGGAGGGCAGCAAGGCCTACTACGCGACGCAGTTCCAGCACGTGTTCGGAAAACCCCTCGATGAGGCGTGGCGGGACTGGATCGCCTTCGAACAGGGTTTCCAGCAGCGCAACCTCGAGAACATCCGGCGCTACCCGATCACGCCCTACACGGACCTGTCGAAGCGCCCGCTCGGTTCGGTGTCGCGGGCCTGGTTCGATGCCGACACGCGTCGGATCTACGGCGCCTTCAACTACCCGGGGGTGGTGGGCCACGTGGGCGCCATCTCTCTCGACGACGGTTCGGTGGAGCGGCTCGTCGACGTGAAGGGGCCGGTTCTCTACACCGTGACTTCCGTCGCCTTCGATCCGAAGACGAAGACCGTCTTCTACACCACCGACAACAACGCGCTCCGCGACATCGTGGCCCTCGACCCCGCCACGAAGCGCACGCGCGTCCTGCTCAAGGACGCGCGCATCGGCGACCTCGCCTTCAACCAGGCCGACCGCTCCTTGTGGGGCATCAGGCATCACAACGGCATCTGCACCATCGTCCGCATCGCCGCCCCCTGGACGGAGTGGACCCAGGTGAAGTCGTGGCCCTACGGCCCGGTGGTGTACGACCTCGACGTCTCGCCCGACGGCTCCCGGGTCTCCGCTTCGGTCGGCGAGGTCACCGGCCAGCACTCCCTTCAGGTCTTCGACACCGAAGCGCTTCTGAAAGGCGACAACACTCCGGTGGTGAAGCACGAGTTCGGCGCCGCCATACCCTCGAACTTCGTCTTCTCCTCGGACAACCGGTACCTGTACGGCAGCTCGTACTACACGGGAGCCTCCAACATCTTCCGGCTCGAGGTCGCTTCGGGCAAGGTCGACGCCCTGACCAACACCGAGACGGGATTCTTCCGCCCGATTCCGCTGGACGGGGACTCGATGATCGTGTTCCGTTACACCGGCGAGGGTTTCGTGCCCGCCCGCATCGAGGCGAAGCCGCTCGAGGACATCAACGCCATCACCTTCCTCGGACAACAGCTGGTTGAGAAACACTCCGAGCTCAAGGACTGGAACGTCGGATCGGTGGCGTCGCGCTCCTTCGAGCCGATCAAGGGAGGCGAACGCCCCTACAACTCGATCGGGACCATGCGGCTGGAGTCCGCCTATCCCGTGGTCGAGGGATATCGCGACTTCGCCGCCTTCGGCTACACCTTCAACTTCTCCGATCCGGTCGCCCTCAACCGGGCCATGCTATCCGCCTCCTACACCCCGGCAAGCGACCTGCCTTCGAACGAGCGACTCCACGTCGGCTTCAAATTCCAGCGTTACGACTGGACCGCGCGATTCAAGTGGAATGGCGCCGACTTCTACGACCTCGTCGGCCCCACCAAGACGAGCCGCAAGGGCTATGCGGTAGGGCTCGGGCACAAGAAGTCGCTCCTGTGGGACGATCCGCGGGATCTCTCCCTCGACGTGAACGCCGACTTCTACGGGAAGCTCGACACCCTGCCCGGCTTCCAGAACGTGGCCAGCAAGTCGGACTCCATCGCCTCCTTGAGCGCCCGCCTCTCGTACAGCAACCTGCGCGGCTCGCTCGGCAAGGTCGATCCCGAGAAAGGCGTGCGCTGGGACGTCTTCGCGGGGCTCGATCGCGCCTCGGGGCTGAGCTTTCCGAAGCTCCTGGGGAGCTTCGACATCGGACAGCCGCTGCCCCCCGGACACGCTTCGTTCTTTCTCCGCTCCGCCGCCGGCTACGCCTGGGGCGACGAGACCAACCCGCTCGCCGGCTACTACCTCGGCGGTTTCGGCAACAACTGGGTCGACCACGGCGACGAGAAGCGATACCGGAAGTGGTACGCGCTGCCGGGCATCGAGCTCAACGAACTCGCGGGCCGCAGTTTCGTCCGCACCATGGCCGAGCTGAACCTGCCTCCCCTTCGCTTCGCCCACGCGGGCACCGCGGGCTTCTACGCGAGCTGGATCCGCCCCGCCCTCTTCGCCAGTGTCGCGGTCGCCGACCCGGATCGCGCTTCGACGCGGCGCACGGTGTGGAACACGGGCGCGCAGCTTGACCTCTCCATCACCACCTTGAACGCGCTCGATCTCATGCTGTCCTTCGGACAGGCCGTGGCCTTCGAGCAGGGCCGCAAGGCGCGTTACGAAACCATGATCTCGTTGAAGGTGCTGAGGTAGCTATCCTCCCAGGCATGCGCATCGCCGTCGCCCTTCTGCCCGTGCTGCTGTTCCTGGGCGGCTTGATTCTCATCGACAGCTTCAAGCTCGTGCGCCTGCGCGCGGTGCTGCAGGCCATAGCGGCCGGCGCGGTCGTCGCCTTCGTGGGGGCCGCGGTCAATGGAGCGCTGCTCGACCGCCTCGGCCTCGACCTCACCGCCTACTCCCGCTACGTCGCTCCGTGGGTGGAGGAGCTGCTGAAGGCCGCCTGGGTCTTCTTCCTCATCCGCCGCCAGCGCGTGGGATTTCTCGTCGATGCCGCGATCCTGGGCTTCGCGGTGGGAGCGGGCTTCGCCCTCGTCGAGAACGTGGATTACCTCGAGCACATCGAGTCGGCGGGATTGTCCCTTTGGTTCGCGCGCGGCTGCGGGACCGCGATTCTTCACGGCGCTACCACCGCCACCGTGGCGGTCCTGGCCAAGAACCTTTACGACCGGCGGCCGGGGCTCACGGCCTTCATCCCGGGCCTCGCGGTGGCCGTGCTGGTGCACTCTGTGTTCAACCACTTCGTCCTGCCCCCCATCCTCTCCGCTCTCGTCCTCCTCGCGACCCTGCCCTTGCTGCTCCTCTTCGTCTTCGATCGCAGCGAGAAGGCGACACGAGCCTGGCTCTCGGGGGAGTTCGACGGGGAACTGCAGATGCTCCAGGAGATCCTCGCGGGCACGGTCGCCCACACCCGCACCGGCGCCTATCTCGAATCCCTCAAGAGCCGGTTCGAGGGAACCGTGCTTGCCGACATGCTCTGCCTGCTGCAGATCCAGCTCGAGTTGAAGATCCGGGCCAAGGGCATCCTGATGGCCCGTGAAGCCGGCATCGACCTGCCGGTGGGCCAGGACGTGCGCGACAACCTCAAGGAGCTGCGCTATCTCCAGGGCCAGATCGGACGCACGGGGCTCATCGCCATGCGTCCCATCCTCAGTCTCAACAGTCGGGACGTGTGGCAGCTTTCCATGCTGGAGGAAGCGGGAAGATCGGGCGCGGCCTCGCTACAATGACGCCATGAAACACCTTCCGCGCGTCGGAATCCTGGGCGGCGTATTGGCATTGTTCCTGGCGGGTCTCAATCCACCCGCGGAGGCCGCCGGGCCCGTGGACACCGCGCTCTATTCCGGCCTTCGCTGGAGATCCGTCGGTCCCTTCCGATCGGGTCGGGTGAACGGGGTCAGCGGCGTGCCCGGCCAGCCGAGTGTTTTCTACATGGGCTCGGTGGGCGGCGGGGTGTTGAAGACCACCAACGCGGGCCGCACCTGGTTCCCCATCTTCGACTCGCAGCCCGTCGCCTCGATCGGAGCGATCGCGGTAGCGCCCTCGAAGACGGACATCGTCTACGTCGGCACGGGCGAAGCCGACATGCGCTCGCAGATCTCGTACGGCAACGGCATGTACAAGTCGACCGACGCGGGAAAGACCTGGACCCACATCGGTCTCGACAACACCCGACAGATCGGCAAGGTCATCGTCGACCCGCGCGACCCGAACGTCGTCTTCGTGGCGGCGCTCGGACACGTTTACGGCGCGAATCCCGACCGCGGCGTGTTCCGTTCGCGCGACGGCGGGGCCACGTGGCAGAAGGTCCTGTTCAAGAGCGACGACGTGGGCGCGATCGACCTCGCGTTCGATCCCGCGAATCCACAGGTGGTCTACGCGTCGCTGTGGAACACGCGCCGTCCACCGTGGAGCGTGTACCCGCCTTCGTACGGTCCAGGCAGCGGGCTTTACAAGTCTGTCGATGGCGGCAGCACCTGGAAGCAGCTCACCGCGGGCCTCCCCACCGAGGGCCTCGGCCGGATCGGCGTCGCGGTCGCCCGCACCAACCCGAAGCGCGTCTACGCGATCGTCGATGCCAAGGAAGGCGGGCTCTATCGCTCGGACGACGCCGGCGCGACGTTCACCAAGACGTCGAACGACAGCCGGATCTGGGGCCGCGGCTGGTACTTCGGCAAGGTCGTGGTCGATCCGAAGAACGCCGATCTTCTCTACGTCTCCAACACCGGCGTCTACCGCTCGCGTGACGGCGGCAAGACCTTCGGGGAGCCATTCAAGGGATCACCGGGCGGCGATGACTATCACCAGCTCTGGATCTATCCCGACGACGGCAACCGGATGATCCTCGGCGGCGACCAGGGCGCGGTCATCAGCGTCGACGGTCTCGCCGATCATCCGACCTGGACGTCGTGGCTCAACCAGTCGATCGCGCAGATCTACCGGGTAGCGCCCGACTACAACGTTCCCTACTGGGTTACCGGGGCGCAGCAGGACAGCGGTGCCGTGCGCGTGCGGTCGCGCGGCAAGTTCGCGAACATCACCATGCGCGACTGGGAGCCGCTGTGCGCGGGCGGCGAGAGCGGCTACACCGCGCCCGATCCGCTCCACCCCGCCATCGTCTTCGGCGGCACGGTCGAGTGGTGCAACGTGGAGACCGGTGAGCGCAAGAGCGTCACACCCGAGGTCAACCTGCCCGCGCCCGCGCGTCACACCTGGACCAATCCCCTGGTCTTCTCGGAAGCGAACCCGCGCGCGCTGTACTTCGGCGACCAGTTCCTCTTCAAGACCACGAACGGCGGCGAGACCTGGACGCGGCTCTCCGACGATCTCACCCGGCCGAATCCCATCGATCCTCCAAACCTCGACGCCACCACCGCGGCCGACGCGGATCCGCAGCGCGGCAAGGGCGGCGTCATCTACTCGATCTCGCCCTCACCTCTCGTGGCGTCGCTCCTGTGGATCGGCACCGATGACGGCCTGATCAAGCGCACCCCCGACGACGGCAAGACGTGGGAAGACGTGACCCCGAAGGAGCTGACGCCCTGGAGCAAGGTGGTCATGATCGAGGCCTCGCACTTCGACACCAACGAGGCGTACGCCGCGGTCGACCGTCATCGCCTGACCGACAACGAGCCTTACATCTACCGGACGAAGGACGCGGGCAAGACCTGGCAGAAGATCACCACCGGCCTCCCCGAAGGCGTGTACCTGCAGACCATCAAGGAGGATCCGAAGAAGCAGGGTCTCCTCGTGGCCGGCACCGAGCTCGGCGTCTTCGTCTCGTTCAACGACGGCGACAACTGGCAGTCGCTGCAACTCAATCTGCCCCCGACCTCGAACCGCGACGTCGCGTTCAAGGACAACGACCTCATCGTGGCCACCCACGGCCGCGGTTTCTGGATCCTCGACGACATCTCTTCGCTGCGGCAGGCCGCGGACGTGAAGAGCGATACGCATCTGTTCGCGCCGGGCGACGCCATCCAGTTCCCCCAGCCCACCGACGACGGCACGCCCACCCAGAAGGACGAGGCGTGGGCGGAGAATCCGCCCACCGGCGCGATCATCGACTACTACCTGAAGTCCGGGGCCACCGGCCCCGTCACCCTCGAGATCCTCAATGCCGCGGGCACGGTGGTTCGTCGCTATTCATCAAGCGATCCCGTCCCGCCCGTCGATGTCAACAAGCTCGCGACCAATGCGATCTGGCAGCGCTCGCAGGAGCTACCCTCCACCAGCGCGGGCATGCATCGCTTCGTGTGGGACTTCCGACCGCAGCCTGCTCCCGCAGGCGCGGGTCGTCCGGGTGGCGGTGGTGGTGGCGGCCGGGGCGGAGCCGCTCCCGTTCTCCCGGGCCGATACACCGTCCGGATGACTGCGAATGGCGTCACCACCACGCAGCCGCTCACGGTGAGACCTGATCCCCGTCGCTAGCCCGACCACGCAGGAGGTTCCATGCGAAGACTGACTTACGTCGTTTGCGCGGTCGCCGTGTTCGCCGCGGTTGGCGCCGCTCAGGCTCAGCCGGCGAAGCCCCGTGCGCGCGAACTGGGCATCAGCCCGCTGATCGGCGGCACGCCCGGGGCCATCGACGCCATCACCGACATCCCCGGAGTCGAGGTCGGCCACACCACGCTGATCTCCGGTGAAGGAAAGCTCGTGCGCGGCCAGGGACCGGTGCGCACCGGCGTCACCATCGTTCACCCACGCGGCAAGACCAACCCCGACCCGGTCTTCGGAGCCTGGTTCACCCTCAACGGCAACGGTGAGATGACGGGCACGACCTGGCTGCAGGAGAGCGGCATCCTCGAAGGCCCGATCGGGATCACCAACACCCACAGCGTGGGAGTGGTGCGCGACGCGATCCTGCAGTGGCAGGTCAGCCGGCCCGGCCTTCAGCCCTGGGGCCTGCCGGTGGTGGCCGAGACCTACGACGGCTTCCTCAACGACGTCAACGGCTTCCATGTGAAGCCCTCCCACACCATCGCCGCGCTTGATGGAGCTTCGGGCGGGCGCGTCGCCGAGGGCAACGTGGGCGGAGGCACGGGCATGGTCTGCCTCCAGTTCAAGGGCGGCATCGGCACCGCCTCACGCGTTCTCGACGCCGATCGGGGCGGTTACACCGTCGGCGTTCTCGTGCAGTGCAACTTCGGTCTGCGCCCCAATCTGCGCGTGGCCGGCGTGCCCGTGGGTCAGGAGATACCCGATTTGCTTCCGTGCATCGCGGCGGCCGATCCCGCGGTTCGACCGCAAACTCCTCGTTGCGGGGCCACGCAAATCCCGGCTGCGGTCAAGCCCCCGGAGGAAGCGGGCTCGATCATCGTGGTGGTGGCGACGGACGCGCCGCTGCTCCCTCATCAGCTGAAACGGATCGCAACCCGCGTCGCTCTCGGCGTGGGTCGAACCGGCGGCATGGGCGGCAACGGCTCCGGCGACATCTTCGTGGCGTTCTCGACCGCAAACGCGAAGGCGGGTGCTTCGGAGACGGTATCGAACGTGGCCATGCTTCCGAACGCGAAGATGGACGCGCTCTTCACCGCCACCGTTCAGGCCACGGAGGAGGCGATCCTCAACGCGCTGCTCGCGGCCGAGACCATGAACGGGGTCGACGGAGCAAGAGTGGAGGCGCTTCCGCAGGACCGCCTGCTCGCGGCCCTCAGAAAGTATGGCCGGTTGAAATAGCCGGAGCGCTTCGGTCTCCTATCGACGCGGGAGGCACGGCTTCGATTTCGACGCGATCAGCCTGTCCGGCGATTCCGGGCACGCCACGGCCATCCCACTGTGGGTCCCATAGTCTGGGCCTCCGCCTGACTCAATGGAGCAAATGAACCAGCTTCGCGGCGGCGGCGAGTCACATGCCCCACTTTCAATCGCATGCGCCGGTCGACCGACGGCGCGCCAGTTGTCGACTTTCTGGTCTCCGGGTGTTAGTCCAAGGCGGCGCGACTGAGCCATGCATTTGACTCATTGACGAGCCCTGTCGTCACGTTCACGCTCGTTTAATCGGGGCTCCGGTGCACGTAACGGCCGATCGCCCTTTGCATGGCCGTGCCTCGCAGGAGAAGGGACACTCGCATGAAGAGACTCAGCGTCGCCGTTGTGTTGTCATTGGCCATTCCCTGCGCGGCCCTCGCCCAGACCAAATCGGCGACACGCCCCCCGGCGGTTGCCACGGCGACCCCTACGGCAGAGAGTCGGCTCACCGGCCTGGACGCCTACATGGCCAAGGTCCTGAAGGACTGGAACGCTCCCGGCGTGGTGGTCGGCGTGGTGGTGAAGGACAAGCTGGTCTTCTCCCGGGGCTACGGCTACCGGGACGTGGGCAACAAACTGCCCATGACCCCGAAGACCCTGGTCCAGGTGGCGTCGAACACGAAGCTCTTCACCGCGGTCGACGCGGGCTTCCTGGTGGAGGAAGGCAAGCTGGAGTGGGACAAGCCGATCCGGGAATCCGTCTCCCAGATCCAGTTCTTCAACGATGACCTCAACCGGTCGATCACCCTGAGGGACATGCTGGCCCACCGCACGGGAATCACCCGCCACGACTCGATCTGGTACAAGTCGGAGTTCACGCGGAAAGACCTCTTCGAGAGGCTGAAGTACCTCGAACCCTCCACCTCGCCGCGCCAGACCTTTCTCTACAACAACCTCATGTTCGCGGCGGTCGGCCACATCGTCCATCTGGTGAGCGGAAAGACCTGGGAGGACTTCACCCGTGAACGCATCATCCGGCCCCTGGGCATGGACTCCACCGTGTTCACCCTGACGGAGATGAAGGCGAGCCCCGACCATGGGGTTCCATACAGCGAGCGGCGGGATTCCACCGAGCTGTTCCAGACCCCGTTCTACGAGGAACAGGACGGCGTCGCGCCCGCGGGAGCCATCATTTCGAACATCGAAGACATGTCGCGGTGGCTCATCGCTCTCATGAACGATGGCCGGTTCGAGGGCCGTCAGGTGCTTCCGGCAAGGGCGCTGAAGGCGACGCTCGCCCCCGCGATGCCGCTGGTCAACGCCAGCCTCGAGACTTTCGGATACAAGGAGCTGCTCAGCCCGGTCTACGGCATGGGCCGTTACACCGCGGCGTATCGAGGGCACGCCCTCACCTACCACGGCGGAGCCATCGGAGGCTTCTACTCGCAGGTGTCCTTCATGCCTGACGACGGAATCGGCGTCCTCGTGTTCGTGGACGGAGTGCATTGCGGCGCGCTGCCGGACGTGGTCACCTTCGCGATCTACGAGCGAATGCTGGGGATGGACCCGACACCCTGGAGCGAGCGGCGGAACGATTTCCGTCTGAAGAACAAGAAGGCCGGCCAGGAAGCCCGCGGGCGGGTCGGCGGCGACCGGGTTAAGGACACCCGACCCTCGCACGTCCTCGCCGATTACGCGGGAGAGTTCGAGCATCCCGCCTACGGCCTGCTCAAGGTCGCCCTCAAGGGCGGCGAGCTGCAGTTCGATTTCCACAAGGCGGTCCTGCCGCTCAACCACTATCACTACGATCGTTTCGATACCACGGACGACGAGGTGATGGGCAAGTACTCGGTCCGCTTCCTCACGAATCCGCAGGGCGAGGTGGACAAGGCGGTCATGTCCCTCGATGAGGCCGAGGTCACGTTCGCCCGCCGGCCGGATGCCATCATGAGCGATCCCAAGGCCCTCGCTCTTCTCGCCGGCAACTATGAGAGCCCCACCGGGGTGAAGTTCCAGATCGTGATCAAGGATGGCGGCCGCCTGGCCTGGGTGAGCGCCACAGGCGCCGAGACCGTGCTGGAGCCGGTCAAGCCCTGGGCCTATCGCGTGAAGGCCTTCGCCGACGTCCGGTACGAGTTCCTGCTCGAGGATGGCAAAGTCAAGAGTCTGAAAGTGGTCAACCCGGAGGGAGAGTTCATCAGCGTGCGGAGGTAGCCATACATGGCCCTCACCCCCGGCACCCGGCTCGGTCCGTACGAGATCCTGACCGCACTGGGTGCGGGCGGAATGGGCGAGGTGTATCGCGCGAAAGACCCGCGTCTCGGCCGGGACGTGGCGGTCAAGGTGCTCCCCGCCTCGCTCGCCACCGACCCCGATCGACTGCGCCGGTTCGAGCAGGAGGCGCGAGCGGCGAGTAGCCTCGACCATCCCCACGTGGCCGCGATCCACGACATCGGCACGCACGAGGGCACGCCGTACATCGTGTCGGAGCTGCTCGAGGGCGGGACGCTGCGCGAGAAGCTGGGAACGCCGCTGCCTTCAAGGCGGGTGGTCGAGTACGCGCTGCAGATTGCGCAGGGACTCTCGGCCGCACACGAGAAGGGAATCGTCCACCGCGATCTGAAGCCCGAGAACCTGTTCGTCACGCGCGACGGCCGGGTCAAGATCCTCGACTTCGGCCTGGCCAAGCTGACCCAGCCCTCCTTCGGCGGCGGTGTCGAAACCGGGGCGCCGACCATGACCCGCGATACCGACCCTGGCACGGTCATGGGCACGGTCGGCTACATGTCGCCCGAGCAGGTCCGAGGGAAGGCCATCGATCATCGCTCGGACATCTTCGCCTTCGGGGCGATCCTCTACGAGATGCTCACCGGTCGGCGCGCCTTCAAGGGCGACACCAACGCCGACACCATGACCGCCATCCTGAAGGAGGAGCCGCCGGAGATCTCGGCCACGCAGCCTCTCGTCCCGCCGGCTCTCGATCGGATCGTGCGTCACTGCCTGGAGAAGGATGCGGAGGCGAGGTTCCAGTCGGCGCGGGATCTCGCCTTCGATCTGGAGGCTCTCTCGGTCACGTCGGCCGAGCGAATCCCGGCCGCAGGGGCACGTCCAGGGCCTCGCTCGCAACGCGCCGTCGCGGCGCTCGCCGCAATCGCGCTGGCTGTCGGCGCCTACCTGGCGGGTCGCAGGGCGACCTCGACGGCCAACGGATCCGGCGTCACTTCACTTCCTTCCTTCCATCGCCTCACCTACCAGCGCGGCACGATCCGCTCGGCGCGCTTCGCCCCCGACGGACAGACGATCGTCTACGGCGCGGCCTGGGCGGGCCAGCCGATCCGACTCTTCATGACCCGCGGCCAGGGCGGAGAATCGACACCGGTCGCCCTGCCCGACGCGGACATCCTCTCCATCTCACCTTCCGGCGAGATGGCGGTCTCCATCGGACGTCGCTTTGACAACTACATCAGTGAGGGGACGCTCGCCCAAGCGGGATTGCTCGGGGGGACGCCCCGGGAAATTCTCGAGAACGTAAGGGAGGCGGAATGGGCACCCGATGCCAAGGGCCTCGCCGTAGTGAGGAAGGTGGGCACTCGGGAACGCCTCGAATACCCGGCGGATCACGTCCTGTACGAGACCGACGGCTACATCAGCCACCCGCGCTTCTCCCGCAACGGCGACCGGATCGCGTTTCTCGATCATCCCGCCTTCAATGACGACCGCGGCTGGGTGTCGGTGGTCGATCTGGCCGGTCGCAAGACTCGTGTGACAAAGGAATACGATGCGGTTGCCGGCCTGGCGTGGTCGCCCCTGGGAGACGAGCTCTGGTTCTCGGGCAATCAAGACGGCGTCTACAGCCTGCTTGCCACAACGCTCGTCGGCCGGGAGCGGGTGGTCTGGCGCGGGCCGGGCAGTGTCTGGCTCATGGACGTGTCGCCCGACGGCCGCACCCTCCTTTGCGAGACCGTTCTGCGCGGCGATGTTTTCGCAGTCCAGCCGGGAGGCTCCGGAGAACAGGACCTGTCCTTCCTCGGATGGACCGTTGCCTATGACGTCTCCGCGGATGGCCGCGTGCTCATTCTGAACAACTTCGATCAGCCGCGCGGGTCCCCCTACGGCGTCTACCTGCGCAGGACCGACGGCTCCCCGGCTGTCCGCCTCGGCGAGGGATACATGCCGAAGCTTTCGCCGGACGGGAAATGGGCACTCACATTCACCCCCGGGACTCCTACCTCCGCGCTGCTGCTGCCGACGGGCCCGGGTCAGCCTCGAACTCTGCACAAGAACGACATCGAGCACAAATACCTCGCCTGGTTCCCGGATGGCCGCCGGATTCTGGTGGTAGGCAGCGAGACGGGACACGCCCCACGGACCTATGTCCAGGATCTCGACAGCGGCACAATCCGCGCGATCACGCCCGAAGGCACGCACGGCTGGCTGGTCTCTCCAGACGGCCGGATGGTCACCGCGAGCGAGATCGACGGCAGTCAGTCCATCTATCCGGTGGACGGCGGCGAACCGAGACCAATTCCCGATCTTGAGAAGCGGGACGCGATCATCCGCTGGGCTGCGGATGGCCGGGCGCTCTTTGTGACACGCCGGGACGAGGTCCCGACCCGGGTGTATCGCTTCGACCTCGCGACCGGGCAACGGACGGTCCGGCAGGAGATCTCCGTGGCAGATCGCAGCGGCATGGTCGGAGACCCCTGGCCGCTGATGACGCCCGACGGCCAGGTCCGGGCGTACAACGTGGGCCGCCGTCTCACCAACCTCTACCTCGTGGAGGGGCTCAAGTGACCCTCACCCCTGGCAGGGGGACGTGGACGAGGCCCGCTTCTCTCCCGACGGGCGCTGGGTTTCCTACAATTCGGATGAGACTGGACGGCCGGAGGTCTGGGTTGTCCCGTTCCCTGCAACCGGCGAGCGTTTTCCGATCTCCACCGCCGGCGGCGTTCAGGCCCTGTGGCGTGGAGACGGCCGCGAGATCTTCTATCTCGATCCAGCCGGGAATCTGATGACCGTGGACATACTGCACGGCGAAAGGTTTGCCGTCGGCGCGCCCCGCGTGCTGTTCCACACGGGCCTCGTCAACCCGAGTCCGGCAGTCGAGGAGTACGGAGTCACCGCGGATGGCCAGCGCTTCCTCATCAAGCTCCCGGCCGCAGGCAGCGCTCCTCCCGAACTCAAACTCATCCTCGACTGGCCGGCGCTGCTCGGAAAACAGAAGCAGACCCGTCCCGCCGGAGGGTCGCGATCATGAGCGCGGCGCCCCTCATGATCGGCCGCTTTCGGGTTCTTGCGTTGCTCATTGTATTGAGTAAAAATACTCAGCATGATGAGTAAACCGCTAAAGCCATTCCGGCGGGTGCAGGCCGCGGAACTCGCCCGGCGGCTCGCCGAGCCCCGGCGGTTCATCCAGGTGGTAGCGGGAGCCCGCCAGGTGGGCAAGACCACCTTGGTGCAACAGGCTACGGAGGGCTCGGAACGGCCCGTGCGCTTCGCCAGTGCGGACGAGCCGACCCTGCGGGGCTCCGACTGGATCAGCCAGCAGTGGCACGCGGCCCGCCTGGAGGTGACCGGGAAGCGGGGCGCCGTTCTCGTCCTGGATGAGATTCAGAAGATCCCGAACTGGTCCGAGGCGGTCAAGCGGTTCTGGGACGAGGATTCCCGGGCCAGGCGGAATCTGAAAGTGGTTCTGCTCGGTTCGGCCCCCCTTCTCGTGGCCCAAGGGCTCACCGAAAGCCTGGCCGGGCGCTTCGAACTGCTCCATCTCCCCCACTGGTCCTTCACCGAGATGCGCGAGGCCTTCGGCTGGTCGCTCGACCAGTACGTCTTCCACGGCGGTTACCCAGGAGCCGCGCCCCTCATCGGAACGCCTGCGCGCTGGGCGCGCTACGTTGTCGACAGCCTGATCGAAACCTCCATCTCGCGCGATGTCCTCCTGCTCTCGCGCGTGGACAAACCCGCGCTGCTGCGAAGGCTGTTCGAACTCGCCTGCCGGTATTCGGGACAGGTGCTCTCCTACACGAAGATGCTGGGGCAGCTGCAGGACGCGGGCAACGCAACGACCCTCGCGCACTATCTCGAGCTACTGGCCGGCGCGGGCATGGTCCGGGGGCTGCAGAAGTACGCAGGCGACGCGGCTCGCAGTCGCGGATCCAGTCCCAAGCTCCAGGTCTTCAATGCCGCCCTGATGACCGCGCAGTCGGGCCTGACTCTCGAGGAGGGGCGCGCGGACCGGGAGTTCTGGGGCCGTCTCGTCGAGTCCGCGGTCGGAGCGCATCTGTCGAACGCCGAGGCATCGGGCGAGTGCGTGGTGTACTACTGGCGCGAGCGGAATCGGGAAGTCGACTTCGTGGTGAAGGCGGGGCGGCGAGTCACCGCTATCGAGGTCAAGAGCGGCCGCGCGCCTCTCGCCCACCCCGGGCTTGCGGCCTTCGCGGAGACATTCAAGCCTCAGCGGAGTCTGCTCGTGGGCGGCGATGGGATCCCGCTCGAGGAGTTCCTGGATCGACCTGTCCTGCACTGGACCGGGCGATGATCGAACGAACCAGGTGATCGTGTTGGTTTCCAGTCGTACAATCTGACATCGCACCCGTCCAGCCCGCGGAGTCGTAGGCCGCAGAGAGGCATCCATGGACCCAAGCAGCGCCGCGAATCACCGCAAGCCCCTGCCGGTGTGGCTGCTCGTCGCCGCTACCCTGCTCGTCTCGGTGGGGCTCGTCTGGTTTGAGCAACGATGGCCGGGCCCACCGGGCACGAGCGGACGGGATACCAGTCTCGCGCCGGATGCGCTGACCGGCTCGAGCGCGCCGTCCTTCCACGCCGGGCTTGAGGCGCTCAAGCTCGTCTTCGCCGGGCTCATCGGCGCTCTCATCTCGGCCGTCCACCGTCGCCACCCCGGCGACAAGCCGATTTCGCGCTCCCTCGCCCAGGCCCAGATCCTTCTCTGCGTGGCCGGCGGCCTGATGATGATCATCATCGGCAATTCCCTCGCGCGCGCCCTCGGCATCGCGGGCGGGGCCACCATCATCCGCTTCCGCACCCCGGTCGAGGATCCCAAGGACTCGACCGTGTTGTTCATTCTCCTCGGCCTCGGCATGGCCTGCGGCCTCGGAGAACTCGGCGTGGCCGGGCTTGGAGCGGCCTTTCTGTGCCTTTGCCTGGTGCTCCTCGACTGGATTGTCGATCGCAAGCCGCGAACCATGATGCTGGAGATGGTGTCGTCGAGCCCCGAGTTCCCCGCCGACTATGTCAATCGACTGCTGGCGGCCTACCAGGTCCGCTTCGAACCGCGCGAGGTGAACCAGCACGGCCAGAAGGCCACGGTGCGGTACTACTGCACGCTCGATCCGGACACGCCCCTGCAACGCTTGAGTGAACAGCTCACCGACGCCAGCGCGTCGGGACTCAAGTCCGTCACCTGGGAGACTCAGAAGAAGGAGTGACGACCGGTCGCGAGATTGCTTCGGCCTGCTGCCAAACGGACCGGGGCCTCGCAATGACGAATTAGCCGCTCAGCGTTCCGCGACCCAGTATCCGCGCCTGGCGTGAACGTCGCCGGTGCGCCCGATCAGTCGCAGCTCGATCTCGTGCCAGCCCGGGCGCTTCACTCCCTGCGGCTCGTAGCTGAGGATGTAACGCTGGGCCATGGTTTCCGTGATCGCGGCGAAGGCGGACTTCAACCGCGCGGGCGATTCCGCCTCCCAGTACCGGCCGCCGGTCAGCTCCGCGATCTGCCTCATGCCCCACGTGTGCAGGAATTCCATGGACGACGTCGCGGTCATCGGCAGCATGCGGCCGGAGAGATCCATGACCGGCGTGGTGTCCCGCCCGTCGTCGGACCGCTTCAGGCCGACCACGTGAATGAGGGCGTTCGACCGCTCCGCCACCAGCCGCATCTGACGCCATTCCAGCCAGCTCATGTTGTCTTCGCCGTCGGTGAACAGCACCACCAGGGTTCGTCCCTGGGTCTGGGGAAGGACGAGCGCGGCATACAGGGCGTCGAGGACGGCAGTGGCCCCGCCCGGCCTCAGTTCGTCGAGCGCCCGGGCGACCGCGGCCTTGTCGGTGGTGGGCTTGACCAGCCATTCTGTTTCGCCCGCAAAAGTGAAGAGCGACACCTCGTCTTGCGGTCTCAAGCTTTCGAGAAAGGCCTTGCCCGACGCCTGCAGGGCGGCGAGCCGCTCGCCTGCGAGACTGTTGCTGCTGTCGAACACGAGCACCGCCAGCAGGGGCAGGGCTTCCGCGGAGACGAGATCGAGACGCTGCACCACGCCGTTGTCCTTCAGCTCGAAGTCCGCCGCGGTCAGTCCGATCACCGGGTCGCGCCGCTGGGACACGAAGGCGTCCACGTAGACGCTGTCGACCTGCACGCCGAACACCGCGGGCGTCTGGATTTTCGTCTGCGCGGGCGGCGGCGCCACCTGGGCGGACGCGCCGCTCATGAGCGCGAGGAACAGCGCGAGGGCGAGAGTCATCGGCTGAGCGCCTTGCGCATCTCGTCGAGGCTGGTCTGGCCTTCGCGAGTGTGGATCATGGGGTAGTTCTTGAAGGGGTCGCCCTCGATGCGAAGGCGCACCTGCTCGAGACCCGACTCCATGAACTCGCGCGCGCCCCCGGTATCCCCCATCAGGAGGCGCACGTGGGATATCGCCACCGCGGCCGCTTCCGAAGAGGGCCGGACCGCGAGGGCGGCCTGGTATTGCTTCTCCGCTTCGGGGAGGCGATTCTGGTCCTCGTGGATACGACCGAGGAAGAGACGGGCGAGGTAGAGGACGACTTTGTCGTCGCTCTTAGCGATCGCTTCCTCGAAGCAGGGGCGCGCGAGATCGGGCCGCTCGAGGCGCCAGAGCACGCGGCCGAGTCGCACCCTCGCTTCGTGCAGGCTCGGGTCGGCGGCGAGGGCTTCCTCGAACGTGCGACGGGCCCTGTCCCACAAGGCGCCGAGCTTCGCGGTCTGAGACTCGAACTGACGGACGGCCTGAGGCCCGAGGCTCGCCGACCGCGGCGCCGGAACCAGGGTGAGGAAGGCCGTGGTCTCGAGAACGATGCCCAGGGTCATGAGCAGCGGCCCGTCCTTCGGAAGCCGCTTCAGCCCGGTTCGCGCCCATTGCTCGGCCTGCGGTATGCAGTGGGACCAATGCGCGCGACGGGTCATGGCCACGTAGAACCGGCTCAGAAAGGCCTTCGCTTCGGGATCCACGAGAAGCAGGATCGAGGCCAGTCTCTCGACGGTCTGGGCCTGCGGCCCCGTCGAGCAGGTGACCGCCTGCTCGGTCACCGGAACCCCGAACTGCTCCAGGATCTCCCGCTCCGCATGGAGCAGCAGGGCGGCGCGGACGGGGAATCGTTCGAACACGACGCGGTCCTCGCACTTGCCGCGGCAGCGGCTGACCGCGACCGCGGCCGCGTAGAGATTGTCCAGGTCGCAGCGAAGCCACTCAGCGCTCCAGCCTTTCAGCGCCAGCACCGCCTCGGCATGCTCGGCCGAGGCGTAGCGCGTCACCAGCTTCAGGTACTCGGCGGACGGGGGAACTCTCACCGGCGGACACTGCGCGGCGGCGGCATCGGCGGGGAGCAGGAACAGCGCGCCCAGCACGGTGGCGGCGCACCCGCGGATCAGTGAGGCGGTCGATGTCATGAGTGGACCATCAGCGCCTGAGTCTACCGGGAGCGGTCGAGATCGGCCTCGACGGCCGCGATCAGCTCAGGGTGATGACTTCGGCGCCGCTCAGCTGCCTTCGCGCGAAGGCCTCGGCCTGGGCCTGGGGCAGGCCGAACACGGACACGGCGCATGGCTCGGCATCGATGCAGCGGTCCGCGAGCACGGTCACGCTGCGCACCATGGTGCGGCGCGGCGCGGCGGTCTGCGGGTCGATGAGATGGTGGAAGCGCTCGCCCCCGTAGCGGAAGAAGCGTTCATAGTCGCCCGACGTCGCCACCGCGCGGTTGCTCACCTCGAGAGTCCGCGCCACCGACCCGAGGTCCTCGGGAGACTTGATCCCCACGCGCCACGGGCCGCCTTCGGGGGACTCGCCGAGCGCGTACAGATCCCCGCCCAGGTTCACAATGGCGTGCTGAATGCCCAGGCCCCGAAGCGCCTGCACCGAGCGATCGATCGAGTACCCCTTGCCGATGCCGCCGAGGTCGAGGTGGAGGTCGGGCACGCCATAGCGCACCGTCGCACCTCCCCCGCGCCGATCGATATCGACGTGACGCCAGAACGCGCGGCCGGCCAGACGCCGCACCGCTTCCGCGGGCGGAGGCTCGTGCCGGTTCGTGACATCCCACAGTTCCGACGCTGCCCCGATGGCGGGATCGAAACGGCCTTCACTCGCGGAGGCCCAGCCCAGGGAGGCCTCGATCACTTCCGCGGTCTCGCGCCCAACCGTCACGCCCTCGCGGGCGGCAAGCCGGTTGGCGCGGCCGATCTCGGAGTCGCCGCGGAATCGGGTCATGACGGCATCCACGAAACGCAGCTCGGCGATCACCGCCTCCACCGCCTGCTGAGCGAGGGCTTCCGACCGGTCGACCACGGTGATCTCGGCGATGGTTCCCATCACGGGAAGGGTGCGGCGCGCGACCGAGACGTGACGGCGCAGGGCGATGGGAAGCGCGCCCAGAGCGAAGGCGCCGGTGCCCAGGGCCAGGAATTCGCGGCGGCCGAACGGCCGCGGGACCTTACGAAGTGTGTCAGTCATGATGATCAGCTCTCTTCAATCGACCGCAGGAACCGGTGCAGCCCGCGCACGGACTGTCGCACCGGCCTCTTCGCATGAAGCCGAAGACCGCGAACAGGACCGCGCAGATGACGACGCTCAGGGCCGTCCGCATCACTGGCTCCCCAGCCCGGCGAAGCCCATGAAGGCCATGGACAGGCACGAGGCCACGATCAGGACGAGGCCCATCCGCTTCGCCATCGCGGGCACGTCGGCCACGTCCATGCGCTCGCGGATGGAGGCCATGAGGGTCAGGGCCAGGGTAAGGCCGAGGCCCGCGCCGAACGCGAACACGATGCCTTCGATCAGGTTGTAGTTGCGGGTGGTCTGGAAGAGGGCGAGGCCGAGGATCGCGCAGTTGGTGGTGATGAGCGGGAGGTAGATGCCGAGCTCACGGAAGAGCACGGGCAGATACTTCTTGATGATCATCTCCACGATCTGCACGGTCGAGGCGATGACCACGATGAAGGCGATGGTGCGAAGGAAGGGGGTCTTCGCGAGCAGGAAGGTGTTGAGGAGCCACACGCTGACCGCGGTGATCACCAGCACGAAGGTGTTGGCGGCGCCCAGGCGCCAGGCCGTGTCGATCTTCGAAGTCACGCCGAAGAACGAGCACAGCCCGAGGAACATGGCCAGGGTGAAGTTGTTGACCAGGAGGGTCGAAAAGAAGATCCAGGCGAGGCCGTTCATGCCTTCTCCCCCTTCGCGCGCCGCGCGTCGCGCTCCATCCGCCAGCCCATGTACAGGAAGATCAGGCCGAGGGTCAGGAAGCCGCCCGGGGGCATCACCATGAAGACCCAGGGCTCGAAGCGGGGGCCAAGAACGTTGAAGCCGAGGAGGGAGCCGCTTCCCAGCAATTCGCGGAAACCGCTGATGATGCACAGGGCCAGAGTAAAACCGGCGCCCATGCCCGCGGCATCGCTCACGGCGCGCAGCGGCCCCACCTTCCCCGCGAATGCTTCGGCCCGGCCGAGGATGATGCAGTTCACCACGATCAGGGGAATGAAGGGGCCGAGGGCCTTCGAGATCTCCGGAAAGCCGGCAGCGAGGGTCATGTCTGCGACGGTCACGAAGGTGGCGATGATGAGAATGTACGAGGTCAGGCGCACCTCGTTGGCGATGTAGTTGCGCACGGCCGAGATGAGAAGGCTCGAGCACATGAGGACAAAGGTGGACGCGACGCCCATGGCGATACCGTTGGCGAGGGAATTGCTGACCGCCATCGCCGGGCACAGGCCGAGCATCTGGACGAACACCGGGTTGTTCTGACCGATGCCGCTCCAGAAGTCGATGAACAGTTGCGAGGGCGGCTCGGTCGGCGGAGTGGGCGGCTCGTTCACTGGACTCCCTCCTTCTCGAAAGCCTGGAGCCGCGGGCCCCACGTTTCCACGGCGTGGTTGATGATCTGGATGACCGTGCGCGACGAGATGGTGGCGCCGGTGATGGTCTGCACCGTGCTGGCATCGGTGGTGCTGTTCTTGGTCCCCTTGATCGGAGCCACCTTGCCCCGGAACCCCGCGCCGAACGCCTCGTTCTTCTCGATCTTGTCGCCCAGGCCCGGGGTTTCCTTCTGACCGAGGATCGAGAACCCTGTAAGAGTGCTCGTGGCCGGATCGAAACCGATCATCAGGTGGACATCGTCGGCGAAGCCCGGCTCGGCCGCCTCGACGGCGACACCGACCCGCGCGCCCTGCTCGTTGAAGCCCACGTAGGCCTTGGTCACTTTGCGAAGCTCCACTCCCGGGGGCGGCGTCTTGCTCAGCTTGTCGCCGATGAGATAGAGCGTCTCCAGGCGGGCGGGCTTCCCCAGCACTTCGTTCACCGCTCCCTCGATCTTGGCGTCCGCGTACTTCTGGATCGCGGGCAGCGTCTTCTCGTAGACGTACGCGATCAGCAGGCCGGCGAAGGCTCCCCCGAACGCGAGGGTCATGAGGAGGCGCGAGGCCGGAACCGCCGGCTCCGCCTGGGGGACGACGGGCGCGGGAACGCTCTGAACCGGGGGGGTGCCGCTCATGACCGGATCCTCGCCGCCGTGCCGAACACCCGAGGCTGGGTGGCGCTGTTGATGAAAGGGGTGAGCGCGTTCATGAGAAGGATCGCGTACATCACGCCTTCGGGCAGGCCGCCCCAGACCCGGATGATGACCACGAGGAGACCGACGCCGATCCCGAAGACCCAGCGGCCGCGGTTGGTGACCGGAACCGTGACCATGTCCGTGGCCATGTACACCGCGCCCAGCATCAGGCCGCCCGAGAAGATCATGAAGAAGGCGCCTGGCTTGGTGGCGTCGAACGCGTGGAGGACGCCGCTCACGACACCCACGGTCAGGACGATGGCGGCGGGCGCTCGCCAGTTGAGACAACCCATGAACGCGAGATAGATGCCGCCGGCGACGATCACGAGCGCCGCGGTCTCGCCCACCGAACCTCCGGTGGTCCCGAGGATGAGGTCGGTGAGCGGCGTCCCCTGCTTCTCGAACTTCAGGAGACCGAGAGGCGTGGCGCCGGTGAGCGCGTCGCTGACCGGGTGCAGGAAAGGCCAGGCGAACAGATCGCCGCCCAGGGTCCAGAAGGACGCGCCGGGCTTCGGCCACGTGGTTATGGCGACCGGAAACGCCGCCTGCAGGAACGCGCGACCGACGAGCGCCGGGTTGAAGGCGTTCTGACCGAGGCCGCCCCACACCGTCTTGCCGAAACCGATGCCGAAAGCGCCGCCGAGGAACGCCATCCACAGCGGAAAGCCGGAAGGCAGGGACAGGCCGAGAAGCAGGCCGGTGATCGTGGCCGATCCATCGCGGAGGGCGCCGGGCCGTCCGATGAGGCGTTCGGTGATCACGGCGCCGAGGGTCGCGGCCGCGAGCACCAGGAGGGCGCTGATCCCGAAGAACCAGGCCGACGAGACGATGACGGGCACGAGACTGATCACCACGTGCCACATGATCCGCGGCGTGGTGTCCCCCGCCTTGATGTGCGGCGACGCGGTGATGATCAGCCGGGGCTCGTTCATGCCGCTCCGGTCTGCGGGATGCGCCGCAAAGCCGCCTTGCCCGCCTGGAAGAGCTGCGACAACGGGATGTTGGACGGGCACACGTACGAGCACGCCCCGCAGAGCATGCAGTCGGCGAGATGGTGATCGGCCATGTCGGGGTAGCGCCGCACCCGGGCGAAGTCGCCGAGCAGGGAGGGATTCAGGAAGACCGGGCAGGCCTCGAGGCACCGTCCGCAGTGAATGCACGGATACACGGTCTCGCCACGGGTTTCGTGGGCGGCCAGGACGACTACCCCGGTGGTTCCCTTGATCACCGGCGCTTCGAGATTGGACTGGGCCATGCCCATCATGGGCCCGCCGAGGATGACCTCCGCGGCGTAGGGCGTGACGCCCTCGCAGTGAGCGAGCAGGTCCTTGAGGCGCGTTCCCACGGGCACTATGAGATTCGCGGGACGCATCAGGCCGTGACCGGTCACGGTGACGATGCGTTCGATCAGGGGCATGCCCGTATCGAACACCTCGGCGATGGCGGCGAGCGACCCGACGTTTTGAACCACCACCCCCACCGACACCGGGAGCTTGCCCGAGGGGACCTCGACCCCGGTCACCGCCCGGATCAGCATCTTCTCCGCGCCCTGCGGATACTTGACGGTCAGAGGCAGGATGGTGATGTCGAGATCCGCGGGCTTCGCGCGCTCGAGCGCCTCGATGGCGTCGGGCTTGTTCTTCTCGACCCCGATGACCGCCCGGACCACGCCGAGGGTCTGCATCATGACCCGGCAGCCGAAATGCACGCGCTCGGGATACTCCACCATGGTGCGGTGATCCGAGGTGAGGTACGGCTCGCACTCCGCGCCGTTGATGATGAGGGTGTTGACGATCGAGCCCTTGGGGGGAACGAGCTTCACGTGGGTGGGGAAGGCCGCGCCGCCGAGGCCCACCACACCCGCGTCCTGCACCGCCTTCACGACCTCGTCGATCTTCAGTCCCTCCCACCTCGGCACGAGGCGAGGACGCGGCACCTGGGGCGCGTACTTGTCGACGGCCAGATGCACGGATTGGGCCATGGAACCGTCGGGATGGGGCCACCAGTTGATGGCGGTGACCGTGCCCGCGGCGGAGGCGTGAATCGGAACCGACATGAAGCCGTCGGCGAGGCCGATGAGGTCGCCCCGCTCCACGTGGTCGCCCACCTTCACGCACAGCTTCGCTTCCTTGCCCGCATGCTGCCGCAGGGGGAGCACCAGGGAGTCGGGGTAGGGCATGCGCCGGATGGGAAGCGCGCGCGTGAGGTCCTTCTCCTCCGGGGGATGGACGCCGTGGGCGAATCCGCCGAAGAAGCTCATCAGTTGAACTTCTCCGCCCGCTTCACCCACTTCTCGAGATCCTTCTCGTTCGGGTTCGTCGGCGAACCCGGATGGATGATCGACACCGGGCAGCGCTCGGCCGCGAGCACGAGCTGCTGGAACGTGCCTGCGCTCACGTCCTTGATCTCCGCCTGCTTGGCCGCGTTGTAGGCGAACATCTTCTTGTTCAGATTGGTGCACTCGTTGCAGCTCGTGCAGCGCGCCGAATCGATGTAGGCCTCGAGGGTGAGCTTCTCGTCTTCCGGGGCGGACGCGGGAGCGGGCGCGGACGGCGCGGCTTCGACGGCGGCCGGGGGTGGGGCCGCGACCGGAACCGCCGCGGGCGCGGGCGGGGCGGCAACCGCGGCGGGTGCTTTGGTCGGACCGCGTTTGGGGGAGGATGCGGTCGCGGGCAGGGTGGCGAGCAGTTCGGACAAGGCTCCCCCGCCGCCATGCTTCATGAGGCCCTCGGCCAGCCGGCGCGCGATCTGCTGCGGGTACTCGCGCTTGAGGTCGGCGATGCGCGCCTCGTACTCCGCGCGCAGCGCGGCGATCTTCGCCTCGAACTCGGCTTCGAGAGCGCCGGCGACCGACTTCCTCGCGGCTTGTGACACTTCGAGGCCGGCGAGCTGACGCAGCTGCGACCAGCGCTGCTGCCGATCCTCGGCGAGCACGGCCATCTTCGGATCCACGCGCAATCGACGCAGACGGCGGTCCGGGCCGATCGCATGAATGAACGCGGTCTTGCCCTCACGCTCGCCGATGGGCAGCTTGACGTACTGATCGAAGGCCACCGCCCCATCCCACTCCTCACGGGGCAGATCGGCGAAGTGCTCCTTGAATCGGCCTTCGGTGGCCGCCCAGTCCGCGACGGTCAGGGGAAGGGAGAGCGACTGCTCGACGCCCGCCTCATCGATATGGCGCAGCGTGTAAAACGGCCAGTCCGTGGCGGCGGAGGGATTGCCGGCAAGACTCAGGCAATCCGCAAACGACCGACCGCCCTCCGGATCGTAGGTCAGGAACGGGAAGGCCCGGCTCTCGAGGGCCAGGCGCGCGGCTCGCGTCGCTCCGTGATCCGCGAGGCCATGTTCCTTGGGACAAGGGGTGTAAATGTTGAAGAGCGCGGGACGCCTCTGCTTCAGGCCCTTCAAGACCCCGGCCATGAGATGCGCGGGCGAGGCCTGGGAAGACTGGTGAACGAAGACGCCGCGATGCGCGATGGCCAGAAGCCCCGCTTCCCGGTGCGCGTCGGTCCGGCCGCGCCGCGCCTGTCCGGTATCGGAGTGGCCCTGCGTATCGAGAACGACCACGCGGATCGGGCGACCCGAGGAGAGAAGGCCCGACAAATGCTGAAGGCCCGCGTCGAGCATGGCCCCGTCGCCGCCCAGGGCCACGATGGGCGGGCAGAGGAAGAACTCCTCGTCGGTGAATTCCTTCCAGCCAAGCGCGGCCAGCGGAGCCTCATCGACCGCGGGGTCATAGGACCCATCGAGGAGTTTCGACGCGCGACGCACGGACGCGAAGCCATCGGCCATCTTGCGCATGTGGGCTTCGAAGAGGCCGATGGCGATGGAGGGTGAGTCCTGGGTGAGATGAGAGACCCACGGGAATGGGTAGGGATTGAAGGGATAGGCACTCCCCCAGGTCGAGGAACACCCGGTCGCGTTGGCCAGGCCGAGGCTCGCGCGTCCCTTGCCGCTCGGGCCTTCGGCGTAGCGCCAGCGCAGGTCGCGCAGCGCATCGGCGGCGCGGGTGATCCGCTCGAGCTGCTCGCGTTCGGCTTCGTTCACCGGCACCGCCACCGAACCCTTCGCACTGGCGGCGGCGTGGAGATCGGCCCCCGAAGCGAGCAGCGCGCGCGCCTTACCGTCGAGTCCCTCGATCAGGCCGTCGAGCTTCGCCACGTGCCTCGCCACGAGCGGCGCCATCTGCGCATGGATGGCCGAGAGCACGAGGTGCGCGGCCGTCTTCTCGCCGCACCCCGAGCACGCGCCGTCGCCGCCCACCATGACGCGGTAGGTGTCTTTCTTGAGGAGCAGGGACGACAGCACGGTGGCGCCCTCGCCGGAGTCGGCGGCGCTCAGGAAGCGGTCGTCGGTATCGGGCAGACGATTCCACAATTCCCAGTTGCGACGCAGGCGCGCAAGGACCGATTCGTCCTGCTTCGCGGCCACCAGGGCCCCGGGCGCGCACACTTCCACGCAGAGGTTGCATCCCTTGCACGCGTCGGGATTGATGGTGACGGAGAGGAGGCCGCCGGTTCCCTTGGCCTTCGCCTCGGGATCGCCGAAGAAGGCCCTGGTCCGCGCGAGCGGGAACTCCGCGAGGCGGGCCTGCACCAACTGGAACTCGGTGTCGGTCTTCGCGCGACGCTCGGCGTCCCAGCCCATCTTCGAAGCCACGCTGTCGTAGCCGAGGGCGTAGGCGAGGCCGGCCGCGAGTGCCGGGTCTTTCTGCAGGAGTTTGTGGGTCTCCTTGCTCCAGTTTCGCGCCAGGGGGCGAACGCGTTCGAGGGGCGAGGCCTTGCCGGCCACATCCATGGCCGCGGTCAAGACGTCTTCCACGCTGTTGACGAGGCCGGGAATGGCGGAGTCGGGGCACTGGGTCCAGCATTCGGCGCAGCCGGTGCACTTCGATCCGATGAACTCGGGCGCCTCGAGCCTGATCCCGCTCATGTCGCGCGCCGCGGCGGTGACCGCGGGGACGGCCCCGATTGCGGCGAAGGGATCCGCGATGCCGTCCTGCCCGAGCGCGCGGACGGAGCAGACCTGCTCCCAGAACCGCCCCTCGTGCCCGAGGCCCGGCTGGGCCTTGGGCGATTCGATGAGCGCGGGCATGTGGGGCACGTCGCCCTTCTCTTCCGCGATCTCGCTCTTCCCCGGGACCACGGTCGTCACTTCGTCGAGACCGCGGCGCATGGCCCGCAGCTTGTCGTCGGCGGCGCGGTCGCCAAGGGCCTGACGCCACCGCTCGCCCAGACCCTTGAACAGGGCGGCCTCGCCCTTCGCCTGGCGGGTCAGCATCGGGGTCACGCTGAAGAACGCGCCCAGGAAAGCGGCGGCCTGCATGCGGCGGCGTCCCGAGGCATCGGCCACCTCGGCGCGCGCGATCGCCATGGCGTCGAGGCAATGGAGCCAGATTCCGCGGTCGGCGATGGTGCGGCGGACGGGACCGGGCAGGCTCTTCCAGAAGTCTTCCGGACCCAGCCCGGTCTGGACGACGAGGACACCGCCATCGACCAGGCCGTTCAACGGATCGGCGTGGCGGAAGATGTTGGGATCCGGGCACAGAACCACGTCGAGACGACGGGGCCCGGCGTTACTCCGGACCGGCTCGGGCGAGAGCACCACGGAGAACGTGACCGGCTGCCCGTTCTTTTCCGTAACCTGATGGGGGCTCGCCTTGACGTGGAGGCCGAACACATCGAGAGCCGACTGCGCGATGTCTCGGCCGATCTCATCGACGTCCCAGCCGCCGACCGAGTGAATGCGCAGGGCGATCGATCCCTTCGGCAACAGGTTCACCTCGCCCGCCGAGGCCAGGGCCAGCGCGCCCACCGACGGGTAGCCCTCGGAGAGGCGGTCCTGCCAGATGTGGAGCTTGGGCAGCCGCGTGCCCGCGCGCAGGAAGTCGACGCCCAGGTAGAAGTGGCGGCGTCCTGCGCCGCCGGGCGTCATGTTCAACACCGCGGCCACGATGTCCCCGGGCTGGAGGTCACGGCCGCCCAGACCGAAGCAGGCCGAGTAGAACTCGGGCACGTCGCCGCCGCGCAGGGCGAAGAGCCCGTCGTGCGAGGCGCTGATCCGCCCGTTCTCCTGGCCCTTCGACATGGCCGCGCGGATCTCGCGCAACAGGGGCGCATCGGCGGCGAGCGGCTGATCGACGCGCTCCATCACCACCACGCCCTTCTTCCCGACCAGCATGGCGGTAAGAAGGTCGGCGGGGAACGGACGGAACATGGTGAGATTGACCACGCCGACCTTGAGGCCGCGCTCCTCGCGGCAATGATCGGCCACCGCCTCCGCGTCCGCCACCACCGATCCCTGGCCGAGGATCACCCAGAGGGCGTCGTCCAGCCGGTAACCGGACACGCGCGCGTAGTGGCGGCCGGTCAGGGCGGCGAACTCGCGAAACGCCTGGTCGGCGAGCTCGGCGATGTGGTCGAAGTAGAACGGCCGCTGCGCCGCGACACCCTGCGCGTAGGAGTCCCGGCCCTGCACCGTCCCGAGCATCGCCGGGTAGTCGAGGTCGAACATCTCGGGAATGCGGCGACGGGTTTCGCCGAAGACCAGGCGCTGCGCCTTGGTGGGACTCTCGATCCGGTCGGAAGGATCGCCCAGGTACTCCTTGACCAGGGCGCGCTCGGGCAACCGCGCCGGCGCGATGACGTCGCTGGTGAGATAGCCGTCCTGGGCCAGGATTCCGGGAGTGAGTGACAGTTCGGCGATCCGGTGCGCGACCAGGTTCAGATCGGCCGCTTCCTGCACGTCCTTCGCGAAGAGCTGGAAGAGGCCGGTGTCGTCGACCGCGTGGTAGTCGTCGTGACCCGCCTGCGCGTTCTTCGCCTGCTTGGTCATGGCCCGGGCGGCGACGTTCACCACGCAGGTGAGGCGTTTGCCCGCGGCCGCGTAGAGGGACTCGTGCATGGCGGCAAGCCCCGGCCCGCTCGAGAAGGTGGTGGCGCGGAGACCCGCCATGCTCAGGCCCGCGGTGACGGAGGCGGACGCGGCGTCGCCCTCGGGTTCGAGGGAGATGAGCCTGCGTCCGTTGACGTTCAAAAGACCCTGGGCCACCGCCGCCGTCCACCCGTCGCTCATCTTCGAGGCCGGGGCGACCGGGCTCACTCCCGCGGCATCGCTCGCGGCGGTTTCCATCGCCACCACCGCGCTCGATCCATCGAGGGTCTGGCGAACCCCCGGGTACTTCGGCGGCGCCATGGGGACCGCGTCGGGCTTGATCTTGCTCCAGAGTTTCATGCTTGCACCGAACTGCTGAGGGGGGTGGATCGACGCGCGAACTGGGCGCCCTGTAACCAGACAATGGCCCCGGTGGGACAGCGCGCCACCGCGCGCTCCTCCGCCTCGCTGATGCGGGCGTAGTCGATGACCGCGACGCCGCTTAGGACGCTGATGAGTCCGGGAGCCGCGTCGAGCACACACTTGCCGCAGGCGGTGCAGGCGACCTGGCACGACGAAAGCGCCTCGTCGCCCGCCACCAGGTTCCGGCACTGCACGAGGAGCTGGTGGTCGACGGGCTGAAGCACGAAGAGATTCTTGGGACAGGCCTCGACGCAGTCGCCGCAGGAGGTGCACTTCACCGGATCCACCACCGGGAGGCCCGTGGCACTCATGCGGATCGCGTCGAACGTGCAGGCGTGCGCGCAGTCGGCGAGGCCAAGGCATCCCCACGCGCATCCTTTCCCTCCGCCCGCGACCGTGGCCGCGGACGCGCAGGTCTGGAGACCACGATAGGACGCGCGCTGGATGGCGACGTCCGCGCCGCCGGCGCAGAGGAGCCGGGCCACGCGCTTGGTGCCCGTGCCCACATCCACACCCAGGAAGCCCGCGATCTCCTTCACCTTGTCGGCGGGTGACACCGTGCACTGCGCCGGCTGCACCGTGCCCAGAACCGCCTTCTCCGCGAAGGCGCGGCAACCCGGCAGGCCGCAGGCGCCGCAGTTGGCCTGGGGCAGCATCCCCGCGACCACGTCGATCCGCGGGTCCTCCCACACCTTGAGCTTCCGGTTCGCGATGGCGATGAAGATGGCGAAGACGAAGCCGGTGCCGCCCAGAATCAGGACGGAGTTGAGGATGCCGCTAGGCATCGGGCGCGAGCCCTGACGAGTCGACGAGCCAGGTGGCCAGCCGGTCAACTGCGTCGTCCGCTCCCATCGCGGGCGCGGCTTTCTGGCCGGAGACGCCGGGCACCGCAAACGGCGTGCGGCCGAGGTCTTTCAGCATTTTGAGGTCCTCTCCCATCTGCCAGGCGCTCGCTCCGCCGAT
This sequence comes from Vicinamibacteria bacterium, assembly GCA_044229175.1. GTDB lineage: Bacteria > Acidobacteriota > Vicinamibacteria > Fen-336 > JAGNNV01 > JAGNNV01. The sequence goes on along the minus strand of JBGATM010000013.1, from coordinate 74,223 downwards.
CGCCTTCTTCGGCGCTTCGGGCAGGTGCTTCACGGTGATCCGCTGCCACGGCTCCGTCCCCTTGCGGGGATCGTGCAGGAACACCGCGGCGCCTTCGGGAAGGAGAGCGGCGATGGCGGGACCTTCGAATCCGGCCAGGAGATCGAGGCCCGTGCCGTCGGTGGTCTGCAGGACGAACGTGCCGGGGGTCACGCAGCGCACGAGTGCCGCGGGCGGCGCGTCCCCGCGCACCACCAGCACCAGCTTTTCGCGTCCGTCCGCGAAGTCGAGCAGCGCGCCCGCGTGGAGGTCGGCTCCGTTCACCTCGATGACGAGGGGCGGGGCGAAGCGGCGCTCGGCCCGGTTCCAGGCGCGGAACTCGCCGCCGTCCAGAAGGCGGTCGTGTTCCTTCGGAACGTAGCGGCCTCCGCGCACCAGTTCCGAGATGATGATCGAGCCGAAGGCGCGGCCGGCCATGGCGAGAGCGTCGTCAATCGTCGCCCCCAGGGGCCGGCCCGGCTTCACTTCGGCCACGAACAGCGAATCTCCCTGGGTGGCCACGCCGCGCAGGATGGAGACCGCGCGCTCGAGCGCCTGTCGCGAGGCCGCATCGAGGGGCGTGACCTTGGAGAAGAGCGCGGCGAACCGGTCCGGGCTCACCCGTCCGGCGCCGAACCGTCCCAGTTCACGGGCCGCGCGTTCCGCGCGCGCTGCCGCGGTCATAGACTCCGCGACCAGGAGGGACTCCGCCTGGACCAGGGCGCCCTGGACCGCGGCCTGGAACTCGGCGGTGGGCTGCTTCAGCGCGAGAAGGGCCAAAGCGACGCGGGGATCAGACGGCATAGCGGGCGAACTCCTTCTCGAGCAGCTGGACGCGCTCTTTCGCGGTCTTCGGCGGCACCCTTCGCGTGTCCTCGTAGCGAGGCCGCGAGGGATCCTTGAAGAAGAGGCCCAGGTTGATGAACTCGGTCTGCTCGGCCATGGCCCGCGCGGCCGCCAGATCCAGGGGATCGTGCTGCACCTTGCGCGCGTAGATCTTGTCGAGTTCGGGGGCCACGACACCCTCGTCATGGACGAGGAGCTGGATGCGCGCGGGGTCCTTGACCGCCTTCTGGAAGATGGTGGGCGTGAACACCGGGCAGCGCTGGAGGATGCGCACGAAGCTGAAGCCCTTGTGCCGGTAAGCGGCCTGTAGAGTCGCGTACATGTGGGCGGGCGCCCACTCCGCGGTCTGGGCCACGAACGAAGCGTTGGTCACGCCGAGGGCGATCTCGATGGGGTTCATGGGGGGCAGGAAGCTGCCCTGCGGCTGGGTGTTGCTCTTGAAACCCTGCGGCGTGGTCGGCGAGGTCTGGTTCTTGGTCAGTCCGTAGATGCCGTTGTCCAGCATCAGGACGGTGAGGTCCATGTTGTAACGCAACGCATGCAGCCAGTGTCCGGCGCCGATCGAGGTGCAGTCGCCGTCGCCCATCACCACGAAGACGTTCAGTTCCGGACGATGGAGCTTGATGCCGGTGGCCACGGGAAGGGCGCGGCCATGCAGGCCGTGGAAGCCGTAGGTGCGCAGATAGTGGGGGAAGCGGCTGGAGCAGCCGATGCCCGACACGAACATGGTCTGGTCGGGAATGAGCTGCTCGGCGCTCAGGAGGCGCTGGACCGAGGTGAGGACCGAATGGTCGCCGCAACCCGGACACCACCGGGCCTTGGCCCCCTCGTACTCCGACATCTCGTACTGGTGCTCGCCCTCGCTCTCGTCGAGCATGGGGAGCAGCCCGCAGGAGTAACTCACGCTCCACCTCCCTTCGACATGCGGCCGCGAATCGCTTCCAGAATCAGGCCGGGTCGCAGCGGCTCTCCGGGGACCCGGGTCCAGCAGTCGACGTCCGCGAGAGTGGCCGCCCGCAGGAGAAACGCGAGCTGTCCGCGTCTGCGGTTCTCGTCGGTGACATAGGGATCGCCGACTTCGTCGGAGTAGTTGATCTCGACGGTCATCACCCTCTTGAAGCGGGAGAAGATCTGCGTGAGCCCCGGCTCGAGGGGGGACAGGAAGCGCAGGTGCGTCGACGACACTTTCATTCCCGCGGCGCGGGCTCGCTCGACCGCTTCCTCGATGGCGCCCTTGGTGCTTCCCCACCCGACCACCAGCAGGTCTCCTTCCGGGTCGCCGTTGACCTCCGGCGGGGTGAGCAGGCTCTGCAGCACCGCGAGCTTCCGGCTGCGCATGGCCGACGAGTGCTGATGGATGCCCGAGCTGTACGCCACCTTTGAGCGATCGTCGTGGGACAGGCCGGTGAGAGTGAACATCCCGCCCGGCCTTCCGGGAATGATCCGGTCGGACAGACCGGTGTCCGGATCCCAGCCGTAGGGCTTTTGACCCTCGCGCACCGGTGAGAGGTCGAGCGGGGCGGCCTGCCAGCTTTCATCCAGGTTGGGTTCCGGGAAAGGCGTGACGCCGGTGGCGAGATTCGCGTCCGAAAGCACCATCACCACGGTGCGGAAGGTTTCGGCGAGACGGCGGGCCGTCACCATCACGTGGAAGCACTCCTCGATGGTCGCGGGGGCGAGCACCACGTGCGGCGCATCGCCGGTCGAGGCGAAGAGAGCCGCCAGCAGATCCGACTGTTCGACCTTGGTGGGCAGCCCGGTGCTCGGACCTCCCCGCTGCACGTCGACGAGCACCAGCGGCGTCTCGGTCATGACCGCGAGGCCGAGGAACTCCGTCTTGAGCGCGAGTCCGGGCCCCGAAGTTACGGTGAAGGCCACCTTGCCCGAGTACGAGGAGCCGATGGCGACGCCCGCGGCGGCGATCTCGTCCTCGGCCTGGTGCACGATGCCGCCGAAGCGCTCGAAGATCTCCGAGAGCAGGTGCGACACCGAGGTGGCGGGCGTGATCGGGTACATCGCGCACAGTTCCATGCCCGACGCGACCGCGCCCAGGGCGATCGCCTCGTTGCCGTTCATCACCACCAGCTTCTTGTCCGATTCGGCGGCCTTGATCTCGACCCGGAAGTCGATGTTGTCCTCGGCCCAGCGGTATCCGAGTTCGACGAGCGCGACGTTCTGGTTGAAAACCTCCTCGCTCTTCTTGCGGAAGGCGTAGGCGATCTGGTCCTTGATCTTCGTCATGTCGCGGGCGTAGATGCGGGCCAGCAGGCCGAGGGCGAACATGTTCTTGCCCTTTCGGGCGTCGGCGACGATGGTCAGGCACTGCTCTTCCATGGCCACGGGCACGATGCGATAGGACCGGGTGGAGAGCTCCTTCATCGCCGTCTTCCAGGCGGCCACGATCTCGGGGTCCTCGCTGCGCGCCCATTTGTCCTCGATGAGAAGGACGGCATCGTCGGCGAGGGCATCCACACGATGGCGCGCGAGGAGCACCTGTTCGTTGAACGCGATCACCAGGTGGGTGCGGTCGCCCCAGTTGGTGACCGTCTTCTCTCCGACGCGAATGCGGTTGCCGGAAGCCCCTTCGGGAACGCGGGGCGGGGGTTGGATCTCCGCGGGGATGAGCTCCACGGTCCAGACCCCGTTTCCCATCTTGGCGGAGACCGCGCCGAAGATCTGGCCGCACTTCTGGGCGCCTTCGCCCGAGTCGGAGACGATCTCGACGGTGTGCTCGGGGACGCGCAGGACGCGCGGTGGCGCTGCCTCCGCGGTCGGGGAGGTCTCTGGATCGGCCTTCGGGACGGAAGCGGCCACGACAGATCTCGGCATGGTCTTCTTGAACTCCTTCAACCGCGTGACGCGCACCAGGGCAAGGTCCCTCGGGCGCTTCCAACCGCGCAGTCATTTTTTAGCACCAGGGCCGGTGAGAAAGCTCTGATGCATATGCACCAGCCATCATCACTTTGCGGCAACACGGCCGCCAACCTCCATGGAATCGAGGGGTTCCGTCGTTACCTGCCGGCTTCTCGGCTATCGTGCCGCTGCTCCGGAAGGAACAATGAACAGACGCCGCCTGTCCGCGCTCCTGCCCCTGATCACCGCATCCGCCTGCGGCCGCCTGGAGTCGATCCCCACGGATCCCGCGCAGACGCCCGAGAACTGGCTCGCTTCCCAGCCCTTCGTGGAGTTCACCGTGGCGTCTCGCCGCATCCTCGTGGTCCAGCCAAGCACGACCGCCATCGTCTTCGTGCTGAGCCTCCTGGGCCTCCTCATCGGCGCCCGTCTCCTGCGAAACCAGAAAGGACAGCTTTCGAGATTCTGGTGGGGCGCGGGGCTCGTCCTGTGGGGCGTGGGCGGACTCCTGGCGGGAACGAGCTACGAGGCGTTCAGCTACGCGATCAAGTGCGAGGGCCGCGCGACCTGCGCATGGACGAGCTGGTGGGAAATCGTCTATCTCATCCTGACCGCGTGGAGCGTCAATGCCATGATGATCGGCGAGGCGCACGCGTGCGCCGAGCGAGATTGGCTCCCCGTCATCGGTTTCGGCGCCTCGGTCGGCGCTCTCGCCTACACCCTCGTCGTCCTGGTGGGCGCGTTGGTCCCGATCCGGTTCCTGATCTCGTTCGAACTCCTGGTCCTGGTCGCGACGCCCTGCATCCTGGTCTGCATCGGCCTGAGGGCCTTGCGCTGGCGCCGTTCGCGGGCCCGCGCCGACCTGGCGCTTCTGGGGACGTGGCTGTGGCTGGTTCTCACCACCTGCGCGTACTACGCGTATCTCGTCCTCGACATCCCCAGAACTCTCTGGTCCCGCGGGATCTGGTTCACGGAGAACGACGTGCTCCATGTCGGTCTCATCGCCTGGATGTTCTCCATCGCCATGGTCGTCGTGCCGCGACTGCGCGACGGGGCGCGCGAATAAGAGTGACGCCGCGGCCCGGGCGGGGCTCGCTCATGATTCTCATGGACCATCGGGATCGCAGTTCCCCGGGGGGTCGCCGCGGCCCGGCCCCGAACATCGCGGCTAAAGGCTTCAGGAAGAGGGCTTTGGCACCACCGGAATGGTCACGCGCGACGGGTATTTCGAGGAGCGGTGAATGCGGTGGGTCGCCGCCTTGAAGTCGGAGGCCTTCGCTTCGAAGATGTTGGGGACGAAGGTCTGGGGATTGCGATCGATGATCGGGAACCACGTGCTCTGCACCTGCACCATCAGCCGGTGGCCCTTTCGGAACGTGTGATTCTGGGAGTGCAGGCTGAAGGAGTACTCGAGCACCGCGTCGGGAGTGATGGGCTCCGGCTTCTCGAAGCTCTTCCGATAGCGCCCACGGAACACCTCGTTCGAAACCATGAGCTGGTAGCCGGCCAGATCCCAGTTCTCGGGGTTGTGCTCGGGGTAGACGTCGATGAGCTTGACCACCCAGTCCGCGTCGGTCCCCGTGGTCGACGCGAACAGGTGGGCCATCACTTCGCCCGCGATGGTGAGGTCTTCCTTGAGCGGGGCGCTCTCAAAGCTCAGGACATCCGGCCGGTCGTCGACGAACCTCTGATCCTCGACCAGCCACGTGTACCACTTGGATCCGCCCGGAAAGTACGTAGCCTGGATCGGGCGGTGGCGGTAGGGCACGGGATGGGCGGGGTCGGACACGAAGCTGTCGAGGGCCGAGTCCGCCTCGGCGTCGGGCTTGTCGAAGGAGAGCGTCCGGTTCTCCCGGAAGTAGAGATCGCGCGGCGCGGTCGTCTGCGCGGGCGGCCAGGCCACCCACCGACGCCAGCGGTTGGCCCCCGCCTCGAAGGTCTGGGCCTCCGGAAAGTCGAGCCGCCCCTTGTCCTTCAGGTGGAAGGCGAACCAGGGGGCCTGGATCTCGTCGCGGAAGTACTTCGACACCGCGCTGTCGAAGGGGATCGGCCCGAGGCGGTCGCCCGCGACCGCGCCCCAGCCCCCGTGGTTCCAGGGCCCGACCACGAGATAGTTCATCCCCTTCGTGTCGTAGCGCTCGAGCGCTTCATACAGCCGCATCGGACCGTAGAAGTCCTCCTGGTCCCACCAGCCCGCGACGTTGAGGGTGGGAACCTTGACCGCCTTGATCTGCGGGATCATGGTCTGCCGCTTCCAGAACTCGTCGTAGTCGGGGTGAGCGACGTAGTCGTTCCAGGTCGGCACCTTGCCATGAAGGTACCGTTCGTTCACCCGGCTGAGCGGCCCGAGCGAGAGGTACCAGTCGTAGGTGTCATACCGGTCGAACGGGAAGTCCTGCGATTCCTTCGCACCATCGACCATGTACGCATACTCGAAGCCGTAACTCAGGCGGAACGCCCCGTTGTGATGGAAATCGTCCCCGAGCCACATGTCGGCGGGCGAGGCCTTCTCGATGACCGCACGGAGCGCGGGATGCGGATCGAGGGCGGCCATGACGGTGAGCCACGCATCGTAGGAGGTTCCCATCATCCCCACCCGACCGTTGTTGCGCGGCACGTTCTTCACCAGCCAGTCGATCGAGTCGTACGCGTCGGTCGCTTCGTCCACCGCCTTCGGGTCACCAGGCGAGCGCGCGGGTCGCTGCATGACGAACGTCCCTTCGGAGGCGAACTTGCCGCGAATGTCCTGAAACACGAAGATGTAACCCTCGTCGGCGAGGGTGGTGAGACCGGTGACGAAATTCTTCGCCGCGTCCGCGATGCCGTATGGCGTGCGCATGAAGATGATCGGGAGGGATTCCGGTCGGTCCCGGGGCGCGAAGATCTTCGTATTCAGACGCACGCCGTCGCGAGCGGGGATCATCACGTCGGTGACGGCGAAGCCGGCGGCGGCCCCCTCCTGAGGCGCCAGGGGCTCGAAGGCCTTCCCCTGGGGGCCCAATCCGAGGACGAGCGCCGCGGCGGCGACCCATTGGCTTCTATGGTTCATGAACCCCCTCCTTCGTGTCAGTCCGGTTCCCAAGGTTCGCACGGGCCGGGGCAACGGGCAAGGCAGAGGCGGCTCAAACCGCGGACGACCGGCATCCCAAAAACGAACCCGGCACTCAGGAGTGCCGGGCTTTCGAATCGCCTGCCGTTTCGGCAGAGGGCTGACGCGCCCGCTGCCGTAAGCCGGTGTTCCTAGAACATGTAGAACATCCGCACGAACACGGTGCTGCCCGTGTACGGCCGGTTGCCGTACCCGGTAAGGATGTTTCCGAGCCAGTCGATCCGGGGTTTGTCGTCCTGCGGGCCCAGGTCGGCGCGAGGCAGGGTCTGAGGCCCGGCGGTGTTGATGGTGGAGAAGTCGGCGATCTCGAACTTCTCGTACCAATAGGTCAGACCGAGACCGACCTTCTTCGAGGCGTTGTACTTGACATCGACGGTGAAGTGCTGCCACGTGCTGGTCACGTTCGGCAAGGCGATGAAGCAGTTGGTCACGCCGGTCGGGCACGGCCGGCTGTCGCCGGGCGTCAGGATCGAGTTGTTCGTCAGCGCGTTGATGCGCGGCCCGCCGTGCACGAAGCCCTGGTCGGAGTCGCTGTAGTCATAGGTCGCGCGGATATCGGTCTTCCTGAACACGTCGAGGAGATTCAGGTAGGCGGTGACGGTCTTCACCTTCTCGTCGTTGGCCAGGTTCCAGTTGCGGTTGGGGTCGGTCCAGCTCTGGTACACCCCGGGAACGCCGGAGTCCGGGTTGGCATTGCGCGAGGCCTGGAACGCATCGAAGCTCTCGTTGCCGTAGTCGACGCCCAGGCTCACCTTGCCGCTCGGCGCGTAGCTCACGCCCGCGGTGTAAGTCTTGTTCGTGTTATTGAGCAGGCCGAATTCCTGGGTCGGGTCCCCCTTCTGGTAGTCGTCCTTGCCGTAGACGTACGAGAAATTGAAACCAAGCGACGAAGTCGGGGTGACATCGACCAGGAAGGTGGCCCGGTCACTCTTTCGGGCCGCCTCGTCGAAGAACCGCGCGGCCGGCTGCGTGGCCATCTCGATGATGATGTCTTCCTCGAAGCCGATGGTTTCGCGCTTGGTGTGCGCGTACTGCGCGCGCAGAGTCACGTACTGGTTGCCCACCGTGTCGAACGACACGCGGGTGGTCTTGTCCTTCCAGCCCCGGGTCGCCCGGTCGAGATGCTCCAGTTTGTCTTCGGTGTACCCGACCTTGATCGCGCTCTTCGGGATCTGCGTGAACTTGGCGGTGGCGTCGAACATGTTGCGGTTGATGCTGAACGGCTCAGACGCTCCGCCGGTCTCCTCGGGCACCGCGTCGAGCCGGACGTACTCGATCGCATCGAACGGCCGCCGGAAGTCGCTGCGGCTGTTGTAGCGGTAGCGCGCCGCCAGGGTGACGTCCTTGAGCGGCCGCGAGCTGATGTTCATCATCGCGGTCGTGTAGTTCACGTGCAGGTCGGCGGTGCTGCGGGGAAGCGTCTTGAGACCCGGGAACGAGGCGTACACGATCGGATTGGCGATCACCGGGTTGGTCGTCCACCCGATCAGGGCCGCGTCCTGGGTGTTGCTCCCGGCGGAGAAGCTGGCGTTCGCGGTGGTCTTGCCCGGCAGCTTGACCATGCCCATCCAGCTGAAGGTGTTCAGCGAATTCGTCGGAGGCAGGGCAGCCAGGCCGTCGTTGGGCCCGTTGTTGTTGGTGTAGCCGCTCGGGTCGTAGCACGTGCCCGCGGGGGTGGTCGGGTTGCCGAACTTGCAGTAATCCGTCGCCCGCATCGGATTGTCCCAGCGGAAGGTGGGGATGTTCTGGTCGAATTTCGAGTGCTCGTAGTTGGCCTTGAACATGCCCTGGTGGCTCGCCCACTCGATGCCGACGTTCAACTCGGTTTCCCGGTTATCGATGACGATCGGCATCTCCTGGAGGTTGGAGAATGCGAAACCGTAGCCAAACGGCCCGTTTCCCGTCCTCTTGTAGGTGTTAAAGCCGAGGATGACGTCGATGTTGTCGGTGGCGGAGATCCGCGCGTCGCCTCTGAACGTGTCGCGGCGGGACTGCATGTCGAACGTCCTGGCGATCGTGTTGTAGATCGAGCCCGTCTGGAGCTGCGCGACGTTTTGGGGCACCCCGACCGCGGTCCCGGCTTCAACGCGCGCGCGCAGGGCGGGGTCGAGCGAACAGTCGCCCGCCGTGCAGGTATACGGCGTCCGAGAGTAGTAGGCGTAGTTCGTCGGGATCTGGTCGAAGAAGAGAGAGGCCTTCACCCGGCGAGAGTTGAAGTTCAACGTGTACCGCTGGTCGTGGTAGCCGATGTTCTTCGCCAGGATGTCGAAGGTCCACTTCTCCGTCGCCTTGCTGAAGAGGAGATTGGCGTTGACGCCATCCCGGAGATCGCGGTAACGCTCGTAGCGCGCCTCGTCTCCGGTGGTGGAGGTGAAGCGTCCGCCGATATCCAGGCTCCCGTTCGAGGGGGTCGGGGTCGGGGTCGGAGCCGCGGTCGTAGCCGGCTTCGGCTTGGCCTGGGCCCAGGCCATCGTCGTGGAGGCAAGAAGGAGCGCCGCAGCGCCTGCCGTCAGTAGTTTGTTGCGCATTGCTATTCTCCTCACCTACCGCAGAAACGCCTTGCCCGAGGGGGCATTGGATCCATGGATCGACTGGTGGCAACCCCCGCACGACCGGCCGGACAACTTGTCCGCGTTGGTCGAGTTGTTCAGGGTGAAGCCCTCGTACACCGTCGGAGGATGCCGAGACGTCACGTGACAGCGCTGGCAGAGGAAGGGCTCCTTGGCCACCAGCATCCGGATGTTGTTCGACCCGTGAGGGTCGTGACAGGTGGCGCAGTTCTCGGTGACCGGGGCATGCTCCCAGAGCATCGGACCGCGCTTCTCCGCGTGGCAGCTGACGCACAACTCCGCGACCGTGCCCCCGACCTTCAGCAGCTTGACGTTGGACGTGCCGTGGACATTGTGGCAGGAAGAGCACGACATCTTGTCCTCACGCACCGCCATGTGGTTGAACTTGAGCTGCTTATTGACGATGGCCCGGTGACAGCCCGAGCACAGCGCCATCTCGGAGGACGCCTTCAACTGCTTGTCGCCCTTCGCACTGTGGATGCTGTGACAGGTGGTGCAGCCCACGTTGCGCTGGTCGTGCTGGCTGCCGGCCCAGAGCGCGTGCTTGGTCCGGAAGTGGCAGCTGGAACAGACCGCGGTCTGGTCCTGCATCTTCAGGGAAGCAAAGGACTTGATCTTGGTCTTGTCGCCGTCCGCGTCCACGTGCGCCTTGCCCGGGCCATGGCAGGCCTCGCAGCCCAGGTTGGCCTTGGTCTCCGCATGGCATGCCTGACAGCCGTAGGGGGCTACCGGCGCTCCGGCCTTGAAGGCGCGAGAGTGGGGGCCCGCGGTGAGCGCGGCCCCGTGATCCTCATGGCAGGCCATGCACTTGTCTGTGCCCGCGTACTCGCCATGCGGGACCTGGACGGGAGCCGGCTTGGCCGCCTGTGCCGCCGGTGCCGCCGAGGCCGAACCGCCCATGGAGAGCCACGCCAGCATCAGCGTGATGCCCCCCCCTAGCGCCAAGGTCTTCCTGATTGAATCCATCTCTTGCTCCTTCGATACCCGTCGAAAACTTGGTCGGTTGACTGAATTTCGTACGGCTATGCTATTCGACACCCCGGCCATTCTCCTCACAATGGTTCAATTGATCTATCGGAGTGAGCCATGTGTGGCCGGCGTTTCCGAAGAAAGGCGGAGCCTCAGGCCACGGGCGGAGCGATATCGACCACAACCACGGTGACATCGTCCTGAAGCTCGGCATCCGGTACCGGGCCAGCGGATCGAAGGCGAGAAGCAGACCGTGCTCCCCCACCCCTTCGACCCGCCCACCGCTTCGGCGCAGCAGCGCCTTTGGGTGTCCGGCGATCGAACATTTGAGAGTCAGGTCCAGCTGGTCGATGAAGGCGCAGCCGGCCCGCTCGTGAGCATCCGTCGGGTCGGCGCGACCATGAACGGCGAGGCTAGTTGACCGGCGACTCCGCCAGGGCCGCGCGGATCGCTTCGGCGTTCTTCTCCGCGTATTCCGACGGTTGCAGCGTGGCCGCAGCCTCTAGGGCTTCGATCGGAAGGACGCGCAATGCCTTGAGAGCGTAAGCGATGCAATAGAGCGCGACGCTGCCCTTGCCCAGGCGGGCCGGGATCTTCGCGGGATCGATGACCTGCACGGTCGCGCTGGTCTTGATGTCGGCCACCTCGGGCAGCGCGAACACCCGGTCTTCCGGCTTCATGGCCGCGAGTTGAGAGCCGACCTTCGCGACACCCTCACGGCTCAGCAATACCATGGCGTCGGGGCGCGTGATCGCGGTGTAGTCGATCTCCTTCGGGCTGAGCACGATCTCGGCGATGCTGTGCCCGGTCATGACCGTGATCGGATAGTCGTCGCGCTGGGCCGCCCACAGCCCCGAAAGCAGCGCCGCCTCTCCCACCAGGCGCGCCGCCGACTTGACCTTGCCGCCCGCGGCCCCCGCGACCACGAGCCGGTAGGTCCGCGAGAGCGACGACTCGAAGCGCGGTGTGATCGGGCGCGGCACGGGCAGAGGCTTTCCACTGTGCAACGACGCGGCCTTGCGGTAGGCGGCCGCGTACTCCGGGTAATCCGCGCGGTGCAGCAGCCCCGCCTTCAGACCCAGATTGTCGAGGATGGTGGTGAGCGTCTTCTTCGAGGCCTGGTTGTTGGGCACGAAGTACGCGGTGCACAGCTCCCAGATATCGAGGAGCGCGAAGCACTCCGACCGCACCGCCTCCACGATCCGCCCGGTCAGGTCCTTGTCGAAGCTCGTGCCTCGCCAGACATAGCCCGCTCCGTTCGCGGCGACGGTGGCGCAGATATCGAGCGGCCTCTCCAGGTTCCCGCCCGGCGTGGTGCTCGTCACCGCACCGCTAGGGGTGGTAGTCGAGTGCTGACCGCCGGTCATGCCGAAGTTGAAGTTGTTGAAGACCAGCACGGTGAGCCCGATGTTGCGTCGCGCGGCATTGAGCAGGTGCGCGCCGCCGATGCCGGTGCCGCCGTCGCCCATCACCACGATCACCTTGAGATCCGGCCGCGCGAGCTTGATCCCGGTCGCGTAGGTGATGCTGCGGCCATGCAGGCCGTGGAAGGCGCTGGTGATGAAGTACTGGTCCGAGAGACCCGAGCAGCCGATGTCGCTGACCAGCACCACCTTGTTCGGGTCGATGTGCAACTCGTTCAGCGCCGCGCTCAGCTGGTCCAGGATCGAGTGGTGTCCGCAGCCCGGGCAGAAAGGATAAGGGGTGTCGTTTCGGTAGGTGGCGAGGGTGGTGACCGTGGTGGGAGCGTTCATCGCACCGTCTCCATGAACGACTCGGGGGCGATCAGTTCTCCATCCACGCGGTGGAGCCCCACGACCTCGATGCCCTGGGCGAGGCGTTCGATCTCTCGCCGATACTGTCCATGGTTCAACTCGGCGACCACGACGCGCGTGATCCCGGCGAGGGCTTCGCGTATGGCGTGCTCGGGAACCGGCCACAGGCTCTGCAGAGTCAACGCCGACACCGCCTGGCCCGAGGCGCGAACCCTGGCCACGGCATCACGCATGGCTCCGGCGGTGATTCCGTAGCTGACGAGGAGCGTGGTGGCGCCTTCCTGAAGGTCCTTGACCACCAGCTCGATCTCAGCAGCGTTGTCCTCGATCTTCGCGCGGAGGTGCTCGTTCAACTGGGCCACCTTCGCGGGCGCTTTCGTGATGAGCGCGCGCTCGTCGTGGGTCGAGCCGGTGAAGCGCACCGCTCCGGGACCGCCGTACTGGGCGAGCGCCGGGACATCGGCCGCCGGGACGTATCGATAGGGCATCTCGGTGGAGGGCAGCGCGGCTCGCGCGCGCACCCCGGGCTTGTCGTACTCCTCCACTTCCACGGTGGTGGTGGTCATGTTCAGCTCCTTGTCGGTGAGCAGGAACACCGGGCAGCGGAAGCGCTCGGCCAGATCGAAGGCCCGCCGCGTCAGGGAATAGCACTCCGAAACCGACGAGGGCGCGAGGGCGATGATCGGGTAGCCGCCCGAGGTCCCCCAGCGCACGAACTGCACGTCGCCCTGTCCGACCGTGGTGGCGCCGCCCGTGGCCGGACCGAGGCGCTGCACATCGACGATCACCAGCGGCACTTCGCCGATGATGGCGAGACCGATGTTCTCGCTGTAGAGCGAGAGGCCCGGCCCGCTCGTCGCGGTCATGGCGCGGGCGCCGGCCAGGGTGGCGCCGATGCACATGCCGATGGACGCGATCTCGTCCTCCCCCTGCACCGCGACCCCGTCGATCTTCGGCAGCTCCCCCATCATCTGCATCAGGATCGGCGAGGCCGGGGTGATGGGGTAGCCCGCGAAGAACGTGCAGCCGGCATCGAGCGCGCCGCGCACGATGGCCGTCGACCCGTCGGTGAATTCGCGCATGGAGCCTCCCAGTGCAGTCTCCGTCACCCGGCCCCCGGCGGGAATAGTGCAAACAACCCATGCGGAACGGCCGGGCGGGAATCAGCCGCGCCGCGCCAGCGCCTTCCGGAGTTCCTCGAGGGCCAGCATGACCAGCGGGAAGGGAAGGATGAAAAGCCAGACCGCGGATCCGAGGGGAGCGGTGCCGAACATCTGGTGGCCCGGCGGAGAGTAGACGAGGGCGGCGAGGAGGAGCAGCTCGAAAGCCAGGCCCACGAGGAGAAGGCGATTTGAGAAGGGGTTCGAGGAGAAGGCCGAGCGGAGCGGATCGCGGCAGACGAAGACGTTCGCGACCTGCATCAGGATGATGGCGGCGAGGCTCGCGGTGGTGGCCTGCAGATAGAGAGGGGCGCGCGACGCGATGGGAACCCCGAACTCCCATCCCCCGGAGCGCAGGGTGAAGAAGAAGGCGGCCATGGCCGCCGCCGATTCGAGCAGGCCCAGGAAGAGATACGCACGCACCAGCACCCGCCAGGACAGAAGCCTCTGCGACCGGCGGCGCGGCGGGCGCGACATCACATCGGGGGCCGGCGGCTCGGCCCCGAGGGCGAGGGCGGGCAGCATGTCGGTGCCGAGATCGACGGCGAGGATCTGGATGATGGTGAGGCCGAGGGGCACCTTGAACAGGACGAACGCGAGATAGGGAATGAGCTCGGGCACATTGGAGGTGAGGATGTAGGTCAGGAACTTGCGGATGTTGTCGTAGACCGCGCGGCCCTCTTCGATGGCGCCCACGATGCTCGCGAAATTGTCGTCGAGCAGGATCAGGTCGCTCGACTCGCGGGCGACGTCGGTGCCGGAAGCGCCCATGGCGATGCCGATGTCCGCATGTTTCAGCGCGGGCGCGTCGTTGACTCCGTCGCCGGTGACCGCGACGATCTCGCTCTTGCCGCGCAGCGCCTTCACCACCTGGAGCTTCTGGTCGGCGGCCATCCGCGCGAAGATGATCTCCTCGGTGTCGAGCGCGAGCTGGAGCTGGGTGGGCGACAGGGTCCGCATCTCGTCTCCGGTGACCACGCGCGGGTGCGCGGAGCGCGCCAGGCCGATCTCCCGCGCGATCGCCCTCGCGGTCTCCGGATGGTCGCCCGTGCACATGATCACGCGTACCCCCGCCTCGCGGCAGCGCCGCATGGCCTCGGGCACCTCGGCCCGGGGCGGATCCTCGAGCCCGACCAGGCCGCACAGGACGATATCCCCCTCCCACTCCTCCTGGGCCATTCCGTCCTCGATGCGTCGCCAGGCCAGAGCGAGCACGCGCAAGCCGCGCTCGCCCAGCCGGTTCTCCGCGGCCAGAAAGTCGGCGCGGAGCGCCTCGGTGAATGGGGCGAGCCCTTCGGTGGTGTGCACCGACCCGCACCGCGGCAGGACGCACTCGAGCGCGCCCTTGGTGTAGAGCAGCCGGCCTTCCGGAACCTTGTACAGGACCGACATCCGCTTGCGGTCCGCGTCGAACGGGATCTCGTCGAGGCGTTCGCCCGGCGGGAGCGCGGGGATGGATCGGCGCCCCATCTCGACGAGAGCGATCTCCATGGGGTCGCCGGTCAGGTGGACCTCTCCGTTGCGCGCCATCTCCCTCACGTTGTGACAGCGCTGGGCGATCTCGAAGAACCGCTGCCGCGACGTGGTGAGTGCGGTGGCCCCGAAGGCATCGGCCGGCCGGTCGCCTTCCGCGAAGTGCACGGCGCGCGCGGTCATGTGGTTCAGGGTCAGCGTGCCGGTCTTGTCGGTCACGATGACGCTCGCGGCGCCGAGCGTTTCCACCGCGGGCAGGTGGCGCACCAGGGCGTTCCGCTTCGCCATCCGCTGGGCCGCCATGGCCAGGGACAGGGTCACCGTGGGCAGCAGGCCCTCGGGCACATTGGCCACGATGATCCCGATGGCGAAGATGAAGTTCTCCCAGAACGAAAGTCCCACCGACCGCCCGATGAAGAAGAAAAGGACCCCGAGCGAGGTGGCGAGGACCGCGATTAGCCGGGTCAGCCGCCGGATTTCGATGTGCAGGGGCGAGGGAGGTGTGCGCCCCGACTGGGTGAGGTGCGCGATCTTCCCGAATTCCGTGCGCATTCCCGTGGCCACCACCAGCGCTTTCGCCTGGCCCGAGATGACCGCGGTGCCCGCGAGGAGCATGTTCTTCGCCTGGAGCATCGTCTCCTCGGCGCTCGGCTCCGCGGTCCGGGCCTTGGGGAGCGACTCCCCGGTGATGGTGGCGGTGTTCACCCGCAGGGAGTGCGCCTCGATCACGCGGGCGTCGGCGGGCACGTCGTCACCCTCCTCGAGAACCAGCACGTCGCCGGGCACCAGATGCTCGATGGACAGGGCGGACATGACCCCGTCGCGAAGCGCCTTGACCTCGCGGGGCAGGAGCTTGCGCAGCGCCTGCAGCGCCCGCTCCGCCCGGTACTCCTGGAAGAAGGAGAAGAGGCCGTTGACGATGATGACGCCCACGATGGCGACACCCATGGTCCCCATCCCCTGCCCGGTGTCGTGGGCCTCGGCGTAGAAGGCGAGGCCCGCCGCGACCCACA
Organism: Vicinamibacteria bacterium; assembly: GCA_044229175.1. Taxonomy (GTDB): domain Bacteria; phylum Acidobacteriota; class Vicinamibacteria; order Fen-336; family JAGNNV01; genus JAGNNV01. The sequence continues at coordinate 58,437 of JBGATM010000013.1, read as the reverse complement.
GGATCAGGGCGAAGAAATGGACGAATTCCCCGGCGAAGCGAAGGATCAGAGGGGCCCCGCGGATTTCCTCCATGCGGTTCGGACCGAACTCGGCGAAACGCCTTTGGGCTTCGGCGCCGAGAAGGCCCGAGGCCCGGCTTTCCAGGCTCGCGAGAGCCTGATCGACCGTGAGTTGATGGACCTTCATGAAAGTCCTGAAGTCATCCCGACTGACCGTCTCCGACCGTTGACGGGCGGAGTGTACGCCGTACGGATGTCGTAACGTATCGGGAAGAAACTGGAAGGAGTCCCCGTGTCACGTTCGACCCGCCTGCACCTGCTCATGAGTCTGTGCCTCTCATCATTGGCCGCGGCCGCTTCGGCCCAAACCGGCGGAGCGAAACCATCCGAAGGTGGCGCCGATCGCTTCCTCGAACGCGCCCTGGCCCTCCATCGGGCCGCGCCGATGATCGACACCCACAACGATCTTCCCGAGGTCCTGCGCGATCGCGTGCAGAACGACCTCGCCCGGATGGATCCGGAGAAACCCATCGCCGACATCGATACCGACCTGCCTCGCTTGAAGAAGGGAGGGGTGGGTGGGCAGTTCTGGTCCGCCTACGTGGGTGCGTCTTACGTGGACAAGGGCGGAGCCACGGTGGCGCTCGAACAGATCGACGTGATCCGACGCATGACCGCGCAGTCGCCGTCGCTTCGCTGGGCCACCACCGCGGACGACATCGTGCGCGCGCACGCGGCGGGAAAGATCGCCTCGCTGATCGGCATAGAGGGCGGATACGCCATCGAGAACTCGCTCGCCAATCTCCGGATGTTCTACGAACTCGGCGTTCGCTACATGACCCTCACCCACGGCGGGAACACGGCCTGGGCCGATTCCGCGACGGAGGCGCCGAAGCACGGCGGCCTCACGAAGTTCGGCGAAGAGGTCGTGCGGGAGATGAATCGGATGGGCATGATGGTGGACATCTCTCACGTCTCCGACGGCACCATGGACGATGTTCTCCGGGTGTCCGAGGCGCCGGTGATCTTCAGCCACTCGTCGGCGCGGGCGCTCGCCGATCACCTCCGTAACGTCCCCGACGACATTCTCAAGCGGATACCGGCGAACGGCGGCGTGGTGATGGTGAACATCTTCCCCGCCTTCGTGAATCAGACCGCGGCGAAGCAGGCGGCGGGCGTTCTCGACAAAGAGCGCGAGTTCCTGGCGAAGTATCCGGACAACCCGAAGCGCGCCTCCGAGGAGTATCTGGTCTGGCTGACCGAGACCATGAAGAGCATGGAGTCGGGGACGCTTTCGCAGGTGGCCGATCACATCGACCACATCGTGAAGGTGGCGGGCATCGATCACGTCGGCTACGGCGCCGACTTCGGCTCGATCACCAACCATCCCAAGGGCCTGGAAGACGTCTCGCGCTACCCCTACCTGACCGCCGAGCTGCTGCGACGCGGATACACGGACGCGCAGGCGACGAAGGTCATCGGTGGCAACCTTCTGCGGGTCATGCGCAAAGTAGAGCAGGTATCGGCGCGCCTCAAGCAGGAACGGCGGCCGAGCGCGGCCCGGATCGAAGACCTCGACAAGTAAGGAATCCCCGATGCTCAAACGACTCCTCGGAATCACTCTCCTGACCTTTGCCCTCGCGCCGGGCGCTCAGGCCCAGGTATTGCGCGGCGACACCCTGTACCGGATGACCCTGCTGCGCGCGGCCCCGGGGCGGCTTCTCGACCTCATCGGCGCGCTCAAAGCGAAGGGCACGGGGGCGGCGAACTCGAAGGGCCTGCTCCTTCGGCATTCGCAAGGCGACCACTGGGACCTGATGATTCTTCAGCAGGTCGGGGGATACGCGCAGGCTCTGAAGGACGAGCGCCCGGCCGCGATGGCCGCGCCGGAGCTCATCGCCTGGCAGGAAGACGAGTTCGTGCGCGGACCCGACCTCGAAAACCTCCCCGGCTTCCGCGAGGCCGGGCTGTACCACGCGGAGATGTTCCATGCCCTCGCGGACAAGCGCGCCGAGCTGTTGAAGGAACGGGGAATGGAGAACGCCTACGCGGCCGCCCTCGGACGGCCGCAGACCGCGATCTTCGTGCGCGAACTGGGCGCTTCGTGGGACAGCTTCACCCTCGGCGCCTACCGGAGCTGGAAGCACTTCGCGGAACGGGACGACATTCCCAAGGACAAGTCGGCGAGCGCCGCGAAGGACGCGGGCTTCGCCGACGTCGACCAGATCGGCCCCTACCTTCGCTCGCTCATCCTCGACCACCACGATTCCCTCCTGACCCCGGTGCGCTAGGTCCCGACGCGAACCACACCCGCGGCCCACGCCGCCATGGCGTCCAGGGCCTGGTCATTGAAGATTCCCCGCATGTGGGTGCCGCCCACGGTGAGCACGTGTCCGGCGCCGGGCACCACGCGGATCTCGGTGCGCGGGTCAGGATTCGCGGCGAGTGCCGCCTGCCAGGCCTTCACCTCCATCGAAGGATCCCGGTCGCGGCCGCCGATCATCGCGAGCACGGGCGTGCGAAGACTGCGCAGCGATGGTTCGGGATCGAAGGCGGCCACCCAGGCCCAGGCGGGACGCTGGATCTCACTGGGCAGGACGCGCCCGATGCCCAGATCGTTCGGCCATGATCGATCCTTTCCGGATTCGAGCAGGGTCGTGACCACGGACCGGGGCGCCCGTCCGGACAGGAAGGCGAAGTAGGCATCGATCGTCCGGCGCGCGGCCGCGAGCTCATCGCCAAGAACCCCCGCGCGCTCCAGCCGGCGCTCGTAGTCGAACCTCTCGATCACCGCTGGGCTCACTCCGCCGCCGGTGAGGGCGATGATGAAGGCGACATCGGCGCGCCCCGAAACCACGAGCGGCGCCACCCAACCGCCCTGACTGACTCCGACGAGACCGATTCGCGCGGCCTCCACCTCGGGCCGGGCCGCGACCCAATCGAACAGCGCGCGGCCGTCCGCGGCCATGTCGTCGAGCGAGGAGGTGAGCCAGGACCCGGTGGAGTCGCCGCATCCGCGCTTGTCGAAGGTCAGCACCGCGAACCCGGCTCGGAGGAATGGGCGGGTGAGCGGCTCCGAGTCCGACCGGGTCGAAGGTCCCGAGCCGGGAAGCAGAAGCAGGGCGGGGAAACCTGCGCCCGGACCACCGGGAGGCAGGGCCAGCGTCACCGCGAGTTCGGCGCCTTGAACCGCGACCCGGGCCTCCACGGAGCCCGAAACGCCGGAAAGCGCGGGGACGGACATGAGGGCGATTCCGATCACGAGGGAAGAGGTGGAGGGCATGGTCCCGGTAGGACCCGGGGTCCACCGGCACGGTTGAGTTCCGTTCTCTTGAACACGCGCCGAAGCCGAACGGCTCATTGACAATCCGGGTCGTCCTGCGGTAAATGGGTAATTAGGGTCCAATTATCCTATTTGACCCCCCGGAGGATGCGATGCGGATCAGGTCATGGGTCGTGGAACAGCCGGGGCGGCCGATGGTGGAGACGGAGCGGAACGAGAGCGCCGGTCCGGGCGAAGTCCTGGTCCAGGTGGCCGGGTGCGGGGTCTGCCACACCGATCTCGGGTACTTCTACGACGGCGTGCCCACCCGCCACGCCTTCCCCCTGACCCTGGGCCACGAGGTGAGCGGCACGGTGGTGGAGGCGGGAACCGGCGCGGAGACGTGGATGGGCCAAAGCGTGATCATCCCCGCGGTCATCCCCTGCGGCCATTGCGACGCCTGCCGGGCGGGACGCGGATCCATCTGTCCGAAGCAAGTCTTCCCGGGAAACGACCTCGACGGAGGGTTCGGCACCCACCTGCGCGTTCCCGCCACGGGTCTTTGCCCCGTTCCCGATCTCAAGGACCCGGTGCGGAATCCCGGCAAGGTCGATCTCGAAACCCTCTCGGTCATCGCGGATGCGGTGTCGACTCCTTACCAGGCGATTCTCAGAAGCGGCCTCGCCACGGGCGACATCGCGGTGTTCGTGGGGGTGGGCGGCGTGGGCGGATTCGGCGCCCAGATCGCGGCGGCCATGGGCGCGTTCGTGGTCGCGGTGGACGTGAGCCAGGAGCGGCTCGACTCGCTCAAGGACTTCGGCGTAAGGCTTGCCCTGCGCGCGGATCAGCTCGACATCAAGGCGCTCCGCGGCGCGCTGCGCGACTTCGCCAAGCAGAACAACGTGCCGAGCTTCCGGCACCGGATCTTCGAGACCTCCGGGACGGTGCCCGGACAGTCGACCGCCTTCAGCCTGCTCGGACACGGCGGCTACCTGAGCATCGTGGGCTTCACGCCGAAGTCCGTCGAGGTGCGGCTCTCGAACCTCATGGCCTTCGACGCCACCGCGCAGGGCAACTGGGGGTGCCTGCCCGAGCACTACCCCGCGATCGTCGACCTCGTCCTCGCGGGCAAGGTGGCGATCACGCCGTTCGTCGAGCGCCGCCCCATGGCTTCGATCAATCAGACCTTCGCGGACATCCACGACCACAAGGTGTCGGGCCGCATCGTCCTGATCCCGGAACGCTGAGCAAGGAGACATCCCCATGGACTTCAAGGATCACGACCTCGTCCCGCGGCAGGACGCCCCGGGCGTGCGCTACGAAACCGTTCCGCTCAAGGACCCGGACGGGAAGGAGGTACAAGGCCTCCACGCGGTGTGGATCACCCTCGACAATCCCGCCCAGCTCAACTCCTACACCACCGCCATGGTGAAAGGCGTGATCCTCGGCATGCGCGCGGCCTCGAACGACCGGGCCTGCGTGGCCGTGGTCTTCACCGGCGCGGGCGATCGAGCCTTCTGCACCGGCGGCAACACCGCCGAGTACGCGGAGTACTACGCGGGGCGGCCCGAGGAGTACCGGCAGTACATGCGGCTCTTCAACGACATGGTGAGTTCCATTCTCATGTGCGACAAGCCGGTGATCTGCCGGGTCAACGGCATGCGAATCGGCGGCGGCCAGGAGATCGGCATGGCCTGCGACTTCTCGGTGGCCCAGGACCTGGCCCTGTTCGGGCAGGCGGGGCCGAAGCACGGCTCGGCGCCCGACGGGGGCAGCACGGACTTCCTGCCCCTGTTCGTGGGGGTCGAGGCCGCGATGGAGAGTTGCACCCTGTGCGAGCACTGGAGCGCCCACCGGGCCAAGCGGCTCGGCCTGCTCACCCGCGTGGTGCCGGCACTCAACGTCGATGGCCGGTTCGTGCCCAATCCCCTGGTCATCACCGATCGCTGGGTTTCGGATGATGGGCAGATCGTGTACGGAGACTCCAAGCAGGGGGCGGCGAAGGAGGAGGGAAAGAAGCTCCTGGCCCGGGGCAAGGTCGACCTGTCCCTGCTCGATCGCGAAATCGAAGGCCTGGTCTATCGCCTGGCCATGACCATGCCCGGATGCCTCACCAAGACCATCGAGAGCGTGCGGAAGCACAAGCTCGAGCACTGGGACCGCAACAAGGAGTCGAACCGCGCCTGGCTCGGCCTGAACATGATGACCGAAGGACGCGCGGGCTTCCGCGCCTTCCACGAAGGCAGCAAGGCCTGTCGCGAGGCCGACTTCCTGCTCCTGCGTCGGCGGCTGGCCGAGGGTGCGGTGTGGTCCGAGCCCCTGGTCGACGAAATACTCGCGAGGGCTCATGGCAAGAGCGCCTGAGACGCCGGACGCCTCGCCCCGGATCCGTCCGCTCAAAGCGGAGGATCTCTCCGAGGTCGTCCGCATCGACGGTCTCCACACCGGCCTGCGAAAGCGGGCCTACTGGACCCGCGTGCTCGAGCGCTTCCTGAAGCGGGACGGCCGGGCCGCGCGGATCGGCCTCGCCCTGGAAGCGCCGAAGGGTCTGGCGGGATACCTGCTCGGCGAAGTCCGCGCCTTCGAATTCGGGTCGGAGCCCTGCGGCTGGATCTTCGCGATCGGCGTCGATCCGAACTCGGAGCGCCACGGCGTCGCCTCGCATCTGCTCGCGGAGGCCGTGGGGCGCTTCAAGGCCCGGGGCGTGCCGCGCATTCGCACCATGGTCCGCCGGAACGACGTGCCGGTGCTGGCCTTCTTCCGCAGCAACGGCTTCCGCGGCGGGCCTTTCGTCCAACTGGAACTCGACATCGAGGAGGTCTCATGACCGACCCCAACCCTCTCGTACAGACCGCGATTCTCGATTCCGGCGCGGTCTGGCGCGTCACCTTCGGAGCCTCGAAAGGCAATGTTCTCGACGCCGCCCTCGTGGCCGAGCTCACGGCCTTGTTCCGCAAGGCGGCCCTCGACCGCCACCTGAAGGCCATCGTGCTCGAAGGCCAGGGCCGGCACTTCTCCTTCGGGGCCAGCGTCGAAGAGCACCTTCCCGAGCAGGTGTCAGGAATGCTGCATGGGTTCCACAATCTCTTCCGGGCGATCTTCGACGCCTCGGTGGTGACCATCGCGGTGGTGAGAGGCGCGTGCCTGGGCGGAGGCCTCGAACTCGCCACCGCCTGTCACCGGATCTACGCCATGCCGGCGGCGAACCTCGGTCAGCCCGAGATCTCCCTTGGCGTCTTCGCTCCCGTGGCTTCCATCCTGCTGCCCGGGCGCGTGGGCCGGGCTCATGCCGAGGACCTGCTCCTGAGCGGCCGGACCCTCGACGGCGAGGCGGCCCTTCGCATCGGCCTGGTCGATGGCCTCGCCGAGGATCCCATGGCGCAAGCACTCGAGTACGTGCGCGACCGGCTCCTCGCGCACTCGGCGTCGAGCCTGCGCTTCGCGGTCCGCGCCGCGCGCGAGGGCCTGATCGACCGGTTCAACCAGGAAATCGCCCGCCTCGAGCACCAGTACCTGGACACCCTGATGAAGACCAAGGACGCCAACGAGGGCCTGCACGCCTTCCTCGAGAAGCGCAAGCCCGTCTGGAGCAACTCATGACCCTCCCTCGTCCGGAAGAGATCGCGGAGAAAGCCGAGACGCTGTCTCGCGACTATCGACTGTCCGCGGTGCGCGAGTGGAAGGCCGAGACCTCAGGCATCGCCATCGGCTACATGCCGATCTACGTGCCGCGCGAACTCCTGCACGCCCAGGGGGCCCTGCCCGTGGGCCTGATGGGCGGGGGCGAGGACCTCGAGATCATCCGCGGCGACGCCTACTACCAGTCCTACATCTGTCACATCCCGCGCAGCACGATCGAGCTCGGGTTGAACGGAAGCCTCGACTGTCTCGACGGCGTGCTCTTCCCCGCCATCTGCGACGTCATCCGCAATCTGTCCGGGATCTGGAAGATGCAGTTCCCGACCAAGCTCGTGCGCTACCTCGACGTGCCCCAGGACTTCGACCCGGAGATCGGCGGCTCCTTCTACGGTCGCGAACTTCTCGAACTGTCGGCGCAGATCGTGGAGCACGGAGGCAAGCCGCTGCGCCCCGAGGCTCTCGCCGCTTCGATCGCCCTGTACAACGAGAACCGGCGTGTCATCGCCGAGGTCTACGAGTTGCGACGGCAGCAGCCCTGGAAGGCTCCGACCCACGAGGTCTACTCGCTCATGCGGGCCGGCCTGGTGCTGCCGGTCGAGAAGCACACGCCCATGGTGCGCGCGTATCTCGAGGCCGCGCGCGGGTGCGCCGAGCGCAAGCCCCTCGACCAGGCGCGGGTGGTGGTCACGGGCTCCTTCTGCGAGCAGCCGCCCATCGGCCTCATCAAGACCCTCGAACGCGCCGGGTGTTACATCGTGGATGACGACTACGTCCAGGTGCACCGCTTCATCGAGGGCGACATCAAGACGGAAGGCGACCCGCTCGAGAACCTGGTGCGCGCGTTTCTCGATCAGGCCGTCGCCGGTCCCACCCGGTACGTCGAACTCGGCAACAAGGGCCAGGCCCTCGTCGACCGGGTGAAGAAGAACGCCGCCGAAGGGGTTCTCTTCTGCGCGGCGAGCTTCTGCGATCCGGCCCTGCTCGACCAGCCCATGGCGGTCAAGGCCGTCGACAAGGCGGGGATTCCCTGGACCGCATTCAAGTATTCCGAGAACGGCGGTCAGTTCCAGGTGATCCGCGAGCAGGCGGGCACCTTCGCCGATTCCATCAAGTTGTGGAGCGAGGCCTGAACCATGTCCACCCATGCCGCCGTAGCCGACGTCGAGAAAGACCGAAGCCAGCTCCGTCAGAAGGAGATGATCGCCGCGCACTTCGACCGCCTCGCTGAAGCCCCGGAGACGGGCGAAAAGGTCGCCTACACCTTCGTGCCCGGAAACCTCACCGAACTGCTGCTCTCCTTCGACATCCTGCCCGTGCTCCCCGAGATCAACGCGCTGCAGGCGGGCATGCGCGGAAAGTCCAAGGACTACATCGCCCTCGCGGAGAAGCTCGGCCACTCCGAGGACGTCTGCACCTACGTCAAGAGCGACATCGGCATGCTGAAGTCGGGGAACGTCGGGCCCACGGGAAAGCGGCTGCCCAACCCCGACCTTCTGCTGCTCTCATACACCGGCTGCTTCACCTTCCTGAAGTGGTTCGAGCTGCTGCGCGAGGAATACAACGCCCCCGTGGCCATGCTTCACGTGCCCTACCAGGGCGACGGGAAGATCACCGACTCGATGCGTCAGTACGTGGTCGAACAGCTCAAGAAGAAGATCATCCCCACCCTCGAGAAGATCACGGGCAAGGCCTACGACGAAGACCGGCTCAGGGAGATCCTGACCCGCTCGGCGCAGGCCGAGGACAACCTCGTGTGGGTGCTTCAGTCGGCGAAGCGCCGGCCTTCCCCCATCGATGCCTACTTCGGCGGCGTGTACTACATCGGCCCCATCTTCACCGCGTTCCGCGGCACCGAGGACGCGGTCTTGTACTACAAGGAACTTCGGGAAGAGATCGAACAGCGCATCGCCGCGGGTGCGGGTCCGGTGACCCCGGAAGGCGAGATGACCGAGGAGAAGTATCGCATCGTGGTGGAAGGACCTCCCAACTGGACGAGCTTCCGGCAGTTCTGGAAGATGTTCGTGGACGAGGGCGCGGTGGTGGTGGCTTCGACCTACACCAAGGTGGGCGGGGTCTACGACCTCGGCTTCCGCCACGATCCGACCCACCCCCTCGAGACCCTCGCCGACTACTGTCTCGGGTGTTACACCAACCTCAACCTGCCGAGCCGGGTGGACATGATCTCACGCTACGTGAAGGAGTACCAGGCCGACGGCTTCCTCATCAACTCGGTCAAGAGCTGCAACTCCTTCAGCGCGGGCCAGCTCCACATGTTGCGCGAGGTGGAAGGCCGGGTGGGCAAACCCGGGGGCTTCATCGAGAGCGACCTCGTCGACCCGCGGTACTTCTCGGCCGCCAACATCAAGAACCGGCTGGAGTCGTACTTCCAGATGCTCGAACAGAAGAAGGCCAGCGGAGGTGCGGAATGAAGTGCGCCATCGGGATCGACCTCGGCTCCACCACCACCAAGGCGGTAGTGATGGGCCTCGACGGAAAGGTGATGGGCCGCGGCATCACCAACAGCCGCAGCAACTACGATGTCGCCTGTCAGGTGGCCTTGAGCGAGGCGCTCATCAACGCGCGCTTCTCCCTGGTGGCCGCGGAATTGACCTCGCGCGGGATCACCGACACCGTCCAGACACCGCTGCTCGAAGATCTCGAGCGCGGCATCCGCATGCAGCAGTACCTCGCCCAGCTGCGGGTCCTGAGAAGCGTGATCGAACGCCTCGCCAAGGAGCGCGGCGCGAGCGCCGCCCTTCAGTCGGGAGCCTCTGAGCTGCTCTCCCGCATGGAGGAGGAAACCCCGACGCTCTACCGGCGCGGCGCCTCCCGCAAGAGCGACTTCTTCCGCGACCTCGCGGGCAGCCGCTATCTGCGGCTCGCCGAGAAGGAGGCGCCGAAGCGGAATCTCCCCTTCGATGTCCTCGCGGGCTTCTTCGACACCGCGGTGCTGGAGGTCGAGAACGCCGCGGAGGTCGCGGGCCGCTTCGAGGATCACGCGCTGAAGACCGTCGCTGAACTCGAAGGAGCGCCGCCCGAACTCGCGCAGTCGGTGCGCGCGGTGGTCGACATCCCGCTCGAGCAGACCTCGAGCGTCGGCACCGGCTACGGCCGGGCGCGACTCCCCTTCCCCAAGAACCAGATCCGTTCGGAGATCCTCTGCCATGGACGCGGCGCGCACGCCATGTTCGGGGGCACGCGCACCGTCCTCGACATCGGCGGCCAGGACACCAAGGCTATCCAGGTCGACGATCAGGGTGTGGTGACCTCCTTCCAGATGAACGACCGGTGCGCAGCGGGCTGCGGCCGCTATCTCGGCTACATCGCCGACGAGATGAACCTCGGCCTGCACGAGCTCGGGCCGCTCGCCTGCAATTCGAAGCGGACGGTGCGCATCAACTCCACTTGCACCGTCTTCGCGGGGGCCGAGCTGCGCGAGCGTCTCTCCCTCGGCGACAAGCGCGAGGACATCCTCGCGGGGCTTCACCGCGCCATCATCCTGCGCGCCATGTCCCTGCTCGCCCGCTCGGGCGGGGTGAAGGACGAGTTCACGTTCACCGGCGGCGTGGCCAAGAACCCCGCCGCGGTGGGCGCCCTGAAAAAGCTCGTCGAGGAGAACTACGGCCAGGTGACCATCAACATCTCGCCCGACTCGATCTACACCGGCGCCCTCGGCGCGGCGCTCTTCGCGCTGCGCGAGGTCACTCACCAGGAAGCGCACTGAGGACACCATCATGAGCGAAATGCTGACAGCGGGCATCGACGTGGGATCGGCGGCGGTAAAGGTGGCCCTGCTTTCGGACCGAGACCATGGCGACGCCACCCTTCTCTCCTGCATCAGTGAGCGAATTCGCCGCCGCGATCCGGTGCAGGTGGCGGAGGGCGCCTTCGAACGCGCGCTTTCCGAAGCGGGACTCAACCGGAAGGACTTCGGTTACATCGCCACCACCGGCGAAGGCGAATCCATCGGATTCCGCACCGGCCACTTCTACGGCATGACCGCGCACGCACGGGGCGGCCTGTTCCTCGACCCCGAGGCCCGGGCGGTGATCGACATCGGTGCTCTGCACGCCCGCGCCATCCTCATCGACGATCGCGCCAAGGTGATGGGTCATCGCATGACCAGCCAGTGCGCCTCCGGCTCGGGCCAGTTCCTCGAAAACATCGCGCGCTACCTCGGCGTGACCCTCGAAGAGATCGGCGGCCTCTCCGTCCAATCCGACAAGCCCGAACCCTGCTCCTCGATCTGCGCGGTGCTCGCGGAGACCGACGTCATCAACATGGTCTCGCGCGGCATCACCATTCCCAACATTCTCAAGGGCATTCACCAGTCCATGGCCGGAAGGTACCTGCGCCTGCTGACTTCCGCGGGGGCGAAGGGTGTCGCCCTGGTGAGCGGCGGCCTCGCCGCCGACGTGGGCCTGCTCGCGGCGCTGCGCGAGGCCGCGGTCGAACAGAAGGCCGCCATCGAGATCCGCGCGCACGAGCGGTCCGCCATCGCCGGCGCCATCGGCGCGGCCATGTGGGGTGCGTTCCGGGCGCGGAAGCTCTCGCGCAAGGGCCTGTCGTTCGCTGCAGCGGAGGCCGGCGCATGAGTCTCGAACCGCTTTCGCTCGCGGGCAAGGTCGCCCTCGTCACCGGGGGAAACGGGGCCATCGGCTCGGCCATCGCGGCCTTGTTCCACAAGGCGGGAGCGCGCGTGGTAAGCGTGGATCGACCGGGATCCCGGGTTCCGGACGGCGTGACCTTCCTGCCCATCGACCTGTCGGAGCGGGCGCAGATCGACGCCCTCGTGGCCGAGATCGAGCATCAGCACGGGCGGATCGACATCCTCGTCCACTGCGCGGGCATCACGCGGGACTCGGTGCTGTGGAAGATGAGCCCCGAACAGTGGTCCGAGGTCCTCTCCGTCAATCTCGACGCCGCCTTCCACCTGCTGCGGCAGTGCGTGCCGGTCATGCGACGGATCGGCGGGGGCGCCGTGGTGCTGGTCTCGTCGATCAACGGGCAGCGCGGCAAGTTCGGCCAGTCGAACTACGTGGCCAGCAAGGCCGGCCTCATCGGCCTGGCCAAGGCGGCGGCCCTCGAACTGGGAAGTTTCGACATTCGCGTCAACTGCATCGCCCCGGGCTGGATCGAGACGCCGATGACCGCGTCGGTCCCCGCGGAGTTCCGCGAGCGCGCACGCGCCGAAACGCCGCTCCATCGCCTCGGTCAGCCCGACGACGTGGCGAACGCCGCGCTCTTTCTGTGCAGCGAGATGAGCCGTCACATCACCGGCCAGGTGCTGAGAGTGGACGGCGGACAGTTGATGGCATGAACCCTGATCCTGGAGGAACCATGAACACGACAACCACCCACGAAGGACTCGTGGTGCGACGCCTGCGGCCTCAGGATCTCGAGGCGGTCATCGCCCTCGATGCGAGGTCGATCGGACGGAGGCGCGACGAGTACTTCAAGCTCAAGCTGAAACAGGCACTCTCCGACACCGGCATCGAGGTCTCGCTCGCCGCCGAACTCGACGGGGCCTTCGCGGGGTTCCTCCTGGCCCGGGTGTACTACGGCGAATTCGGAATGATGGAACCCACCGCGGTCCTCGACACCCTCGGCGTGCGCCCCGATCTGCGCGGCCGACACGTGGGCGCGGCCCTCATCTCCCAGCTCGGGACGAATCTCCTCGGCCTCGGCATCCCGCGGCTGCAGACCGAGGTCCCCTGGGACAACCTCGACCTCATCGCCTTCTTCCATCACGAGGGCTTCCGTCCGGCCGAGCGGCTGTGCCTCGACCTCGACCTTGCCTCCGCCCGCCTCCGGGTGGAGAAGCGCGCGGAAGAGGAAGCCGAGCTCGCGGAAGCGAACCCGGGCGCATGAGACTCAGCCGGAGCACCCACTACGCCCTCGCCGCCGCCCTCGAGATGGCGGCGGTGGACGACGAGCCGGTGAGCGTCTCGCGCGTGGCCGAGCGGAACGGCATTCCCGAGACCGCCCTCGCCAAGGTGGTGCAGCAGCTCGTGCGCGCCGGGATCGCCGAGGGCACACGGGGCGCGGGCGGCGGCTACCGGCTCACCCGCAAACCGAGGGAGATCTCCCTGCTCGAGGTGATCCGGGTGTTCGAGCCCGCGGAATCGCGCAGCCCCCGCGCGCTTCGGGAGGGATTCGCGCTCGGAAGGCTCGGACCGCTCTTCGCGGAGGTGGACGAAATGGTGCAGAGCACGTTCGAATCCATTACGCTCGAGACCCTCGCCCGGGGCCCGAGGTTGAGAGCCGCGGACCGGCGTTAGCATTCGACCGGGCGGAGCGATTTCCCCGCCCTCAGTAGACAGGAGCCAACATGGCGCAGGACCAGCCGGCGGCACCGACGGCCGAGAAGAAGGAAGGTCCGCTGTGGCCTACGGCGGTCGGGCTCGGCGTGATCGTCCTCGGCGGCATTCTCTTCGTCCGCAGCCTGGAGTCGGCCATGATGACGGCCAGCCTGCTCATCGTGGCCATGGCCGTCACCCTGGTCGGCATCCTGGCCCATGGCGTGCGCGGCCTCTGGTCGCTGTTCCGGGGCCGTCGCGACGCAGCCCGCGGCAGCCTGTGGCGAGCCGTCCTGTACCTGGTCTTCGGCATCGTGGCGTTGGTGGGGGCGCGCCAGCAGGGGGGGTCGGTCCCGGAGTTCCGTTCCGGCCTGCAACCGGGCATGAGCATGCAGGAAGCCCTGCGCCGGCTCGACATCCTCTACACCGCCCACCCGAGGCGATATCGCTTCATCACGCTCTGGGGCACGCCGAACGAGTTGACCCTCGATGAGTATCCGAGGGTCGGACGAGATGGCGAAGCCGGCACGCTCTTCATGTGGTCGTCCGGCGAGGTCCATTCGGCCGGCGCGGTGGCGGATACCGCCGCGGCGCTCGCGAAGTCCCGGCAGGTCTGGTTCACCTTCCGGGGCGATGTCGGGTTCGTGCATTTCTTCGTGCTCCTCGACGAGCGGGGACTGATCAAGAGCATCTCGGAAACCACCGGCCACCAGGTCTGATCCGCATGAGCGAACCCCGTCCGTGGCTGCGGTTCTATGGCGAGGTGCCGCCCTCCCTCGACTACCCCGCGACCACCCTCTACGAAGCGGTGGCGAAGACCGCGGCCCGCGTGCCCGACGACATCGCCTGGGAATTCCAGGGCTCGACCTCGACCTACCGCCGCTTCATCGATGAGGTCGATCGCGCCGCGCGCGCTCTGTCCGCCCTCGGCCTCAAGGCTCACGATCGCATCCTCATCTCCATGCCGACCTCGCCTCCGGGGGTGATCGCGTTCTATGCCGCGAACCGCCTGGGAGCGGAGCCCGCCCTGATCCATCCCCTCTCCACCACGCCGGAGATCACGCACTATCTCGACGCGAGCGGCGCGCGCATCGCGTTGGTCCTCGACGCTTTCTACGGGGCCATGGCCGCGGCCACCCCGAAAACGCCGCTTTCGACCGTGATCGTCGCGCGCATCCCCGACTACCTCTCGCCCCTCAAGAAGCTCGGCTTCTGGCTGACCCGGGGGCGGAAGATCGCGAAGATCCCGGAGGATGCGCGCGTCCGATGGTGGTTCGATCTGATGAAGACGGACGGCGGCCCGGCCTCACCCCTGCCGGCGATCTCCACCACCGCCGAGGATCCCGCGGCCATCCTGTTCTCGGGCGGAACCACCGGGCAACCCAAGGGCATCGTCCTGTCCAACCGCAACTTCATCGCCGAGAGCCTGCAGGTCGTGGCCTGGGGCGGAATCCACAAGGGCGATGCCATGCTCGCGATCCTTCCCCTCTTCCACGGGTTCGGCCTCGGGGTGTGCGTGAACGCGGTGCTGATGGCCGGGGGCACCACCATCCTCGTTCCCGTGTTCAGCGCGGAGGTGGTCGCAAAGCTCCTGCGCACAAGGCGCCCCACCGTGATGGTGGGCGTGCCCACCCTGTACGAGGCGCTGTGCAAGGATCCCTCGCTTCGTACCGCGGACCTTTCCTGTCTGCGCGCCTGCTTCTCCGGCGCCGACACCCTGCCGCGGCCGGTGAAGGAGCGTTTCGAGAAGCTGGTTTCGGAACGCGGGGGCAAGGTGCGGCTCCTCGAGGGCTATGGGCTCACCGAGGCGGTGTCCGCCATCATGGCCACACCGCTCAACGACTATCGCGAGGGCTCCATCGGTCTTCCCTTCCCGGACATGGACGCGATGATCTGCACCACCGACACGGAGCTCGAGGCGACGATCGGACACGAGGGTGAGATCTGCCTGAGCGGCCCCGCGGTCATGCGCGGCTATCTCGACGATCCCGAGGCCACCGCCCAGGCCCTTCGCCCCCACGCCGATGGCCGCATCTGGCTGCACACCGGCGATCTCGGCCGGATGGACGCGGACGGCTTCTTCTATTTCACCGGCCGCCTGAAGCGCATGATCAAGTCCTCGGGCTTCAACGTCTATCCCGCCCAGGTCGAAGCCGTCCTCTATCAGAACCCGCTGGTGGCCGAGGCCTGCGTGGTGGGCGTGCCCGACGAGGCGCAGGTGGAGCGGGTGAAGGCGTACGTGGTCCTGCGCGACCCCGCCCTGGCAAGGCCGGAGACGGAGACCGCGATCATCGCCTGGTGCCGCGAGCGGCTGATCAAGTGGTCGTGCCCGCGCGAAGTCGAGTTCCGCGCCGAACTGCCGAAGACGCGAATCGGCAAGATCGACTATCGCGCCCTGGTGACCGAACATATGGCGAAGCATTCAAAGGCAGAGGCGCGCGCATGACCGACCCCACGGACAAACCGCACGGAGGCGACCGGATCGCCGCGGCCCTTCACGCCCACGGCATCCGCACGATCTTCACCCTGTGCGGCGGTCACATCTCCCCCATCCTGGTGGCCGCCAAGGCGCGCGGCATCCGCATCGTCGACACCCGCGACGAAGTCACCGCGGTGTTCGCGGCCGACGCGACGGCTCGATTGACCGGCATCCCCGGGGTGGCCGCGGTCACCGCCGGGCCCGGCCTCACCAACACCATCACCGCGCTCAAGAACGCCCAGCTCGCCCAGTCGCCCGTTCTCCTCATCGGCGGCGCCGCGCCCACGGCGCTTCAGGGTCGAGGCGCGCTTCAGGACATCGACCAGCGGCCCCTCGTGGCGCCGCACGTGAAGCTGGTCAAGCAGGTGCGTCGGGTAAAGGATCTCGGACCGGCGGTGACCGAGGCGCTTTCGGTCGCCCGGGCGGGCGTGCCCGGTCCGGTGTTCGTCGAGTGCCCGGTCGATCTGCTCTACGAGGAAGCGACGATCCGGCAGTGGTACGCGGATGCGGCGGGCAAGGGGACCTCGATCGCGGACCGGGTGTTGCGCTGGTACTTGAACCGTCATGCCGCGAGACTCTTCTCGGGCACGGACGAGCCCTTCGCATCGCGCGTGCTCGACGTGCCCGTTCCCCGGCCCGGCGACGACGCCATCGCCCGCACGGCCGAGGCCCTCGCCAAAGCCGAGCGGCCGCTGATGGTGATCGGCTCTCAGGCGCTCGCGCAAGCCACGAACGCCCCGGCCCTCGCGAGCGCAGTGACGCGCCTCGGCGTCCCCGTGTATCTCTCCGGCATGGCCCGCGGTCTGCTGGGACGCGACCATCCCCTCCAGATGCGGCACGAGCGCCGGAAGGCCCTGCGCGAATCCGACTGCGTAATCCTCGCGGGCGTTCCCTGCGACTTCCGTCTCGACTATGGGAAGCACGTGAAGCGATCCGCGACACTCATCGCCGCGAACCGCAGCGCCGCGGATGCCCGGCTCAACCGCAGGCCGACCATCGCCGCCATCGGCGACGCCTCCCTCTTCATCGAACAGCTCTCGGAGCGGCCCGGATCGGGAAAGCTGCGGGAGGCCTGGATGAACACCCTGCGCGAGCGCGACCAGGCGCGCGAAGCCTCGATCGATAGCCAGGCCCAGGGTTCGGCCGTCGTGCCGGGCGAGCACGTCAACCCCGTCGCCTTCTTCCGCGCTCTCGATCGCGCGGCCGCCGATGCCGCGATCTTCGTCGCGGACGGCGGAGATTTCGTGGCCACCGCGTCCTACATTCTCCGGCCGCGCGGCCCTCTCACCTGGCTCGACCCCGGCGTGTTCGGAACGCTGGGCGTGGGCGCGGGCTTCGCCACGGGCGCGGCCCTCGCGCGGCCAGGGTCGGAAGTGTGGCTACTGTGGGGCGATGGCGCTTCCGGCTACGGGCTCGCGGAGTTCGACACCTTCGTGCGCCACGGCATACCGGTAATCGCGGTGGTGGGCAACGACGCGGGCTGGACCCAGATCGCGCGCGAGCAGGTGAAGATGCTCAAGGACGACGTGGGCACCGTGCTCGCCCGCACCGCGTATCACGAAGTCGCGCGGGCCTTCGGCGCGGAAGGCATCGAGATCCGGCGAGGAAGCGAGGTCGAGGACGGCCTCAAGCGGGCCCGCGAGCTGTCGGCCCGCGGACGTCCGGTGCTCGTCAACGTCTGGCTCGACAAGACCGACTTCCGCGAGGGTTCGATCTCGATGTAACCCCGGGGCTCCTCCGGCCTTCGTCACTCGGCCCGATCGAAAGGCCCGTCGATCTTCACGACCCGGCCGTCGGACCCGAAACGAACCAGGATCGAGGAATGAACGGGAACGCTGGTGAGGAACATGAAGGAGAGAGACTCCACCTTGAGTTCGGCGGCCCTGCGTTCCAGCAGAGAGCGCACGGCGGCGGCGCCCTCGGCCCTCTCCCCGCCCACCGTCACCGTCGAGCCATAGGCCGTCCACTCGGGCGCTCCCTCCGCCGATCGCATGAACGTGAGGTGGCGCGGTGTCCCCAGGCTCTCGACCATCACGTCGCTCACGGTCATCCCTACGCGCAGGCGCTGCTTGAAGGCGGTGGCGGCCGCCCGCGGAGCCTGCAGGGTCATCACGAAATAGACCACCACGAGCCCAAGCAGCACGAGGCCGACGACACAGCCGCGCCCCCGGGAAGACTTCTTCTGTTGGTCGGTTTCGATGACTCCCATTCGGCCCTCCAGAGTCCGGATCTCCTCGCGCGGCGAAGGCCGACGGCTTGATATGCCACCCGCCTGCCGAGAAGGAGCTAGGGCTTGAGGTCGGCGTAGTAGGTCTTGGCCAGCTCCTCGAGGGTGTGCCCGATGAACGCGGCCACGTCCTGCCAGCGCTCCGAGTTCTCCACCTGAAAGCGAAGATACGGTTCTTTCGGCTTCGCCTTCGCCCAGTGCAGGATGAGAAGGCGGTCGTCGAACCAGGTCTTGAAGGTCTTTCGGGACAGCTTCATCAGACGATCGGCGCCGATCTTTCCGGGCAGCACGTCGAAGGCGAGGTACTTGGAACCGGTCACGAATTTGGCCTGTCCCCGCCGCCCGAGGATCTCGATGACCAGATCGGCGGACTCGGGGCTGTCGGCGAGGACAACCCAGGCCGCCTTTCGGTCCTTGCCCAGGTACTTCTTCGTGTCTTCCACCGAGTCCGCCTTCTCCTTGGCGGGCCGGGCGAAGTAGTAGTGCTCACTCCAGGCGACGGCGAAGCGGTCGAGCGCGTCGAAGGATTCGGTGAGCTTCTCCTCCGGCCATTTGGAAGCGTCCTTTCCGAACTGCTTCCGGTAGGCGCCGAACACCTGGTCGAACTCCTTGTCGGCGGCGTCGGCCGCCGCCTTTCGCTTGGCCTTCTGCTCCGCCGTGGGCTCGGCTTCGTCGGGCCGCGCCCGGACGAAGACGCTGATCGGTCCCCGGGGCGGGGGCGGTTCGGCGGCTCTGGCGGCGAGCGGCGAGAGACAGACGAAGGCGAGCAGGGACGCGCTGAGATTGCGTGACATCGGTTCTCCTTGAGCGGCGAACTCCCCCGCTCCTCGCTACCGCGAGATCACGGTCAATCTACGGCTCACACGCGGGCGTTGCAAGCGCGCGCGACTATTCGACGGTCTTCGAGGTGTAGATTTCTGTGAGGAGGCGCCCCAATGTCACCTGTGGCGGTACTCATCCCCATCGCACTCGCCCAACCCCCTTCGCCGGTCTCGTCGGGGTCGCTCGACTGCGCCGCGGTCGTCGCCGCGGAGAGTCACGACAGCGCGGTCGCCCGCTTCAAGACCGGCGAGGCCGCGATCCTGGCCTCGAAGTGGCCCGCGGCGGAAGCGGCGCTCAGGGAGGCGGTGGCCTTCGATCCCCTGCTCGCCATCGCCCACTACGGCCTCGGGCAGACCTACATGTCCCTGCAACGCTTTCCCGAGGCGGTGCGCGCCTTCGACACCGCGCGTGAAGCCTTCCGCTGCGCGCCCCTTTCCCCCGAGGACCGTAAGCGCCGGACCGATCAGGTCCGCGAACTCCGCGAGGTCATTCGCAGCATGGACGAGAGACGCCTCAAGGAGGTCTTCGCGAAGTGGAAGGAGATGAACGGCGATGTCGCGACCCCCGCGTCGAAGATCCGCACCATCCAGGACGCCGAGCGCCGCCTCGCGGAGCTGGAGGCGTCGCTCAAGGATCCCGACCCCTCGCCGCCCGGCGTGACCCTCGCTCTGGGCACCGCGCTCTTCCAGACCGGCGCCATCGCGGAGGCCGAAGCCGCGTTCCGCTCGGTCATCGCCCGCGACCCGCAGTCGGGCGACGCCCACCACAACCTCGCCCTGGTCTGCACGATCACCGACCGCCTGGAAGAAGCGGAGCGTGAGATCGCGGCCTCGGAGAAGGCGGGCGTGCCCACGCACCCGAGGCTCAAGGAAGAACTGGAGCGGCGCAAGCGTCTGAAGACGCCGCGGTAGCCGGGGAGGATCGCCCCCTACTTGACGATCTTGGCGCCTTCGATCATCACCGGATAGGCGTAACCCGCGGTGAAGTCCTGGTCGAGCGCCACCTTCCCGCGGATGGTCACGACATCGCCCTTGGCGACCACGTCGGTGGTGGTGATGGTGATGTCGTTGTCCTGCTTCTCCGCCGAGCCCGAACCGTCGCGCAGGTGGATCCAGTTCCGGCCCATGATCTCGGGGTTGAACTTGACCACGCGGCCCCGCACCACCACTTCGACTCCCTTGAGCGCGGCCTTGTTGGCGAAGATCTCGGCCACCGTCTTCGCGTCCTTCCCCGTCGCCTTCTCGACCTTGACGTCGCCGAGGTCGGCCGCGGGAGGAGCCACGGCCGCCGCGGCGGCGCCGGTGGTCGCGGGCGGGTGTCCGGGCGGCAGGCCGGCGGTTTCGCCGGGATTCATGAGGCTGCCGAACAGGATGCGATCGAACTTGCGATTGAGCGTCTTGCTCTCGAAGTTCGCCATCCAGATGGCGTTGCCCACGGTGACCTCGGCGCCGGCCTTGAGCTTCGCCTCGTTCACCGCCGCCCAGACCTCGCCGCTCGAGGTCTTCAGGCGCAGGTAGGTGTAGGGCCCGGCGTCGATGGTCTCCGCGACCGTGCCGGTCACCGCGGTTTCGTCCGGCTGGGCCACGGTCGACGGGAGGGCGGCCGCGTTGGCTGGCGCCTTCGCGGGAGCCTTTCCATCCCCGGCCGCGGTGGCGGGCGAGTCGTTGCAGGCGGCAAGGAAGAGGGGAAGGATGAGGACAGCGGCTTTCATGATGTTCGTTCTCCAGCGGAAGATGGAAATGCCCCGGAACCTCATGCCCCGGCGCCACCGCCCGCGCACTAGGTTTTTAGCACTCCCGGGCGGGTCGGCGCGCTGATGCATATGCACCAGAGGGAGACGCGGAAGGCTCAGGGATGGCTTTCGATGACCTTGATCAGGGCGCCGATGAGGTCGTGGTCGGTCAACATGCCGACGAGTTTCTCGCCCTCGAGGACGGGCAGGGCGCCGTACTTGTTCCTGAACAGCGTGCGCGCGGCGTCGATAAGCAGCGTGTCCGGCGTCGCCGTCACCAGATTCTGGATCATGATCCGGTTGACCTGCGTCCCTTCCATCACCGCCATGAACTGCTCCTGGGTGTCGGAGAGGGTGGAGGGCTCGGCGCGCTTGAGGTCGCCCTCGGTGAGCAGGCCCACGAGCTTGCCCGCCGCGGAAACCACGGGAATCCGGCGGATCTTGCGCAGCCGCATCAGCTGGAGCGCTTCCATGAGGCTCTCCTCCGGCGAAAGAGTCACCGGGTTCGGACTCATGACGTCTCGAACCTTGAGGTTGAAAGGCACGGCGGAATGCTATCTCAGACCCCGGCCCTGGCCATTTCCACCCGATCCCCGGTGCTATCTTTTGCGCTTGTGCCGCAGTCTGAAACTCAAAGCGAGGGCCGGCTTAGGTGAGCGACGCCGAGGGCGTGACGCCCGCGACCGACGACGAGATCGCGCAATACGCCGCGGACTGCGCGGGCGCGGATGTCGCCCGCTGCGCTTCCTGTTTCGTGGGCCCGGCCATGGCCGACTGCCCGTCCTTCCTGTGCCGCCGCGACGTGGCGAAGCTCCTGGCCCGCATCAAGGTCCTCAAGGCCGAGCGGGATGAGGCGGAGGCCCGCCTCCTGAAGATGATCGAGGATCGAACGCGCGAGTGACGATCAGCCGATCTTCCGCTTGCCCCAGGTGGGCGGAGGGGGCTCTTTCATCATGCGGTCCACCGGCTTTTCCTTGAGCATCTTCAAGGCCTCCTGGACCGCGCGCTCGAGCTGGGGATCACGGCCGGCGATCACGTCCTTCGGGAAGTTCTCGACGTCGATGTCGGGCCCGACGCCTTCGTTCTCCACCGCCCACTTTCCGTCGCGGGAGAAGAAGCCGCCGCGCGGCGCGATCATGGTCCCGCCATCGAGCAGGGTCGGCGAATCCGCGGTGTGCACGAGGCCGCCCCAGGTCCGCTTGCCCACCAGGGGGCCGAGCTTCCGCCTCTTGAACATGTAGGGCATCAGGTCGCCGCCCGAGCCCGCCATTTCGTTGATGATCATCACCTTCGGCCCCCAGATCCCGGCCGCGGGGCTGGTGAAGGGCACACGGTCTCCCGCCACGTTGTTGAAGTAGCCGTCGAAGTCACGCTGCAGGACGTCGATGATGTAGTCGGCCGCGGAGCCGCCGCCGTTGAAGCGCTCGTCGATGATGGCGCCCTTCTTGTCCTGCTGGGCGAAGTAGTACCGGTTGAAGCTCGTGTATCCGGGCTGCCCGGTGTTGGGCACGTAGACGTAGGCGAGCTGGCCCTCGGACAGCTTGTCGACCAGGCGCCGGTTGCCCTCGACCCACGCGCGCGTGCGCAGACCCTGCTCGCTCGCCACCGGCACCACGGTGATCTGCCTCGATCCGGTCAAGGAGGGCTGGGAGTTCACGGTGAGGACGGTCTGGCGATTCGCGGTTCCATCGAGCAGGCGGTGGATGTTGTCGGGAGCGATCAGCTCCATGCCGTTCACGGCGAGGACATAGTCCCCCACCGCCACGTTCAGTCCGGGAGCGGAGAGAGGCGCCTTCAGATCGGGATTCCAGCTCTCGTTGTCGTAGATCCGGGTGATCCGGTAGCGGTTGTTCTCGATCGCGAAGTCGGCGCCCAGCAGGCCCCCGGGGGAGGGCGGAATCTCCGGGAGCGCGCCGCCGCGCACGTAGGAGTGGCCGATCGCGATCTCCGAGCCCATCATGTCGATGAGGTAGGTGAGGTCGGCGCGATGCATCGCGTAGGGCAGCAGGGCCGCGTACATCTGCTTCACCTTCGGCCAGTCGGCGCCGTGGAGGTTCGGGACATAGAGGTAGTCGCGCTGATTGCGCCAGCCCTCGTTGAACATCTGGGTGAACTCGGCCTTCGGGTCGACGTTCATGCGCAGGGTCACGTCGAGCTTGCCCTGGCCCGCGGTGGGCGGGGTCTTGTCGGCGTCGACGAGGAACAGGGACGGCCGGCTCTCGGCCGCGCCGGCCGCGGGCGGCGCGCCCGGCCCGCCCCCCGGAGCGGGCGTTCGATACAGGAGCTTCTTCCCGTCGGCGCTCAGGTCGTATTCGGCGACACCGCTCACGAACAACGCCGTCTTGCGATCCGAGAGCTTGTAGCGGTGCAGGGTGCTGCCGCGCGCGCCGCTCCCCGCGTCGGGAGCCTGCAGGTAGAAGACATTCCCGGTCAGGCCGACCTTCAATTCCGAGTACTGACGTTCGGGCACGCCGGCCACCGAGAGAACGCGCTGCT
The DNA here is from genome assembly GCA_044229175.1 of Vicinamibacteria bacterium. Classification (GTDB taxonomy): domain Bacteria; phylum Acidobacteriota; class Vicinamibacteria; order Fen-336; family JAGNNV01; genus JAGNNV01. Next base: position 35,481 of record JBGATM010000013.1, on the reverse strand, counting down.
GCAGACCATCGAAGTCGATGACGACGTTCACCGGGGCGGTCGCTCTCTCGGCCGACGGAGAGGGAGAGGGAGTCGCGTCGGGCGCAAGCGAAGCCGCGGCCTTCGGCGCCTCCAGGGGCGCGCCCTTGTCCTCGTCGCTCTCCGGCAGGAGCGGGCTGGCTTCACCCTTCTTCAGGACCGCGAGGTACAGGCCGAAGTTCTCTTCGCGATCGTACGACGTCATGTCCAGCCACTGGGACTTGAGACCGAGATCGGTGGAGGCGAGGAACCACAGGTACTTCCCGTTCGGATCCCACGCGGGGAACATCGCGTCGGCGAGGCCGTCGGTGATCTGCTTCTTCTCGCCGGTCTCCACGTTGGCCACGAAGATCGCCCGATAGAGCGTATTGAGCCGCGAGGCGTAGGCCACCCACTTCGAGTCGGGGCTCCAGGTCGGGTTGAGGGTGCGCGACGGCACCGCCCAGGGATCGTTGCCGAGGAGTTTCGGCTGGCCGCTCGCCACGTCCATCACCCACACGTTGAAGTCGGTGTCGGTGAAGAGGATCTTCTTCGAGTCGGGCGACCAGGATGGCGTGTAGTAATGCTTGGCGTTCTTGATGGGGATCTCGCGCGGCGCGGCGATGCCGTCCTGCGATTCGATGACGAGCGCGTATTCGCCGGAGCGGTCGGAGAAGTACGAGACCCATTTGCCGTCGCGCGACCACGCGGGCTCGCGCTCGGCCACCCCCGCCGAATGCGTGAGGTTCCGGATGTCGCCTTTTTCTGCCGGGATGGTGAAGATCTCTCCGCGCGCCTCGGCCACCACCCGCTTGCCCGTGGGAGAAAGCGCGATATTCGCGATCCGTGCGGTCACGTCTTCCCATTTCGGCATCATCCAGGGGAAGTCCCCCACCGCCTTGATGTTCACGACGTGCTCGCGGCCGGTCTTCGGATCGAGCTCATGGATGAACCCCGCCTGTTCGAACACCACCGCGTCGGCCCGGCCATCGAGGGTCTTCACGTCGAAGTCGGTGAACTTCGTGACCTGCGCGAGCTTCTTCGAGCCGAGGTCGTACGACCACACGTTCGAGACGCCGTCGCGATCGGAGAGGAAGTACACGGAATCCCCCACCCACACGGGCTCGATGTCCTTCGAATCCGTCCAGGGCGGGGTCACCAGGTCGTAGGTCGTGAGGTCCACGATCCAGATGGGACGGTTCTGGCCGCCGCGATAGTTGCGCCGTTCGTCGTCCCACGAGTTGTTCACCCGATACGCCACCTTGCTGCCGTCCGCGGAGATACGGCCCTGGTAGGCGCGAGGCAGGGCCATCGGGGTCTCCACCCCGCCCCGGGCCGGCACGGTCCAGAAGCGGGGGGCGCCGGTCGGAGCGGAAGTCGCGCGCGCCGAGGCGAAGACTATGGCCGCGCCGTCGTGGGTCCAGCCCTGCACGGTGTCGGCGCCCGGGTGCCAGGTGAGTCGCTTCGGCTCGCCCCCTTCCGCGGGAACCACGTATACGTCGAGGTTCCCCGCGTACTCGGCGCTGAAGGCGATCCACTTCCCGTCGGGGGAGAAGCGCGGGTTCAGGGTCTGGCCCTGAAAGCTGGTCAGGCGGCGGGCCGTACCGCCCGCGCGCTCGACCGTCCAGATGTTGTTGGCGTAGGCGAAAGCGATGTGGGAAGCGCTGACCGTGGGCTGCCGGAGCAGCCGGGTGGTTCCGGTGTCCTGCGCGGCCGCGTGGATGGCGGCAAGGGCGAAGAGGGCAGCGGCGAGGTTCGAGATCTTCATGGGCGGAGGTTACCGCGGGAGCGAGGGGTCTAACCCGAAACCCCGGCCATGCCGACTCGCGAAGGTATATTCAGCGGCTCAATGACCATCGGGCAACGCAAGATCTCTGACATCACCATCCTCGACCTCCAGGGCAACATCATGTTCGAGGACGGGGACCAGGAGCTTCGCTCCGCGGTCGCGGCGGTCCTCGAAGGGGGCGGCAGGAAGGTGGTCCTGAACATGGGCGAGGTGCCCTACCTCGACTCCGCCGGTCTGAGCGAGCTGGTCCGCAGTTTCGTGGCCGTGAACAAGCGCGGCGGGCGACTGGCCCTGTTCGACCTCACCCGCAAAGTGCACGATCTGCTCAGCATCGCCAAGCTCCTGACCATCCTCGAGACCTTCGACTCCGAGGCCGCCGCGATCGCAAGTCTCGAAACCGCCGCGGCGCCCCGGGGCTGACCCCCGCCGCCGCGGCCTCCGATCAGGCGGTCAGCGGCGGCGCCAGCCGTACACCGGCCCCGCGTGGAAGAACTTCTCCGGGGTCATGACGCCGTCGCGTTTGAACACCATGCCGTTCTTCATCACGAAGCGCACGTCGCGCAACGCGTCGATGTCGTCGAGCGGGTTGCCTTTGACCGCGATGATGTCCGCATACATCCCGGGCTTGATCGGTCCGCGCTCCTTCTCGACCTGCGCGCACTCGTAGCCGGTGATGGTCATGGCCTTCAGGATGTCCGCGTTGGGGATGCCCGCGGCTTTCCAGGTGAGAAGGAAGTTGATGGTCAGCTCGCCGCGGGTCATGTCGTTGCCGGTCTTCCAGTAATCCATGTCGGTCGAGAAGGTGATCTTCACCCCGTTCTTCCACGCACTCTGGAGCTTGGCCACGATGCCCGCGAAAGCTTCCTTCGATCCCGAGTAGGAAGTGAAGGGAGTATCGGTGGAGGCGAGGTAGATGCCCTTCTTCGCCATCAGCTTGTGGTGCTCCTCCGAAAGCGCCATGCCGTGCTCGATCGACCAGAGGCCGGCCTCGATCGCGCGGGTGGCGCCCTCGGGAGTCTGCACGTGGCCCGCGACCTTGAGGCCGCCCTTGGCCGCTTCGCTGATGAACAGCTTCATCTCGTCGACGGTGTAGCCCCACGGCTTGCAGTCGACGCAGATCTTGATGATCTTCGAGCCGAACAGCATGTTCTCGCGCACCGCCTTCACGATCTCGTCGTGGGTGTCGGCGTCCATGTACTCGGGATAGACGATGTTGTGCTGCTTGGCCATCTCCGGCGTAGGCCAGAACTGACCGCCCATGCCCCCGATGATGAGGCCGGAGTTGATGATGGTGGGGCCGGGGATCCAGCCCTGCTCGACGGCCATCCGGTGCGCGGTGTCGGTGTAGAGGGCGTTGTTCCCGAGGTCGCGCACCACGGTGAAGCCGGAGTTGAGGAGCTGGATCCCGTTGGACGCCGCCTCGATCGCGCGCAGCGGCGTCGATTCCATCACGTAGGTGAGGTAGTAGTAGTTGTTCTCCGGGATGTCCTTGTAGGTGAGGCCAAGATGGGTGTGCGCGTCGACGAGGCCGGGGAGGACCGTCTCCTTGGAGAGATCGATGACCGTGGCGTCCTTGGGAACCTCGAGATTGGCGCCGACCGCGGTGATCTTGTCGCCCTGCACCACGATCATCTGGTTCGCCGCGGCGCGGCCCGTCTCGGGATCGATCAGCCGCCCCGCCCGTATCACCGTGGTCTGGGCCAGGGCCCCCGAAGCTCCCATGGCCAGCACACACGTCAAGAGTCCCTTGTTCATCGCGATCGCCTTTCTCTCCATGCGCCCCAGGAATAGGGGCGCGATGCCGTGGTGTTCTTAGGCGTCTCGCGCCGGCGAGTCAAGCGAGCCGCGAACTATGACGCCCAGCCAAGCGTCACACCCGGCTCCGAGCGCGCGAAGACCCGGGGCCTAGCATCCACCTGGTAGCTCAGAGACCTCGATCATGAACAACGACTTCACGCTCTTCGGCCCCGCCCACCTCGTGACCCTCGGAATCCTGGCGATCCTGGCCACGGTCGCCCTCCTCGCCGCCCGTTCCCTCGGAGAGATGGCGCGGCGGCGCCTTCGCTTCAGCCTCGCCCTCATGCTCGTCGCCTGTCACCTCACGGAGTACTCGGTGGCCCTCTTTCAGGGCTGGTACCAGGTGCAGATGCTCCCGCTCGAAATGTGCGATCTGGCCGCGGCTTTCGGCGTCTACGCGTTGCTCGCTTCCGATTCGCGGGCGGCCGGCCCCGCCTGGTTCTTCGCCCTGTCGGGCACCCTGCCCGCCCTGATCACCCCCGAACTGAACGTGACCTTTCCGCACGTTCGCTTCGTCGTCTACTTCCTGGAGCACGGCCTGACCGTGATCACGCCCCTGGTGCTCGTCATCGGCCTCGGCATCGTGCCCCGCGCTGGCGCCTGGTTCCGCGCCTTCCTGGCGCTGAACGCTTTCGCCGCCGTCGATGGAGTGCTCAATTACGCGCTGGGCACGAACTTCATGTATCTGAGCCACAAGCCGTACGGCCACACGCCCTACGAGTGGTTCCCCTCCTGGCCCGGCTACATCGCGGTGCTCGAGGGGCTGGTGCTCGTGCTGTTCCGCCTTCTGCAGATCCCGCTGGCCCTTTTCGGTTCCGAAGCCGCGGCGGTTCACCATCCCATTCCGATGTCCCGAGTCTGAAGGTTCCAATGATCGTCTCGATTGTTCTTGTCGCCCTCGCTTTCCAAGACCCGTCACCGACGCTCGCCGCAACCCCCGTGGTCGCGGCGGTCGAGCCTGCCGCAACTCCGGGACCTGGACCCGGCGAGTGGGTCAGGATCACCACAGCCGATCCCGTCCGCATCGTCGAGGGCAAGCTGAAGGCTCTGAATGAAGAGTCACTCGTAGTCCAGGTGGCGGATGGAGGCTCGCGGACCGAAGCGACCTTGTCCCGAGCGGCCATAGCCCATCTGGACCTTCGGGTGCAGGACTCGAAGAAGGCGGGATTTGCGCTGGTCGGCGCTGTGTTGGGCGGCGTGATCGGATTCGGCGCGGGGGGCAGCGGCGGGGGTGGATCGAGCAGCAACTACTGCTCGGCGGTACAACTCAACTGCCTCGGCAGCCTCGGCCAATCGACCAGCTACAGCTCGGCAACGGGCTTCCTCGGCGCCGTGCTCGGCGGCGCCCTTGGGGCCGTCGTGGCCCCGGGCGCTAAGTGGCAGAAGGACATCCCCCTCGATCGCGTCCGGGTGAGCGTCGGGCAGGTTCGTCGAGGCGCCCGACTTTCGATGACCGTGACCTTCTGAGGGCGACGCGGGCGGAGGATGTGCCCCCAATGCCCGAGGGCGGTAGCATCCGGCCTGGACCATGGGAGACAAGGCCGCGCCGAGACTCACGGCTCTCGCCGCGATCGCGCTGGTTCTGGTCATCGCGCCCCGGGCCTTCGCGGATGGCCCGCCCATCCAGGTCAACCCCAATCGTCCGACTTTCTCGACACCCGCTTTGACCACCCAGGCCGGCGTCGCGGAACTGGAATTCGGGCTCGCGCACAGCGCGCTCCGGTTGGGGGATATCGACTCGAGCCCCTTCCTGCTCAAGCTCGGCGTAGTGAAACGTCTCGAACTCCGGATCGGAGGCAACGGTCTCCTGCACGCGACCCAGCCGGGCGAGCCCACGAAAACCGGCTTCGGCGACCTGCAACTCGGCGCGCAATGGACGTTTCTGCCGAACGGCCCCCTCGGCATCGATGAAGCGGTCCAGGTCACCTGGAAGGTCCCAACCGCGAGCGCCTCGAACGGCCTCGGAAGCGGCCAGCCGGACGTGCTCCTGATGCTCCTGCTCAGCCGTGATTTCGGGGCGTTCCACGCGGACTTCAACGTTCTTGCCACCTGGCTCAACCACGAGGCCCCGCGGCTTCGTGGGTCTGAGCCCGCGGGTTCTCTTTCGGTGAGCCGCGCGCTCGACGAACAATGGTCGCTGACCGGCGAGATCTACGCGATCGACGGACCCTCGGGGAGCGACGCCATCGTCTCGAATCTGTGGGCCATCGGTTACAAGGTCTCGACACGCCTGGTGCTGGACGGCGGCGTGGATATCGGCGTGAGCCACACCGCGCCGAAGATCTCCGTCTTCGCGGGCCTGACCGTGGGAATGGCGCGATTCCGACATCCCGGGCGGCTGTAGCCGCGCTCCTTCGTTACGGCTTGATCACGACGAACCACGCAGCGACGATCGGCCCCAGGGGACCGCGCACCCGAACGCCCGGGGGCGGAGGGGTCGGGGTGGGCGCGCCCGGAGCCGGCGGCGGAACCGGGCCGCGCTCGGGCTGGAACAGATAGACGTTGTGGGTGACCGGATCCACCGTGATGGTCTTGGCCCCGGGAACGGTGGCGACGGTCGCGACCGTGGTGTACCTGTCCGGCGAATCCTGGCGCACGACCGTGACGTTGCCCTCACCTCCATTCGGAATGAAGATGAGCTTCTTCCCCGGGTCCCATCCGAGCGCGTCAACGCGCGTGCCGTTCGCGATCGTGGCCACGACCTTGCCCGTGCTCGCGTCCACGACCACCGAAGTCTTGCTGCAGCCCGAGAAGATGCGGTTCGACGCCTGGTCGTAGGCGATGCCGGTCGGTCCGTCGCAGGGCGCGATCGGCCATGAGGCCACCGCCTTCCAGGTCTTGACGTCGATCACCTGGATGGTGTTCTTGCCCTCGTTGTTGACGAAGATGCGTCCCTTGCCGTCGGCCGCGGCGCCCTCCGGAGCAGTGTCTTCCAGCTCGACCGTGGCCACGATCGCGCCGCTCGCCGGGTCGATCGCGGTGAGGGTGCCGATGGGGCGACTGTGATTGGTGAGGATGATCTTGTCGTCGGCCTCGTCGTACATGATGCCGTCGAGGCCGGGTCCGACCTTGATCTGCTTCACCACCGCGAGGGTCTTGAGGTCGAACATGGTCACGGTCTCGTCGCCGCTGTTGGTGGTAAAGCCGTGACCGGCCTTCGTCGCGAACGCGGCGCCGTGCACCCCGGGTGTGTTCGGGATGTCGCCCACAACCTTGCCGGTGGCGCCTTCGACCACCATCATGTGGGTGGACCTCGACACGAACACGCGGCCGGAGGAGGCTTCTACCGCGACGTAGTCGGTGCCGCCCTCACCCTTGATGTCGAACTTCTCGACCTTGAAGGTCTGCGCGCGGCCGATTCCGGGAGCGGCGAGGGCGAGGAGGAGGACGACAAGAGGGGTGAGAGTTCGCCGGGTCATGGGAGCCTCGCTGATGGACGCGACCGGCGCGCGGCACGCGCGGGCGGTCGGCGTCCGGGAATTCATTGTAGTTCGCGCTGGTTGTCGCCGGAGTTCCACCTTGCTAGATTGCCGGGCAATCCACAACGACGTCGGGCGCAGTCGCGACCGGACGCGGGCAACCGCTCGTGCCTGGATCGGACGGTTCGTGTCGACAACCCTAACGAGAGGACAGACCAATGGCAGAAGGCAAGAAGCAGGGCGGAATGGGCGGCAAGCGCGGCGGCGCCAAGAAGGCGGCCAAGAAGAAGAAGTAAGCGCCGTTCGCGTATCAGCCCAGGGGCCGGAGGGCGATCCGGTCCCAACCGGTCGCCTGGCTCAGCGCCAGGCGCCGGTAGTTCCTCGCGTCCTTCTCCGCGGTCTCCTCGCCGTAGATGTGCGAGTGCTCGACCTGGTGCCTCGTGGTCGGCCGATAGAAGAGCGCGGTTCCCCGGTGAAGGCCATGCCTCGAGGAATGCCACTTCACGAGTCTCGTCTGCACCACGTCGCCGAGGGCCCCGGCCGGGCCGGCCACCGCCGGATAGCGGGTGAGCTTCCGCAGATGGTCGCACAGGGTCGGCACGTCGAGAAGCGCGGGATCCCCGGGGTTCCTGCGATCGTCGGGGAAACCGACGCGGGACGCTTCGAGGGCCGCGGAACAGGCCGCGGCGCACGTCTTCTGGCCGCGCGCCGCGTCGAGCGCGTTCGCGAGCGCTTTCAGCGGCCTGGCGATCGCGTGGGCGGCGCCGAGATCGATGAGGGTGTAGGGCACATCGGCGAAGGGTGTGCGGTTCTCGGGAGCCCTCAGGAAGAGCGCCAGCTGCCGGGCAATCGACTGGGCCACGTCGGCGGGCGCGGCGCCTCGGAACAGCCCGGTCATGAAGGTCTCCCAGGGCCAGATCCCGGCGATCGGCACCACCGATTGCGAAGCGATCATGAACTTCGCGGCGTCCTTCAGCTGGTAGGCGGTTTCGAGGGTGTTGACCTCGCAGACCCTGAACACCATCACCGCGGCGGCATCTCCGATCGCTTCCACCGAGTCGGCAAGCCCCTTGAGATGCAGGGTGTCCGCGTCCTCGCCCGCGTCCGCGTCGAAGAAGACGCCCACCGGACCGTACCCGTGACCGTAGAAGAAGACCACGTATTGATCGGCCGGACACTCGGTCTGACCGAAGTGCAGGAAGCTCTTCAAAACGTTAGGGCGCGCCGCGTTGAGGTCGACGTCCTCCTCGAGGAGGCGCAGACGGCTGTGCTTGAGTCTCGCTTCGATATCGCGCCACAGCGGATACGATTTCGCCCGGGCCGCCTTGAACCCAGGGTAGCGTCTCATTTTCTGCAGCGTCTCCGCGACCACGCCCCGGAACACGCCCTTCGAACGCTTGAAGTCCACCTGCGCGGCCACGTCCATTTCCCCGAAATAGTCGGCGGCGTGGCAGATCGCTCCGAGTTCTCTGCGGGCCGACGCGTCGATCGCGTCACCGTCCGAGCGATCGTCGGCCACGGTGTAGGCGAGCACCGCCCAGGGGTTTCGTCCGGGGGGCTTCGAGCTCACCGGCCGCCTCCCTTTCCAAACACGCCGTCGATCAGCACCAGTTCCGCGGTGGGGAGAAAGTAGAGATACGCGTACCGGCCTCCATCGGGCGTCACCTGAACACGGAGGGTCATGGGCGAACCGATGGGGTCGCTGGGCCCGACTTCCTTCCAGACTTCGCGCCGACCGGTGGTCACGTCGAGCCGGAAGACCGGAGTCCTTCGAGTGAGCGCCTCGGGAGTGATGAAGAGCACGCCCGGGCGATTGGTCCAGCCGACCGGCCGCAAGCCCGCCTCGATCCCCGCGACCTTCCGCGGCTCCCCGCCCTGCATCGGATACAGCGCGATGATCTGGTCCGGTCCGATGGCCGCGACAAATCCACCGTCCGGGGACACGAGCCGCGGCTGATTCGGGGGCAGGCGAACCCCCTCGGGGCTGATCGGTCTCGGATCGCCGCCTGGAAGATCCTGCACGTAAAGGCGTGAGCCTCGGCCGCTCTCCGCGCCGGAGATGACGATGCGCTTTCCATCGGGGGTGAAGACCGCGGTGGCGTGCCGCAGGATCGACCCGCGCGGCAGCGAGACCACGGAACCGGCTCCGGTGGGGATGAGGGTGAGCTCGGTGGGCGGGCCCGGCGAAAGGTTCAGCACCTGCGCGCCGTCGGGAGACAGGGCGAGGGGAATGCCGTCGCCGAGGCGGACCGCGGGGCCCTGTCCCGGGCTCTCGAGGTACACGCCGTAGTCGATGGACTCGAAGAGCACCCGGCCGTCCCTGGGGTCGATGTCGATGGGCACGATCGCGGGCGTCTCTCCGATATCGACTTCGGCGCCGCCTGGGACCCCGGCTCGCGCCGCTCCTTGCAGGCCAACGGAGACGGCGAGGATCCTCTGGTCCGCGGAGATGTCCTCGAGGAACAGCCTCGACGTCCCCCGAAACACGCGGCGCGGCTCGCCCCCGTTCGTATCGAGGCAGTAGATCGACGCGCCGCCGCCCACGCAGACTTCGCCCCCGTCGGGACGCCAGGCCAGACCCGACAGGCTGCCGAACTCGCGGGCGAGGTCCCGCTTGGCTCCGGACTTGAGATCCACGATCGAAGGCCAGCCGCGGTCGTCGCCATCGATGGGATGTTCGATGAAGGCGATCGAATCGCCCCTGGGAGAGATCCTCGGCGCGGAGAGCCAGCCCGAGGTCTCGTAGCGCACGGTTCCAATGGGGAACTCGAGACGCGAATGGCCGAGCGTGGTTCGCACCACCGCCATCTCTTCGCCCTTCGACCAGTCGGCCTGCTGGACTCCCTCGAGCACGGCGCGGGGGGCGCCCGCGCCCACCGGGGCGCGGGCCAGGGTCCCCACGGAGCCGAGCAGGCTGATCGCCGGCTTCAGCATCACCGCCAGTTCGTTCGACGGGGACACCGCGAGGAGCTGCGCCTCGTGGAGCTCCGTGGTGTTGGCGCGCGCGCTCCCGGGCACGGTCGTGTACACGCGCATCGGGGCGCTGTCCCAGCTGGCGCTGTAGATGACCGACCGCCCATCGGAGGCGAAGCGCGCGCCGGAGACCAGGCCGCGGCGGAAGGTGAGCTTCGTGAATTCCGGGAACGCTTCGGCCACGGGCGACGCGGACCGCTTCCCGCCCCAGTACGAGAACGCCGCGATGAGCAGCAGCACCGCCACCACCGCCGCCGCGGCGATCGCGGCCGAGGGCGGCATTCTTCTTGAAGGGGCGGCCACCGCGGTCTGTCCGGTCGAGGTCTCGTTCAGGGACACCGCGTCGAGGGCGATCGCGAGGTCGCGCGCGGATTGAAGTCGATCCTCGGGGCGCTTCTCCAGACAACGACGCATCAGCCGGTCGAGGCCCTGGGGCAGGGGCCGGCCGAAGGTGGCGGGATCGACCGGATCCTCGCGCAACACCGCGGTCATGGCCTCGGCCGAGGTCTCGCGCTGGAAGGCCCGGCGGCCGGTGAGCATCTCGTACATCACGCATCCGAGCGCGAAGATGTCGGCGCGGTGATCGACGGGCTGGCCGCGCACCTGCTCGGGCGACATGTAGCCCGCGGTGCCGAGGACCACGCCGGACGCGGTGTGCCGGGTCTGGGTCTGCGCCTCCGGCGTCTTCCCATCCGTTCCTCCGCTCCCTCCCGCGCTCAGGCGGGCGAGGCCGAAGTCGAGGATCTTCACCCGCCCGTCGCGAGTGATGAAGAGGTTCGCGGGCTTGAGGTCGCGGTGGATCACCCCTCGTTCGTGGGCCGAGGCCAGGGCGGTGGCGATCTGCACCGCGAATTCCACGGCCTTGCGCGGGGTCAACGCTCCGTGGGTGAGCCGTTCCTCCAGGGTCTCGCCTTCGAGAAGCTCGGTGACCGCGTAGGCGATCCGACCCTCGGTTCCGAAGTCGTGAATCGACAGGATGCCCGGGTGCGAGAGCGCGGCGATGGCCTTGGCCTCCCGCCCGAACCGCTCCATCGCGCTCGGACTGGTGGAGACGTTCTCGGGCAGGACCTTGATCGCGACATCGCGGTCGAGCCGCGAATCACGGGCCCGATAGACCTCCCCCATGCCGCCCGCCCCTATGGGGCCGGTGATTTCGTAGGGGCCAAGCCGGAGTCCGGGCGCCAGAGTCATGCGCCCGCGAGTCTAGTAGGGTCCGGGGCCCGCCCGGACCGTCAATCCGCCGGTCGCTACGATGCGATGCGTTCGTTTCCGCCGGACGCCTTGGCCCACCTCGGACGCGCCAGGTCCGCCGTCGAAATGCTCGGGGTTGAATCGCTGGTCCTGAAAACGGGGCGCCGGAGCTCGGCGGTGGTCACGCGCGGGGTCGAATCGCTCAGGCTGCTCGGACGCGAAGCCCAGGCGGGCCTCACGAAAGCGGCGGTGGTGTCTTCGGGGCCGGGCGGGTGGTTGCTCAGGTAGGAAATCTTGAGTTCGGTCATGGTCGCTTTGGGGGGATACGGCCTCCATGAAGCCGGTGTTCCCTCCCGGGATTCCGCTGTGGCAACGATCACGCGGGGCGCTCTCGGGAATCCCTCAGCTCAGGTCCTCACGCCACACTCTTAAACCGTGCCGGCTCAAGTAGATAGGGATGCTGCGAAACGCCTTGGAGGCCTCCTCGATGTCCCGGATGAGAGATCGTTTTGCCGCCGAACTCTCGCCGCACAGAAGGGTGAGTGAGCCGCCCTCGCCACCCGCGCCGTTGACCTTCCAGCCCAGGGCGCCATGCGCCTTCGCGATCTCGATGACCTGACGGGCCTCCGTGCCGACGAGGGCCGAATGCAGCCTTTCCTGCGCCTCCGTGCTCTCGGTCATGGCCCTGCCGAGGGCATGGAAGTCGCCCGCGTAAAGAGCGTCGCGCGAGTGAGGGGCCTGGCGGCGCAGCTCGGCGATGGCGCGCGAGTCGGGCCCCGCGTCCTGCAGCGAGCGGATGACCTCCTCGTGAATGGCCGAGGAGTCGTGCGACTTGCCGAGGTACACGAGGACGAGGCGGCGCTCGAATTCCCACCAGATCGGATCGGGCACGAGGACCGGCGAGACCGAGGCGTGCGGGTAGTCGAACATCTCGATGTAATTGATTCCGCCATACGCGGAAGCGAGCTGGTCCTGAATCCCGCATTGCCGCCCGAGCATCTCGGTCTCGACGCGTTGCGCGGCGTTCGCCACCTCATGCGGCGTGAGCTGCCCGGGCGTGAGCGCGTCGAGGGCGCCGATGAGGGCGACCGTCACCGCGGCCGACGTCCCGGTGCCGGCGCCCGAAGGCGCATCGGAGTGGATGGTCACGTCGAGCCGCAGGTCTCGCGGGATCTTCATGTACGCGATGGCGGCCTCGAGAAGGGGGTGCGGTCCCCAGGGCGGCGCCTCGTGGCGCAGTTCATATCGCTCCCCGAAGTTCTCCGCGTGGATCATGAGACGGGGCGCGGTCTCGCGGGCCGGATGGATCGCGACCTGAACCTCCGCGTAGGGATAGACCGCGACGTTGAAGACCTGGCCGTGGCCCGCAAACCAGGTGTCGGTCCAGCAGCCGTTGTCGCAGATGCGGATGGGGGCGACGCTGTTGACGACGGCGAGCGGGCGTTCGGTCTCGGGCATGCAGGCGTTTGGGCGGCGAGCTTAGCCGGGCCCGGCCGGGCGAGGTGGAAGGCGTCGCTCCATGCGCCTATCATCCGCCTCGCCGGGGCGGAAGGCGCGACGTTTTCCGTCACCTGGAGGTAGGGATATGCAGGAACGCAGCAGGGGCATCAGTCGGGTGCTCTGGCAGATCCTCTTCCTGAATGTGATCGTGGCCGCGGCCAAGGCCGCCTGGGGCCTCATCAGCGGATCCACCGCGATGTTCGCCGACGGCATCCACTCCTTCACCGACGGCTCGGGAAACGTCGTGGCCCTCATCGCCATGAAGGCCGCGACGAAGCCGCCCGACGAGGACCACCCCTACGGGCATCACAAGTACGAGTCCTTCGCGAGCGCCGCCATCGGCCTCATGCTCTGCTTCGCGGCCTTCCGGGTGGTGAGCGGCTCGGTGGCAGCCCTCACCGCCTTCGCGAAGAGCGGGGTCCATCCGCGGGTCGAGGTCACGACCACGTCGTTCGTGGTCATGCTCATCACCCTCGGCATCAATCTCTTCGTGGTGTGGTTCGAGACCCGCCGCGGGAAGGAACTGGGAAGCGACGTGCTGCAGGCGGACGCCAAGCACACCCTGTCCGATGTCTGGGTGACCCTGGGCGTCCTGGTCTCCCTCATCCTGGTGAAGGCGGGCGTCCCCATCGCCGACCCCATCGTGGGACTGTTCGTGGCCTTCGCCATCGTGTGGGCGGCCATCGAGGTCTTCAAGGGCGCGCACACCACGTTCTCGGACCAGCAGAGGCTCGACCCGCGTGAGGTCAGAACGAAGATCCTGGCCTTTGAGGGAGTGCGGGGCTGCCACAACATCCGCTCACGAGGGACGGGCGCCATCATCCACATGGACATGAGCATCCTCGTGGATCCGGCCATGAGCGTCGAAAAGGGGCACGCCATCGCGCGGGACCTGGAGAAATGGCTGTGCGCGCAGTACGACGGCCTCACCGACGTGGTCATCCACGTCGAACCGGACAACGAGGATCAACAGAGCCGGTCCGCGTGGTAGCCCGGCCCGAGGGCGCGGCGCGCGACTCGGACTAAGATTCCCCACGTCGGTTCGCTCCGGCGAGGTGAACGAGATGAACTACCCACCCGACTTCATTCAGGAACTCAAGCAGAGAGCCGGCGATCGTTGCGAATGCGAGAGAAGCGAATGCCATCAGACGCCGGGTCGGTGCACTGAGCGTTTGCTGGAAGAGCCCGGGGGTCTCGCTCGGTGGTCCCCGGTGCTGACCGGCGAACGCCTCACCTTCCCGCCCATCCCCTCGAATTACATCGCACTTTGCGGCGTCTGCGCCGTGCCGAGGACCGGCAAACGCTTCCAGGCCGACTGATCTCCGGACGCGCCTTCAAGGGGCCGCGTAGTACAGTGGCTTCGTCCATGGACGCTGCGAAGAAGACACGTGTGTCCGGCTCCGCCGCCTGGCGCGAGGCGCGGGAACTGGTCTGGGCCCACCGGCGCCGCCTCTCGCTTGGCCTCTTCCTGATGCTGATCAGCCGGGTCGCGGGCCTCGTGCTCCCCGCTTCTTCGAAGTGGCTCATCGACGAGGTCATCGGGAAGAACCGCACCGACCTGCTCATGCCCATCGCCCTCGCCACCGGGGCCGCGACCTTCGTGCAGGCGGTCACCTCGTTCGTGCTCTCGCAGACCCTCGGGGTGGCGGCCCAGCGAGCCATCACCGACATGCGCAAGCGCGTGCAGGCCCGGGTCATGCACCTGCCCGTCCGCTACTTCGACTCCACCCAGACCGGCATCCTCGTCTCGCGGATCATGAACGACGCCGAGGGCATCCGGAACCTGGTGGGATCGGGACTGGTGCAGCTGGTGGGCGGTCTGCTGACCGCGGCCATGGGCCTCACCGTCCTGTTCTGGCTCAACTGGCACCTGACCGTGGTGACCATGCTCGTGCTCCTGGCCTTCGGCGGGGGCATGGCCTATGCGTTCAGCACCCTGCGCCCGCTCTTCAAGGAGCGCGGGAAGATCACCGCCGAGGTGATCGGGCGACTGACCGAGGCTCTCGGCGGCATCCGCGTGGTGAAGTCGTACACCGCGGAGAAGCGGGAGGAGATCGTCTTCACCGAAGGCGCACATCGACTCTTCCGCAACATCGCGCAGTCGATGACCGGGGTCTCCGCCACCACCGCGGGCAGCACCGTGATCATTGGCATCATCGGCGTGCTGATGATCTGGCTCGGGGGCAAGGCCATCCTCGCCGGGCAGATGACCCTCGGCGACCTCATCATGTACATCTTCTTCATCGGCCTCGTGGCCGCGCCCCTCGTATCGATCGCTTCCATCGGCACCCAGATCACCGAGGCCTTCGCCGGGCTCGACCGCATCCGCGAGATCCTGGACATGCCCACCGAGACCGACGAAGACGCGAGCCGCGCCTCGATCGATCGGCTCAAGGGCGACGTGGCCTTCGAGGATGTCTCCTTCGAATACAACCCCGGCGTGCCCGTCCTCAATCATGTGTCATTCACCGCGCCGGCCGGCACCACCACCGCGCTGGTGGGCGCGTCCGGCGGCGGGAAGAGCACGCTCATTTCGCTGGTGATGGCCTTCAACCGCCCCAAGTCAGGGCGGGTCCGCATCGACGGGCGGGACCTCGCCACGATCCGGCTCCACGAGTTCCGGCGCGCCATCGGCGTCGTGCTGCAGGAGAACTTCCTCTTCGACGGCACCATCATCGAGAACGTGGGCTACGCGAAGCCGGGAGCGTCGCGCGACGAGATCATCGAAGCCTGCCGGGTCGCCCACTGCGACGAGTTCATCCAGGCCTTTCCCCAGGGCTACGACACCGTGGTGGGCGAACGCGGCATCAAGCTCTCGGGCGGCCAGCGCCAGCGCGTCTCCATCGCGCGCGCCATCCTCGCGAACCCGCG
Source organism: Vicinamibacteria bacterium (assembly GCA_044229175.1). Classification (GTDB taxonomy): domain Bacteria; phylum Acidobacteriota; class Vicinamibacteria; order Fen-336; family JAGNNV01; genus JAGNNV01. Next base: position 19,944 of record JBGATM010000013.1, on the reverse strand, counting down.
CGTGCTCATCCTCGACGAGGCGACGTCCAGCTTGGACAGCGAGAGCGAGGAGATGATCCAGGACGGCCTGCGCAACCTGCGCGCGGGACGGACCACCTTCGTGATCGCGCACCGGCTCTCCACCATCCGCAGTTCGGACCAGATCCTCGTGCTCGAAGGCGGCGTGATCGTGGAGCGCGGCACCCACGCGGAACTCCTGGCCCGGAACGGCCGCTACCGGCAGCTCTACGACAAGCAGTACCGGTTCGAGACCGACCGCTTCATCAACCCCGGCGAGGACTTCACCGAGGAGCCGCCGAAGCCCGTCCCGGTGCGGCCGGTGGGAACCGCGCTGTAGAAGGAACAAAGCCCTCACCCCCCGCGTGTGTCCGGAACGGACCGACCACCTAGAATGCCATCGATCAGGACAACATGGGCGACAGCATCTCGGCGGCGTTGACGCTCATCGATGATCGGCTCGAGGAACTCCATGCCTCGATGACCGATGATCCGATCGATGTAGTGGCGAACCGCTACCGGGCATGGAAGAGCGCCACCATCGCCGCCCTCGCCGAGGTTGTGGTCGAGTCGGTGGTCAGGCGCTTCGAACTGGCCGGGGGCGAGGCGGATCGCGGGGATGGCCACAGACCGACGCCGCCCGTCTATCTCGACGGAGCGGCGTCGCGCACGTTTCTGATGGCGCTGAAGGAGGAACTCGCGAAAGATCCTGCCGCCGTGCTCCGACTGCCGCCCGGAGAACCGATATCGGCCCGCGGACTCGGCATCCGAACCATCGTCGATTTGCTGGAGCGAAGACTGCCCAGGGCGTTCCGGGGAAGGCCCGAGACGGAGCGGAACATCCAGGACGGCTTCGAAACCCTGCTCGCGGGCGCCGGGATCGCCTACGAACGCGAAAACGACTCGATCCAATACGCCTCGAGGACCTACGTGCCCGACTTCACGTTTCCGGGATTGCCGGTAGTGCTGAAGCTGAAGCTGTGCGACCGGCCCGGTCGCGAGACGGAGATCCTCGCCGAGATCAACGAGGAAATCCCTGCCTACCGCACCAGATATCCAAACATCGTCTTCGGTGTCTACGACCTGGGTTTCATTCAGGACACGGCCCGCTTCTCGACGACGTTCGACGCCAGCGACGGAGTCCTGGTCAGGGTGATGACGCAGCCCTAGGGACCGGCGACGCGGTCGAGCGACGCCTTGAGTTGGTCCAGCATCGCGTCGCGACCGCCGCCGAAAGTGTGGCCGTCCGCCTCGATCGGGTGCAGGGCGTGGAGTTCGGTGTCGGGACCGAAAGCCTTCCGCGCGGCGGCAGCGCTCATGTAGTGGTCGCGAGTGGACTGGATGACCTCGATGGGCAGGGCGGCGAGCAGCGCCTTGTCGCGATAGGGCCGCCCGATGCCGTCGTTCACCCAGACATGCTCCTCGTCGGGGCACAAGCCCAGGGCCACGACCCCGAACAGCCGCTCGCGCATCGAGGGCTCGGCGGCCGCCTCCACCGCGAGGCCCGCGCCGCGAGACTGGCCGAGCAGGACCACGCGCTGGTCGTCCGACACCCCCGTGGCGCGGGCGACCGCCCGGGCGATGACGTCGAGGTCACGGGCGAGGGACGGGCGGGTCGCGATCTCCTTCGGAAAGGTGTCGATCCAGTCGGGTGACCCGAAGACGGCGACCGGATAGCCCCATCGCGTGACCGCGGTGAACAGCTGGAGGTCCAGTCCATGGCGCCCGCTGTCGCCGGTGAGATGCAGGACGAGAGGCCCGGACGGCTTCCCGAGGGGCCGCGCGATCCAGACCTCGAGGGTTCTCCCCTTCGCGTCGCCGAGATCGGGCAGGCGCACTTTCAGGCGCACGGTCGGGGCGGCGGCGGCGGGATCGGCGATCGGTTGGTGCTGGCAGCCCGCGGTGACGAGGGCCGCCGCACACAACAGCCCGGCGATGCGGCGGTGAACCGAGGCGTGGGCGTTCATGTCGAAGACGGCGACGATATCAGGCGAGCCGGAACCGCCCGGTCCGGCCGGTTGGCGGGAATCGCGAAGAAAGCGCTAGTCTTCAGGAGATCTTTGGAGGTTTGCCATGTTCGGTGTTCTCGCTCTCTTGGGTCTGGTTCTTCTTCAGGAGCCTGTGCGGATACAACAGGACGCTCAGGCGAAGCAACGGCTTCAGGAAGCCGATCAGCATTTCCGCCTGGGAACCGAGGCGCTGCACACCGAGCGATTCGAGGAGGCGGAGCAGGAGTTCCGCCAGGCGGTGAAGCTCGATCCCAACTTCTTCCTCGCCTACTACAGCCTGGGCCGGACCTACATCGCGCTCAAGGACTACGACGCTTCCGTCCGCGCCTACCTGTCCTGCCGCCAGGCCTGGGACCGCTCCATGGCCGACGAAGCGCGGCAGAGCTTCGAGCAGGGCTCGAGGCGCGAGGACAAGATTCGCGAGTACCAGGACAAGGTCCGCGAACTGGAAGGCCAGTTGCGCACCGCCACCACCGACGCGGCGCGTCAGCCGATCCTGGCGCGCATCCAGAACATCCAGGTAGGCATCGACGCGCTGGAGCGGGCGCGCGGCATCGATGGCACGGTCGAGCCGCCCGCCGAGTTCTCGCTCGCCCTCGGCTCCGCCTATCTGCGCGCCGGTTCGATCGACGACGCCGAGAAGGCCTACCGCGAAGCGCTGAGGCTGCGCCCGAAATACGGCGAGGCGCACAACAACCTCGCGGTGATCTGCATGAAGCGGGGCGACTACGAAGAGGCGTACACGCACGTGAAGGCCGCGCAGAAGGCGGGCTTCAAGGTGCATCCGCAGATGGTGAGCGACATCGAGACGGCGCGACGCGGCGCGCGCAAGTAGGCGCGGTTACCGCCTCGGAGAGGGGTTATGCGATCGATCTACATGCCGCTGTTCGCCCTGGCTCTCGTTCTCGACGCGACGGCCGGGCTGGCCGCGACCCAGGCGCCGCCATCGCGCGCCAAAGGCGCGCTCCTCTCACCCACGCCGCCCATGGGGTTCAATACCTGGAACAAGTTCGGCTGCGACGTCAGCGAGCAGCTGATTCGCGAGACCGCCGACGCGATGGCCGCAAACGGCATGCGCGACGCCGGTTATCGATACGTGGTCATCGACGACTGCTGGCAGGTGGCGCGCGACGCCTCCGGCCGGATCGTGGCGGACCCGCAGCGATTCCCCGGCGGAATCAAGGCCCTGGCCGACTACGTGCATGGCAAGGGTCTGAAGTTCGGCCTCTACACCGACCTCGGCACTAAGACCTGCGAAGGCCGGCCCGGGTCGCTCGGTCATCACGAGATCGACGCGCGCACGTACGCCGAGTGGGAGATCGACTACATCAAGGTGGACTGGTGCAACGCCGACGATCTCGACGCGCGCGAAGAGTACACGCGGTTCCGCGACGCGCTCCACAAGACCGGCCGAGAGATCGTGCTCAGCATCTGCGAGTGGGGCCGCAATCGCCCCTGGGAGTGGGCCGGGAGCGTGGGTCAGTTGTGGCGGACGACCTCGGATATCAAGGATCGCTGGGAGAGTGTGGTGTGGATCCTCTACGCGAACGAGGCGCACGCGAACGCCGCTGGCCCCGGACACTGGAACGATCCCGACATGCTCGAGGTGGGCAACGGGGGCATGACCGCGGAGGAATACCGCTCGCACTTCTCGATGTGGGCGATGATGGCCGCCCCGCTCATCACCGGCAACGACCTGCGCGCGATGAGCGCGGAGACGAAGTCGATCCTGCTCAATCCCGAGGTGATCGCGGTCGACCAGGATCCGCTGGGCGCGCAGGGGCGCAAGGTCCTCGACCGCGGCTACGGAGCCCAGGTGTGGGTCAAGCCCCTCGCCGACGGGTCGCGCGCGGTGGCGGTCCTGAACCTTTCCGAGAAGGAAGCCGACCTGTACGTGCGCTGGTCGGACATCGGCCTGCCTCCGGGAGCGGCGAGCGTGCGCGATCTGTGGACGCACGTTGATCTGCCCGTCCATACCGACAGCGGAAAGCATTTCGACGAACGGCTGAAGCTGAAGGTGCCCGGGCACGGCGTCGCCATGCTGCGGGTGAAGGCCCTCACCCGCTGAACCGGTGACACTGCGGCTCTTCGTGGCCATCGACGCCGGTCCTGAGGTCGCTGCCGCCCTCCGCCGCGCCGCGGTCCGTGAGCGTGCCCACGCGCCCCGCGCCTCGTGGGCGGCTGACACCGCCGCGCACCTCACCCTCGTGTTCCTGGGCAATGTGCCGGATGATCGCCTGGAGCCGGTGCGTGGCGTGGTGCGCGAAACGGCACGTCGGCACCGGCCCTTGACCCTGCACGTGGAGGGAGCCTTCGTGTTCGGTCATCCGACGCATCCCCGCACGCTCTGGGCGGGGATCGACGGCGATCGCGAGCCCCTGGCGGCACTGGTGGCGGATCTACGGCACGCTCTGTTTCCGCTCGGTTTCAAGCCCGAGGACCGGGAGTTCCACCCCCACCTGACCCTGGCCCGGGCACGCGGTCCGCGCGGCGACCCCGACCTCGCCCGATGCGCCGCCGAGCTGCGGGGCCACGTCTTCGGCAGCGTCCACGCGCGGGCCATCACTCTGTATCGCAGCGAGCTGCTCCCCTCCGGGGCGCGGCATCACGTCATCGAAGAGTGCGCCCTGGGCGCGGCGTCTTGACCCCCGACCGCCCGGCCCCCCAGACCACGCATCTCCACTCAGGGAGGCACCTGATCCTGCACACCTTCGGCTCAGCCCCGCATGTCGAGCAGGACTTTGAGCACCCCCGGACGAGCCGCCTCGGAGAATGCGGCGAGGCCATCGCGCAGCGGAAAGCGCGCATGGATCAGGGGACTCACGTCGATCTTCCGCGTCGCCTGTGCGGCAAGTGCCGGCGGGAACAAACCACAGCGCGATCCCACCAGGGTCAGTTCGTTGATCACGAGCGGCGCCATGGCCACGGGCGTGGCTCCGTGGAAGGTGCTCTTGAGCACGAGGGTTCCGCGCGGCCGGGTCAGGGATAGGGCCCGGGCCAGGCCGTCCGGACTTCCGGTGGCTTCCACCACCACGTCGAACCGCCCGTCCAGAGCCTCATCGGATCGATGCACCCGCGCCCCGCGGGCCTCGGCGATGGCCATCTTCCCGGGGTGCCTGCCGATCAGGTGGACTTCGGCGGACGTGCCGAGGAGGACGAGTGCGGCCAGCAGTCCGAGTTTGCCGTCGCCAAGGACGACCACGCGCTGGCCCGCGCGAACCTCCACCTGCTCCAGGATCTCGAAGGCTGCGGCCAAGGGCTCGGTCAGTACCGCGCGCTCGTCCTCGACTTCGGCCGGCACTTCGAGGAGGTTGCGGACCGGCGCAGTCACGTACTCGGCGAAGCAGCCGTCCTTGCCCAGGATGCCGAGCACGGTCCGGGTCGGGCAGTGGCGCCCAAGTCCGTCGCGGCAGGTTTCACATTCGCCGCAGGCGAGGTTGATCTCGCACACCACGCGCTTGCCCATACAGGCGCGATCGTCACACTCGACGACCTCGCCCAGCAGCTCGTGCCCGAGCACGCCACGGAAGCCCATGTAGCCGCGCACGATCTCGAGGTCGGTGTTGCAGATCCCGGCCAGGCGCACCCGAATCAGCGCCTCACCCGGACCGCGGCGCGGCACGTCGCGCTCGACCAGAGCGAGCGCGGGATCGACGGTCAGAGCCAGCATCGGTGGGGGTCAGCCCTCCTCGCCCGCCTTACAGAGGTAAGCCCTGCCGCAGCACCGCCGCCCGCGTGATCTTCGCGATCGACGGGGTCCCACATTGCCGCATGGTGAGCGAAAGTTCCGCGCGCAGGATCTCGAGCACACGTTCGACGCCTGCCTGACCAAACGACGAGAGCCCGTAGATATAGGGGCGGCCGATGCCCACCGCGCGGGCGCCGATGGCGAGCGCCTTGTAGATGTCGCTGCCGCGACGGAAGCCGCCATCGACGAAAACCGGAATCCGGCCGCGCACGGCGTCCACGACCTCCGGAAGAATGTCGATGGTTCCCCGTCCCGTCTCGGTCGAGCGGCCGCCGTGGTTCGATACGACGACGCCATCGGCGCCGTGCTCCACCGCGAGGGACGCGTCCTCGGCGGTATCGATGCCCTTCAGGACCACCTTCATCGTGGTCAGCTTCTTCAGACGATCGACCCAGGTCCAATCCGCATCGGTCGGATTCGCCTCACCGCTCAGTCCCGCGAACATGGGCTTGGCGCGATTCCGCACCGACGTCACGCCTCCGACCGGCGGCGTGATGTGGCAGGCCTTGCAGTCGCGGCTGTCCTCCCGGGCGAAACGCGCGATGGTCTCGCGGTTGCTCCCGGCGAGAAGATCCACGGTCCACGCGAGGACGGGGCATCCCGCGGCTTCGGCCCGCTTGACCATCTTCTCCGTCTCCGCCCATGAGGTCGGCATGTAGAGCTGATACCAGGGAGGCGTGCCCAGCGCCTTCGCGACATCCTCGACCGAAGTGGACGAGACGGTCGAAAGCATCTGCATCGCTTTCTGCGCCCGGGCCGCGCGCGCCGTGGCCAGTTCTCCATCGGGGTGAAACGCCTGCTGGCTGCCCACCGCGCTGACGTAGATCGGCATATCCCAGGTCGCGCCGAAGACATCGAGCCTGAGATCGGCGGAGGAGGCCGCGACCAGGCGCCGGGCGCGCAGTTGATAGTGCGAGAACGCCTCCCGATTCATGCGCAGGGTCAGGTCGTCATCCACCCCCCCGGCCAGATAACCCCAGTGCGCCGGCGGGAGGGCCTTGCGCGCCAGGGGTTCGAAGTCCATCACGTTCATGGCGCCCCCGACGCCGGTGCTGGCGGACGCCGCATCCTGCGCGAACGCGCGCGCCGCGAAGGGGCTGGCCAGAAGGAAACTCAGGAACTCGCGACGATGCTGGGAGGTTTTCACGTGAAGATTCAAAGTGAGGCACCCACCGCGGTTTCTTACGCGACGAGGATCCCGGCGATGGTGCCGGTGAGTGCGGTGGCGAGGGCGCCGGCGATCATGGCCCTCAGGCCCACGCGAGCGAGGTCGGAGCGACGCTCGGGGGCGATGCCGCTGATCCCGCCGATCTGAATGCCGATGGAGGAGAAGTTCGCGAAGCCGCACAAGGCGTAGGTGGCGATGACCACGGTGCGCGGGCTCAGGGTGTTCCTGATGTGGCCGAGTTCGACGTAGGCCACGAACTCGTTCAGCGAGAGCTTGGTGCCGATCAGATTGCCGAAGGCGAGCAGGTCCTTCGTATCGACCCCCATGGCCCAGGAGAGCGGGTAGAAGGCATAGCCGAAGATGGTGGCCAGGGACAGACCGACCACGCCGAGGAGCGCGTTGACCAGGGCGATGAGGGCGATGAAGGCCATCAGCATCGCGGCCACGTTGATGGCGAGCTTCATTCCGTCGCCCGCGCCGGAGGCCGCGGCGTCGATCACGTTGGCGGTGGTGCGTTCGGGATCCTGAACCGCGCCGCCCTGCGTACGCGGTATCTCGGTCTCGGGATAGATGATCTTGGCCAGCATCAGTCCGGCCGGCGCGGCCATGACGCTCGCGGCCAGCAGGTGGCCCGCGTCCACCCCAAAGCGAACGTAGGCCGCCATGACCCCGCCGGCCACGGTGGCGAAGCCGCCGGTCATGATCGCCGTCAACTCGCTCATGGTCATGTCGTTGACGTAGGGCTTGACCACCAGCGGGGCCTCGGTCTGGCCGACGAAGATGTTGCTGGCCGCCGACAGAGACTCCGCACCGCTGGTGCCGAGGGTACGGGTCATCACCCAGGCGATCCCGCGCACCACCGCCTGCATGACCCCAAGGTGGTAGAGCACCGACATCAGGGAACCGAAGAAGATGATGGTGGGCAGGATGTGGAAAGCGAAGATGATGCCGATACCCACCAGATCGCCGCTGCTCGCATCGACAAGGGAGAGCGGCCCCTGGCCGCCCGCCGCCGCGACCCCGTTGTAGAGGTTGCCGAAGAGGAAGCCGGCGCCGTAGTCGGTGAAGCTCAACAGCTGGGCCACCGCGATCCGGGCGCCGTCGAAGAGCCAGCGCCCCGGGGGGGTCCACAAGATGACCATCGCGAACACGACCTGAAGTCCGAGGCCCCAGGCGATCAGGCGAAGCTTGATCTTCTTGCGGTTGTTGCTCATGAGAACGGCGATGCCGAGAATGGCCGCGATCCCGATCAAACCGCGCAGTCGGTCGAGGAGGCCGCCATTGGCCTGCGCCTGAGCCCCGACTCTGCCAAGCTTCTGCTCGAGGGCGGCCCGCTGGGAATGGGATGGGTCGATGGCGATCAGTTCGTCGAGTCGCGCATCGGCCAGATCGCGCTGGCCGGCCTCGGCATGCGCCGCGCTGAGCGCCGCAAGCACGTCCGGCAGCTCCGCCTTGCGGTGGGCGTCGATCAGAACCCGTCGCAGCGTGGTCAGAGTCCCGATATGGGCCGGTGCTACGGCCAGGATCCGGCGGAGCTCGACCTCGGCGCCATCGACGTCGCCCAGCTTCTGCAGCATCTGCGCATGGGCCAGGGTCGCGTCCATATCGGCCGCGGCAAGGGCCGCCGGCATCGGCGTCTGCACGGCCTGCGCCGCGACGGGCTGGCTGCCGGTTCCGGCGGCGGGCTCCTGGGCGCGAGTGAGGCCGAGGGGCAGAATGTAAGTGGCGGCCATCACCACCGCAAAGCTCGTGAGCGAGGGAAGCAGGATTCGACGTAGGAACAAGGGGCGCCTCTTTCGGCTGAACGGCGGCGGCTCGGCCGGCGTCAGGGTATCGGTCAGTCTTGGGGTTTCTTGGTGGGTTCCTGGGGTGCCGTAATGAACTTGCGCGACCTTTCGGGGCAAGACGAAGCCGCGAGTCTATAGCTGATGAACCCCGCCCTTGCTCGTGACCATCACACGCGCCCCGGTGTTCCTTCCGGGCGCTCAGGGGAGTGGCTTGCAGCTCTTCGGACAGGCGCCGCCGACCACCGGCGGCATGGTGACGCCCGCGACCGCGCACACCGAACCGGTCGAATCGCCGCACACCGCGTGACTCCCGAAGTTCGGGTCCGTCGGGACCGCCGAGTACGCCCACGTCGCGATAAGACCCGTCTGCCCTCCCTTCCCCTTGACCGCGGCGACGGGTCGAGGACTCGAAGCCTTCAGGCGATACGGGGCGAGGTTGATTCAGTTCCGAACGCTGGCCCTGACCGACATGCTGGCGCTCAGCATCTTCGCCCTGGGGGTCGAGCACCTGAGGGCGGCGGCGAGGGCGGGCGACGCTGAAGCGGCGACGGAGGTCAAGGCGGGGATGCGGGACCTCGGACTCATCGACCCCGACCGCATCGAACCCGTTCCGAGGGGCGCGACCGGCACTCGCCCAGGTCCTTCGCTTCCGTCCCCGTGATGCTCGCCTACCTGTAGTTCCGCAGGCACCCGACGACGCGGCCTAGATAGCCTGGGCAAGGGGACGACCCCTCTGCAAAAAAGCCCCGTGGTGGTCCCGTGGAAATTCCAGCCTTCTGGCAGCGAAAGGGGCGATGTGCGTTTCGCCCTTTATCCAAGCCTCGGAATCGTGGTAGCGCTACGGGGATTCGAACCCCGGTTTGATGGCTGAGAACCAACCGTCCTAACCCCTAGACGATAGCGCCACGATTGAGGGACGGAGATTCTATCAGCAGGAGGGAAGAAAATGACGTGCGCGTTGCCGCGCTGGGCGCGGGGACCACGCGTGCTGCGGCCACGCCAGCGTCGCGGGTTCCCGCGTGGGCCCGCGGGCTACTACTTCCAAGCTTCGCGAGATTGCTTCGGGCCATTTCGAACTGACTGCCTCGCAATGACGGGCGGGGCGGGCTGCTACTTCCCCAGCGTCTCGATCGCCGCGTAGGCCATGGTCCTGAACTTCGCCTGCAGGTCGTTCATCGTGTAGGGCAGGTACTGCGAGAAGTAGAGCCCCAGCATGTCCTCCTGCGGGTCCACCCAGTAGTTCGCGTAGTAGGCGCTGCCCCACCCGAAGGCCCCCTCCGAACCGTACCGACCCGAGCGTCCCATGTGCTCCACCACCTCGAAGCCGAGGCCGAAGCCGGTGCGGCCCTCGTTGTAGAGATTCCCCACGAAGTTCGAGGACATCAGGGCCACCGTCTTGGGCGAGAGGATCCGCACGCCGTCGAGCGCGCCGCCGTTCGCGAACATGCGGACGAGGCGCGCGTAGTCGGGCGCGGTGGAAAGGAGACCGGCGCCGCCGCCGAAGCACTGGCGCGGACCGTCGACATAAGCCCCCTGGGCCACCATCGCGCCATTCGTCAGCGGAGCTGTGTCGGGAGCGCGCATGATGGTTCCGTCCTCCTTCGGCGTGTACACCGTGGCGAGGCGATCGCGCTTCTCCACCGGAAGGAAGAAGGACGTATCCACCATCTTGAGCGGCTCGAAGATGCGCTCACGAAAGAAGACGTCGAGCGGCTTGCCCGAGGCCTTCTCCACCACCGCGCCGAGGATGTCGGTGCCGTAGCCGTAGACGTAGGCCTCGCCCGGTTGGGCGTCCATGGGCAGCGCGGCCATGCGCTCCACCACGCTCGCGATGGGCTCGTCGCGATCGGCGAGATACCAGCCCTGGATGCCCGCGGCCTTCCACTGCGCGGCGCCGGGGCCGTAGCCGTAGGAAATCCCCGCGGTGTGGGTCATCAGGTCGCGGATGTTGATCTCGCGCTTGGCGGGCACGATGATCGCGGGCGAGTCCGGCACGGCGCCTGCGGGCGGCCGCAGCGCCACCGTGGTCTTCTTGAAACCGGGAAAGAACTTCGAAACCGGCGTCTCGAGGCTGAGCAGACCCTCTTCGATGAGGATCATGGCGGCCACGCTCGTCACCGCCTTGCTCATGGAGGCAATGCGGAAGATGGTGTCCTTCTTCATCGGAACCTTCTTCTCGACGTCGGCCCAGCCGTGAGCGTCGAAGTGGACGAGCTTTCCACGCCGCATGAGGTAGGTCACCGTGCCCGCGATCCTGCCTTCGTCGACGTAACGCTGCATCGTCTTCGAGATGCGATCGAGGCGCTCCGAGGACAATCCCGCGGAGGAGGCCTCCCAGAGTACCGGGCCCGAGGCGGCCGCCTTCTTCTTCGAGGCAGGCTGAGCGGAGACGGACGGGACACCCAGGGTGAGACAGAGGCCGGCGAGGACGGCGGCGGCGATCGTGGACTTCATCGGTCGTTTCTCCTTTCCGAAAGGGCGAGGGCCGACCATGCCACGGCGCATACCCGGGCGCAACCCTGCCGCCGCAACGACTCTTTATGCCGGCGCAGTCGCGGTCCCGGCGAAAAGGCAGGGTAATCTCAGCGAAACCCTTCTCCTCAGGAGTTCCGCCCCCCATGGATCCAATCAAAGCCCTGCAGATCGCCCTCTGTGTATTCGTGGCCTTCTACCTCTACACATGGTTCCACGGCGCGCAGCGGAAGAAGGGCGAGGGCTTCCCCGGCCCGCTCGACCTCGGCATCGGTTTCATCACCAACTTCTTCGACACCCTCGGCATCGGCTCTTACGCGCCCACCACCGCGATGTTCCGGGCGTGGAAGCTCGTCAAGGATGAATGGATTCCCGGCACCCTCAACGTCGGCCACACCATCCCCACCATCACCCAGGCCTTCATCTTCATCGGCGGCGTGGTGGTGGACCCCATCACCCTGGTGGGCATGATCGGCGCGGCCTTCGTGGGCGCGTTCTTCGGAGCGAAGGTGGTCGCTTCCTGGTCGCGGCACCACATCCGCATCGGCATGGGCACAGCCCTTCTGGTCGGCGCCGCGCTCTTCGCGGCCAAGAACCTCGGCTACATCGCCAGCAAGGGCGAGGCCTCGGGAGTCGACGGGGCCATGCTGGTGGTGGCCATCGTCGGCAACCTCATCCTTGGCGCGCTCATGACCATCGGCATCGGCCTCTACGCGCCGTGCATGCTCCTCGTGTCCTTCATCGGCATGAACGAGCGCGCGGCCTTCCCCATCATGATGGGCTCGTGCGCCTTCCTCATGACCGGCGCCACCAAGCCCTTCGTGGACAAGGGCTCCTACAGCCTCAAGTCGGCGCTCGGCCTCGCCATCGGCGGTTTCCCCGCCGTGCTCATCGCCGCTTACATCGTGAAGTCCCTGCCGCTCGAAACCCTCCGATGGGGTGTGGCCGCGGTGGTTCTATATACCGGCATCTCGATGCTTCACACCGCGATGACGGATCCGAAGGAAACGTAGAAGGCGCGGCTGTTGACGGACGGGGTTGCTTCGGCCCGGCACCAACGGAGCGGGGCCTCGCAATGACGTGAGTGGGGTACCCACGGACAGCACCGGCTGGTAGTGGGGTGCCGCAGCTTGGTGCCTAGCGGCCGGCCGGGCGGCGCCAGGCTCTGCGAACCGGCGCGGTGGCCACGTCCCAGCCGAAACGCGGCAGGGTCATCACCAGGCGCTTCTTGAGGGACATGTAGTCCTGCTTTCCGAGGACGAGGTCCACCATCACTCGTGACAGCGCGGGCGAGCGGTTCGCGTAATCGAGCATCCGATCGGTGAAGCCGGGGGCGAAGAACTTTTTGTACAGACGCGCCGCGCGCATCAAGTCGTGGCCGAAGTCCGCCATGGCGCGCTCCGCGTAGGCCTTTGGGGTTCCGCCGCTCATCATCACCTCGGCGAGCAGCTGTCCCGATCGAAGCGCGTAGAAGATGCCTTCGCCGGTGATCGGGTCCGCGAGGGCCGCGGCATCGCCTATGAGCGCCCACCTCTCCCCCGCCATCTCGCGCAGGGTCGCGCCGTCCTCGCCGGGCGAGGGAATGGTGTGCGCGTAGTACGGCGTGTCTTCGTCGCGGGCCATGGCTGGGAAGGCGCGCGCCACCTCCCGTTCGAGCAGGGCGAGGAGGTCGCGGGTGGGCGGGTTCCCGAGGGGCGCCCCGATCCCCACGCCCACGTGGCCGGCGCGGGGGAACAACCACAAGTAGCCCTCCACGCCCTCGAGGAAGCGCACCACCATCTCGGAATCGCCGCGCGCGTACCAGCCGCACGCCATCCACCGGCGCTCTTTCGGAGTGGCGGTCAGGAAGGTGCGGCGCACCAGCGAGTTGGCGCCGTCGGCGCCGATGATGAGGTCGAAGGTCTCATCGAGTCCGGCGAGGGTCTTCACGCGTCCCGCGGCGTCGACCTTCGTGATCCGATCGTTGAAGTGACGAGCCCCCGCTTCGACGGCTCGCCGCAGCAGCCACGCATCGAATTCGGATCGGGCCACGATGCCCACCGGTTCGCCGAGGTCGATCTCGATCATGAGACCGCGGGCGGTGTCGAAACGACAGCTCTGCACGCGGCGCGCGGGAAGGGGATCCCGCTCCGGCCCGTTGGGAAGGAGGGCCAGACTCTTGCCGGTCAGGCCTCCGCCGCACGGTTTCTCGCGCGGGTGCGAAGGATCGAAGATCGAAACCGAGGCGCCGCGCTTCGCGAACTCGAGGCCCGCCATCGAGCCCGCGGGCCCCGCTCCGACGATGCAGATCTTCACTGGGCGATGACGCCCCGGATTTCCTCCGGGGTCACGCTCGAGGTGCCGAGCTTGCCCACCGCGACCCCGGCCGCGAGATTCGAGAGCACCATCGCCTCGTGGGGCAGAGCACCCGCGACGAGCGCGAGGGCGAGGGTGGCGATCGCGGTGTCGCCCGCGCCGGTGACGTCGAAGACTTCGCGCGCGGTCGCCCGCACGTGCCAGTACGAGAACTTCCGACCGACCCGCAGGCCGAGGGACATGCCCTCCTCGCCCCGGGTGACCAGGGCGCCTTCGGTCCCGGCGATCCGGGCGATGCGATGCACCGCCCGCTCCGCGTCGCCGTCGGTCCGGATCCCGATGCCGCTGATCTCCTCGGCTTCCTTCTGATTCGGAGTGACCAGGAAGGCGCCCTTGAAGAAGCCGATGTTTCGCACCTTCGGGTCCACGAGCACATGGGCGCCGCGGGTGCGGGCGAGGGCGATCAGGGCGCGCATGAACGAACGCGTGACCACGCCCTTCTGATAGTCGGAGACGATGAGGGCGGCTCCCTTCGTGAGGACCTTTCCCACCTGGGCCAGGAGCTTCGCCTCCACCGCGGCATCGATCGGCGCTATGTCCTCGCGATCCGTGCGCACCATCTGGTGCTGGTGAGCCATGATGCGTGTCTTCACCGTGGTGGCGCGCCCGCGAAGCGGGACCAGGCGCGCGTCGATGCCGCGCTCCCGCGACGCCCGCGCGAGATGCTCCCCCGCGAGATCGCCGCCCACCACGCCCACCAGGGCCACCCTGCCGCCGAGCGACTTCACGTTGAGGGCCACGTTCGCCGCACCCCCGAGCCGCTCCGTCTCCTGGGTCACCCGCACCACCGGCACCGGAGCCTCGGGGGAAATCCGGGTCACGTCTCCGAAGACGAACACGTCGAGCATCACGTCGCCCACCACGACCACGCGACCGCCTTTGAGGGAGCGAAGGATGGCCTCGGTCCTCTTCGCGTCGAGGAGCGCTTTCATTGTTCGAGGACGGTGTCCGCGCCGCCGAGGGTCGCTTCTTCGTCGCCCGCTTCCTTCAGACAGGAACGGGTGGAAAAGGGCAGGGCGCTCAGGAGAAGGACCAGCATCAGTATCTCGGAATCGCCCAGAGTGTATTCAAACATGCCCGACGACAGCGTGGCCGCGAGCACGGCGAGCACGAGGGGCCCATAACGCGAGACCCCGCGCACGCGCCAGGCCTCGCGTCCGAGGAGGTAGAGGATCCAGCCCAGGAAGACGAGGCAGGGCAGGCCGCGCTCGGCCGCGACCTGGATGAAATTGTTGTGGAGGTGGGGCGCGTTGGGATTGGGCGCGCCCTGCCAGCGGTACTTGGGATAGACGGCGAGGATCATGCCCGTGCCCTGTCCGAAGATGGGCTTGTCCATGATCATGTCGAGTCCGGCCTGCCACATGTAGTAGCGGTCGCGGCTGCTCGCGTCACTGATGGTGAGACGGTCGACGATGGAGCTCGGAGACACGAGAAGCACGAGGCCGAGGACGCCGGGGAAGAAGAGGAGCAGACGGGGCCTGCGTATCGCGGCCAGCACCCCGACCCCGCACACCACGCCGATCCACGCGCTCCGGGTGCGCGAGAGAAGGAGGGCCAGGCCTCCGATGGGGGCCATGGCGAGGGCCAGGGCGTTCGACAGGGAGGCATCGGGCCAGCTCCCGCCCAGCCAGGCGCGACGGGTGGCGAGCAGTCCCACCGCGAGAATTCCGAAGCGCTCCATTTCCATGGGCACGACCCCGGTGCGATAGGCGAGCATCACCGCGACCGCGATGCCCACGAGGGCCATGCACACCGCGAGCGCGCCCGGGGCCACCCCCACCGGCCGGCGCATGGCCAGGATCCGCTCCACCGCCACGATGAGGAGAATGGTGATCACCCCGGAGGCGGTCATGTAGTGGCCGAGAAATGAGCGCGGCCGCGTGTCCATGGTGTCGTATCCCAGGAACGCGAACTGCAGGACGGCGAGCGAGGCGAGGGCGAGGCCCCCCATGAGCATGGCGTCGAGCAGGAGCTCGCGACAGGAGTCGGTGCGCAGCGCCTCCGCGGCGAAGTAGAGGAGCAGGAAGAGCACGAGCTTTTTGGCACTCTCGGTGGCGGCGATCGGCGAAGGAGCGAATGCCGCGGACATGAAGGTCCAGATCGCGAACGCGCCCACCGCGGCATCGATGGGCAGGGCGAAGCCGCGCGTCTCGCGCCTCACCGTGCGCACCAGGTGGATCAGCCCAACGAGGGCCAGGCCCACCTGCGCGGCGAAGACCGAGACGGTGGCGGAGGCGGCGGTGGCGGCGAGCAGCGCCACCTGCGCGCGGAGGAGTGAGTCCATCAGCCTGCTTGGACGATCAGCGCACCCGCCCGATGGTGGAGAGCGGGTCGTAGAAGATGCATCGCTTTCGATGCTCGGAGATGAGCCAGGCAATCCCGATGAGGACGGACACGCCGAGGAACGAGATGACGTTCTGGGTCACGAAGACTCCTTAGCAGACGGGGCGGCTTTTCCAGCCCAGCATACCCCGGGGCCATTCGCCCGCCCGGGACGGGGACAACGCGCATATGATGGCCAACCCCATGGAAGCATCACCGAGCGCCGCCCCCCTCGAAGGGAACCTTCGTCCGTCGCGCGAGGCGGACGAAGCCGTCGCGGCCATACGCGCCCGGATGAAGAGGCCTTTCGCCCCGCGGGTCGGCGTGGTTCTCGGCTCGGGCCTCGCCGCTTTCGGCAACGCCGTGGAGAACGCGACGCGCATCCCCTACGGCGACATTCCCCACTTTCTTCGCCCCACCGCGGAAGGCCACAAGGGCGAACTGGTCCTGGGCGAGGTTTCGGGAGTCGACGTCGCGGTCATGTCCGGCCGGGTGCACTTCTACGAGGGCTACTCCGAGCACCGGGTGGTCTTTCCGGTGCGCGTGCTCGGAAGGCTCGGCGTCTCGACCGTGATCCTCACCAACGCGGCGGGCGCGGTGAACCGGAGCTACCGGCCCGGCCACTTCATGGCCCTCACCGACCATCTCAACCTGACCGGGCGCAACCCCCTGATGGGACCGAACGACCCCGACCTCGGCCCGCGCTTTCCCGACATGTCCCAGCCCTACGACCACGAACTGCGGGCCAAGGTCATCGAGAGTTTCCGCAAGGTGGGCGGCACCATCCACGAAGGCGTGTACGTGGGCGTGCTCGGCCCGAGCTACGAAACGCCCGCGGAGATCGCGATGTTCCGGACCCTCGGCGCGTCCGCGGTGGGCATGTCGACCGTGCTCGAGACCATCGCGGCCCGGCACATGGGCCTCAGGGTGATCGGTATCTCCTGCATCACCAACGCCGCCTCCGACCACGGCGAGACCCTCTCCCACGAGTCGGTGCTCGAAGAGAGCAAGAAGGCGGAAGGCACTTTCGTCGCGGCCCTGCAGGCGACGCTTGGAACCATGCGATGAAGACCACGAAGAACGAAGCTCCCCCTCTCTCCGGCCTCTCCGACTACGCGCGCGACGCGCGCAAGGGGGCCCTGGCCCCGTACTCGAAGTTCAAGGTGGGAGCGGCGCTGCTCACCGTGGACGGGGAGATCATCACCGGCTGCAACATCGAAAGCGCCACCTACGGCCTCACCCTGTGCGCCGAGCGGATCGCGGTGTTCAAGGCGGTCTCCGAGGGTTTCAAGAAGTTCGCCGCGATCGCGGTGGTCGCGGACTCCCATGTCGTCACCCCGCCCTGCGGCGCGTGCCGCCAGGTGCTGTGGGAACTGTGCGGCGACATCTGGGTCCACACCGCCGACCTGAAAGGGCACAAGAAGACCGTGCGCCTTTCCAAGCTCCTGCCCGAGCCCTTCGACAAGCGGTTTCTCTAGGCTCCCCTTCGTATGAGGAACCCCATCACCTCGGGCGCTCAGTACATCGAGAGCCTGCGGGGTCGGAACCTCCGCGTCTTCTTCATGGGCGAGCGGGTCGGCGAGCCGGTCGATCATCCGGTGATCCGGCCTTCGATCAACGCGGTCGCGCGTACCTACGATCTCGCCAACGAGGATCCCGAACTCGCCACCGCGCATTCGTCGCTGATCGGGCGTCGCGTCAATCGATTCCTCCACGTCACCGAGAGTGTCAACGACGTGGTCATGCAGAACCGGATGCAGCGCCGCCTCGGCCAGCTCACCGGCACCTGCTTCCAGCGCTGCGTGGGCATGGACGCCTTCAACGCGCTCTACGCGGTCACCTACGACCTCGACGCGCGGCACGGCACGCCCTATCACCAGCGCCTCAAGGCCTTCCTCACCATGTGCCAGGAGCAGAACCTGGTGGTGGGCGGGGCCATGACCGATCCCAAGGGCGATCGCAGCAAGGGCCCGAGCGGCCAGGACGACCCGGGCCTGTTCACTCGCGTGGTCGAGCGCCGCCCCGACGGTGTGGTCATCCGCGGGGCCAAGGCGCACCAGACCGGCTGCGTGAATTCGCATTGGATCGTGGTCATGCCCACCCTGCGCCTGCAGGAGGCGGATCGCGACTACGCGATCGTGGCCGCCATTCCCGTCACCGACCCGGGCCTCACCTTCATCTACGGCCGGCAGTCCTGCGACACCCGCGCGATGGAAGGCGGCGAGGTCGATCAGGGCAACGCGACCTACTCCGGCCAGGAGGCGCTCATCGTCATCGACGACGTCTTCGTGCCCTGGGAACGCGTGTTCATGGACGGCGAGGTGGAATTCGCAGCGCCCCTGGTGGACGCGTTCACCACGTATCACCGCCGCAGCTACGTGTGCAAGACCGGAGTCGGCGACGTGCTCATCGGCGCCGCGGCCTCGATCGCGGAGATGAACGGAGTCGGCAAGGCCTCGCACGTGCGCGACAAGCTCATCGAGATGGCGCATCTGAACGAGACCATCTACGGAGCGGGCATCGCCGCCTCCCACGAGTCGAAGAAGACCCGCGCGGGCAACTTCATCAACGACGACGTGCTCGCAAACGTCTGCAAGCACAACGTCACGCGCTTCCCCTTCGAACTGGCGCGGCTGGCCCAGGACCTGGCCGGGGGCCTCGTGGCCACCCTCCCCTCCGAGAAGGACTTCGCGAGCGAGGTCACCGGGCCGGTGCTGAGGCGCCTCCTGCGCGGCCGCTCACCCGGGGACGCGGAGAACCGGGCGCGCATGCTGCGGCTGATCGAGAACATGACCATGGGCCGGAACGCGGTCGGGTATCTGACCGAATCGCTCCACGGAGCAGGGAGTCCGCAGGCCCAGCGGATTCAGATCGAACGGGCGATGAGGCTCGAAGAGAAGAAGACTTTCGCAAAGACCCTGGCGGGGGTGAACGAATGACCATGCGGCACACGACCAAGGCGGGACCTCCCGTCCCGAAGAAGCTTCCCCACTCGCACTGGTCGCGCCTTCTCACCGAGTCCAGGAATCCGAAGTCGCTCAATCTCGATCGCATGGCCACCGAGAAGGTGGTGACTCTCCTCCTCGACGAGGATCGCCTCGCCCTCATCGAAGCCAAGAAGAAGGCGCGCGACGTGGCCTCGGCCGCGCGCCTGGTCGCGAACGCGTTTTCTCACGACGGCCGCACCCTCTTCGTGGGCGCGGGCACCAGCGGACGGCTCGGCGTTCTCGAGGCGGCGGAGTGTCCGCCCACCTTCGGAACCGCGCCCGGGACGATCGCGGGGATCATGGCGGGCGGGGAAGACGCGGTGTTCCGGGCGAAGGAAGGCTCGGAGGACCGCGCCGACCACGGGGAGCGGGCGATGGCCGCGGTCACTTCGAAGGACGTGGTCATCGGCATCTCCGCGAGCTCGGTCACGCCCTTCGTGCGCGCCGCGCTCAAGAAGGCGCGGGCGCGCCGCGCGAAGACCGTCCTCGTGACCTGCGCCCCGCAGGCGAGGCTCTCCTCCCTCGCCGACGTGGTCATCGCCATCCGCACCGGGCCGGAGGTGCTCACCGGCTCGACTCGCCTCAAGGCCGGATCGGCGACCAAGGCGGTGCTGAACGCCATCACCACCGCGGCCATGATCCGGGTGGGCAAGGCCTACACGAACTTCATGGTCGACCTGAAGCAGACCTCGAAGAAGCTCGAGGACCGCGCGCGCCGCATCGTGGCCATTTCCGCCTTCGTCGATCTCGGCGAAGCGGATCGCCTCCTGCGCGCGGCCGACAACCAGGTGAAGACGGCGATCGTGATGGGCCTCCTGAAGATCGACGCGCCCTGCGCGAGACTGAAACTCGAAGCCGCGGGCGGCCACGTCCGCAAAGCCATCAACGGAGCGCGAAAACGACGGCTGTAGCAGCGCGGCGTTGCGCGGGCGGGTCGCTGGAGGACGGGGTTGCTTCGTCGCAGCGCCAAACGGACTGGCTCCTCGCAATGACGTGAGTGGGGCACCGACGGACGGCACGAGCCTGGCAGTGGGAGACGGGTCTGCGGCGCCTTGCTGTCACCACCCCGAACTCCACTACCAAGGTCGCACCGTCCGTC
>JBGATM010000012.1:0-132132 GCA_044229175.1 Vicinamibacteria bacterium | reverse complement strand
ACCTATCTGCGGGAGGCGAAGATTCGCGTCGAGTACCTGCACTCCGACATCGACGCCATCGAGCGGGTCGAGATCCTGCGCGATCTGCGCCTCGGCGAGTTCGATGTCCTGGTCGGGATCAACCTGCTGCGCGAGGGTCTCGACCTTCCCGAGGTCTCCCTGGTGGCGATTCTCGACGCCGATAAGGAAGGCTTCCTGCGGTCCGCGGGTTCGCTCATCCAGACCATCGGCCGCGCCGCCCGCAACGTGGACGGCAAGGCCCTCCTCTACGCGGACAAGATGACGGACTCAATGAAGGCGGCGATCGGCGAGACCGATCGTCGAAGGAGCCGGCAGGAGGCGCACAACCGCGAGCACAACATCACTCCGGAAACCGTGCGCAAGACCCTGGGCCAGCTCCTCAGCGTCAACGACGAGGCGCTGCGCAAGGCCGAAGAGAGAGAGGCGCTCAAGGGTCAGATCGACACGAAGAGCTATCGCACGCCGGAGCAGATCGAACGAGGGATCAAGGATCTCGACCGGCTGATGCGCGAGGCGGCCCGCGCCCTCGACTTCGAGGAGGCCGCGAAGTTCCGCGACAAGATCAAGGACCTGCGCGCGCAACTGGCGCGCCGGCCCTAGGCCGGCGCGGGCGTCAGTTGGTGGCGCCGACCGCTGCGGCCTTCGCCCTCGACCTTCGGCGCGCCGGACGCGGCGCGTCGCTGCGGCGCGCGACCGCGTCCGCGAAGATGCGGTCGAGAAGCCGGGGCATGGTTTCGCCCGAAAGGCGGAGGATCCAGCTCACCGAGGTCTCGCCGTCGGTGGACAGGCCGCAGTTGCAGTTGGCTTCGAGCACCAGGAACTCTCCGGTGCGCTCGTCGCGACGGATGTCCACGCGGCCGTAGCCGACGCCCCCGAGAGCGACGTAGGCGTCGCGGGCCAGGGCCACCAGGGCCTCCGCCCACTCCGCCGGAGCGCTCTCGTAGTGCGCGATGGGGGCGCGATCGGGCAACGCGCCTTCGGTCTCGTACTTCTCCCAGTAACGGTCGTACGAGAGCAGCCGCTCGTGCGAGGGCAGGGCGGAGTGAAACACGCGCTCCACCGGCGGATAGACGAACACGCCCATGGGCGCCGCAGGGTCGGAAGCGCAGAGCACGGTGAACTCTCGCCCGGGAATGAAGCGCTCCGCGAAGACGCCTTCGTAGTAGTTCTCCTGGTCGCGCTCTCCCGCGATCGCCACCTTCGCCTGGGCGATGCAGGCGGCCTCATCCTGGACCACGGACTTGATCGAGATGCCGAAGCTCGCGGCCGAGACATCGGGCTTGATGATGAGGGGGTAGCCAAGAGCGCGGCCCGCGCGCGGGCCATCCACCTCGGGGTTCCTGATGATCACGAAAGGTGAGGTCGAAACCTCGTGTTCGATGAGCCGTTGCTTGAGCAGCGTCTTCGGGGTGGTGAGCTCGTAGAAGGCGGGGTCGGCGCCGGAGTAGGGAAGGCCGCTCGCTTCGAGGGCGTGCGCGGTCTTGATCCCCGGATAGCCATCGACTTCGATGCCATCGCAGAGGTTGAACACCACCACGGGTCGGCGAGCGGCCTCGTCCTGAGCGCGGGCGATTTCATCGGCCGAGGTTTCCGGCGTCACCTCCACCCAGGTATGGGCGGCGCCGAGAGCCTGCATCCAACCCGCCACCTCCGTCTTGAACTCGGGGGTGCCATAGGTGATGCTCTCCGGCCCGGACGGCATCATCCGGTACGGCGCGAATACGAAGATCCGATGCGAACTCCAGTCGTTGCTCAAGACGCTCCTTATGTTGTGGTTGATTGGAACAACACCACAAGATCGTGTGGCATGTTATTCGTTTTCGACGCCGGAAGTCACGGGCCACTCCATCTCGCTCACCCGAAGATCCAGCTCCCGGAGCGCCTGCTCCCGGGTCGCGCCGGTCGTGAGAAGCGCCCCGAGCCAGTCGGGCGCGCCCGTTTCCACTCCCGCCACCGTGTCGCCCGCGAAGGCCCAGGGTCGGGCGGCCACCACGCCCTGGGCCAGGCGCAGCCGATCGAAGACCAGGTCGCTCCGCAGCACTCCGGTCCGGGGCGAGGGCAGGAGAGACTCGGCGACGAAGCACGCGGGTTTGCCGCCGCACGCGGTGAGGGGCAGATTGAGAGACGACCGCAGCCACTGTTCGACGAGATCAACGCCCCACACCGCTCGATGGATGTCGGTGGTGGAGTAACCGCCGAGCCGGCCGTTCACTTCGATCATGCGGGGACCGGACGCCGTCCGCTTCACCTCGACGTTGAACGCTCCGCGGCGGAATCCCAGCGCGCGCACGCAGGCCGCGGCATGGGCCACGAGTTCCGCCTCCGTCGCGTGGTCGAGCCCCGAGGGCGCCACGCGCCGGACATCGCGCAGTCCGCAGGGTTCGAGGTCGTCGGTGGCGTGCGCGTAGAAGACCTCCCCGGAGTCGAGCAGCAGGTCGACGTCGTACTTCGGACCTTCGATCCACGACTCCAGGGTGAGCGCCGGAACCCCCGACCACATCAGGTCGAACCAATCCCGGTCGCTGCTGAGACCATCCCGCCCGGAGGAGCGCGCGCCGCGGACCTCGCCCAGGATGCTCTCGTACCGTTGCGCCAGCTCGCTCTGGTTCCCCACCCTGAAGGCCTGGACCGAGCCCACGCCGGACACCGGCTTCAACACCGCGGGAAAACCCACACGCTCGCCCGCTCTGCCCAGATCGTCGGCGCTTTCGATGCGGGCAAAAGCGGGGCCGGGCAGGCCCGCGGCGGCGCAGGCTTCACGGGCGCGGTGCTTGTCCCGCGCCAGGTCCGCCGCGGCGATGGGGTGAAAGGGCAGGCCGATCCCCTCCGCGATCCGCGCGGCGAAACCGCCGGCGAACTCGTCGATGGTGCCGATGCCGTCAAGAGACACTCCGGCCGAGCGGACCGCCGTGATGGCGCGCTCGACGAACGTGGACAAGGGGTCGAGGTCCACGATCAAGTGGCGCTCGACCAGATCCGAAGCACCCACGCACTGCCGCATCCAGTGCCCCGGGCCGTCGAGCACGACCAGGCGGACCCCCAGTTGCCTCGCATGCTCGTAGATGTGACGCTTGCTCCGGTAGCTCCCGAGGACCACGAGGATGCGCTTCCCCGAGAGCGCCTCGACCGCGTCGTTCTCCGAAGCCTCCGAGCTCATGGCATCTAGTCTGCTCAATGCGCGCCCGGTTGACAAGGCCCGAGGCCCCGGACCGTTAGGATCTGTCCATGAAAGACCGACTGCTCAAGGAGCGCTGCCTGCGTCTCAAGCTGATCCTCACCGACGTGGACGGCGTGATGACCGACGGATCCATCTTCATCCTGCCGAGCGGCGAGGAAGCGCGGGTCTTCAACGTGAAGGACGGCTACGGCGTGGTCCTGGCCCACGCGGCCGGCATCGAAACCGGGATCATCACGGGCCGGGCCTCCACCACGGTGACGGAGCGCGCGCGCACCCTGGGCATGAGCGTGGTCAAGCAGGGATCCCTCGACAAGATCCGGCTCTTCGAGGAGATCCTGGCCGAGAAGTCGCTTTCTCCCGAGGAGGTCGCGTACATCGGCGACGACTATCCCGATCTCCCCATCCTGCAACGGGTGGGCCTCTCCGCGACCCCCGCGGACGCGCCCATGGCCCTCAAGGAGGCCGCCTTCATGATCATGGAGAACCCGGGCGGCCGTGGCGCCCTGCGCGAGTTCATCGAATCGATCCTCCGCGCGCGCGAGGCCCTCGTCCCGACCCTCGCGTCGCTCGGAATTCAGATTCCGGATTAGCCCGCGCGCTCGGCCGCGCGCCGCTTGATCTCCTCGGCCAGGCGATCGGTTTCCGCGAGGGTCGTCTCCTTCTCGCCGCTGGTGTCGATGACCCAGTCGGCCTCGGCCTTCTTCTGCTCGAAGGAGAGTTGTGATTCGATCCGCCGTCTCGCCTCTTCCGCCGTGCAGTGATCGCGCTTCATCAGGCGGGCAATCTGGATCTCGGGGGCGCATCCCACCACCACGAAGAAGTCGAAGCGCTTCTTCTGCCCGGTCTCGATGAGCAGGGCGGCCTCCGTGGCTACCGCGATCTCCCCCGCCTCCGCCATCGCCTCGACGCGGCGCGCCTCCTCGGCGCGGATCCTCGGGTGCATGATCTGATTCAGCCGCTCGCGCGCGGCGGGGTCCGCGAAGATCAGGGCTCCGAGCTTCTTCCGGTCGATCTCGCCGTCCTCGCCCAGGATGCCCGGGCCGAAAGCCGCGACCACCGGCTCGAAGGCCTCGTGGCGCTTCCGCAGAACCTCGTGACCCACCTTGTCGAGGTCGATCACGGGAATGCCGCGGTCCTTCAATCGGCGCGCGACCGTGGACTTGCCCGAGGCGATCGAACCGGTAATGCCCACCCGGTAGGGGGGGCGCGTCTTCGGCATGCTCAGGACTTCGCGAAGAGCTTCGCGGCCTTGAGCGTGTTCGACATGAGCATGGCGATGGTCAGCGGACCCACGCCGCCGGGAACCGGAGTGAGGGCGGAGGCGATTTCGGAAACCGCGGGCCAGTGAACATCGCCCACCACCGCGCCCTTGGCGGGATCGAACTTGGCGAACCGGGCGGGCGAGAGCATGTCCTTCGCCTCGGCCTCCGTGGAGATACGATGGATGCCGACGTCGATGACCACCGCGCCCGGGCTCACGAAGTCCGCACGAATGATTCCCGCCTTCCCCACCGCGGCGATGAGGAGGTCCGCGCTGCGGGTCACTTCCGCGAGATCCTTCGTTCGCGAGTGCGCGATGGTGACGGTGGCGTGGGAATGAAGGAGCAGCATGGCCATGGGCTTGCCCACGATGTCGCTGCGGCCCACCACCACCGCGCGCTTGCCCTTGGGATCGATGCCCTCGCGGCGCAGCATCTCCATGATGCCCGCGGGCGTGCAGGGCGCGAAGCGCACGCGGTTCTGGGACAGGAGGCCCACGTTCTCGGGATGGAAGCCGTCCACGTCCTTGTGGGGCGAGACCGCGTCGAGCACGCGGATGGCATCGACCTGCTTGGGCAGGGGAAGCTGAACGAGGATGCCGTGGATCGCGGGGTCCTGATTGAAGCGCTCGACCACGCGAAGGACGTCCTCGGTGGTCACGGTCGCGGGCAGCCTCTCGGTCACGTGGTGCAGCCCGAGCTCCTCGCAGGCCTTGGTCTTGCTCGAGACGTAGATGTGCGAGGCGGGGTCGTCACCAACGAGCAGAGCCCCGAGTCCGGGGCGCACGCCCTTGGCCTGGGCGAAGGCGAGCGCCTCCGCCTTCACTTCTTCACGGATCTGGCGCGCGATGGCGGCGCCGTCGAGGATTCGGGCGGTCATGATGGGCGCATGTTATCGCGCGGCGAGGCGGATCTGCCGGACCAGGGCGCGCGATGCCTCCGCCGGATCCTGCGCCTTCATCAGCTCGGAGATCACGGCAAGACCCCGCGCGCCGGCGCGCGCGACCGAGGCCGCGTTTAGGGCGTTGAGGCCGCCGATGGCCACGATGGGTCGGGTCGTGCGGGACGCCGCCCACGAGACGAAGTCGACGCCGACCACGGGGTCGGGATTCGCCTTCGAGGCGGTCCCGAACACCGGGCCCACCGCGATGTAATCGGCCGGAGACTCGAGCGCCGCTTCGAACTGGCCCGGATTGTGGGTGGAGACGCCTATCAGCGCCTCGGGCAGGATGCGGCGCACGTCCGCGGGATCGAGATCCTCCTGGCCCACGTGAACCCCGTCGGCAAGAACGAGGCGCGCGAGGTCGGGACGGTCGTTGATGAAGAACAGGACTCCGGTCTCACGAGTGGCCGCGCGCAATTCGCGCGCGCCCGCGAGAGCCTCGGCGTCGGTGAGCCCCTTGAATCGCCACTGCAGGACCGCGGCGCGATCCTCCCCGGAGAGGAGCCTCACCCACTCGGTCAGCGAGCGGGATCCGATCATCGAGGCGTCGACGATCGCGTAGAGGAACGGGGTCTTGGGGAGGGCGGCGGCGGTCGGTCGGGACACCAGGGATCAGATGGGCGCGGTGCGCTTCAAGAACCGCTCCATGAAACCGGTGTCAAGCTTGCCGGCGATGAAATCGGCGTCGTCCATGATCTTGCGCAGGTGGAGGGGGATGTTCGTCTTGATGCCCTCGACCACCATGGTGTCGAGGGCGCGGCGCATGCGGGCAATGGCCTCGGTGCGGTCCTTCCCGAAAGTCATCAGCTTCGCCACCATGCTGTCGTAGTAGGGCGGGACCTCGCAGCCCTCGTGGGCAAAGGTGTCGACCCGGATGCCGGGTCCGCCCGGCGCCCAGAAATGCTGGATCAGCCCGGGCGAGGGAGCGAAGGTGCGCGGGTCCTCGGCGTTGATCCGGCACTCGATGGAGTGGCCGGTGAGCGCTATGTCGGCCTGACGGAACGAGAGCGGCTGCTCGGCGGCGACGAGGATCTGCTCCTTCACGAGATCGCGCCCGGTGACGAGCTCGGTGACCCCGTGCTCGACCTGGATGCGGGTGTTCATCTCCATGAAGTAGTAGTTCCCCGAAGCATCGAGCAGGAACTCGATGGTGCCGGCGTTTGAGTAGTTCACCGCGGCGGCCGCGTCGGTGGCGGTCTTGCCCATGCGGCGGCGCAGTTTCTCGTTCATGAGCGCCGCAGGAGAGGGCGCCTCCTCGATCAGCTTCTGATGGCGGCGCTGGATCGAGCACTCGCGCTCGTGGAGCGACACCACGTTCCCGCGCTGGTCGGCCATGACCTGGATCTCGATGTGGCGCGGCTGCTCGATGTACTTCTCGATGTAGAGATCGGGCACGCCGAAGGCGGCGGTGGCCTCGGCCTGGGCGGCGCGGAACGCGGCCACGAGGTCCTTGGCGTCGCGCACGATGCGCATGCCTCTTCCGCCCCCGCCCGCGGAGGCTTTCACGATGACCGGATAGCCGATGTCCCGGGCCACGCCGATGGCCTGCTCCTCGCTCTCCAGGATTCCCGGGGACCCGGGAACCACGGGCACGCCCGCCTTGATCATGGCCTTCTTGGCCCGGCTCTTGTCGCCCATGAGCCGGATGGCCTGCGGCGACGGCCCGATGAAAGTGATCCGGCAGGCCTCGCACACCTCCGCGAAATAGGACGATTCCGCGAGGAAGCCGTAGCCGGGGTGGATCGCGTCGGCCCCGGTGATTTCCGCGGCGCTGATGATGGCGGGCACGCTCAGATAGGAGTCCTTGGAACGCGCCGGTCCGATGCAGATGGCCTGGTCCGCGAACTTCACGTGGAGCGAATTGCGATCGGCTTCGGAGTAGACGGCCACGGTCTTGAGCCCCAGCTCCTTGCAGGCCCAGATCACGCGGAGAGCGATCTCTCCGCGATTGGCGATCAGTACTTTCTTGAACATCGGACTCTTATTCACCCCTGCTCGCGAGGATCGCCCTCACGCGGACTTCCTCGCAAGGCCTTGGAACACAGCTCAGGCGATCTTGATCGTGAAGAGAGGCTCGCCGAACTGGACCGGGTGGCCGTTTTCGGGGTGAATCTTGATGATCTCTCCGGCCACGTCGGACTCGATCTCGTTCATGAGCTTCATGGCCTCGACGATGCAGAGGGCCTGGCCCTTGCGGACGGTGTCGCCGACCTTGACGAAGGGCGGAGCGGTGGGATCGGAGGCGCGGTAGTAGGTGCCCACGATGGGCGACTTCATCAGGTGGTGCGAGGCCGGAGGCTCCGCGACCGGGGCGGGAGCCGCGGGGGCGGGAGCCGCGGCCTGGGGGGCCGGAGCCGGAGCCGCCGGAGCCGGAGCCGCCGCAGCGGCACGGGGCATTTCCCCGCGGCGCACGCGGACTTTCTTCCCGGCCTCCTCGAGTTCAACCTCGACGACGTCGGTCCCTTCGATCATGGACAGGACGGACTTCAGTGTTTCAAGTTCCAATGGAATCAACGCTCCTCAAGGCCGGGTGAGCAGGGCGGCGCAACGCTTGCGCCCATATCTTCACCGGCAGAAACCGCCTAAACCTTACGCGAACTCCCGCTCAAGATCGAGTCCGGCCATGCGAAGGTGGAAGCGGGCGCGACCGGTGATGGAGTCGGGCTCCAGCAGGGCGACAAGGTAGTACTCGGCGGTGACCGCCACCAGGAGGGCGGTGGTCTTCTCGGTGCCGATCTGAAGCTCACGAAGAGCGCCGAGGCTGTGGTCCCTCGCCATCCCCACCACGGTCCTCAAGACGGTGGTGTACTCGGTAGCCAGGCTCTGCGCGTCCTGGTCGGTCCTCACGGACTTTCTCGCCACTTCGATCCCATCGGTGTCGGTGAGGGTCACGAAACGAATCTCGGGGACCCGGGTGACCACCTGCTCGAGCGCGACGTCGAAAACACTCATGGCCTTCTGGCTCCTCGTTGGACGTTGATCCGGTTCGGGAACAGGCTCACTGGAAGGCCCCCCGTTCGGTGGCCTTCTGTTGGACCGATTCGCGTTCCGCCGCGCTCGCGAATGTCTTCAGGGAAAGGATGGTGCGCTCGCGAACCTCGGCCCGGGTACGCGGCCGCGACGCGGGGGCTTCGACCTCCGTCGAAGGCACGGCCGGCGGCGCGACTGCGGGCGGGATCTGCGCCAGCTCGCTCGAGACCGCCTCCAGCTTCGACCGGGCCTGTGCGTTCTCCGGTTCTTCCTGGAGAACCTGCGAGAGCACGGCGCTCGCCTCTGCCTTCAGTCCCTGCTGGAGATAGAGATCGGCGAGGGTCACACTGGTGAGAGGCAGCGTCTTCGCTCCGAGGTCATCGCCCTCCGCGGGCATCTCCACGGACGGCAGCTCGGGCGGGGCCGCGGGAGGCGCCTCGTCCGCCGACGCCTTTGACAAGAGGGGCGCGGATTCGGGGAGCGCCTCGACCGGGTTGGGCGGAGGCGTGAACGCCACGGTGGCGGCGTCGGGGGCCGGAGGCGCGACTTCGTCGAAGTGCTTCTGGATATCGCCCGCGTTCAGCGAACCGGGGCTGAAGGTTCCGGAAGCCAGGTCCCGGTCGAGAGCCACGGAGGCCGCGGGCGGAGCGGGAGCCGGGGCGGGGGCCTCGGCCGCGGGAGCCATCCTCGCCTTCAGTTCGGCCATCCGCTCGAGAACGACCTTGTCGCCTGGCGAGATCCTCAGAGTGTTCTCGAACTGCCGGAGGGCCTGGGCCGTCTCGCCGAGTTCGGCGAGCGCATCGCCGAGGAGGCGGCTCGCCATGATGTTGTCGGGCGAAGCCTTGACGATGCTCTCGAGCTCCGGCTTAGCCTCGGCCGGACGCCCGGAGTCGAGGAGCGCGCGAGCCAGGGTCAGTCGGGCGGACGGGTAGTTCGGGTTCTTTTCGAGGCCCTTGCGGGCGACCGAGATCGCCTCGTCGTGCTTCCCTTCCTTGCGCAGCTCTTCGGCAAGCTGCGCGAACAGCCTGGAGCCAGGATCCTTTTCGAGCTTCCGACGAAGCTCTCCGGTGCGTGCGTTTTCGTCCATGTCGAGGGGTGTCGGTGGGCCGGGCGTGCGCAAAAGGCGAAGGCCCGGTGCCGTAGGAAGCCTACAACAGCCGGGCCCTCTTTGGGGGGATGGGAATCCGCGACTACGGGACGACGACCACCTTCAGGTTGCAGGAGGCCTGCGCGCCCACGTTGTCGGTGACGATATGGGTCACCGTGTACGTCCCCTGGTTCGGATAGGGGTGCTGGATGTCGATCTCGCCTTCGCCGCCGACCGAGCTGGTGCCGTCGCCGAAGTACCACTCGTAGCGGACGATGTAGCCATCGCTGTCGGAAGCCGTGGAGAAGAAGCGGAGGACCGTGCCTTCCTTGTTGATGGGGTTGTTCGGCGCGATGTTGAAGTTACAGGTCGGGCTGGAGTTGCCGTCCACCTGCGGGAAGCGCCGAGGCTCGGCGGATCGCAGTTCGAGGGAAACCGTCCAATAGGGCGCTCCCTGAGAGTCGGTCCCGACCGGCCGGGCCCCGATGCGAATGCGGGCGTTGGCGGTGAAGTCCCGTCGCTCGGGGGTGGTGTAGACCACCTGGGCGATCCCATTGGCGTTGGTCACGATGGTGGTTGAGCCGTACACCCTGGCGCCGGTGGCGCTGGTGAGCTGACCGATCTCAGCGGTCTGGCCGGACTCGTCCTGAATGGTAAAGACGATGCCGCGTCCCGCCACCCGCTTGCCGTTCTGGTCCTGGAGCACCGCCTGGATGACGGAGGTCTGGATTCCGTCGGCCACCACGACGTCGGGCAGGGCCAGCATCTGCAGGGAAAGCCCCAGTTCCGAGGGTCCGGTGAGGCTTTCCGGCACCTTCACCTTGTCCAGGCCGCAGCCTTGCAACGTGAGGCCGCAGGCCAGGGACAGTGCCGCGATTTTTCTAGTCATTGTGCTGCTCCGCATGGAAATTCTCCTTGCCTTCTGATTCCTGTCGCGCGGGGAAGGGCTGATCACTTGTCCGCCCAGTTGGCGAAGTCGATCTGGAGCGAGCCGTTCGCCGTGACCGTCTGTCCAGAGATCGTCCGCCCGTGAAGGGTGATGTCCGCGAACATGGTCACCACCAGTCCGCCACCGGTCCCGTTGTTCGTCTGGGTCGTGCTGCTTGTCGACAGGTTGCGCAGGGGCGGCTCGAGTTTCGCCTGGGCGCGCACGACTTCGAGGCTGAGGGGGTCGACGCCGCCGGTCTTAACGTCGAATCCCTTCGACAAGTTGCCGCTTATCGAGTACGGCACGTCCTGCCCTTCGACCCCGCGCCCGTCCGACCGGCGGTACTTGATCTCGTAGCGCTCGATGATCACCGCGCTCGGAACCTGGGGTACGGTGCCGATGTTCGGGTTCTTGAACCGCACCGCGATCTCGAGGTCGACGCTGTCATTGAACACACCCGTCGCCGTGATCACGTCGGACTTGAGGGGGACTCCGTTATTGACCGCCGCGATGATCAGCAGCACGGTCGAGTTGTTGTCGGTGGTGTAACCCGCCGAGCAGGCGGAGAACGCCGCCGCTCCGAGGAGCAGGCCAGCCCTGACGACTGTGGATCGAATGAATGAGCGATTCATGGTTTCTCTTTCCTCTTCCTAGCGGACAATCCTGGGCGTGATGAAGATCAGGAGTTCGGTCGTCGAGTTTCTCGTGGTGTTGTTCTTGAAGAGCAGGCCGAGAACGGGGATCTGCGACAAGAACGGCGTGTTCTGCTTGGCCAGCGATTCCTGGCCCTGGTAGATGCCGCCGATGACCGTGGTCGAGCCATCCTTCACCAGGACCGAGGTCTGCGCGGACTGGGTGTTGATCGGCGGGACGGCCGCGGCGCCCGTGCCGACGACGTTGCCGAAGTCGGGCGAGGAGTTGTCGACGACCACCTGCATGAGCACGGTGCCCGCGTCGGTGATGGTGGGCGTCACCTTCAGCGAGAGACCGGCGTCCTTGAAGGCCACCGTGACCGTGCCGTTCGAGACGGTCTGGTAGGGCAGCTGAACGCCCTGCTTGATCTCGGCCGCCACCTTGTTCTGGGTGGTGATGCGGGGCGTCGAGATGATGCGCGCCTTGCCCGAGTTCTCGGCGGCGGTGAGCGCCGCGTCCAGGTTGAAGCTCCCCAGGATGTTACCCATCGAGATGCCGATGCCGGTGTTCTGTTGGGTTGCCGGCAGATTCACCATGTAGCCGCGAGGGGTGTGCCCGATTCCGGCGTTAGTGGTCAAATCCTGGCTGATCTCCGGGCCAACCTGTCCCTGGCCCTGGCCGTTCAGGATGATCGAGTTCGGGAAGGCGAGGTTGGTCGTGTTGCCGTACTGAGGCACCTGCTGGTTGAGGAAGCCCCACTGGACGCCGAGAGCCCGGGCGAACTGCCGGCTGCTCACCACGATCCGGGCCTCGATCTCGACCTGGGCGCTGGGCCGGTCGAGTTCCTGCACGAGGCGCTTGGCCGCGGCCACGCGATCGGGAAGGTCGGTCACGATGAAGACGTTGCCGGACCCGAGCGAGATGAAGGTCCCCTTGTCGGAGAGGACGGTCTTCTCCACCACCGACTTCACCTGGTCGGTATCGAGGTAGGAGAGACGGCCCTGCCAGGAGGTCTGCTCACCGGAGAGTTCCTTCTCCTTCTTCAGGTTTCGCCGCTCCTGCTCTTCTTTCTGGAGATCGGCCACGCGGGCGATCCGGACGACGTTACCGTCGACGGTGTAGCCGAGGCCCTGGGTCTTCAGGATGAGGTCGAGAGCCTGGTCCCAGGGAACCTCCTTGACGGTCAGGCTCACCTTCCCGCTGATCCCGGGGTTTTGAAATCGAGGCTGATGGGATGCCCGGTGAACTTCGGAGCCTCATCGCCCGAGCTGGTCGTGCCCGCAGTCTTCGCGGGGGCGATCGGCTCGGCGTTGACCATCGGCTTCATGGGCGGCGCGGTGGTGGTCGTAGTGGTCGTCGTGGTGGTCATCGCGGGTGCGGACGACGTCTGAGCGGCGGCCGGGGCCTCGAGCGGGACCGGCTCGCGCTGGACAACCGTGGTGGTGGGCTCGGCCTCGACCGGACGGGCGGGCGCGCCGAGGAGAGCGGGCGCGGCAGGCGCGCCCTCACCGAAGA
Organism: Vicinamibacteria bacterium; assembly: GCA_044229175.1. GTDB lineage: Bacteria > Acidobacteriota > Vicinamibacteria > Fen-336 > JAGNNV01 > JAGNNV01. The sequence continues at coordinate 119,598 of JBGATM010000012.1, read as the reverse complement.
CGATGGAGACGCCGGTCGCGTCGGGGACGACGTGATAGGGAGTGGAGCCTTCCACGTCGAGGACCAGACGGGCCACGCGGGGCGGAGCCGCGCTGAACTGGGCGAGGCGGAGGCCCTTGACCGGGCTGGCCGCGGCGGGCAGACCCGAGCCCTTCATCGCGACCACGTCGGGGAAGTCGACGACGAGCCGGTTGGGATTCTTGAGGAAGAACGTCTCCGGACGCAGGGTGCCGTTGCCTTCGACGTGGTATCCGACCTGATCGCCGGGAAGCTTGCTCACGCCGGAGATGCGGGTCGCCTTCGGAGCGGCATCGTTCGCCTTGGCCGTGGACTTGGGAGCCACCGCGGCCTTGGGCGGAGCCGCGTTTCGCGCGGGCACGGCGGCAGGCGGAGCGACCGTCTCGGCCACCGCGCTCTTCCCGGTCGACGAACGGGAAACGGTGATGACGACATCGTTTCCGGCCTCCTCAACCGTGAATGGAGCCAGGGCGGCCAGCCGGACCTCGACCCGGGCGGTCGTGCGACCGTCGCCTCGAGCCAGGGATGACACCCGCAGAGATTCGATCTCCCGGGTGGCGACCTCGAGGCGGGCGGGCAGCCTCGACGAATCGGCATCCGCGATGTCCACCACCAGAGTGAGCGGGTCGGGGCTGTGGTACGTGAAGCTCGGCTTGGACGAGCCCGCGATCACCAGCCGGGTCGACGCCTCCCCTGTCTCCTGGCGCAGGTCCGCGAGGACGGTGCGGGCAGCGACCGGAGCCTGAGCGGCGTGCGCGGGTAGCGCAAGCACCGAGGCGGCGAGGCCGATAGTTACGAATGTTGCAACCCTCATTTGTTGCTCTCCTCTTGGGCGGAATTCAGAAGTCTCCTGACGTCGCGGCTCTTGGCGGGAGACAGCGGGTCCGTGATTTCCTGTCGAAATGTCAAACCGGCGGCGTCGACTGCGGTGATGACGCCGTCATGCATGCGCTGACCGACGCGAACGAAGTAGCCCTTCTTGTCGGGTCCTTCGAGGACGGCGATCCAGCCGTCGATGTTCTTCACCACGCCTTTGAGGCTCGTCTCCTGGAGGAGGAAGCCTTCGATCCCGGGCCGGCGGGGCCGATTCGTGGCATCGTCGGTGGCCACCGGCTTGGCCAGGCTGATGAACGGATCGCGTCGACCCTGCGCGTTGTAGACGAAGCCGTTGCGCGGGGGATCGAGCTCCTGCTCGAGGATCGACTGGATCATCTCGCCGCCGGCGGGACCGGTGGCGGGCGCGGGCGCGGGAGTGGCCGCCGCGGCGGGCGCGGGGGCCGCCTTCGCGGGTGCGGGATTCTGCTGAGCGGCGACCGCGGTGGCTACCGCGAGCGCGCCTAGGGTCCAGATATATGGTGTCTTCATCGCTCTCCCTACCTCGCTCCGCCGGGTCTGGGCGGGCCCGCGGGTTTGGGCGCGGGCTCGACATAGACATAGGTCATGGCCTGATACTGGGCCGACAGGGTGGTGGTGAAGCTCTGCTTCGTCGCCGTGGAGGTGCGAAGGTTCCCGATGTTCACGATGCGCGGCAGACGGCCGACGCGATCGAAGAAGGTGGCGAGGTTCGGGTAGGTGCCTTCGACCTGGATCTCGATCGGCCACTCCTGGTAGAAGTCCTTCGTGACCGTCGCCCCGGGAGTGAAGCTCTTGAGCTTGAGGTTCGACTGCGAGGCGAGGGCCTGGAGACGCTTCATGAGGTCGGGCGTTTCCTTGGCGGGAGGCAGGATGCGGCGGAGCTGTTCGAGGCGGAGGCTCAACTGCTCGACCTCCTTTTCGAGGGCGGGCAGGTTGGCCTTGACCACGTTCAGTTCCTGGATCTGGGCGTTGAGGTCGGCCAGGTTCTTCTTCAACCCGTCGCGCTCGACTTCCTTGCCCTGGTACCAGCCATAGTAGAAGCCGACGGCGGAGAGGATGACGATCACCGCCCCGACCACGTACTGCTGGTTCTTGGGGAGTTTTGTGTAAGCGTTCTCGGCCATATTGGTCTCTTAGGCCCCCTACTTCTTCGCCGCCGGCGTGGCGGGCTTCGGTTGAGCGGCGGCGGCGGCGTCCTTCATGGCGACCTCGGGATTCCGGAAGGTCGTGGTGAAGTTGAACTGCACCACCGGCTGGGTACCGACCAGAGATTCGCGGTAACCGTCGAGGTTCGCCTCGGGGAACCAGCACTTCAGCTTCCCTTCGGCGCTTCCCGGATCGCAGCCGTCGCCGGCGCGCTGGAGGTTACTGAGGAAGTCCGCGATGGCGTTGTTGTTCGACGCCTCACCGGTGATCTTGAGGACGGCGCCGGTCTGATCCATCTTGGTGAGCCAGACGAAATCGGGGAGGGCCTTCTGGATCTCGTCGAGCATGCGGACGGGCCCGCCCTGCTCGGCCTTGAGGCGCTCGATCAGGTTGACCTGGTCCTGGAAGCTCTTGCGCTTGCGTTCGAGCTCGTCCTTCTTCGCCTTCTCGAGCTGGAGCTTGGCCACCTCGGCCTTGGCCTGGACGATCCGGGCGTTGGTGTCGTCGATCTCCGCGGTCATGCTCATGAAGAAGTAGCCGCAACCGAGCGCGGACACGATGAGTCCGGCGAGCAGCGGAACATACGGGCCGATACCAGAGCCGCCTCCACCGGTGGCCGACCCAGCAGCAGCCGCCTTGGGCTTGCTGGAGGCCGCCCGTTCGGATTCGAGGAGGTTGATTCGAATCATCGGTCGCCTACCTTTCGCACCGCGAGGCCGACGGCAATTGCCGCGGCCGGACCCATCTGATTCACAAGGTCCGCATCCACGTCCTTAGGAGAGTAGGTCACTGCATTGAAGGGGTTCAGAATCTCCACCTGCGTGTCGAGTCGCTCCATCAGCATCTCGCGCAGGCCCTGGAGGCGGGCGGAGCCGCCGGCCAGGTAGATCTGGTCGATCTTCTCTTCCTGGGTGGTGGCCCGGAAGAAATCGAAGGTCTTCTGAATCTCGGACACGATGTTCTCGACCGTGCCCTGGATCACCGGGAAGACATTGTCCGGAACCGTTCCCTCGACCTGCTCCCCGCGCTTGAGCGCCTCGGCGGATTCGTAGGGCAGGCCCAGATCCTTCTGCAGCGCGTCGGTGGCCAGGTTCCCGCCCACCGCGATGTCGCGGTTGAAGAGCGAGTTCGAACCCCGGACGATGTTGACGTTGGTGATGGCGGCGCCGAGGTTCAAGAGGGCCACCACGCGGCCGGAGTCGACGCCGTAGTTGATCTCGTGGCAGTTCTGCAGGGCGAACACGTCGACGTCGACGATGCGCGGGGTCTTCCCCGCCTGGGTGATCACCGAGGTGTAGTCGCTGATCTTGTCCTTCTTGACCGCGACGAGGAGGACATCCATGTTCCCGCCGTCGCCGGAGCCTTCGAGAATCTCGTAGTCGAGGGAGACATCCTGGATGTCGAACGGGATGTACTGCTCGGCTTCCCAGTGGATCGACTCACCCAGTTCTTCGGCGCTCATCTGCGGAAGGGAGATCTTCTTGACGATGACGGCGTTGCCGGAAACGCTGGTCGCGACATCGCTCGTCTTGATCTTGAGGTTGGCGAAGAGACGATTGATCGCGTCAACGATCGCGCCGGAGTCCATGATGGCGCCGTCGACGATGGCCTCGGGCGGCAGCATCTCCATCCCGGCCTTCGTGAGCTTGAATTCGGTGCCGGTCTTGCCGACCGGCTTCAACTCGATGAGCTTGACGCACGAAGAACCTATGTCGAGACCGACCAGGCTCTTTTGCTTGCTGAAAAATTTGTCGAACAAACCCACGGATTCCCCCCTAGACCTTTTGATCTGCGGAGCTGGTTGAGCGAACAGCGAGGAACGAAGATCGAAAATCGAATTTTGGTAGAGACTTTGTCACTCAGTACCTCAAGTAGTTTCTGAAGATAGACTTCTCAAACAGCAGTGTCAACAATATTATTAGTTGGACGACATTAAGTCCTCTTCAAAGGCCAATAAACTCTTCAAAATCTAAAGCGTGTTGACGCACTCTCGCGCGCATGGATGGCGTCGATGAAGCGCACCTTGTGGGGTTTGGTGGTCATTATCATGCAATGGGTCCGAATGCCGTATCCAAAGAAGCGGACTCCTTTGAGGATATTGCCATCCGTGACTCCGGCGCAGGCGAAGCTGATGTCCTTCCCCGGCGCGAGGTCGCGGGTATAGAAGACCCGATCCGGGTCGGCGATCCCCATCTTCTCGCAGCGCTCCCGATCGGAGGGCCGGGTCATCACCAGTTTCGCCTGGATCTCACCGTTGAGGCACCGCATGGCCGCGGCGGTCAGCACTCCTTCAGGAGCGCCGCCGATGCCCATGACGGCATGAACGCCCGAACCGAGGACGGCGGCGGAGATGCCGGCGGACAGGTCGCCGTCGGTGATCAGCCGGATGCGGGCCCCCGCGGCGCGGATGTCGGCGATGAGCTGCTCGTGGCGCGGACGATCGAGGGTCATGACCGTGAGGTCCTTGATGTCGCGGGACAACGTGCGCGCGATCGAGCGGAGATTGTCGGCGACCGGGGCGTTGATGTCGACCTTCCCCGCCGAGTCCGGACCCACCACCAGCTTGTCCATGTAGATGTCGGGCGCGTGGAGCAGGCCGCCCTTCTCGGCCGCGGCCAGGACGGTGATCGCGTTGGGCGACCCGGTGGCGCAGAGGTTCGTGCCTTCGAGGGGGTCGACGGCGATATCGACGGGCTCCCCTCCCCGGCCCACCTTCTCGCCGATGTAGAGCATCGGCGCCTCGTCCCGTTCGCCCTCGCCGATCACGATGGTGCCGTCGATGTCGACGCTCTCGAGTTCGTGGCGCATGGCCTCGACCGCGACATGGTCCGAGTACTTGCGCTCACCCTGGCCCATGGTCTGGGCCGAGGCGATGGCGGCCATTTCGACCACCCGGACGAATTCGAGCGGTAGATCGCGTCGTTGCAAAGAGGAACCTCCACTCCCAGGCGGCTTCAGGGCGTCCGGGACGTATGTGGGTCGGGAGATTACACCCTTCGCCAAGGACCGTGAAGATGGAAAGCCCCCCGGTGTGCGGGCGGTCACCGCCCCCCCCGGGGGCCGATCAGATCAGCCCAGCCACTCGCCTTCGAACACGATCTCGACCGCGCCCCGCTGAAGGAGCGCCCCCCCCTCGGGCCACGATTCCCACAGGTCCCCCCCCGCGCAATGAACCGTGACTTCACGATCCGAACGCTGGTTCAGAACCGAGGCGACGAGCGCGCTCGCTGAGCCGGTTCCCGACGCGAGGGTCACCCCGACCCCCCGCTCCCAGAATCGGACCCGAAGCTCCCGCGGGGACACGACGGTGATGAACTCCACGTTCGTCCGATTGGGGAAAAGGGGGTGGTTCTCGATCCTCGGCCCGAGATGGAGCATGCGAGCCTCGGCCTCTTCCTCCGGAACGAAGACCGCGGTATGCGGATTTCCCATCGAACAGCAGGTCACGCGGACGATCTCGCCATCGACGTTCAGTTCGTGGTCGACGACCTTGTCGAGGGCGCCAAAGGCCACGGGCACGAGGGCGGCGCTGAGCCCGGGCACGCCGAGATTGGTATCCACCAGGAACTGCTGCGGGCCGGTCCGCTCGACCGAGACCGGACGGGGTCCGGGTGGAGGCATGACGGTGTGCGACTTCGGAAGGAGTCCGCGAGAATAGGCGTAGGCGGCCACGCATCGCACTCCGTTCCCCGAGATTTCGCCGTGCGTTCCGTCGGGATTGAGAAGCTTCATCCGGGCCACGTTTCCGGGCCCGTCGATGCCGACGATCAGGACCCCGTCCCCGCCGATCCCCCGATTCCGGTCGCACAGCCTGATGGCCCAGCTCGCCCACTCGGCGGGAACGTCCGACTCGGACACGATGATGAAGTCGTTGCCGATCCCGTGCGCCTTGGTGAATCTCATTCGACTTGGGCCCGGGACGGCCTCAGGCCTCGGAGTCGTCGTCGGAGGCGCCCGGGTCCATGCGGGCGAGCACGGCTTTCAATTCCTTGCCGGGCTTGAAGTGGGCGGCGTGACGCGCCGAGGAAACCAGGGGCTCGCCGGTCCGGGGATTTCGAGCCCGCCTCGGACGGCGAAGACGCAGGCTGAATACGCCGAAACCGCGGATCTCGATGCGGTCGCCCTGGGCGATGGCGGCCTTCATCGCGTCGAGAATGGTCTCGACCACGACATCGGCCTGTTTGTGCGAGAGGGGGCCGAGCGCCGCCATCTCATCGATCAGTTCAGCTCGCGTCATCGGTCGTCTTGATCCTTCGATTCCCCGGGGAGGCGCGCCCGAAAAACGCAAAGGCGGGTCGTTTCTGACCCGCCCCTGCGCGATTTCGAGGCGGTAGCGTTACTTCTTCGTGAGCGCCTTGAACGCGTCGGCCATCGCGGTCGTCGCGTTGGAGTCCTTCTCCTGCGACTGACGAAGGGCCTGAAGATCGCGGGTCACTTCTTCATTCTTCGCCGCCTTGATGGAGAGGCCGATCTTCCGATCGACTTCGGTCATCTTGAGGATCTTCACCTTGACGATCTCGCCGCCCTTGAACTGATCCTCGGGCTTCTCCACCCGCTTGTCGTCGAGTTCCGACACGTGCACCAGGCCCTCGACGCCCTCCGCGAGCTCCGCGAAGACGCCGAACGACGTGGAACGCGTGACCTTGGCTTCGATGACGTCGCCCGCGCGATGGGTGTTGAAGAAGTGCTCCCACACGTCGGTCTCGAGCTGCTTGAGGCCGAGGGAGAGACGCTGGTTCTCGGCGTCGATCGACAGGACCACCGCGGTGACATCGTCACCCTTCTTGAGCACTTCCGACGGGTGCTTGACCCGCTTGGTCCAGCTCATGTCGGAGACGTGGATGAGGCCGTCGATGCCGTCCTCGACTTCGACGAACGCGCCGAATTCGGTGAGGTTGCGGACCTTGCCCGTGACCTTGGTGCCCACGGGATACTTGCCGTTGAACTGCTCCCACGGATTCGTCTCGGTCTGCTTGAGGCCGAGGGAAATGCGGTGCGCCTCCTGGTCGATGCCCAGAACCTGGCACTCCACTTCCTGGGCGATGGTGAGGAGCTTGCTCGGATGCTTGAGCTTCTTCGACCACGACATCTCGGAGACGTGGATGAGGCCTTCCACACCCTGCTCCAGCTCGATGAACGCGCCGTAGTCGGTGAGAGAGACGACCTTGCCCTTGACCCGCGCGCCCACGGGATACTTGAGGGCGACCGTGGTCCAGGGATCGGCCTTGAGCTGCTTGAGACCGAGCGAAACGCGCTCGGCATCGCGGTCGAACTTCAGGACGATCACGCGAAGCTCGTCGCCCACGTTGACCACTTCCTTGGGGTCGTTGATGCGGCCCCAGGACATGTCGGTGATGTGGAGGAGGCCGTCGAGGCCGCCGAGGTCCACGAACGCGCCGTAGTCGGTGATGTTCTTGACCACGCCGGTGAGGATCTTGCCCTCTTCGAGCACCTCGAGAGTCTGCTGCTTCTTGCCCGCGTTCTCCTCTTCGAGAACCGCCTTGCGGGAAAGCACGATGTTGCCGCGCTTCTTGTTGACCTTGATCACTCGCATCCGGATGTCCTGACCCTTGAGGGCATCGAGGTTGCGGACGGGGCGGATGTCGATCTGGGAGCCGGGGAGGAAGGCGCGGACGCCGATGTCGACGGCGAGCCCGCCCTTGACGCGATCGAGCACCTTGCCGGTGATGATGCGGCGCTCCTGGTAGGCGCGCTCCACGTCGTCCCACACCTTCATCTTCTCCGCTTTTTCGCGGGAGAGGACGATGTAGCCGTCGCGATCCTCGGTGCGCTCGATCAGGACGTCGACCTGGTCGCCGGGTTTCACCGTGACCTGGCCGGTCTCGTCCTTGAACTCTTCGGCGGCGATGACGCCTTCCGATTTGTAGCCCACGTCGACCACGATCATCATGGGCGTCACGCGCAGCACGATGCCGCGCACCACCTCGCCCTCGGCGAGGTTCTTGAAGCTCACGTCGTACATGTCGAGGAGACGTTCGTACTCCTCGGGGTCCATCGGTTTGGTGGCGTAGGGGTTCAGTTCGACATCGGACATGGAAAGGGTAAAGCCTCTTCTATTCTTAGATTTTCTTCCTCGTTCTCGGGGCTACGGCCCTACCAAAGTCTTTGGAGGAGCCCACTTTCGGGAAGCGGGTGATTCTATGCGGGTTGGAAGGAAAGCGTCAAGGAAAGGGACCGGAAAGAAAAGAGGGGGCCCAAAGGGCCCCCTCGCACGACGCACGATTCGGGTTCGGTCTAGAACTCGAACCGGACGCCGAGCTGGAACAGACGCTGCTCGCCGCGCTGGAAGTCGCCGGCGTAGTTCGTCGGTTTGCCGAACGAGGACGAGGCCATGCTGCCCACGAAACCGCCCGGGTTCTTCGCGTTGGTCACGTTGAAGCCCTCGGCGATGAATTCCATGCGCATGTCCTTCTTGATGGTGACGTAACGCGACAGGCGGAGGTCGAACTGCTTGAAGTCGGCGCCCCGCGCGGAGTTGAGCGTGGTCACGCCGGGAGGCAGGTCGAAGTTCGTGCCGTCGCGGTTGAGGTCGACGCCGGCCACCACGTTGTAGGGCGTCTTCGACTTGTAACGGAAGACCGGGGAGAGCCGGAAACCGCCCGGAGCGTTCCAGGTGCCGTTGATGGTCACGCGATGCCGGGCATCGGTGCGGGTGTAGGCCATCTGCTGTTCGTTGAACGGGTCGAACGCGTTGAGCGAGTTGAACTCACCGAACTCGTCGGTGGCCCGCAGGCTGGCGTTGGACCGCGCGCTCGAGAGCGAATACCAGGCGGTGAAGCTCAGATTGCCGCTGGCGCGCTTCTTGAAGGCCACGTTGACGGCCTTGTAGTAGCTCTGTCCTTCCATGATATCCACACGCCACGCGGCATTCCCGGACTGCGGAAGGATGCCGGAGAAGCGGCGAGGCCCGCCGTTGATCCGAACGTTTGCCAACACGCGAGTACCCAGGTCCTGCGCGTGCGCATAGACGCCGTCGATTTCAAGCGCATAGCTCTTGCCCAGCGCCTTGGAGAAACCGAAATTCGCCTGGTCCGTGAAGGGCTGCTTCACGAGCGGCGTCGCGGCGTGGCTCGGAAGGGGAGCGGTGGCGCCCGCCAGCTGGTTCGCCGGCACCGGCTGACCAACCTGATAGAGGCTGCCGTCCGCATTCCGGATGCCCGCGCTGTTCTGGACCTCGTAGATCTTGCCGAACGAAGACTGCGCGCCGATGACCGCGAAGAGGATGTTCGCGTTGGTGTAAGCGAAGTCGTAGTAGCGACCCAGGCCGCCGCGGAAGACCAGGGTGCCGTCGCCCTTGTGGTCGTAGGTGAAGCCGGCTCGGGGAGCGATGTTGTTCGTGTCTTCCTTGGCTTCCTTGCCGAAGTCCTCGAATCCGATACAGGGGCAGGGCAGACCGCTGCGCGTGAAGACGCCGGCTTTGGCGGCCGCCGTGAGTTCCGAGAAGATGATGTTCTTGCTTTGGTCGAAGGCGAAGCCGGTCACGAGGTCGTAGCGCACGCCCAGATCGAGGGTCAGCCGGTCGTTCACGCGCCAGCCGTCCTGGAAGTAGATGGCGTACTGGTTGTTCGGAATCCGGCCCACGCTGCCTCCCGATCCGCCGATCGATCCGTTCCTCTGGATGTTCGAGATCGGCGAGGTGCGCGAGTCGGACAGATGGGTGTACTGGTACACCTGGCCGGTTGAGAACGTGATGTCGAGGACGGGCTCATAGATGAAGCTCGCGCCCACGCGGAGGTCGTGCCTGCCCTTGGTCCACGAGAAGTCGTCGCGGAACTGGTGCTTGTGCTGCTCGGTGGTCTGGGGGGTGTTGATGCTCTGACCCACGGTGACGCCGTTGGGGAAGCTCTCATAGGGCAGGGTCGAGTTCGCGGAGATGAAGTTCTTGAAGTAGGAGAACTGGTAGACGAACTCGTTCAGCCGGCCGCCGGAGAGGGCGCTGTTGATGTTCACGTTCGCGGAGTGGAACTTGTTGGTGCTGGTTCCCCACCCCTCGGGCGGCGTGTTCGGACCGGCGCCGTACGGCTGCTCGTTCTTGTTGTAGCCGTAGCGAACCGACAGGTAGTTGTTGGAGTTGAACTGGTGGTTGATCTTCGCCACCGCCAGGTTCTCTCGGAAAGGCACGTTGAACACGCCGTCCTTGTCCGGGAAGAGTCCCTTGGTGCTCACCGACTGCGTGGTGTCCTGCTGGACGCGCTCCGCAGAGAGGAAGAAATGGGTCTTGTCCTTGACGATGGGGCCGCCGAGACTGCCGCCGAACTGATGCTTTCGATAGTCGCCCTTGGGCCGATTGTTGAGTTTCTCGGTTTCGGTCTGGGAGTTGAGGCCCTTGTCCCGGAAATACTCGAACACCGAACCCCGGAATTCGTTGGTGCCGCTCTTCGTGACCACCTTGATGGTGCCGCCGTTGGCGCGGCCGGTGTCGGCCCGGAAACGCTGGGTCTCGAACTTGAACTCGCCGATGGAGTCGAGAGGGAAGTTCTGGACGAGGCCGCCGACGGTGTCGTCGTTGTTATCGCCGCCGTCGATGAGGTAGTTGATGTTGCGTCCGCCGCCGCCGCCCACCTGGGGCGCGAACTGGCTGCTCTTCGTGGGGTCGGTGTGGTAGCCGAGGCTCACGCCCGGGACGAGCGCGGCCAGGTTGCCGAACTGGCGGCCGTTCAGGGGCAGGCTCTCGATCTGGGTGGAAGTGACCACTTCGCCGACGCCGGGATCCTTGGCGTCGATGAGGGGCGCTTCGGCCGTGACTTCGACGGTCTCGGTCTGACCGGCCACCGCCAGCTTGAACGGCACCGTCGTGGTCGACTCGACGTTGACGCTGGCCCGGTGGGACTGAGAGTTGAATCCGCTGAGCGCGGCCTTCACTTCATACACGCCGACGACCAGGCCGCCGATGCGAAACTTGCCGGAGGCGTCCGTGGAAGCGGAACGGGAGAAGCCCGTACTGGTGTGCGAGGCGGTAACGAGGACGCCGGGCAGGGGCAGGCCCTGCTGGTCGACGACGCTGCCCTCGATCAGGCCATTGGTGCCCTGCGCGAACGCGGGCGAGAAGGCGGCCAGCACGAGCACGAGCGCGGCAGCCAGGTAACGGAAACGATGGGTCAAGTGTTTTCTCCTTGGTTAGGGGGTCGGCTCTGTGAGCCGGATAAGGGGCGAGTTTCAAAATCGCCGCTGCAGGGATCCACTGCAGCAAAACACAGGCCACCGGAGCGGCGCCCTGGACATGTGCTTAAGTCAAACTATCCAAGCACTATCGGTGGATGATCCAAGGACGTACAAAGCCTTGATTTCCATTGTATTGAATAAGTACTCCAATCGCCAGAACCAGGCGGAGCCGGTTCAGCGGGGGAGTTCGTGGAGGTCGCGCAGGAACGCCGCGGCTCTTGCACGAAGGGCCGGATCCCGAGCCGCCTTCCTCGTCTCGACGGCCAGCTCGATAGCGCGATCCAGGCGACCACGCTGCGACTCGACAACCGCGAGATTCAGCCTGGCTTCGTCGAATCCCGGGGCGACCTCCAGCACCTGCCCGAAGCGTTGCGCTGCCTCGTCGAGATCGCCCCGTTCCACCGCGAGAACTCCAAGGCCGTTCACCGCATCCACCAGATCAGGTGAGAGTTCGACCGCGCGCCGGTAGCTTCGTTCCGCCTCCCCGGCCTGACTCTGCCCGCGCGCGATGTTGCCCCGGTTGCTCCAGGCCTGCGCGTTGTTGGGGTCGAGTGCGATCGCGCGGTCGGCGGCGTCGCGCGCTTTCACCAGATCTCCTCGCAGGGCGTGCAAGGTAGCGAGATGGTTGAATGCTTCGGCGAATCCCGGATCGACGGCCACGGCGCGCGCCTCGAATTCGATGGCTCGAACGATTTGCCCCTGCTCCGCGAGGGTCAGGGCGAGGTCGTGGAGAACCGAAGCGTCCTTCGGGGCCGCTTTTTCCGCCTCCTGGAGCACTCGCACGGCCTCCCCTCCGCGGGAACTCCGGCGCAGCGCGGAGGCCAGAGAGCGCCTGAACGTGACATTCGAGGGATCCCTGGTCACGAGGCTCTCGAGGATGAGGGCCGAGGCTCTCAAGTCCCCGGAAGCCTCGCGGTCCATGGCGCGTTCGAAGTCTCGAAGCAGGGGCAGCGCGGACTTCGGATCCAGGGCGGCCGGGCCCTGGGCCGAAGGCGTGGACCCGCCCGCGACGTATCCGAGGGAACGCAATCTCTCCTCGGTCTCGCCGCTCGCGCGGCGCGCGCTGGGGCGGGTCTCCGACTTCAAGGCGGCGCCTAACACACCGCGCAGGCGCTCGACGTCCGACGGACGGCTGCTCGCGAGATTCCTCTCCTCTTTCGGATCGAGAGTCAGGTCGTATAACTCCGCCTGGGGAGCCTCGATGAACTTGAGATCGCCGAGCCGCCAGGAGCGAAGGGGCGCCCAGCCGAAACCGGTCGGGTAGTCGCTCTCCGCATACGACTCCCCCGCCGCGCCGCTCGAGGTCAGGTCTCTCCCATCGACGACGCCGAGCCCGGGAACGCCGAGGGTCGCGAGCAGAGTGGGCGCGAGATCGGAGCTGCGGGCCAGATCCTTCGTGCGTTTGCCCGCCGTCACTCCCGTCCCCTGTATCACCATGGGCACATCGAGCGTCGACTGATAGACGAACAGACCATGCGTCGACTCACCGTGATCGCCGAGTCCCTCTCCGTGGTCGCTCGTCACCGCGGAGACCAGATGGTCGGGCCGGGCGGCGCGGGCCGCGGCCATGAGTTCCCCCAGGCATCGATCGGCGGCCGCGACCTCTGCGTCATAGGGACGGCCGGGATGGGCCGCGGCCAGGTCCGGGGGGGGCGTGTAAGGAGCGTGAGGTTCGTAGAGATGCACCCAGGCGAAGAAGGGCCCTCTCTGCGACTGGATCCAGGCGCGCGCGCCCGCCACCACCGTCCCGCAAGGCCGCTCCGACTCGAGCACGCTCCGCCCCTCGCTCGCGCGGGCGATCTTGTCGTCATAGACGTCGAAGCCGCGATTGAGCCCGTATCGGCCATCGAGGACCACCGCGGACACGAAAGCGGCGGTCGCGTAACCCGAGGCCTTGAGCCTTGTGGCCAGGGTCTCCCGGTTCGCGGGGAAAACGTACGTGCCATTGTTACGAACCCCGTGATGGAGCGGATCGAGGCCGGAGAGAATCGTGGCATGCGAGGGCAGGGTCAGAGGGACGGCGGAGACCGCGTGCTCGAAGAGCCAGCCCGAAGCCGCGAGTCCGTCGAGGGCCGGAGTCAGTGACTGGGTGGAACCGTAGGCGCCCACCCGATCCGCCCGCAATGTGTCAATCGTGACTAACAGGAGACTCGAAGGAGTCCGGGGAGCGCGCCCGCGACACGCGCTCAACCCGAGGCCGAGGAGCGCGAGCACGACGAACCCGATGTGGAGTCGCCTCATCGCGTTTCCTGGAGCCGGGCGCGGGCGCGCTCGGCGGTCAGCGGGTCGGCCTGCGCCGCTTCGTAGTGGCGACGAGCCTCGTCGAAACGCCCTTCCACGCGCGCGATCTCTCCGAGGTTGTAATGAACCTGTCCGCTCGATGGGTCCACGAGGAGACCCTGCTCCAGCACCCGGCGAGCTTCGGTGAGCCGGTTGAGCTGGGCGAGCGCGGTCGCGTATCCGACGTGCGGGTCGGCGGTCATCGGCCCGGACCTGACCACGCGGGCGAAGTAAGGGAGCGAAGGCTCCGGTTGGCCGGAGCGGAGGAGCGCATCGGCGAGACGCAGGTTGAGCAGCGGATTCCCGGGATCCAAAGCCACGAGCGCTCGGTAGGCGCGGATCGCATCGGCCCAGTCGGCGAAGGGTCCGGTGGAGTCGGCGATCTTCCGCGCGACTCCGACCCGGTCCTTGGGATCGGCGCCGCTTCCCTTGCCTCCCGGTCCCATGACGTAGCCGAGGGAACGGAGGCGTTCGGCGCTCTCCGCATCGGGGGCACGGGACGCGCTTCGGTCCCCGCTCGAGGCCAGGGCCTTCGACAGCGCGGCATCGAGGGCCCGGGCACGCGGCGGATCCTCGGAGGCCAGGTTCTTCGCTTCTTCCCGGTCCTCGGAAAGCGCGTACAACTCCGGCTTGGGCGCCCGGATCCACTTGAAGCCGTCTTCGCGCCAGGACCGAAGGTCACTCCAGCCGAAGTCCAGGCGCGGCGCAAGGGTCTCCGCGTACAGCGAGCGGTCACGCGCCCCCGGGCCAAGGGCTCGGGCCAAGCTGACGCCGGGGAGAGATCGGTTCGTAGAGCCCGCGACATCGAGGACGGTGGCCGCAATGTCGATCAGGCCTACGCTGACCCCGCTTCGCTTCCCCGCGTCGAAACCGGGGGCGCGGATCAACAGCGGGACATGGAGAGTGGTGTCGTAGATGAACAGACTATGACTCCACTCGCCGTGCTCCCCGAAGGCCTCGCCGTGATCCGAAGTGGCCACCACCATGCCTCGCCCCGGGCGCTCGTCCCAGGCGGCCATGAGGGTCGAGACCGCGGCGTCGGCCGACGCGATCTCGTCGCGATAGGCGTCGCCGGTGCGGAACTCGGGCGGAGGATCGTAGGGGGCGTGCGGATCGAAGAGATGGACCCACACGAAGACCGGCCCGGGGTTCGCGCTCATCCAACGCCTGGCCGCCTCCACGACGTCCCGGCCGCGCCGCTCCGCGAAATCGTAGTTGACGCCCTGGGCCTTCGCCATCGCGTCGTCGTATTCGTCGAAGCCGCGGCTCAGGCCGAATCGGCGGGAGAGGGGAAACCCGCCGACGAACGCCGCGGTGCGCCGGCCCGAGGCCTTGAGCGCTTCGGCCAGGGTCGGCACGGTCGGCCCGAGGGCGAAGGCGCCGTTGCCTCGGACGCCGTGCGCGGGTGGCAGCAGGCCGGTCATGACCGAGACATGGGCGGGCAGGGTGATGGGCACCGGCGTGTAGGCGCGCTCGAAGACCACGCCCTCTCGCGCCAGGGCATCGAGGGCCGGGGTCCTCGCCTTCGAGTCCCCGTAGGCGCCCACTCGGTCGGCCCGAAGCGTGTCGATGGTGATCAGCAGAACGGAGAGCGGCGGCTCGACGCGGGGCGGAGCGGTGCAGGCGCACAGGAAGGCCGCCACGAGCAGGAAGAGGGACTTCGCCACAGGGGGCGAAGTCTAGTGGCCCCGTCGCGCTCTCGGGGGACGGAAGCCGGAGGCAGATTTGACTGCCAGATGTTCTGATATCTCTATTTTTGTAAAATTAAGATTTAATGTGTAGTATTTAGTCATTGTCATCGACATATTTGTATTCACAAAAGGAGCCAGACCGTGACCAGCCCGATCAATGGCGCCGATACCGCCTGGATGCTCGTGTCCACCGCTCTCGTCCTGCTGATGACGCCGGCGCTCGGCTTCTTCTACGGCGGGCTCGTGCGCGGAAAGAACGCGCTCAACACCATGATGATGAGCGTATCGGCTCTTGGATTCGTCGGCCTCGCCTGGGCGCTCCTCGGCTACTCGCTCGCCTTTTCCAGTGGCTCGGCATTCGTCGGCGGACTCTCGCGCATCGCCCTCGCGGGCGTCGGCGTCGAACCGCAGGGTTCGATCCCCCACATCCTCTTCATGGCCTACCAGGGCACCTTCGCGATCATCACCGCGGCGCTGATCTCCGGCGCGATCGCGGAAAGAATGCGGTTTTCCGCCTACCTCATCTTCATCACCCTGTGGAGCCTCGTGGTCTACGCCCCGGTCGCGCACTGGGTGTGGGGCGGGGGCTTCCTGAGCAACATGGGCGCGCTCGATTTCGCGGGAGGGACGGTCGTCCACATCAATGCCGCGGTGGCCGCCCTCGTGGCCGCGATCATGATGGGGGCCCGCAAGGACTACGCGCGCCAGGCCATTCTTCCCCACAACGTGCCCTTCACCCTTCTGGGCGCGGGCCTGCTGTGGTTCGGCTGGTTCGGCTTCAACGCGGGCAGCGCCCTCGGCGCCAACCAAGGCGCCGCCACAGCCTTCGCGAACACGCTCCTGGCCCCCACCGCGACGCTCGTGGCCTGGACGCTCCTCGACCTGCACCGGACGAAGAAGGTCACCGCGGTGGGAGCCGCCACCGCGATCGTGGTGGGCCTCGTGGCCATCACGCCGGCCGCGGGCCTGGTGAGCCCGATCTCCGCTCTCGTGCTCGGAGGGGTCGCGGCCGTGCCCAGCTACTTCGGCCTCCTGTGGCGCGCGCGCACCCGGCTCGACGATTCCCTCGACGTGGTCGCGGCCCACGGCCTCGGCGGAACCGTGGGCGCGCTCCTCACCGGCGTGCTCGCCGAGAAGGCGTGGGGGTCGCCCTCGGACGGGCTCCTCTTCGGTAACCCAAGGCAGCTTGGAGTTCAGGCGGCGGCGATCCTGATCGTCGCGGCATACAGCGCCTCGGCCTCGTGGGCGCTTCTGAAACTGGTGAACGCGGTCTCCCCGCTCCGGGTTTCGCAGCGCGATGAGGGTCTCGGTCTCGACGTCAGCCAGCACGGCGAGGAAGCGTACGTCCGTGGCGAGGGCGCGCTCCTCATCCTTCGCGACGCCCTGCCCGCGCCCGCGGCCGTGCCCCTGGCCGCCAGCCCCGTTAGCCTCGGCGCAGTCGGGGGGCGATCATGAAGCTCGTGGTGGCGGTGGTCCGACCAGACAAGCTCGGCGATGTTCTCGAGGCTCTCTTCCGCGCCGAAGTGCGCGGCCTGACCATCGGTCGGATCCAGGGCCACGGAGGCGAGACCGAGCACGTGGAGACCTACCGGGGCACCACGGTGCGGATGGAACTCTCCGAGAAGGTGCGGATCGAGATCGGGGTGAGCGACCACTTCGTCGAGCCGACCGTGCAGGCCATTCTTGCCTCGGCCCGGACCGGCGAGGTCGGGGACGGCAAGATCTTCGTGCTGCCCGTCGAAAAGGTCTACCGGATCCGAACCGGCGAGGAAGACCAGAGTGCCGTCACTCCCCTGTTCCCCGCCCCCGAGGAGTCCTAGGACGCCACCCCCATCTGCTCCGCCGTGCGGACCGCCCCCCGGCTATCGCGTCACCGGCCTGAAGACGAAGGACTGCTTTCCTTCCACGCCCTCGAGTTCGGCCTTGAGCGAGCCATCGGCGCCCAGGGAGTATCGGATCAGCTTCGGGTGATCGTGTGCTGGATTCTCGAACGTCGCCGACTTTCCATCCGAGGCAGTGAGCTTGAACTCCGTCTTGGGCCGGCCTCCCGGTTGAGCCACGTAGAAGATCCCGTCCTGCCGAAACTCGATGCGCAGGAATTCGAACCCAACCGCTCGATCCCCCTTGATCGTGCGCGAGACGCCCAGCATCAGTCCTCCCGCCTCCTCGGTCCACCGCTCCTCGAACTTCATCGCTCCGGCCGCGCCCTCCCACGAGCCTTTCATGAAGGCAAGATCCGCGGGAACAGCGGCGAGGATCAGGGCGAGGGCCAGAGCCTCAATCATCATCGCACCTGCGCCGCGGACCGCTTCCCCGCCGCCTCGACCGAAGCGCCATAGTCCTCGAACGAGACCGCGGGCCCCGCGCCGAGAACGGGAAGGGGCGCCTGCACGGTGTGATTGATGTCCGGCTGCCCCATCTTCCTGGCCGCGTAGGCCCGCGTGAAATCAATGGCGATGAGGACCAGGAGGAACGCGGCCGCCCATCGCCAGCGGAAGGCGCGGTTCGGTCCGGGCCTCCGGATCGCGGCGGCCTGGGTCAGGAACACCACGGCGGCGAGCGAAGGGAGCCACGAGCGAAGGGACGCCGACAGACCATCGGATACCACGTAGTAGGCCACGAGTGAGACGGCCACGGAGAGGGGACCCAGCCACGCGTAGACCGCGAAATGCTTCAGGACGTCGGCCATGCGGACCTTGCGACCGACGGCCTTGAGGAGTCCGAGGAGGACCGGGGCGAAGACCAGGATGGCCACGAGGGCGGTCATGTTCTGCCAGACCAGGCCGACCACGCGCTGAGAGTTCCAGGGCGACCAGAACTCGGGCTCGACGGCGCTCTCAACCATCAGGGCGGCGAGGGCGATGACCACGTATTTCGCCCAGGTGATCGGCGTGCGCCTCTGGTCGAGCTGGTGAAGGTCCTCGAGGCTGATCGGCTGGGTCGCATCGGCGCTCACTTCCTCGATCTCGATCTCAATGAGACCGAGGCGCGCGCGCAGTCGACCGGAGAAGCGCTCGGAGGCGACGCGCTTCGGACCCGCGTACAGGCCGTTGGTGCCGGAACCATCGACGATCACGAAACCGCCGCCCGGGTCCCGGTCGATCCTTGCGTGTTCGCGGGACACCGTGGGATCGGTCAGCACGAGGTGACAGCTCGCGGACCGGCCGATGGTGATGGGAGTGGAGCGGAACAGTTCCTCGCGGACCACCGCGCCGTCGCGCAGGACGCGAATGACCAGCATCAGTTCGTCCTCCAGGACACGTTCTCGATGAGACGCCTCGAGAGGTCGAGCGCCGACTGCATCCGGAACCCCTTGAAACTGAGGGAAAGGAACATCGCTTCCCGCGGGCGGGAGAGGCTGGTGGCCACGAGGTCGATGTCGAAGAAACCCGGCGAGGCCTTGAAGGCCACCGCGCAGGTCGTGATCTTCCAGACTTCCGCGGCCAACCGCACGCGGTTCGACGCGCACTCGGGAGGACCCAGATCGGGATCGCCGGCCGCGCGGGGAGGCACCTCCTGATGCGACTGGGCGTGGAAGGGCAGATAACCATAGAAGCCGTAGGCGCTGTGTTCGGACGCGAAGTGCTCGATCTGGAGCTGCACCGAACCGATGGGCCCGAGCTTCTCCGTGGCCGGCGTGAACTGAAGATCGCATCCGTATTGACTCTTCACCACACCTTCCCGCTCGAACTCCTGCCGGTTGTCCCAGCAGGCGAAGGCCGCGGGAAGCGCCTTGCTCCGGGCCCCGCCGATCACCAGGTCGGCCTCCCTCGATCCGGCCTGAAACGCCTGGGTGAGGGCGTCCGTGGTCTGCCGCTCGAAGACATCCATCTGACGGTTCATCTCGGCCTGGAGAGCGGGCTTGGCGATATCGAGCGGCGCCCGGGTCAGGAGTTCGCGCAGCGCCTGGGTGGGCACTCCGAAGGAGAGCGAGTTCGACAGCCATTGAACGGAGACGTTGGTGCCGACCACCTGGTCGCGGGAGTTGAGGATGGGGCCGCCGCTCATTCCCGAGTTCAAGGGCATCGAGAGCAGGAGCCGCGGGACCACTCCCTTGGTGGCGAAGCCGTTCGCGTTTCCTTCGATGAGACTCATCCCGAGGCCTTCGGGGTTGCCGAAGGAGATGATCCGCTCCCCGGCCTCGGGAGGTGTGTCCGCGAGGGTCAGGGGTTTGCCGGAAACGCCTTTGGCGCGGACCAGGGCGATGTCGTGAATGAGATCGAACTGCACGAGGGTGAGCGGGTACTCGCCGGTCTGGCCCTTGGCCCGGAGCTGGTTGCGGACGGGATCTTCGATGAAGGAGGCGACCACGTGGTAGTTCGTGGCGATGAGGCCGTCCGCGGAAACGAGATATCCGCTGCCCAGGCTGCTCTTCGCCTCTCGATTCCCGGAGTGGATCTCGATGGTGAAGAGGCTCGGCTTGAGCCGGGCATAAGCGCCTTCCGAGGTGGCCGGGGCCTGCGGCGGGGCCAGGGCCAGGAGGAGAAGGAGCAGATTCATCGGGGTTCTCGACAGGTCGGCGTCCCGCGGTTGACGAGCGCCGATCGCGATCCTATCCTGATCGAGAACCGGCCACTGGCGCGATCCGCCCCGTGGCCTTTTCTTTTCCCGGAAAGGACGCCATGAGCGAGGAACCTCCCGACGATCCCATTTCGAAGAAGCGGGTGGTCCTTCGGCTGCCCGGCACGGACGCGGTGACGGTCCGGCGCGATCTCGAGTACAAGGCCGATGCGGCGGGGGCCCTCTGCTTCGATCTCTACTCCCCGCCGGGCCGCGACGGGTCCGCGCTGCGGCCCGCGGTCATCTCGGTCGCGGGCTACCCCGACCCGGGGATGGAGCGGATTCTCGGTTGCCGGACCAAGGAAATGGGATGGTCGACATCCTGGGCGCGTCTCGTCGCCGCCTCGGGCATGGTCGCGGTCAATTACGCCAACCGGGAACCCGCCGCCGACATCCGCTCGGTTCTGCGCCACCTTCGTGAAAACGCGGCGGCCCTGGGCATCGACCCGGGACGGATGGGTTTGCTCGCCTCTTCCGGACACGGGCCCCTCGCCATGGCGACGCTGATCGGCGAGGACGCCCAGCCTCCCTTGCGTTGCGCCGCGCTCATCTGCCCGCTCCTTCTCGACCTGGACGGGTTCACGGCCGTGGCTGACGCGGCGAGGACGTTCCGCTTCGCCAATCCCGCCGAGGGAAGGACGGTGGACGACCTGCCCCGGGACACCGCGCTCTTCATCGCGAGAGCGGGCCAGGATTCGACCCCCGGGCTGAACGAGACGCTCGATCGGTTCGTCACCAGGGCTCTCGAACGCAACCTCAAGGTGAGCCTGGTCAACCTGCCGGAGGCGCCCCATGCTTTCGACCTGATGCAGGACAGCGAAACCTCTCGCGAAGCGATCCGCGCGGCGCTTGGCTTCCTGCGGTTTCAACTCCAGGCCGCGCCGGCATGACAGGCGCGGCGATTCGCCTACTGGTTCATTCGCAGCGTGCCCTTGGGCGATTCGATGGTGAGTTCGACGCCCTGGACGCCGAAGGTGGTCGCATTCGAGAGGATGTCGAGGAACAGGACGTCGTAGGAGGATGAGCCGCAGAAGGCTTTCGTGCAGGCGAGAGCGCCGATCGTAAGGGAGTCTCCGGAAATCGCATAGGTCCCCGAGCACTGGTTGCAGTCGGCCCTCGCCGCGAGCTTGCCCGCGTCCTTGAACTCGACGGTGTAGCCGGCGGTGTTGGCGACGCCAACGACGCTGCCCGCGTAGGTTTCGATGCTCCGGATCTTCCAGACGCCCCCGATGATCGCGGAGGGTGACGTGCTGGCCTTGCCGCAGGCCGGAGAAAACACGGTCAGGGCGAGGAGACAGGCGAGAACGACGTTCTTCTTGGTCATGAGATGGGCGGAGTTTAATCCCGGCCGCGGGTCGCCCGCCGGGGCCGAGGGAAAAACCGGCCCGGTCTCTTATCCTCCGATATCAAACGGACTCAGTGCCGCGTCCGGGGATGCGGCCCATCAATTTCACCGAGGATTAAGGACATGGACAAGAAGATCATTGCGGTTCTCGGCGCCACCGGCGCCCAAGGCGGGGGGCTGGTGCGCGCCATCCTGGCCGATCCGGGCGGCGGCTTCGCCGTTCGCGCCCTCACCCGCGACCCGAACACCGCGAAGGCGAAGGAGCTCGCCGCTCTGGGAGCAGAGGTCGTGGCCGCCAACGTCGACGACGCGGACAGCCTGGCTCGGGCGTTCAAGGGCGCGTACGGCGCATTCTGCGTGACCTTCTTCTGGGATCACTTCTCCGTGGACAAGGAGGTGGCCCAGGCCCAGGCCATGGCGAGTGCGGCGAAGACCGCGGGCCTGAAACACGTCATCTGGTCGACGCTCGAGGACACCCGGCTGCTCGTCCCCTTGTCGGACGACCGCATGCCCACGCTCCACGGGAAGTACAAGGTGCCCCACTTCGACGGGAAGGGATCGTCGAACCACTTCTTCACCGATGCGGGCGTCCCCACCACCTTCCTTCTCACCTCCTTCTACTGGGACAACCTGATCCACTTCGGCATGGGACCGAAGAAAGGCGAAGACGGCAAGCTCGGCTTCGTCCTGCCCATGGCGGACAAGAAGATGCCGGGTATCGCGGCCGAGGACATCGGGCGCTGCGCCTACGGCGTCTTCAGGGCCGGCGACAAGTACATCGGCAGGACCGTGGGCATCGCGGGTGAACATCCGACCGGGGCGCAGATGGCGAAGGCTCTCTCCGACGGACTCGGAAAGGAAGTCGTCTACAACTACGTCCCGCCCGAGGTGTACCGCACGTTCGGATTCCCCGGGGCCGACGATCTGGGCAACATGTTTCAGTACTACCGCGACTTCGAAACCGAGTTCTGCGCGGCGCGGGATCTGGCGGTTTCCCGCTCCCTGAACCCGAAGCTACAGACCTTCGCGCAGTGGGTCGCGGCCAACAAGGATCGCATCCCCGTCTCCTAGGGCATCGAGGCGTCGCAGCCGTACCCGGGGGGGCGCGATCGCGCCCCCTTTCTCGTTAGGGTGAGTCAGATTGCCCGCAAAGAGGTTCATTTGACTCATTGTCGAGGCAAATCCTCCATGTGAAGGTTGACCTGCATCCGTCATCCGCAAGGTCACGCGTTGGAGGACACCCTTGAACACCGGCAAAATCCCGCAGCAGGTCGTTGTCCTGAGTGCCATCGCCGTGGTGGTGCTGGTGAGCTTCTTCGGACTGCGGACGTTCTTCGTTCCCGAGTCGTTCGGCAAGTATGGCCACTACCGCGCCAACGCGGTTGACACCGTAGCGAAGCTGCCCATCGCCTACGCGGGCGCCAAGGTCTGCGTCGAATGTCACGAGGAGGAAGGGCAGGTAAAGGCGAAGGGCTTCCACCGGAGCGTCTCCTGCGAGGTCTGCCATGGCCCGTCGGCCGGACATGTCGAGGACCCGGGAACCATCAAGCCGACCGCCCCGAGGCAGCGCGGCCTGTGCCCGCTCTGCCACAACTACTCCCCGTCGCGGCCCACCGGCTTCCCGCAGATCGTCACCGCCCAGCACAACCCGGGCAAGCCCTGCATGACCTGCCACAAGCCGCACGACCCGGTGCCGCCCAACGTCCCGAAGGACTGCAGCGCCTGTCATCGGGGCATCACCAATCAGAAGCAGGTTTCGCCCCACGCCTCGCTCGAGTGCGCCACCTGCCACCAGGTGCCCAAGGAACACTCCGCCAATCCTCGCGGCTTCAACGTGGGCAAACCCACGGAAAACAAGGCCTGCGAACAGTGCCACGCCAACAAGAGCGCCCAGCAGCCGGGCTCGCCCATCCCCCAGGTGGTTCCCGAGCACGCGGGTCGCTACCTGTGCTGGGACTGCCACTACCCGCATTTCCCGGAGGGGAAGAAATGAGTCTCGACAAGGAACAGGGCGGTTGTCCGGGAGCCACGGCGGCCCCCGCGGAAGGCGGATGTCCCGGGGCGGCCAGACCCGAAATGGATCGTCGGCAGTTCTTCGACCTGTGCAAGCAGGCCCTTCCCGCGGGACTGACCCTGCTCGCCGCCGGACTGCCCATCAAGCTGGCGGCGGAGACCACCCTTCCCGCAGCTGGCGGCCCCGTTCCCGAGCCAAAGCTCGCGAACTACGCCATGGCCATCGACATCGAGAAGTGCATCGGCTGCGGCCGCTGCGCCGCCGCGTGCAAGGCCGAGAACAAGGTCCCGGACAGCCCTCATTACGTTCGCACCTGGGTCGAGCGATACGTGATCCCCCGGGAGGGCGAGACCATGGTCGACAGTCCCAACGCGGGCATCGACGGCTTCCCCGACCTGCCCCCGGTGGACACCCTCAAGACCTTTTTCGCACCCAAGCTATGTAATCACTGCGCGAATCCCCCCTGCGTCCAGGTCTGCCCCGTGGGCGCCACCTTCCAGACCCGCGACGGAGTGGTCCTCGTGGACGAAGACTACTGCGTGGGTTGCCGGTACTGCATCCAGGCCTGCCCGTACGGCGCCAGGTATCTCCACCCGGAGAAGAAGGTCGCGGACAAGTGCACCTTCTGCTACCACCGAATCACGAAGGGCCTGCTGCCCGCGTGCGTCGAGGTCTGCCCCACCCAGGCGCGGGTCTTCGGAGACCTCAACAACCGAAGCTCTCCCATCCAGCGGGTCCTGCGCTTCAACCCCATCATGTCGCTCAAGGCCGAGCTCAACACGCGTCCGAAAGTGTTCTACGCGAACGCGGACCAGGAGATCAGGTAGATCGCGATGGAAACAGCCACGCTCGACACCTTCACCGGCTACATCTACCCGAACGAGTACTTCCTCCAGTGGGAGCTGCTCATCGTCCTCTACCCCTACATCACGGGACTGGTGGCCGGCGCCTTCATCCTGGCCTCGCTCGAACGCGTGTTCCAGGTCAAGGTTCTCTGGCCGGTCTATCGCCTGGCCCTGCTCTCCGCCCTGGCCTTCATGATCGTGGCCCCCCTGCCCCTGCTCAGCCATCTCGGCCATCCGGAGCGCTCGCTGGAAATGTTCCTCACTCCGCACACCACCTCGGCCATGGCCATGTTCGGCTTCGTGTACGCCTGGTACCTGGCCGTGATCCTGCTCCTCGAAGTCTGGTTCGACTATCGCCACGAAATCGTGGTCTGGTCGCAGGAATCCAAGGGCCCGATCAAGTATCTCTACAAGCTGCTGACCCTCGGCGCCACCGACATCTCGGAGGCCTCGCTCAAGTTCGACGACCGGGCGGGGAGGATCATCACCATCCTCGGAATTCCCTCGGCCTTCCTGCTCCACGGCTACGTCGGGTTCATCTTCGGCTCGGTCAAGGCCAATCCCTGGTGGAGCTCGGTCCTGATGCCCGTGGTCTTCCTCTTCTCCGCGATCGTCTCCGGCATGGCCATGGTGATGCTCATCTACATGGTGACCTCCTGGATCCGCTGGAAGCCCATCGACATGTCGTGCCTCAACAAGCTGGGCGAGTTCCTGCTCTATGCCCTGATCGTGGACTTCTCCCTGGAGTTCCTCGACTTCATCCACCGGCTCTACGAATCCGAGGAGTCGATTCACATCCTCTCGCAGCTCATAACCGATCGACTGTTCATCAGTCTGGTCATACTCCAGGTGCTCATGGGCGGACTCGTTCCCATGGTCGGGCTGGTGGCCGCCCGGTTCGGCCGGCTCCCCGACGAGATGCGCCGGATGATCTACTTCCTCGTCGGAATCCTGATCCAGGTGGGCATCTTCAGTATGCGCTGGAACGTCGTGGTGGGCGGTCAGATGTTCTCGAAGAGTCTGCGCGGCCTCACCGTCTACAAGGTGCACCTGTTCGGCCTCGAGGGGCTCTTCTACAGCATGGGGCTGCTGCTGCTGCCGGTGATCATCCTCTACGTGCTGATGAAGCTCCTGCCCCCCTGGATCGACGCGCATCCGGGCCGGGAAGCCACGGCCACCAGTCACTAGTCTCCCCTCCTGAAACGAAAACCGCGGCCGGGGAACGCGAGGGCTAGCCGCGCACCTCGATGGTCCGGGGCTCGGAGTTCACGATGGGCGCCCTCAGGTGGAGCCGGCCATGCCGGTAGTCGGCCTTGACGTGGTTGGGATCGATCAGCGCGGGAAGGTGAATCGACCGGAAGTACTGGACCTTGCCGTCCGAGCTCCGGCCCGCGGCGGCTGCGCTCATGGGCTCGGACTTGTTCGCCTCGCGCTCGGCGGTGATGAGCACGTCCTCCGCCGTCACCTTGACGTCGACCTTCCTCGGGTCCACCCCGGGAAGGGCCGCGTCGATTTCGAAGTGGTTGTTCGCCCGGCGGACTTCGATCGACGGCTGGGGGAAGAGCTCACGCTCCGCCTGAAGCCAGTCGTCGAACTCCGCGCTGAACCGGTCCGCGTGGTCCTTGAAGATATCGAACGCGCGCCGGGCGATCAGATCCTGGCGTCGCATGATTTCATCGACGATCGAGTCGGTGTTGGTGACTGAAACTTCGGCCTTGGCCATGGTGTCCTCCATTGGATTTCATTGACGGTTCTGGGTAACCGGCTGCTTCGTTTCCCGGGTCGGCAGGGCTCTGCCGCGATCGCGAGGCAACCCTCGAGTTCTTGTCTTGACGCCCCCCGCGTTTCGGGAACCTGGCCGAGGGCCAGGGCCTCCTTCAAGGGCGAGGTCCGCTCCCGACCGGGGGACGCTCCCGATCGAGCCCCGCCCGCGGGAGATCAGCGGCGAAAGGACCTCGAACGCGGGGCAGAAGCGTGGAAGCATGTGCGTCTCCTCCGAGGCGCGGCTGAACGACCGCCACACCTTGCCCGCTGCCGGAAGACAGCTTGCCATCCCGCCCAAAGCAAGCCGCGTGCCTCGTCAGGATTCCCGCAAGCGCTGCCTATTCGGCCTCACTGGCCGCGGACGATCGCAGATCGTGCGTCCGGCCCGGCGAAATCTGCGTCGCCTAGAGGACCTCGTGACAGAGTTCGCAGTCCTGCCGGATGACCTTGCCGTCCTTCGACTTGTGATTGTCGTCGTGGCAGCGGAAGCACCCCGGGAACTCCATGTGACCGCGATTGTCCGGATGGAAGCCCCAGGTCACCTTCATGCTCGGGAAGATATTCCGGTCGTAGAGGGCCTTCATGCTCGTGATGGTCCGTTCGATGTCCTTCTGCCGGCTCGTCCAGGTCGCTGGATACTGCTTCTTGTAGAACTCGGTGAGGGAGCGCTCGATCGCCACGCCGGCCTCTTCCTGGCTCGCATAGTCGACCTTGAGCGCCGCCACCGCCTCCCTCTTCAGGAAGGGGAGGTCTTTGGGTGCGCCGCCGCTGGCCAGCACGGAGTTGACTCCGCGCTCGACCGATCTCGCGAAGATGTGGCTCGGCCGGTTGTGGCAGTCGATGCAGTCCATCCGCCGGCGCTCCGTGGCCTTGGCGAGGTCCGCGTCGGTGACGCCCTCGGCCCGGTACTCGACCACACCGCCGTCGGGCGTGGTCTGCTTGACCCAGGCGATGTTCTGGCGCTTGTCGTCGAGCGCCACGTACTCGATGCTGTTTTCCGCGGCCACGTGCCAGTGAATGCCCGCGGACCGGCCGCCTCCATCCTTGCCGCCGATGCGCAGGCGCAGGCTGGTGACGGTTTCGGTGTTCTTCTCGTCATCCGCGTAGTCGTAGATGGTCTCGACCTTGTCCCCGTGGAACTTGCTGGGCCAGTGGCAGTTCTCGCAGGTGTCGCCGGCCGGACGCAGATTGTGGACGGGCGAGGCGATGGGACGGCTGTACGACCCCCGCAGCACGGCCAGAACCTGGCGGGCGCCCGAGATCTTGGCTTTGACGAACCACCCGGCGCCCTCGCCGATGTGGCACTCCACGCACTTCACCCGGGAGTGGGGGCCGGCCAGGTAGGCGGTGTACTCCGGTTGCATCACGGTGTGGCAGGTCGCGCCGCAGAAGACCACGGAATCCGACACCTCGACCGCCTTGTAACCGGCCACTCCCACGATCAGAACGTTGACCGGGGTGAGGACCACCACCGCGAACGCGATGATGCGCACGCGGGTCGAGTTCAAGTCGATGCGCGGCCACCACCTGAGGGACGGAGCCAGCCCCTGGTGGAGGCGCCGCCGCTCCCGCCACATCCCGAAGGGAATGATCAGGAGCCCGGCGACGAACAGGCCCGGGATGGCGACCACGAAGACGATGCCGAGGTAATGGTTGGTCTGGACGCCCATCATGTCCAGAACCATGAAGGCGATGAACAGCAGCGCCGAGATCGTGGTCAGGATGGAGCCCGCGATCGTGATCGGGTTCCGGAAGATGCTGATGGGTGGCTCGATGTGGGGGTCGTTCAAAGGTATGGCCTGCTCTCGAAGATTTGAGGGGTTTGGAGTATGCGTCCGGATGCTCGCCCAGCTTAGCGGATCGGTCTGGACGATTCAGAGAAGACGGGGGGTGCCTGGCCTCACGAAGACTCGCCGGATTCGCGGGGGGGCGGCGGGTCCGCCCCGAAGTCGTCCGGCGAAAGCGCGGGCTCCGGGACCGGGGCCTGTCCGATCAATCGCCGATAGTAGCTCGGGCGGGTGTGGCGCACATGTTCCGCCGACGCCTTTCCGGTGAGCCAGGCCATGTCCATGGGGTACACCTCGGGATCGAAGATGACCATGTAGAAGTGCCACACCAGGATGGAGAAGGTGGCGAGGATCGCCTCGTAGAAGTGGATCGCGGTGGCGGCGTCGCTGATCCAGGTCGGGAAATGGCTGAGCGAGAAATTGTTGAACCAGAGGATGAAGCCCGAAACCACCATCACGGCCGTGCCCCACATGAAGGCCCAGTACTCGGCCTTCTCCGCGTAGTTGAACATCGAGAAGGTGGGCCGCCGGGCGATGCGGCCCAGGTTGTAGCGGAGCACGCCGATCAGGTCGGTCGCATCCTTGAGCCGGGGCCACATCTGGCGAAGGAGGACGCGATCCTTCGGCACCAGGATCAGGTGGACGACATGGTAGGCGAACGAGAGGATCAGGAGCAGCGCGGAAATGCGATGGAGGCCTCCGCGGAAGGAAACCCCGTTCTCGAACCACAGGAGCGGCGCGGCCCACCAGGCCTCGGGATACTTCAGGGCAAAACCCGTGACCACGAGGAGGGGGAAGCTCAGGATCACGAGGGCGTGGGCGATCCGGAAGTGCAGGTTCATGCGCGGCACTTCCCCGGGGTCGGCGCCGCGCCGGGTCCCCCGCCACAGCTTGCCCAGGAAATCGATCAGGTTGTGCAGCAGCATGCCGCCGAGGGTGAGCGGAATCAGGATCAGGTAGGCGATGCGGATGGAGCGGACGACCCAGTGCTCCCCGCCCCCGGCCGCCCGCACGTGGATGGAGCCGATCGCGAATCGCCCCCCCGCCCCGGGGTGGCACGCGCCGCACGTCTTGGACAGGTTCGCGGTGTTGATGGTGGACCGCGGGTCGGTGGAGGGAAGGATGTTGTGGACGCCATGGCAGGAGGCGCAGTTGGCCACGGTCTGTTTGCCCGAGCGCTGGGCAAGGCCGTGGTAGCTGTCCTGGTAGGCGGGGACGTTCTCTTTCGGCAGGTTGTAGCGCTCGGCCAGCCGCTCGTCGGCATGACAGCGGCCGCAGGTCACGGTGGAGACCCGCGCCGGATTCACGAGCGAATTGGGCTCGCTCGGCGCCAGCAGGGCGTGCTCGCCGTGGCAGTCGGTGCAGACCGGAGACCCCATCACCCCGCGGGCGGCCGCGGTGCCGTGGACGCTGTCCGCATAGGTCTTGGCCACCTCCTTGTGGCACGTGCCGCAGGTCTCGGGTACCTTGAAGTGGTTGGTCTTCGACGCGGCATTCTGCGGGGGGAGGACACCGTGGCTGCCGTGACAGTCGGAGCATGAGGCCGCCTCCTGGCTCCCTCGCGCCACCGCGCGTCCGTGGACACTCAACCGGTACGCATCGACGGGGCGCGCGAACGGTATCTTGTGACGGGCAAGAAAGTCGGGATTGCTGTGGCACGCGCCGCAGGTCGCGGGGAGATTCACCTTGGCCACCATCGAAGCCGGATCGGTGCGCGGCAGGATCTGGTGCGCGGGCCCGTGGCAGGAAACGCAGTCCGGCCCATCCGGACCCGCGGTGACCCGGGCGTGGACACTCCGGCGCAAATCCTTCGGCACGTCCTCGTGGCACGACCCGCAGTCGACCTTCTTGAGCTTGGCGCGGTGCGGGAAATCCGTGGTGGTCGCCAGGTCGACGTGACAATCCACGCAACTCATCGGGCCATGCACGGACTTGCCGAACGGTTCGGGCAGGACGGCGATGGACGAACCGCTTTCCCGCTTGGCCTCGGGATCGGAGTGGCACGCCTGGCAATCGTCGTTGGACGGCGCCTTCACGCTCTGGGACCCCCGCGCCCCGGAGGGGGCGAGAAGGAGGCCGAGGCCGAATGCGAAAACCGCCGCCTTGCGGACAAGGCTCAGCCTACGGGTACACGTACGTTCCCTGCTCATTGGCGTTCCTGCTTTCGAGGGCCTAAAGAGGAACGGCGCTGCTTGGAAGCAGCGCCGTTCATCGGATGCGGACGGACGGCGTTACTTCTTGGGTTCGACGTAGTCCTTCAGCCAGGCCACATCGACTTCGTTGGCCTTCTTGGCTTCCTTCTGCTTGACCAGGAAATCACCCCGATCATTGTTCGTCACTTTGCCCTTGGCGGGCATCTTCTCGTTGTGGCAGTAGAGGCAGTTCTCCACCTTGAAGCCAAGCTCCTTGGCCTTCTTCTGCATGGGCATGGTGGCATGGCTCGTCTGCGCCCCGGCCAGAACGGCGAAGGCGGTGAGAACTCCGATGAGTGGCTTGTTCATGGACATTGACTCCTTGCTATCTGTAGAGACCGGAGCGGCCGCCCCCCTGCCGGATTACTTCTTGGGTTCGACGTAGTCCTTCAGCCAGGCCACATCGACGTCCTTGGCCTTCTTGGTTTCCTTCTGCTTGACCAGGAAGGTCCCACGGTCGTTGTACGTCGCCTTGCCCTTGGCGGGCATCTTCTCGACGTGGCAATAGACGCAGCTGGTCGCGGGGAAGCCCGCTTCCTTCGCGGCCTTCTGGATGGGCATGGTCGCGTGCGACGACGACGCGCCCACGAGGAGAACACCGGCGGTGAGGATTCCGATAAATGGCTTGTTCATGGTTCTTTCTTGGTCCTTTTATGCTTCTTGGTGCTACTTCTTGGCTTCGACGAAGTCCTTCAGCCAGGCCACATCGACTTCCTTGGCCTTCTTGGCTTCCTTCTGCTTGACGAGGTAGGTGCCGCGCTCGTTGTGGCTCACGGCCTTTCCCTTGACCGGAAGCTTCTCGTTGTGGCAGTAGAGGCAGTTGGTCGCGGGGTAGCCCGCTTCCTTGGCGGCCTTCTGGATGGGCATGGTGGCGTGGCTTGTGGCGGCGCCCGCGAGCAGCACGCAGGCGGTGAGGATTCCGACGAGGGGCTTGTTCATTGGGTGTGGGTTCCTTTTGAGATTCTCTGGGAAATACGGTTGAGCGATGCGCTCGTATCTAGTCTAGAAGGGATCCAGGTCTGGAGGCGATCCGTTCAGCACGCACATCCGGTGGTGTGACCCCGCGGGTCTCGCCGCCTCGCTGGACTTCGATTCGGCGGCGTCCTGGCCCGGCTCCCGGTCCCCGGATACGACTCCCCAACCCGTTTGCAGTGCCGGGTAGCCCGGGACCCCTTTCCTGATGATTCCATTCCTATGGCAGTATTAGGGGTGGTCAAGCATTCTGGAATGAGCCGAACGCCCCCTTCGGTTGATGCAAAGGGCTCAAGCCCCCGGCAAAAAGCCCCTGATTTGCTGGACTTGCTGTCCTCGGGCGAGCCTCCGGCCTTCGCGAACGACCAGAACCACCGGATCATTTTCTGGAACAAGGGGGCCGAGCGCCTCATGGAGCGAACCGCGGCGCAGGCCCTCGGGCGCCTGTGCCACGAAATTTTCTGCGGCAAGGACCCCTTCGGAAACCGTTTTTGCGGGGAGACCTGCGCGGTCACCACCAGCCTCAAGCGGAAGGAGCCGGTAAACCGCTTCGAGATCTCCAGCGGGGATCGAACCCGTTCGAAGTCGATCGGCATGACCGTGGTGGAGATTCCCGACTCGCGGCCCGGCTACTTCACCGCCGTCCACATCATGGAGTCGATCGACGAGAAGGGCCGGCTCGCCCGCGAACTGGCCCGGCTGCGGGAGATGAACGGGGCGGTTACCCACCTCGCCGACGGCAGCGTGCCCATCCCCCTGCAGTTGCCCCATGCCGCCTCGACTCAGACCATCGAAGTCGATTCGATGGTCACGGAACAGCTCTCGGACCGCGAACTGGACGTGCTCCGCGCCATCGCCTCCGGTCAGGCCAACAAGGACATCGCGAATTCCCTGCATATTTCCGTGGCGACCACGCGCAACCACGTGCAGCACATTCTCAAGAAGCTGAGCGTGCATTCCAAGCTCGAAGCGGTGGCCCTGGCCTTCCGCAACGGCTGGGCCTGAGCGGCCCCTTAGGGCTGGCTAGCGCCCCTCGATCTCCTTCAGCTTGAGAACGAGTCCGACGATCACCGCCGCGATCACCACCAGGGAGACCACGAGCCCGGTTCTGCGCTGACGCAACTCCGCGAACGCCCTTTGGGCGGCGGTCACCCCCGCTTCGGCCGAGGTCATCCCTTCCTTGACCGCGCCCATGAAGCGATCCTGATCGAAGGCGTGGACCAGGACCCGCGCTTCGACCAGGTGGTCCTGGCCGGTGCGGAGCGCGAAACGATCGGCGCTCACTTCCATGCCCGCGCGCTCGGCGCGATCCATGAGGGTGTGAGCCTCGGCCAGCCGCTCGGAGAGGCCCTTGACTGCGGCGCCCATGCTCTCCGCCGCCTTGTACTGCGGCACGTCGGGAGTATGGCAGTTCGTACAGACGGACTTGGGGCCGACGCCGAGCATGTCGTCGTTCGGTCGCTGCACCGCATGGTTGTCGTGGCAGGTCACGCACTGGATGGCCGGAGTGAGGTTCAGCCCCGGCTTCTTCTTCTCCGTCTCACGATAGAGGCTCCCTTCCCGGGTATGGCAGGATCCGCAGACCTGCGCAACGGTCTGCAGGCCGGGGGGCGCGGCGCCGTGACTGCCGTGGCAGTCGTTGCAGGTGGGGGCGGAAAGATCGCCCTTGTCGTACAGCGCCTTGGCGTGGACGCTCGTCTTGTAGGCGGTGGGCTGGTTGGTGGGAAGGTCGTACTTGGCCATGAGCACGGAGTCGTTGTGGCAGTGCGCGCAGGTGTCCGCGACCTGGAGCGGATGCACCTTGGACCGCGGGTCCTTGATCGCGCGGATGCCGTGGACGCCATGGCAGTCCACGCACACCGCGGTCTTGTCGTCGCCCGCCGCGTTGCGCTTTCCATGAAGGGAGGTTCGATATTCGCTCAACTGGTCAACGCGGGTGGCGGGATTGAACGTCTTCATGTAGGCGGCATCGGCGTGGCATTTCGCGCAGAAGTTCGGGATCTGGAGCCGCGTCGGCTTCCCCTTCCAGCCCTTCTTCTCATCGTGAGCCGCGGACGGATCGTCGTCCCCGCCCTTGGTGGGATCGCCCCCATGGCAGTCGTGGCAGGACAGGCCCCTCTGGAAATGGATGTCGTCCAGGTGCTTGGTGGGCTCGAGCGCGGCCTCGGAGAGCTGCTTGTGGCACGAGATGCAGGTGCTGTCCTGCTTGGGGGGTTCGGCGGCCTTGGCCGCGGGTTTGGCGCCCTGCGGCGAACTCGACGCGGCGCCCGCGAGGACGAGGAAGGTGACGGCTAGCCAGGATCTCATTGGATTCAGCCTCGCTGCGGCCAATAGACCATCGCGGTGGCGACGGCCATGTAGACAAGGGCGAGCCATCCGCCCACGATGAAGGCGATGCTCACCTTGTTGCCAGGCTTGGGCTCGCGATCGATGAACGGCACCACGAACCAGACGAGGCCTAAAGCGCCGATCGCCAGGATCCCGAGCACTTCTCCTTCGAAGCCCAGAATGTGGGCGGGCAGCATCTTGAGGCTCTGGAACATCCAGCCGAAGTACCACTCGGGACGAATACCGGCCGGAGCCGAGGCGAAAGGATCCGCCTTTTCCCCGAGTTCCCACGGCGACAAAGCGGCGAGCCCGGCCAGGACGCCGACCGCGGCGCACCAGCCGATCGCGTCGCGGAGCAGGAAGCTCGGAAGGAAGGGATAGGAGCGCAGGGGCGTCCCGGTCCGCTCGACTTCGGCCTCCACGCTCGGAGGCACGCTCATCCCGAGCTTCTGAACGAAGAGGAGGTGAGCGCCCAGGATGACCGTGGTGATGGCGGGGAGGATGGCCACGTGGATTCCGTAGAAGCGTGTGAGCGTCCCCCCCGTGACCTGGTCGCCGCCGCGCAGCAGACGAAGCGCGAACTCGCCGATCACCGGAACCCGGCCCGTGATCTCGGTCCCCACCTGGGTCGCGAAGAAAGCGAGAGTGTTCCAGGGAAGGAGGTACCCGGAAAATCCGAAGCCCATCATGAGCGCCATCAGAGCGACTCCGGTGAGCCAGGTCAGCTCCCGCGGCTTGCGGAAGGCCTTGAGGAAGAACGCGCTGAACATGTGGAGGAAGAGGACGAAGACCAGCAGGTTCGCGGACCAGGAGTGAATCGAGCGGATCAGCCAGCCGAAGGGAACCCGGGTCATCAGGAACTGCACGCTCTCGAAGGCCTCGCTCGACGACGGGCGGTAGTAGAGAAGGAGCAGAATGCCCGTGACCACCTGGACGCCGAAGAGGAACAGGGTCATCCCTCCCATGTAGTACCAGACCGAGTGCTTGTGGAGGGGGACCTGCTTGTGGCGCCCCATGGCCACGAGTTCCGAGACGCCGATTCGCTCCTCGAGCCAGTTCCACACGGCCGCGACGCGGGGATGGATCATCATGACTTGGAAACCACCACTTCGCCGTTGACCACGTTCACCTTGTAGGAATCGAGCGGGCGCGGGGGCGGGCCGGAGACGTTCCGGCCGTTGGTGTCATAGAAGCCGTTGTGGCACGCGCACCAGATCTGCTTGACGTCGCTGCGGTACTGAACCGTGCAGTTGAGGTGGGTGCACACCGCGGAAACCGCCTTGTAGTCGCCCTCCTCGCCGCGGATCAACAGGGCGGCGCGGCCGCCGAAGGCGAAGATCTTCCCCTCATTGGGCTTGAGTTCGCCCTCCCGAGACGCCACGGTGCGCGAGGTCGCGGCCTCGGGAATATCGGGCGGAACCAGGTAGCGGACAATCGGGTAGAGCACGGAGGCGCACATGGCTCCCGCCGACGTGCCAAGGAACCAGTTCAGGAGGCTTCTTCGCGTGGGCATCATCACTCTCCAGATACGAGAACGACCGGATGCGAACCGCCGGGACGGTCTCCCGGTTTTCTGCGTTCACTATCGGCCGACCAGGGCGGTCTCGTCATGAGCCGAACGCCCCTTTCGCTTGATGCAAAGGCATCAAGCACTTCACTCCATCCCCGCCCACGTCCGGGCTACTCGGCGGGCAGAACGTGGTTCTTGAACTGGGCTCTCAGGGCCTTCTTGTCGAACTTTCCCACCGAGGTCTTGGGGATCTGCTCGATGAACACCACGTCGTCCGGCAACCACCACTTCGCGAAATGCGGGCGCACGTGCTCGATGATGTGCTCCTTGCGGAGCCGGCTCTTCGCCTCCGGCTTCGCCACCACGCACGCGAGCGGCCGCTCGTCCCACTTGGGATGAAACACCGCGATCACCGCGGCCTCGGCCACGTCCGGATGCGCCATGATCACGCCCTCGATGGCGATGCTCGAGATCCACTCGCCACCCGACTTCACGAGGTCCTTGGTTCGATCGGCAATGCGGACATACCCGTTCTCGTCGATGGTGGCCACGTCGCCCGTGCACAGCCACCCGTCCTTGAACTTCTCGGGGGACGTGTCGTCGTTGTAGTACGAGGAGGAGACCCAGTTGCCCCGGGCCTGGAGTTCGCCGACGCTCTTGCCGTCCCAGGGTAGTTCGAGACCGCTGTCCCCCACGATCCGCACCTCGACGCCGAACAGCGGCCGGCCCTGGGACAGCAGGTCGTCGGCCAGCTTCTCGGGCGGGGCCGCGTCGTGAAGCCTGAGGGGCCGCGCCATCGTCCCGAGGGGCGAGGTCTCCGTCATCCCCCAGGCATGAATCACATGGATCCCGAGTTCCTTTCGATAGGCCGCCTGGAGCGCGGCGGGAAGGGCCGAGCCCCCGCATAGGACCCGGTTGAGGGACTTGAGCTGCTCCTTGACCTTGATCAGCGCCGGGAGCACCGCGTGGAGGATGGTGGGAACGCCGCCGCCGCAGGTCACTCCGGTTTCCGCCATCAGCGACGCGATCATGTCCGGAACCATGAACCGCCCGGGGAAGACGATGTCCGCGCCGATCATGAGGCACGCGTAGGGCAGGCCCCAGGCATTCGCATGGAACATCGGCACCACCAGGATCGAGACATCGCGCTCGGAGAGGGCGAAGCAGTCGACCAGCGACAGGGCATAGCTGTGCAGGACATTCGACCGGTGCGAGTAGACGACGCCCTTGGGATGCCCGGTGGTGCCCGAGGTGTAGCACATCGCCGCGGCCTGCCCCTCGGGCAGATCGGGCGCGTAGTCGAGCGGTTCCGATCGCGCGATCAACTCCTCGAAGTCGTGCGTCCCGGGGATCGCCGGTCCCGGCACATCATCGATCACGATGATGTCGCGCACGCAGTTCACCTTGGGCGCCACCTTCTCCCACAGGGGCCACAGGCACTTGTCCAGGATCAGCACCCGGTCCTGGGCGTGCTCGACGATGTAGGCGATGTCGTCGGGGAAGAGGCGCAGGTTGAGGGTGTGGAGGACCGCGCCCATGCAGGGGGCGGCGATGTACGCCTCGAGATGCTGCTGGTGGTTCCAGCAAAGCGTCGCCACTCTCTCGTGATCCTTCACCCCGAGGCCGCGCAGGGCGGCGGCCAGGCGACGACTGCGCTCGATGACCTCGGCGAAGCTGGCGCTGCGGATGCCTTCCGCGGTCTTCGTCATCACCTTCTTGCGCGGGTGCAGCCTCTCCGCGTGGCGAATCAGGTTCGGAAGGTTGAGGGGCACGTCCTGCATCAGTCCCTGCATGGCTGTCTCCTACTTCGTCATGAACGCGGAAAGGTCGTGCGCGAAGCGCTCCGGGTATTCCCAGTGCAGCGCATGCCCGGTGTCCGGGTAGGCAATCAGCCGGGAGCCCGGAATGATCTTCAGGAGCGAGTCCTGGTCGGCCTTCGAGAACATCGAGTCCTTCTCACCCCACAGGAGCAGGGTCTTCACCTTGAGGCGCGCGAGCTTCTCGACGTGCTGGGGATCGGCCGAGCCCTTCGCGAGCTCGTGGAACATGGCGGCGGGGACGCGCTGGACCTCGGCGATCATGGTTTCGAGGAAAGCGGGGGGCAGCGGCGTGAACGCGGTGCCGGCCTGGAAATCGCGCGCGAACTGGTAGTCGATGGGATCCTTGACGCTGGCGAAATAGGAGCTCACGGGCGAAGGCGTGTTGGGGTCGGGCGCCCGTCCGGGCCCGGAGCCGATGAGCACGAGGCGGGACAGCCGGCCGTCGGTGTCGCTGGTGGCGACTACCTGGGCCACGAAGCTGCCGAGCGAGTGTCCGACCAGAGTCACCTCGCGGAGATCGAGCTTGCGGAGGAGAGACGTGATGTCGGCCGCGAAGTCGGCGCGGACATATCCGGTCGTGGGATGGTCGGAGAGGCCGTGCCCGCGCAGGGTCACCGCGTACACGCGGAAGGTCCGGGGAAGATGCGGGAGAACCAGCTCCCACGAATGCCAGGAGTCACCCGCTCCGTGCAGCAGCACGACCACCGGACCCTTTGGGTCCCCCTGGGCGACATACTGCAAGGTCATCCCCGTCTCCACTTTGACGAACGCGGTGGTGAGCCCGGGCTGGGCCCGAGCGGCACCGGGCAGGCTCGCCACGAAAAGGATGGCGAGAAGACGCAGGACGGCCAATCGGCGCGCGTTGAGCATCGGACCGGACCTCCGGAATCGGGTGTGCGCCGATGATACTTACTTACGATTCGATGAGGTTGGGGAGTTCGCCGTCCAGATCCGTGGGACGGATTCGGACCACCCAGCGGGCGCCGTTCCGGGCGTCACGCAGAGATTCGGGCTGGTCCCGGAGCAGGTCGTTGCCGGCGAGCACGCGCCCGCTCAGCGGCGACCACAGGCTGTGCGCCAGCCCGTCCGCGGTGAGCACGGTGAGAAGCCGGCCGCCCTGGCGAATCTCGGCGCCGGGTTCGGGAAGCTCCACCCGCTCGATGCGGTCCAGGGTCTGGAGCTCCAGCTCCGTCACCCCGAGAAGCACCGTCCCGTCCCTCTCCGGCCGCGCCCAGGTCTGCACCCCGAGGTGAAAGTCGCCGCGGTGGGAGGCGCGCGCGCCCAGGGTGAGACGCAGTTCGACGGCCCGGCGGGCCCGCGCGACCGAACTCAGCAGCTCGTCGCAGGTGAATGGCTTGGGGAGAAAGTCGAACGCCCCGTGCTTGAGCGCGGCCACCGCGTTCTCCACCGTCGAAAACCCCGTGGTCAGGATGATGACCAGGCCCGGGTCGTGTTCGAGCGCCGCTTCGAGCAGCCTCATTCCCGATGCGCCGGGAAGGACAAGGTCGCTGATGACGATATCCGGAGCCTCCGACGACAGAATCCGGGAGGCGGCTTCCGCATCCGGGGCGGTCATCACCTCCAGATCGACTCCGAGGATCTTCCGGGCGGAATCGAGGATCACCTGCTCGTCATCGACGACCAGCACCTTGAGCGGCCCGTTCATGGCAAGGGCCCGTTCCGCGACTCGATGGCGGGAGGCCGCGCGAGGGGCACGAGGATGGCGAAGGTGGTTCCCTTCCCCACCTCGCTATCGACGGTGAGCCGGCCGCCGTGACCCTCGATGATGCCCCAGACGATGGCGAGGCCCAGGCCGTTCCCGCGCGTTCCCTTGGTGGTGAAGAACGGCTCGAAGATCTTGTCGATGTCCTTCGCCTCGATCCCGCAACCGGTGTCGCTCACCCGGATGCGGACGGCCTTGCGCTGCGCCTCCGGGCCCGTCCCCAGTCCCGCGTTGTCGACCAGGTCCGTGGTCACGGTGATGGTCCCGCCCGACTCCTCGGGCATGGCGTCACCCGCGTTCACCAGCAGGTTGACCAGCACCTGCTGCATGCGGCTCGCGTCCGCGTGGATGGGAGGCAGGTTGTCCCCGAGGTTCAGGACGAGGCTCGTCTTCTGCGTGGACAGGGGATTCTTCACGATGCGGCAGGCGTCGTGGACGATGTCGTTGATCGACACCGCGCGCCGTTCCGAGACGGACTGCCGCGAGAAGTCGAGGAGGCCCTTGACGATCTCCCGGCAGCGCTTGGTCTCGCGCACGATCACCTCGAGGTCGTCCTTGAGCTCGGAGTCCTTCCCCGCGCGCTTGAGCAGGAAGCTCGAGTAGGTGAGGACGCCGGTGAGTGGATTGTTGATCTCGTGGGCCACCCCGGCCGCGAGCCGCCCCACCGAGGCGAGCTTGTTGGCCTGCAGGAGCTGGCGCTGGGCGTCGGCGAGCTTCTGCATCATGTCGTTGAAGGAGTCCCCCAGCTTCCCGATCTCGTCGCTGGTTTTCACGTCGACCTTCTGGGAGAGATCCCCGTCCGCCACCTTCCGGGTCACCGCCGCGATCCGGCGCACGGGCTGGAGCACGATGCGACCCACCAGCCAGTAGATCATCAGGCTGGTCGCGGCGATCGCGATCAGGGCGAAGGTCAGGAGGCGCGCCCGCCCGTCCCGCTCCGCCCGTTCCACGTCCGCCATGGACATGGTGATGTCCAGCACGCCCAGCACGGTCTGGCTCTTCGGATGGGCGTGACAGGAACTCTGCCAGCAGCCTTTCTCGTTGTAGATGGGGTCGATGATGCCGAAGGTCTTCACCCCGGCCGAGGTCCTGAAGGTGCGCACCCGCTGCGACACCGGCACCCGTTCGAGGGGCTGGTCGGCGGTGTGGCACATGTAGCAGGCCTCGGTCCTCTTATCCACCATCTTCCCCGAGTCCTTGGGGTCGGTGGAGAGGATGATCCGGCCCTCCTTGTTGAAGATGCGGACCTTCTCGATGCCCTCCTGGGCGCCGATGGTGCTGATGATCGCCTGCACCGCCTCGGGCCGGTTGAGCATCATGCCCTCGCGGGTGCTGCTCTTGATGGTGGCGGACAACTGGTTGGCGCTCCGCTCGAGGTCGCCCAGGAGGAGCCGCTGCTGGGAGTCGAGGATCACCCAGGCGAAGACGCCGATGATGACGATGGCGACACCAGCCACTCCGACGATGAGCTTGTGGCTGATCTTCGAGGTCATGTCAGCCCTTCTTCGCGGGGCGGCTGATGTATCGGACCAGGAAGACCAGCATGACCAGGAAGCTCAGGACCAGCAGATTCTCGAGGCCCTTGGTCTCGAAGATGTTGACGTAGCTGTAGGACTCCATCGCATCGTCTCCCTAGTCGAAGCCGGTCGCCTTGCGCAGCACGGGCATGCGCATGACCACCCACCGGAACACCCAGATCTCGCAGCTGATGATCATCGCGGTGACCCATACCTCCTGCCAGGAGGGGACGTAGTGGTTCGGGGAGAACCAGTTGAAGGCGATCAGCGAGATGTTCAGGCGGTTGAGGACCACGCCCAGGATGGCGAGCCCCGCGGCCCAGCGCACCACCCCGAGGGAGCGGTGGCGGATGCCGTACGCGAACATGAAGCACGGCACCAGGGTGAGGCCCAGGATCTCGAGGAGGTAGAGGTTCCCCCAGCGGTCGCCCATCAGGTTCCAGTGGTGCTCGTGGATGAAGATGAGCGCCTTGAAGAAGTAGTAGGCGAACATGGTCAGGGCGGCGCCCCGAGCAAGGCCGAAGATCAGCTTGTCGAACTCGCCGTGCTCGGCGTCCATGTGGTCCTTCAAGACGCGGTGGCTGAGCGTGCCCTCCACGATGATCATGGAGATGCCCGCGAAGATGCTGGAGACGAAGAACAGCACGGGCATGAACTCCGTGTACCAGAGCGGATGGATCTTGCCCTTCGCCATCAGGAAGAGCGCGCCCAGGCCCGCCTGATGCAGGGTGGAGATGGTGAAACCGGCGATCACCGTCCCCACGGTGATGGACTGCAGGAACCGGCGCATCCGGCGCGCGCCCAGCCACTCGGCGATCGCGGGCGAGAACTCGATCAATTCCGCGGTCATGTAGAGAGCGAAGTGCCAGGCCACCAGAAAGAGGACCGAGTTGTACCCGAACGAGTTCCCGATCATGGGGTTGATGATGTGCCAGGGCTTTCCAAGATCGAGGAAAAGCCCGCCCGCGTAGAACAGATAGGCGAGGAACCCGTTCAGCACGGTGACCCGGACGATCGGGTGGTAGCGCTCCACCTTGAGCACGTAGACCACGAAGGTGATCACGTACGCTCCCCCGGCGAGGGCGACGCCCGTCACCACGTCGAAGCCGATCCAGAAGCCCCACGGGAACTCCTGGTTGAGGTTGGTCACCGATCCAAGCCCCTGGGTGAACCGTACGGCGAGAATCACCAGCCCCACCAGGATGATGGGGATCGAGATCACGTTGAACGGGGTCAGGAACGGGGCCTTCGGCTTCAGTTCGCTGAGGACGAACTGAACCAGGTTGAGGGGACGGGTTTCGGGGAGTGCGGTGGTGCTCATCGGGAGACCTCCCCGTCCTCATCCTCATGATGCTTGCCCCGGCCGGCTTGATCGACGAGCAGCTTCAAACCGACGAGCAGCGTGGGCAGGCCGAAGTCGAGGATGGGAACCGAATAGAGGAACTCCTTGGTGTATTCGGGATAGGGCGTGGTGCCCAGGTTGGTAGGGAAGCCGAGTTGATCGAAGGGAACGGAGGCGAGATAGAGCCAGCCGGTGCCCCCCACTTCCTGCTCCCCGTAGATGCGACGCACGTACTGACGGGGATGGTTGTAGATGCGAACGCGCGCGATCTCCATCAGGTCGCGCTTCTGCCCGAACATGAGCGCGTCCGCGGGGCAGGCTTCGACGCACGCCGGCCTCTTCCCTTCCTGGATTCTCCCGTAGCACATGGTGCACTTCTGGATGTCCGGGTTCCATTCGTTGTACTCGAACTTGGGGATGTTGTACGGGCAGGACACCATGCAGTACCGGCAACCCATGCACTTGTCGGCGCGCCAGATCACCGGCCCTTCCGTGGTCTTGAACATGGCGTTGGTGAGGCAGGCCGCCGTGCACGCGGGCTGCCAGCAGTGCATGCACTGCTTCTTCACGAACACGTCGCCCTTCTCCGTCTTGTAGCGGTTGACCACCGTCCACTGCTTCTCGCTGGTGGTGCGCTCCTTCTC
The DNA here is from genome assembly GCA_044229175.1 of Vicinamibacteria bacterium. GTDB lineage: Bacteria > Acidobacteriota > Vicinamibacteria > Fen-336 > JAGNNV01 > JAGNNV01. The sequence goes on along the minus strand of JBGATM010000012.1, from coordinate 78,062 downwards.
GAGGGCCGCGTCCTTCTCCACGTCGGGTACCAGCATCCCGTTCGCCTGCCCGCACGCCACTTCGCAGGCGCGGCAGCCGATGCAGCGGGTGGTGTCGACGAGCACGCCCACAAACTCCTTGGCGGCCGGGGCTTCCGCGGCGGCAGCGCTTCCGCACGCGAGGGTGGCGCCGATCGCGCCACTCGTCTTCAGAAAACACCGTCTATCCATGATCAGCTCCTGGCCGGATGGCAGGTCTTGCAGGTGGCACTGGCCGCGGCGCCCGTGCCCACCTCGTGGCAGGACCAGCAGTTCTTGTGGATGACCACCTTCGCGCTCAAGGTCTCATCGGCGATGTCTCCGTTCTTGGCGTGATGACAGGCCGAGCAGGCCTGCGGACCGAGGGCCTCGGCGCCCGCCTTGTGGTGACAGGTGCCGCAGTTGATCCACAGATCGTCGAAATAGTTCTGATGAGGAATGGAGAGAGGCTTGGCGTTCGTCTCGTGATGGCACTTCACGCATTCGACTTCGAATTCGCCGGCGTGCTTCTCGTGCGGGAAATTCGCCTTGGCGATGGGAGACCAGCCGGTCTGCAGCCCCGGCAGGACCTTCGGTCCCTGGGCCTTTGACCCCATGCAGGACAAGAGCGGCGGCGCCGCCAGCAGGATGGCAAGGCACGCGGTTCGCATCTTCATGATCACACCTCGGGGCGCGCGGCGGCGGGCGCCCAAACCCGAACTACGGTCGAACGAACGCCTTTTCGAAGACCTCCCAGGTCACCTCGTCCAGTCCCTCCGAGCCCCCGGTTCTGACGCTCTTCCCTTCGCCCTCGCGCGCGCGCAGGGCCGCCCGGATCATCTCCCCGTAACGGTTGATCTCCTCCCGGTACCAGGACACGGCATCCGCCCCGATCTTGAGCTCGCGAAGATCGGCGGTGAGATTCGCGGGCTCCATGGTGCACACCCATCCGAGCTGGTAGGGCTTCAGCTTGATGAGCTCCGGTCGCTCCCGAAGCTCGGCGTTCACCCCGGTCACGCGGCCGCTCACCGGCGAGGGCACGGCCAGCCGGTGATCGCCATGGCGCAGAGTGAACAGGATGTCGCCCTTGCGGATGCTGGCCCCGCTCGTCGGCAGTTCCAGCGAGTCGATCTGGCCGATGGTCTTCTGGGTGAAGTCGTCGATCCCCAGGCGCACCAGGCCGTTCATGTGAACGCCGACCCAGGCGTGGGAATTCGAAACGAAGACCCCGGAGGGAACGTTGACCTCGCGCCGGGACTCGGATTCACCCACCGACGGGGTGACCAGACGGATGGACGGCTCGGTTTCCTTCTCCAGGCGCGCCTGGCGGCGGATGACGAGCTTGTCGACCAGGGCGACCAGTTCGTCCTCGGCGAAAGGCTTCTGGACGTAGTCCATGGCCCCGTGCTTCATGGTCTCCACCGCGGACTCGATGCTCGCGTAGCCCGTGATCATGATGACGTCCACGTCGGGCCTCAGGTGCTTGACCGCCTTGGTGACCTCGACGCCGTCCATGTCCGGCATCTTGAAGTCGGTGAAGACGAAGTCGTAGGGATTCTTGCGGACGAGGGCGAGGGCCTCGGGACCGGTGAGGACGGTGTCGACCGAGTATCCCGCCACCACCAGGATCTTTCGGAAACTGTCCAGGACGACGGCCTCGTCGTCCACCGCGAGGATGCGGGCCTTGGGATTCGCGACCTCCACCCGCTTCAGGCTCTTCGCCTCGTCCGCGAACTCCAGCCGCAGCCCGACTTCGAGGGCCTGCTCCCGGGCCCGGCGGACCTTCTGCTCCTCGAGTCTCTTCAGGGTCAGGCGCAGGAACAGGTCCACCAGGACGAAGACCACGAAGGTGACGAGGACAATCAGAACGACCATGGGATTTATCCCTCCAGGTTTCTATCGATACGCAAACACCATCGCGTAGACGATCCCGAGCACGAGCAGCGTGCCGATGGTGAGCGCGGTCCAGGCAAAGGCCCGGATCGTCCGGATCACCACGGGCTGGTAGGGCTCGACGAGGTTTTCCTCGAGCTTTCCCGCGGCCACCAGCGCCTCGTACTCCCCCGGCTTGTCGCGCTTGAACTCCGCCACCGACATCCGCCCGGTGAACACGACGGTGTCCATGGGGAACTTCTCCGGCCTCAGGTGGGTGTTGAAGAAGTGCACGGTGAAGATGAAACCGGTGGCGAGCAGCGCTTCATCGGAGTGCACGATGGTGGCGACATTGATCAGCCAGCCGGGCAGGACCCGGGTGAACACGACCGGGAACCAGAGCATCAGGCCGGTGGAGCCGATGATGAAGATCCCCCAGAACACCGCGAAGTAGTCGAACTTCTCCCAGTAGGTCCAGCGCCCGTAGCGGGGCCGCGGGCCCGCCCCCACGAACCACTTGAGCGTGCCGATGAGCTCGTCGAGGTCGCGCCGGTTGAAGAGCATGGAGTCGGCGCCGAAGACGAGTTTCAGGACCGAGCCGCCGTGCTCCCGGATGCGCTTGCGGTTCAGATCCCACAGGTGGACGACGAACAGACAGAACATGAGGCTCGCCGCGGACCGGTGGATGAAGCCGGCCCCCTCGTAGCCTCCCAGCCGGCGCGCCATGAAGGCGGCCCAGCCGGTGTACGAGAACTTGAGGATCATCCCGGTCATGGCCAGGCTGATGAAACTGACGATCATGGTGACGTGGAGCGCCCGGTCGAGCCGGGTGAAGCGCTGATACTGGAGCGCGTGTCTCCGGCTGCCTTCCATGACTAGTGGCTCCCCTCGTCCTTCTTCGTTCCGTCGTCCTCGGGTCCGACCGGCCCTTCCGCGGAGGGCCCGGCCACGGAGGGGGTCGCGGGCGGGACGGGAATTCGCCGCCGCTCGATCAGCGCTTCCTCCGCTGCCGCGGCTTCGCGTTCCTCCGCTTCCTCCTCGGCCCTGAGTTCCCGCCGCATCTGGAAGGCGCGCGGCAACCACAGCAGGGTGTGCGCTCCGCCCGCGAGGAACGTCCCGGCCAGAAGACTGGTCATGCCCCAGAAAGTCCAGAACAGCCAGGGGTACTTCTGGGGATCGTGGTGAGTCGCGTGGCTCAGGTATCCGGCGAAACGCCTCGAGGCGCCCTCATGGCATTTCTGGCAGGTCTTGACCACGTTGTCGCGCGAGAGGTGGGAGCGAGGATCGGAGATCTTCTGGATGTCATGCGCGCCGTGGCAGTCGTAACACTTCGCGGTCTTGCTGTAACCAAGCTGGCTGACCTTGCCGTGGTAGGTGTCGAAGTAGGTCTTCGCGATCTCCCCGTGGCAGCGCCCGCACTTCTGCATGATGTCCATCCGGAAGCCGGTGGCGTCCGCCCGCTGGATGGTGTGCGCGGAATGGCAGTCGTTGCACACCGGCAGATCCTTGTCGGTCTTGCCGAGCATGGTGTGATGGACGCTGCTCTCGAACTCCTCCTGGATGCCATGGTGGCACTTCCCGCAGGTGGTCGGAACGTTGGCGCGGTTCACGGTCGAGGCGGGGTCCGTCCGCGGCAGGACGCCGTGCGCGGTATGGCAGCCCGTGCAGGTGGCGGTCACGGTCAGGCCGCTCTTCAGCAGGCCCTTCCCGTGGATGCTCTCGGTGTACGCCTCGATGATGCCGTGCTGCGGCCCTTCGTATCGCACCGCGGCCTTCTGGCCCTCGCGGTGGCAGCGGGCGCAGAGTTTCGGGACGTTCGTGGGGAACGTGGCCGAGGAGCTCTGAAGCTTCCCTTCGATCCCGTGAGTGCCGTGGCACTCCTTGCAGGTCGGAGCGTTCGGGTCGCCGTCGAGCATCAGCTTCCCGTGGCGGCTGGCCACGTACTGCTGAGCCACCTCGGTGTGGCAGGAACCGCAGTCCACCTTGGTGGTGATGGTCTCGCAGGGCCGGCGGCGCGACACGTTGACCCCCGAGTGACACTGCGAACAGGCGATCTTCTGGTGGCGCGAGTGCTGCACGTCCTGGACGTCCACGGTCATCGAGCGGCCGTCGTTGGCCTTGAGGGCCTTGTCCCCATGGCACTTCATGCAGTCCTGGTCGGCCATGCCCTGGGTATAGAAGACCTTTCGCGCCTTGTGGGGCTGGTGGCAGTCGACGCAAGCGGGCAGGACGTGGGCCTCCTTCTCCCAGAGCTCGCCCTTGATCACCTTGCGATGCACCTCCTCGATGCTGGCGTGGCACCGGGTGCAGGTCTTCGCGATGTTGGCGCGCGCGATCGAGGACGCGGGGTCGGTGTGGGGAAGGATGTTGTGGGCGGTGTGACACGACGCGCAGTTCGCGGCCACGATCAGCCCCTTCTTGAGGAGGCCCTCGCCGTGGATCGACTCCGAGTAGTTGGTGAGGATGTGGTCCTGGTGAATATTGCGCTGCTGGGTCACCGCGGTGCCTTCCTGGTGGCACTTGCCGCAGGTGAAAGGAACCCGGAGCGGGTACACCGGCGACAGCGGGTCCTTCACCGCCCGGATGTCGTGCATCCCGTGGCAGGCGGCGCAGGACGGAGCGAGAGGGTCGCCGCGCTTCATGGCCTTCCCATGGAGGGAGGCCGCGTGCTGCTTGACCTCGGCCTCGTGGCAGCCGCTGCAGTCGGCCTTCTTGAGGGGCGTGTCGTGCGGCAGTTCCTTGCCCTCGAGATCGACGTGGCAATTCACGCAGGCGAGGGGGCCGTGAATCGAGGCGCCAAAGCCCTTCTCGGAAACGTAGACCGAGACGGTCCGGCCCTTGCGCTCCGCGGTGATGCCCTTGTCCCCGTGGCAGCCCAGGCAATCGGAATTCTCCTGGGCGGAGGCGGGCCGGCCGGAGAGGAGAGTGAGCGCCAGCCCGGCGAGCAGGCCGAGGATCGCGCGCCACGGGCTCATGGGGCGGACCAACTTGTTGCCAGGCACCGTCGCATCTCCCATGACAGGCCAACCGTAGGCGTTCCCGGGGGCGACGGGCAATAGGCCATTTGGCCTGTTTGGTTGATCTCGAGCGCGAAAGTATTGCGCGATCTCCCACCGGCGGCCCCCTTACCCCGGCGGGCGGGTTCAATAGATGCGAGCCACTCGCCAGCGCCCGCGATCCTCCGGATACGAGTTTCGCGTGCCATCGATGAGGCGATCGAACACCCACTCGACCGGCCCGTCGAATCCGCAGTCGACGGCAGCCTGTTGCAGCGCGTCGATGCCGGGCTGCGACCTCAGGGGTTCGAGGCTGAAGCCCATGGGCCGGTCGTCCATGCCCGGCCAGAACTTGACCTCCATCCGGCAGGAGGGAGTCGCGCACGGAAGCGGACCGGCAAGGAGGTAGAGGCCGCGCGACTCGTAAGCCTGCGATCGATCCGGAGTGCGATCCTGATAGCAGAGCCCGACCGCTCCTTCCGTCCAGACCGTCTTCTCGAAGGGAGCGATCTCGAACCCCGCGAGCCTCTGCCCGGAGACGCTGATCGCGGCGTGGCCCCGGTTTCGCATGATCGCCCGGGCCGCGAAACCGAGGAGAGTCCGGGTCGCTGGCGAAGACCTCCTCGCCCCGGCCCCGGCTCTCTTCATCTCGAACGACACCGAGCCCTCGCGGTCGTCGAGTTCGATGGCCCGGATGCGCGCAACCTGGGGGAGGGCGACGGTCGCGCCCGATCGCACGATGCGCGTCCGCGTGCCCCGGCTGGTCAAGGGCATGCGTCTCACCAGGCGGAAGTCGCGATCGTATTCCGGCTTGATCCCCGCCGCATAGGGCCAGTCTCCGAGGCTCGGAGCCTCGAACACCGTCTCCTGGTCGCGAAAGCGATCGGCCTTGAGGCGAGCCCGGTCCGGGTCGTCGATCGTAAGTTCGACGACGAGCGCGCCGTCGCGCTCCACCCGGTCCAGCATGGCGTCGGTGAGGGGCGCCAGCCACCACTGCGGGTAGGCGCGGCCCTCCTCGGCCACCGGGATCGACTCGGGCAAGGGAGGCATCGAAGGCTCGAGCGCCGTGTCCAGTCCGTTCACTCGCGCCGGCCACGGCGCGCTCCCTGGATCGCGAAGCTCGAGGTCCACCGCTACCAGGTGATCGTGCGACGAACGCAGGAGCGCGAGGTCCGGCGGAGAGATCTGGATCTCCTGGCGAACCACATCGCCGCGCTGAAGCGAGAGATCCCCCTCGTGCCAGTTCTTGTCGCGCCAGGCGTTCCCGAACACCACCGCCGACAGGCCGACGGCGAAGAGCCGGCCCGCGATCCGCGCGGATCTTCCCTCCGCTCCCCCGAAGGGCAGACGCACGAACCGCACGAGAGCGACCAGCAAGGCCGCGGCTGCGAGAACCCAGGCCAGTTCGGGCAGGCGGTCGCGAATCCAGGCGGCGCCGACCAGCAAGACGCCCACCGCCACGACCGTGGAAAGCCACGCCCTCCAGCGCTCGCGCAGCGAGACGATCACCAGATCGAGGCCGAGGCCGGCGAGGGCCAGCAGAACCGGCAGCACCGGCATGGCGTAGCGGGGCCATCCCCAGGCGAGGGCGTGGAAACCGCCGAGCGAAAGGATGAGGAGTGGCGCCACGAAGCCCGGGCTCCCCGCCGCATAGAGATGAGTCGCGGCGACGATCGCGCACAGAAGCGCCAGCCGATGAATCCAGATGGCGGCGCGCGGATCGATGAAGCCCCGGTGTTCCGGATTCTGTGGCCGGTCGAAGATGCGGTAGAAGTTGCCGAGAACGATGGGAATCGCGGCGTCGAGGCGGGTCGAGACGTAGCGCGCGGCGAAGACATACTGCCGCGGCCGGGACGAGAGCAGCCCGGGCTGGTTTCGAGACTCCTGGACGAGCGCGGCGTAGAAAGGGTCCTTCTTGAGCCGCCACGGTCCTTCCCACCCGTCCGACTCCAGGTACTGCCAGAAGCCGTAGGCGTAGTAGTGGTACCGGGGCAGATTGTGCTTGGGCGCGCTGTCGTTGCGGTTCTCGAGGCCAAAGTAGGTGAGGCCCGCGAAGATCAGAAGAGGCACGGACAACCCGAGCCAGCCTCGCCGGATGAGCGCGCGCGATTCGGGCGCCACGCGCAGGAGGAGAGCGGCCATGGAACACGCGGCCAGACCAAGAGGGACCCACGGGAGCAGCTGGACCCGGATCAGCATGGCGACTCCGGCGAGGGCTCCGGCCGCGACCGCCATCCTTCCTCGCTCCACGAAGAGCCGGACCGCCCACACGATCAGGCAGCCGGTTACGGGGTCCGCGTAAAGGCGGCTGGCCCCCGACGGGAAGGCGGGCGAGACCACGAAGAAGACGAGCGCGAGGACGGCGGCGCGCGAGGATCCGAGACGTCGCGCCAGCGACCAGACGCCGACCGCGGTCAGGGCGTTGAAGCAGGCGAAGGTCGCGCGTACGAAGCCGAGGTCGCCGGGCTTGAGCGCGTCGATGAGGCCATACAGGACGCCGACTCCGAAGAAGTCGAACCAGCGGCGCAACTCTTCGACCACCGGCGCGGTGAAGCCGCTCCGCGCCAGGCTGTGAAGACCCGAGAAGATCGCGCGCCCGCCGGCCAGATACCCGGCCTGATCCGGGGGGTAGACGCTGTACTGGGGGAAAGTCCGGTACCAGGCGGCATGGTGAAGGAGCACCAGGAACGCGCCGCCGAGAGGGACGAGCCAGTCACGTCTGAACCGCACCGAAGGAGTCTATCGTCCGGCCCGCCCCCTGGAGCGCCCGGCGCCGGCCCTACAGGCGCGCCAGCGGTCCGGCCGCGACCTGACACAGGACCGCTCCCACCACGGTCATGGACAGTCCCCAGATCATCATCTTCGTGAACAGACCACGGGCGGCCTCGGGGTCGATCACCGCGGCCACACACAGGGCCCCGATCGTGGACAGGGGCGAGACATCGACGAGAGACGACCCCACGTTGATGGAGAGCGCGATCGCGAAGGGATCGCCGCCCCCCACCTGGGTGGCGAGCGCCGTCGACGTGGGCAGGAACGCGGGCATGACCACGCCCGATGTGCTGCTCCAGGTGGAGATGACCCCGGTGACGAAGGCGACCATGCCGTTCACGGTGGCGGGGGTCGCGAGAGCGGCGAGAAGGGCGGTGACGAGGGCCATGCCCCCGGTCTTCTCGAGCACGGCGACCAGGGTGGTCATTCCCGTCACCATCACGATGACCGCCCAGGGAAGGCTCTTGAGCGCCTTTCGCTCCTCCGCGGCGCCGGCGAGGATCAGCACGCTCGCGGCGACGAAGGCGGCGAAGCCGACCGGGAGCGAGAGGACGAGCGTCCCGAGAATCCACAGGCCCAGGACGAGCAGGGTGAAGACCTGGGACGGCTTGAGCTTCTCGATCGCCGCCGCCGGTCCATCGAGTTCGGCGGGGCCCTGGCGTCGTCGAAGCCACAGCCAGGCCGCGCCCCCCACGATCACGTGGGCCGCGAAGTTCGCGAAGAAGACCTTGCCTTCGTGGTGGACGAGCCCGGCTTTCGCCATGCCGTCGCGAGCGATGATGCCCACCGCGGACAGCGAGGAGAGATTCCCGGCGTTCGCGCCGTTGGCGATCATCAGCGCCACCAGAAAGGCCGGCGCCCCCGCGCGAAGTCCGATGACCATGGCCAAGGGAGCCATCAGTGCGGTCGCCGCGACCGCGCCCGGGCCGATGCCCGAGAGGATGGCGCCGAGGAGGAAGATGAGGGGCGGCACGAAACGGGGATCGCGCAGGGCCCCGAGAAATCGTCGCGCGACCGCTTCGAGCGTTCCGTTCTGCTCGGCGAGCGCGAACAGGAGGGTGACCCCGACCAGGGTGACGAACAGCATGGCGGGAAATCCCGCGGCCACCGCCTCCGGCTTGAGACCCGCCACCCACGAACCCAGGGCCCAGGACAGGGCGAGCGCGATCAGGCCGACGTTGATCCGCGACGTGCAGGAGAGCGCCACTGCGACGAGAAACGCGATCAGCGACCAGGAGGCGGGGCTCATGAGGGGAGATTAGCCGTGTTTCCCGGGGGAGTAATCTCCCGTCTTGCACCCATCCCTCGCCCACATCGATCATCGGCCCTGGCCTCTTCCCCAAACGCCATGGACCTGGCGTCAATCCTGGCGCGACCTCCTCTTCGCGCACTGGCCGATCGAGGCGAGCGCCCTGAGGCCTCTCGTTCCCGACGGCCTGAAGATCCAGGAATTCGACGGCGCGGCCTGGATCGCCGTGGTTCCCTTCCGGATGACCGGGGTCATGCGGCGCACCCTTCCCGACGTGCCCTGGATCTCCGCGTTCCCGGAGTTGAACGTCCGCACCTACGTGGAGCGGGACGGCAGGCCGGGCGTCTGGTTCCTCAGTCTCGACGCCACGAATCCTTTCGCGGTATGGGCGGCGCGGAGGTTCTTCCACCTTCCCTACCACCAGGCCAGGATGACCCTGGTGGACGAGGGCGACCACATCGACTATCGCTCCGCGCGCGGCGACGCGCGATTCGAGGGCTCGTATGGGCCGATCTCGGACGCGTATGTCGCAGCCCCCGGCTCGCTCGAGCACTGGCTCACCGAGCGTTATTGTCTGTACGCTCGGGACCGAGCGGGCGTGCTGTGGCGAAATGACGTGCATCACGCGCCCTGGCCGCTGCAGGGTGCGAAAGCGGAGCTTCGAGTGAACACCATGCTTCAGACGCACGGCCTGAAGGTATCCGGCGCGCCGAGCCTTCTGCACTTCGCCCGGCGCATCGACGTCGTGGCCTGGTCAGGCGAACGCGTCGGCTGAGGCCCGGAGGCCGCTCAGCGTTTGGCGAGGTCCGCCGCGGTCAGGTCGCGGTCGAGCAGGACCTCGTCGTCCTTGAAGGTGGCCCAGGGCTCGCCCTTGGGCCCGACCACGCTCACCGTGTCCATGCCCCGCTCCGCCGCGAAGGCGCCGAGGCCGCGGACGATCGACCGGCGCTCCTCCGTACTCAGGAGCGTCCAGGTGCGACTCACCGAGACGAACAGCGTGGTCCTGAACATCCGCGCGTCGTCGAAGAGGTCGGCGCCGGGCAGGCCGGACACCTGGACCACCCTCACCTCCGGGTCGACGGTCTCCTTGGGAAGAGAGAAGCTCAGGAAGCCGGCGAGCGTGGTCACCGCGGCGGCCACCGCCACCACCCGCACCAGGATCCGGCGCTGACGTCTGGCGCGGCGGGTCTCATCGAGAGCGGCCTCTGCCGCCTGGTTCGTCCGGGGCAGGACGAGATGGCGCGCCGGCCTCGAGGGCTTCCGCTTCAGGCTCGCCTCGAGCCGCAGACGCTCCCAGAGAAGGTGGTCGGCGACATAGAGCAGGGGCTCGAGCTCGGCGGGGTTGCCCTGGGCAAGATCGGCGCTTCGCCTCAGCGACGTCCGCAGCAGGAGCATGGAGTTTGCGACCGCTCTCACCTGCGCCCGGTGCTCGGCGGAAGGAGCTTCGTCCTGCAGGGCTCGCGCGCAGATCAGGTCATCGGCGCTGAGGATCAGTTCGAGCGCGCGACGCCTCTCCGCCGCGTGGCTTTCCGAGTTGAGAACGCCGGCCTGCGACTTCCCGAGGAAGACATCGAGATCGAGCTGCCAGACCTCGGGGGAGCGGGGGCCGGTCAGGTACCGCTCCACGATGGCCGCGTTCTCCTCGAGCTTCCCGAGCTCGAACGCGCGGGCCGACGGCAGTTGCTCCACATCGGCCGGCCGATCGGCCTCGTCCTCCGTTCCCGCGGACGCCGGGGGCGCCTCGACCCGCGCCTCCTCCGCCTCGCCGGGAGGCGCTTCCTCCATTCGGCCTTCCTCTTCCGACGGCGGCGAGACTCCGGCCGCCACGCGCGCGCGAAGGCGGCGAACGAACTCGAGGCCGGAGAGATCGACTTCGCCGGTCTTGAGGTCCGGGCGCTTTATGGAAGCCGGGGGGGGCTCCGGCGCCGCTTCCTCGGGAGTCGGGACCTCGGGGGAGCGGGCGGCCTCGGGCCCCGGCCCCGAGGCCTCGGGTCCAGGCGTGGTGAGAGGAGGCGCGCTCTCTTCCGCTGGAGCCGGGCCCGGGGAAGCGCGCTTGCGCATGCTGCGCACGAGCTCGAGGCCCGAGATGTCGATCTCTCCGGTCAGGAGGTTCGGCCGATCTCTGGTGGTGACCGCTTCGGGCGGAGCCTGGGGGGGCGGAGCCGGAGCGGGCGCGGAGGGATGCTCGGAAAGCAAGGCGGCGAGCGGCGCGGGCTCGGGCCATGAAACCGGGGGCCTGGCCGTGGCCTTCAAGGCGGCCCACACCGAAGCGCTTCCCCGCAGAGGCTGACCGCCTGCATCCGCGAGAAGCAGGTTCCAGGAATTCAGCACCTTCACATTGGTCTCGACCACGGCAACGCTCACCCGAGGATCGAAGAGCTTCGGGCCGATCGAAACCTTGAAGGACGAGAACCGACGCAGCAGGGCGCTCGAGGTGAAGCTCGCGGCATCCTGCTGGGCGGCCGCCTCAACGGCGAAGGCCCCGAGGGCGCTCCGGATGCTCGCCAGGTCGGCCTCATCCACGACGAAGGGCGGGGCGCCCCACGAGCGCTCGAGCGCCACCACCGCGTCCTCCAGGACTTCCGTGGGCGCGACCTTCCGCTCCGGGCCAATGGGCCCGGCGAGCCGCCTCGTGAGCACGTACTCGTACTTGCTCTGGGACGTCATGGAGAAGGGCAGCATCCGGTAGAAACGAGCCAGGCTGTCGATGGTTCGATGGTGCAGGGGCGCGTTCTCGCAGGCCCAGCGCACCCGGTAGGCCTCGATCGCGACGTCGCGCGAGATCACCCTCTGGCGGCATGCCTCCAGCAGAGCCCAGCTGCGCTCCACCGCATCGAGGGCCTGTTCCGCATCGCCGTTCCGGAGGGCTTCGCGCCAGTGCCGTAAGGCCACGGCCACGTCGACGAAGGGATCCGGCCCGTCGCCCACGAAGGGCTCGAGTTCGACCACGAAGCGGTACGCCCGGGCCAGGGACAGGCCCAGGGCCACGCGGGACCTGAACCGCGTCTGCAGCGTCTCGAGCGCGGTGATCTCGGAGGCCTTCACCATGGGTCTACCGGATCTTTACCACGCGGCCGGACTCGTCGACCTGATAGATGAAGCCGTTGTCGAGGGCCTGCTCCGTGGCCTGGATGATGAAGCGGCCCCGCAGGGAACTGGTGGTCGGCCACAGAGGCACCATCGAGTAACGAACTCTCGGCGAATCGATGTACAGGTCGTCGACGGTGGCGCCGAAGGCGGCATGCGCGAAGCTGTTGAGTTCGTGCAGGCGGGCATAACGCCGGCCCGCGTCCGCCATGGAGGAAGGCGGCAGAGGCGCCGGGCTCAGGAAGAAGAGCTGCTGCTCGCCCACCATGGCCTTGAGATTGCCGACCACGGCGCGCTCCGCGGCCAGGCGCCTCGCGGCCAGGAACTGAGGCACCGCGATCGCGGCCAGGATGCCAAGGACCATGATGACGATGAGCAGTTCCACCAGCGAAAACCCCGCCCCACGGCCTCGCCCGGACCGGAGCGACGCGAAGACCGCGAGCTTCGCCGAGCCCGGCGCGTGCGACACGCCGCGAGGATTCACAACCACCATTCGATTATTCAGAACACCACCGGATATTCGTCACCTGGGAAGGGATGGATCTTAGATCCTTCGCTGCTCCGATTGGGGGTCGCATTTCGTGGCTAGACTATGCGGATGAGGGCATACGACGCATACCGGCGAATCCTCCGGGTGACCGGCATCACGGTCGCCTTTATCGTGAGCACGCTCGCTCCCGCGGCGGCGGCCACCGCGGAGCGGGATGCCATCCGCGCCTGTTCCCGCCCGGGCGCGGGATTCTTCTCCCGGGATGCGGCGGGCGCCCCGTCGGGCCTCGAATACGACATCCTCAAGAGCTTCGCGGACACCATGAAGGTCGACCTCGTCATCGACGACGCGCCTTCATTCGATGAACTCCTCGCTCGCGCCGAAGGCGGCCGATGCCACATCGCCGCCGCCGGCATCACCGTGACCGAGGAGCGGAAAAAGCGCTTCGCTTTCTCGACCCCCTACTTTCCCAACCGCGTGCTGATCGTCCAGAAGGCCCCGGCCGCCTTCCTGAAGGCCGACGACCTCAAGGGGCAGCGCGTCGCCGTGGTGGGCGGAACGTTCCAGGCGCGCCTCGTCGCCAATCTGCCGGGCGTCAACCTCGTGAGCGTCAACAACGATGACGCTCTCTTCGAGGCGGTGTCGAAGGGCCAGGCCGACGCCCTCGCCTGCGACTCCGCGGTGGTCCTGCATCATCTCAGCCGCCACCCGGAGTTCACCACCGCGTTTCCCCTCGGCGAGCGCTCCTTCTTCGCCTTCGCCATGCCCCTCAAGTCGAATCTCCTGGGCCCGCTCAACGAACACCTCAAGAACCTGGCGCGCACCGGCGACTTCACCCGGATGCTCGCGAAGCACTTCGGCGAAGCGAACGCCGAATTCCTGGCCTCCGAGGTCGCGAGCAGCGCGCCGAAGCCTTAGGCGCGCCTACCAGTTCGAGCTCTTGTAGTCCTTCAGGAACTTGCCGTAGACGTGCTCGCCGGTGAGGAGCCCCGAAAAGAACGGGTCGCAGACGCGGGCCGCGCCGTCCACGATGTCGAGGGGCGGCGCGAAATCCAGTTCGGCCTTCTTGCGGTCGGCGTGAATCGCGGGATCCTCGTCGGTGACCCAGCCGGTGTCGACCGCGTTCATGTGGATGCCGTCGTTCACGTAGTCCCGCGACGCGGTCAAGGTCATCATGTTGAGCGCGGCCTTGGCCATATTGGTGTGGGGATGCTTGTCGGTCTTGGTGCCGCGCGAGAAGATGCCCTCCATCGCCGAGACGTTGACGATGTGCTTGTCACGGCTCGGCACGCGCAGCATCAGGGGCTTGAGGCGGGCGCACAGGATGAACGGCGCCACCGCGTTCACGAGCTGAACCTCGAGCATCTCCGCGGTGGGCACGTCGGCGAGGGCAAGGCGCCAGGTGTTCTGCTGCCTGAGGTCGACCTGCTGGAGGTCGGCGTCGAGCTGCCCCTGGGGGAACAGATCGTCGCGGCGCGTGTCGTCGTCGTACGCGTATCGGATCTGTGACAGCTGCGCGGAAGCCACGACGCCGATGCCGCTGCGTCCGCCGTTCAAGGTCATGAGTCCGGCGCGATCGACGGAGGTCGAACCCGCGATCGATTTGCCACCTTCGAGGGCTGCCTTCAAGCTCTCGTGGCTCTTGAGCACGCCGTAGATGTCGGGGCCGAAGTCACTGGCCGGCCGTGACTCCGTGGGCAGAAGATCCTCGTAAAACCCGGGCGGACGACGCACAGTCTGGCAGGCGTTGTTGACGATGATGTCGAGCCGCGGAAAGGAGTGCTCGACGTAGCGCGCGAAGATCTCGACGCTCGGAGGATGGCGCAAGTCGAGGCCGTGGATGTGGAGGCGATGCTTCCATGTCGCGAAGTCGGGCTCGCGCGAGTAGCGAAGCGCCGAGTCCTGGGGGAATCGCGTGGTCGCGATGACTTCGGCCCCCGCGCGGAGCATCTTGAGCGCGGTCTGGAAACCGATCTTCACCCGCGATCCGGTGACGAGGCCAACCCGGCCCTCGAGCGACGTGGTCTGGAAGCGCTTCTGGTAGTTGAAGTCGGCGCACTCCGCGCACATGGAGTCGTAGAAGTGGTGCAGCCGCGTGAACTCTGCCTTGCAGACGTAGCAGGCCCGCGGCTTCTTGAGTTCGCGAGGCGGCGCGGCCGCGGCATCCCCCGCGAGAGCTGGGGCCACGAAGATCGCGGCTTCGCGCGCCTGACGGATGCCGGTGACCGCCCGAGATTCGCGGTCCTGCGCTTCCTCGCCGAGGCGACGGACGCGTCGCAGTGTCTTGACCAGACGCTTTTCCTGATACGACGCGGGGCGCGAGGCCTGGCCGGCCGCGATCAGCAGCGCCTGCCGCATCTCGAGCGGCACGGATGCGAGCACGCCGCGATCCGCGACGATCTTCTGAAGGAGCTCGGTGCAGCGACGGACTTCGTCGAGATCGAGCTCGGTGGCTTCAAGCAGCGACGATTCTTGCGGATTCTGAGACATTGACACCTATCGTTTCGCCCAGTAGCGCGGGCGCCGCCTCTGGTGCGCCACCGCGACGACCTGGATGACGCCCTCCGAGACTCGGTAGTGGACTGCGAATGGAAAGCGCTCCAGATTCAGTCGTCGGGTTCCTGGTTCCGCAAGCGGATATCGCAGCGGCGCCTCCTGAATGCGGAGGATCGCGGAAGATATCTCCCGGAGGAATCCAATCGCGGCTAGAGGACTTCGCTCCTGGTACCAATCCTGGGCGGCCGCGAGTTCGATCTCCGCATCTGGATGGAAACTAACGCGCATTCAGGCGGGCGAGCAGGCGCTTGTGAACGTCCTCCCAGGGGACCAAATCCACCGCTCCACGGTCGACTTCTTCGAGGCGGCGGCGAATCTCGACCGCCCACGCCTCGCCCGCGCCCGGGTCCGGTTCGCCATCCAGCGAGTCGAGGAGCAGTCCGGCGAGCTTCGCCCGGTCGGCCGCCGTAAGGTCGGTCGCGTCGCGCAGCACGTCTTTCAACTCTCTCGCCATGGCGCGATGTTACTCCGGCCGGCCTTACGGGGCGCCTTGGGATCCTCTGAGCACCCATCATTGCGCGCCCTTCACGTTGCCCTCAATCACGATGCCGTCGAAGTCAGCTCCGATCTCGTGCTCTGTACCGCACACGACGCGCAGATCGAATGTGCCGGCCCAGACGGGCAGAATCGTCGCTCCGTCTGCGGCAACGAGCTTTCTCGCCCACACCACGCGGCGACACGTGATCGCGTCGCATACCGTGGGCGGGTCTCGCCTGATGGCATCGGCGACGTAGAAGCGCTCCTCCTCGATGCTCTGAAACGGTGTTCGCCGCCCGATATCCATTACCCTGATGAAGCAACCGATGCCGTCTGCCGACTGGCGAGCCTCGTCGAGTTCGCCTCGAAACTCGATCTCTGCCGAGATTGCGAACGGAATCACCTGATGACGATTGACGCGAGCTGCGACCTGGACTTCCTTGCCTCCCGCGGTCCGTGTCCGGCCGAGCGTCTTCACGAGCACGCCCGGTTCGCGCGCACAGGTGGACCCAAGGAGGGCCAGAAGCGTGAGCGATGCCAGGCGTCGCATGTCGCCCGTTCGCGCCCTGGCCTACGGCTTTACCGGCTTCGGCACGTCGAACATGATCCCGGACGCCGTCACCTTCGCGAAGAGCGCGGATGCCTTGGGCAACAGTGCGTTCACGGAGTCGATGACGCCGGCGAGTGCCTTTTCGTTCTCGTCGATGCGGCGCATCTGGGTCTCGGTAGGCCGCATAGTGGCGCCCATGATCTGACCTTTGAGGCCTCCCAGCTGCTGCCGCACGTTGCGACGTGCGGCTTCGGGATCGAAACCGCCGCCACCGCCCGGCGCGGCGCCGGGAGCCGGGAGGCCGAGGCGCGGGCGAACCGCGGCCATCTCCTTCTCGAACTCGTCCACCGCGGTCTTCAAATCAGCGGGCGCGGACGGGCCCTTGAGCTTGTCCTTCACCGTGTTGAGTTGCTCGTTGACCGAGAACAGCGCGTTGTAGGCCTCGTTGGCCTTCCGGCCGAGATCATGGAGACGCGTCAGCGTGTCGAAGCGCGCGCGCAGTTCGGCATCCGAGATCACAACCTCGGGGTCGCCCGTCACGCTCACTGTCGACTTCGCGAGTTCCTTTCCACCCGCGGAGAGAGTGAGCGCGTATGTGCCCGGGAGAACCATGGGTCCGTTGTTGCCGCCGCCGCCGAAACCGCCGCCGCCTCCACCGCCACCACCGGCCTGAGCACCGCGAACCGCAGCCAGGGGCGCGACCCGAAGATCCCACACCACGGTATTGAGTCCGGCCTTGCCCGCGTCCTTTGTCGTATCGCCGGTGAGTTCACGCACGACCTTCCCCGACGCATCCGCGATCGTGACCTTCACGTCCTTCGCATCCGCCTTGAGCCGATACGTGATCGCCGTCCCGCCGGGCGGATTCTGGCCGAGGAACTTGAGGTCACCCTCGAACTCGCGCATGCGCTCAGACGACGGGTTGCGCGTGACGCCTGGCTCGGGCTCGAAGATGAAGGCGTCCGCGGTCGAGGCTTTCGCGTGCGACTGGAACGGCTGCAGGTCGTCGAGGATCCACAAACTCCGGCCGTGGGTGGCGAGGATCATCGCGTTGTCGCGAGGATGTAGCGTGATCTCGTACACCGGAACCGTGGGCAGATTGGCGCGCACCCGCGTCCACGACGCGGCGCCATCGGTGGTCACGAAGAGGCCGGTCTCCGTTCCGAGGTAGAGGACACCAGGGTTCTTCAGGTCCTCGGTGAGGGTGCGAACGACTTCGCCTTTCGGCAGGTCGGCCACAATCGACTTCCACGTGGCGCCAAAGTCCTGGCTCACGAAGGCGTAGGTGTTGAAGTCGTTGCCGCGATGGCCGTCGAAGGTGACATAGACCCGGCCTTCCTCGAACCGCGACGGAACGACCTCGGACACATACGTCTCCTTCGGCACGCCGGGGATCTTGTCGGTGACCCGCGTCCAGGTGGCGCCTTCGTCCTTCGAGACCGCGACGACGCCGTCATCGGAGCCCGAGTAGTAGAGCCCCGCGCGCTTCGGTGACTCCGCGAAGCTCACGATCGTCCCCCAGGCCGTGACCCCGTCGTGCTTGGCGATCTTCACGTCCTTGCCCTTGACTCCCATGATCTCGCGGTCGTCGCGTTCGACGGCGTTGGTCAGGTCGGGGCTCACCGCCGTCCACGACCGTCCGCGGTCGCCCGAGCGGAAGACCATGTTCGCCGCGGCGAAGACGGTCTTGGGATCGTGGGGCGACAGGAGCAGCGGCGTGTCCCAGTTCCAGCGGTACGGCTTCTCGCCTTCCTTCGCCTCGGGCCGGATGCTCTGGCGCTCGTTGGTCACGCGATCGATCCGGCCCATGTTGCCGTCCTGGGATTCGGCGTAGATGATCCGGGCGTCGGTCGGATCGATCGACGCGGCAAACCCATCGCCGCCGCTCACGATGAACCACTCGTCGTTCCCGATGCCGTCCTTGTTGCGGATCGCCGAGGGCCCGCACCAGGTGTTGTTGTCCTGCAGGCCGCCGCACACCGTGTAGGGCGACTTCATGTCGTATTGCACGTGGTAGAACTGCCCGACGTTGAGATTCGCGAGCCACTGATACGTCCGGCTGCGATCGTAGGAGATGCCCACCCCGCCGTCGCCGCCGATCATCACGTGGTCGGGATTTCCGGGATCGATCCACATGGCGTGGAAATCCACGTGGATCTTCGAGGCGCCATCGTCGCGAAACGTCTTTCCGCCGTCATCCGACACGTGCAGGCTGACCCCGAGGACATAGATGCGGGAATCGTCCTGCGGGTCGATGCGGATCTGGCTGAAGTACATGGGCCGCGGGTTCGTCGCGGAGAGCTTGCGCCACGAGGCGCCGGCGTCGTCGGATCGATAGACGCCCGATTCCTTCTCGTGCTCGATCCGCGCGTAGAGCACGTTCGGATCCTTGCGCCACACGTCGAGGCCGATCCGGCCCTTCGGCCCCTCGGGAATTCCCTTGGTGAGTTTGGTCCAGGTGCGGCCCGCGTCTGTTGTCTTGTGGATGGCGCTGCCTTCGCCGCCGCCGTTCATGCCCCAGGGCCGCCGTTGCCGCTGATACGTCGCGGCATAGATCACCTTGTTGTTGCGCGGGTCCATCACGAGTTCCGTGGCGCCGGTGTCGGCTTCGGTCTTGAGCACATTCGCCCAGGTGAGGCCGCCGTCCGTGGTCTTGAACACGCCGCGATCGCCGCCCGATCCCCACAGGCTCCCCTGCGCGGCCACGTAGACGACATCGTGATCGACGGGGTCGACCAGGATCCGCGCGATGTGCCGCGAGGCCTTGAGTCCCATGGCCGAAAACGTCTTCCCGCCGTCGGTGGACTTGAACACGCCCTCGCCCCACGACGAACTCTGGCGGTTGTTGTTCTCGCCCGTGCCGACCCAGAGCAGGTTCGGATCGTTTGGCGCGGTGGCGATATCGCCCACCGACGACGTCGCTTCCTGGTCGAACACGGGCGCGAAGGTCGTGCCACGATTCGTGGTCTTCCACACACCGCCGGTGGCCGAGGCCACGTAGAAGATCGAGGGATCGGAGTCGATCACCGCGAAGTCGTCGATGCGGCCGGACGGCGTCGCCGGCCCGATCTCCCGGAACTTGAGACCGTCAAATGTACCCGCGCTGCTCGCGGGCGAAGGCGACGCGGAAGCCATGGCCTTCGCGGCTGAAGGGCTCGGCGAGGCTGCGGGCC
This sequence comes from Vicinamibacteria bacterium, assembly GCA_044229175.1. Lineage (GTDB taxonomy): Bacteria > Acidobacteriota > Vicinamibacteria > Fen-336 > JAGNNV01 > JAGNNV01. The sequence goes on along the minus strand of JBGATM010000012.1, from coordinate 58,843 downwards.
GGACGGGCCGCTGGGCCTGGGCCGGCGCGGCGGCCAGGGCGAGGACGCCAAGAAGGGTGATCGGCAAGCGAGTGGTCATTCGAAAACGCTCCTGAGAATGTGATTGCCGAAGTGTACCCGGGCGTACACTCGCTCACGTCCGCAGTCCCAGCGGAAAGAAATCAGGAGCCCCCCATGACGTTCCGATTCGCGGCCATCGCCTTGTTCGTCGCCCTCACTCCTGCCCTCGCCCTCGCTCAGGATCCGGCCGAACCCGACGCCGAGGGCTGCAAGGACACGCCGGTTCTCACCCGGCTGCCGGGATGCAAGATCCTTCGTTGCGAGAGCAAGGAGTTCGACGCCATGGATCTGCAGGTCGGCCCGATCAAGGAGAGCGGGGACGCCCCGATGCGGACACTCGAAGGAGCGACCGATACGGTGACCTACGTGTGTCCGGCCCGGCTTTCATCCCTGCAGATCGTACGTAACGCGGAGAACGCCCTGAAGACCGCCGGCTTCACCGTCGTTTTCAGCGGCAAGAATGGCGGCGATACGCCGACGGTCACCGCCCAGAAAGGACCGCGGTGGGCGCAGGTCTACGGCGAGCCCTGGAACGAGTTCAGCGGCTATGTGCTGCAGACCGTCAGCGTCCAGGCCATGGCGCAGAAGATGGAGGCCACCGCCGATTCGCTCTCGAAAGCACTCAACCAGAGCGGCCGGGTCGCGGTCTACGGCATCACCTTCGACACGGGCAAGTCGACCCTCCGGCCCGAGTCGGAAAAGGTCCTGACCCAGATCGCCGCCCTGCTCGCCAGCAATCCATCATGGAAGATGAGAGTGGAGGGGCACACCGACAACGTGGGAGAGGACGCGGCGAACATCACGCTCTCCGAGCAGCGCGCGGGGGCCGTGGTCGACTGGCTGACCCGGCATGGCATCGATCGCAGCCGGCTCACTTCCATCGGCCTGGGCGACTCGAGCCCGGTGGCGGACAACGGCAGCGAGGAAGGCCGCAGCCTCAACCGCCGGGTGGAGCTCGTCAAGCAGTAACCCGGATGGGCGGGCGCCCGCGCACGCCTCTATCGCGGCCCGGGCGGGAGGTGATCGAGGAAGTAGCGGGCGATCAGCTTGTAGACGTGCGGCGTGGTGCCGGGACCCTCCGAGATCGAGTGGGTCCGATTGGGATAGACCATGGTGTCGAACGGCTTGCCCAGTTCGACGAGACGATTGATGAGGCGCTCCGTGCCCTGGTAGTGCACGTTGTCGTCACCGGAACCGTGGACGATGAGCAGGTTCCCCTTCAGTCCCTCGGCAAAATTGATGGGTGAACCGATCCGATAGCCCTCGGCGTTTTCCTGAGGGACGCCCATGTAGCGTTCCTGATAGATGGTGTCGTAAAGCTTCTGATCGGGCACCGGCGCCACCGACACGCCCACGCGGAACACTTCGGGAAATCGGAACATCGCGTTGAGCGTGTTCGAACCGCCGCCGCTCCAGCCCCACACGCCGACGCGACTCAGGTCGACATAGACGCGTTTCGCCGCGAGCGCGCGCACCGCCGCGGCCTGGTCCTTCGACGAAAGATCCCCGACGGTGCCGTAGACGATCTTGCGCCAGGCCGCGCCTTTGGGAGCGGGTGTGCCTCGATTGTCGAAGCTGACCACGAGATAACCGGCCTCGGCCAACGCACGGTGGAAGAGCATGCGCCCGCCGCCCCAGCGGTCGGTGACGGTCTGGCTCGCGGGCTCGCCGTACACATGGACGATCACGGGATAGCGCTTCGAAGCATCGAACGACTTCGGCTTGAGCATCCAGCCGTCTATGGACACGCCCGATCCGATGTCCACGGTGAAGAACTCGACGGGCGGGGTGAGCAGCGGTTTGACCTTGGCCAGAAGCGAGGACACATCGGTGAGCGGGCGGAGCGAGCGGTGTTCAGGCAGGGCCACCACGGAGAGAACCGGGGGCTGATCGTGACGGGACCACGTGTGGAAGGCGAGCCGCCCGTCCGGTGCGAGGTTGTAGTTGTGCGCGCCCGGTTCGTCCGCCGGGGTGACGCGCTCCGGCGCCCCGCTTCCATCAAGCTTCGATCGATAGAGATACTGCTGAGTCGCGTCCTTCGGCGAGGCCATGAAATAGAGCCAGCCCGCGGCCTCATCGATGCCCGCGACCGAGATCACGTCGGCATCGAACCGGGTGAGAAGCGCCATGTCCCCGCCCTCGCGGGTCACGCGATAGGCGTGCCTCCAGCCGTCGCGTTCGCTGAGCCAGAGAAACGCCTTGCCGCCATCGATCCACTTGACGTCGGACACGAGGTCGACCCAGGTCTTCGACTCGTCGCGGAAGACCCGACGCGTTTCGCCCGAAGCGGCATCGCCCATCAGGAAGTCATTCCGGTTCTGCTGGCGGTTGAGCTGCTCGATGGCCACGGTCGCGCTATCGACCCACTCCATTCGGGCCAGGTAGGAGTTCCGCGGGTCATCGGGCGTTCTGAGCCACCGCGTCTCCCCGCCGCCCTCGCCCACAACCCCAATGCGCACCGCGGAGTTCGTGGTGCCGGCCTTGGGATAGGGAATCCGGGTGATGACGGGATAGAGGGTGTCGGTGGTGTTGATCAGCGAGAAGATCCCCACCCCCGTGGTGTCGAACTGCCAGTAGGCGATGTGGCGGCCATCGGGACTCCAGCGGAACGCGTCGCGCAATCCGAGCTCCTCCTCGTAGACCCAGTCCGAGGTGCCGTTGATGGTCGTCTCCGAACCGTCCCGGGTGAGGGGGGTTATCCGACCGTCCTCGAGGCGCTCGACGTAGATGTTGTTGCCGCGCACGTAGGCCACCCTCGTTCCATCGGGCGAGAACTTCGCGAACATCAGCGAGGCTTCGGGCGCATCGCCGCCGAGTTTGCGCAGGCTGCCGCTTCCGAGGGTCAGCACCCAGTAGTCCCCGCGCGTGTTGTCGCGCCAGACCTTCCGCGTGTTGGTGAACACCAGCAGCCGCGCGCCGTCCGCGGACCACGCATAGTCGCTGACGTCGAGCGGGGCGCCTGCCCCCTTCGGGGTCAGAAGAGCAGCGGCAACCAGGATGCTCCGGGCGCCCGTCGCCGCGTCGTATCGCACGATCTCGCGGCCGGTGCCCGGGGCCGCCACCGGCTCGACGATGGCGTAGGCCGAACCGCCGGGAAGCCAGCGCGCCGGCCCGAACCGTGGCGCGTCGTATTCCCTCTTCTGGAAGATGCGGTCGATCTGGTCGTAGAGGGCCTGGGCGGGGGGTGCTGGTTGCGCCCCGGCCGGAGAACACATAAAGAGGATGGGCACGAGGGCCCCGGCCGCAACACCGCTCAATCGTTTCGTCATGCGGGGAGGATATGCGAAGGGGGGCGGTGAGAGCCCCGAGCCTGGAGAGATTGCTTCGCGGCCCAGGGCCAGGCTTCGCGCGCCCCTTGCAGGACGGATGGGGCCTCGCAATGACGCCGCCTCCGGCACTCGCAAGTCGCTGGCATTCCTTGACTTTTCAGGGCCTTGCTAACCTCGGGCCGGAGGCGGCGTCAAACGATACGAATGAGCGGACTCGGGCAAACGTCCCCCGAAGCGGGGATTGCCGACGACGAAGGGTTTCAAGCCCTCGTGATGAGCCACGCCCGTTCACTTCACAGGCTGGCATATCGAATGACCCGAAACGAACAGGACGCCGAAGACGTGGTGCAGGAGGCCCTCCTCAAGGCTTACCGGGGACTCGACAAGTTCGAGAACCGGTCTGAGCTTTCGACCTGGCTCCACCGGATCACCACGAATTGCGCGTACGACCTCCTCCGGAAGCGCGTGCGACGCGCCGAGGATGACCTGGCCGAGACGGATTCCGAGGCCGACGCCATCACCTCGAGCCTCCTCTCCACCACGCCCGGCCCCGATCAAACCGCCCACGCGTCGGAGATCCGCAGGCGCGTCAACGAAAGCATGGAGCGGATGAGCGCTACCGAGCGCACCGCCTTCGTCCTGCGACACTTCGAGGGCCACACCCTCGAGCACATCGGGGCAACCCTGGGCATCTCTCTCGCCGCCACGAAGCAATGCGTCTTCCGCGCCGTACGCAAGGTTCGTCAAGACCTTGAACCCCTGGTGCAAGCCTCATGAATACGAACGTCCATCTGCCCCCCCACCTCACGGACGACCAGCTCATCCTCCTCTATTACCGCGAGCCTCTCGAAGCGCCCGGCCTCGATGGCCACCTCGCCGCCTGCCCCGAGTGCCTGGGCCGCTTCCAGGCCCTGACCCGCGTGCTCGAGGCGGTGGCCCAGGACGAGGTTCCCGAGCCCGCGGGCGACTTCGAGGCGCGCATGACCGCGCAGGTTCTGGCCGCCGCGAAGGAGGAGGAGCGTGGACGCATCCTCCAGTTTCCCGGCAGGTTTTCGCCGGTGGCCCGGTTCCTGGCCGCCGGTGCGGCACTAGCCGCGTGCCTGATCCTTGCTTTCTCGGTGGGCCGGCAGCTGGGGCACGTGGAAGAGCAGACCCTCTCCGCATCCCAGAGGCAGGAGCGTGTCCTGCTCACCGCCCTCGGCGAGCATCTCGGCCGGTCCCGCGTGACTCTCGTCGAGCTGAAGAATCGCGAGGTCTCGGACAAGGACCTCAAGGACCTCCAGGCCGCCGCCGACAATCTCGTGACCGCGAGCCGCCTCTTCCGCGCGGCCGCGGAGCGCGCGGGTGAGGGCCAGATCGCAGGCGTCATGGAGGAGACCGAACGGCTCCTCCTGCGCTTCGCCGCGGCTCCCGACGCCGAGGCGAGGCGCGAGCTCGACGGTCTGCGCAAGAAGGTCGACTCCCGCGACCTTCTCTTCCGCCTCCAGGTGATGGAAGCGCAGGTCGAGAAGCGCGAGCAGAGCATCACCCCCCCTTCCAAGAATTCTCTTTGATACCCATGAATCCCCTGAGGTTCCTACCCGCCATGAAAACGACGATCCTCCATCGCCACCTCTTCCTCGCCGCCGTCATAGCGCTCGGCGCCACCGCTCGCGCCCAGGACAAGGCCCCCTCCCCCTCTCCGTCGCCCACGGCATCGCCCGCGGCCGTGGCCGCGGCGGACGACGAGCCCGTGGTCGACATCGACGCCGCGAAGATCGAGGCCGAGGTCGAGCGCGCCCAGGCTCAGGCCCAGCGCGAGGTGGAAAGAGCCTTGCGCGAGGTGGAACTGTCCCGGGCCGACATCGAGAAGGAGGCCCGGAAAGCCGCCAGGAGCATGGCTCTGACCGACGAGCAGCGCCGCCAGATGTCGACGGAGGCGCGGGCCGCGGTCGAGACCGCGATGCGCGAGGCCGGCGTCTCCCGCGAGGCCGCGATGCGCGAGGCCATGCAGGACGCGCAGGAAGCGCGCGAAAAGGCCCTCGAGGAGCGTAACAAGGCGCGAGAGAAGGCCCTCGAGGAAAGGGAAAGAGCCCGCGAAAAGGCCCAGGAAGCGCGCGAACGCGAACGGGAGAAGCGCGAGTCCATGCGCGAGGACTCCGAGCGCGTCGACGAACTGTACGACGAGGCCATGGAGTCCATCGATGAAGAGGAGTGGAGCGACGCGCTTCGGCCCTTGGGCCAGCTCATGAGCCTCAACACGAAGGTGGATGCCGCCCTCTACTGGACGAGCTACGCGCAGGCCAAGATGAACCGGACCGCCGCGGCCCTCGCGAGTCTCGCTCGCCTCCAGAAGGACTTCCCCGCCAGCCGCTGGACCAAGGAGGGCAAGGCCCTCGAGATGGAGGTGCGGGGCAAGGCGGGCCAGGCCCCCCGGCCCGACCAGGAGGACGACGCCGACCTGAAGCTGATGGCGGTCTCCGCAATGGCCCAGACCGATCCCAAGGAGGCCCTGCCCGTGCTCACCAGGATCCTCGCCTCTCCCACTTCCTCCCGGAAGGTCAAGGAGCGCTCCCTGTTCGTCCTGGCCCAGATGGGCTCCGATCAGGCGGGAAACGCCATCGCCGAAGTGGCGCGCGGCAATTCCTCGCCCGAACTCCAGCGCAAGGCCATCCAGTACCTCGGCGTCTTCGGGGGCGCCGCGAATCGCAAAGTGCTCTCGGAGGTCTACGGCTCGACCACCGACAACGCCCTGCGCAAGCAGATCCTCAATTCCTTCATGGTCTCGGGAGACAAGGCGCGCGTCCTCGAAGCCGCGAAGACCGAGAAGGACCCGGCCCTTCGGTCCGCCGCGATCCGCCTGCTCGGCGTGATGCACGGCACCACGGAACTCGGCCAGATGTATACGACCGCGACCACCGCGGAGGAGAAGAAGGACATCCTGCAGGCGCTCTTCGTGGGCGGCGCCATCGAGCCCGTGGCCGCCGCGGCGAAGGGGGAGAAGGACAAGGACGTGCGCCTCGCCGCGGTGCGCAATCTCGGCCTCATGGGCCGGGGGAGCGAAACCGTGCTCGCCGAGCTGTACCGGGTCGAGACGGATCCGGAGGTGAAGAAGGAAGTGCTGAACGCCTTCTTCCTCCAGGGCAACTCGGCCCGCCTCGTGGAGATCGCCAGGGTGGAGAAGGACCCGGCGCTCAAGAAGGAAGCGGTTCATTGGCTCTCGCTGATGAACTCGAAGGAAGCCCGCGCCTACATGCTGGAACTGCTCAAGGACTAGCCGGGCGCCGAAGGCACCCGGCGTATCGCGGCGAAAGCCGGGATCCACCTCCACCCGCCACCAGACTGCCCAAAGGAACCCTCGCCATGATCGTCACCGCCCTGCTCATCGCCCTCGCCTCACCCGCCGCCGACGGCCTGGCCGCGCGCGCCGCCGCGGCGCAGAGATCCGGAGCCTCGACCTGGCTCAGCTGGAGCGTGCCCTCGGTCATCGACGGGAGCGCCTGCTGCTGGGACAACCGGGAGTCGCGCCAGGCCCAGAGCTGCTCGCTCGCGAGCAACAGCTACGGAATGAACATGTCGACGGGCGACGGCCGGCCGAGCGATCCGACCCTCGTGATCTACGCCCACATCGCGGGCGGCGAGGTCGACAGGGTCCGGATGTTCTCCGCCTCGTGCCGGATCGATCGGGCCGGCGAGTCCGTCCAGGACATCGCGGGCGTGACTCCGGCCGAGAGCGTCGCCTACCTCGAAGGACTGGTGAAGGGCAGCGATGGGGACAGGGCCTCGAAACGCCGCAGCGACGGCGCCCTCTCCGCGATCGCGATGCACGACGACAGATCCGCGGACGCGGTTCTCGAGCGCGTCGCCATGAACGGCGAGACCAGGCAGCTCCGGCACTCCGCCGCCTTCTGGCTCGGCAATACCCGCGAGCGTCCAGGCTACGAGGCCCTGGCGCGATTGCGCGCTTCCGACGACGCGTCGTTCCGAGAGCACCTCACGTTCTGCTTCTCGCAGAGCAAGGTCAAAGAGGCCCCGGCGACCCTCATCGACATGGCGAAGAACGACCCCTCGTCCCGGGTTCGCGGTCAGGCGCTGTTCTGGATCGCCCAGAAGGCGCGCAAGAAGGCCGATGCCGACGTCATCCGGGCCTCCACCGACGATCCCGACCTGGAGGTGAAGAAGAAGGCGGTCTTCGCCCTCAGCCAGATCCCCAACGGCGAAGGCGTGCCCGACCTCATCCGCGTCGCCCAGGAGAACAAGAGCCGCGAAGTGCGCAAGCAGGCCATGTTCTGGCTCGGCCAGTCGAAGGACCCGCGCGCCCTCGCGTTTTTCGAGAAGATCCTGAGTCAATAGGCGCTGCCCGCGCCCTGTAGACTTCGCCGCAGCATGGCGAAGGCAAAGGCGGCGCGGGTCCGGGTCGGGGTCGTGATGGGCTCCCGCTCCGACTGGGAGACCATGAAGGCCGCGTCCGAGATCCTCGATCGGCTCGGCATCGCGCACGAGGTGGAGGTGGTCTCCGCGCACCGGACCCCCGACCGTCTCTTCAAGTACGCGGGCGCCGCGGCCGCGCGCGGGCTTCAGGCCATCATCGCGGGAGCGGGCGGGGCCGCCCACCTGCCGGGGATGCTGGCGGCCAAGACCGCCGTCCCCATCCTCGGCGTGCCCGTCCAGTCCAAAGCGCTCTCCGGCATGGACTCGCTCCTCTCCATCGTTCAGATGCCCGCGGGGATTCCCGTGGCCACCTTCGCGATCGGCGTTTCCGGAGCCACCAACGCGGCCCTGTTCGCGGCCGCGATGCTCGCGAACACCGATCCGAAGGTCGCCGCCGCCCTCGCGGCCTTTAGGCGCGCCCAGACCGAGCAGGTCGAAGCGCACAACGATCCCCGACGCGGCTAAGCTTCCCGCATGGCGCAAACCGTGGGGATTCTCGGAGGGGGGCAGCTTGCCCGGATGATGGCGATCGCGGGCGCGCCCCTCGGCCTCCGCTTCCGTGTGGTCGACACCGTGAAGGACGCGTGCGCCTCTCAGGTCGCGCCGCTCGTCTGCGCCGACTACAACGACTTCGATGCCATCACCCGGTTCTCCGAGGGCATCGACGTGGCGACCTTCGACTTCGAGAACGTGCCCGCCGACACCGCGATGTTCCTCGCCGCGCGCGTGCCCGTCTTCCCCAACCCGCAGGCGCTCGCGGTGGCCCAGGACCGTCTGGAGGAAAAGCAGCTCTTCCAGCGTCTGGGCATGGCCACTCCCGAGTTCAAAACCGTCGACTCGCGTCAAGACCTCGAGGCGGGAGTCTCTAAGGTCGGTTTCCCCGCCATCCTGAAGACGCGGCGCCTCGGCTACGACGGCAAGGGCCAGATCCGATTGAAGTCGGCCGAAGACCTCGACGCGGCGTGGTCGAAGCTCGGCGAGGTGCCCCTGATCCTCGAGGCCATGGTTCCGTTCGAGCGGGAGATCTCCGTGATCGCGGTGCGCGGCCGGAGCGGCGAATTCGCGACCTACCCGCTCACCCAGAACTTCCACCAGAACTCGATCCTCTCCGCCAGCCTCTCGCCCGCCCCGAACACCGCCCTTCTCCAGGAGACCGCGACGGGCTACGCGCGCAGGCTCGCCGAGGAGCTCGACTATGTCGGCGTCTTCGCGCTCGAGCTCTTCGTCCACCAGGGCCGCCTGCTCGCGAACGAGATGGCCCCCCGCGTGCACAACTCGGGGCACTGGACCATCGAGGGCGCGCGCACCAGCCAGTTCGAGAATCATCTCCGCGCCGTGCTCGGGTGGCCGCTCGGCGGCACCGAGGCCCACGAGACCTCGGTGCTCCTGAACTGGATCGGCGAGGTTCCCGATTCCCTGCCCGTGCTTTCGGAGCCTCTCGGCCACTGGCACGACTACGGCAAGAGCCCGCGCGCCGGACGCAAGGTCGGTCACGCCACCGTGACCGGGCCCGCGGCCGAGGTCGGGGCGGCCCTCAAGCGGATGTCGATCGCCCTGCACCGTCCCGAGCAGATCGAGCCGGTGCTGAAGGCGATGGGCCTCTAGCCGCGGGCCGCGGCGGGTTCCGCGAGGAAACCGTTGACACCCTGGGGACGGCGTCCCCATACTGCGGACCGGTGGGCTTCCCTCCGGGGGACCGACCGAACCGTCGCACCAGGAGATTGGCTATGGCAAGCATCAAGGAAATCGACAAAGCCATCGGCGCCCACGGCATGTGGAAGAGCCGGCTCAAGATGACCATCGAGTCGAGCAAGATCGATACGCCGGTCGAGACCATTCGCCGGGACGACCAGTGCGATTTCGGAAAGTGGCTGCACGGCTCGACCCTGACCGCGGCCGACAAGGCCACGAAACACTACAAGACCGTCACCGAACTCCATGCCCAGTTCCACCAGACCGCGGCCCGGGTCGTGGAACTGGCCCTGACCGGCCGGAAATCGGAAGCGGAGACGATGCTGATCCTGGGCGGTGAGTACGCGGTGATCTCCGCCAAGCTGACTCAGGCCATGATGAACTGGAAGGAAGTCTCGAAGTAGGCGACCGCTATTCGCGGCCCGCGCTCGCGGCGGCGATCCGCACGGTCTTGGGGGACATGAGCCCGGCGAACAGGGAAACGCCGTTCTTCTGCCGCTCCTCGTTCCAGGTGACCACATCGTCGAACACGCTGTAGGCCGCGGGCACGACGAACAGGGTCATGACCGTGGACACCAGCATGCCGCCGACGAGCCCGATGGCCATGGGCCGCTGGGTCTCGGCCCCCGGGCCAATCGCGAAGGCGGCGGGTGTCGCCCCCGCGATGGTCGCGATCGAGGTCATCAGAATGGGCCGCAGGCGCACCGGGCAGGCCTGGAGCAAGGCCTCGTGACGCTCGACCCCGCGGGCCCGGATCTGGTTGGTGAAGTCGACCAGCATGATCGAGTTCTTCTTGGCGATGCCCATCAGCAGGATGAGGCCGAGCACGCTGTAGACGTTGAGCGACTGTCCCATCAGGTAGAGCATCAGCAGCGCGCCGCTCACCGAGAAGGGCAGGGCGAGGAGAACGACCACCGGGTGGGTGAATGAGTTGAACTGCGCGGCCAGCACCATGTACGCGACGACGATGCCCATGAAGAAGGCGAAGCCCAGGGAATCGAAGCTCTCGGCGAAAGCCTGCGACGAGCCCGCGGGCAGCGCCCGGTAACCGTCGGGCAGGATCTCGCGCGCGGTGGCCAGGGCGCCGTCGATGGCCTGGGCCTGGGAGAAGCCCGGGCCCACATTGCCGAAGATTCGGATCGCGCGTTCGCGGTCGATGCGGGTGATGGCCTGGAGCGAGGGGGCCTGCTCGATGCGGACGAGGTCGCCCAGGCGGATCAGGCTGCCGGTGCGCGTGCGGACGAGGAGCCGCGCGATGTCCTCCGGCTTCTCACGCTGCTGGGCGAGCAGGCGGACGCGGATGTCGAAGCGGCGGCCCGCGTCCTTGAACCGGCCGGCGCGGACCCCGCCGATGGCCGCGTTGATGGTCTCGCCGATCGCGCTCATGGAGATGCCGAGGTCGGCCGCCTTGTTGCGGTCGGGGATGACCTGAACCTCGGGCATGCCCAGGCGGTAGTCGCTGTCCACGTCGGCCACGATGCCGGTGGTGCGCAGCCGGTCCATGATCTCCTGGGCCTTCCCGGCCAGGGTGTCCCAGTCGCCGCCGCGGATGGAGAACTCGACCGGGTTGCCGCGGCCCTGGGTGAAGCTCTGCTGCGAATTCTCGGTGAGGATGATGCGCGCGCCCGGAATTCCCGCGAGGTCGCGCCGGACCGAATCCATGAACTCCATCTGGGTCAGCCGGCGACCCAGCTTGGGATCGATGGGCCGCTCCTTGAACGACTTCATGGTGATCTGCATATTGCCGGACGAGACGTCGCCGCCGCCGCCGCCCATGCCGCCGCCGGGGCCGCCGAAGTACCGCTCGATCTCCGGCCGCCCCGCGAGGTAGGTCTCGATCTGCCGGGAGATCCTGTCCGTCACCTGCATGCTGGTGCCGATGGGAAGGACGAAGCGGATGGAAAGCCTTCCGGTGTCCTGACGGGGCACGAACTCCTGAGGCAGGACCTTGAGCAGCGACAAGGACGCCACGAAGAGGATGAGCGATCCGACCATGACCGCCGCGCGATGGTGGAGCGCCGGCTGCAGGACCTTCAGATACTTCGCGGCGAGGGTGTCGAAGGCGCGATCCACGAACCGGCCCAGGCGGCCCCGCTTCTCCCCCACCTGCAGGAAACGCGAGCAACGCATGGGAGTGAGGGTGAGCGCTTCGAGCAGGGAGAGCAGCACCGCGATCGAGATGGTGACGCCGAACTGGAAGAAGAACTTCCCGATGATCCCCTTCATGAAGGCGACGGGCATGAAGATGGCCACGATGGCCGCGGTGGTGGCCGCGGCCGCGAAGGTGACCTCGCGCGCGCCCACGCTCGCCGCCTTGATCTTGCCCTCGCCCATCTCCCGGTGCCGGTAGATGTTCTCGAGCACCATGATGGCGTCGTCGACCACGATCCCCACCACCAGGGAGAGACCGAGCACGGTGAAGGTGTTCAGGGTGAAACCCAGGAAGTACATGGCGATGAACGTGCCCAGGATCGAGGTGGGGATCGCGAGCAGGATGTTGATGGTCGACGTCCACGATCCGAGGAACAGCCAGCAGACCGTGGCGGTGAGCAGCGCCGCCATCACCAGGGTGAAGAGGATCTCGTTGATCGACTCTTCGATGTACTGGGTCTGGTCGAAGTTGATCGCGATCGAAACCCCCTCGGGGGCCTGCTTCCTCAGGGTCTCGATGCGGGCGCGGACGTCGTGGCCGACCTGGACGGCGTTGGCGCCGCGAAGCTTCTTGATTCCGAAGCCGAGGGCGGTCTGACCCATGGCCCGCTGGACGCGGCGCATGTCTTCGAAGCCGTCCTCCACCACCGCCACGTCCTTCAGGCGGATGGGCGCGCCCTGGCGATAGGTGAGCACGAGGTTGCGGAAGGTCTCGATGTCGATGGCCTCGCCCTCGGCCCGCACCGTCATCTCGCGCCCCACCCCTTCGATGCGGCCCGCGGGCATCTCGATATGTTCGCGCGCGATCGCGCCGGTGACGTCCTGGACGGTCAGGCCCTGGGCCTCGAGCCGCGGAGCGTCGAACCACACCCGCACATTGCGCTCGCGGTAGAAGAACATGATCTCGCCCACGCCCTCGATGGTCTGGAAGGCGGGCTTGACCACGTTGCGCACGTAGTCGGCGAGGAAGGTGGGGGTGCGGTCGCCGGAGACCCCGACCCACATGATGGGCTGGTCTTCGGGGTTGTTCTTCGAGACCGTCGGGAGATCGACATCGCGGGGGAAGCGGCGGCCGAGCTGGGCCACCCGGGCCTGCACGTCCTGAACCGCGGCGTCGATCTCGCGCGAGAGTTCGAATTCGATGGAGACGTTGGCCGAGCCCTGACGCGAGGTGGAGGTGATCTCCTTGACTCCTTCAATGGAGGTCATGGCGTCTTCCACGACGTCGACGATGTCGGTCTCCATCACTTCAGGCGAGGCGCCCTCGTAGCTCACCGAGACGTTCACCACGGGATAGTCGACGTCGGGGTTCTGGCTGACCCCCAGGCCCTTGACCACGCCGCCCGCGCCCCGGAACGAGATGATGCCGAAGCCCATCAGGCCGAACATGAGCATCCAGGCGAAGACGTGATTGCGGATCGAGATGTCCGCGAAGGTCATCCCGGTGGCGATGGTGCTCGGATCCCCCTCGGGCTCGGGCCCGTGGCCGTGCGGTTTCTCGTGGGTGTCCTGGCTCATTGACGACCTCCGCGCTCATTCGGACTGCTGTCGGGCCTCTGGCGCCTCGGGCCGCCGCCCTCGGGGCCCTGGCTATCGCCCGGCCGGGCCGCCGGGCCGGGCATTCCTCCGCCCGGAGCCGCCCCGCCCCCCGGGCGCGGTGCGCCGGGCATGGCGCCCGTGGTGGGATTGACGGCGACGCCGTTGGCGATCCGGTCGGAGCCCTCGAAGACGATGGTCTCGCCCGCGTTGAGGCCGGAGAGGATCTCCACTTCGCCGCCGCCGGTTCGCGGGCCGATCTCGACCTGGCGGACCACCGCCTTCCCGTCCACGATCACGAAGGCGACGAAGCCGCGGTCGCTCGCCTGGATGGCGGTCTCGGGCACCACGATCGCGTCCTTCTTGCTTTCGCTCGGCAGCGACACCTCGGCGAAGAAGCCGGGCTTCAGGACGCCCGGGTTCTGCACCCAGGCCAGGACCTCGACCTGACGTGACGTGGGGTCGGCCACCTGGCCCACGTGGTAGATGGTCGCGTTGAAGTCGCGATCGCCGGTGGCGGCCACCTTGAACTTCGCGATCTGGCCCTTCTGCGCATGCAGGGACTCGGTCTCGGAAACCCGGAAGCGCAGTCGCAGCCGGCTCAGGTCGACGAGGGCGGCGATGGTGGCGCCGGTGCGGACGAAAGCGCCGGTGTCCACGAGACGCTTGTCGATGACGCCGCCGTGGCGGGGCTTCACGGACGCTCGCGAAAGGTTCTGGGCGGCGATGTCGCGCGCGGCCTTGGCCGCGGCCACGTCGGCGGCCGAGCGGTCGTTGCTGGCGCGGGTCTGGTTCAGGTCTTCGGCGGAGACGAGATTCTCCTTCGCCAGCGCCTCGCGGCGGGCGTAGGTGGCCGCGGCCTGGCTGGCATCGGCGACGGCGCGGCGATAGTTGGCCTCGGCCCGATCGGCTTCGAGCTTGTACCGGTCGGGATCGATGGTGGCGATGACGGTATCGGTGCTGACCCGGTCACCCTCGCGGAAGTTGACCGAGGTCAGAACACCGTCGAGTTCGGCGGTCACCTGGATCATGTCTTCGGCTTCGAGAGAACCCACGGCCTGGATACTGTAGGTCACCTGCTGGACCTTGACCTGGCCGGCCTTCACGGGAATGGCCATGCCGCCGCCTCGGCCACCTCGGCCACCGGCCCCGGGCCCGCCCGGACCACCGGCTCCCGGCGCGCCTCCGGGTCCGCCGCTCCTCGGCTGCCCCCCGGCATTCGACGAATCGGACGAACCGCCGCAGGCGATAAGTCCCGCCGATGCAACGACAACCACCCACAATAGACGCAACCTGCGCATGAGCCTGCCTTCATTCAAGAATGGCAGGGAACGCCGAACCGCACCCCGCCTCAGAATACGAAAGAACGCCTTCGAGGCGCCTTCCGAGAACCCCGCCATTCTCTCAGACCACGCCGTACATCCTTGGACCCGGTTGTCGAGCCCGGGGTTGAGCCGTTCTCGCGAAATTTGCGGCCCGAAGCTTCGCCCCGCCCGGGAAGTAGAATTCGCCCATGTTCGACTACTTCCGCGTGCTCGATAACCTCTCGGATGAGGACAGGGACATCCATCGCGCCGCGCGCGACTTCGTGGACAAGGAGATCATCCCCCACGTCCAGGGCTGGTGGAATACGGACTCGCTGCCCCGCGAACTCATGCTGAAAATGGGCGAGATGGGGTTCCTCGGGCCCACCACCCCCCCGGAATACGGGGGCGCGGGAGTTTCGAGCACCGCGTACGGGCTCATCTGCTACGAGCTGGAGAGGGCGGACTCGGGCGTGCGCTCGAGCGGCAGCGTTCAGGGAAGCCTGGTCATGTTCCCGATCAACGCCTACGGCTCGGAAGAGCAGAAGAAGAAGTACCTGCCCGAACTCGCCTCCGGGAAGATCGTGGGCTGCTTCGGCCTCACCGAGGGCGACGGCGGCTCCGACCCCGGCGCCATGCGCACCCGCGCCGATCGCGACGGCGATTCGTACGTGATCAACGGTTCCAAGGCGTGGATCACCAGCAGCCCGGTGTCCGACATCGCCATCGTGTGGGCAAGGACGTTCGAGAGCAAGGGCGGCGAAAGCACCATCCGCGGCTTCATCGTTCCCATGGATACCAAGGGCGCCTCCGCTCCCGAAACCAAGAACAAGATGAGCCTGCGCGCGAGCATCACCGGCGAAATCGTGCTCGAGGACGTCCGCGTCCCCGCGAGCGCCATACTCCCCAAGTCGGGCGGCCTCAAGTCACCGCTCGGCTGCCTGACCCAGGCCCGTTATGGCATCGCCTGGGGTGCTTTGGGCGCGCTCGAAACCGTGCTCACCGAATCGATCGAGTACACCAAGACCCGCACCACCTTCGGCAAGCCCATCGGCGCGCGCCAGCTCGTCCAGGACAAGCTGACGCGGATGGCCACCCAGCACTCCCTCGGTCTGCTGATGGTCCACCGGCTCGGCCAGCTCAAGGACGCCGGAACCATGAGTTACACGCAGGTCTCGATGGCGAAGCGGAACAACGTCCGCGTGGCCCTCGAAGGCGCCCGCCTCGCCCGCGAGATGCACGGCGGCAACGGCATCACCACCGAGTATTCGATCATCCGCCACATGCTGAACCTCGAGACCGTCGACACCTACGAGGGCACGCACGACATCCACACCCTGATCATCGGGCGGGACCTGACCGGCCTCAACGCGCTGGAGTAGACGCCGCTCGCGCCGGCCGCGGCTCTGTAGGGTCCCGCTCCGGCCAAAGCACCCGGGGCGTTGCCTCACATCCGTGGGGCGCATGTCGTCTTTAATGAATGGAGCGGGGCTGGTCGCCCCGCTTTGATTCAGAGGAGGCTCGCGCCCCACTGCGTTCGGGAACGGTGCTTTGGCCTCCCGCCCGCGTGGTTCCGGCGTGGCGAGCTACGCTGCTACCGCGCCGGGGTCACCTCCACCGGGGTGCCGCTGAACGCGGCCGTGCCGCACAGCGCATCGGTGCGCAGCTCGTCCGCGACGTCGTTGAAGCTCGCGCCCGCGTGGGCGCTCGCGACGGAGAGCCGCACGCCCTCGCGACCGTGACCGAAGCCGTGCGGCAGCGATACCACGCCCTCGCGCATGACGTCGGTGATCTCGACCGGAACCGCGACCTCGCCTGAGCGCGAAGCGATGCGAACCCGCTGACCGTCGGTGAGACCACGCGTCTCCGCGTCGCGGGGATGCATGAGCAGCGTGCAGCGATCCGCGCCCTTCATCAGACGTTCGGAATTGTGCATCCAGGAATTGTTGCTGCGCACCTCCCGGCGGCCGATGAGGGTGAGTGCGGAGCCTCGACCCTTCGCCTCGCCCATCCAGGTCCGCAGTCGGGGCAGGTCGTCGATGAACGCCTTCGGCGCGAGCTGGATCCGCTTCGCTGGCGTGAAGAGCCTTTCCGGGAGACAGGGCGCGAGCGGGCCGAGATCGATACCCGAGACCTCGCGCTCCAGTCGCGCGAGCGACACTCCCCCGCCGAAGGGATTGAGGCCTGAGCCGTGGGGCCCGAAGCGAAGGAGCGTCCCGATGACGCCGCGTGGGCCCAGCCGGCGCATGGCGCTTCGGGTGAGGCGGGCGACCACGCCATCGCCTCCCCGCTTCTTCGCGAGGCCTTCCGAAAGGGCCAGCAGGATCTCCCAGTCGTGACGCGCATCCGCGGGCTTGTCGAAGAGCGCGGGCGAGTACTTCGCGGTGTTGCGAACCGCGAGCATGTGGAAGGCGAGGTCGTAGTGATCCCGGGTGAGCGGCGAGGCGGGCGGGAGAATCAGGCTCGCGAGCCGGCTGGTCTCGTTCACGTAGGGATCGATCGAGACCATGAAGTCGAGACCGGAGAGCGCACGCTCGAGACGGCCTCCGTTGGGGGTCGAGAGAACGGGATTGCCACCGAGCGTGAGCAGCGCCTTGATCTGGCCCTTGCCCTCGGTCTCGATCTCCTCGGAAAGGGTCGCGACCGGCCACTCACCACCGAAATCCGGCGCCTGCCGAACCCGGCTGCGGTACTTCGCGAATCGGCCCTTGAGACCGGCCCGGCCGGCGAGCGCCACCACGTCGATGGCGGGTCGGGTGAACATGAACCCGCCGGGGCGATCGAGGTTTCCGGTGATCACGTTGACCGCGTTCATCAGCCATGACGCGAGGCCGCCGAACGACTGCGTGGAGATGCCCACGCGCCCATAGCAGACCGCCGAGGGGGATCGCGCGAACTCGCGCGCTTCCGTCCGGATCGCGTCCGCGCTCAGGCCCACGGCCTCGGCCACCACCTCGGGGCTCCAGTCCTTCGCGATTCGCGCCAGTTCGTCGATGCCGTCGGTGAACGCGGCGAGCGGCCCCGGACTCGTGAGCTTCTCCTCGAACAGGGTGTGGATGAGAGCGAGGAGGAAGAGCGCATCGGTCTCGGGCCGGATCGCGAGATGGACGTCGGCGTAGGCCGCGGTCTCGGTGCGCCGGGGATCCACGAGGACCACGCGGCCTCCGCGCGCGCGCAGGTCGGAAAGGCGCTTCCTCATCCCCGGGGCGGTCATCACGCTTCCGTTCGAAGCCAGCGGGTTGGCGCCGAGGATCAGGAAGTGTTGCGTGCGATCGATGTCCGGCACCGGCATCAGGAGCTGATGGCCGTACATGAGGAAGCCCGCGAGCATCTGAGGCAGCTGATCCACCGAGGTCGCGGAGAAGTTGCTGTGGGATCCGAGCGTCCGCGCGAAGAGCTGGCCGAAGATGAGCGCACCGTGGTTGTGCACCACCGGATTGCCCTGGTACATGGCCACCGCGGATCGGCCGTGCGTACGTTGGATCTCGTGGATACGCGTGGCCGCCTCATCGATGGCGGCGTCCCAGGTGATCTCTTCGAAGTCCCTGCCGCGTCGCCGCAGCGGACGCCGCAGCCAGTCGGGATCGCCATGAAGATCCTGGAGCGCCACCGCCTTGGGACAGATGTGCCCGCGACTCAGGGGATCGTTCTCGTCTCCCCGGATCTTCTCGATCGAGCCGTCGCGCGTCTCGATCACCAGGCCGCACATCGCCTCGCAGAGGTGGCAGGTGCGGTGATGGAGAACGGGATTCACATGGTGATTCTGACCGAAACCAGGGCGTCCCGCCGCCTCTGCAGGAAGCGCCTCTGCGGATCGGAACCGGGGCAGGAGAGGGCGCGGTCGAGCAGGGCCTCGGCCCGGGGGAGGTCGCCGCGGACCCGCGCGAACTCCGCGGCCACCGCATGGAGGAGCGCATAGGTGGCGAGGCTCGGATCCGATTGGGCGGGCCGCAGCGCCGCCTCCGCCGCCTCCGCCCCGTGAACATGCAGAACCGCGACCGCGCGGTTGAGGGCCGCAACGGGTGAGGGCCAGCGCGCCATCAGGTCGTCGTACAGCTCGAGGATCCGCGTCCAGTCCGTCTTCCCCGCGACGTGGGCGCCTGCGTGGATGGCCGCGATGCCCGCTTCGAGGTGGAAGCGGCTGACCTCGGGCCCGTGCGACGCGAGATCGAGATGTCGAAAGCCCCGGGCGAGATGGGCGGAATCCCAGCGCGACCGGTCCTGTTCGTCGAGCAGGACCAGGTCGCCGAGGGAATCCGTCCGGGCCGCGAGGCGGGAAGCGCCGAGGTGCATGAGCGAGAGCAGCGCGTGGACGCGGGGGCGCGAGGTGGCGGTCGCCGAGGCCATCAGCTCGGCCAGGTGAATGGCATCGCCCACGAGGTGCGATCTCACCAGGTCCGCGCCGTCGGTCGCGTGGTGCCCCTCGTTGAAGATGAGGTAGAGCACGTCGAGCGAAGCGTCGATCCTCGGCTCGAGATCCGCGTCGGAGACCCTGGCGGCGCCTTCCCGCTCGATCTCGCGCTTCGCCCGCACGATCCGCTGGGCCGCGGCCGCCTCGGAGATCAGCAGCGCGCGCGCCACCTCGGGCGTCGACAGGCCGCCGAGGGTTCGCAGGGCCAAGGCCACCTGGCTCTCGCGCGGGAGCGAAGGGTGGCATGCGAGCAGGAGCACCGCGATCTCGTCGGGCAGGTCGCGCGACGGCTCGATCTCCATCACCGCGGGCTCCGCGGCGAGCAGGTGCGCCTTCCGCTCCGCGGTGCTGTCGCGCTTCAGCCGGTCGAGGGCCTTGCGATGGGCGGCCCGGAGGAGCCAGGCCCGCGGGTCGTCGGGAACCCCGCTCACCGGCCAGCGCCGGATCGCCTCCACGAACGCGTCCTGGACCGAGTCCTCGGCCAGGTCGAAATGCCGCGGACCCAGACGACGGAGGAGAAAAGGGACGAGCCGCCCCGCCTCTTTTCTGAAGATGTCGTCGAGGTCCGCGGTCATCGGGGACGCCGGCCGCTTCTCAGGCCGTGGGCTCCATCCGGCGGATCTCGATGCTCCCGAACTCGAGATGCGGGCAGGTGGTCGCGATCCGCTGGGCCGCCTCGTAGCTTTCCGCCTCGACCACGAAGAACCCTCCGAGGATCTCCTTCGCCTCCACGAACGGACCATCGGAGGCGTCCAGCGAAGCTCCCTTGCGGCGAAGCACGCGGCCCTCGCCGTCCGCGAGTTTCTCGCCCCCCGTGACGTGCTTGGCGTTGTCCTCGCGCCACTTCACGTAGCGCTGGATCACCGCCTGCATGTCGGAGGGGGAGATGGAGGCGAGGGCCTCGGGATGGTCCCGGAGGATGAGGTAGTAGGTATTCATGGTTCTTGACTCCATTGTTGCGGTTCATCCCCAAGGACGCGCAACGCCCTCGAAATCGACACGATTCTCCCCGACTTTTCACGGAAGGCCCGCGTTGTGATCGAATCTTGGGGAGAGAAAGGGGCCTGCTCATGAAATCATTTCGAAACCGTCTGGCTCTCGCCGGAGCGCTCCTCGCCTTGGGGTCGCTCGCCGCCCTCGCCGACACCCTGGTGCTCCGCAGCGGCCGCTCGTTCACGGGAGAGTTGATCTCCGTCCGTGACGGGCGGATGGAATTCCGAACCGACCGCGGCCGCACGGAGACCTTTCTCCTCGACGAGGTCGATCGTGTCGAGTTCACGGGAAGAGACCGCGATCGCTACGGAGACCGGGACAGCCGCGACAGCCGCACTCCCGGAAACGAGCGGCCTTCCGGCCTGCGGGAGCGCGAGGTCGACGTGCCGGGAGCGACCGCCTGGACCCGAACGAACATCGAGTTGCGGGACGGCCAGGACCTGTGGTTCGACTCGCGCGGTGAAGTCCGCTGGGGCCCCGGCCGCAAGGACGGTCCGGGCGGGGAAAGCGGCTCGCCCCGCAATCCCGCGCGTCCCATTCCCAGCCGCCCCGGGGCCGCGCTCATCGGCAAGATCGGAGAGTCCGGCGACCCGTTCTTCATCGGCAACGACCGCGGCCCCATCCGGGTGCGCGGGCGGGGAACCCTCTTCCTCGGCATCAATGACGACTACCTCCAGGACAACGGGGGCGCTTTCCGGGTGATCGTCTACTACTAGCAGACATGCCGATCACCACCCATCAGAAGACCGAGCTCCTCGAGCTCGTCGCGGCCGGAAAGAAGGTCGAAGCCGTCAAGCGGTTCCGCGAGATGACGGGCGTGGGACTGCAGGATGCGGTCGACGCCCTGGAACTCCTCCAGCAACACGGCGGAGTAAAGGACGTGGCGGTCCGAAGCGCGACCACCGCGGCCGCCCTCTCGTCCGGCCCCCCCATCGATCCCAAGAGGTTGAAGGAAGCCGAGGCGGCGGCGATGGCCGCCCTCCGCGAGAACAACGTGATGGAGGCGATCAAGCGATATCGCCAGCACACCCGCGTCGGCCTCAAGGAAGCCAAGGATGCGGTGGACGTCCTGAGCGTGGTCCATCGCTCGAATGGACGCATCAACCAGAAGATCGCCCACGCGGTGATGGAGAAGGTGTTCGCGGGCAGGAAGGACGAAGCCCTCACCCTGCTCACGAGCAACGCGGGCTACGACGACACCGAGGCACGCGCCCTCATAAAGAACATCGGCAACATGCGCCTCTCCGTCTCCTCCTGCGCGGGCGGCTGCCTGACTCGGATCCTCGCCCTCATCGTGGTTGCTGGACTCATCTGGTACGGCCTCAGGGAGGCCGGGCTGCTCTAGTCGCCCGCCGCGTGACCTGCTCAGCCGCAGGTCCTGATGTCCAGTCAGACGTCGAAGTCGTAGAGCCAGCGGAGAGTGCGAAGAGTCGCGGAGAGAGGTGTCGCGCGCACCGCGAGATTGCGAATCGCGCGCGCGAACCGGTTCTCGAGCTGGCCGACGCGCCCGAAACGGCGGGCCTCGAGAACCACCCGCGCGGTGCGCCGCGATCGGCGCGTCTCGTAGTCCTGAAACGCCGCCGCGACGTCCCCGGTGGCGGAGAGGCACAAGTCGAGCACCACCGCGTCTTCGATGGCCTGGCAACCGCCCTGGCCCAGGTTCGGAGTCATGGGATGCGCGGCGTCGCCCAGCAGGGTCATGCGGCCTACGCTCCACCTCCCGATCGGATCGCGGTCGGAAATGTCGGTGCGCAGGATCGCGCCTTCCGGAGTGCTCTCGATGACCTCGCGGATGGGCTCGTGCCAGTCGCCGAAGCGCGCGAGGAGGCCCGCCTTGCCGCGGTCTTTTTCGCCCGCGGGAACGTTGGCGGTGGCGAACCAGTAGAGGCGATCGCCGTCGATGGCGACGAGGCCGAAGCGCGCGCCTTCTCCCCAGCTCTCACTCATCCGACCCGCGGGCCAGAGCGCGCCTCGATCGGTGACGCCGCGCCAGCTCGTGTAGCCGGAGTAGACGGGCTCTCCGTCGTTCACGAGCCTCTGGCGCACCGCCGAGCGCAGGCCATCGGCGCCGACGAGGGCCGAACCCTCGACCCTTTCGCCGGTCTCGATCTCGACGAAGACGCCCTCGGGAGTCTCGCCGCACGAGCGGACCGCGGCCCCGAGGCGAATCGACGAGGGCTCGATCAGATCCAGGAGGGCGGCGTGCAGCGTGGCCCGGTGGAATCCGGCGACGCCCGCCCTGAAGCGCGCCCGGAAACTCGCGGCCTCGACCGAGGAGAGGACGCGGCCCCGGTGGTCGCGAATCTGCATCTGCTGCATGGCCGCGCCCCGGCTCACCACCGCCTCCTCGATCCCACCGATGCGAAGCGCCTTCACCGCGTTGGGCTGCAGAATGATCCCGGCGCCAATGGGATCAAACCGCGCCGCGCGCTCGAGGACCAGGCACTCCCGCCCGCGTCGCTTCAACAGCGCGGCGAGGGTCAGGCCTCCGATGCCTCCGCCGGCGATCAGGATGGGCGAACTCAAACCGAGGGTTCCGGCCTTCGTCGCAGCGCCCGCGCGACGATGATGTGAAAGGCGATGGCCGTGCTCACCAGGGCCCCGGGAAGCCACACGAAGGGAAAGAACGCCACGAACGTGTTCATCTCCCGCGGCGCCGTCCCGAAAACGTGAAGCATCGGAGTCGACAGGATTGCCACCATCACCACGTTGGCGAGCAGGATCGCACCGAGAGCGTTCCAGGCCGTCACCAGCCAACGCGGCACCGATCCGCGGACCAGGGCCAGCGAGAGGAGCACAGCGGTGGCGCCCGTGACGATGTCGAAGTTCAGGCCCGAATACGACATCTGCACCGGCATGACGCCCTCGACCGAGGCGCGGTGCATCACGATCTCGAGGGGAAGACGAAACGCCTGAAGGCCGACGAGCCAGCCGAGGGGCAGGGTGGAGAGAGTCTCCCCCACGCGGGAAAAGCCGAACCAGAACGAGGCCGCGAGCACGCCGAGGATCAGGACGCCGAAGGGCGGCGGCCGCAGATCGAACCGGCTGAGCAGTCCGGAGAGCCCCAGGCCAGCGGTGACCGAGAGCCACAGGAGGAGACCCGCCCCCACCGCGACCGGACGGGGGCCCCGGGGAACCTTCGCGAAAGCCACGCGATAAAGCCCCCATACCGCGAGGAAAACCAGAACGGGGAGAACGAGGAAGCCGCCTTCAACGAAGGCGGAGGCCACGGGGCGAGAGACGCCGTTCATCCGCGGATTCTCGCAAACATCGGGAGACCGGCTCTCGGTCTTACGGCCCGACGTGGCCCGAGAGGTCGGCCATGAACATCCGCAGATCGCCGGGCAGGGTTCTCGCCGCCCGGTAGATCGTGGCCGCGTCGATGTCGTCGAACGCGTGCACGAACGCATCGCGGAAATTGGCCGCCTGCTCGAGCCGCGCGGCCAGCCCGTCGGAGATGCGGCCCGCGTGGGCAAGCCGGGCCACCGCGTCGTCGTAGCTCGCCGGGGCCTGGAGGCCGAAGTGGATGCAGGCGAAGATCGCCAGATCGAGGACCACCTGGATGCCGAAGAGAAGGTGGAGAGCGACCACGTCCGCCGTATCGGTGCCCCGCTTGAAGGCCAGCGCATCCGCGGGAAGCGCGTGCTCGATCCGGTCGAGATGGGCCTCGAGCACGCGAGACCGCTCCCTCATCAGTTCAGGATCGACCGCCCTCATCTCAACCCCGGCAGCGGCGCGCGCGCCTCGAGTCGATCGTAGACCGCGTTCAAGACCGGGGCCAGCTCGCACCAGTTGTGAATGGCCCGCTCCCGGAACTCCTCGAACGCGTGGGCCGTGCGCTCGAACACCAGGGCGCCCTCGCGGGCCGCGCGAAACGCGGTGGTGGGAGAACGCCGGAGATTCGCGATGGCGACGTTCTCGATATCGAGGACGGACGCCGCGAGCTGCTGGAAGGTGCGCGCGTCGAACCCTGGGTCGGCGATGTAGCCGATCTCGAAATCGGCGGCGCCCCCCGCGTCTCCGCGCGATGACGAGCCGAGGAAGACGAGCAGGTGCAAGGTGGGCTCCGCCGCCGCGTAGACCGCCATGCTCTTGCGAACATCGCCGGCGTGGTGGTGATCGCTCATCGCCCGTGGACTCTCAATCGCCGGCCGTGACGGCCCCCTGGAATCAAGGCTCTCAGGCCTGGAACATGGTCTTGACCACGAACCAGACGTTCGCGGGACGCTCGGCCAGGCGGCGCATGTACCAGGGGAACCAGTACTCGCCGTAGCTGATGAGCACGAAGACCTTGTGCCCGGCTTCGATGAGTCGCTTCTGCTCCTCGCTCCGGATCCCGTACAGCATGTGGAACTCGTACTGGTCTTTGGTCAGTTTCGCGGCCTCGGCGGCCTTGGCGAGACGGGCGTGCAGAACCGAGTCGTGCGTGCCGAACACCACGCGCGCGCCCGCGCCCACCGCGTCGGGCTTCATGAGGCGGACGCCGAGGTTGTAGAAGTTCTCGTCGACATCGCTCTTCTTCGGAAACGCGACCGACTCCGGTTCGAGATAGGCGCCCTTCACCAGCCGGATGATGGGCTTCAGGGGCAGGAGCGACTCCATGTCCTTCATGGTGCGGTAGAGGTACGCCTGAAGGGCCAGGCCCACGTTCGGAAACTTCGCCTTCGCGCGGCGGTAGATGTCGAGGGTGACGTCGGTGTACTTCGAGCTCTCGATGTCGATCCACAGGACGTTGTTGGTCTTGAGGGCGTCCGTGCAGAGCCGGTCCATGTGCGAGTTGCACAGGTCGAGGCCGCCAGGCAGATCCAGGCCGAGCTGCGTGGGCTTGACCGAGATCTCCGCGCGCAGTTTGCTCGAAGCAAGTGTGGAGAAGACCTGCGAATAATGATCCGCCACTTCCTGCGCGGCCGCCTTGTCGAGAACGTTCTCGCCGAGACGGGTGAGCAGGATGCCCGCGCCGATCTCGTTGAGCCGCTTCGCCTCGCGAAGAGCGTCTTCTACTTTCTCGCCGGGCATGAACTTGCGCACCGCCGCCTGAGCGAACTTGTACTTGGGGAAGGTTCCTCGGAGAGTCTGGTTCTCGGAGGCCCACAGCAGCGCCTTGCGCATCATGACGGTTCGTTGACTCCTGGTTATTTCTTCGAAGCGCCTTGAGCGGCCACCGCCGCGGCCCGCGCGGCCACTGAGGCCGCGTCGCCGAGGTACCGCCTGCCCTGGGACCGCAGATCGGAATCGAGCTCGTAGACGAGAGGCACACCGGTGGGGATGTTGAATTCGAGAATCTCGGTCTCGGTCATACCGTCGAGGTGCATGACCAGGGCGCGCAGGGAGTTGCCGTGGGCGGCCACGATCAGCCGCTTCCCCGCCCGCATGCTGGGCGCGATCTGGTTGTTCCAGCACGGCATCATGCGGGTGATGGTGTCCTTGAGCGATTCGCAGGCCGGGATATCCTGGGGACGAAGCGACGCATAGCGGGGATCCTTGTGGGCTGAACGCGCGTCACTGGGATCGAGCGCCGGAGGCGGGGTCGCAAAGCTCCGCCGCCAGGCCTTCACCTGCGCGTCGCCGAACTTCTTCGCGGTCTCTTCCTTGTTGAGTCCCTGCAGGTCGCCGTAGTGACGCTCGTTGAGGCGCCAGGTCTTCTCGACCGGGATCCAGGCGAGGTCCATCTCGTCGAGAACGATGTTCAGGGTGCGGATCGCCCGTTTCAGGACCGAGGTGTAGGCGAGGTCGAAGACGAAGCCCTCGTCGCGCAGAAGTTTTCCAGCCTCGTGCGCTTCCTTCTCACCCTTGGCCGACAGGTCGACGTCGGTCCAGCCGGTGAAACGGTTCTGAAGGTTCCAGTCGCTTTCCCCATGGCGCAGAAGGACTAGCTGCATACGGCCCCAAGGTTACCGCGAAGCGGACGTTCCGGGCGCATTTTGAGGTGGGTCACGCGCCGTCCCTCGCCTACGCCGGGAGGGGCTCGAAGAGGGCGGTGAAGTGCCGGAGGGCGCTGGGCGCCTTGGTGATCCTGAACCCTCGCAGCGAGTCCTTGATGCCGAACACGCCGATCACCGCCTCGGCCACGTAGTCGATGTGCGACTGCGTGTAGACGCGGCGCGGGATGGCCAGGCGCACGAGGTCCATGGCCGGGACCTTCTCCGTGCCGTCGTGCTGCAGGCCGAACATGACGGTGCCGATCTCGACCCCGCGGATGCCGCCTTCGACGTACAGCGCGTTCGCGAGCGCGATCCCCGGATACTGGAGCGGCGGAATGTGAGGCAGCATGGCCCGCGCATCGATGTAGACGGCATGGCCGCCGGCGGGCCGAATCACCGGCACGCCCGCCGCCACCATCCGTTCGTGCAGATACTCGGTGGAGCGGATGCGATAGCGCAGATAGGGCTCCTCGACGACCTCCTCGAGACCGCGCGCCACCGCTTCGAGGTCGTAGCCCGCGAGGCCGCCGTAGGTCGGGAAGCCCTCGGTGAGAATCAGGAGGTTGCGACACCGCTCGGCCAGGGCATCGTCGTTCATGGCGAGGAAACCGCCGATGTTCGCGAGGCCGTCCTTCTTGGCCGACATGGTGCAGCCGTCGGCGAGACGGAACATCTCCTGCGCGATGGCCTTGGGCGTGCGATCACGCTGACCCTCCTCGCGGATCTTGATGAAGTACGAGTTCTCGGCGAACCGGCAGGCGTCGAGGATGAAGGGCTTCTTGTACCGGTCGCACAGCTTCCGCACGCCCCGGAGATTCTCGAGCGACACCGGCTGTCCGCCGCCGGTGTTGTTGGTGACGGTCACCATGACGAGGGGGATGTGATCGCCATCCTTCTCGAGGCTTTCTTCGAGAGCCTTGAGGTCGATGTTGCCCTTGAAGGGATGGACCAGCGAGGGAATACGACCCTCGGCGATGACGAGATCGCGCGCTTCTGCTTCCTCGACCTCGATGTTCGCGCGCGTGGTGTCGAAGTGGTTGTTGTTGGGGACCACGTCGCCCGGCTTGAGCGAACAGTGGAAGAGGATCCGCTCGGCCGCGCGACCCTGGTGGGTGGGAATGATGTGCTTGAAGCCGGTCAGATCCTGCACGACATCGCGGAAGCGGTAGAAGGAACGGCTGCCCGCGTAGGACTCGTCGCCCTGCATGATGGCGCCCCACTGCGCGGCCGACATGGCGCCCGTGCCCGAGTCGGTGAGCAGGTCGATGAGGACGTCGTCGGCGTGCAGCCGGAAGACGTTGTAGCCCGCCTCCTGAAGCGCCCGCTCACGCTCCTCGCGGGTGTTGAACTTCCGGGACTCGACGGACTTGATCCGGAAGGGTTCGATGATCGTCTTGATATGCACGTTGAAGGCGCCTCCCTTGGGCCGCGGAGAAGTATAGGTAAGTGCCAGATGAGCCAATTGCATCAGGGCTCGCCTCTTTGACCTTCCCCCGCGAAGCCGATAGGCTGCGCTCACTCTCCCGTTCCCCTCCAAGGAGGCAGGATGCCCGAGTTCATTGCGTGTCCCTCGTGCGCGCTTCGTCACACCCGGCGTCCGGACGGCTTGTGTCCACGCTGCAAGGCGCCCACGGACGTTGAAGCGTCACACGGAGCAGCGGAGGCGCTTGCGGCAGCGGCGGCGGCGCCCTCACCCATCTCCGACGTGGTCTCCAGACCCATGCCCCCGCCGATGCCCTCGCTGTCCCCGGCAACTTCCATTCCGAAACTCGGCGACCTGGCTCAGTCGGCGCGCACCAAGGAGATAAGGAACGCGCGAAGCATCCTCCTCGTCATCGGCGTTCTGACCCTGCTCCTGAACGGCTTCCTCTTTTCGCAGGCCCCCAACGAGGTGCAGGTGGAGATCGACAAGCAGATCAAGGAGCTCCCCGCCGGCCAGGTCGCGGACCCGGAGAAAGTAGCGGAGCTGAAGGACGAATGGGTGCGCGCCACCCGCGCGATCTATGGCGGGGGCGTCGCGTTCGGCCTCGGCTTCATCATCCTGGGAGTCCTCGCGCCCAAGCACCCGGTGCCCTGCACCATCGGCGGCCTGGTGCTCTACATCGGCGGCTACGCCATTTTCGGCTACCTCAATCCGCCGTCGCTGACCCAGGGAATCCTGATCAAGATCATCATCGTGAGCGCTCTGTTCAAGGCCATGCAGGCGGCCATCGCTCATCAGAAGGAACAGGGTCTGGAGCCGTCGGGAGCGTGACGGTTTCCGGGGCCCCACCCGCCCCCGCTCCGACCCTCATACCCAGGCCACCGCGGCCGTGCTGGAGGTGCGGGGGTCTCGTGGAGATGCCGGCGCCCGCGTGTCCCCGCTGCGCGGCGCCGCTGCGCCGCGCCTCCGACCTGACGAACCGCCGCCGTGCGTCCACGGGCGACTCCCTGGGCGCGGTGCTCACCGTGTTCGCGGTGCAGCTCCTGACCTCGATCGCCTTCGGCGTAATGGTTTCCTTCGGCCTCGGCCCCACCGGACCGGCCGAGGACCCGCGCGCGCCTCTGAGGGCCATGGTGGTGCTCGAGGTGATCGACACCGTGGTGATCGGCTTCGCCCTGATGCACATCGCCCGGCCCCGCGCCTTCCCCCCGGCGCTCCGGCCCGCCCTCGCCTGGGCGTTGGGACTGCCGGCCCTGATCGGGGTGCTGATCCTGAACAGCGCCTATCACTCCGCCATGCGCTCGCTGCTGCACGCGAAGTCTGAGCCCGATCTGATCCTGGCCGGAGTGGGCCTCAGCCCGCTCGTCCTCATCGCCTTCTGCGTGCAGCCCGCCATCGTCGAGGAACTGTTCTTCCGCTACCTCGCCCTCGATTCGCTGCGCACGGTGATGTCGCCCGCGGCCGCGGTCTTCCTGTCGTCCTTGATGTTCGGCCTGGCCCATGTGGGCGTGCCCCTTTCCATTCCGATCCTCTGCGTGGTGGGAATGGCGCTCGCGTGGGCGCGGGTGGCGAGCGGCAGCCTGATCCTGCCCATGGTGATGCACGGACTGCACAACTTCTGCGTGATCCTGTGGCAGTGAGATCGCTCGTCGGCACGTCGATCCGGTCGCGAATGCCTCCGAAGAAGTGGGGCCTCATAGGATTCGGCGCGGCGGCCATCCTCCTGCTGTTCGCGGCGGTCGGACGAAGCGTCGACGGAGCGCTCGTCGCCCTGATGCCCCTGTCCATCGGTCTGGCCGCCTTCGTCAACCTCGACGCGAGCTTCCGTCTCGATGTCACGGCCACCGGCCTGCGGGACAGCGCGGGCCGCACCATTCTCTTCACCAACCTCCGAGAGGTGCGGGCCCTCGTTCCCGCGCACAAGCCGCGGCCTCTCGAGTTCCTCATAGAGATCGTGCACGGGGGCGGGGCGCTGGTGACACCCCGATATCTCACCGTGCGATGCGAGGAGCTCTATGTCTTCCTCCGCGATCACCTGAGAGCGCGCACGCCGACCCTTCCACCCGCACTCACCGCGTTCGCGAACGAGCAGCGGGCGACCTTCGGAGCCGAGAAGGTGTGGTCGTGGGGCAGGCGGGCGAGCGCTCCAAGGAACCCGACTCCCGGCCTTCGCGCCTGGTGGATCGGGGGGCTTGCCACGTCGGCCGCCTGGATCGCCGCGCCGTCCATCACCCATCGCGTCTCAGGAGAGTGGCGGGTGATCGGCGGCATCTTCCTCCTGCTCTTCGGGATCTTCGCCCTGGCGGACTTCATCAGCCGTCGGGGCACCGGAACGGTGGCGCCGATAGCCGGGCTCGTGATCAGTCCGGCCGCGCTCGCGCTGCAGCTGGGCGATCTTCAGGGCCAACTCACCTGGCAGGAGATCCAGGGAGTCACGTATCCGGCGGTCAAGACCTTCCTCGCCGTTCGGGGCGTGCCCAACGCGATCGCGGTGGACGTGGCGGGAGCGCGGATTCTCATCACGGACTCGTTCACGCACCCGCTCAACGAGATTCACGAGCGGATCATGAGGAACTGGCGCCCGGTTTGATCGGTCGAGTCGGGAGCACGGGGCAAGCCTTGGCTACTTCGCGGGACCACCAATCTCAACGAGCCTCTCACCTGCCCGGAGGAGCTCGATCGCCGCGGGCCATGCTTCGACGAAGATGCTCTGCAGTTGCCGATTCGAGGTATTCCCGCAGCTGATCCAGAGAACCTGAGGTGGCGGGCCGTGCATTCGAACCAGATCGACGAAATCCCGATCCTTGGTCAAAATGATCGCAACAGCTTTCCGGGCTTCGAAGAAGATTTGTGAATCCTCGCCATCACGCAGGCCAAGATCCTTCAGTGCAGTCGCGTCCACCTGCAGATTCTGCGAGAGCCAGCGGGCCAACGCAGGAGAGAGTTGGGCGTCAACCCAAATCTTCACGCGGCCAGGATGGGGTGGTCGAGGCGACTGCTGGCAAAGCGGAGGCAGGCCTTGATGTCCTCCATCTCGAGATCGGGGAGTTCCTCGAGGACCTGTTCGGGCGACAGGCCGTTCGCCATCAGGTCAAGGACATCAACGACGCGAATCCGCATGCCACGGACGCACGGACGCCCCCCACACTGCAGCGGGTTCACGGTGATCCGGTCAGCGACGTCAGCCACAAGCGCATGCTAGCGCCCCACGCCAGAGCCTCGCAATCGCTCCCCTGACGCCTCGCGTGGGCGGTTCCCCGGTAGCCCCAGCCGTGGTGGCCTCCATGTCTATCGCCCGTTCCCGGACTACCCGGCGGCCAGCGACCCCAAGAGCAACGGCGAGAGCGACCCGGCCACCAGCCGCTACGCGCATCATTCGAAGTAGATCACATTGACGGACTTGGTGCGATACATCGGCTTCCTCGGATTCTCGACGGTGATGAGCTCGGCGCCGGTTCGGGCAGCGGCCGCTATATGAAGCGCATCGAGGGCATGGAGGCCGTAGGTCGAGGCCTCACGTAGAGCCGCGTCAACCAGGCCGTTCTCATCGGCCCAAACGCTGACGCCCTGAAAAAAGCGCTCGAAGAAAGCGACCTGGTCGACCTTTTTGTGAAAGGCCGCCTGTGGAATCACTTCCAGCCTCAGGTACGAGCTTGCGGCGAAAGTCCGACCTGGATCATCGAGAAGATCAAGCGCTCGTCGGGAGAGACCTTCTTGACCGAGGCATCAAGATAGGTCAGCGTCACTCGCGTGACTCGGCCTCGCTGTATCCGCCCCGATGCGAGTGCACTTCTTTCAAGACTTCCTCTCTGGTGAGAAGCGGGACGCCGCTGGCCACGATACGAGCCCGAATCGCGCGCAAGTCTGCGCCCATCGCCGTTCTCGATTTCGGCGCTTCTCCAACCTCCCGGCCTTCGGCTTCAGAAGCAACCTCAGGCAAAGGAAGACGAAGAATCTGATGGGGCTTCACGCTCGCAGGCACCGGCTCTTGCGGCTTGAAGACGCCCTCTTCATAGATGACGGCGATCGTTGACCCTGTGGTTCCCACGAGGGGGATTGTACGCCGGTCAAGCGGGCCGCCTCCAACGCGGTCATCGGAGGATTCTCGTCGAGCCACGAGTCACGTACGCTTCGTTGTGACCGCAAGCCTTCGCTTCCCCGTCCATCTGCGCGTGCGCGGACTCAGGCATCCCGTCACCGAGCGCTTCGCCAATCGAGTCATCCTCAGCGCGGCGCGGCTGCTGGGCGTCGCGGCTGGAACACACCTCGGTGCGTTCCGTGGACGCGACGGAGGGTACGAAGAGCTGAAGGCCCGGCTCGACCGCGCCGAGCTTCTGGCCTCCCTCGCCTGGCGGGTCGTCGGCATCCTTCAAGCGCGCCTCCGGAAGGTCCCCGACCGTCATCGGCCGCACTATTCTCCGGCCGCCCGCTTCGAGATCCTGGAGATCCGCAGCCCTTCTCGGCTGGAACCAGTCGCGCACGGCTGAGCAGTTCCTCGTCGCGGACAACACCATCGGCAACTGGGAGCGAGACCCATCGCCCGAATCCCGCACGGTGGGCTCGCTCGCCAGGCCGATTCCCCCGGTGACGCGCCTGAGCCTGGAGAAGGGCAATCGCGGCGGCGACGATTCCCTTTGGGGGTCGTATACCCACCGAAGGGACTCGGGATCCCTCAGATCGTTCGTGGTCGTCCTCGACAACGCGTGCTCCGGCCGGGGGCAGAAAGGCAGGCCGCCAGGGCCTCGCCCGGCCTGTCGGGGCCTGGGGCGTTCCGAATGACGCGGTTGGCGGCCGGCCCCCGACGTGCGAGCATCCCCCATGCCCCGCGCGCTCCTTGTCCTGGTCATATTGGTGGCGGGCGCAGCGCCGTCCTTGGCCCAGCAGCCTGTTCTGGTGAAGGACGTGAACCAGGCACGTGAGACGAACGCGGCCGGCTACGTGGCGATCGGCGACGTCGTGTATTTCGCCGCGGACGATGCGGCCACGGGTCGCGAGCTATGGAAGGTGGGAAAGCGGTCGTCCAGCGCCTCCCTCGTCAAGGACATCTACCCCGGAGGCGGATCATCGGGGCCGGCGTCGCTCGTCAACATGAACGGGACTCTGTTCTTCAGCGCGGATGACGGAGTGCATGGCCCGGAACTCTGGAGAAGCGATGGCACTCCGGAGGGAACCGTGATGGTCCGAGACATCTACCCCGGGCCCAGGGGCTCGTCTCCCGCTGCGCTCACGGAGGTCTACGGCTCCCGGCTTTCCTGGCGCCTGAGAGGGTCGCTGTACTTCACGGCTGACGATGGGGCCTTCGGCCGCGAACTTTGGCGCAGTGACGGAACCGCAGAAGGCACGCTGCTCGTGAAGGACATCGCGCGGGGATCGGAGTCCAGCCCACTCGAGTACCTGACCAACGTCGGCGGCGTCCTCTTCGCGGGCATGCCCTTCGGGCTTTGGAGAAGCGACGGCACGGAACGGGGAACTTTCCCTATCCGCTTGCAGGGGCCGGCAGGCCGGGGCGGCTCGATCATCAACGTTCGTGATCTTGTCGAGACGGCGGGAAGGCTCTACTTTCTGGCATTGGTTGACGGTGTCGCGCGACTCTGGACCAGCGACGGGACGCTGGCCGGAACCAAAGTCGTTTCCACGACTGTGAGTGTGTCGCTCCCTCAGAAAGGGCCTGCCCTGAAGGCGGCAAAGGGCCGGATATTCTTCGTGGGCGAGGATCAGGTGCCGAAACGCGGCCTCTTCCGAAGCGACGGGACAGCGAAGGGGACGGTCCGGGTGACTCCGTTCGAGGTGACGGTCTGGCCGCCCGATCTTGCGATAGCCGGCGCGTCCGTCTACTTCGTGGCGAACGATGGAGTGCATGGGAGCGAAGTCTGGAAGACCAGCGTGGCGGGCCATACAGCAATTATGGTGGCGGACATTGAGCCCGGGAAGCTGTCCTCGGCACCGCAGGGGCTGATGGCCGCCGGGCGCCAGGTGTTCTTCTCCGCACGAACAAGCGCCGGAGGAGCCGGGCTGTGGAAGACCGACGGCAGCGCCAACGGCACAAGCAGGGTCACGGACGTGGGTACGGGGCGGGCTTCATGCCTGCCTGGGACCCTCGAGCAAGCAGGCGGGCAGCTATTCTTTTCCTGCCGGGCGGAGGAGCCAGACCTGGGAGGAGACTCTGCCAAAGGACTCCGAGGCCCTTGGCGTATCGACAGCGCCACCTGGGGAACCGCCGCCATCGCTGGAATCGCCGGCGGCACCGGAGATGCGCTCGCGCTGCCCGAGTTTCGAACGGAGAGCGGGATCTTCTTCAGGGCGAATGATCCTTCGGGCGCGGCCCTCTGGTGGACCGATGGCAGCGGGGAGAACACCACCCGTCTCGTCGGCCTCCCGTCAGAGGCGGGACTTGTGGAACCGGTCTTTTCTGAGACGGGGGAAGGCGCCTTCTTCGCGACCAAGAAGAACCAGTCGGGCGATCTCGACTGGTATCGGTCGGATGGCACCAGCTCCGGCACGCTTCGCATTCTGGAAAGCACGGGCTTCCGCGACGTCCGCGAGATCTCCTCGATCGGCAACCGCTTGATCTTCTGGGCGTCCACCGCGGACACCGGCCTGGAGCTGTGGAGCACCGACGGGACGGCGCGCGGGACTCTCCTCCTGAAGGACTTCACCCCGGGCGCCGCCGGCACCCCGTGGTCGCCTCTGGTGAGAGCGCCATCGTCGGTCTACTTCGCGGTCGCCGCTCCCGACAAGGGGACAGCCTTGTGGCAAACGGACGGCAGCCCGGGGGGGACACGGCGCATAGGGGATGCCGGCGTGGGAACTCAGAGCTTCATCGAGGGGCAGGTCGCGGCGCTGGGAGATGCGGTCGTGCACGTCATCTACTCGGACCGGGGTTATGAGATCAGAAGAACCTCGAGTCGTTCCAGCACGCTTCTGCTGGGTGACGAGAAGAGATGGCGTCACCCAGAACACCTGACCTTCCATCAAGGCTCGGTCTATTTCGCCGACAACCTGAATCTGTGGCGGGTCGACAGCACGGGTGCCGCCGCGACCTTCCTGGGCCGCGTGGGACACGGCTCGCAGGTTCAGGCCCTGGCATCCGCGGATCACCAGTTGTTCGTCCTTGTCGACGGGCAGATGGGCAAAGAACTCTGGGTATCGCAGGGCACGGCGGCGACCACACACTTCGTCCAGAGTGTACGGGTCGACGACGGGTTCAAGGCGAGCCAGTTCGTTGCGGTGGGAGACAGCGTGTTCTTCCCAGCCCGGGATCCTCTCATCGGACTGGAGCTCTGGAAGAGCGACGGAACCGTCGTAGGAACGGGGCCCGTGGCCGACCTCGCGCCCGGGCCGGCGTCTTCCCTGTCATACCCGATCAAACTGCTGAGGCACGGTGGAACACTATTCTTTACCGCAAGTGACGGGCGCACGGGGCGAGAACTCTGGAAGCTTGAGACCGCCCCGCGATAGATTGGCTTCGTTCTGGTGCCGCCCCCCTTGGTCGTGAGAGCATCGCTCACATGCGCGCCATCGCCCTCGCCTTCGCCACCCTAGTTGGAAGCGTCAGTCCCGGCCTGGCCCAAACGCCGGTGCTGGTCAAAGACATCAACGACGTCCGGGCCACCAATCCGGATGACTATGTCGCAATCGGCGACGTCGTCCTCTTCGTGGCCGAGGACGCGGTCAGCGGGCGCGAGCTATGGAGGGTCGGGGCTGGGTCTTCGGTGGCCACCCTGGTCAAGGACATCTGGCCGGGGGGCGGATCGGGGTCCCCCTCGCATCTGACCCTGCAAAATGGCGCCGTCTACTTCGGCGCGAACGACGGTATCCACGGCGCGGAGCTCTGGCGGAGTGACGGAACGGCGGTGGGCACCGTCATGGTGAGGGACATCAATCCCGGTCCGAAGGGTTCCGACCCGGCGTCGCTGGTCGACGTCTTCTGGTCGTTCCTCTACTGGCGTCGGAGCGGGGCGCTCTTCTTCGCGGCGGACGATGGTCAGCACGGTCGGGAGCTATGGAAGAGCGACGGAACTGCAGCGGGTACGATTCTGGTGAAGGATATGGCCCCAGGGCCAGGAAGTTCCGACCTCGACGACGTGGCCAACCTTGGCGGCGTGCTGTACACGGCCACCGGAGGTCAACTCTGGAAGAGTGATGGCACCGAGGGCGGCACTGCCGCCGTGGAACCGGATGGAGCCACGCCCGGCAGCGGTTCACGCATATACCCGCAATACCTGACCGTCTTGGGCAGCAAGCTGTTCTTCCTGGCCAACGGCGCCAAAGGCAAGGTTCTTTGGACCAGCAATGGCCGCTCCTCGGGAACCAGGCCCGTTTTCAGTCCATCAGCACCGTCCCAACCGCAAGAGCCTCGCGGCTTCGTCGCCGTCCAAGGCCGGCTCTTCTTCACAGCCCGGGACGCAAATGAGGCAAGAGGCCTCTATATGAGCGATGGCACGGCGGGCGGCACGACCCGCGTCAGCCCGGCTGGCCTCAAGGTCAGCGGTTCGGGCATCGCGTCGATCGACAGCGATGTGTTCTTCGCGGCGGACGACGGGGTCTCCGGCACAGAACTCTGGAAGACCGACACCGGCGGCGCCCGCCCGGCGATCGTGTCGGACATCGAGCGAGGGAGGGCTTCATCCGGGCCGCAGGACCTCACGGTCGTGGGCAACGTCCTTTTCTTCTCCGCGCGAACGGGCGCGGCCGGCGCTCAAGTCTGGAAGAGCGATGGTACGAGACAAGGAACGACGATGGTAGCGGACCTGGGAAAGGGCCCGGCCTCGTGCTCGCCGGAGGGGCTGAAGAACGCGGGGGGCAAGCTGTTCTTCGGGTGTCGCCTCGGTCCGGGAGGCGGGGAGCTAGTCCTGGATGCCCGCCGAGAAGGCGGCCCGTGGCGGTCCGATGGAACGGCCGCGGGGACAACCGCCGTGACCGGGATCTCGGGAAGAACCGCTGGCTCGAACCCGGCGCCCGGACTACAAACCGCAAGCGGCTTCTATTTCGTCGCGAACTCGGCGACAGGTCCCGCGGTGTGGTGGACCGATGGCACGGAGAACGAGACGAGGCAGCTCATGGTCCTGCCTCCAGGCTCGAGGGACGCACCAGTCGTCTTCGGCCAGGCCGGGGATGCCGTCTTCTTCTGCGCGATAAGGAACGGCGCGGGCGATCTGGACTGGTACCGATCCGATGGCACGCCCAGCGGAACCGTACGCGTCCCGGAGAGCCGGGCCTTTCGCGACGTTCGCACGATTTCAACCCTGGGAAAGCGCATGCTGTTCTGGGCCCATACACAGGAGACCGGGACCGAACTATGGGCGAGTGACGGAACGAGCGTGGGGACGCAGGTCCTCAAGGACTTCACCCCTGGTCCGGAAAGCACCCCCCGGTCTCCGCTCGTAACGCTGCCGTCGGGCGTCTACTTCGCGGTTGCCGTCAAGGGCAAAGGGACGACGTTGTGGCGCACGGACGGGACGCCTGCGGGCACGCGAAAGGTGGCAGACGGCGGATCCGGGACGGAGGAATTCGTGGACGGGCGGGTCGCCGCTCTCGGCGATGCGGTCATTCACGTCGTCGATCGATGGCCCGGCCCACCTGAGGTCCGAAGAACCTCGGCCCGCTCCAGCGCGAAAATCGTCGGCCCCGAGGGAGGTTGGCACAGTCCGAGGCACCTGACCGTCCACCAGGACGCCGTCTACCTAGATTCGGAGAAGGAGCTGTGGCGGGTGGACAACCGCTCCAACTCGGCTACCCGGGTGGGAGGCCTCGGGCCGGGAGCGCACGTGATGGCGATGGCGTCGGCAGAGAGTCGATTGTTCATCATGGTTGATGGGACTAACGGACGGGCCGTGTGGACATCCGAGGGTACGGAGTCGACGACACACCTCGTGAAACAAGTGGAGCTCGACCACGCCTTCCAGGAAAGCAACTTCGTGGCAGCAGGCAACAGCGTGTTCTTTCCGGCGTCCGACGCGAGCGGGATCGAACTCTGGAAGAGCGACGGGACACCCGACGGAACCAACCGGATGGTCGACCTCGCGACCGGACCCGCCTCGTCGTCGCCGGAGCTGTTCACCTTCTCGCGCGTCGCCAAGGCTCTCTTCTTCTCTGCGGACGATCGTCACACCGGCCGCGAGCTATGGAAGATAGATTTGCCCGTCACTTCCGGTCCAGCGCCAGCTCTGCCGGGCCGGAGGTAGCGGGCCGGTCAGGTCGCGGGCTGAATCTTCTTCAAGGCCGCCTCGACGGCCGCGGACAACTGCTGCGCCTCAGCCTCGTCGGGGGCGAGCTTCTCCCTGAGCATCAGCCTCAGTTGGGGAACCGCGGCCTTGGCCTCCGGGCCGATGGCGCCCAGTGCGCCGACGACGCGCAATCGCACATCCATCGATGACCAGGAGAGAAGAGGAATCAGAGCGGGCACGGCAGTTCCGCCAGCCGGGCCGAGGCTCGCGATGGCCATCACCGCCGCCACACGGACACGATCCTCGGGGTCCGAAAGCCGGGCTACGAGCAACCCCACCA
The DNA here is from genome assembly GCA_044229175.1 of Vicinamibacteria bacterium. Lineage (GTDB taxonomy): Bacteria > Acidobacteriota > Vicinamibacteria > Fen-336 > JAGNNV01 > JAGNNV01. The sequence goes on along the minus strand of JBGATM010000012.1, from coordinate 21,167 downwards.
GATCGGAAGAGGGCACTTCAACCCGGACCAGGGCGCCCAGGGCCGCGCTCCTAACGACCGGTGAAGAATCCTGCACGGCCACCCTGAGCGCGGGGGCCGCTTCCCTGGAATCCAGGCCGATAGCGCTCAGGGCTTCGGCGGCGCGCTGACGAACGCGCGGGTCGGCATCGCCGAGGGCCGTCGCAAGTGCCGCGGTCGCCGGAGACGCGTCCGATCCCATGCTCCAGAGAGAGAGAGCCGCTTTCTCCCGCTTCTCCGGGGCCGGGTCCTTCAGCCCCAAACTCAACTCGGATACAACCACCGAGATTCCCACGCTGAGAGCGTCGGTCGCCGCGCGGCGCACTTCTGGGTCCTTGTCCTGGCTGAGGGCGAGAAAGGTGACTTTAAGTTTGGAGGCCTGGGTGCGCGCCCCCACTGCGAGCAGGGACTGTAGAGCCGCCCGACGAACGCCGGGTGAGCCATCGGAGATCGCCCGAGACAGCTCGGGCACCGCGTCCTCGCCCGCCGCGCCCAGGCGGCCGATGGCCGCGAGACAAGCGGCGCGAGTCACGTCGTCTTCAGAGGAAGCCGCGCGGATGAGGTAAGGAGTCATCACCGCTGGCAACTCTTTCTCGTTGTTCACCTCGGTGCAGGCCTGTCTCCACCGAAGCGACTCTGGATCGTGCAGGGCGGCCTCGGCCTCGGGCAGCGACATCGGGCCACGAATCCAGGACATCGGACGGTCGAGCCACTGCCTGGATTGCGCATAGGCCTCGGTACCGAAGGCAGCGGTGGCGACCATGACCAGATAGACCACAGTGGGGGCGCCAACCAGGGCAAAGGAGCGCGCACGGAATGCCGCGCCTCGCCGACCCATCGCACTGATCGCCCGCCCGAGCAGTACGGCTAAGGGAAGCAGAATGATCGAGAACGACGCCACCTCCCGAACGTAGGCCGCAATTCGTTGGGGTCCGGCGATGACCGGGTCTATCAAGATGAACTCAGGCAGGCTGGCGACCAGCAGTGAGGTCAGCCGGGCCTGGGTGTCCGGCCACGAACCGAACACGACGGCGGTCGCCAGAACGGTCGCCGGATAGGCAAGAAGGCCAGCGGCGCAGGACAGGCTTCCACGTTGGTAGCCAAGCGCAAGGATCGTAAGGATGATCGCGTCCATGCAGTGCGCCTCCACGCCCGCGGTCTCATCCCCGAGCGAGCTGACAAGGTTCCACACGGCCATTGCGACGAGGAACAAGGCCGCGTGAAACCCCATCTTTACGTCCGCCTCGTGAGCCCGGCGGCCCATCCTGAGTCCGGGCTGCACCAGGCGGATCCACTCCCCCACTACCGGCCCGAAGGCAGTGGAAGGGATGAGCCCGGCGCCGGCCAAACCCACTGCCACCATGAAGAGCGGAACGAGGCCCAGCAGCATCACCCCGGTGATTCCTCGGTTCAGGACCGAGGATTGGGAATCCGCCGGATTTACGTAGCAGGTCACGGTCCTGCCCAGCGGGTAGGACAGGAGAACTCGCGCCCTGGCTACCTGATCCAGCGCGTAGAGACCGTCGAGAAACGAGTATCGGCTTGATTCAACAGTGCTGCGAGAGGGGGTGTATTGATAGCGAAGGGCGAGGCCACCCCCACGGACGTAGGCGGCGAGTCTCGGCCGCTTCGCGCTGTCGAGGGTGACGCCCGGCGCCGGAGCACTCTGGGTGATCACGCATGGCATCGGAGTCCAGGTCCTCGCGCTCACGATGTCCCTTGCCGGCTGCAGAACGACGAACCAGGAGCCGATGGCGCCTCCGATGAGCAGCAGCCAGGAGACCAGCCTTCCCATTGGCTGGGATGATACCGTGCGCCAACCCCGAAGGGCAGGCCGCAGAGTCGAGTGCAAGCCGATTGCCAGCTCGGAAGCGGCCTTACACTTCTTGGCGCGACTGCAGTTCTACTCGCCGCCCACCTTCGCGTTCGAGGCCTTAGGCATGCTGCGACTGCATGACTCGCGAGTCGCGTCCGCCTCTTCGCCGCTCGCCCGCTGGGTGCCGCGGCGGGGACGTGGTTGACTGGTTCCGCGGTCACGGCGGCGGCTATCACGATCTCAGGACGCAAGGTCGCGGCTCCTGCGCGGCCGCTCCGCTCGATTCGTCAAAGCCAGGCAGTGCGCATGGGGGTCTAGATGAACCGGGCGCCTCTACAGGTATTCCTGGGCGCCACGACGGCGGCGCCCCTTCAGGCGTGTCGGGTTGACACATGGGGCAGTCGAACTGTTCAATGCCGACTCGAATCGGCACCGAAAGATGCCGCCGACCGGGTACGATCTCCGGGCTGTGGAAGCTGCCGGACCTGGTGCAAAACCGGAGACGGACAGGGTTTCCCACAGTCCCTTGGACGCCGCAAACGGCCGCAGCGCCCACAGCTCCCACGAGCCCCTTAACCCTGCAACAACCGAGAACTGACATTTTAGACTGTGCCTCAAACGGGGGGGCCCTCACACCCTCCGGGAAGCGGCTCCAACCCTGGCGATCGGTGGCGGCGCGGCAGGTGACACGTAGCCGGGAACCGGATAGTCTCCCGGGACACGCTCTTAGGGGGAACTTTCAATGCTCACAGCGACTCTCGCCGTCCTCCTGCTAAGTCAAGTCACTGAAGGGCGACCAGCTGAGCGCCTAAAAATGGAGAAGGAGGCTTTCGCGGTCTACCTCGCCAACGCGACAGCGGGAAATGCGGCCGCTCAGTTCCAGACAGCTGAGGGTTACCGCGTGGGCCGAGGGGTGGAAAAAGACCGGGCCCGCGCAGTTCTGTGGTATCAGAAAGCTGCGGACCAGGGTCTTGCCCGGGCCCAGTTCGGTCTGGCCGAGATGTACGCGTACGGCCTGGGCACTCCCCAGAACTACCAAAACGCGATCACGTGGTACCGGAAGGCCGCCGAGCAGGGCCACTTTCAAGCGCAGGAAGACTTGGCGGAAATGTATTCCTCGGAAAGGGTCCCGGTGGATCTCGTGGCGGCATACATGTGGGCTCGCCTGGCTTTCTTCTCCGCCCACACCGAGGTCCTGCGTGACATTGGGCTCGGCGACGGCGTCCTGCGAGAGTTCGCTGAAGTCAGCGACAAGATCAGGGAGAAGATGACTCCCGACCAGGTCTCTCGGGCCCGGGCCATGACCCGTGACTGGATCAAGCCCTTCAACCGCCGCATGGTGGCTTTGGGCGAGGCGTCCGCCGCACAGGCGAGCTATGGCGCGGCGGCAGAGTGGTACATCAAAGCCGCTGATCTCGGGGACGCGAAAGCGCAATTCAATCTAGCGGTGCTGTACTCGTCGGGCGCCCTGACGCCGAAACTCGAAGAGGCTCACGCCTGGGCGAGTATCGCAGCCACTCTCGCTCACTCTGGAGCCCGCGCCGACCAGGGACTCCCGACAGACTTCGAATCGCAATGTGCGAGCCTGCGCACCAAGATCTCGGCGCGGATGGACGCCGGTGCGCGGGCCCGTGCGGCGGCTCGTTCTCGCGCGTGGACCGAGGAGTTCAATCAGCGAGAGAGGTAGCCCGGCTGCTCTTCGCAAGAGCAGCGATTCGTGACCGCACGCGAGATTGCTTCGGCCTCTCGCTGCCTTTACAACTTCTCGCGGCGGTGGTACCACCCGATCCACTCGCGCGCGCGAGCTGAGGCAGCGGCCAAGGGCGTTGACCCAGATGATGGAGCCGTCCTTGAGGCTGATCTTGCACGTGCTGCACGGGCCCAACGCAAAACACTCGCCGCCGTCAGTCTCAGCCGCAAACCCGGGGGCCCCCCCTTCGGCTGCCTCGCCCCTGCGGAAGATTTCCTCTTTCAATGGGCGTCACCACAACTGAACACCGTCGCCTGAGAGCGCTTGAGAGCGCTATGGTTTCATCGCCCGCAGTAACGAACCGGCCGCGACCCCGCCCCATAGCGAACCAGGCCGACTGCCAAAGTCACGAACTAGCTTCAACGTCTCTCGGTCACGACTGTGTATTGTCTCGGACCCGATTCCAATCAGCACGCTACCCCCGCCGAGATAGGGACCTCTGAGAATGCCTGATCCAACGGCCAATCGCTTGGGCTTCGGCGGCCTGGTCACAGGGGGAGGTCGAGGGCTAGAACCGGTGAACGCAGCACAGAACGCGCGGGCTCGGGCCTGCGGATGCTCCCGGGAGCTATTTTCTTCGATCCTGCAGCTTGGCCAGCAACCGAAGGATCTCAAGGTACAGCCATACCAAGGTCACGAGCAACGCGAAAGCCCCATACCACTCCATGTGTTTCGGCGCCCGTTTCGCGGCACCCTGCTCGATGAAGTCGAAGTCGAGAACCAGGTTCGCGCTCGCCAGGGCCACCACGAAGAGGCTGAACGCGATGCCGATCGGTCCGCTTCCGTGAATCAGGGGGATGCTCTTGCCGAAGAGGCTAAGGCCCATTCCCACCAAGTACACGATCGCGATCCCGCCCGTGGCCGCCGCGATCCCGAGCTTCAGGTTCTCGCTCGGGTGGATCCAGCCGGACCGGTAGGCGAGAAGCAGGGCGGCGAGGATCGCCAGAGTCAGAGCAGCAGCGTTGAAGGCGATGCCGGGGTAGCGGACGTTGAAGAGCAGAGAGATGGTGCCGATGAAGAGGCCTTCGAACACCGCGTAGAGCGGCGTCGTCACCGGGGCCCACTCGGTCTTGAACACCGTCACCAGGGAGAGGATGAGGCCGCCGATCAAGCCCGTCCACATGGTTGGGAGGATCATTCCCACGCCCAGGACATGGTTCCACGCGACAGCGGCGCCCCCGACGAGAATCAGAAGCGCGATCCCCGTCTTGTTGACGGTGCCTTGGAGCGTCATCACACCTTCGGCGCGAGACGCAGCGCCGACGAACGTGGTTTCTTTCAATGTGGGGTTGCCGGTTCGGAACATGCTTATACCTTCCCCTTCTTTCCTGTCGCGCGCGGCACCCGAGATGAGCTCTTCCTGCCTCGCTGTGCACCCGGCGACCCCACTTTCGCGCTTGCGGTTGCCTTAGTGCCGGCCTTCTGGCTCACGCGCTGCTCGACGAGAATCGGATCCGTAGCGTTTACCTCTTCATAGATCCGCATCGTGCCGTAGTCGCCCGTGTACAGCCGTCCGTTGGCAATCTGGAAATAGTTGTCTTGATGGAACGAGAGGGCCGGGGTAGCCCGGTGATGCCAGACCAGTTTTCCGGTTTTGCGCTCGAACGCGAGAAGGTAGCCGACCCCCCAGCCGCAGAAGATATGCGTATCGGAAACCACCATCGGGCCAAAGACGCCTCCGCCACCAGATTGGAACGTGGATGGAACCTCCTTCGAAAGAACCGTCTTGAATCGCCGCCGGCCTGTACGTGCGTCGAGAACCTCGTACTCACCACTGAGTCTCAGCGCGTGGTACCCGTCCCCGTGCAACTGTCCATAGTTCGCTCCGACTTTCGTCTGCCAGACATGCTGCCCCGTCTTTGAATCAAGCGCAACAACGTAGCCAGCATGAAAGTAGACGAGGCCATTCGCCACCGCTCCGTTACCCCTGGGCTCCAGATTTGACCAATAGCTGTCCCTCGTCCAATCAGGGCCCTTGAAGGGCTCCGGATCCTTGACCATGGTGGTCCGCCAAGCCTCTTCCCCAGTCTCGACCGAAAGAGCGCGAATTGTTCGATCGCGCAGTCCGAAATAGACGAGCTCTCCGTCGGAGCACAGATTCGTTCGAAGCATGTTCCCTCGATCGCCACCTTGAACGTCGCATGTCCATTCCCAAGCGACTCGACGGCTAACAATGTCCCACGCGCGCACCTCAACAACCCCGCCCCCCACGACGCGGTCGCCGATCGAAATAGTTCTTGACACGTAGCGGCTGTCCAACAAGAGAAAGCGAACTAAACCCTTGGACCTCGGTGCATCCTCGCCCCAGCCATATACGTCGTAGCCGTCCACAAACGCCGGCGAGAATCGACGCGCCCTAGCCTTGGTTTCCAGGGTCGCGGCATCCAGAATTCTCAGATCTCTCTTGTCCTCGGCTGCCACCACAGCGTCGCCGGCCACCGGGAGAACAGACACGATCGAACCTTGGCGGATCGCCAGAACCTCTCTCAACGGGGGCGAGAGAAGGGACGTAGATCGCCACCCATTGGGTCCATCTGCGCGTCGTCCAGTCATCATTGCAGCGACTCCAGCATCTCCAGGATTTTGCCGATCGGGACCGTGCCTTTCCCGGTCCGAGGATCGATGGCTCCGCCCAGGCCCCTGATTATCGCCTCGTATCGTTCTGAACCGGCTTTGCCGATGACTTGTCGGAACTTCGTACTGTTGATCGAGTCCATAAACTCCTTGGCGAGTGCCGTCTTGTGCGCATCCAAGAACGACTTCGGGAAGACCCACTTGACCTGGCCGGGCGTCGAACCCAGGTTGATCATGTCACGCATGAACTGAACGCGCGCCGTGCGCCACGCCTTGTAGGCATCAGACCCGGCTCTCGGTGGGAACGGCGTGAAGCTTGAGAGCTTCCAGTTCTTTACCTCGTAGCGAATAAGGTTGGTTCCCTGCTGGACCACGAAATCATAGAAACGTCGGACATTCTTCCCACCCGCCACTTCAATCCGCTCGAAGACCTCGACCCCAATCTTCTCGGCGCCACCGACCTTTGTTCGCATGGCCTTCATCACGAACTGCTGAGCGGACTTGGTAAGCCCTCTCGCGGAACCCAACCGTCGCGCCATGGCCGGCATCGCCTCCGCATTCAGGGCCTTCCTCGACAATTCGGACAGGCCGTCGAGCATCTCCTCAGCGAGCTTTGGATTGTCGTCCAGCTTGCTCTTCGTGATCCGGCGAATGATCGAAAACGGCGAGCCCACGCCCTTGGTCTTGAGCGCCTTATACGCGGCCTCGGCTCCCTCGGCACGTTTCTTCGAGAACCTCAAGTACTTCTTGACCAGGCCAGGGACATCGGCAGCCGGGGCGCCTTCGTCGAAGGGTGTGGCCAAGCCGGCCAGAACCATCCTCCCACCGGCAGGGGTTGTGTCAGGATCGCGACGCAGTCGTTCGATCTCGCCTACTGCCGCAATCGGATCGCCAGGCACGGGCTCAGCGTTCGTTAGAACCGTGTCAAGGTTCGCGACAGCCTCCCCGTCGTCACCGATTCCATCCAGGATTCCACCCACCAGGGTCGCAGCCGTGGCGGAGTAGTTCGCGACCTCGACGACTTTCTTTATCCGTGAAACCCCGGACGCCCCTGCGGCCAATGCCGCCTCCGCCGCCATGAGCCGCGCCACGACCTTGGCCGATCTCGATCCCGTCGGGAGCTTCTTCGCCAGAGTGCCGATCTTCAGGAGCGCCCCCGCCTTGCCCTTGACCAGGGACGCCCCGACGTTCACCAAGCCGAGAGCGAGGTCGAGGCCATCCTGACCGTTGGCTGCTCCACGAATCAGGCGATCCATCGAGTTGGCTACATCGCGCACAATGGTTACGGGCGCGACGAAGAAGGACCCCACGAGGTCTCCTGCGACCAGCGCCAGGTCGGGCGGATCACCCGCGCCGCCCGATCCGATGACGATCGCATGGCCTAACTTCGCGAAGAACGCCATGGTCTTGGCAGTCACAAAGTCCACCCTCGTCGTGGCACTCTCCGCCGCGTCGTTCCATTCGGTCTCGGCTTCGATGGTGGCGATGGCGATGCCGGACTCCGCGACCGTTCCCGGATCCTGTTGGAACTCCGAAGGCAGCGTGAACGAGAGCTCGTTCAGTCGGGCGCTCGCCATGCGCACGCCCAGGTTGCGGTAGTAGGCCGCGACGCGGGGAGCGGACAGGGCCCCGGTAGCGACGATCGGCGACGAGAACTCGCCGCTCGCATCGGCCGCGAAGTTCAGGGTCTGCTGCCCGTTCCCGAAAGTAGAGAGGGCCCCCTTGGTGAGGTCGAAGATCCGGATCTCGTCGAGGTCTCCGGTCAGACCGGGGCCGATCTGGATGGGCGCAACTACGAGGACGGGCTCGCCGGATACGAACATGGACTCAAGCGCGTTCTCGACGCCGACGTAGATTCGGCCATTGTCGTACTTGCCGGTGACGAGGCTCCATTCGCTGCGTGGGACAGGCAGGGAGGATGTGATGAAGTTCGGTCCGGTGGGCGTCTTGATGGTGAAGCGCGCCCGGAGTTCGCCGCTCACCTCGACGAGTTCGAGGGCGAAGGCGTCGCCCTTCTTGATCAGGGTCCCCGCGCCGGCGGAGCCCGATTCGAAGCCGCTGCCCGCGGGCGGCGGACGCACCGCGGCCTGCACCATGAACGCGCCGCCGAATGCGAACTCGGGGTCGTCGTCGATGGTGATACCGCCCGTCTCGGTCGGGTTGAAGCCGGACGCGGCGAGCGTGAACGCTCCGCCCTTGTAGCCAGCTTGAGTCAGGGTAACTCCGGCCGGAGCCTCGCCATTGTGCATTCCGGTGGCGTCAGGGATGGTCGTGCCTTCCTTCTCGTCTCCTGTGAAGTGGACGATGGGAGCGACGTTGGGATTGCGGTTCGTGCCCAGGCGGACGGTCACGCTTTCTCCCGGCGTGAGGCCAAAGACCTGGTAAGTAGCCGTGGCCTTGACAGCCACCATCTCGGTGGTTCCGTCGGCCTTCTCGAACGGAACCTCCTGGTCTCCCTGGATATCTCCAGCGACGACGGCGGGAGACACCGCGACGTGCCGTGGCTCGGTGGCGCCCTGGATGATCAGCGGGCTGCCCACCGCACCGGGGTTGAGGCTCGCGGTGCGAACGCCGCTCCTCTGCGCGTTTCCGGCGACAACGGCCGTCCGCGTCCAGGACATCCGCTGCTGCGCGCGGCCCTGGCCCACGATGGCGACAAAGTCCACCCGCGGGCGCCACGTGGTTTGGGTGGGATCCCAGTTCGCCCGGGCGATGCCGTCCGTGACCGGCTGGGTCTCGGTGACGCGGCCCGCGGTGGCAAACCAACCGATCTTGGCTCCGTTCGCGACCGGGCCGGCCGGGCTCGTGACCCGGAGCTCCAGCGGCAGGGCCGTCTTGTTGAAGAAGCTCCTGGTGGTTGGCGCCACGAGGACGACTCCGAGGGGTGCTTGCTGGATGGAGACCGTGAGGAGGGCATCGTCGACATGGGCATTGACGGTGACGGTGCCTGGGTTGACTCCGGCCCTGTACTTAACCGTGGCCTGACCACCGCTCGTCCCCTCTTGCGCCTCAACGAAATCCCCGTCAGCGCCGTCCCCCTTCTCCCAGACAACGGCGGTGCCGTCAGCGACCGGGTTGCCGTATTGGTCCTTCGCTACCAGGGTGAGGATGGTCTGGCTCAGGTCGTCTGCGGGGATTGCTTTCTTTGAATCCTCGACCGTGAGCGTGCTCGTGGCTTGCGCGGCCTCTCCAGGCTCGACCTCAACGCCCTCCGACTCGCCGAGCACGACGTCACCGATCTTCGCCAGCACCGATCGGCTCTGGTGGGGTTGAGTCGAGGTCAGAAGCTTCGTTTCGAAGAAGCCGCCACTGGAGAGAGCAACCGCCGGCGACACGGTGGCGGGCGCGAGGATCGCTTCGAATCTCACGGCCTTGGGGGAAGGTGCTGGCTCGCCCTTCTCGGCGGCCAGCTCGGCCCTGCGGGCCCATTCCGCACTTGCGACCTCCACACCAACCTCCGGCTTGTCGGCCGTGACCGCTTCTTCCTGGTCGTCGTCAAACACCAGCTCCACGGTGGGCTGCTCGATCCGCCAGGACCGGAGCGGTCCGACGACGTCTTCGCCCGCCGTGGTCTTGAGTGTGAGCCTCGGCCGCGCGACTTCCTGACCCACGGCGGGGAACGTGAAGCCAAACCCTAGGGGCAATTCACCTCGCCCTTGGGAGTTCAAAGCGACGTTCACCGGCGCCCCGACGGTGGCATCCGCGTAGCGATACTCAATCTGCGCCGATTCGACCTCGAGGCTCGCTGGGATGACCCGGTACTTCAGGGTGAAATCTTCCGCGGCACGGGGACCCTCGCCCACCACGACGACGGGCGGATTGGTCCCTTCGATCAGAGCGAAGGAGCCCAGGGCAGCTGACCGCACACCGCCGAGGCCCTCGATTGGGGCGCCGAAGGTCCCGCTCGTGGCTCCATAGAGAAGCTTGCCGACCAGGGAGAGCCGGCCGCCGACGCCGTCGATGCGGCCAAGATACGCAACGGTGCTCAGATCGGAGATGTCAAACACCTCCACCCCCAGGGACGCGGGCGTCGTGGCCTTCTGGGTCGAGACATAGGCGAGGGTCCCGTTCACCAGCACGTCCACCACAGCTCCGTCCGCCACGATCTCCCGGACGCTCCGAACAACCGGGAGCAATGGGTTCGTCACGTCCACCATCATCAAGACCTGCTTGGGACCGGAGATGGCCGCCACCACCGCGATGTCGTAGCCCTCAACCGTCGCGACGTCGAGTGCCAGGCCATACTGGAGCGTCTCACCGTCCTTCGACGGCGTCCCTCGATAGACGGTGCCGCCGGGAGAACTCTCCCGAGCGAGGGCCAGCCCGAAGTTGCCGGTAGCCACGATCAGGGGCTCGGCCGACTGAGGGATGGACTTGATGCCCGTGAAGAACGACTGCTGCCCGGACGGCCCCGAAACCGGGATACTCGCGATGAGGGCCTCCTCGTTGAAGCCCTTCTGGTCGAGATTGAGGTCGCTGACCGCCTTGAAGTACCCGACGCCGCAGCAGGGTTCGAGCGCGGACCTCATGGACTCGACGTCGAGGATCTGGATGCCCTTTCGGTAGGTGCCGGCGTACACACGGTTCCCTCGAAGGGTGATGCGGTTTACCGTCCCTTCGCTGATCGCCTTTGTGAGGCTCGCTGCGCCGACCCAAGAGGGGTTTGCGGGATCGCTCACGTCGTACAGCCGCACGTTGGAGGGGAGTGACTTCACGCCGGGTGCTGTGGCGACGGCGACGATCGAGCCTTCTCCCACCAGGTCCATGGGCCGGCCCAGGATGGCGAGGGATGTGGTTTCGACCACGTTGATGGGATCGGTGACGTCGTAACCGGTCAGCAGGCCGAACCAGTTGGATCCCGCGATCTGGTGCTTGAGCGACCACATCGAAACGGCGTCGCCCTCGGCATTCTTCGCCACGTAGAAGCCGGTGGTGGTGGTGGACACGGGCTCGCCGTCGGGGGGAATGGACTCGGGCCCGAACGTGTCGAACGTGGTGGTGTAGGGAACGAGTGCTTTCGGGCTCGGCGTCCCTCCGGCGGCGTCGAGATCCTGAATTCCGTCGGTGAGGCTCAGGGTGTAGTGCTGGCGGTATTTGAGGCCGTACAACGGCCGGATAGTGATGGCGGTGATGGGCAGCGTGGGCGCGGTGGTCACGTCGTCGATCACCTGCCCGGCGGCGGTGACGCCCGTGATCTTGAACGCCTCGGAGGTGGCCGGAGGAGGCACCGGGCCCTGGGCTGACGAGTCCGATCTCGTGAACTGCACCGTCGAATAGGTGACGCCCACCACTGGCTCGGAGAACGCGATAGTCGGGAAGATCGCAGTCTGGACGTTTCGCGCGCCGCGCTTCGGGTAGGTCCGCTGGTCGAGCACCCGGGGGGGCTGCGTCTGGTCGGTATCAACACCGCCGCCCGCAGCCACGATCCTCACCGTGGTCGAGACGGGGATCGAGCCTCCAATGGGAGCAAGGGCCGTGGTCTTAAGCACGTACGTGCCCGACTGGCTCGGGGTCCACACGTCCTGCGTGATGCCTGCGAAGATCCCCCCAGGGTCGAGACTCACCGTCAAGTTCTCGCCGTTGATGTCGAGGCTGCCGATGGTCACCGACTCGTTCTTGCGGTTGTTTCTGAAGCCGATACGGAGGGGCGTACCCACCGTCGAGAGGCCCCGGGTATCAACCCGGTCGCTCTCGCGCATGACCACGACATCCACATCTGGAGCGGGCGGCGGGGGGGCCTGAGCCTCGAACAGGACGTCCACGTGCGCCTTGTTCTGATAGAAGCGCAGCGCCGGGAACGGTCCCCAGCTCGCTGAAACATCCTGCGGGTTGCCTTCAAAGCCTGTCCCCGTTGCAGTCACGCCGTCGGAGAAGGCGTGGACGGTCACCGCCCCTCCCTGGTAGGCGTCGTCCCAGAGCGTGTACGTGCCGTCCTGCTGGCTGATGGCGAAGAGGCTCTTGGCACTTTGTAGCGGGTTGCCCTGCGCGTCGGAGCCGAAGACCACGGCTCCTTGAACGGGTTCGTACCTCACCTGGCCAGCCTGATCCCCGCCGCCCCACGCCTGACGCCTCACCCGGCCGACCACGGTGCCAGCGAGGGCGGTGCGGGCGCCGGCCGAACTCCAGTCGTACGTGAGGATGATGTAGATGTCGGCGAGGAACTGACCTGTGAACTCCGGATGCGGGGGCGACGCGGTCTTCACCGTCAGGTCGGAGACGCCGCACGTCGGCTTCTGAGGGTCGTTGCGCGGGGGAAGATCGCCGCCGGGGGCGTCGCCCGGGCACACCGCGAACGCATGGTCGACCACCTCGAAGCCGAGTGCGCCGCCCGGGAGCGTGGAGCGCTTCAGCGCGTAGAAGACGGCGTCACGCGGATCCGCACCGGGATGAGTGGACGCGAAGTTCGCCGGAACGTTGAAGGTCAGCTTGACCGGCCGATGGAACGTGCCCGGCTGGGCCGCGCTGATCTTCAGGACCGTGCCAATCGGCCGGGTTCCGAAGGCCGGGCGTTCATTCGGGAACTGCGTGTCGTACTGCTCGGGACTCAGAACGTCGAGCTTGAACGCGACACCTTCGGACAGCGCCCCTTCCGGAATCTGGATGGCTGTGCCCAGCGGGCCTTCTATCGTGCCCCCACCTGGGCCAATGGCGGTCTGACCAGTGGCGGGATCAAAGAACTTGCTGCTCTCGAAGCTCGTGGTGTTGCCGAATGGATCGGTGACGCTGACGAACAAGGTGTCCGATATGCCCGCGGGAATGGCGCCGCTCACTTGCCCATCGTTGCCCGCCGTCAGGCCGACAACAACGCCATTGCCCGAATTGATGATGAGGATCTCCGTGCCCGGCGGGAACGTGCCGTTCGGCGCGCTCACGGTGACGAGCCCGTCGGCATCCGGGAAGGAGAACGTCAGCGCCTTCAGGTTGTAGACGGGCTTCACGTCGTCCTTCGTCCTGAAGTTGATCGTGGGAGCCGTGACGAGTCCGCCCACCGTGTCGAGGAGGCCCGTGACTTCGAGACGGTAGTCGGTCGAGAACTCCAGCGCGGGTGTCGCCGGAATGGTGACTGGGGCGGTGGGCACGATCGAGAGCTGCTTGCCTGACCCGGAGAGGACCAGCCGCAGCGGGATCTGCGTGGCCGCGCAATTGAGGCTTGCCGGCGGGTCGGGCTCGGCGCAGCGTTGCGGCGGAACTCGGCGAAGCGAGATGTTCGCGGGGATGACGGTGTTCGGGTTGAGGGCCACCGGGGACGTGAGCGTGAGCGGCTCGTTCACTTCGACCCCCAAGGAGCCCGAGACCGGGACCACCGTGGCCTGGCTCACCGTGCCCTGCAGGGCGATGTCGGCCGTCACTGGCACACCGTCGATGGCTACCGCTGAGGCGGAACCCACGAGGCTCTGGCCGAGAACTCTCGCGGTCAGCGTGACTGCGCCAGGGGCCGAGGGAATGGCGAACGCACCGCTGCCGCTGGAGGTAGCGAAGAACGGGAGCGTGTTGGTGCTCACGAGCGCGCGAACCGGGCTGCCGCCGGCTGTGGTGAGGCCTTTGAGCCAGCCAACCGGGCCGGCGAGGCGGAGCAGCACGTAGCGGCCCTCAGCCTTGATGCCGTCGAGGGCCAGCCCGGGCAGGCCGGTATCAACACGGGAGACGGCGCTGGTTTCGCCGTTCGCGGTCACCACGTCTGCGAGGGCCACCACCTGAAGCCGTGGGATCCCGTCGAACTCCGCGCGGTCGACTCGGGCCACCACCAGGGTATCCCCGGGAGCCGTGGCCACGTTGTGGAACGTGAGAGATGCCGAGGTATTGAGCGTCGAGGATCCGAGGTCGATCGTCACCTCGCCTAGAGGCGTGATTCCGTTCGTCGACGGCAGGAATGACGAGAAGGTGTCATACGCGAAGAACGCGATGGCGGTGTCTTCATCGAGGCTGCCGGCGGCGACGTTGAGCTGCACCGAGCCATCGGTGATGGTGGTGGCCGCGTTGCCGCCCACGGTGCCGCGCGCGTTCTCGCGCCCCGCGAGGAGGTCGAGATGGACGCGGCCCTCCTTCAGTGCGGCGTTGCCGTAGGTGCGCGAGGGCGTGATCGGGAATGACGCGCAGAGGTGCTCCCCGAGGGAGCGGAGGCCTGAAGGAGCCGAAGGCGACGAAGGCATTCGCTCCACCTCGGCCGTGAGACGACCATCGCGCCGCTCAACTACCGAAAGCGGCGGCGCGCAGGCCACGTGACACGAGCCCCTCCCCGGAAGTCCGTACGACATCCGGGAGGGGTTTGGGGTGGGGACTTCAAAGACAACTTGATCGGCGCGAGGAGCCGTATTGGAACCGCGTCGATCCTCCCTCATGGCCTCTCGCCATTCCTCGATCGGGATCGTTGCACGGGTCGCCAAAGCCGGAAGAGGCTTCGGCCGCTTGAAGACTGCAACTTGCCGCGCAGCCCCACGCTCACTCCCCCGACCCTCCCAAGACACGTTGAGATTTCTGCGAACGGGCGTCCGAGTGCAGACGTAGCGCCCTCCTCCGTCACCTTCGGCGGGCGGCTGCGCCCCGACGGAGATCCGCAGCTGAAGAGGCCGCTCAATTGACCTGCGCCTCCGTGGCTCGCGGGGCGCCTCCTTCCTGGGCCACGCCGGGACGAAGACGCAGATGAGTTCGACCGCGAGTTCCTTCCTCATCAGGGCGCGCCACTCCGCGATAGGAATCAGCGCTGGCACCGACAAGTCGGCGAACGCTGTGGCGGGAAGAACCTGAGCCAGGAACGCCCAGACAACGACGTGAGCAATCACTCGGAAGAATCGGCCGTGCCGTGGAAACGAAGACGCAAAGCGAGGCCCGGGCTAGGGCCGGACCCCGTTTGAATCGTGTCCTCGAAGGCTCAAGCCGAAGCCTCGCCCTTCGGTTCCAGAGGCCCCATCGCCTCGATGAGCTTCGTCGTCATCTGGACGCACCTTACCGCAAGCGAACGAGCCCGAAAGCACTCCGACGCGGGCGTCAAACGGCGCAGGCGTAGC
This sequence comes from Vicinamibacteria bacterium, assembly GCA_044229175.1. Classification (GTDB taxonomy): domain Bacteria; phylum Acidobacteriota; class Vicinamibacteria; order Fen-336; family JAGNNV01; genus JAGNNV01. The sequence goes on along the minus strand of JBGATM010000012.1, from coordinate 6,004 downwards.
ACATCCGTAAGGGCCGCGCACTCGGTTGCAGAACCTCGGGCGACGCCAAAGTGATACCGGCGCTGACGACGGCTCACTCGTCCACAGCCCTCAGCCAAATTCAAGACGATACTCAGACTGGCTCGTTCAAACTGATCCCGGAGGACGCGATTCACGGAAGGAACGAGCGTGTTCGCCATGCACTGAAGCTCGAGGGCGACGTGGTAGACGGTCAATTTCTCGGCGTCCAAAGTGTGCGTCGCGGTCGTTGCCGCTTCTGCTCGGTCCGCGGCTTCGGACGCGGCCAGCGCAACGGCGAGTTCCGCGCCGGGCCGAGGACGGACGCCGGCGAGAGAGCCAGCGCCCTGACGGACGGAAACGGCCGGGGCGGAAGCCCCGGCCTGCCGAACGAGCGAGAGTTCAGCGCTCATTAGAGCGACTCCTCGGCTTCGGTACGACGACGTGCTTCCTGCTCGCGACGATCGCGATGCATCGCCGCGAACTCAGAGCGGACAGCCCGACGGTAGTCTTCGACTTGCTGGCGTTCGATCCGAACGGAACGCTCGGCGTTCTCGCAGAGACCCGCGAGCCGAAGGGCCAGATTGGCGGCTTCGATAGCCATGCACGGCTGAAGGACGCGACGCTTGGCGCCGCAGGCGAGAGCCGACGCTGCGTCGAGAGCGGCACGCCGTGCGCAGGACCAGAAGCCTAGGCGGACATTGCGGAGAACCGCAGGAACGGTGCGGTCCAGCTGCGAGTGGATGCGGAAATCAGACACGACGATGCGGGCGACGAGAACGCAGAGCTCTTCGGCGAGCCGAGTGGGAAGCGACGGACCGTCGTCGCCGAACAGGAAGCGCTGCGTGGTATCGAGAGAAACGCGAACGCGAAGACCGAACGGCCGCGGAGCCGTGGAGGACGGGAGCGGCTCGGGGCCTGAATTGCGGGGCTGTGTGGTGGACGTGTGCATGTGGGTTTCCTTTCGGCAGGCCGAAAGTGGCCTGCGCCCCCAGTCCCGACTTCACGCAGGGAGGCGTCCAGGCCCGAAGGCTTTTTTGCGAAGCAAAAAAGTGCGGAGCGCAGCGGAGCAGCCTTGACGCATCCCGAAGTGAAGTCGATGATCCAGAGCAGGCCACTCCATGCCTGCCGAATGGAAACTCAGCCCGCATGTCGGCGCTCTCAGCCCCGTATCATCGGCCCCGAGCTTCGGGCCGCGCGGGCTCGACGGGCGCGGGAACGAACCGGCCGCGACTGCCTCGGCCCGCGCCCTCGGGATCGTGACGCCCGGACGCCCAAAGATCCGGAGGAGGAGCGGTCGCCGGCGAGGCCGCAAGGCCGGTAGTCGATTCGAAGAGTGTCGTATCCGCCGCGCTAGGAGCAACTCCGCCCTGCCGACCCTTTCGAGCCTACGTGCTCGATGCACCGATAGTCGTCGATTGGCCACAGAATCTGCCAGAATGCCAGCGTCCGCCCGAAGCAGACCATCGACCCGTCCGCTATCTCGAAACCGCCCTGCGAGAATTATTTGATCTGCGAAGCCATGAGGACCCAAACTAAGCCCACCCCGCGCCAAGCTTCGCCCCATGACTATGCTGATTGAAGCGACACCGGAGGGAAAAGGGCAGATCAAGGCCCGCGGGGCGCACTACACCCCTCCAGAACTCGCTGCGTACTTGGCTTGGAACCTCATTCGCGAGATTGAGCCATCTGACCGAGCCATCCGGGTTCTTGATCCTGCCTGCGGCGATGGGAGCCTTCTGCTTGCCATGGCAACGGTCGCACCTCCGTCCATGCGGGAGCGTCTTCACCTGGTTGGCCTCGACACGCACCCGCAAGCTATCCACCAGTCAAGGGATACGCTGGCCCGGCTCAAGGTGGCGAGCGTGGAGGTCCGAGAGGCCGATTTCCTTGTGGAGAGCGGCCCGTGGCGATCAGCGCAAGGACTCCTATTGGCCGACCCGCCAACAGACTCAGCCAAGTCGCTTTCCGGCTTCGACGCGGTAATCGCCAATCCCCCATACGTACGAACCCAGGTTCTCGGGGCGGCGCGTGCCCAACAGCTAGCAAGGCGTTTCGGGCTATCGGGGCGCGTTGACCTCTACCATGCGTTCCTGAAGGGCATCGCCCTTAGTCTTGGCAATGCAGGAGTGCTCGGGTTGCTGACCTCGAACCGGTTCCTCGTGACCCAGGCTGGCGCCGCGATGCGTGAGAGCCTGATGCAAGATTTCGACCTTCTCCGCGTCATAGACCTCGGCGACACGAAGCTGTTCTCTGCGGCGGTGTTGCCGGCCATTGCGATTGCCCGTCGAGGGCTGTCGCGAGTACGGGCGGCGGCGACTTTCTCCCGCGTGTACGAATCGCGCGGCATCAAGGCACCATCCGATGCGAGCGTTCACTCCTCGATCCTTGAAGCCTTGAAGAACGATGCCGAGGGCCTGGTGCAAGTTGGCGACCTTTGTTTCAAGATCGAGACGGGAAGACTGAGTGTCTCAGGCGACCCCTCTCAGCCGTGGGTCCTGAAGTCTGAGACAACGGATGACTGGAGTCGGACGGTCGCTCGCAATACCGTTTGCACCTTCGGGGATGTCGCCAGAATCCGCGTCGGCATTAAGACCACCGCAGATCCCATCTTCATCCGAACGGAGTGGGAGTCGTTGCCCGCGGCGCTTCAGCCGGAGGCAGCCTTGCTCCGGCCCCTGATCACCCACCATGTCGCGGCTCCATGGGTGGCGAGAGATGACGCGGGGCATCGTGTCCTTTACACGCACACGATGGAAGGCGGAAAGCGGGTTCCAGTCAATCTGTCAGAGTACCCGCGGGCGAAGGCATATCTAGAGTCCCACCGGGAACAGCTCACCTCGCGAAAATACGTGATCGCCGCGGGTCGGCGCTGGTATGAGATCTGGGTGCCCCAACAACCGGAAGACTGGGCTCGTCGAAAGATTGTCTTCCCAGACATCAGTGAGATGCCTCGTTTCTTTCTCGATGATCACGGGGCAATAGTCAACGGTGACTGCTACTGGATCACTTTGCTGCCTGGAAAGAGCGAGTCGCTACTGTTTCTGATGCTGGCGATCGCGAACTCGCGATTCATCGAGCGGTACTACGACACGATGTTCAACAACAGGCTGTATGCGGGTCGCCGTCGGTTCCTGACGCAGTACGTGGAGCGTTTCCCACTGCCAGATCTCACCTCGCCCCGTGCCCTAGAAGTGATCAGGCTCGCGCGCGAGCGGATCGAATCTGGGCGCGGTGAGTCGAACAGGGCTCGGGACATCGAGGACCGGCTCGACCGGCTTGTTCCGAGCCTATTTGGGCTGTCCAAAGAAGTCGACCGGCAGCGGGATCTGCAGCTTACGGTTTAGGACACGACCCTCGAAGCGCCGGAATAGGCGAAAGAACTCCTTTCCGGTTGTCATCACCAAGTAGTCGAGGCGGACCCCTCGCTCAGCGTTGGTGCCATAGAAGATCGCGTATCGTACATCGCAATGCTTGACGCCGGGCACCCCGGGGATCGGTGCGGTGCTGTCGGGCGTGACCAGTCCAAGATCGATTGTGGCGGCGGTCTGGAGCTTGACCTCCAGCAACTGATTGGAGACATCGGGGAACTGCCCGCGATCCTGATATCCCTTGTACCCGAGCACCTGACAAACACCCCGATGAAGAGCAGATCCTCGGTTTCTCTCCTGGTCCGTGCCAGGGTTGTCGACTGTCTTCCCAACGAGTCGCACCAACCGCTCAAAGAGACCTCCGATCGGCAACAGGAGGCCGGGGATCGGCGCTTCGGTGGGACCGGAATCGAGAACTGCGGGAACACTCGGCCCATCGGCCATGCCATAACGGCCCAGAAGATTCGCCGTGTCTTTTTCCGAGCCGAGGACCGACCGGACGACCGGCTTTCGGCTCCTCGCCTGGAACTTCTGAGTCAGCGTACCCGTGCGGTCCAGTTGCGCCAATGCCGCGCCCGTCACGACCTTGACGTCGGTCACGACCGAGTCCTCATCAAGGCGTATGAGCGCATACCGGCGGGACGCGGATAATTCTTCGTTCCAGATCTGGAGGTTGTTTGACTTCTGGATGTAGGTATCAAAGTCCTGACCCGGAAACCGCGGATTCGTTTTGCGGAAGCTGGTCGGAACGGGATAGCCGAGTGCGGTACAGGCTGCACTCTTGAGGACCTTGGACCTCGTCCGCAGCGGGTAGTCCAGATTCAGACCCTTGAGCCCCGCCCTAAGGGCCTCCTCCAGTTCGATGCTTTCCAAGAACAGGTCGGGGGCCTCGTCGAGGGGATCGTAGATCGTCAAGCCAGAATCACGGATGCGTCGCGGGATGGCAGAGGCTCGGCTTCCGCGACCGGTCACCGGCGCGCCCTCAATAGTTGAAGCGTTGGAACGCCGAGGCTCTCAGCCACCAGGCCGACCGTCTTGAGCGTGACGTTCCGTTCACCCCGCTCGATCGCGCCGATGTAGGTCCTGTGTAGACCGCACCGGGCCGCAAATTCCTCCTGAGACAGTCGCGACTTGGTCCTCAGCCGTCGGAGATTTGCGGAAAAGACTCGGTTTAGGTTGGCATCAGCGGGCATGCCGCTATGCTGTTCCCGTCGAGACTATTTATCTACAGACTAGATGTAGCAGCCTACCGAGGTGCGCGGCGCATTTTGTCGCCCTATTTTTTCGCTCTGACCCCGCGCCTGTGCGGACTGGGTTTCCGAGGGTTTGAGCGGCCCCCCGAAAACAGGCACACCTAATATGTCGGTTCTCTTCAACCAGAGGAGAGGACAACATGAAGAAGAGCCGGTTTCGGACGGACCAGATCATCGGGATCGTGAAGGAGCACGAAGCGGGGATAAAGGCCCCGGACCTTGCGCGGAAGCACGGGGTTTCGGAGCACACGATCTACCGGTGGCGGGCGAAGTACGGGGGCATGAGCGTGTCGGATGCGGCGCGACTCAAGGCCCTGGAAGATGAGAACCGAAGGCTGAAGCACCTTCTCGCGGAGCAGGTGCTGGACAACCAGGCGCTGAAGGTGGCGCTGGGAAAAAACTACTGACGGCCTCGGCCCGGCGCCAGGCGGTGGGGCACGTCAGGGAAAGCGGAGCAAGCCTGCGCCGGGCCTGCCGCGTGATTGGAATGGGAGCCTCGAGTGCGCGCTACGCACGTCGGCGGCCGGAGGTGCCTGGACTCCGCGAACGGCTGCGTCAGCTCGCGACGGAGCGGCCGAGATGGGGGTATCGACAACTCCATTGGCTCTTGCTTCGTGAGGGCTTTCGCGTGAACCACAAGGCGGTGCACCGCCTCTACCGGGAGGAGCAACTCCAGGTGCGTCGACGAGGGAGAAAGAAGCTGAAGCGCCTTCCGCGCGCGCCGTTACTGGTCGAAGAGCGATTGAATGCCTGCTGGTCGATGGATTTCGTGACCGATTCCTTCGCAGAGCGGGCTCAGTTTCGTGTTCTCAATGTTCTCGACGAGGCGGCGCGAGAGGCGGTGGCCCTGGAGCCGCGACGGCATCACTCTGGGACCACGGTGGCGAATCTCCTGGACCGGCTGGGCGAGTCAAGGGGTTTGCCCGAGGTCATCGTGGTGGATAACGGGCCGGAATTCACCTCGAGGGCGCTCAACCAATGGGCGTATCAGAGACGCGTTCGGCTGCACTACATCGACCCCGGCAAGCCGATGCAGAACGCGTTTGTGGAGAGCTTCAACGGAAAGTTTCGGGATGAGTGCTTGAACGAGCACTACTTCGAGAGCCTGGAGGATGCGCGGGAGAAAATCGAGGCCTGGCGCGTGGACTACAACGAGATCCGCCGTCACCGATCGTTGAAGATGCCGCCGGCTGCGTATGCGGCGAAGCTCAGGGCTGTGGAAGCTGCCGGGCCCGTGGAAAACCGGAAACGGCCCCGGTTTTCCACCGCCCCTTGGACGCCGCAAACGGACGCGGCGCCCACAGCTCCCACAACCCATTATTCTTGGAACTCAACAACCGAGGACTGACATTAAGAGCGTGCCTCAAACGGGGGGCCGCTCAC
>JBGATM010000011.1:0-147692 GCA_044229175.1 Vicinamibacteria bacterium | reverse complement strand
CCTCGAGAGACGTTAGACTGGCTGAAACCAGCGGAGGTCTTTGGTCAAAGTGTTGCGACGACCGATTGAAGACAAGGCCTATTTCAGGGACACCGGCGGGCAGTTCACGGGGTTATTGACTCGCTTCGGTTCCTTGCAGGTTTTGAGCTTGACCGAATTCCCCGCGTGGTTAACCACCGCCATCTCATACATCGGCAGATCGCTATCACGAGGGGAGGTATCCCTCTCATTGGTGATGTACACGGTATCGCCCTTCTTCAGGGCGGTTGGCGGGTGGCCATCGACCGAGATGCCCGGGTTCGCGTCTATGTCGACCTCCCATCTGACGCTCATCCAGGTCTGCAACTTGTTCTGGTCGTCAACAACGCACTCGTCGTGCTCGCCATAGCCCTGGAGCGTGCCTGCGAAAGATATCGAAATCGCCGCACCAAGGTGGTTATCCCTCGTCTTCAGTTTCAGGGACTCGCCCGCGAGTTTCGACAGACTCAGAACCGGAAACAAACTCTGAAAGTCCGACTGCCCTTTGACCAGGCCGTGGAATTCGACCTTGCTTGCCTTCTGTGCTTCACCTCCAGCAATCCTCACCTTGAGTTCATGGCGCTCGGCCATGAGCGGGTACACCGCTCTCGCGTTTGTCTCGAAGATCATCAAGCCGGTAAATATCACGGTGATCGTATCCATTGCTGTCTTTCTCCTCTTCCTGTCCTAGATGACGATTCGGTAGAGCATCCAGGTCGTCCCGGACCCCCCCTTGTACGCTTCCATTTGAGCTTCCTGCAGCGCCGCGGCGGGCGTCCGGCCCGCCAACAACTTTCGATGGAACACCTCCAGCAGCCGACGCGCGGCGGCGTCATCAACATCCCCCGTGCTCACGAGTGTCTGGGCCCGGCTTCCGCGCTGGATCGATCTCAGCACGCCAAGACTCGCTCCTCCGAAGCGGCTCCTCTCGCTGCCGGTGCGGCACGCGGAAAGAATCACGAGGCGCGCGCCGGACAACGCCGCCCAGCCGGGATCGGCCGCCCGCCAGGCGCCTGGATCGGACCCGTCGGCGGAGAGCAGGATGAAGGACTGGCCGGGATCGCGATCGTTTCCGACCGCGTGAGTGGCGACATGCACGACATCGAAGCCCGGCGCCACCCGCTGGAAGGTCGCGATGGTCGCGTCGGGCCCACTGAGGACGCGGCTCCGCTCATAGAGCGCGGCGACGTCGCGCGCCTCGGTGAGACTCTCTGGAAGAGGACGCAAGTCCGGGAAGGATGACCCGTCCCAGGAAGGGCCACCGACCGCGAGCAACGAGCGAGGCTGCGTCCATTCTCGGGCACTGCTGAGCGCGGCGAGCGACGGGGCAAAGGAAATCTCGAAGCGGCCGGCCAGGGGCTCGGCGTGGAGCGCCGGCGACAGACCGGCGAAGGGAATGTCCCACAGTTCTCGATCGGCCACGATCACCAGCTGGCGCGCCGCTCCCAGCGCGGGCAGGAGAGGGGAAATCAGGGCGTGATAGAGCTCCGAGCGCGGGGCCGCGGCCAGCGCATCGCTCTCGACATCGAGGGACGCCCGGAGGCGATCCACCAGATTACGCAGCTTCGACCGACCCACCGGCAAGGAGACATGGCGACCCCCCCGCTCGGTCAGAACGGTGACGAGAATGCGATCCTTCAGCGTCCAGTACGACACCGCCGCCTGCCCCGCGGGCAGCGCCATCGGGAACCGCCCGAGCGCATCGGGGTGGCGCAGTCGCTCGATCAGGGCGAGCGATTCATCGAAGCGTCCCGTGGCATCGAGGAGATCGACCAGGTCGTCCCCGGTCTGCTCCGCACCTTCGAACTGCCTGATCCGTTCGAATTCCCCAATGGTTTTCGACCTCGAGGCGAAGTCGATGCCCAGCGCCTCGCGGAGCGCCGTCTCAGCCAGTTCCGGCCGGCCTTCGATGGCACGACGCTCGCCGAGAAGGGTCAGAGCACTTGCCAGGAACGCCTCGTTCTTCCGGCTCCGCAGCGTGGCGATGAGAGCGTCCACGCCCGATGTGCCGGGATCGGTCGGCCCGCCGGCGCTGAGCGTGGCCAGGGCCAGAACGATGCCCTCCTCCAGCCGGATCTGCTGATCGTCGATCGAACCGAGGGAGCGCCTGGCCCGTTCGATGAACCTTGCCGCCCCGACCCGGTCATCGAGTTGAGTCGCGAGCTGCACGGCACTCAGGGCAGCATCCACACCAAGAATCGGCGCCGCCTTCGAGATCTCGTCCTGGGATCTGTTCAGAACCTCGAGGGCGGCGATCCCGAGGCCGCTGTCCTTGAGGCGCTCGATTAGACCGCGTATGCATACGTAAGTTCGCAGCGGCACGTCGTCGAGACTCAAGGTGTGCAGAATCTTCTCCAGAAGCGCGTCTGCTTCCGCCTCCCGCCCCATGAGGGTGAGTGATTCCAACAGATTGCCTGTGGACTGCCGCGCGGCGTCGACCTGGCGGGCGTCGGTCAGAATGGTGAAGGCCTCCTGCCGATCGAGCAGGGCCTGCCATTTGTTCGACGCCACGAGGCCGTGACAGAGAGCGCGCATCCACAAGGCGCGGGCGCGCAAGAGCGGATAGCGGCCCTGGTAGCGAGCGAGCAGGCTCGTGTAACGGCTGATCAATCCGTCACGCTGGCCGTGGAAGAACTCGACCAGTGCGGACTGGAGTTCCGCCTGGGCCGCGTAGGGACTCCCCTTGCGTCGGAAGACGCCGGCGGCATGGAGCACACCGGGAGAACCGGCATCGACGTTCCGATCGTCGAGGGCTTGACTGGCGGACGCGAATTCAATGTGGGCCGCGGCGAGCTCCAGGTCACCCCGCTCCAGGGCGGCCAGGGCTTCCTCGTCCAGAGTGTCACGATCCGCGGCCCGGGCGACCTCATCGAGTTCCCTCGCCAACGCGAGGCTCGGACCCAGGGGGCGGCGTTCGAGTTTCGCTCGCGCCACGGCGGGAATCGCCTCACGCCGGACCAGCTCGCGGGCCAGATCGGGGCGCCGCAGGGCGACCTCCCTGACCGTGGCAACATCGTCCGCAGCCCAGGCGGCGAGGATCCGTGGACGATCGTGGGCGGCTCGGTCGTTGTCGGCCTCCCGCCGCGCCGCACGGGCGCGAGCCTCCCGCGCGATGTCGGACCAGGGCCCTTCGGGCTCCGCGGCCAGATACTCGTCCCAGGCCTGCCGCGCGATCCAGGCGAGACCCACCCCGTCCGCAGCCATCGCGCGGTTGAACAAGGCCTCCTTCTGTCCCGGCCTGAGGCGAAGAGCGCGCAGCGCCGCATCGTAAGCCCGAGTGAACTGGTCGTGCGCGTCCTCGTCGATCGCGCGCTGCAGGTAGGCCGTGGCGAGGTCGACGAGCGCCTCCGGCGTTTCCTGTTCCAGGACCCGAAGTTCGGAGAGCCGCACACCCTTCTCGGCATCGCCGGTAAACAGGTACGCGAGCGCGAGGTTTCCGGTGGCCATCGGAGAGGGGTCGGCGTCAAAGCGCTGGCGCAGGTCGGCGGAAACACGCAACACCTCGAACGGGACCTCCGGAAGCCCGGACGCACCGCGCTTTCGGCTTCGTTCCGGGCCGAAAGCGAATCCACCGATCGCCCGGCCGTGGAGCAGACGATGCTCGCCCACTGCGGCCACGAGGCGCGCCCGATCCGAATCGTGGCCCTTTGCCGGGAGCGCAGAAAAGCACGTCGGCAGAGACAGGACGAGACCCGCCAGCAAGGCAGCGCCTCGCGCCGCCCGGGATCCTCGACGAGACCCTTCCATGCCCATCGCCGCCCCGGCGCTCCTTCCTATGGACGCCGCAGGGGCGCCTCCGTGACGTCGCGAAGCTGTTCGCCCGCCGCCGCGCTCCAAGAACCGCCGAGTCTCTCGATCTCGGCAAAGGCCTGTCGCGCTTCGTCCGCCCGTCCCAGCGCCTTGAGGGCGAGAGCCCGATTGAATCGAGCCTCGGGCAGCGTGGGGTCGAGCCGCAGCGCGGCGTCGGCGTAACCGAGCGCGTCCGAGGCGGCGCGTTCGCGCTCCGCGGACCCCTGGGAATCCGGGGCCGCGCCTTCGCCCGTGGCCCGGACCAGCAGGGCGGCCGCGAGGTTGGAGGGCCAATCAGCGTTCTGCTTGTCTTCCCTCAGGAGCTCCAGGTAGATCGCGATGGCCTCGTCGACATCGCCCGCAAGAAGCGCGGCCGCGGCCCGGCCCCCGCGCGCGCCCGGGGACGAACTCCCGCTTCGCGCCCGCAGTTCGCCGGCCACGGCCAGGACCTTCCAGGTCGCGGCATCGGACCCCGAGGCCTGCGATCGTTTGGAGGTGACCCTGGGTCCGTACTTGAAGCCGCCGGTGAGTCGAGGCTCGAAGAACCGGCGCTCGCCCACGGCCTCGACCAGCGGTTGGACGGCGTCGAGGTAGGCCTCGCCGGGACGGGCCCGCCCCCACAGCGCAAGGACTCCCGCGCTCACGATGAGAGTCGCGGCTATGGGCAGAATGTAATCGCGAACGAGCTTTTTCGGCCCCCCCACCGAACCCGTCTCCACTTGAGCCGCCGCGGTTTCCTTCACGACGAAGTAACAGTCTTCGCACCGGGAGATGTGCTCCTCGATCGGACCGCGTTCGGCCGGATCGAGCCGGCCGTCGAGGTAGGCCGACAGGACTTCATTCCCGGGGCACCCATTCCCGGGGCCGACAGGCGCTCCCGAGCCAGGCGGCGCGTTCGGGGCCGATGGTTCGTTCGTCACACCTCTACCTCATATGAAGACGGACGCGAGGGCGGGCTTTCCGAAGAATTCCCGGGAAGGCGAAGGTGACACTGACCGCGTTCGATCATTCTTCGCAGGTCCGGCCAACCCAGGCCGCGACGTTCGAGCGACGCCCGGAATCGGGCCAGCATCTCCTCGATGCGGCGATAAAGGCGCTTCTGATCGAGATGGAGCGTCCTCGAGATGTCGGCCACGGAGATGTCGTCCTCGAAACGCATGCGAAGGACCAGGCGGTCCTGGGGGTCGAGGGCCTCCATCACTTCGTTGATGAGACTCTGGGCTCGAGCCGCGATGCTGGCTCCTTCAACGTGAAACTCCGGGCTCGCCGCCTCGCCGGCGGGCACCGCGCTCAGGTCCTCGCTACTCTCGGCCAAGGCGCGGCGGCTGGCCCTTGGCGGTAGGGCCTGGGCGAGATCGATCAGGGCTTGCCGGCTCTCTTCACGGGCGAAGTTGGTGCGCAGGGTCTCGAGCGCTTCCTCCAGGCTCATGCCATCCCGGTACAGGAGGATTTCCATCCTCTGGGCGAGGGGGCCGCGACGCAGGGCCTCGGCCGAAGGGCGCCACTTGCCCCACAACTTGCGGCGGTAGTCGAGGAAGAGACGCTGGACGACGGTAGCGAGGTAGGTGCGAAGCGAACTACGACCCTGAAACGAGGACAGGACAGCGTAGTTGCCCTGGATGATGGCGAGGCTCACTTCGCTGCAGAAGTCGTCGGCCTCGGTGGCGCTGAGACGGTGACGCCGGGCGATGAACCGGCTCACTCGCTCGATGTCTGGGAGGGAATCGAGAAAGAGTACCTCGAGCTCGGCGCGGTGCGGCGACGCGTCGGCCGGGCTCTGGTTCACGCTGCTCTTCCCTCTGTACAGGTTCATGTCTCGAGTCTGGGGGGCCAACCGTGAGGCGCCGACGGATCTCCGGGAATTGTATAGCGATTGGACCTGGCCCTCTCTTCGATCCCCGCTCTCTCGTCGAGATCGGCCATCGAGCTAACTCCCGCCTCCCTGCCGTCGTCTAACCTCAAATGATGGGCACCACTCTCTCCAACTTCCGTTATGCCCTCCGCGGACTCCGCCGGAGCCCTCTGTTCGCCTCCGTGGCCATCCTCTCCCTGGCCCTGGGGATCGGGGCGAACACCGCGATCTTCACCCTGATCGACCAGATCCTCCTGCGCCAGCTCCCTGTTCAATCTCCTGAACAGCTGGTCATGGTCTACCAGCGGGCTAACAACATGGGCAGCAACATGGGAGACCGGATGAACTCCTATCCCCTCTTCCAGGACCTCCAGCAGAAGGCCGAGCCCTTTGCGGACGTCCTGTGCCGGCGGCTCGTGCCCGTCTCCCTCAGCGTCGCCAATCAGACCGAGCGCGTCCAGGCCGAACTCGTCTCCGGCAACTACTTCTCCATGCTGGGCGTGAAACCTGCAGCGGGCAGGGTCTTCACCGCCGAGGACGACAAGATCAAGGGCGGACATCCCGTGGTCGTCCTGAGCCACTCGTACTGGGTGAGCCGCTTCAACGCCGACAAGTCAGTCGTCGGAACCACCATCCGCGTGAACGATTACCCCATGACCGTGGTGGGCGTCTCGGCCGAGGGCTTCGCGGGACTCGATCCCACCCAGGCGCCCCAGCTCCGGGTGCCCGTGCAGATGAAGGAACAGGTGATGCCGACCCTCGGCTGGCTGAAGGTCGAGGACCGTCGCGCCCGGTGGCTTCAGGTCTTCGCGCGCCTCAAGCCCGGTTACACCCTCGAGTCGGCGCAGCCCGCGATCCAGACCCTGTTCACCCAGATCCGCGCCTACGAGATGACTCTCGAAGCCGCGAAGGACTGGTCGGCCTACTCGCGCACCGAGTTCATGAAGGGGAAGCTCCTCCTCGCGAACGCGGCGATCGGCTACTCGGGACTGCGGAACGACTTCTCCACCGCACTTGTCGTGCTCATGTGCATGGTCGGCCTGGTGCTGCTGATCGCCTGCGCCAACGTCGCGAACCTTCTCATCGCCCGCGGCCTGATGCGGCAGAAGGAGATCGCCCTGCGCATCTCGCTCGGGGCCACGCGCTCGCAACTGGTGCGCCAGCTTCTGGCCGAGAGCCTGGTGCTCTCCTTCCTGGGCGGCATGCTCGGGGTCGGGATCGCGTTCTTCCTGACCCGCGGTCTCCTGACCCTTCTCCCGCCGCGAAGCCAGCCTCTGCTCATATCGCCCTCGCCCGACCTGCGCATCCTCGCTTTCACCTTCGTCCTCACCCTGATCACCGGAGTCGTGTTCGGTCTCGTCCCCGCCCTGCGCGCGAGCCGCCCCGATCCGTGGACCACCCTCAAGGACACCGTGGGCTCCATCGCGGGCGCGGGCGGGTCGCTCTTCCTCCGCAAGGGCCTCGTCACCGCGCAGGTGGCGCTCAGCTTCCTGCTGCTCTTCGGCGCCGGGCTCTTCGTCAGCAGCCTTCAGAACCTGAAGACCGCGGACACCGGGGTGCAGCTCGACAATCTCGTCACCTTCCAGCTCTCGCCCGCACTCAGCGGCTACGACGACGAGCGGGCCACCCTCTTCTATCGCTCGCTGCGCGAACGTCTGGGCGCGCTGCCCGGGGTCCAGTCGGCCTCGCTCGCCGCGGTCGCCATTCTCGCGGGCGACGAGTGGGACAGCTCCATGGTGGTGGAGGGCCATCAGGCGAAGGACGGCGAGGACATGCAGGCTTTCATGAACGCGGTGTCGCCCGGGTATTTCAAGACGCTCAAGACCCCCATTCTCGAGGGGCGAGACTTCACCGAAGGCGATGCCCACAAGGAGGACGGTGAGGGAGGGATCCCCGGGGTGGCGATCGTGAATCGCCGCTTCGCGGAGCATTTCTTCCCGGGCAGGAGCGCCATCGGCAAGCACCTGGGTTGGGAGAACGGGCCGAAGTCGAAGCTCAACATCGAGATCGTGGGGGTGACCGCCGATTCGCTCTACGAAGGCCCGCGCGAGGGCGTTCGACGCCAGGTCTTCATCCCCAACTGGGGCAAGAACGACGCGGTCTTCTACGTGCGCACCACGACGCCCTCGAACGCCGCGTTCACCATGCTGCGCAACGAGGTCCGCGGCCTGGACGGCTCGATTCCGGTATACGACCTGAAGACCGTGGAGGGCCAGCTCGACGAGACCCTCCTCACCGATCGGCTGATCGCCATGCTGTCCGCCGGGTTCGGCATCCTCGCCACCCTCCTCGCCACCATCGGCCTTTATGGTGTGATGGCGTTCGTGGTGGTCAGGCGCCGCAAGGAGCTGGGCATCCGGCTCGCCCTCGGCGCGCAACCGGGCGTGGTCACCGGTCTCGTCATGCGGGAGGTGCTCACCCTGCTCGCGATCGGCCTCGCCGCAGGTGTCCCCACCGCACTCGGCCTCGGGCGCTACGTGTCCTCGCAGTTGTACGGCATCCAGGCTCACGACCCGGCGATCGCCATCGCCACGGCGGCGCTTCTGAGCTTCGTCTCTGCGGCCGCGGGCTTCATCCCCGCGCGCCGCGCCAGTCAGATCGATCCGCTCCTGGCCCTTCGTTACGAGTAGACGTCCGAACCGCCGGGCCGGGGGACGCGAATCTGCGCTACGCTCCCGCGCGCGGGCCCACACCCTGATCCCCGCGAACTGGAGACTGTCTTGACCCCACTCTTCCTGTCCCTCCTGCTCGCCGCCTCCCCGGCGGACACCCCACAGGCCGCCGAGGTCCACGCGCGCGCCAATCAGGCGGCCCTCGTCCGTGAGCTGGTCGACGCCCTCTCGATCCCCGACGTGGCCGCGGACAAACCCAACATTCGCCGCAAGGTCGAGTTCCTGAAAGGACGCTTCGACGCTCGCGGTTTCACCACCGAGATCCTAGAGACCATCGGCAATCCCCTCCTCCTCGCCGAGATGAAAGCCGCGGGCGCCACGCGGACCCTCCTTCTCTACGCGCACTACGATGGCCAGCCCGTCGATCCGAAAGGCTGGAAGCAGGAGAGCCCGTTCAAGCCGATTCTCCGCAGCGGCAAGATGGACGACGGCGCCGCCGAGATCCCCGGTCTGGGCACTCTCACGAAATACGAGGACGACTGGCGGATCTACGCACGCTCCGCCTCGGACGACATGTCGCCCATCATCGCCATCCTCGCGGCCATCGACGCGATGAAGGCGGCGAAGACGATGCCCACGTGGAACCTCAAGGTCATCCTCGACGGCGAAGAGGAGGCCGGCTCCCCGAGCCTAGTCCCCGCGATCTCGCGCTATCGCAGCAAGCTCTCCGCCGATCTCATGCTGATCCTCGATGGCCCGATCCACCCGACGCTGCGACCCACCCTGGTGTTCGGCGCGCGCGGCAACCTGACCGCCGAAGTGACGGTGTACGGACCGAAGATGGGCCTCCATTCCGGCCACTACGGGAACTGGGTTCCAAACCCCGGCATGCGTCTCGCCCAGCTTCTCGCCTCCATGAAAGGCGAAGACGGGCGCGTGACGATCGCCGGGTACTACGACGGCATCACGTTATCCGCCGAAGACCACAAGGCTCTCGCCTCGGTTCCCGACGACGAGGCCGGCCTGATCAAGCTCTTCTCCATCGGATCGGTCGACAAGGTCGGCGCCTCACTTCAGGAAGCGCTCCAGTACCCCTCGCTCAATGTGCGCGGCCTGTCGAGCTCATACGTGGGCGCGCTCGCCCGCACCATCATCCCTGACTCCGCCACCGCCGCCATCGACATGCGGCTGGTGAAAGAAACCAAAGGCGCGGATATCCAGGCAAAGTTCCTGAAGCACGTCGAGTCGCAGGGTTTCTTCGTGGTTCAGGGCCGTGACGCGACCGACGAGGAGCGACTCACCCACCCGAAGACCGCTCGCATCGATTTCCGCGGGGAGACGAACGCGTATCGCACCGACCCCACGGATCCCAATGCCATGAAGCTCACGCGCGCGCTGAAGGACGCGTATGGCGTCGACCCCGTGCGCATCCGGACGAGCGGCGGCACCGTGCCCATCGCGCCCTTCATCGACGCTCTCGGCTTCCCCGCGGTCTCCGTCCCCACCGTGAACTTCGACAACAACCAGCATGGTGAGAACGAGAACCTGCGCCTCGGCCACTTCTTCCGCTCGGTGGGGATCATCGCGGCGGCCATGAGGCTCGAGCCCTAGGCTGGGTCATAAGCGGGACTCGCGCAGCCGCTCACCGCAAGCGCAAGAGGAGTGAGCGCTCCACGCCTTGCTCTGAGATGCGCGGGCCGACGCCGAGAAGGTGACGCTCGCGGAGGACAGCTAGGACTGTCCCCAACGGGCGCCACCTCCTCGTTAGTGACCTCTCCCGGGTGCGGCCATATGCGGCCGTAGACCGGGATCCACTTTGATCACATCTCATCGCTCCCTCGCGCGCGGCTCCCCGGTTCCGCGGTCGCGGGCCGCGGCGAGGCTCGCCTGGGCGCGGGCCAGCTCTTCGACGGCGAGGCCCAGGCTGTAACGCGCGAAGGCGCCAGGGGTGCCGACGAGTTCATCGAACAACGCCAACCGTGGCTCGGTCGGCGGAACGAGAATCGAGTAATAGCCGCTGGCCTCGAAGATGAAGGTGCGGTGCAGCCCGGGCGAAGCCTGGGGCGGCTCGGCGAACACCACTTCCGCCGAGTCGCTCGTCGTGGGCATCGTGTAGTAACGGCCATCAGCCTCGGCCAGGACGTCGCGAAGATCGCGACCGTCATGACTGGTCGCGCGAGAGGGCTCCAATTCGCGCACGCTCGAAGGAATGTCTGGCGAGTAGTCCGCGGCCGCCGCATCCACCATCCACATCCCCGGAGTCGAGTCCAGGCGGATGCGAAGTGTCCTTCCGGGCACGTCGCGCAGGTCCAGTCGGACGGCCTGCCGCCGAAGCGCCCTGGGGCCGACGTTCGCGAGGACGGTCGTGTCGCGCCAGTCCTGACCGTCCCATACGGACAGACGCAGCACGCCCTCGCGGCGAAGGGCCTGGTGAAACGCAACGCGCTCCGCGGGCTGGGCGTTCATCCGATCGCGCCAGGCGTCGACCTCGCGGCCCTGAAGCGCCACCAGTCGGTTCAGCAGGCCGGCCGCCCATGCCGTGCTCCTGAGGGTGAACGCGAGCTTCACGGCCTGTGCATCCGAGGGCCGCGGGAATTCGAGGACGAGGCCATCGCGAAGCTGGGCGGGATCCCTGGGATCGCGGCCGAACGGGATGGACGTCCAGGGCTCTCCGTCGTCGTCTCGAACCAGGGGAAGCACGTTCGCGCCGCGAAGATCGACGGCTCGATCGGGCGGCAGTCGGTGGGCAAAGCTCACCAGTTCTCCGCCAAGAGTGGGCAGAAACTCGGCGCCCTCGGGGTGGTCCACGACGAGAAGACGCGCCTGGTCCACGTACTGGACCTCCTGGTTCAGATTGGCGAGGCGGATCCGATACTCTCCCTGGCGCGCGACCAGCCGCTCGAAGCGGACCCGGTCGGCGCGCTGGGAGGCTTTGAAGATCGCGCCACCAAACATCTCCGCCTCGAGGTTGTAGCCCTGGCCGTCGTAGCTGTAAGCCAGGGGGCACGAACCGGAGCAGAGGTAGTCATCACACGTGGAGGCTTGGGCGAGATCGGATGTGAGGACGGCCACGAGGGCGAGGTCGGCGATCAGGCCGAGGATGGCACCCACTCGCTTCCCCGACCGGTGGGCCCGTATCCGCACCAGTCCAACATCATCGGTCGCGAAGCTGACCTTCTCCTCACCGACGAGCAGGCGGATGTTCGAGACACCCACAAGCTTCGAGGACGACGAGGCCGAGCCCTCCGCCGAGCCACGGTCGAAGTACGTGCCGCTGACCGAGGTCCCGTCCTTGAGGATTAGATCCAGCCGGGTTCCGGGCTTCACCTCCTGAAACTGCCAGCCTGCAACTTCCACGTCGTGTTTGCCATGGTCGACCGCCGCCCCGATCCCGAGGCCGAGAAGCGTGCAGCCCTCGAGCGAGAAAGCCGAGAGAAGAACCAGGAGCGTCACCACCCTGGTGCTCCCGCGATGTGAGCTGCGATTCATCGGCATCACCTGTCGTTGGAGGGGAGGGCGAAGGAATCGGCTCAGTAGAAGTTGAAACCGACCAGGCCGAAGAAGTTGTTGGTGCGCTCACCCTCGATCTTCGCGGTGGTGAACCGGAACTGGAGATCGATGGTGAACTTCTTCTTCTGCAGCGCCTCGACGCCCACTCCCCCCAGGAAACCGAGACCCCAATCGGAACTGGTCGTGACGTTGCTGATCGCAGCCACCAGCCGTCCCGCACCCACGCCTCCCTTGACCCACACTCTCGGCGACACCCAGTACTGAGCCGCCGGGCCGGCCACCGCCGACGAGAGAGTGACGCCATCCTCTTCCCTGACCACGCCCGAACTGTCCCAGACGAGCGCCAGTTTCTCGTTGATCATGCCGCCGAGGTGGATGGCGACCGCCGGACCGGACAGCGATTCGCAGCCGTCGCAGGTCATCTGACCGCCGCCGACTCCGAAGCCGATGATGAATCCCTTTCGCTCGATGGCGGAGGCGTCACGCGCGCCCAGGGTCAGGGCCAGCACCAGCAGGGTCAACCCGGCTCGCCGGATCGAGTTCGTTGTGTTTGTCATGGCATTCTTCCTTTCCGCGGACTAGCGGAACATCTGGACGCGCTGCACCTGGGGCTGGTTCGTCGACGCCCCGGATCCGGACGACGACGCGGAAGTGGCCGCCGGACAGGAGCCGGTGCTCAGCACCACGTTGATGGCGCCCGAGTCCTCACGCGAACCGAAGTTGGCGAGCATCAGCAGATAGGTGCCGACCTGGACCGGGGCTGAACCCTTCAAAGGCTTGGCGCCGGGCTCGACTCGGAGCAGGAAGTTGCAGGATCGCGCGTTGAACGCAGCGAGGTCGCAGGCGCCCTGGACGACGTACAGGCCCACCGGGTTCGTGGCGAACGTCCAGTCGGCGGTGATGTCCAGCCTCCCCACCGCCGGAACCGGAGTGACCTGACTCATCAGGGTTCCGGCCGGCATGCTCCCGGTGGCCTGGAAGAGGGCGCTCTGCGCACAGGGCGTCGGCGTGGGCACGGCGGCGACGGTTGTGGGCGACGACGGGGACGATGAACTTCCTCCGCAGCCCCAGGGGGAAGCCGCGATGGCTACGAGGGCAAGCGAGGCGAAGGTCCGGTTTCGGCTGATCATTTGCGTTCTCCGTTCTTGAGAGCCGCGAGCATCGCGGGGGTGATTGACTGGGCCCGGCGGCCGTCCCAATGTCTAGCCGCCGGGCGTTCGTTATGGAGCAAGGCGGGAAAACGAGTCCAAAACTGGCATGCTCGTGAAAAGAAAAACCACGTCGGGCGCCTAGCGGGTAAAGCGGAACGTCCACCACGGGCTGGACTGACCTTCCACACCCGAAGCGTTCGTTGCGGAAACCCGCCACCGTCCGGGCTGGGCCCCCACGAAGTTGCTGATCGAGTAGGTGGGTGCGGTCAGGCCGCGAACCGGGTTGTAGGAGATCGTCGTCCCCGCGCAACTCGTGTCTCCGGCCGCGCAGGCCTCGACGTAGAAGTTGTAGCTCGCGGCCTGGCTCACCGCCTGCCAGGTGAAGGTGAGCGCTCGCGGGAAGGTGTCGAAGACCGCTCCGCTCGCGGGAGACACCTGCGTCGGGGCGCCGAGAGCCGCGCAGTCCGTGTTTACGGGCTCGACGTCGAAAGTCCACGGCGGTGAGGGATCGGTCCAGACGCCGTTGCGCTCCGCCTGCACCCACCATCGCCACCCCTTGTCGTTGCCCGCCGCGATGTATCCCAGGGTCGAGACATCGAACGACGTGCCCGCCGTCATCACATCCACCATGGGGATGGTGGCCGTTCCACCCATGACAAACAGGTGATAGCGGGTCGCGTCGCGACAGGCGGCCCAGTTGAAGGACCACTCGATCGGGTTCCTCTGGTCGAGACAACCGTTGTCAAGGACGGCGCCGGGAGAGGGCGAGACCAGTCGCGGCGAGAGGGGGTCGACGTCGAAGGTCCTCTCGGGGGTCCAATCGCGCCAGGTCCCTCCGATCCGGGCCTGGACACGAAAGCGCCAGCCGCGCCGCTCGCTCTCCGGGACGGTCGGGAAGTCGCCCCAGGTGAAGACGGTGGCGGCCAGATCGTCGCGCTCGAGCGCCACCTGCCCCGAGGGCTTCGACACCTGAAGGTGGTAGACGGAGGCCTGGACGTCGGACCAGGAGAATTGCCACGACGATCCCGAACAGACGCTCGCGATCGACGCTCCAGCCGCGGGGGTGAGCAGGGTCGGCGTGGCGGGAGCCGGGGTGGGCGCGGCGGGAGCGGCGCTCGGACTCGCCGGCGAACCTCCACAACCGGCCATCGCAACTAACAGCGCTCCGACGGACAGGTGTTTCATAGGAATGCTATTGCCTCGACAGGTCGCCTTCGATGGAGAACACCCCACACGCGGCCCCGGCCGGCGGCGAAGGGAATGACGGAGTCACCTTCAAATGCATCGTGCTCCCCGAGAAACGCCCCTGAAACTGCAGATTCACGCGGCCGCAGCCGTCGCTGGTGTAGGAGTTAGATGCGCTGAATTCGTCGCCGCTCAGGGTGGCGATGCCGAGCGGAATCCGCACGCCCGAAGGAACGGTGAGGACGAGTTCGTTGAAGGTCAGCAAGTTTCCGACTTGAGAGAGCGTGGTCTGGGCATTGGTCGTCGAATGGTCGTCGGAATAGGTCATCTGGCCCGAGTAGGTCCCGGAATGCGATACGGACGGGGTGGGCGCGGTCAGGCCGGAAGCGCCGCCACAGGCCTGGAGAAGCATCGAGGACGCCAGGGCCAGCATCGTGCGGATTGGTTGTGTTTTCACGATTGTCTCCTTTCGGGCCCTGGAGGCGGCCCCGCTCCACGGTCTGGTCAGGGAGTAAGCGCGAAATCCGTCCCCGAACTGGCACGCCCCGAAAAATGGCGTAGGATTTCTCGATTCCGACTGACACCCACCAGGTCACCCGGCTTCTTCTCGAATGGGGCGATGGAGACGAAGCGGCTCTCAACAGACTGATCCCGCTCGTGCATGGCGAACTGCGCCGGATCGCCAGGGGATGCATGGTGGGCGAGCGCCGGGGCCACAGCCTCCCGGCGACCGCGCTGGTGAACGAGGCCTATCTCCGGCTGGTCGACGTCCGGAATGTCAACTGGCAGAACCGGGCGCATTTCTTCGCCATGTCCGCCCGCCTCATGCGGCGCATCCTCGTCGACATCGCGCGGTCGAAGCGCTACCAGAAGCGCGGAGGCGGCGCGACCATAGTGACCTTCGATGAGGTGCAGGTCGCGACCCCCGCCCCGGGTCAGGACATCGCCGCGCTCGACGACGCACTCGTGGCCCTCGCGGCGTTCGACGAGCGCAAGGCACGCGTCATCGAGCTTCGATATTTCGGCGGTCTGAGTGTCGAGGAAACCGCCTCAGTGCTCGACGTGTCCGTCGACACGGTGATGCGCGACTGGAAGCTCGCCAAGGCCTGGCTGTCTCGCGAACTACGCGGGCAGTCCCCGCCCGGAGGGACCAGGCCAAAGGCGGCATCGTGAACGCCCCCGACCGTCGCTGGAGGCGGGTCGAGGCGCTGTATCACGAGATGCTCTCCCGTCCGCCGAACGAGCGTGCGGCCGCGCTGGCCGCAGCGTGCCCCGACGACCCGGGCCTCGCCGCCGAGGTGCAGTCCCTCCTCGACCAGCCGGGATCCGCGGGCGGATTCCTGGTGACCCCCGCTCTCGAGGTGGTCGCGCGCGTGGTCTCGGGATCGCGCGCGAGCCTGACCGGCCAGCGCATCGGGGCCTTCGAGGTCCAGGATCTGCTGGCGGTCGGAGGAATGGGCGAAGTGTACCGGGCGCGCGACACGAAGCTCGGTCGCGATGTCGCCATCAAAGTCCTGCCCGAAGCGTTCGCGCACGACCACGCAAGGCTCGCCCGGTTCAATCGGGAGGCCCAGGCCCTCGCCTCGATCAACCATCCCAACATCGCGGTCATCCACGGTATCGAGGAGATTCCCGCGGCGAGTGGTTCGGGCCCGGGTTCCCGCGCTCTGGTCATGGAGCTGGTCGAGGGCGAAGACCTGTCGGCTCGAATGGCACGCGGCCCTCTCCCCGCCTCCGAGGCCCTCCCCATCGCCCGGCAGATCGCGAAGGCGCTCCAGGCCGCGCACGAGCATGGCATCGTCCACCGCGACCTCAAGCCGGCGAACATCAAGGTGCGAGCAGACGGCACCGTGAAGGTGCTCGACTTCGGCCTGGCCAAGGTACAGCCGATCGCAGACGTCGAGGACCGTGCCGGCTCGTTCAATCCTCCCACGGGAGCTGGGGCGGTGATGGGAACGCCGGGTTACATGTCCCCGGAGCAGATCCGCGGCCAGCACGTCGACTGGCGCTCCGATCTCTTCGCATTCGGCGTCGTGCTCTACGAGATGCTCACGGGCCGACGAGCCTTCGCGAGGGGCTCGGATGTGGAAACGCTCAACGCCGCGCTCACGGAGACGCTGCCCGATCTGAACACCATCGCGACGGGCACGGATCCGGCGCTCGGCACGACCGTCGCTCGATGCCTCGAGAAGAAACCGGAGGATCGATTCCAGTCGGCGGAGGATCTCGGGTTCGCGCTGGAGGCGCTGAGCGCGACGTCGGGTCCGCAGGTACAAGGCCGACAGCGCGTGCGCAGGCTCTGGGGCCTCGCCATAGCTGGCGTTGCACTCTTCAGCCTGGCCGCGACTGCCGTGATTGTGTCTAGGCGCGGCACCCCTCCACCGAAGGCCACCTACCGTCAGGTAACTTCCGACGGCCGCGCGGAGGCGGTCGACGTCGCGCCGAACGGGGAGACGCTGGCCTACGTGACAAACGACACGTCGGGCGGCCGACTGATGGTGAGGGACCTGCCGGGCGGCGCCCCTGCGGAGATATATCGCTCCGATCAGCAGATCACTGCGCTCCGATGGGCCCATTCCGGCCGCAGCATCGCCGCGCGTACGGGTGACGGGGTCGTCGTCCTGTCTCGGTTCGGCGGAGCGCCCATCCACATCGCGGCGCGGGGTCGCACCATCTCGTGGTCGCAGGACGACAGCGAGTTGGTTCTGGGGACGGCAGGGGCGAAGCGGTTTGCGGCCGTTTCCATACCGACCGGGGAATTTCGGAAGGTCGAGATCAACGGGCCGTTCACGCTGGCATTTGTAACGGATGTTTCGCCCGACGATAAGAGGGTCCTCCTTCATACCAGTACCGAGAGCGGGGACTCCGGCGTCTGGTCCATCGCTCAGGACGGCCGTGACTTGCGAGAGCATGTTCGCGAGAAGAGTCCCGTCGTGGATGCACGATGGGCGCTGGATGGGGGTTCCTTCTACTACCTCGTTCAGGGTGAGAGCAGCTCTGAGCTGCGCCGGGCGAGACTTACAACCGACGGGCCGGATGATCGACCTGTTGTCCTGGAGGCCGGGCTGACCGGGGGCTCGAACATATCGATCTCTCGAGACGGGAAACTCGCCTACCCAAGGGTGACGCGGGGCTCACGGCTTGCAGGTGTGGACCTTGCCGCCACGTTCTCTTCGCACGAACCCATCCAGCCTCGCGAGATGCCCGGGGGTCCGCCTAGCAGGGCGCCGCAGTTCTCGCGCGATGGATCCAGGCTGGCCTTCGTCAGGCAGGACGGCGAGCTTGGTCAAGTCCTCCTCGCCTCTCCGACCGGCAAGGTCCAGCAGACCTTGGTCTCACGGAAGGGATCTGCGGGCGAAGTCGCCTGGTCCCCGGATGCGACGCAGGTCGCGTACACCTTCAGAGACGCAGGCGGACCGGCCCTCCATGTCTGGACTGCCGCGACCGGGGCGGACAGACTCTTGGTCAAGGGCTCATTTGAGGGATTGAGTTGGGGTGTGGGAGGGCAGATTGCCTGTACCACACCCGGCCTCGAGACCATCGTTCTTGTCAACGCCACAACTGGGCAGCTCGACGATCTGCTGCCGCGCACTGGTCAGGCGTTCGTGTTCAGCGCGCGATACTCGAATCGTGGCGATCGCATCGCGATGAACTACAACGGGAGAACCAAGGGCGGACTCGCGGTCGTCTCGCTTCATGATCGCTCGCTGGCGATTGTGATGGCCTCCGTCTCAGGCGCGTCGCTCGCGCCGATCGGCTGGTCGGCCGATGATCGCGTCATCTACGCCATCAATAGAACATCCGGGGATCTATTGGCTGTTCAGAGCGACGGAAAGTCGCACCACATGTTGGGAATTCTGCCCTCACCGGACGTCATGGGCCACGTCGTGGAACTCATGGGAAGTCTCAAGCTCGTGTTCTCGATTCCCGACGATCGATCGGACGTTTGGATTATCGACAACTTCGACGGCGGGCGTCGCTGAAGCCGGCGCCGGGGCGCGCGAGGGAGTTGCGGCCGGCACAGGTGTGAACGCTCTAAGCCGGTAGTTGACCGCAGTGCCGGCGTAGTTATTGATCTCATCGATCCGCTTAGCTCTCACCGCCCTCCAGTTGGGCTCGGCTCAGATGAAGCACCGGTCATTGAGCAGGACGCCGTCGATCGGGGAAACAGGCCCGAAACTGGCACGGAGGCCAGGCGTGTGACAGTAGGCGAAGCGGAACAATGGCGCCGAAGCGCCCCCCGGCCCGTCGCTACGCTGCCCCATCGACGGTTCAGGTTCTCGACGGGAGGTCACCATGACGCCATGCCTTAAGTCACTCCGGCTGCAAGTGAAGGGAGCCGCGAAGTCGCCCGAAAACGGCGTAACATTTCGAATCCCGACCGACAGACGCACGGCAAGTCGGCTTGCTCTCAACCGGGGCGGCAGAGAGCGAGGCGCCGCCCACGAGCTCGTCGCCTCAGCGCGGGACGAATTGCGCCGGTTGGTCCAGGATGCGACGAAGGCGGTGACGTCGTGAACGCGCCCGACCGCCGCTGGGCCCGACTCGACAAGCTCTACCACGAGATCCTCGCCCGCCCGCCGCACGAACGGGCTGCGGCCCTGTCCGCGGCCTGTCCCGACGACCCCGAACTCGCCGCCGAGGTGCGTTCCCTTCTCGCCCAGCCGGAGTCCGCGGCTGGATTCCTGAGGACACCCGTCCTCGACGTGGTGGCGCGCATGGTCTCGGGCGCCCACTCCTCACTCACCGGTCAGCGGATTGGCGTGTTCGAGTTACGGGACCTCCTGGCCGTGGGCGGGATGGGCGAGGTGTACCGGGCCCGGGACACGAAGCTGGGAAGGGACGTGGCGATCAAGGTTCTCTCGGAAGTCTTCGCTCACGATCACGAGCGGCTCGCCCGGTTCGATCGTGAGGCGCAGGCTCTTGCCTCCCTGAACCACCCGAACATCGCGGTGATCTACGGGGTCGAGGAGATACCGGCGGCCGGCGGGTCGGGCCCGGGCGCCCGGGCGCTGGTGATGGAACTGGTGGAAGGCGAGGACCTTTCGGCCCGGATCGCCCGGGGGCCGATGCCGACGAACGAGGCCCTCCCCATCGCGCGCCAGATCGCGAAGGCTCTGGAGGCCGCGCACGAGCAGGGCATCGTCCACCGCGACCTCAAGCCCGCCAACATCAAGATCCGCGCCGACGGCACGGTGAAGGTCCTCGACTTCGGCCTGGCCAAGGTGCAACCCCTCGCGACCGCCGAACCCACCGGCGCTTTCGTTGCGCCGACGCGCGACGGGGCGGTGATGGGCACGCCGGGTTACATGTCCCCGGAGCAGATCCGGGGCCAGGCCATCGATTGGCGCTCGGATCTGTTCGCCTTCGGCGTGGTCCTGTATGAAATGCTCGCGGGCCGGCGAGCCTTCGCGAAAGGCTCGGATGTGGAGACCATGGGCGCCACCCTGACCGAAGCGCCGCCCGATCTCAGGACGCTGGCTCCCAAGACGAACCCCGCCCTCGCGGCCGCGGTCGCCCGCTGTCTGGAGAAGAAGCCGGAGGACCGGTTTCAGTCCGCGAGGGATCTTGGCGCGAGTCTTGCGACGCTGGAGGCCACAGCCGGTCGTCGGCTCGCCTTCCGAACGCCCCGCGCCAACTGGCGTCTCATCTTGCTCGTGGTGGCTGTCATCACGACCGTCGCCACCCTCGGCATCGGTTTCTTCAGAGCCACCCGCCCACCGGCTCCCGCCACCTTCCGGCAGGTGACGTCCGATGGGAAGTCGGTCGTCGGCGATCTCTCCCCGGACGGCAAGACCCTCGCCTATGTCTCTGGCCGTGAAGGAAGCGCAAAGCTCCTGGTCCGGGACCTCGGAGGCGGAAGCGCGGTTGAAGTCTTTGGACCGGCGCGACTGGGCGCGCCGCGATGGTCAAACTCCGGAAAGTTCATCGCGCTACGAAGAACCAGCGCCGACGGCCAGTCCGACATTCTGCTCATCTCGAGATTCGGCGGCGCCCCCGTCCGCACCATTGCTTCTGGTGGCGCGTACAAGATCTCCTGGTCGCCCGACGATTCCGAGCTGATTCTCGGCAGTCTGAACCGAAGGTGGTTCCGGGTGGCGTCTCTTGTGACTCGCGAGGTCCGGCGGATCGATATGAACGCCCCATTTGAGGGGTCGGTAACCGACGTGTCCCCGGACGGGGAGCGCCTGCTCGTCTGCGTGTGGCACCAGCCGAACGGCGGAATATGGTCCATGAAGCGGGATGGGACCGGTCTCATCCAGCACGCGAGCGAGAGACGGCGCGCGCTCGATGCTCGATGGTCCGCTGACGGCACTTCCATCTACTACCTGACCATCGGCGCCAACGTGTCGGAGGTCCTTCGCGCGAGGGTCCTGCCCGATGGCCTCGATGCATCTCCGGTCCTGGTTCAAGGAAACCTGACCATAGAGGATGGCGGCAACGCATCGATCAGCCTCTCCCGGACGGGGCGACTGGCGTATCCGCGCCTCGCGTTCGACCGCAATATCTGGAGGGCCGACCTGGACCCGGAGGCTTCGACGACTGCGCCAATTCCCCTCCGCGCGGTGACCAGCGGGGTGCGCAGCGAAGACCCGCGGTTTTCGCCCGACGGCACGCGGATGGTCTTCACGCGGCAGGACGGGGAGCTCGGTCAACTGCTCCTGGCATCGACCGAAGGGGTGATCGAGCGGACTCTCGTCTCTCGACCGGGCCTGGCCGAGGAACCCGCGTGGTCGCCGGATGGGGAAAGGATCGCCTATTCGCTCGAGGACGACCGCGGCCGCTCTCTCCACATAGTGGACGTGCGCTCGGGCGCCGATCACGAGATAACGGCGACGGGCGCGGCTACTCACACCGAATGGGCCCCCGGCGCGCGCATCCTCTACCGCGCCCCCGGGGCATGGATCCACGAACTCGATCCGACGACGGGGAGCAAAGAGCCTCTGGTTGCGCCCGAGGAGGGTGGGTCCCTTCTCGCTCCGCGTTACTCCAATCGGGGCGATCGCGTCGCGTTGATCCACCGGCCGAACACAGGTACCGCGGAACTCGCGGTCGTTTCGCTTCAGGATCGTCGATTGACTGGACTTCTCAAGCGGCCCGGCCTGCTCAGGCCTCTTGGGTGGTCTGCGGACGACGCTTCGGTCTACGTCATCGACGAGACGTCGAACCAGCTCGTCGCGGTCAGGGCCGATGGCAAGGGAGTGAGGGCCATGGGGACCTTCCCCTCTCACTGGATGTTCGGGCAGGCGCGTGAACTGTCCGGGAAGCTCAGGCTCGCGCTCTGGTACCCCAACGACCGCGCGGACATCTGGGTGGTCGACAACTTCGACGGGGGGCGACGCTAGCGGCCCCTTCCCGGGGCGGCGGCGCCCTTCACCCGAGCAGGCTCTACTTCGGGCTCCTCCAGGACAACTTGATCCGGGGGATCGGATTCCGGCCGGCCCTTGCCACGCCCTTTATACTGACACCGTCGTCACCGCAACTGCCGGAAGGAGAGTCGATGGACTACCCGATCTGGGACCTGTCTATGGGCGGCGGATTGTTGATCGCGCTCGTTGCCGTCACCCACGTGTGGGTCTCCCACTTCGCGGTGGGCGGCGGCCTCGCCATCGCGATCGTGGAGACGCTCGGGGTGAGGCGCAACGACCCCTCACTGCGCAGTCTGGCCCGGCGAAGCTCTCAGATGCTGATCCTGGTGTCCACGGTCTTCGGCGCGATTTCCGGCGTGGGCATCTGGGTCACCATCGGTCTGGTGCACCCCGCCGCGACCTCCGCGCTGATCCACAACTTCGTGTGGGGCTGGGCCGCGGAGTGGGGCTTCTTCATTCTCGAGGTGGCGACGGCGCTCCTGTACTACGCCACCTGGGACAAGGTCCGTCCGCGCACGCACCTGCTCATCATCTGGCTGTACTTCTTCGCGGCCTACATGTCCCTGGTCATCATCCAGGGAATCATCTCCTTCATGCTGACCCCGGGCGACTGGGTCGAGACCCGCTCCTTCTGGGACGCGATCTTCAATCCCACCTATTTCCCCGGGCTGCTCATGCGCACCGGCATCTGCCTCCTGCTCGCGGGCGCGTACCTGATGTTCGCGGCGCTGCGCGAGCCCGATGGCGCGGCGCGCGCGGGCCTGGTGCGACTGATGGCGGGGTTCGAGGTCGCGGGCGGACTCATCGCCTACGGCGGTTATCGCTGGTGGGAAACGGCGCTTCCCGAGTCGGTCCGGGCGGTCTTCCTGGGAACCTCCCCTCTGGTGGCCGCTCTGGGCGCGACACGCGGCCGGCTGCTGTGGTCCCTCGCCGCCTTCATGGCCCTCGCGGTATTCGCGTGGCTCCTGCCCCGCGCGCAGCGGTGGCCGATCGCGGCGGTCGCGCTGCTCGCCGCCTTCAGCTTCTTCGGGGCCGAGGAACGGGTCCGCGAGGGGGCGAGGAAGCCTTTCGTGATCCGCGACTTCATGTTCTCGAACGGCATCCTGGTCAGCGAGATCAAGGATCTCAACGAGCGCGGCATCCTGTCCAAGGCGACCTGGGCGGCGAGGGAGAGCGACGGCACCCCGGTGTCCATGGGGCGCGCGGTGTATCGGGCCCAGTGTCAGGCCTGTCACACCGTCGATGGTTACCTGTCCATGCGGAAGCTCGTGGCCGCCCCCGACGCGGACACCCTCGGCCTCATTCTCGAGGTGATGCACGGCGAGGGCGAAGAGTACGCCTCGGGCAAGTACGCCGATCGGGGACACGTCGCCACGCAGAAGTTCGACTATCCCGCGATGCCCCCGCTCGTGGGAACCGCCGAGGAGATCGCGGCGCTCAAGGCGTACCTGTTGAGCCTGCAGGCCCCGGTCAAGGAGGCCTCCAATGCCCGCTAGCCTCATCCCCGCCCTCGACCCCGCCCCGCTGCCCGGACCGCCGTGGTTGTTCCATGTGCTGTGGGTGCTGACGTTCCTGATTCACCTCGTCTTCGTGAACATGGTCATGGGCGGGTCGGTGCTCGCGGCCCTGGTGGGGCGCGACCGTCCCGGCGCCCGGGAGATCCAGACCTTCTTCGCCGAAGCCAACAGCTGGGCGATCTCCTTCGCGATCACGTTCGGAATCGCACCCCTGCTCTTCATGCAGGTGCTGTTCGGCCGCTTCTTCTACACCGCGACCATCCTGGTCGCCTGGTGGTGGCTCGGGATGCTGGGCATCCTGACCCTCGGGTACTACCTGAACTACCTGGTCAAGTACCGCCTGCAGGCGGGCAAGAGCGTGCGCGCGCTGTTGATCGTGGAAGCGGTGTGTTTCCTCAAGATCGCGGGGATCCAGGTCGCCATCAACGTGCTTCATCTGCAGCCGGGGCGATGGGAAACGGTCGCCCAACAGGCCTGGGCCGCGCTCCTCGATCCCACTTTCGCGCCGCGCTATCTTCATTTCGTTCTCGCGGCGGTGGCCATGGCGGGCGCGGCGCTGGCCTTCGTGGCCACCCGCAGGGCGGCGACGGCCGAAGATCGTGAGGCGTGCCTGGGCATGGCCCGGTTCGGCCTGCGCGCGGCTTTCGTGGCGACGGCCCTCGAGCTCGCGGACGGGTTCTGGCTTCTGCTGGCCCTGCCGCGCGAGGTGCTCCGCGAGTTCATGCGCGGCGGCGCGGCGACCATGATCCCCCTGACCGCGGGAATCCTCCTCGGCGTCCTTCTTCTCGTGGTGCTCTCTCGTATCACCGATCCTCTGACCCAGGCGAAGGACGTCCGTCGTGTCGCGGAGGTTCTGGTCGCCACCGTGGTGTTCATGGTGCTGACGCGTCATCAGCTCCGGGATATCTACCTCGCTCCCTGGAGAGGCGACGAACGCTTGACCGTGGCGACCCAGTGGGGTCCGCTCGCCCTGTTCCTGGTGGTCTTCGTCTTGTGCGTGGGCCTGACGGCCTACGCGATCGCCCGGGCGATCAAGGACCGGCCCGGACCCGGGGAGGCCGCGGCCTGATCGGTTCCCTTTCCCGGAAACCCGAAGGCTGAGTCAGGCTGGCACGCTCGTTGCAGCCGAAACAGGGCCTATGACCGATCCAGGTAATGACCTTCTGCTGCGATCCGCGATCGAGGGCGTGAGCGCCGCCTTCGCTTCGCTCGGACGGGTCTTCCTCTGCGTCGACCACGGCTTCCGGGTGGTTCACGCGTCCTCGCTGCTCGACCGCCTGATCGGCCGGGGCGCCTCGGGTGACGCGCGAGGAAAGCCCCTGGCCGAACTTCTCGGGAGCGATCTGTTCGGTCCCGCGGGAACGCTGCGCCAGCTGCTGCTCGCGGGCGAGCGTCGCGAGGGCTGGCGCTCGATGCTGACGGTGGGAACCGAGGAGCCGCGGCTGGTCTCTCTCACCGCGGCCCCTTTCCATTCGGATCCGGGCACGGTGTGCGATCCGCGGGTCAAGTTCATCGTGGTCCTCCGCCCCGCGGAGGAGGACCAGGCCGCGCATGGCGCGAGTTCGCCCTTCCCCGGACTCATCGGCCGCTCGTCGGCCATGGATCGCATTCTGCGACTGGTCGAGAACCTCGAGAACAGCGAGGCCACCGTCCTGCTGACCGGCGAGAGCGGCACCGGCAAGGAGATCCTGGCCCGGACGATCCACTCCCATTCTCCTCGCCGGAACGGTCCGTTCGTGGCCGTGAACTGCGGCGCTCTTCCCGGCGATCTGCTGGAGAGCGAACTCTTCGGCCATGTGCGCGGGGCCTTCACGGGCGCGGTCCGCGAGCGTGCCGGGCGTTTCGAGCTGGCCGCGGGCGGGACGCTGTTCCTCGACGAAGTGGGCGATGTGCCGCTGCACCTCCAGGTCAAGCTCCTGCGCGTCCTGCAGGAGAAGACGTTCGAGCCGGTGGGCCAGAGCAAGTCCCGCACGACCGATGCGCGGATCATCGCCGCCACCAATCTCGACCTGCGCCGCGCGGTCCAGGAGGGGCGTTTCCGCGAGGACCTTTTCTATCGCCTCCGCGTCGTTCCCATCGAGATCCCCCCGCTGCGCGACCGGCGCGCCGACATCGAGCCGCTCGCCACTCATCTTCTCGCCCGGGTGGCCGCGCGTCAGGGCCGGGCGCTGCGATTCTCGCCGGAGGCTCTTCGCGCTCTGCTCGACTACTCGTGGCCGGGCAATGTGCGCGAAATGGAGAACGCGCTCGAGTACGCGGTGGCGGTCTGCAGGGGACAGACCATGCTGCTCGAAGACCTGCCCATCGAACTTCAGCCCTCCGGTAACCCCGGTCCCCGCGAGGCGTCGCCTCCAGAACCCGCTTCGGCCGAACCCGTCGCCGACCTTGCCCGGCTGAAGAAGGCGCTCGAGACCCATCGCTGGCGGCGCGTCGAGACCGCCCGGGCCCTGGGCATCAGCCGGGCGACTTTGTGGCGCCGCATGCGCGAAGCCGGCCTCGCTCAGCCGTAAACATTTCGTTTCATGCGACGCAACGTCGCAACGTTTGCGTTCGCGGCACGAGGCCCCTCAAGACGGCTCATCCGGTTAAGTCATTGATAAAGCTGGAATGCGTCGGTGGCACAGGCGTTGCTCGGTGTTTCACCGGAATTTCTCTCCAACTCTGAGGTGAACAGTATGAAACAGCGT
The DNA here is from genome assembly GCA_044229175.1 of Vicinamibacteria bacterium. Lineage (GTDB taxonomy): Bacteria > Acidobacteriota > Vicinamibacteria > Fen-336 > JAGNNV01 > JAGNNV01. The sequence goes on along the minus strand of JBGATM010000011.1, from coordinate 122,001 downwards.
CGCGCACTGGCCATCGCGGCCTTCGGGTTCGTCCTTGCCGCCGCGCTTCCGGCGGGCGCCACCGACGGCTACTTCGCCAATGGCTACGGCACAAACTACAAGGCCATGGGAGGGGCGGGCGTCGCGCTCTACCTGGGTGCTCAGGCCCCCGCCACCAACCCCGCCTCCATGGCCTTCCTCGGGCGCCGGTTCGACATCGGCGTCGAGGCCTTCAATCCCAATCGCCAGTTCTCCGTCACCGGGTCCCCGTCGGGCTACCCCGGCACCTTCGGCCTGGCCCCGGGAACAGTTGAAAGCGGCTCGAAGTACTTCCCGGTTCCGGCCCTCGGAGCCAACTGGAAGGTCGGCGAGAACGGCGCCTTCGGAATCACCGCCTACGGCAACGGCGGCATGAACACCGACTACGCGGCCCCGGTCTTCGGCGCGGGAGAGACGGGTGTCGATCTCTCGCAGATGTTCCTGGCCCCCACCTACTCCTACAAGTTCGACTCGCGCCACGCGGTCGGACTGAGCGTGATCCTCGCGTATCAGCGCTTTGAAGCGAAGGGCCTCCTTGGCTTCAGCCCCATGTCGAGCGACCCGAAGAACCTCACCAACAAGGACCACTCGAACTCGTACGGTGCGGGCGTCCGGGTCGGATACCTCGGCGAACTCACCGACTCCTTCTCGGTCGGCCTTTCCTACCAGAGCCGGATCGGCATGACCGCGTTCGACGAATACGCCGGGCTGTTCGCGGAGAGCGGCGGGTTCGACATTCCTCAGACCTTCACCGGCGGCATCGCGGTAAAGCCCGCGGACAAGGTGACCATGGCTTTCGATGTCCAGTGGATCAACTACGAGGGCGTGAAGTCGGTGGGCAACGACTTCCTGCCCAACCTCGGCATGACCCGGCTCGGGATGGTGGAGGGCGCGGGCTTCGGCTGGCACAACATGACCGTCTACAAGGGCGGACTGCAGGTCGCGGCCAACAAGGACTGGACGCTTCGCGGCGGCTACTCCTACGCTCACCAGCCCATCCGCGAGAACGAGGTTCTCATCAACATCCTGGCCCCCGGGGTCATGGAGCACCACGTCACCGCCGGCGTCACCCGCAACTTCAGCAACGGCCGCGCGCTGAATCTCGCCATCGTGCGCGCCATTCCGAAGTCGATCTCGGGACCGAACAACCTCGAAGTCCCGAACCGCCAGAATATCGAACTGAAGATGGACCAGTGGGAGCTCGACTTCAGCTACTCGTTCGGAATGCGCAAGTAGCCATGAAGACCGCGACAGGGCTTCTCGTTGCCGCGATGGCTCTCCCGATCGCTCTTTCGGGAGAGCCCGTCCGCGCCGCCGCCGCGAACGCATCATTCGGCGTCTACGAGTATGTCCTCGACCGGGCCGCGGGCACGCTCGATGAGGCCACGGGCGCGCTCGAGTCGGCGCTCCTCGCCCGGGGCCTCAACGTGCTCGCCAGGGTGGACGCGGGTGCGCCCCAGGGTTGTACCTACAAGGCCCGGGTCTTCGCGGTGGTCGATCCGGAATATGCGAGGAAGCTGATGGCCGCCAACCCGAAGACCGCTCCTTTCGGAGTGGTCGACCGGATCAACGTGTTCGAGGACGAGAAGGGCGTCCATGTGGCTCTGCTCAATCCCGAATCGGTCAATCGCACCATCCTGATGGACGATCCCGCCCAGGCGGAACTGAGCCGCACCCACACCGAGGCGCTCCGCTCCGCGATCGAGAGCGCGGGCCTGGGGGCCGCGGTTCACCGCGAATACGGCGAGAAGCGCACCCGCGGCCACATCGGGAAGACCATGGGGGTCATGGCCGGAGGCCCCTTCGGCGAGAAGGTCAAGGACGAGTTCGTGGTCGCCTCCTCGGACTGGAAATGGGTGGCGTCCAAGGTCCGGGCCGGCCTGGACAGAACCGGCGCCACCTGGGGCCTGCACCGGGTCTACGAACTCGAGCTTCCCGAACAGGAGACCGTGATCTTCGGCTCCACCGGCACGCCCATGGACACGAAGTCGTTCAGCATCGTGGGCGCGGGCGCGGATGAAACCCGTGACTCGTTCAAGTGCCCGGGGCTGGCCCATGCCGCGGCCTACCCGATCGAGATCGTGGTCGCACGGGACGGCAACGCGGTCCGAGTGCGCCTCGTCGACACCATGTATCGGATGAAGATGTACTTCGAGGACGCGGGCAAGTGGGCGTTCATGAAGAACATGGGCATGCCGGGTTCGATCCACGACGAACTCGCGGCCCAGATCAAGTCGGGCCTCGGACCGCAATGACTCTCGCCCACCCGCTTTCACGCCGGCGATTCCTGAAAGTCTCAGGCGTCGCCGCGGGTGCGGCCACGGTGGCCGCGTCGGCCTCGGGACTGCTGCGCGCGGCCGCCCCGGAGCGCGAGCGCGGGCTGCGCCAGGTCCCCACGTTCTGTGACATCTGCTTCTGGAAGTGCGGCGCCATCGCCACCGTTCGCGATGGCGTCCTCTGGAAGATCGAAGGCAATCCCCTCGACCCCCTGAGCCGAGGCCGGCTGTGTCCGCGCGGTACCGGCGGGGTCGGCGCGCACTTCGACACGGATCGCGTCAAGGCGCCCCTCATGCGCCAGGGCCCCAAGGGCGGAGAGAAATGGGTCGAGGTCACCTGGGACGAGGCGCTCACCTTCATCGCGTCGAAGATGCAGAAGATCAAGGCCGAACACGGGCCCGAGTCGATCGCGATGTTCGCGCACGGCCTCGGCGGCGCCTTCCTCAAGCACACGCTCAAGGCCTACGGTACGCCCAACATCACCGCGCCTTCCTTCGCCCAGTGTCGCGGCCCCCGCGATGTCGGTTTCAATCTGACCTTCGGCGAGGAGGTCGGGTCGCCGGAGCGCACGGACATCCGCAACGCCCAGTGCCTCGTCCTCATCGGCTCGCATCTCGGCGAGAACATGCACAACACCCAGGTCCAGGAATTCGCGGACGCGGTGGGCGCGGGTGCGTCGATCATCGTGGTGGACCCGCGTTTCTCGGTGGCGGCGAGCAAGGCGAAGTTCTACCTCCCCATCAAGCCGGGCGCCGACCTGGCCCTGCTCCTGGCCTGGATGAACACGCTGGTGACCGAAGGCCTTTTCGACAAGGACTACGTGGCGCGCTTCGGCTTCGGCTTCGAGGCCTTCGCGGCGGAGATCGCGACCTACACGCCCGAGTGGGCGTACCCCGAGACCGGGATCGAGCCCTCGGTGATCCGCGAGACGGCGAGAGAGATGGCGCGGCATCGCCCCGCCACCCTCGTTCACCCCGGACGCCACGCGGCCTGGTACGGGGACGACGCGCAGCGCAGCCGCGCCATCGCGCTGCTGAACGCCCTGCTCGGAAGCTGGGGACGGAAGGGCGGCTTCTACGCGCCCTCCAGCATGGAGGTGCCGTCGTATCCGTACCCGCCCTACCCCGTTTCCGCACGCGGCAAAGTCGATAACCCGGGGCGACGCTACCCCTTCGCCACCGAAAGCATCACCACCGGAATCCGCGAGGCCACGATCAGCGGCGAGCCCTATCCGGTCAAGGGCTGGTTCGTCTACGCCACGAACCTGATCCAGGCGCTCCCCAACGAAGAAGAGACGATCAAGGCCATTCAGAACCTCGACCTGCTCGTGGTGGTCGACGTCATCGGCAGCGAGATCGCCGGATGGGCCGATGTGATCCTCCCCGAGGCCACCTATCTCGAGCGGTACGACGAACTCAACGTGGAACTCTTCCGCCAGTCCTTCGTGGCCCTGCGTCAGCCGGTGGTCGAACCGCCGAACGATCAGAAGCCCAACTGGTGGATCGCGCGCGAGCTGGCCATGAAACTCGGCCTCGACGCGTACTACCCCTGGAAGGACATCGAGGAGTACCTCAACCATCGTCTGACCGCGGCTGGACTGTCCCTGGAGATCCTGAAACAGAAAGGCATCGTCCTGGGCAAGCCAGCACCTCTCTACTTCGAGGACGGAGCGGAGGCGGTCTTTCCAACACCGTCGCAGAAGATCGAGTTCTACTCAACGCAGCTGAAGGCCGCGGGTTTCGATCCCGTGCCGAAGTACCGGAGGCCCAAGGCCGGGCCCGCGGGTTCGTTCCGCCTCCTCTTCGGACGCGCGCCCGTGCACTCGTTCGGCCGTACCCAGACCAACCCCATCCTCCACGACATGATGTCGGAGAACGAGGTGTGGGTGAACGCGAACGTCGCGGGCCGGTACGGTTTCAAGAGCGGCGACCGGGTGCGCCTCAAGAATCAGGACGGGGTCGTGAGCCTTCCCGTCAAAGTCCGAGCGACCGAGGCCATCCGCGGCGACTGTGTGTACCTGGTCCACGGCTTCGGCCACACCTCGAAGATGCTGCGGCGCGCGCTCGGCCGCGGCGCCAGTGACGCTCAGTTAGTGACCCGATACGAGACCGATGCCTTGATGGGCGGCACGGGCATGAACGTGAACTTCGTCACTCTCGAGGCGGAGGCCTGAGGCCATGGCGCGCCTGGGAATGGTGATCGACACCCGCAAGTGCGTGGGCTGCATGGACTGCGTGGTGGCCTGCAAGACCGAGAACAGCGTGCCGGAGGGTTTCAATCGCGACTGGATCGCGCAGAAGCTCACAGGCTCGTTCCCGACCCTGTCCCTGGAAATCCGGAGCGAGCGCTGCAACCACTGCGACAACCCGCCGTGCGTGTCGTGCTGCCCGACCGGCGCCAGCCATGTGCACGAATACGGCGCGGTGGTGCTGGTGGACGACGAGGAGTGCATCGGCTGCAAGGCCTGCGTGGCCTCGTGCCCCTACGACGCCCGCTTCATCGATCCAGAGGGCTACGCGGACAAGTGCACCTTCTGCATTCACCGGGTCGAAAAGGGACTGCAGCCCGCATGCGTCTCGGTCTGTCCGACCCGCTGCATGCACTTCGGCGATCTCGACGATCCGCAGTCGGAGGTGAGCCGGTTGCTCGCCTCGCGCCGCAACCACTCGCTCCTGCCCGAAGCGGGAACTCACCCGCGGATCTTCTACCTGACCTAAAGGCCTCCAGGATGTTCGAACTCGTCTCGACCCGTCACAACCCCATGATCGACCCGGCCCTGCACGTATGGGGTTACGAGATACCGTTGTACCTGTTCCTCGGCGGCTTCGTGGCGGGGCTCATGGTTCTCTCCGGCATGGCCTTCATCCGGGGAACACACGAGCGGCGCTCCAGCGTCTATTCAGACCTGCCTCTTCTCAGCCTGGTCCTGCTGAGCCTGGGAATGCTCGCCCTGTTCATGGATCTCGAGCACAAGCTCTACGTCTGGCGCCTGTACGTGACCTTCCAGCTTTCGTCTCCGATGTCGTGGGGCGCGTGGATCCTCCTTCTGGTGTATCCGGTCCTGCTCGCGGGCGTCCTGCTGAACCCTCCCGCCCCCGCGCTCTGGTTCGTGCCGGGTCTCGAGAAGCTGTCGGGCCGGTTGAAGGCCGACCGGGCGAAGGTGCGATGGATCGGAATCGCGAGCGTCGCCTCGGGAACCGCGCTCGGGATCTACACCGGGATTCTCCTCTCCTCGCTCGGGGCCCGGCCCTTGTGGTCGAGCGCCCTCCTCGGTCCCCTCTTCCTCGTCTCGGGTCTGTCCGCGAGCGCCGCGTTCGGCCACATGATGGCGCGCGACCGGGAGGAGAGCGAGGGCCTGGCCAGGGCGGACAATGCCTTCCTGGCCACCGAACTGGCGCTCATCGCCCTGTTCCTGATCGGCCTCATGAGCGCGGGCGAGGCTCAGGCACAGGCGGCCGGTCTCCTGCTCGGAGGGCCCTTCACCGCCGTCTTCTGGGCGCTGGTGGTGGGCGCGGGAATCCTGGTCCCGCTGCTCATTCAGTCGTTGGCGGTGACCCACCGCATCGCCCACACGCCGGTGGCGCCCGTACTCGTCCTGCTCGGCGGGCTGGCCCTGCGGTTCGTGGTGGTCTACGCGGGGCAGTCCTCTCACTGGCCCCGCGGTTAACGGAGGAGATGACAACATGGTGACGACGACTCCCGATCTCGTCGGACCGATGGGAGCGGTCCAGCCGGCCGAGCGCGAGGCGGTCCGCGAACGAGCCGCGCAGCCGTACATGAACCCCTACGTCGCGGGCATCGGCCTCGGTCTGGTGCTGCTTGCCGCCTTCGTGGTGATGGGTCGGGGTCTGGGCGCTTCCGGCGCCTTCTCCGCCACCGCGGCCTGGGCTCTGAACGCCGTGGCCCCGAGCTACGTGGCCGGCAACGAATTCCTCGAGCCTTACATCGGCGACGGATCCACCCACCCGCTCAAAGCCTGGCTCGTCTTCGAGGTCCTCGGCGTGTTCCTGGGCGCGCTCATCTCCGGTCTTCTCGCCGGCCGGATGAAGGTGATGGTCGAGAGGGGTCCGCGGGCCAGGCGGACGACGCGGCTTTGGCTCGCCTTCGGCGGCGGCGCTCTGATGGCTCTAGGCGCGCATCTTGCCCGCGGCTGCACGAGCGGCCAGGCCCTCACCGGCGGCGCGCTGCTGAACGCGGGAAGCTGGGCCTTCATGATCTGCGTCTTCGGCGGCGCCTATGCCGTCGCCTGGTTCCTCCGAAAGGAATGGATATGAGCGCCCCGTTCTTCAAGTACGGCCTGTTCGGCGACGAGGCGAGCCTCATCGTCGCCCTCGTCATCGGCATCGGTTTCGGATTCTTCCTCGAGCGGGCCGGCTTCGGCAGCGCGCGGAAGCTCGTCGCCCAGTTTTATCTGACCGACCTCGCGGTCTTCAAAGTGATGTTCACCGCCATCGTGACCGCGATGCTCGGCGTGACTCTGCTCGGCTGGATGGGCGCGCTCGATTTGAGGCAGGTGTACCTCGTGCCGACCTACTGGACCCCGCAGATCGTGGGCGGGCTTCTGCTCGGCGCGGGCTTCGTGATCGGCGGATACTGCCCGGGCACGTCGATCGCCGCGGTGGCCACCGGGCGCATCGACGCCATGATCTACGCCCTGGGAATCGGAGCGGGCACCTTCGGCTTCGCGCTTGCCTTCCCCTGGCTCAAGGGCCTGTACCTGTCGGGCAGCGCGGGCGCCCTGACTCTTCCGCAGTTGCTCCACCTTCCCTACGGCCTGATGGTGTTCGGGGTGGTGGTGATGGCGGTGGCGGGGTTCTACGGCGCTTCGCTCATCGAAGCGCGTTTCGGCGCCCGAGGTGAAGGGAGACCCGAATGACGATGCGCGCTCGCTGGTCCGCACTGCCCCTGAACCACAGGCTCGCCGTCGCCGCCCTCGGCCTCGGGTTCCTCTCGCTCTTCGCGACCCCCTACCAGGACACCGTGGTCGCGGTCGATGTGAAGGACCTCGCGACCCTTGTCGAGCAGGAGAAGGACCATGTCCTCGCCTCCGACCTCGCGGCCTGGATCGTCGAAGGCCGGACGGACTACCGGCTCATCGATCTTCGCGGCGAGCGCGAGTTCGCCGAGTACCATATCCCCACCGCGGATAACCTGGTCCTCTCCTCGCTGTCCGAGGCGGGACTCTCGCCGACCGAGAAGATCGTTCTCTATTCCGATGGCGGCGTTCACGCCTACCAGGCGTGGATGCTGATGAGAGCGAAGGGCTACCGGAACATCTACACCCTGAAGGGCGGCCTCGAGCAGTGGAAGGACGAAGTTCTCTTCCCCTCCCTGGCCGAGAACGCGGCCGCGCCGGAGCGCGCGCGCTTCGAGCGGATGGCCGCGCTGTCCCGGTTCTTCGGAGGCACGCCCCGCGCCGGCGGCGCCCAGGCGACGGCGATGAGATCTCCCGAGATGCCGAAGGTCGATGCTCCGACCGCACCCGCGGGCGGCCCTCCGGCGAAGTCGAAGAAGAAGAAGGAAGGCTGTTAGGCGGAACCGCTCGGGCCGAAACCAAGAGGCTCTCCCGCCGCGGGAAAGTTACAACGCGGGTCAGGAGTTCTTCGCGTTGATGATCTACGCGGTGATCCCGATCGTGATGGCGGGCGGCGACATCATGGACTTCCAGCTCTTCAGTCCCGCCATCGTGGGCTGGGCGATCGTGGCCCACTTCGGCGCGGTCGGTGCGGTGGGGTCGGGGCTCATGGTGCATGGGTACATGGCTCAGGCGTTTTCCATGAGGCTCGTGGCGAAGTCGACCAGGGCGTGGGCGTCGGCGAAATTGCTCGCGAGGCCAAGGGAGATCCTCACCGCGCCAGCGGCCTTCGGATCGATGCACAACTGTAGATCGTCGCGGGTCATCCGGGGGCTCTTCGCAAAGCACTTCTCGAGCTCTCCCCGGGAAAGGCCCAGAGCCAGCTCCCCGGCGCCGGGGTTGCAGAAGCATCCCGAGCGAATGGACATCTTCCGATCGGTGGCCCGGCGCTCGACCTCGTGGTGGCCGATGACCCGGTCCGTGGCGTCGTAGAAGTTGACGGCCAGCGTTCCTCCGCGTCGTTCGGTATGGGCGGGACCGTAGAGGCGAACCAGCGGTCTTCCGTTCGAGTGTTTGAGTTCGAGCAGACGCTCGATGATCCAACCGGTCAGGAGCCGCACGCGCTCGTGCACGGTGTCGAGGCCGGCGCTCTCGATCATGTCCAGCCCGAACTCGATCGCCGGGATGTTGGCGAAATCCAGCGTGCCATCCTCGAAGCCCGCGGATCCGGTGCTGAAGACGAAGCGGTCGGCCTGCACCGAGGCGGTCTCGATGGTCCCCCCCGCGAACCACGGGCGCTGCAGTTTCCGCAGGGCGGAGTGGCGCGCGATCAGGGCGCCAACGCCGGTCGGATAACCGAACATCTTGTAGAACGAGAGGGCCACGAAGTCGGGGCGGAAGCGGGAGAGGTCCAGGCGATTGGTCGGCACAAAGGCGGCGGCATCGAGGAGGACGTCGAAGCCCCGGCCTTGCGCCTCCTCGATCCACTCGAGCGGATGCTGCACCCCGGAGAAGTTCGACTGCGCCGGAAACGCGAAGAGATTGTGGCCGCCCCGCTTCGCCTGCCCGAAGTAGCCGTCCAGCACCCCTTCATCCACGCGCAGGTCGGGGGGAACCATCGGAGCGTATGCGGTCCGCGCGCCCCTCAGCCGGGCGAATTCGCGAATGCCGTTCACGGAGTTGTGGTTGTCGAAGGTGAGCAGGAAGAGATCGGCGGGACCGAATGGGTACGACTCGCCGATCAGCTTCAGGGCGTGGCTTGCGTTCGCGGTGAACACCAGCGCGTACTCCTCCGGATCCGCCCGAAAGAAGGCCAGAACGCGACGGCGGCAGCGTTCCACGAGCGACGTAGCCAGGCGCGAGGCCGGACTGTCCGAGTGCGGGTTGCCGAGGATCTCGCTGAGCAGAGCCTCCTTGTGGCGCTCGACCTGCGACGAACCGTACAAGCCGCTGCCCGTGTAGTCCATGTAGATCTGCCCCTGGGCATCGAGGCGGCCAAACTCGCGGTCCCGGAGCGCGTCGAGAGCGGCGGTCGTCTCGTACTCGGGGTAGGCGGTGATGAACTCCTTGAGCGCCTTCGAGGCGTCGTTCGCAATCGGTATTTTGCAGCGTTCTTCCACGCCCCGGAGAGTGCAATAGCCGTGCCTCCGCAGGCGCTCGCCCGAAACACCCGGCTCGGCCGCATTGGAGGGCCACTGCCGGATCCGTTGGGCGAGCATGCGTCCGATGCACGCGTGCAAGGAGTGCGCGGCGACGGGAGCCCTCCGCAGATCTTGCCGGCAGACTGGCGCAGGCCACTCCATTCGCTCCACTTGGGCCGTGGCACTGGTCCTGCTATTCCATTCGTGTGTGAGTAGCCATTCCGCGGCCTGGCGCAGATTATTCGTGCCCCTGCTGCTTGCCTTTGGCTGCGCTCGATCCACGGGTCCCGTCGAGACCGCCGCCGGGCGCTGCTTGAGTTGCCACCAGGGCATCGAGCATGCGTCCCCGTCTCACGACGGCTGCGTTTCCTGCCACGGAGGAAACGAGAAGGCCCTGACCAAGGAGGCGGGTCACCAGGGCCTCTTTGGACTCTCGAATCCCTCCTTCCCCGGCCGTTGGGAGATGGGGTGCGGCCCCTGCCACAAGCATCAGCTCGAGCGGATGAAGAGCAACCAGATGTTCACCAACACCGGGATGATCGGTGAGATCCAGGCGACCTGGGAGGGCGAGCGGCCGGGCGTGGTGTATTCGTCACGCGACGGCTCGGTTCATGGACCCGATGGCAAACTGATCGATCACGCGTCGGTCGCGAGGCTCGACAACATCTCGGGCGACCTCTACCGGAAGTTCTGCGCGCGCTGCCACGTGGCGCGGCAGAACGAAGCGCTCGACGGAGCCGGTCACCCCGCGGGATGCGCGGCCTGCCACTACTCGTACGGCGAAGCGGCGACCTACCGAGGCGGCGATCCCACCATGAAGGGAAAGAGCCCGAGCAGCGCCACCCACGCGATGCAGGGACTGCCTCCCATGCAGGCGTGCGCGCAATGCCATCACCGAAGCGGGCGTCACGCCCTTTCGTACCAGGGCCTGTACGACGGCAACAACGGCCTCGTTCCCACGAAGAACGGCATGCCTGGTCCGGTCCCGGGCAGCGACGAGCGCTCCTTCTCGCACGCCGCGCCCGACGTCCACTTCCTCGCGGGAATGGAGTGCATCGACTGTCACACCTCGCGCGAAATCATGGGCGAGGGCTATGCCTCGAAGGACATGAGCGGGCAGCTCGAGATCCGCTGCGAGGATTGTCATGGCGACATCAGCAAGCCGCCTCGCTTCGTGACCGTCTCCCGCGAGAGCGATCTCCCGCTCATCGAGTCTCGTCAGTACGGCTTCCGCATCCGCCCCGGGTTCAGGATGGCGCTCACGTCGAAAGACCGCCCCTACTCCAACGTATTCGAGAAGGACGGCCAGGTGGTGCTCGCGACCAAGCGCGTCGGAAAACTCCTGAGGAGTCCCGTAATCACCGGCACGGCAGAGCATCGCGTGGCCGGTCACGAAAGGATGGAGTGCGCGACCTGTCACTCGCGCAGCGTCGTCCAGTGCTACGGCTGTCACACCGCCTATGACAAGCGTAAAGCGGGCTGGGACTTCGTCGAGGGGCGCGAGACGCCAGGAGAGTTCAGCGAGACCGAGGACTATCGGGCGCTCTATCCGTTCCCGCTGGCCCTCAACGACCACGGACGCATCTCGCCCGTGACCCCGGGCTGTCAGACCTTCGTGACCGTGATCGAGCCCAACGGAAGCCATTCGAGGGACGAGGCGGTGGCGAGTTACAAGGGGAAGCCTCAGCTTCGCTTCGCTCCCTTCTTCGGCCACAACACCGGCTCGCGCGCGGTCGGTTGCACGGAATGCCATGGGAACCCCGCGTTCCTGGGTTTCGGACAAGGCGTGCTCGAGAACGGGAGCATCAAGGGCACGCTGCTGTGCGAGAAGAACGACAAGAAGCCCCTCGACGGTTTCCTCGCCATGGAAGGCGGGCGCGTGGTGTCGCACGCCGCGATCACGCGAGCGGGCGCGCGCCCGCTCGAGCACGACGAGGTGCGCCGCGTCTTCGCCGTGAACCTGTGCCTGGTCTGCCACGAGACCGGCAAGGACCCCGTCTACCTCAAGAAGCTCGACTATGCCGCGTTACAAGATCCTCTTCATCGCCGCCTGCTGGCTGCTCGCTAGCCCGGCCAGGGCGGCGGACACGAAGGCCGACTGCCTCGGCTGTCATCCGAAGGCGCGCGCGGCGCTCACCGGGCCGATGTCGACCCGCGCCTCCGAGCGGGCCTTCGCGCATCGCGCCTTCGGCCAGGCCGAGGGCGACAAGTTCTTCGAAGCCTCCTGCAGCGGCTGTCATGTATCCGCCTGCGGAGACTGTCACGGCATAGAACCCCACCGAGATGGAAAGCCCAAGGACGACGCTTGTCTCGGCTGTCATCGCGGGTACTTCGTGGGCTGGGACTCCTACGGTCGCGCGCCGCGCGAGGACCACGAACGCTACCGCCGCGGCGCGATCGCGAACGGCGAATCGATTCTGAAGATGCTGCCCGACATCCACCGCGAGCGGGGCATGACCTGCGCCGACTGCCATCCCATGCCCTCGCTCCACGGAGGCCAGGGCGCCACGAGGACCTGCGTCGATTGTCATCCCAACCCGTCGCGAGCGGTGCCGGAGCATTCGTTCGACGCCCACATGCGGAAGATGGAGTGTGTGGCGTGCCACGCGGCGTGGGCGCCCCAGGAGTACGGAACGTTTCTGGTGCGACCGAAGACCTCCGAGCAGCGGGAGGCCTTCGCGGCCATCCCCTCCCTCGGGCCCTGGAAGAAGAGCGCGTATCTGCGGCGCCAGGACGCGCCGCCGCTCGGGCTGAACGCTCGCGGCAAGGTGTCGCCGATCCGGCCACAGTTCATTCTCTTCGCCACCGATCCGAAACGGGGCTGGGAGAACAAGCTGCTCGTGGCGGAGTGGAAGGCCTTTTCGCCGCACACGATCAGGCGCGGCGCCGTAACCTGCAGCGGCTGTCACGAAACCTCTCGCCGGTTTCTTCTGGAGAAGGACGCGGACCGCCTGCACCTGCTCGACCAGGACGGCCTCGCGCTGCGCTCTTTCTGGAGCCAGGCCGGACAGCGCGTCATCAACGGGGCCTTCTTTCCCGAGGATCGTTACACGCTCATGAATCGCAAGACGCCGGAGTACGTGCGTCAGTACCTCAGACAGTGGCAAAACCTGCTCGATCACGACGCTCCGCCCTCAAAGCGGTAATCCTCTCCCTGCTGGGAGGATTCGGCCTGTGGCGGTTCCTGACCCCGCGAGGGAGACGCTCGTCCCGCGAGGCGGTCCAGGTCGCAGCCGCGGACGTGCCGGGCGAGGGCGCGCTCGTCCTGCCCCGCCATCGCTGCGCGGTGGTCAAGAACGGCGGGCAGATCCAGGCGTTCGATCTTGTCTGCCCTCACCTCGGCTGCACGGTGAAGGCGACCACGGAGGGTTTTGCGTGCCCGTGCCACGGCAGCCGATTCAAGAGCAACGGCGAGGTGGCGGCCGGGCCCGCGCCGCGCGCGCTCAAGCGCCTCGAGGTCACGGAGCGCGACGGCGTCCTCTCCATCTTCCGGGAGGAGGGCTGATGGTCACGGCACTCCTGAAGCACCTCTTCCCGCGCCGGGTGCTCGAGAACAATCTGAAGATCGGCTACACCTTCGGTCTCGGCGGGCTGGCCCTGACCGCGTTCCTGCTCCTCGGCGGTACCGGCGTGCTGCTGCTCTTCTATTACTCCCCCACCCCGGAAAGGGCCCACGCCTCGATCCAGTTCCTCGAGATCGATGTCTGGGGCGGCGGCTACCTGCGCAATCTGCATCGACTCTCATCCCATGCCCTGCTGATCCTCGTCACTCTCCACGCGCTGCGGGTGATCCTGACCGGCGCCTTCAAGCGGAAGCCGCGGCTGAACTGGATCGTCGGCTGCCTGCTTCTGTTCCTGTCCGTGTTCGCGGCGTACACCGGGTATCTGCTGCCCGCCGATCAGCTCGCCTACTGGGCCACCCAGACGGGAATGGAGTTGCTGAAGACCCTGCCCGGGGGCGGCGCGCTCCGCTCGCTGCTGGTGCCCGACACGGTCGGTGGATCGTTGACCCTGCTCCGCTTCTACGCGCTCCATGTGGTGCTCCTCCCCCTCGCCATGCTCGCGCTCTCGATGCTCCACTTCTTCATCATCCGCAGGCAGCGCGGGCTCTTGCCCTACGGCGCGGCCGGCGGGTACGTGAGCAGCGAACCCCGCTTCTTACGTCTGGTCACCCTGGGTTTCGCGGCGTGCTCCGTGGCGCTGCTCCTCCTGGCCGTGTTCATTCCCGCGCCGCTCGAGCTCGCGGCCGATCCGGCGCACGCGCCGAATCCGGCCAAGTCCGCGTGGTTCCTGCTTTGGATCCAGGAGCTCGTGAGCTATTCCACTAGCGCGATCTACGGGGCGCTTCTGCTCATCGCCGTGCTTGCGGCCCTGCCCTGGCTGCCCGTCCCCGAACTGGAACGAGCGGCCTGGTTCCCTCGCGAGCACCGCCCGGTCACGATCCTCGTGCTCGCGGCCTGCGGCCTCATTCTCGTCCTGACCGCGGTCGGGCTTTTCATGCGGGGGCCCAATTGGGACTTCGTCTCGCCCTTCTGATCTCCGCCTCGCTGCTTCTCCAGGGCTGCGTTAAGGCGAGGAGCACGGCCGAGGCGCGCGAAGGCTGTGGTTCCTGTCATGCGCCTCACCACACGGACGCCGGTGCCTGTGAGGATTGCCATCGGGGACAGCCGTCGGCGGCGCGGAAGGAACTGGCCCACGCGCGGCTCCTGAGCGGCAAGGCCGCGGAGTACGGGCAGAGAAGCGGGCCGGCGGTGAGCGAAGGGCGGAAGCTCGTGGAGGCCGCCGCCTGCCGCCGCTGCCACACCATCGGCGGCCTTGGGAACCATCTGGCCACGAACCTCGACGGCGTGGTCTGGAAGAGGGAGCAGAGCGAGCTCGTGACCTCGATCACGCAGCCGGTCGAGAACATGCCGGTGTTCGATTTCGACCGCGGCCAGGCCGAGGCGGTGATCGCGTTCCTGCTGAGCGGCGCCCGACCAGACACCTCCGATGAGGCCTATCGCGTGCAGTTCGCACGCGACGCCTCTCGAACGCCATCGACCTTCGAAGACAAATGCGGGGGCTGCCATCGACTGCTCACTACGCTCGGCCCGAGGGGTTTCGGCAAGCGAGGTCCAAACCTGTCCGGACTCCTGACGTCCTTCTATCCGAGGACGGCGCCGGGTGAACGGGCCTGGTCCGAGAAGACGCTGATCGACTGGGTGGCCAATCCGCGCGCCGCGCGGCCGAACACGATCATGCCCCCGGTTCCGCTGAGAGAAGCGGACCTTCAGCAGGTGCTGGAGTCGATCCGGGACTCGGGAGCACCGGCGCGTTGAGCGGAGGGGTTCCTAGTCGAGCGCGGGCAGCGGGATCAGAAGCGAGGCCGCGATGGACGCGGCCGACGCAGCCAGGCACACGATCGCGATGACCACGTGATTGGTGCGCTCGGACTTGAGCGGATCGAGCCAGCGCGCGACCAGCCACCCTCCCAGCAGGCCGCCGAGGTGCGCCCAGTTGTCGATGCCTCTCACCATCAGGCCGAAGAGCATGAAGTAGACGACGTTTCTCCACGCCCACTGACGAAGGTTCGATGAGCCGGTGCGCTGACCGTAGTAGAGGAGCGCTCCCCACAGGCCCATGAGCGCGGCGGAGGCGCCGAGGGTGTACAGGCCAAAGCCCGGAAACACGCTGAGCGGACCGCGCAGGAAAGGCGCCGCCCACAGAATCGCAACCGGAGCCGAGGAGCTCATGAAGAAGCCCGCGATCGAGCCGAGGGTGTAGATGATCACGGTCCGGCCGGGTCCGTACAGTTCCGCCACCTGGGGCACCAGGATCCGCACCCAGTAGAGATTGAAGAAGATGTGGATCAGGCTGCCGTGAAGCCAGCCCGCCGACAGCACCGTCCACCATCTCCCATCCCGCCAGACCGGATAGATCCCCGAAGCCCCCATTTTCAGGCTGGCCTCGAGGCTGGGCGAGAAGACGTTCAAGCCCTGGAAGCCGATGCCCGAAGGATCGAGGGCCAGGGACAGGCCGTAGGCAAGCGCGCACAGGGTCAGGATCAACGGACCGAATCCGAGATCCGCTCCGAGGTTCCGCAGACCCGCGGCGAAACCGAACAGGCCCGGGTTCTTCGCCCCGCAATGGAAGCAGGTTTCGTCCGACACGCCGGTGATGCCGCCACACGAGCGACAAAGCACCGCCCCGCTTCGTTGGCGTCCAAACATTCGACTAGATAGTCTCAGGCCGGGGGCGCAAACGCGAAGACGATGAAGGCCCTCGAAGCCACCGTCCGATTCCCGCGGGTCACGGGCCGGAATTTCCATTGACGCATGGCGTTCGCGGCCGCGGGATCGAAGGGCGAAGCCGCGCTCACCATACGGATGGTGAGGACGACCCCACGGTCGGAGATGTCGACGGCCATGACGACCTTGCCGCTCCCCGCCACGACATTGGGGGGGTAGGCGGGTGCTACCACCGAAGTGGGCCAGGGGATTTCGTCCGGCGCGGTCACGCCCTTGTAGCGCGGGGCCGCAGGCGCCGCGAAATTGAGCACCGGGGGCCGGAAGAAGCCCAGCACCAGCACGCGGCTCGGAATCCCCCGGCCGTCGCTGGCGGCCGGCTCGAATCGCCAGGACGGCAACGCATCGCGCAGCATGGCCCCGTAGGGAGCCACGTCCTGCACCATGTCCGCGTTCGTCATCTCACCCTTGTCGTCGAGGCTGACGTCGAAGGCGGCGATGCCGCCCGACTGCACGTTCCAGGGCGCCGGCCCGAGCTCCGCCGACAGCAGACGCGGCGGACCATCCTCGGCCATGACCGCCGAGGCGGCGAGAAGAACGGACACCAACAGACAGAAAGAAGATCGCATGATCGGCCCCCCTCGTGACTGAAACAACGGCAGCGCCCCAGGTAATTCTACCGCCCCGGCCCGAAGCGGTTTGCAGAAAGGTCCGCCAGGCCGCAGGTCGGTCGTTCGAACATCCGCGCCTGATTCCGGGTTAAACCGAATGGCCTGAGCACTATGGGGGTCCCGGCCCGAGGGGCACCGGTCTTGCTTTGTTCCAGTGGGTGACCTCCCCCGCCCTCCTCCTTCTCATGGCCGCCTCGGTCGCCCTCTCCCCCGCGGCGAACTCTCCGAAGCCGACTCCTCGCCTCGACCCGGTGCTCCAACTGCAGATTCTCCTCGATCGCGCCCACTTCTCCCCGGGTGAAATCGATGGACAAAGAGGCGGCAACCTGCGGGCCGCGACGGTCGCCTACGCGCGCGATCGCATGAAGGCGACGAATGCGAGCGAGCGTGCGGTCCTCGCTTCCCTGGTCGAGGCGGATGGCGAACCGATGGTGATCGACTACACCGTCACGAAGGCCGACGTCGCCGGCCCGTTCGAGAAGATTCCCCCGGACCTGATGGACCAGGCGAAGCTCAAAGCTCTCGGCTACGCCTCGGCGCTCGAGGCCCTCGGCGAACAGTCCCACGCGTCTCCCTTTCTCCTGAAGCGCCTCAATCCCGGAAAGAAGTTCGAGGCGGGCGACGTGATCCGGATTCCGAACGTGCATCGCGCCACCGTGGGCAAGATCGCGAAAGTCGTGGTCAGCGTGCTTGATCACTCGGTCACCGCCGTGGACTCGGAAGACCAGGTCATCGCACGGTACCCGGCGACCCTCGGCAGCAGCAAGGATCCGCTCCCCATCGGCGACTGGAAGATCAACGGGGTGAAGCGGGACCCGACCTACTCCTACAACCCGGAGCTCTTCTGGGACGCGAAGGCCGACCAGGCCAAGGCGACGCTTCCCGCCGGACCCAACAGCCCGGTGGGGGTGGTGTGGATCGACCTGTCGAAGGAGAACATGGGCATCCACGGAACCCCTTCGCCGGCGCTCGTCGGCAAGCTGCAGTCGCATGGCTGCATTCGGCTCACGAACTGGGACGCGAGCGAGCTCGCGGCGATGGTGGCGCCGGGCATGCCCGCCCTGCTGACGAAGTAGCCCCATGAAATTCTCTCTCTTCGCCCTCGGCTTTCTCACCGGCACGCTCGCCACGTACCTGATCCTCACCCAGTTGTGGTGGCCGGATGTCCGACTGGACGCCGCTCACGCCACCCTGCCGACCATCGCAACCGCCGCCCCTTCGCCCGCGCCTTCTTCCTTCGCGACACCTGAGACGTCCGCGTCGGAAGTACCCTCGGAAGTGATCGCGGTGTCGCCGCCTTTGCCTTCGCCCACGGAAACGTTGCCCAACCTTCCCTTCGAGACGGTGATCACCCCACCTCCACCCACCGAGGTCAAGGCCCTCGAACTGCCGCTCCTGCAGACGGACCTCGACCGGCTGCGCATGCGGAACCTGCTGGTGCCGGTTCAGGGCATCGAGAAGAAGTCCCTGCGCGACACCTTCACCGATGACCGCAGTGGTCGGGTTCATCAGGCCATCGACATCATGGCGGCGCGCGGGACACCGGTCCTGGCCGCGGGCGACGGGCGCGTGGAGAAGCTCTTCACCAGCAAGCCGGGCGGATTGACCGTGTATCAGTTCGATCCGCAGGGCGAGTACTGTTACTACTATGCGCATCTCGACGGTTATGCCGCGGGCGTCGTTCAGGGGAAGGTCCTGAAGAAGGGCGAGGTGATCGGCTATGTCGGCTCCACCGGAAACGCCTCACCCACCGCCCCGCACCTTCATTTCTCGATCTTCCGCCTGGGGCCCACGAAGAAGTGGTGGGAAGGCACGGCCATAGACCCCTATCCGGTCTGGATGGCGCCCGTCGTTCCCTAGGAGACACGCGAGGGGCGGCGCGGGCTTCGCGCCACCGAGCCCGGCCGGGATTTTCGGATCCGATTCATCTATGGTCGGTCGGTCATGGAGCGACGTGACCTTCTCAAGCTCGGCGCGACCGCCGCGGTAGCCGCGGCCTCGGGCCTGTCCGCGCAGGAATCCCCTTCCCCGGGACTCGAGTTCCTGCCCCGCGGTCTCTCGGGCCTGTGGCCGGTGGCCGAGGCCGTGCTGCCGGCGGAGATCGGAGCGGCGGGACAGAAGCAGGCGCTCGCCGCCTTCGTGGCCTGGATTCACGATCACGACGCGGGCCGTTATCTCGAGCACGGGTACGGGCACACGCGCGTCGCGAAGAGCGGCCCCGCCCCGGTGGAGACCTATCGGGCGCAGCTTCAATCCCTCGGCGCCGCGGCCCGACGCCTTCATGGGAAGGGATTCGGCGCGCTCGACCTCGCCGCGCGGCGTGCGCTCCTGGTCGAGGCTCTGGCCGCGCTGAAAGTCGACGGGCTCGGCGAAAGACCTTCCGGAAGGCACGTCGCGACCGACCTGATGAGTCACTACTTCGGAAGCATCGAGGCGAACGACCTGTGCTACGAGGCCGAGATCGGTCGGGACTCCTGCCGGTCTCTGGCCGGGTCGGGCGATCGGCCCGAGCCTCTGGCGAAGGCGCCGAGGTCATGACCCATCGCCGGGTCGGGGCCGACGTCGTCCTCATCGGAGGCGGCATCACCGCGGCCATGGCCGCGGCCCGTCTCACCGAGAAGAGGCCGGGGCTGCGCGTCATCGTGATCGAGGCCGGGCAGCGCCTCTTCGATTTCGAGAACCGGATGGCCCAGCGCGAGCGCTATCTCGCCTATGGCGAGAATCCCTGGCCCGGAGACTTCATCCCCGACCAGGGCGGGCAGGGCGTGATCTCACGATCGATGGCGGTCGGCGGCTCGGCCATGCACTGGGGCGGAGTCACCAACCGCTTCTCCCGCGAGGACACGCGGCTGCGCTCGATGTACGGCCTCGCCACCGACTGGCCCATCGAATGGGAGGAACTCGAGCGCTACTACTGCGACGCGGAGCGGCAACTCGGGGTCTGCGGCGAAGAGCCGCCGCTGCCCGGGGACAAACGGTCGGAGCCGTATCCCATGCCGGCCATGCCTCTCTCCTACAACCTCAAGGTGCTCAAGACCTGGTCGGAGAAGAGCGGGATTCCGTTCTGGGCGACCCCCGCCGCGAAGAACACCGTCGATGGCTATGACGGCCGTTCGATCTGCATGCGCTGCAACACGTGCGAGGTGTGTCCCACCGGGGCGCGTTACTCGCCCGACTGGACGTTCAAGCGACTCCTCGAACAGAAGCGGATCGAGCTGCACGATCAGACCCTGGTGCGCCGTCTCGTTCCCCACGACACCACCAACCGGATCGTCAGCGCGGAGGCGGTGAAGGAGGATGGAAGCGGGGACACCGTCACCTACGAAGCGGGCCTGTTCCTTCTCACCAGCGGCTACGCGTGGTCGTCCCACCTGCTCCTGCTCTCCGCGGGAGGCCGCTTCCCCGACGGACTCGCGAACCGTTCCGGCCTCGTCGGCCGGTACATGACCGGCCACTCCTTCATCCAGGGCTGGATCGAGATGGACGGGCAGCTCTATCCCGGCATGAACGACCAGCACAGCCTCATCTCGCGCCAGTTCTTCCGCTGCGCCCCCTCCGATCCGTTCGTGCGCCACGATCTGCGCGTCTGGGAAAGCTCGGTGGGAAAAGGTCCGCGGCTCAGAAACGAAGCGGGAGCTTTCCTCTTCGGCGACGATCTGCTCGCGGACTGGCGAAAGCGGACGCGCGGGCGGGCGGTGGCGCGGGTGCGCACCTACCTCGACGTCCATCCCGACCGCGAGAGCCGCCTCACTCTCGATTCGACGAACCTGAATCGCTGGGGAGATCCGATGCCGCGCGTCGAGCATCGCCTCGATGCCGCGACCCTGGCCCGCGGGGAGGCGACGCGAGCGCACGTATCGTCCCTGTTCGAACGCCTGGCCAAGGCCGACAACGGCCGCCTCCTGCGCACCAGCGAGGGCGACTATCTCGACCACCCCGGCGGCGGTTGCCGGATGGGCACGGACCCGGCGGCAAGCGTCGTCGACTCCCATGGGCGAACCCACGATCACGAAAACCTCTGGGTGCTCGGCTCCCCGACCCTGCCTACCGGCGGGTGCACCAACGCGACCCTGACCTTCGTGGCTCTCACTCTCCGCTCGGCGGAGAAGATCGCGGCCTCACTCCAGACTGGCGGTTAACTCCTCGTCAGTCGGCGCCGAGGTTCCTGGGCGGGCGGGCTTGCCCAGCAGGAAGATCAGGGGCAGGGCGGACAGGGTGACGAACATCATCAGCCGGAAGTCCTGCAGGTAGGCGAGCGTCGCGGCCTGACGCGTCACCTCCGCGTTGATGGCGGAGAGGCCCTCAGGAGTCGACAGATTGACCGCCCCGACCTCGACCGCGCGCCGAAGCGCCAGGTTGAAGGGGTTGATCGAGTCGGCGAAAGCCGCGTGGTTCGCCTGGGTCCGCTGGGCCAGGTACGTGATGACCACGGAAATGCCGATGCTGCTGCCGATGTTGCGCATCAGGCTGAAGAGCGCGGCGCCCTCGTTACGGAAGCGGGGCGCCAGGGTCGAGAACGTGATGGTGGAAAGGGGCACGAAGATGAAGCCGATCCCGAGACCCTGGACGATGCCGGTGCGGACGATGTCCCAGCCCGAGACGTCGGTGGTGAACTGCGTCATCTCCCACAGCGACAGACTCGTCAACAGAAGGCCCAGGACCACCTGGAGCCGCGCGTCCACCTTCCCGGAGAGCTTCCCCACCGTCATCATCGCGACCATGGTGCCGACACCGCGGGGCGCCATCAGCATGCCCACGTCGATGACGGGATAGCCCATCAGCCGCTGGATGAAGGGCGGAAGCAGGGCCATGGTGGCAAGCAGGACGATGCCCACGATGAAGATGAAGATGAGGCCCACGCTGAAGTTGCGATCCTTGAACAATCCCGGTTCGATGAACGGCTCATCGTGGGTGAAGATGTGCGCGACGAAGAGGTAGAAGGCGAGACCGGCCACCATCGCCTCGATCGTCACTTCGCGGCTTGTGAACCAGTCGAGGGTCTCGCCGCGATCCAGCATCATCTGAAGCGTTCCGATGGCGAGGCTGAGCAGGCCGAAGCCCAGCAGGTCGAAACGCCGCGTATTGTCGATCGGCGTCTCCTCCACGAAGGCGGCGAGGCCAAACCAGGCGAGGAGGCCGATGGGGATGTTGATGTAGAAAACCCATCGCCAGTTGTAGTACTCGGTGAGCCAGCCGCCGAGAGAAGGCCCGAGGATGGGGCCCACCATCACGCCCACCCCCCACATGGCCATGGCCGATCCGTGCTCCTCTTTCGGATGGCTGTCGAGCAGGACGGCCTGCGAGAGCGGCACCAGGCTCGCGCCGAAGACACCCTGCAGCAGGCGGAAGAGCACGATCTGATTGAGACTCTGGGCCGCGCCGCACATCATGGAGGCCAGGGTGAAACCCACGACCGAGGCCATGAAGACCCGCTTGCGCCCGAAGCGGGCGGTCACGAAGCCGGTGAGAGGCATGAAGATCGCCGCGGCCACGATGTACGAGGTGAGCACCCAGGAGATCTGGTCCTGGGTGGCCCCCATGCTGCCCTGCATGTGGGGCAGGGCCACGTTCGCGATGGTGGTGTCGAGCGCCTGCATGATGGTCGCGAGCATCACCGAGGCGGTGATGAGACCGCGGTGACCGACGCGGGATCCGGCGAGGTTCGGAGTCGCGAGCGCGCTCACGCTGCTTCGCCGCCTAGAACGAGTAGCCGAAGAGACGGCGCCGGTGACCGGTGTCGATCTCGACATCGGTGCTGAGGCCGGCGCGCAACTGGGGCAGACCGGGTGCGGGGAGCAGGCGGATCCGCACGGGCACGCGCTGCGCGATCTTCACCCAGTTGCCGGTGGCGTTTTGCGCAGGGATCATGGAGAACTCGGCGCCGGTCGCGGGAGAGAGGCTTTCGACCTCGCCCTTCCAGACGTTGTCGGGATAGGTGTCGATGTGGATGTCGACGGGCTGACCGGGATGGACGTAGGTAAGGTCGGTCTCGGTGAAGTTCGCCTCCACCCAGAGGTTGCCGCTCACCACCAGGGCCATCACGGTGGCGCCCGCCTCCACGTGCTGTCCGGGCCTCGGGGGCTTGGTGACGTTGCCGGCCATCGACGCGCGCACTTCGATACGGGAAAGATCGAGTCTCGCCTGATCCAGTTCCGCCACCGCCGCGCGATAACTCGGATGGCGTTCGACCGGCGCGTCCACGCTGCCACCAAGACTCTCCGCGATTCGATTGAGATCCTGTTCGAGGGCCGCGACCTGGTCGTGCGCGAGATCGGTGCTGAGCCGCGCCCCGTCGAAGGCGGAGGCGGAGATGAGCTTTTGAGACATCAGGTCGGCCTGGCGCTGCTGGTCCTTCTGGACGAAGGCCTGACGCGTGCGGGCGAGCGTGATCTCGGCCTGCTTCTCGCGATAGGACGCCTTCATGGCGGCGAGGTCGGTGCGCACCTGCGCGAGCTTCGCCTCGGCCCGCGCCACCGCGACCTCGAACGGCGCGGCGTCGAGGCGGAAGAGGGGCTGGCCCGCGACCACCGCCTCGTTTTCCTTCACCAGGACGTCGCGCACCGGACCGGAGACTTCGGCGCTCACCGGAACCTTCTCGGCCTTGACGTAGGCATTCTCCGTCTCCACGTACCGGCCTCCTTTCAGGTACACGATCCCCACCCCGAGGACGGCGATCAGGGGAAGGATCACGAGGAGGAAGAGCCGGGTCAGGGTGCGGGCCCGGGGACGGGCCGCCTGGACCGCGGAGGCATCGTTGAGGGTCAGGACGTTGGTCATGATGGGTTGGCGAGGTTGTCGCGCATCTTTCGAAGCGCCTGCTGGATCATTTCGGCTTCGAGCGCGGTGAGATTTCGAAGGGCCTGGTCGCGGATGGCGTCGGCGACCTGGTGAATGGCGGTGAGCTGGGGCGCGGCGGCCGGCGTTAGAAAGAGGCGGAAGACCCGCCGGTCGGCCGGATCCAAGCGGCGTTCGACGACACCCGCGCGGGCGAGCTGGTCGATGAGGCGCGCGAGCGTGATCGGCTGAACCTCGAGGACCTCCGCGAGGTCGACCTGCCGGATGCCTTCCTGCCGCGAGATATGGACGAGCGCCCGCGACTGAGCGAGGGTCAGCGAACTGCCCTCGATGCGCTCTTTGAAAGCACGCCGCATCGAGCGGGAGACGTCCGAGAGCAGGAAGCCGAGGCTGTCGTGTCGTGAGCTCATGTGAAGTCCCAGATTGTAAGCTCGCCTCATTATCAGCGAGCAGCACGATCGCTTGTTATCCAGGCACCATCTCCTCGGGAAGTCTGGCGGATTGAGTGCGAAAAAATCTCGCACATGACGGCAATCATGCATTCTTTGCGTTGGTACCGTCAGACTTGCGCCGAAACAAGGCAAAGGAGCCAAAGCGCATGAAGAGATTGTGGATCGCACTCGCAACGGTGATGGTGTTCTCGTTCGCGGTGCTCGGATGGATCGGGTCGCGCATCTACCAGGAAATGCCGCCGATTCCGGACCGGGTGGTTACCGCAGACGGAGCCGTGATCGTGCCCGAAGGCGCGATCGGCCGCGGCCAGAACGTCTGGCAGTCGATGGGCGGGATGGAGGTGGGTTCGGTGTGGGGTCACGGCAGTTATCTGGCCCCCGACTGGACGGCCGACTGGCTGCACGGCGAGGCCACCTTCATGCTCGACGAGTGGGCGAAAGCGGACTTCGAGGGGAAGGCCTACGCGGACATCTCCTTCGAGGATCAGGCGCGCCTGCGCGGACGCCTCGAGAAGACCATGCGCACGAACACCTACGACCCGGCCACGCGGACCATCACCATCGACCCGATGAGAGCGCGCGCCTTCGAACACTCGGTCGCCCGCTTCTCCGACGTCTTCATCAAGGGCAACCCGCGGTACGCGATTCCTCCCGGCGCCGTCCGCAGCGAGGAACGCATGCGCGACATGGCCGCGTTCTTCTTCTGGACATCATGGTCGGCCGCCACCTCGAGACCCGGCCAGGCCATCTCATACACCAACAACTGGCCCCATGAACCCCTGGTGGGCAACCGGCCCACCGGCGACAGCGTCTTGTGGACCGGGGTCAGCATCCTGATGCTGCTCGCGGGCATCTGCGCGATGGTGTGGTGGCGCGCCACCCAGCCTCCGGAGCCCATCGAAGTGGCGCCCGACAAGGATCCGCTGGGCGGCTGGCATTCCACCCCGTCGCAGCTCGCTACCTTGAAGTACTTCTGGATCGTGGCCGCCCTCATCCTGGTCCAGATCTGCGTGGGCGTCATCACCGCGCATTACGGCGTGGAGGGCGGCGGGTTCTACGGCTTCGATCTGGCCAGGATCCTCCCCTACGCGGTGGCGCGCACGTGGCACGTACAGCTCGGAATCTTCTGGATCGCCACCGCCTGGCTCGCCGCCGGCCTCTACATCGGGCCGCTCGTGTCCGGCAAGGAGCCGAGGTTCCAGCGTCTCGGGGTGAACGTGCTCTTCGGCGCCCTCCTGCTCATCGTGGTGGGGTCGATGGCGGGCGAGTGGATGAGCGTGCAGAACAAGCTGACCGACACCCAGTCCTTCTACTTCGGCCACCAGGGTTACGAGTACGTCGATCTCGGACGCGTCTTCCAGGCCGCACTCTTCGCCGGACTTCTCATCTGGTTGGCCCTCGTGGTCCGCGCGGTCGCCTCCGCGCTCCGTCAGGACGACGAGCAGCGCCCGCTGCTGTGGCTCTTCGTGCTCTCGAGCGGGGCCATCGGCCTCTTCTACGGCGCGGGGCTCAACTGGGGACAGCACACTCACCTCTCCATCGTCGAGTACTGGCGCTGGTGGGTGGTCCATCTGTGGGTCGAAGGCTTCTTCGAGGTCTTCGCCACCACGGTCATCGCCTTCTTCTTCGCCCGACTGCAATTGATCCGGCCGCGCCTCGCCGCCAAGGCCGCCATCCTCTCCGCCACGATCTACCTGGCCGGGGGGATCATCGGCACCTGCCATCACCTGTACTTCTCGGGAACGCCGATGGTGGCTCTGGCCTGGGGATCGGTCTTCAGCGCCCTCGAAGTGGTGCCGCTCGTGATGGTCGCGTACTCGGCCATCGACGATCTCCGCCGCGGGCGGTCCACGGTCTGGACTCGACAGTACCGCTGGCCGATCCACTACTTCGTGGCCACCGCGTTCTGGAACATGGTGGGCGCGGGTCTGTTCGGCTTCATGATCAACCCGCCCATCGCCCTGTACTTCATGCAGGGCTTGAACACCACGCCGGTTCACGGCCACGCCGCTCTCTTCGGCGTGTACGGCATGCTCGGCATCGGCCTCATGCTCACCTGCCTTCGCGCCATGTCGCCGGCCGCGCTGTGGAACGAGCGGTGGATGGCCTTCTCGTTCTGGGCCATGAACCTCGGCCTCGCCGCCATGTGCTTCCTGAGTCTTCTCCCCGTGGGCCTGCTTCAGACCTGGGCCAGTGTCGAGAAGGGTTACTGGTTCGCGCGCAGCAGCGAGTTCCTCGATACGCCCCTGATGCAGACCCTGCGCTGGATGCGCGCGCCGGGCGACATCCTGTTCGCGCTCGGAGCGGTGGCCCTCGTGGCCTTCGTTCTGACCGCGCGCCCGAGGCGGCCGAGCGCCGAATAACCCTCGGCGGCGAAGTCTGGCAAGACAAGGCCCCGGGGCAACCCGGGGCTTTGTTTTTGAGCGGCATCGCAGATGACGGGCGTCATGCGCGGCGAGTCGCGGTTCGGAGACAATTTCCCTCATGAGCACGATGGTGTCGGCCCCGGAAACCAGCGGGCGGGCGGCGGCCCGTCCGGCTCCACCCTGGAAGGCGGTCGCTCTTCCCACCGAGCACGGCGGTTGGAGCTTCCTCATCGAGCCGCTGATCCTCGGCCTGGTTCTGACGCCGTCCATCGCGGGCGCGTGGCTCGCGGCGAGCGCGGTTTTCGCCTTCCTCGCCCGCCACCCGCTCAAACTCGTCGCCCTCGATCGGCGCCGGGGCGTGCGTTACCCGCGGACCCGCCTGGCCGAGCGCTTCCTCGCGGGCTACGCGGGGGTGGCGGCATCCTCCTTCCTCATGGCCCTCGGGCTCGGCGGCGGATCGATCCTCCTCCCCGTGGCTGTGGCCGCGCCTTTCGCGCTGCTGGCCCTGGGCCGCGATCTTCAGGGCCGGAGCCGTGAGGCTCTGCCCGAAGTCGCGGGGGCCCTGGGGCTCGGCGCGTCCGCGACCGCGATCATCCTCGCCGGGGGCGGCCTGCCCGCGACGGCCTGGCTTGCCTGGGCGCTCGGCGCCGCCCGCGCCTCGACCGCGATTCTGTACGTCCGTGCCCGCGTCCGCGTCGATCGCGGAGTCGACCTGAAGACCCGCGCGGCCCTCGCGCGCCCGGTGATGATCGTTCACGCGGGAGCGCTTCTGATGGCCCTGGTCGCGGTGAGCGCGGCCTGGCTCTCGCCCCTCGCCGCCTCCGCCTTCCTTCTCTTGCTCTTCCGGGCCATCCACGGCCTCGTCCCCGGGTGCGCCCCCATCCGCGCGCAGATCCTCGGGATTCAGGAGGTCCTGGTCGGAGCGGCCTGTCTGTACCTCTTCGTCGCCGGACTCAGCTAGACCACCCGCGTCGCCAGGCCCCCGAGCGCGAACCACAGGAAGCCCATGTTGGGCGCGAGCTCGCCCCCGACCAGCATGCGGTCGATGTCCCGGGGCTCGAAATAGGCAAGACCCGCGAGTTCCTCTTCCTGATGGGTGAAATCGGCAAGGGTCAGCGCGGTCCGGCCGAGGTACATGGCGGCGTGATAGGTGACGTTGATGACCCGCCGATCCCTGGTGACCGCGTACCGGATGTCGCGCAGGCCGAGCTCCATGCGGACGCGCGTGACCCGGACCGGGCGCGGGTCCACCGCCTCGGCATGAAGGTCTTCCACCAGGACCACGCGGTCCGCGCCCGCGCTGCCGAAGAGTTCTTCGTTGGCCTCGCGGATGAGCGCGGCGTCGAAGGTCTCCCCCGCCTGGACATGGCCGCCCACGCTCTTGTCCCACAAGCCGCCGTTCTCCTTGTCGTCCCGGCGCCGCTGGAGGAGGACGCGACCCTCGGGGTTCACCAGAAGCAACTGGACCGCGCCCGCGGCGAAGCCCTTCGCCTTGGCCTCGCCCCGTTCCATGGAACCGATCACGGCGCCCGCCTCGTCGTAGACGTTGAGCAGTTCGCGGACCTGGTCGGCCATCAGGGCTTCTTCGCGCGACTGAGGAACTGGAACATCACCCGGCGCATGAACTCGGGCCAGCGTTCGTCGAGAACGGGGACCGCGGTGGAGGCTCCGGGCTCGTTCCACACGTTGGTGGGGCCGGTGACGTCCCAGAGGAGATCGGCGCCCTTGAGTCCGGCGGCGAGGATGGCCTTGTCCGCCTTGCCTCCGTTCCCGGAATACGTGTTCGCGTGAACGCGGGTGCGATCGGAGAAGGCGCCCACGTCGAATGGGCCGCGGCCGGGGAACAGGCTCTCGAGCCCCAGGACCGCGACCCCGAACGAATTGTTGTCCTTGATCTCGTTCTCCGTCACTTCCGTGTCGTCGGCGGCCAGGATGAAGACGCCGCCGCCCGACGGCACCTTCGACACGATCGACCCGGGATCGGCGAAGTTCTCGTGATTGTTGGCGGTGATCTTGTTGAGTGCGACGCGCGTGCGTTTCGCCTCCTTCGAAGGGTTGCCGGGAAGGGCGAAGACCAGGATGCCGCCCGCGTTGTCGTAGACCCGGTTTCGTTCGACCCGCGCGTCCACCGAGTTCTCGATCTCGATGCCGGTGACGTTGCCGTGAGCGACGCAGTCCTCGACCACGATGCCCTTCGACTGCCCCACGTAGATGCCGGCGTCGCGAGCGCCGATCACCTCGACCCGCTGCACCTTCACGAAGGACGAACGGACCGGATAGACCCCGTAAAGACCCGTGTCCTCGAGCTTGCTGTCCTTGAGGGTGAAGTTCGTGGTCTCCTGCGCCACCACGCCGTTGCCCACGAAGTGCCGCACTTCGAAGTTCGACATGGTGAAGTCGTGGCCGGAGACGATCACCGCGTCCGAATGAACGCCGTGGCCGTCGAGGGCGGGCCGGGTCGCGGGGGTGCCGTCGCCCCCGACCAGGGTGATCCTGTCGACATCCACCGTGATCGATTCGTAGTACTCGCCGGGTTGCACGCGGATGGTCGACCCCGGGCCCGCGCGGTCGATGGCGTCCTGGATCGACTCGCCGGGCTTCACCACGAACTCGCCCACGGTGGGGACGATCTTGCGGCCCAGGCCGGCGTTGAGCCGAGCCGCTTCCGCTCGCGCGGGATTCTTGAGACGCGCCACCACGGGCAGAGTCGAAGGCACGCGACGCGGAGGGTCCACGAGCGCGCTCTCGTCGGTGAGCGCAGTCAGGAAGGCGATGAGATCGAGACGCTGCTGGTAGGTGAGGTTGATGGGCCGGATCTTGTCGTCGAGGTTCGGCGTGGGCACGCCCAGGCCGGGGCCGCCACCCTTCGAATAGAAGTCGAGGACCTCGTCGAGGGTCTTGAAGCGGCCGTTGTGCATGTAGGGCGCGGTGAGGGCCACGTTACGAAGGGTCGGCACCTTGAAGGCGCCCTTCAATCCGCTCCCTCCGATGTCCCCGCGGCCCCGGTCCTCGGCCTCGTCATCGAGTCTGGGCACGCCGATGACCTTGAAGTCGGGGCTCGAGAAGGTGGGAAGAGAGTGACACTCGAAGCAGCGGGCCTGTCCGGATCGGAAGACGTCGAAGCCGCGGCGCTGCGACAGGGTGAGGGCGCTGCGGTCACCCGCCACGTACCGGTCGAAGGGCGAGCGCGAGGTGAGCTGGGTGCGCTCGAAGGCCGCGATGGCCTTCGTGACGTTGAGGAGATTGATGGACGAGCCCATGTGGCCGCCGAAGGCCTCATCGAAGAGGGCCTGGTATTCGGGAAGGGTGGCCATCTCGCTCGAGAGGTTGGCGTCCGTCTCGCCCATCTCCTCCGGCGCGGTGATGGGATTTTTCGCCTGATCCTCGAGGTCCTTGGCGCGGCCGTCCCAGAACTGGGTCTGGTTGAAGGCCGCGTTCCAGATGCTGGGCGCGCCGCGGCGGATCACCTGCCCGCCCGTCCGCTCCGGCCCGAGACCCTTGCCGCCCGCGCCCATCGACTTGGCGCGGCCATCGGAGTAGCCGAGATCGGGGTGATGACAGGTCGCGCAGGAGATGTCGTTCTTCCCCGAGAGGACCGGGTCGTAGAAGAGCAGGCGGCCGAGCGCGGCGCGCCGGGTGAACCGGGGATCGGTGATCGAGTTGTCGGGACGCTGAGGCATGTCCGGCCAGCGGCTGGCCAGGCCGCCGGATCCGCTGGGGCCGGCGGTGTTCGGCGCGCCCTCGGAATCGACGGGAAGCGTCATCGACGACGCGACCGCGATGACCGCGATCGGTGCGCCAAGGATGAAGGCCAGGAGGCCCGCGACGACCTTCGGGCCTCGCGGCTTCGGCGGAGGCGCGGCCCGGGCCGTCTTCGGCAGGGGCGCGTAGGTGCTAGTGGGACGCTTGGGCGGCGAGGGCATGTTCTCCCCGTTCGGTTTCGAGACGTCTGACCAGCCACCGTCCCTGAATCAGAACCCACACCACGCACACCGCGCCCGCCAGATAGAAGACGTTGCGATACGCCGAGAGCGGATCCGCCTGGTTCCGACCCACGGCCACCATGATGCCCCCGCACATGGGACCGAGAAGCATGCCCAGGGCGCCCGCGGTGTTCACGAGCGCCATCATGCGGCCTCGCGATTCGGCGGGAACGAGGGTCGCGGCGTAGCACAACACGGTGCCGTACATGAACGAAGAGGCGATGCCCGCCGCCATCATCGAGACGGGGAGCAGGGCCTTTGGAGCCACGGCCAGGGAAGCGATCGCTGCTCCATAGAGCAGGGCCCCGAGGCTGAGGAGCGCCGCGCGGGGCAGGCGATCACCGAGGCGGCTCGCCGGATACATGAGGAGGGCGAAGGGGAGCATGAGCATCGAATAGAGAAGGCCGATGCTGCGATCGGACAGACCGTGGGTCTTCGTGGCGAACAGAGCGAAGGTGACGATGATCAGACCGATGGTGAACCGCTCGATGAACGCCGCGGAGAGCGGTCCCATGACGTCCCCGTCGCGCAACGAGAGCCGGCGCGGCGCGGAGGTATCGGGAGGTTCGGTCGGCAAGCTCGACGAATAGAGGAACGGCGCGGAAAGGGCCACGAGCGCGGAAAGGGAAGCTCCGACGAGGAAGGGCAGTCTCGGGCTTTCGCCCACCAGGAGTCCGCCCAGGCCGGAGCCGAAGGCGATGGCGAGCATCACCGCGCCTCCGGCCATGCCCATGGCCCGACCGGCTCCCACCAGCGGCTTGTAGGCGGCCGCGCGCGCGAGGAGGAGCGTCGCGGATCCAAGGTGAGCGGCGCCTTCGAGGGTGCGCAGGAAGAGAACCAGCGGGGTCGCGAGCGGCAGTGAAACCACGACCAGAAGAACCGCGTCGAGGCCGGCGAGCGCCATCAGCCAGCGGGCCGAGCGATGGGCGTTCCCGGACGAGACCAGACGCGCGATGAGCGGGGTGGTGAGGATGGCGCCCAGCATGTTGAGGGACATGAAGGCGTGCATGGGGCCCTCGGCGCCCGCGTGCAGCTGCGCGAACAGCGGACGGATGGCGGGTGCCAACAGGGTCGCGGGCAGCATCTGCAGGAAGACGGCCGCGATCAGCCACTGGAGCGAAGCATGCTTCGCGTCCATCTCGGACAGCTCCGCCGGGCGAGGTTCGATCACCCGGCGGATCTTCTCACGGAGTTACGAGCAGCAGGTCGGGCCGCAGCAGGCGGCCCTGGGCGCCGCCGCGGTCTTGCGGGCGCGGTAGGTCAGCGACCTGACCGTGCCGCGCAGGGAATCGAGGCTCACTCCCGCCTTGGCGGCGAGCCGCTCGGCCTCCGGGCGCGCGTGGTCGATCACCACCTCGCCGTAGTCGACGTCCTTCACCACTTCGATGTCGCCGAGACCCGCGTCCTTGAGCATCGCGAAGTACGACTCGCGCATGGAAGCACCCGCGATGCAGCCCACGTAGGCGTAGACATCCTTTTCGATCTCCGGCGGCAGGGGCTTGTCGAGCACGATGTCGGAGATCACGAGGCGGCCGCCCGGCTTGAGGATGCGGGCAATCTCTTTGAAGACCACCGCCTTGTCGGGCACCAGGTTGATCACGCAGTTGCTGGTGATCGCGTCCACCGTGCCGCTGTCCACCGGCAGCGCCTCCAGACGGCCTTCCCGGAATTCGGCGTTCGTGACCCCGGCCTTCACCGCGTTCCGGCGGGCCCGAGCCAGCATCTCCGGGGTCATGTCGACGCCGATGACCTTGCCGGTCGGACCCACCGCGTCCGCGGCCAGGAAAACATCGATCCCGGCGCCGGAACCGAGGTCGACCACGGTCTCCCCCGCCTTCAAGGCGAGGTGATCGATGGGGGCGCCGCAGCCGAGGCCGAGATTGGCGCCCTCGGGCACGGCTTTGAGCTGCCTCTTCGAATAGCCGAGGTCGAGGGTCACCGCTTCTTCCGCGGTCGGCCCGCAGCCCTGGGGGCCGCAGCAGGACCCTCCTTCGAGGGCGATCGAGGCGTACTTGCCGCGCACACTGTTGACGACGGCTTCCTTGTCCTTGGGATCGAGGGTTTCCATTACTTCTTTCTCCTGGTGATCGAGTTCAACGGGACGACGGGTGCCTGCTCCTCGGCGCAACAGTTTTCCTTGAGGTAATCCACGAGGCCGAGGCTCGCGGCGAAATCCACGGAATAAATGACGCTCCGACCCTCGCGCTTCGCGGTCACCAGGCCGACTCGGGCGAGCTCGGCCAGGTGAAACGAGGCATTCGGCGGGGAGATCTCCATGCGGGTGGCGATCTCTCCGGCGGCGAGGCCCAGGGGGCCCCGGCGCACCAACAGACGAAACACCGAAAGCCGGGTTTCGTGAGCCAGGGCTCCGAGTCGCTCAACCGCTTCTCTTATTTCCATGTTTCTATTATTCTAGAAACGTTGAACAGATGTCAAGTGTTTCATCGAGCCGGAAGAAATATCCGGATGACTCTCGTCAGTAGCGCCCGGGCGCCGGAGCCTGTAAAACCGGGGATCATGAAGCTCGACCGGAGACGGGCCGCCCTGTTCGTGGTCCTCGTGGCCTCCCTCGCCTATCACGGAGCCAGGGCCTTCCTCTCTCTGAGCGCGCTCCTCGATCCCGGCCTCCGTCCCCGGGGTTCCGCGGCCAACGACCTCGTGGGAGCGCTCCTCCTGGAAGTCGTGCTGCCCCTGGCCTTTCTGGGAGTGGGCTTCCTGGTGGTCTGGCGCAAACCGGAGGACAAGGCGGCCTGGGCGCTGCTCTTCATGATGCAGACCTTCTCGAGCCTGGCCGGCTCCCAGGCCGTGGATCTGGAGCGGCTCGGCCCTCAAGCCGGCGCCGCCGCCTCGGTCTGGTTCTGGTTCTTCTCCACCTCCTTTCCGCTGGCCATGCTGTGTTTCGCCCTCGTCTTTCCCGAGCCCCTGCCCCTGGAGACGCGGAGACCCTGGCTCAAGTGGCTGGTCCTGGTTCCCCTCTTCGCGGTCAGCGTGATCCAGGCGGGGACCTACCTTCCGGGGTGGGGCGCGTGGTTCCTGAGCGCATCCTCCCGGCTCGGGCAATGGGGCCTGGTCCTGCGCTACGCCGCCATGTCCCTCTTCTTCGCCATCCTGGGATTCAAGTCCGGCACCACCAGAAATCCCGACTCACTGAGACGGCTCCGGATCCTTTTCATCGGAGCCCTGATCGCGGTGGCGCCGTCCATGGTCCTCGCGACCATCGCCCTCATCAAAGGGGTCCCCTTCGCCCGGGCCGCGCCCGATTCGGTGACCCTGGCTTCCATCCTCGTGATGATGATCTTTCCCGCCGTCCTCGCCTACGTGGTGGTCGTCCACAAGGCCATGGGCGTGGGAATGGCCATACGGCAGGGCCTGCAGTACGCCCTGGCCCAGCGCGCGGTGCGCGTCGTTCAGGTGACGGTGGGCATCGCCGTGCTCTTCACCCTGCTCGAGATCTTCTCGAACTCGGACAACCGCCAGGTCGACCGGGTGCGGTCGCTCGGGCTCGGGGTATTGTTCCTGGTCCTCTTCCAGCGCGGCGCCGAGCGGTTCAGGGCCTGGATCGACCGCCGCTTCTTCCGGGAGGCGGTGGACGCGGAGCGGATCCTCGCCGACCTCGGCGAGCGTGTGCGCTCGATCGCGGACCGTCGCGACCTCTTGGAAACCGTCTCGCGAAAGATCGGCGAGGCGCTGCACATCCCCAAGGTGGCGGCCTTCGTCCGGGGCGAGTCGGGCTTCATGCCCGCTTTCGCCACCGGCTATGGCGGCGACCCGGTCGACCTCGAGTTCGGCAACGCTTCGGTCCTCACCTGCTGCATCTCCGTGCTGGAGAGGCCTCAGACCGTCTACCTCGACGACAAACACTCCTGGATCGTCCGCGAGAAGATCCCCGAGGCCGAGGCGTCAAAGCTGCGCGACCTCCAGTCGGAAGTGCTGATACCCCTGCGCACCAAGACCGCAGTCGAAGGCTTCCTGAGCCTGGGCCCGAAATCCTCGGAAGCGGCCTACTCGCCTTCCGACCTTCAGCTGCTCCAGTCCGTGGCTCATCAGACCGCCCTCGCTCTCGACAATTCGCGGCTGGTGGAGCAGGTGGCGAGCGAAGTGGCGAAGCGCGAGCGGATGACCCGCGAGATCGAGATCGCCCGCGAGGTCCAGTTCACCCTTCTCCCGCAAGCGCCTCCCCGAATTCAAGGCCTCGACCTCGGAGGCCATTGCCGTCCCGCCAAGGGCATCGGGGGGGACTACTACGACTTCATTCCCCTCGAGGGCGAGCGCGCGATCGGCCTCGCCATCGGCGACATCGCGGGAAAGGGCATCCCCGCCGCCCTCCTCATGGCCGGGCTTCAGGCCGCGCTGCGCGGGCAGGCCCTGGCGGGCAGCCGCGACCTCGCCCGGCTGATGACCAACATCAACAAGCTGGTCTTCGAGTCGTCCCCCGCGAACCGATACGCCACCTTCTTCTATGGCGAATACCGCGACGGCGTCTTCGCCTACGTGAACGCCGGCCACAACGCCCCGGTGCTCCTGCGCAAGGACGGAGGGATCGAGAGGCTGGAGACAGGCGGGCCGGTCATCGGCCTGATGGATTTCGCGCCCTTCACCGAAGCGACCATCGACATCCGCGAGGGCGACGTGCTCCTCGGCTTCACCGACGGGGTCTCGGAGTGCATGAACCCGCGGGACGAGGAATGGGGGGAGGACCATTTGATCGAGGTCCTCCGCAGGGGCCGCGACCTCCACGCCGCTGACCTCGTCGCCCGGATCATGACCGAGGCCGATGCCTTCGCCGCGGGCGCCAGCCAGCACGACGACATGACGCTCATCGTGATGAAGGTTGCGGCGACGGCCTAGTGCCGATCAGCCGACCCCGGCGAGGCGGGTTCCCGCCGCCAACGAGGGGAAAGCTCGGTCTTACGCCTGGGTCGCGCGGTTGCGAACCGCCTCGATCTTCGCGTCGCGCTCGGCGGAGAGGATGTCCCGTTCGCGCATGTACTGCTCGTTCAGCAGATCGACCTGCTCGCGGAGCTCTTCGGGAAGCCCGGGCGGGAGCTTCGGCTTCTTCATGATGTCGACTTCGGCGAGCTTGGCGTCGTAGACGCGTCGGATCTCCGCGATCTCCTCCTTCTGAGCGGCGGAAAGCTCGCGAATGCTCTCCCCGCTCTCCGCGTCCTGCTTGCGCAGGCGGGCCATGGCCAGTTCGAAGGAGCTCTTGGGGGCGTCGTCTTCAGTCATCGGATCGCGATTCTAACGACGGGGCCCGGGAGGGGTCAGCGTGAATTCAAAAAATTGGTATTCTGCTCGGAATGCCTGGCCGACGTCATACCGTTGTCACCTGCTCTTTGGCCGCAGGTGTCCTCGCCCTCCTGGCGCTCGCGGCCTGCGGCGGCTCGCCCGCCGCCCCCACTCCCGCGGCCTCCACCGCGGGTGGTCCGGCCGCCGCGGCCGCGCCCCCACCCCGGCCCGGACCACCCGACATCGTGATCATCCTCGCGGATGACATGGGCTACGGCGACCTCGGCGTCTATGGCCATCAGTTGAACAAGACGCCGAACCTCGACCGGCTGGCCGCCGGTGGCGCCCGGTTCGAAGCCATGTACGTTCCTACCCCGATCTGCGCGCCCTCGCGCGCTTCGCTCCTCACCGGCCGGTACGGAGTGAGGAACGGCGTCACCTGGAACAACAACACCGTCCTGCGCGTAGGCGAGGTGACGATCGCCCAGGTCCTCAAGAACCAGGGCTACGCCACCGGCATCGTTGGCAAGTGGCATCTCGGCGCCAAGCTGAACGAGATGCCGCTTCGCCTCGGCTTCGAGTTCTTCTACGGGATGCTGAGTTCACCCCCGGGCACCGACTTCATCAGCGGCGAGCAGGTCACCAAGGACTTCCCGGGCATGGACATGCTGACCAGGCGCCTCACCGACGAGGCCACCGCCTTCATCAAGAGGACGCCCGCCGACAAGCCGCTCTTCCTGCATTTCGCCCACCACGCCCCGCACGTCCCGAACGTCGCCGGGCCGGCCTTCGTGGGCACCTCGGGCTGGGGGCCTTACGGGGACGCGGTCGGGGAACTGGACTGGTCGGTCGGCGAGGTCATGCGCACTCTCCAGGAAACCGGGCGCGACCGCAACGCCATCGTGGTCTTCCTGAGCGACAACGGACCCGAGGGATCCGGCTCGCCCGGGCCTCTGACCTATGGCAAGGGCAACATCAACGAGGGAGGGATCCGGGTCCCCGCCATCGTGTGGCAGCCCGGGAAGATCCCCGCGGGTCGCCTGATCAAGGACCCGGCCTCCACCGTCGACTTCTTCCCCACCTTCGCGAGCATGGCCGGGGCGCCCATGCCTGCGAAAGACTACGACGGCGTCGACATCACCTCGTTGCTCACCGGAGAGGTCGACCGCATCCCCGGCAAGGGCATGGGCGGGGGACGCGAGTTCTACTTCTTCATCGTGAGTGAGATCGCGGCGGTCCGGTCCGGCAAGTGGAAGTACGTGCGGCCGGGTTTCCGCGACTCGATCCCCGTTCTCTACGACCTCGAAGCGGACCCGGGCGAGACCAACACCCTGCGCCGGTTCAACCCCGACATCACGACCGCGCTGGACAAGCGCATCGCGCAGTTCAAGTAGGGTTCCGCTTCAGCGGCAGGACGCGCCGCGGCAGGCGGCCAGGGCCTTCATGCGCTCGTTGAACCGGTTCACCTGGAGAGGATTGGCCCCGACCGCGCTGTCCATCTGGTAGGGATCGGTCTTGAGATCGTAGTACTCCTCTTCGCGCGTGATGTGCTGGACGTAGAGCGCGGATTCGACGCCGTTCTCCACCCGAAGGCCCTGGTAGGTGGGCATGATGGTGGTCGCGGGATTGGTGTTGTCCCAGTACTCGACCAGAAGGTCGGGCCGCCATGAACTCAAGGGCGGCGGGACGGCCGCGAAGAGCGGGGTCAGCGACCGGCCTTCGAGGCCTTGGGGCGGAGGTATCCGGGCCCACTCGGCGATGGTGGCGGGCAGATCGAGGTTCGCGACGAGGTGAGGAAGGGTGACGCCCTTCGGCCCGCCGGGCACGCGGATGTAGAGAGGAATGTCGAGCGACTCGGCATAGGGGGCGGTCTTGTCGGTGAACCGGTGGGCGCCCGTGGAGAGCCCGTTGTCCGAGAGGAAGATGATGGCGGTGTTGTCCAGTTCTCCCTGCGCGTCGAGGGCCTGGACCACCCGCTCGATCATTTCGTCCACCGCCTGCAGGGCGCGCAGCGAGTTCCGGTATTCGTTGTCGATGGCGGTGATCTGGGCGGAGGTGAAGCGGGCGATGCGATTGATGTGCTTCGGCTTGTCGCTCACATCGGCTTCGTCGAACGAGGGGGGGCGGGGCGCCCCCGAGGAACTGAACATGCCGGCGTGGCGCGACGCGTACTTCGAGACGTTGTGGGGCGCGTAGGGCGCGATCATCAGGAAGAAGGGCTGGTCGTCCTTCTCCTCGGTCCGCTTCAGGTACTCGAGCGCGCGCGTGGCCAGGTAATCGGTCTGGTATTCACCCGAGGGCGCCTTGAAGTCCTTCCCGTCCTCATTGAAGGTGAAGTTCGTGTAGGCCTGCGGCTCGGTGAGAGCGAGCCAGTCGTCCCAGCCGGGCGGCTTGATGGTCCAGCCCGGACCATAGCCGTTGATGTATTTGCCGACATACGCGGTGCGATAGCCCGCGGACTTGAGCCATACCGGCAGGGAGTCCCCCTCCAGACCGCTGTCGCGGTAGAGCCCGTACCCGCCCAGCACGCCGTCGTTGCCCCGGATCCCGTGACTATGGGCATAGCGACCGGTCATGATCGTCGCGCGCGAGGGGCCGCAGAGCGGGGTGGTGGCGATCGCGTTCGAGAAGGTGACGCCCTGCGCGGCGATGAGCGACTGCAGGCGCGGCATCTCCCGCGCGCTCACTTCCTCCTGGTCGTCGGTCATGATCACGACGACGTTGAGGGGCCTCGGGGTCGGGGCGGCGGAAGGCGGCGCGGCGGAAGGCGACGAGGGCGAGGGGCCGCCCGAACCGCAGGCGACATGAAGGGCAAGCCCGGCACAGAGCAGGGCAACGAGTCCGCTGGTCGTGGGGAATCTGATCATTCTGGAGACCGACATCACCGACGGGAATTCAAGGGACGAACCTGAGCTGGCTCCGTGAAGGCCGGGACTATACAAAACACGGAAAAGGGAATTCCACTGTTTCCAGGGTCCGCAAGCCGATTGGGGTACAGTAATCGCGAGGAGCACCCAAGCCCAGTGGCGAGCAAACGAGAGCATCTGACCGGGACGGCCATGGTCAAGGGGACCATGATCCAGGCTCATCTCAACTGGCTCGGGAAGCGAGGCATCGATCCGGCCACCGCCCTGGCCCCGCACCTCCCTGCCGAGATCGCGAAACTGGTGTCCCACAGCGTCCTCGCCACTTCCTGGGTTCCCCTCAGTTCTCTGATCGCGGTGGATCGCGCCATCGCCACGGTCGCCAAGGGCAACCCGGACGACGTGTTCCGCGAGCTCGGCCGATTCTCCGCGACATCGAACCTCTCCGGCATCTACGCGGGTTTCGTCTCCGACGAGCCGCATCGCTTCTTCGAGAAGCAGGCTCGCCTCCACGACCGCTTCCAGAATTTCGGCGCTTCCACGTACAAGGAAGCCGGGCCGCGGGCGGGCCAGATGCGTCTCACGAAGTACACCGAGTACTCCCCCGTCTTCTGCCTGAGCGCGGTGGGCTACTACCAGGGCGCGCTCGAGACCATGAAGGCCCCGGGACCCATTCGGGTACGAGAGACCCTGTGCACCTGCGCGGGCGATGAAGCCTGCGTCTTCGACCTGAACTGGTAGGCCTTCGGTCGGGGCGCCCCCGGGGCGCGATCGAGAACCGCACAAGGCCGATATTCATTCCCGCAATCGGCCTTGATCCCCAAAGGCTCTGAGACGAAACTCCTTTCCCCTCTCCCTCCCCTCTCGCTCAGGAGTCAATACCCCCATGCATCGTCGATTCCTTTCCCTCGCCTCCGTGGCCATGGGCCTCGCCATGGCGCCCTCCGCCTTCGCCCAGTCCTACGACCCCCCGGCCTTCAGCGCGCTTCAGTACCGCGTGGTCGGCCCCAATCGAGGCGGGCGGTCGCTCTGCTCCGCCGGTTCGGCCGAGCGGCCGCTCGAGTACTACTTCGGCGCGGTGGGCGGCGGCTTGTGGAAGACCACCGACGGCGGCCTCAACTGGAAGCCGGTGACCGATGGGCAGATCAAGTCCTCGTCCGTCGGCTCGTGCGCGGTCGCGGAATCGAATCCCGACGTGGTGTGGATCGGCATGGGCGAGACCCAGTTCCGCGGCAACATCATGCAGGGCGACGGCCTCTATAAGTCCGTGGACGCGGGCAAGACCTGGAAGCACACCGGCCTCGGCCAGATCCAGGCGTTCGCGCGCGTGCGCATCCACCCGACCAATCCCGACATCGTGTACGTGGCCGCCTTCGGAAAGCCCTATGCGGAGAGCGAGGACCGCGGGATCTACAAAACCACCGACGGCGGGGCGACCTGGAAGAAGGTTCTGTACAAGAGCCCGAAGGCCGCGGGGGTCGACATCTCCATCGACAAGAAGAATCCGAACGTGATCTTCGCGTCGTTGTGGGAAGCGTGGCGGACGCCCTGGAGCATGAACTCCGGCGGCCCCGACAGCGGCCTCTACAAGTCCACCGACGCGGGCGAGACCTGGACGGACATCACGCGGAATCCCGGCCTTCCCGCGGGTGTGGTCGGCAAGATCGGCGTGTCGGTGTCCCCGGTGGATTCGAACCGCGTCTTCGCCATGGTCGAGAACGAGAACGGCGGCCTCTTCCGCTCCGACGACGCGGGGGCCACCTGGACGAAGATCAACGAGGATCGCGCTCTTCGTCAGCGAGCCTTCTACTACACGCGGGTCTACGCCGACACCCAGAACAAGGATCTCGTCTACGTCCTGAACGTGAACTTCCACAAGTCGGTGGACGGCGGGAAGACCTTCACCACCATCAGGCCGCCTCACGGCGACAACCACGACATGTGGATCGCCCCCAACGACAACAAGCGCTTCATCGCGAGCAACGACGGGGGCGGCACCGTGACCACGAACGGCGGCCTGACCTTCACCGACGAGGACTATCCGACGGCGCAGCTCTATCACGTCATCACCACGAAGGACTTCAACTACCACGTCTGCGGCGCCCAGCAGGACAACACCACGTTGTGCGCGCCCTCGCGGCCCGATCCGATGCAGCCGCCCCGCATGGGCCCGGGCGACCCCGGAAGCTGGTTCTACCAGGTGGGCGGCGGGGAGAGCGGCTACATCGCCCCTTCTCCCACCAACCCCAATATTTTCTACGCGGGCAGCCAGGGCGCGCTGATCACGCGGTTCGACCGGTCCACCGGCCACCTGCGCGACGTTCAGATCTATCCCGAATTCTTCTCCGGCATGCCCTCGAAGGATCTGAAGGAGCGGTGGCAGTGGACCTTCCCCATCGTCTTCGATCCTCTCGATCCGAACACGCTCTACGCGACCTCGCAGCATCTGTGGAAGACCACCGACGAGGGCAAGACCTGGGAAATGATCAGCACCGACCTCACCCGCGCCGATCCCAAGACCCTCGGCGATTCCGGCGGCCCCATCACCCACGACATGAACGGTCCCGAGATCTATGCGACCATCTTCACGGTGGCGCCCTCCCGCAAGGAGAAGGGCACGATCTGGACGGGGAGCGACGACGGCCTCGCCTTCATCACCCGCGACGGCGGCAAGAGCTGGACGAACATCACGCCGCCGAGCCTCCCCGAGTTCGCGCGCATCAGCATCATCGAGGCCTCGCCGCACCGGGCCGGGGCCGCCTACCTGTGCGCCAAACGCTACCAGCTCGATGACCGGACGCCCTACATCTACCGCACCGACGATTACGGCAAGACCTGGACAAAGATCGTGGTCGGGATCGACGTGGGCGCCTACGTGCACGCGGTCCGCGAGGACCCGAAGCGCGAGGGCCTCCTCTACGCGGGCACCGAGCACGGCGTGTACGTCTCGTTCAACAACGGCGCCTCGTGGCAGCCCTT
This sequence comes from Vicinamibacteria bacterium, assembly GCA_044229175.1. Classification (GTDB taxonomy): domain Bacteria; phylum Acidobacteriota; class Vicinamibacteria; order Fen-336; family JAGNNV01; genus JAGNNV01. The sequence goes on along the minus strand of JBGATM010000011.1, from coordinate 80,928 downwards.
CAATCAGAACCTGCCCGACACCCAGATCTCCGACCTCGTGGTCGAAGAGAACGACCTGGTCATCGCCACCCACGGCCGCTCGATGTGGGTGATGGACGACATCGGCCCCCTGCGCCAGATGACCCCCCAGGCCGCTTCCGCCTCCCTCCACGTGTTCACGCCCCGCGCCGCGGTCCGCGGCAACGGGGGCGTGCCCATCGACTTCATATTGAAACAGCCGGCGGAGAAGGTGCAGATCGAGATCCTCGACAGCAAGGGCGCGCTGGTGCGCTCGTTCACGGGAACGCCGGACGACGACAAGAAAAAGAGCGGCGACGGGGCCGATGAGTTCTTCGGACCGCCGGGCGTGAAACCTCCCACTCGCAAGGCCGGCCTCAACCGCTTCACCTGGGACCTCCGCTATCCCGGCCCCGAGACTTTCGAAGGCATGATCCTGTGGAGCGCTTCGTCGGCCGGCCCGCTTGCCGTCCCCGGCACGTACGCCGCGAAGGTGACGGTGGGCCCCGAGACCCAGACCGTGCCCTTCGAGGTGAAGATCGATCCCCGGCTCAAGAACACCACGGTGGCCGATCTGCAGGAGCAGTTCAACCTGGCCATGGACGTGCGCAACGCCACTTCCACCGCCCACGGCACGGTCGGGAAGATCCGCGGCATCCGCAAGGACATCATGGACCGCGACGCGAAGGCGAAGAACAAGGCGCTCTCCGCGGACGTAGCTACCGTCCTCGCGAAACTGAGCTCGATCGAGGAGGACCTCTATCAGGTGAGGAACCGTTCGGGCCAGGACCCGCTCAACTTCCCCATCAAGCTCGGCAACAAGCTCGGCGCGCTGCTGCGCGTGGTCTCCTCCGGCGACGGGAAGCCGAACGCGAGTTCGTACGACGTCTACAAACTCGAGAAGGGCCAGCTCGACGCGATCATGAAGCGGTACGACGCGGTGATCGCGGTGGACCTGCCCAGAATCAACAAGCGCCTGGAGAGCCGCAAGCTCGAGCCAATCACGGTGAGCGGGGTGAAGCTGCCCGGAGTGCGCTAGACGAAACGGCTCGGCATCTCCGTCAGGATCGATACGCTACGATCCCTTCGGTGAAACCGAGCCTCGCGCCGCCTCGACCCATGGTTGCCCTCGCGCTGCCATGGGCGTTTGTCCTGTGGGCTGCCCCGGCCCTGGCTCAGCCTCCCAAGGTTGCGGGCCCCGCAGCGGGGCGACCGAACCTCGTGGTGGTCCTTCTCGACGACGCCGATGTCGAGATCACCGAATCCATGCCGCGCCTGCGGTCGCTCTTTCTCGAGAAGGGAGCGCGCTTCACCTCGAACATCGCCAACACGCCCCTGTGCGGGCCGGCGCGGGCGGTCATTCTGAGCGGCCAGTACGCCCACAACAACCGCGTGTACTACAACAACGGCGCGGAGGGCGGCTACGTACCGTGGGCGAAGGGCGGCTACGACGAGAACAATCTGGCCACCCGGCTCCAGGCCCTGGGCTACCGCACCGGCCTCTTCGGCAAGTACGTCAACGACTTTCCCCTGGGCAAGGCGGAGACCTTCGTCCCCCGAGGCTGGGATGACTTCCGGGGCGTGCTGTCGGATCGCGAGGCCCACAACAACAAGTTCACGCTCAATGAGAACGGAGCGCTCACGATCTACGAGGCACGCTCGGGCGGCTATCAGACCGACCTCCTGAGCCAGCGTCTCGATTCGTTCCTGCGCGACCGGAAGAAGGACGACCCCCGGCCTGTCTTCGCCCTGCTCGCGCTCAGCGCTCCCCATGTGCCGCCCGAACCGGCCGAGCGTCATCTCGCCGCCTTCCCCGGGGAGAAAGCGCCGCGAAAGCCCTCGTTCAACGAAGCGGACCTGAGCGACAAGCCGAAGGCCCTGCGCGAGCAGGCGACCCCGATCACGAAGCAACAGGCGGATGAGATCGATGCGACCTACCGGTCGATGAAGCAGTCGCTGCTCTCCGTGGAAGACGCGATGGAGGGCCTCATCAAGACCCTCACCGAAACCGGCGAGCTGTCGCGCACGTATGTCTTTCTCACCTCCGACAACGGATGGATGCGGGGCGAGCATCGGATTCCCGCGGAGAAGTACGCCCCCTACGAGGAGTCCATCCGGGTTCCCCTGATGGTGCGCGGCCCCGGAGTGGCGGAGGACGTGACCCTCGATCAGGTCGTCGGTCTGGTCGACCTCTACCCGACCCTGCTCGAACTGGCGGGCGCTCCCTCCACGAGCGCGGCGGCGAGCGACGGCCGGTCCATGGCTCCCCTGCTTCACCTGAAGAAGGGCGAGAAGGCGGCCTGGCGCGAGTCGATGCTGATCGAGCACTTCGGCGGCGGGGCGCCCTTCCGGGTCCGAGGGTACTTCGGCCTCCGGTCGGCCAAAGCCACGTACGTCGAGTACGCCACCGGCGAGAAGGAGTACTACGACCTCGCGAAGGATCCCTACCAGATGGAGAACGGCGCGTCCCGGCTGGACGCAGCCACGCTCGCCGTGCTGCACGCTCGCGTCACGAAGCTCAAGGACTGCCGGGGACCCGCCTGCCGGGCCGCCGAGGGAACGGCGACGCTGACCGCTCGGTAGGACGGTGGACCTCCTTCAGGGTCGGGCAGCGGATGGCCGGTCACCAGCGGAAGGTCACCGGTGAGGGCGACTCGCGCGATTGGCCTTCTGGGTCATGCGTCCCACGCACACGCCCATGCTGGTGAACGTAACCGCAAGCAGGATCGCCACCATGACCCCCATCAGCGTTCGGCCGACTCGCACGGCTGAAGATTACACGCAGTGTTCAGTATTACTGAACACTTGTGCAGACATGATGCGCGCCTGACCGGCCCCCGGACCTAGACTCGGGGCGAAATGAGTCGCATCGTGTCCACCCCCCGTCGGGAAAGCCTCCTCCGTCTGGCTCTGCTGGCGGCAAGTGTCATCGTCGCGCTGGGCGCGGTTGCAGCCGTCGAGGCCGCCATCCGGCTTGCCGATCCTGATCTGATGGTCCGGCGGCGCGGCCTGCAGAGATATCACCCGGTCCTGGGCTGGGAGAACCGGCCCAACGCCCGGTCGCACGACGCGGGCATCGCCGTCTCCATGGGCGCAACGGGTCACCGGCGTTCGAGCGAGGCGCCCCTGCCTTCGGCAAGCCGCACCGAGCTGACTCTCCTGGGCGACTCGGTCGCGTTCGGTCTGGGCGTGTCCGACGAGGACACGTTCGCGGCTTCTCTGTCGCAGGGCACGCCCCCGTTTCGGGTCACGAACCTGGCGGTCCCGGGATATGGCCCGGGCCAGAGCCTGCTCAACTACGAGATGCGCCGCGCCCAGGAGGCCGCAGTCGTGATGTTCGCTCTCTGCCTCGGCAACGACCTGGCGGATGTCCTCTCCCCCGTTCATCTCTATAACGAGCGCATTCCGAAGCCCCGCTTCCTGCTGCGCCAGGGGAGTCTGATGCTGGAGGATGCGCACGTACGCCGGGCCCGGTTCCGGGGCCTCCTTGACCGGTCGTTCCTGTTCGCCGGTCTTGGTCCGCCCATCGAGAGAACGGATGAGAGACCCGAGCAGACCGAACGCCGTCTGCAGGCTCTACGGGGCTACTCCACGGAGGCGGAGGACACTCTCGTGGCCATCGTTCAACGCATGCGACAGCGAGCCGAGGGCCGGGGTGCCCGATTCCTGGTCGTGGCCTTTCCCGATGAGAGAAGTCTCGAGCGCGCTTCCATCCGGTGGCCCAGACTGCGCGAGAAGCTCCAGGCCCGGGTTGATCTCCTGGACCTGGTCCCGGTCCTTGCCCATGATCGGGAGGCCTATCAGCGAAACACCCTGGATCACATCGGGCATCTGTCCAGGCGTGGCCACGAACAGGCGGCCCGGGCCCTTAGAGAACGCCTCGTCACCGCCCCCTGGTGATCGCGTCGAACCAGGTCTGCGCCAGCAGGGTGTAGCCGGCGGCCGAGGGGTGGATGTAGTCAGCAAAGAGTTCGGACCAGGCGAGGGGCGATCGCTCGAACGCGGCATAGAGATCGACCAGCACCGCGCCCTCCTCGGTCGCCATCTGTCGGATCCCCTCGTTCTGCGAGACGATCCAGCGATTGCGCTGCGGCGACGCGCGAAAGTCGTCGCCAAGATTCGTCATCAGCAGGGTTCCCACGAAGGCGAATCCTCCCGCCGCTTTGACCTTCTGGACGATCGAGCGAAGGCTGGAGATCGTGAAGCAGGGCGGCTGACCGCAGCGGGGATCGGACCAATCGTTCGTGCCGTAGAGGATGAGGGTGAAGGCAGGGCGGACGGAAGCGAGAGAACTCCCGATCCGCGAGTCGCCTCGCTCCGAACTCGAGGAGTCAATGCCGTCGTTGATGATCTTCGCGACGCCGAAATGCGCACTCAGCAGCCTCTCAAGCTGACCGGTGTAGCCCTGACCATCGCCGGTGGTCGCCTGGCCGCCGGTGATGCTGTCGCCGAACGCGAGGAAGACCCCGGGAGTGGCACCCGGGCCGAGCGGAAGGGTGATCGGCAGGTTGAGGCTGCCCACGAGGGGCGGCGTCACCACCGAGGTTTCGGGAGCCCGGTAATAAGCGGGCAGCGAGGAAGGGTTTACAGAAAGGGTCTGCGCGGCCTGAAGGATGTTGATCGTCACTTCTCCGCTCAGGGGCGCGGTCTTGCCCGAGGCTCCGCCAAACGAGATCTCGGCGCCGGGAATCCGGATCCGCTCGAAGTCGTCGAGAAGACCGTTCCGGTTCTCATCAAGGAACGCGGAGAACGTCACCGTCCGGCTCACCGGAGTCGGCGCGGCGGTTCCCTTGGACCCGCCCCCGCAGCCTGAGCACAGGAGGAACATGGCGCACATCGTGACGTGGAACCTCATGGCGTCGGACTCACCAGCCTATTACACCGCGGCCGCGTCTCTTCAGTCCGCGGAAGGAGTGGGGGCGGGCTTCGGCGGGAAGGGAAAACGCCGCTTCTGCCGGTTGATGGGCGCCTCGATAAGGTACCAGGAGATGGTGGCGAGAACGACGGAAACCGCGCTGTAGACGAGGAACATCCGCGTCCCGCGCTCCATCTCGGGCCACCCGTATCGCCGCGCCGCCTCACGCCCGATGGGAATGAGGAACAGGTGGTAGAGATAGATGCCGTAGCTGATCCGTCCGATGTAGCGCACGGGCGCGAATTCGAGCGACTTTCGGATGATCGAGGACCCGGTGGTGGTCGCGAGGTACACGAGGGATACCGATATCAGGGCGATTCCGAGGTCGCCGGGGATGCGGTACGGCAGGAGATCGGTGGCGGGAATGCCGACCTGGTATCGGAAACCCTGGGCGAAGAAGAACAATGGGGCGCCGAGGAGCGCGGCCAGGAACGAGAGTCGCTCCGCGGAGTTGCCCCCGGCCTGGTCGCGATGAGCGCAGATGGCGAGCAACGCCCCGAGCCCCAGGGCGTCCATGCAGCCCTGCAGGACGAGATGCGTCGCCTCGAAGCTCCGCCCCTGGAGCGCCCCGACCGCTTCGTAGCCGAAACTGAAGACGACCAGGCCGGCCGCGATCAGGGCGAGGCGTCGGGCGGACGCGAAGAGGACGACGACCGGCCACAGCAGATAGAACTGCTCCTCCACACACAGCGACCACAGATGGGTGGCCTGGGCGAGCGGCTTGTGGAAATAGGTGAGCGCGATGTTGCCCGTATAGGTCAGATGCCAGGGGAGCAGGTTCGCGATCGGCCCATAGCCCACCGCCCACCCCACCAGAACGACCAGGTAGTAGATAGGCGCGATGCGAAGCGCCCGGCGGGCCACGAAGGCCCGGAAGACCTGCCCTCGCGAAACTCCCCCTCTCGCCACCGCGTCCCTCCCCTGCAACAGGAGGCCGGTGATGAGGAAACCGGAGAGGACGAAGAAGAGCATCACCCCGAAGCGGCCCCAGTGGAAGGCCCGCTGAATCGCGGAGCGGTCGGGAAAGAAGTGGGAAATCAGGACCGCCACCGTCGCTACCGCCCGCAACCCGTCGAGGGCCGGGAAGAACCGGTCGCGCCCGGGAGAATCGGCAGGGGCGGCCGGAGCGTGGGGATCTTGATCTGGAATCAAATCGAGTGTTCAGTATAAATGAACACTCCTTCGGACCGGGACGCGGGGCCGCGCGTCCAGGCTCACTGAACGGATGTTCGGCGGCCATCCGGGGTATATCCTGCCCGGTCTCCGTGAGCCCATCTTGAGCCGAACTCTCCTCTTCCTCGTCAAGGCCGCCATCTCGGCCGGCCTGCTCGTCTACCTGCTGGGCAGCGTCGACCTCGCCGGCGTCTTCCGCCATTTCCAGGAAGGCGATCACCGTCTTTTCGGCGTCGCGATCGCGATCTACGTGATCGTGGTCATCCTCTCCACCCTGCGGTGGAAGGTGCTGCTCGATGCCCTCGGCGGCCGGTCCACCTTCAATTCGCTCACGCAGTCGTACCTGGTCTCCGCCTTCTTCGCCAATTTCCTCCCGAGCAACGTGGGCGGCGACGTGGTTCGCGTCACCGAGGCGGCTCGGGCCGCGGGCTCGCATACCGCCTCGCTCACCGTCGCGGCCATGGACCGGGTCGTGGGTTTCATCGCCCTCTACTTCATCGCCGCCCCCGCCTTCCTGCTCGGCGGTCCGCTGGTCCAGGGACTGGCGGGAGCGAGAGTCATCCTCGCCGGCCTCACCGTTCTCTTCCTGGCCATGGGAGCGGTCTTCATGACTCCCGGCTTCGTCACCTCGGTGGCCGAGCGCGTGGGGCTCCAACGATTTCCGTGGATCCACGACCGGTTCGCGACCGTGCAGGTCGCCCTCAACGCCTTCCGGGCGAACCGCGGCGCGGTGGCGTATTCGTTCCTGCTGTCGCTGGTCCTGCAGTTCCTCGGCGTGTCCTACTTCTTCACCGTGGCCCGGGCTCTCGGGATTCCTCTCGACCTCCCGACCAGTCTCCTCATGGTTCCCCTCTGCACGCTCATTCAGGCCATCCCCATCTCGTTCAACGGCTGGGGACTTCGCGAGGGCATGTACGTCCTGTACTTCCGTCAGGTGGGGCTGCCCCGGGAGAGCGCGCTCGCCTTTTCCATCGTGGCCTCCGCCCTTGTCGTCCTCCTCTCCCTCTCGGGCCTCGTCGTGTGGCTGGGACGGCGGGCGCCCGCCCACGAAAGCCAGACTCCGCCGCCGTCATGAACCTCGAGCCGGTTTGGAGCAATCCCGAACTGCCGCTCCCCCAGCCCATTCCCGAACCGACCCTTCGAATCCACTAGAAAGGCGCGGATACGGTATCCTCTGCGCCCTTTGAGCATCCTCGCGCCATGAGCCGGACCCCGTCGCCCCACAGGGACATCCGGATCGCCGCCGCCTTCTTCTTCCTGAGCGGCGCGGCCGCTCTGGTCTATCAGGTCGCGTGGCAGCGCCTCCTCGGCCTGACCAGCGGCGTTGCCGTGCACTCCGTGGCCATCATCACCGCCGCCTTCATGGCCGGCCTCGGGATCGGCAGCCACTACGGAGGCGTCTACTCGGCGAAGCTCACTCCGCGACGATCGCTCGTGGCCTTCGGGGTCATCGAGATCGCGGTGGCCGCCTTCGCCGCGGTGAGCGTGCCCTTCTACTACGGGCTCCTCTATCGGAACCTTTCCGGCCTGTACGACAACATGCTCCTCGGGACGATCACGCACTTCGTCACCCTCCTGCCCCCCACCGCGCTCATGGGAATGTCGCTTCCCTTCCTGGTGCGCGGCCTGGTTCTGAGCCGCGCGGGCGCCGCCCGCACCATCGGCTTCCTCTACGCGGCGAACGCTCTCGGCGCCTCCGCGGGGGCGATCCTCACCCCCTGGGTGCTGCTTCGATACCTGGGCGTCACCGGCGCGATCCTGGTGGGAGCGCTCGGCAGTGCGGTCGCCGGCATCGCCGCGATCGTGCTCGCCAACCGCCGGGGAAATGTCGAGGTCGAAACCGCACCTTTCGAGTCCGCGCCCGAAGGCGAAGCCGCGCCCCCCGAGATCGAACACGAACCGGCGCAATCGTTTGAGCGGTGGGTCCTGCTGTACGCGATCTCCGGCTTCGTCTCGCTCTCCCTCGAAGTGATCTGGTTCCGGGTCCTCGACGTCGGGGCCAAGGGCGGCGCCTTCGCCTTCGGAACCCTTCTCTCCATCTATCTGCTCGGACTCGCCACCGGGACTTTCGTGGCCGCGCGGCGGGCCGCCTCGATCAAACGCCCGCTCGCGGTGTTCCTCCTGTGTCAGATCGGCATCGTCCTCACCACCGTCCTCGCTCACGCCGCCCTCGTCCTGGTACCGGGATCGTGGCCGCCGATCTCGGAACTCGTGGCCTATGGCCGCCTCTCCATCGGCGTGCATCTGCCCTCGGCCGATCCCGGCATCTTCTTCCTGGTCTTTCTCTTCCTGCCCCTGGTTCTGTTCGGGCCCTCGACCTTCCTCATGGGATTCGGCTTTCCCGTCCTGCAGCGCGCCACCCAATCGGACCCCTCGTCGAGCGGACGCACCGTCGGACTGCTTCAGGCCGCGAACATCGCGGGCTGCACGCTCGGGAGCCTGTTCACCGGCCTCGTGCTCCTCGACCACGTGGGCACCGCGGGCGTCTTCCGGACCCTCACCTTCATCTCCGTGCTGGTGGCCCTCTTCGGCTTCATGGCTCTGCGCGAGGTTCGCTTCATCGGCCTCGCCGGCGTTCTCGCGATCACCGCGCTCCTGTTCCCGAGCAACGAGCGCCTCTGGTATCGCCTCCACGGCGACCCGGACCCGCAGGGGTCGCTCGTGGAGGAGGACGCGGCGAGCGTCACCCTGCTGACCCCCGAGGCGGATCGCTACAAGCTGTGGATCAACGGCCGCCACAACAGCTGGCTTCCCTACGGCTGGCTCCACACCGCCATCGGCGCCCTCGCCGCGGTCTCGCACGAGTCTCCCGAGGACATCGCGGTCATCGGCCTCGGCTCGGGCGACACCGCGTGGGCCTCGGCCTCGCGCGCGGAGACGAAGCGCGTGGTCGTCTTCGAACTCGCCTCCAGCCAGCCCGCGCTTCTGCATCGGATCGCGGACCTCCCCACCATGGGCCGGGTGAAAGAGTTCCTCGCCGACCCTCGGGTCACCATCGTGAAGGACGACGGCCGGCGCCGGCTGCACGCGGACGGGCGCCAGTACGACATCATCGTGGCCGACTCGGTGTGGACCGACGTCACCATGAGCAACAACCTGTACTCGGTGGAGTTCTACAAGCTGGTCAAGGATTCGCTCAAGCCGGGCGGGGTCATGTGCATCCTGGCCAAGACCGACCGCATCCTCGCCGGGGTGAGGCGGGTGTTTCCCTACGCGGTCGCGTTCCGGGAGGACTTCCTGCTCGTCAGTTCCGAGCCCATCGTCCTCGACAAGGAACTCTGGCTCGAGCGGCTGCGGAGCCCGCGCATGGTGGATTATCTCGGCAAGGGCCGGACCCGCGAGGTGGCCGACTTCGTCCGGGCCGCGGTCTACGCGCCTCCCATGGCCTCGATGACGGACGTGAACTGGGACCTCCAGCCCAAGGACGAGTTCCTGCGCCCCTACGCGGCGCGGAAGTAGCGCCGGCGGGGCCCGCGTTATATCCTCCGCTGCTTGTCCAATTCACCCCTGAGCCGGCCCGCGCCCCGTCACGACATCCGGTTCGCCACCGCCTTCTTCTTCCTCAGCGGAGCCGCCGCCCTCGTCTACCAGGTGGCCTGGCAGCGCCTTCTCGGCCTGACCACGGGCATCGCCGTCCACTCCGTGGCCATCATCACCGCCGCGTTCATGGCCGGCCTGGGCATCGGAAGCCACGTGGGCGGCATCATGTCCGCCAGGCTCACTCCGAAGAAATCGCTCATCGCCTTCGCGGTGATCGAGCTTCTGGTGGCCGCCTTCGCCATGGTGAGCGTGCCCTTCTATTACGGCTTCCTGTATCGCTACATGCCGCAGCTGTACGACGGCATGGTTCAAGGGGCGATCACCCACTTCCTCTCCCTGCTGCCGCCCACCGCCCTCATGGGGATGTCCCTTCCCTTCCTGGTGCGCGGCCTGGTCCGGGACCAGCAAGACGCGCCCCGGACCATCGGGTTGCTGTACGGTGCTAATGCCCTCGGGGCTTCCGCCGGGGCCTTCCTCACCCCGTGGGTGCTGGTGAGGTTCCTCGGGGTGACCGGCGCGATCCTCGTGGGAGCGGCGGGAAGCGCCATCGCCGGGATCGGCGCCCTTCTCCTCGCCCGACGCACCACCGCCGCGAGCGCGGCCGAGGTCGTGAGCGAAGAGCCGAAGGCCGAACCGGTTCCCGATGCCACCGACGAAGCCGCTCAACCGTTCCACCGATGGGTGTGGCTCTACGCGCTGTCGGGATTCGTCTCGCTCTCCCTCGAAGTGGTCTGGTTCAGGGTCCTCGACGTGACCGCCAAGGGCGGGGCCTTCGCCTTCGGAACTCTCCTTGCCGTCTATCTGCTCGGCCTGTCCGCGGGCACGTTCGTGGCGGCACGCCGGGCCGCATCGATCAAGCGGCCGCTCGAGGTGTTCCTCACCTGCCAGATCGGCGTGGTGGTGGTGACCGTGCTCGCCCACTCGCTGCTGGTGTGGCTGCCCGCGTCTTTCCCGGGAATCTCGTGGATCGTCGCGTACGGCCAGACGCCCTACGGCGTCCACCTTCGCGCCGCGAGCTTCTGGGAATTCCTGATCGTCTACCTCGCCCTGCCCATCGCTTTGTTCGGACCGTCCACCTTCCTCATGGGATTCGGCTTCCCGGTGCTGCAGCGGGCCACTCAGAAGGACCCCGTGGGCAGCGGCCGGACCGTGGGTCTCCTGCAGGCCGCCAACATCGCCGGCTGCACCATCGGCAGTCTGTTCACCGGCCTCGTGCTTCTCGACAGGGTGGGGACCTCGGGCGTCTTCCAGGCCCTGTCGCTGGTGTCCCTGGTCATCGCCCTTCTGGGCTGGCGCGCCACTCGGAACGTCCGGTTCGGCTGGCTCGCCGCGACCCTTCTGGTCCTGGGCGTGACCTTCCCCGCAAACGATCATCTCTGGCTACGGCTGCACGGAGACCCCGATCCCGTGATCTCCCTGGTCGAAGAGGACGCGGCGAGCGTCACCCTGCTGACTCCCGAAGGCGACCGATACAAGCTGTGGATCAACGGCCGGCACAACAGCTGGCTGCCCTATGGCTGGCTTCACACCGCCATCGGCGCGTTCCCGGCGATCGTGCACCCCAATCCCGAAGACGTGGCGGTGGTGGGAATGGGCTCGGGCGACACCGCCTGGGCGGCCTCCTCGAACGAGAAGACGAAGCGCGTGGTGGTCTTCGAGATCGCCTCGAGCCAGCCTCGTCTCATGGCCCGCGTGGCGACGCGCGAAGGCATGAGCCGGGTCGCGCAGTTTCTCTCCGACACGCGCATCACCATCGTCAAGGACGATGGGCGGCGGCGCCTCCACGCCGATGGCCGCAAGTACGACATCATCGTGGCCGACGCCATCGACACGGACTCGACCATGAGCAACAACCTCTACTCGGTCGAGTTCTACCGTCTGGTAAAGGACACTCTGAAGCCCGGCGGACTCATGTGCGTGCTCGGAAAGACCTCCAGGATTCGGGCGGCCGCTCAGCGCGCCTTCCCCTACGCGGTGGCGTTCCGGGAGGATCTTCTTCTGGTGAGCGCCGAGCCGATCGTCATCGACAAGGAGGCCTGGCTCGAGAAGCTGCGCAGCCCCCATCTGGTCGATTACTTCGGCAAGGCGAGGACCCGGGAGATCTCGGAGTTCGTGCGGGGAGCCGTGTACGCGAAGCTCCCCCCGAACGGCGCCGAGGTGAACTGGGATCTGCAGCCGAAGGACGAGTTCCTCCGGCCGTTCACCGGGCCGCGGTAGCGCCTTCCCCAGGGGGCCTTCGTCCCCCCGAACGAGTCGTCCCCGGGATCTCGCATAACATTTCAAGAATGCCGGCCCGGAGCCCCGTTCTGAAGCAGCAGCAGGTCGGCCTGCATGTGCGCCGCCTGCGTGAACAGGCCCGGTTGTCTGTACGGGCGCTCGCGGCCCGCACGGACTTTTCCCCAAGCTTCATCTCCCAACTGGAGAACGGGCAGGTCTCCCCTTCGATCCACTCGATGGAGAAGATCGCGAACGTCCTGGGCGTCACTCTGGGCTCGTTCTTCGCCGCGGTCGGCCCGGGGGAGGGCGGTCTCGTCCTGCGGCGCGCCGAGCGCCAGCCCATCCTGAGCTCCTGGTCCAACGCCAGACTCGAATCCCTGGGAAGACACAGCCCCCAGCGACGGCTGGATCCCCTTCTCATCACCCTCGCGCCCGGCGGGCGCAGTGGAAAGCATCCGGTGGCGCACCGCACCGAAGAGTTCGCGCTCGTCCTCAAGGGCCGGGTTCACCTGCGGCTCGGGCCCGACGAACATGTGCTGTCGGCCGGTGACTCCGTGACCCTGCTCGGAGGTGAGCTCCGCCTGTGGGTCAACGAGGGGCGGACCGCGTGCCAGGTCCTGATCGTGGGGCTTCATCTCGGTTGAGAGGGCGCGCCGTCGGGCGCCTTTGGGGCTTTCGCGTCGGCTGCGATAACGTGTACGTTTCGTGGCCGGACCGAGCGAGAGGCGGGGCACCAGTGACGGTGCTGGGTCGCTTCAGCCTCAAGTTCCATTGACGCCCGATGGGCGTCGCCGGCGGCGGGACTTCTTTTCTATATTTGAAGGAAACAACTATGAGCCGAACCCTTCGTATCAGTCTGGCCTGTCTGGGCCTTCCCCTCGCCATGGCCCTCGCAAGCTGCGGCGACGGACTGGATCAGCCTCCCACGACCCCGACCACGACCGCGACGCCCACTCCGGCGCCCACCGCCACCCCGACCCCGGCGCCCACCGCCACCGCCACCCCCACCGCGTTGAAGTGCGAGCTTCCGGATCGACCCGATTGCGGCGCTTCGTGCTGCTTCGAGGGTGGCGGCAACCCCTACGTTGGTGTCATCAACGACGCTCAGGCCAACCTCGAGCGCACGCGCCCCGATCTGTTCAACTCGAACGGCTCCCTGGCGGTCGACGAAGTGACCTACACCCGGATCCTCGCCGAAAAGATCACGGCCATGAGCGGAGTCTGTGCGGTCGGCGGCGGGCTTGGCTCGTCGCGATCCAAGGACGAAGTCGGCCTCAAGCGGGACAACAACTCGTCGACGAACGTCGATGTCATCATCGGAAGCACCAATCGGCCGGATATTCTCGGCGTCTACACCTGCCGGCCCGCGGCGTTCTAAGACTCGAGATCGTCCAGGTCGGTCCGATCGGGCGGCGAGCAATCGCCGCCCTTCGTATTTTCTAGCCGGGACAGACGGGCGCGAAGCCTTCGTAGGTGGGCGGCGCGGCGAAGCCCAGATGGCCAAGCTGGTCAAGGGCGGAAGGCGCCCAGAGCAGGGTCAGAGAACCCAGCAGGGCGGCTAGCAGCAACCTCCGTCCCGGCATGCTTCCGGCCCGAGGGTCCAGGGCAAGAAGTGCTCCGGTGAGGATCATGAATACCGGCACGACCGGGAGCCGGTATCGCGAGAATCCGTGGGTCGCGATGTGAAGCAGCAGATACGCGACGAGGAGCCCGCCCAGCAAAACGGTGTTTCGATTCACGGGCGCGCGCGCCAGGGCCACCATCGAGCCGAGCGCGATCAGCATCCAGGGCAAGACCACGATCGCGGCCGCGCCGCGGTACACACCGCAGGAGGGATCCTCGTAGGCGCGACGGCGCATGTGGATGAGCGCGAGCGAATCGAGCTCCGCGAGTTTGGGCCCTTCGTCGCGGATCTTCTCGAAGAGCCAGCCCGGCTGTCGCTTGAGGATCGCCCGAATGCCCTCCATCCTGGCCCACTGGTACTGCTCGACCTTGCCCTCCTTCTCGTAGTACTCGTTGTAGACCTCGCCGCGCGAGATCCCGGCATTGCCCTGGTAGAGATTCAGTCCGCCGCCGGTGGACACCGGAATGAACGCGCCGAACTGGATCCAGTTGCGGGCGGTCCAGGGAGCGACGATGAGGAACGTCGCAGCCAGCAGGGCGAGGGCCAGGGCCGCACGCCTTCGCGGTCTCGTCCACGCGAGCCAGATCCCAGCGAGGGGAATCAGGTAGAGGATGGTTTCGCGGGTCAGGACCGCGAGGCCGAAGAGCGCGCCGGCGGTGGCGGCGGTGCGGACGGACGAACTCTCGTCCGCGGCCATCACCCTCTCGATCGCCCACCAGAGGATCGCGAGGAAGAGCGTCTCGCACCAGAAGTGCGCCGAGTACCAGACCAGTTCCGGATAGAAGGCGGCGAAGCCGGCGGCGGCCAGGGCGGCGCGCGGGCCGAACGCCCTCAGGGCCACGCGGGACACCGCGGGAATGAGCAGGCTGCCGAGCAGGGCCTGGAACACCTTGATCGCGCCGAGGCTCCCGAAGACCGCGTTCGTCGCGGCCAGGAAGTACGGATACAGGGGCGGGTTGAAGATCGGGAAGTTCGCAAACGGGGAGAAGTGCGCGGCGGGAATCCGCTTCAAGGCCATGAGCCACATGGTCTCGTCCGCGACCGGCGCGGTCGCGGGCTCGAGCCCTATGAAGGCCAGTCGCGCGGCCACACCCGCCGCCCAGAGGACGGCCAGCGCCCGGGTCCGCGCGGCTGAGGAGGAGGTATCGGAGTTCTGATTCACGTTTGAAGGCGGCGATTATGCGCGAGCGGCGCGTCCCCTTTGACGTCCGATCAGGGACGAACCCTAAAATCGGGACCATGAGACTTGGACGCGTCTTCTTTCCGGCCCTTCTCCTGGGCGCGGCCCTTGGAGCCTACTTCGGGAGAGACATCAAAGAGGCGGTCTCCGGCCCTTCCGTCGCCGAGGCGCAGACCCGGCCCGATCCGGGTTCGAAGGAGAGAAACCTCGATCCGGACGAGCGGCTGACCATCGCCCTGTTCAAGCAATCCCAGGCCGCGGTGGCCTTCATCACCACCACCGAGCAGCAGATCGACTTCTGGAGCCGAACCGTCTCGGAGCAGGCGACGGGCTCGGGCTCCGGCTTCGTGTGGGATGACAAGGGCCACATCGTCACCAACTACCACGTGGTGCAGCCGGTGGCCGAGGGCTCGCGCGGAGCCGAGATCACCGTCACCCTCCAGGACAAGAATCTCGCGGGTACGCTCGTGGGCGTCGCTCCCGAGCTCGACCTGGCCGTCATCAAGGTCCAGACCTCGAAGAGCGACCTCAAGCCCCTCGCGGTGGGCGCGAGCTCGAACCTCGAGGTGGGACAGAAGGTCTTCGCCATCGGGAATCCCTTCGGGCTGGACCACACCCTCACCACCGGGATCGTGAGCGCGCTCGGGCGCACCATCACCAGCGTTCTCAACACGCCGATCGAGGACGTGATCCAGACCGATGCCGCGATCAATCCCGGCAACTCCGGCGGACCGCTGCTCGACAGCTCGGGCCGGCTGATCGGGGTGAACACCGCCATCTATTCCCCCTCGGGTGCTAACGCCGGCATCGGCTTCGCGGTTCCGGTGGATACGGTGAGCCGGGTGGTTCCGCAGCTGATCCAGTACGGGAAGATGCGCCGCCCGGTCATCGGGGTGAGAACCGACGCGCGCCTCGACAACCTGGTGGCGCGGCGATTCGGGGTGCACGGCGCGGTCATCCTCGACGTGGAGAAAGGCTCGGCGGCGGCGCGGGCCGGCCTCAGCGGCATCGACGCGGATCGCACCAGCATCACCGTAGGCGACGTGATCACCGAGATCGACGGCAAGCCGGTGACGAGCCAGGCCGATCTTTCCGGCCGGCTTTCCTACATCGAGCCCGGCGCCACCGTGAACGTGAAGGTCTGGCGGGACGGAAAGATCCGCACGGTCAAGCTGACCCTCGGAGCGACCCGCTAGCGAAGCCCCGGCAGGACCGGGCCCTAGCAGTCCGTGGTGAAAGTCCGCCGTCCCCCAAGGGGAGGCTTCGCGCTCGCACCGAGACGAGCGATGCGCCCGGCTGGCAAGGCGCCGAGGAGCCGCGAATATCGGGAATATTCGGGCGACGAGCAACGCAGCCAGCCGGGATGCAGCGCTCGTCCCCCAAGGGGAGGCTTCGCGCTCGAATGCAGGCCGACTTTCACCAGGGACTGCTAAGGCCGGGGATCGGGCCGCGGGCTGACGTGAAGGGCCAGGCGGACGAGCGCATCCTCGGCCTGGCTCGAGTCGGGGCTCTGCGTGACCGTCACGCCCCGGGACTCCACGTGCACGGCATACACGAACGAATCGTAGTACATGACCGGCGGCCCGGGAACGACCCGGACCCGGACCGAGCCGAGGCCGGGCACCAGCGCGCGCTGCGAAGCGCCCCCGGCCTCTATCTCGATGTCATCGACGGTGCGCATCCCGATGAGGGTGACATCGATGTAGTCGACCGGCTCGTTCGCCCGGAGCAGGACTTCGGTCTTCGCGCCCCGCTTCACCCGGAAGCCCTCCATGGGCTCGCCATCCTTGAAGAACATGCCCGGGATGGTCTCGCGTCCGAAGGTTCCGTCGTCGGGGAAATAGAGCCAGTAGCCGTGTCGGGAGCCCGGGCGATGGAGCGGCGGGTCGCCCTCGACGTCGTCGTAGGGCTGCTTCTTCCGCCAGGCGTCGGTGCAGAACGAGAGGTCGTTCAGCATGGCCCGCTCGGCGCGAAGGTAGCTGAGCGGCCCCCCGGGCGCGCTGGCCAAAAGCGAGGGTTTCATGGAGTGGACCACGGGCTGCAGCCAGGCCGGCAGCAGGAACAAGGCGCTCACCACGACCCCGAGCACGGTGACCAGGAACTCCCGCCCCTTCGGAACGAAGAACATGGCGAGGGGAAGGACCGCGGTGAAGTAGCGGTTGCCCACCGTCCCGCCGCCGCCGTACCAGTTCGACGGCCCGGGAATGACCGCGATGCTCACGAGATAGAAGAGGAGAAGACCGACGATCGCGAACCAGCCCTCCCTCTCCCGGGGACCGAGCAGGAGGAAGAAGGCCAGGGCGAGGAACGCGGGCGCGTAGTAGGGCAGCATCCCCCCATAGCGGCCCACCCAGAAATCGACGAGATTCGCCATGAGCATGTCGTGAAGCTCGGCCGGGGACTGGGCGATCCCCGCCCCGCGGGTCTCCGCCTCGCCTTTCTGGAGCGGCCCGAGCTTCATGGTGGTCATCCACTCGCCGCTGTTCCCGAACGTCACGTCCTTGAGGTCCGCGCGCTCGAACGGGAACTCCGAACCGAAGGTCTTTCGCTCGCCGCCCTGATAGTTCCACTCCCCCGTGACCAGGGTGTTCACGCCGAAAAGGAGGACCGCGCATCCGATCATCAGAGCACCTCGACGCACCGTCTCCATCACCCGTCGCAACGGGGGCCGGCCGGCTTCGAAGAGCGGGGAAAGCCCCAGCGGCGCCGCCATCAGCAGGTGCGTGGGCTTGGTGTATCCCGCGATGCCGAACAGGACGGCGGACAGCACGGGACGATTCCATCGCCACGCGGTCAGGGCCAGCGCGACGAGGGCGAGGTTCATCAGTTCCGGCTGGAGCCAGAAGATGTAGATGGGCACAACGGTGGCGAGGACCAGCGAGGACGAGGCGAACATCGCGACGGTGTCGGACGCACGCCGTCGCAGTTCCACGAAGACGCACCCCCAGGCCGTGATCAGGCAGAGGGCATTGAAGATCAGGAACCCGCGAGTCCCGAAGAGGGCCACGAAGGGCGCGGCCGCGACCGGATAGGTCATGGCCTTGCCGAAATAGAGCCGTTTCTCGTCGGGGGGCACGCGCTTGAGCCAGGGCGGCGAACCGTCGAGCACGAAACCACCGGAGGCGCGCTTCAGGAAGATGCCGCTCGGGCCTTCCGGGTACTCCCGCCGGATCCGCGCCAGGTCGGTGGCGGTGTACTCGAGGTCGAAATCCCCGACCAGGCTCCAGGCCATGGAGTAGTAGGTGGCCCCGTCCGAGAAGAATCGTCCCTCGGAGAGCTTGCCGGGATCGCTCCTGAAGCACAGGCCGAGGAGCGCGATGGCGGCAAGGGACATGAACACCCTGGGAAACCAGCGCAGAAAGGCGTTCATGGCGCTCCGGGAGCGCACCCCACCGTCACTCGACGGGATCGAGCGGAGGCAGCAGATCTGATTCGATGACCCGGAGACTTTGCCACGCCCCCTTACGATAGCGGACGAACATCACCGCGCCGAGGACGACGACGTACAGGGTGGCGAAGACCCAGGCCACGTAGACGCCTCGCCCCCCGCGCACGCAGAACCACCAGGTCGGGACGAGCATCACCACCCAGGAAATCACCACGGTCGCGGTCATGGGGAAGCGGGTATCCCCCGCTCCTTTGAGGCCGCCCGCGCAGACGACGTTCACCATGTCGAAGATCGAGTAGAAGGCCACGAAGCGGAGGAGGACGGTGGCGATCCGGCTGACCTCGGCGAAGCTCGTGGAATCGGCCCCCGCGGCATAGGGAGCGAGCAGGAATCCGGGCACGAGGACGTAAGCGGCGCTGCACACGATCATGTAGATCTGGGAGATGACCAGGCCGGACTTGATGGCCCGATCCGCGAGGCTGGGACGATGCATGCCGAGATAGCGCGCCACCAGGGTGGACACCCCGTACCCGAGACCCACCGCGGGCAGGAACACGATGGTGTTCAGGTTGAAGGCGATGGAGGTGGCGGCGAGCGGGGCCACCCCGATGTTCCCGATGACGAACATGAACAGGGTGAAGGCCAGGATCTCGAGCGAGGGCTGGAGCCCCGAAGGCACGCCGAGTTTCAGGAGCCGCAGGAAGATCCGGGGCTGGAAGCGGAAATCGAGGAAGCCGTGCGCCATGCGCTCGGGCGCGTTCATGATCAGGACGAGATACACGAGCGCGCTCGTGGCCTGGCTGAGGACGGTGGAGTACGCGGCCCCCGCCGTGCCCAGGGCCGGGAACCCGAGCTTGCCGAAGATGAGAACCCAGTCGAGAAGCATGTTCAAGGCGGTGGCGAAGATGGTGACGCCGAGGACGACCTTGGTGCGTCCGCGTCCCGCGAAGTAGGTCGAGAGCGCGACCATCAGAACCACCGGGAAGGTGCCGCGCAGCATGATGCGCGCATAGGCGATCTCGTGCACCCGGATCGAGGGCGCGTGACCCACCGCGTCGAAAAGAGGAGTGACGAAGAAGGAGAGGAGCCAGCCGACGAGGCCGGCGAGGACGGCGAAGTAGGCGGCCTGGTAGACCACCGCACCGATGCGGTCTTCCCGCTTCGCCCCGACGTATTGTGAGACGAATGGGGTCGCGTACTCCGCGGTGCCGTTGAAGAGCCCGGTGAGCACGTAGATGGCGAAGCCGCCGGTGGTGACCCCGGCCACCGCCTCCGCCGACCACCAGGTGAGGAAGATGCGGTCGACGAAGTGCTGGATGGTCACCGACATCATCGACAGGATGAGCGGGAGACCGAGGGCGAGGACCTCCCGGCCGCCCGCATCCCCCCGCCACAACCGTCCCAGCCGCTTCATCAGCCGCCCATCTTGCCAGATGCGGCGATCCGGCTAGAGTTCGCTTCGCCTAGGTCTTCCTCCCTCCACCTTTCATGCGCATCCGCGAAGCCACGACCCACCAGGAACTCGACGAAGTGACGAGGATCGAGCGCGAGGTGTGGAACGTCGCGGACATCGACATCGCCGGGCGGATCCAGCTCAAGGCCAGCCAGCACGCGGGCGGCTCCGTCCTCATCGCGGAGGAGGACGACGGCGCCATCGCGGGCTTCGCCTACGCGTTTCCCGCCTTCGAGCGCGGAGAGGCCTTCTGGCATTCCGACATGCTGGCGGTGCGGCCAGCGTACCGCGGCGGGAAGGTGGGCCAGGCCCTCAAGTGGGCGCAGCGCGAGGAGGCCTTGCGGAGGGGGATCCGGCGAATCACCTGGACCTTCGACCCCATGCAGGCCGGGAACGCCCATCTCAACCTGGAGCACCTCGGCGCCACCGCGCGCGAGTACCTGAGCGACTTCTACGGCGTCACCACATCCGACCTCCATCACGGGCTCCCGACCGATCGCCTGCTCGCGTCCTGGGACCTCGAGTCGCCCCGCGTCGCGGCGCTCTCGCGCGGCGAAAAGCCGGGGCCCGTCGAAGCCGAAGCGACGGTGTCGATACCGCCCGCCTGGAACGAGCTCGTGCGACGGGAGCCCGACCGCGCCCGCGCGGAACAGGCCCGGGTCGAGCGCGAACTCAAGGCCGCCTTCGCCTCGGGCTTCTTCATCGCCGGGTTCGACAAGGCGAAGACTTCCTACGCTCTCACCCGAGAACG
This sequence comes from Vicinamibacteria bacterium, assembly GCA_044229175.1. GTDB lineage: Bacteria > Acidobacteriota > Vicinamibacteria > Fen-336 > JAGNNV01 > JAGNNV01. The sequence goes on along the minus strand of JBGATM010000011.1, from coordinate 60,690 downwards.
CCCCTAGACTCAACCGCAGTTCATTCACCCGCCTCTTCTCCGGAGCCCTCATGCGATCGATTCTGTCTCTCACCCTCCTTGCGGCGTTCGCGGCCCCCCTCTCCGCCCGAGCCCAGGAGGCGAAACCTTCGGCCCCCGCCTCTCCGCTGAAGACGGTCTGGGAGGGCAAGAAGAGTGGATGGGAACTCGCAACCGCCGAGCAGCGCAAAGAGATCTTCGCCTTCAACGAAGGCTACAAGGCGTTCCTCAAGACCGCGCGCAGCGCGTACTTCTCCACCCGGGAGATGACGCGTCAGGCGAAGGCCGCGGGCTTCGCGGAATTCACGTCGGCCGCGCAGGTCAAGCCGGGCGCGAAGCTCTACGTCAACAGCCGCGACCGCGGGCTCATGCTGGTGGTCGTGGGCTCCGAGCCCATGGCCTCGGGCCTGCGCGTGGTGGCGACCCACCATGACTCGTCGCACCTCGACCTCAAGGCGCGGCCCATCTATGTCGCGGGCGCCGTCGCCATGTTCAACACCGTCGAGTACGGCGGCATCAAGCACTACCAATACGCGAACGAGCCGATGGCCCTCATCGGCCGCATCGACACCACCGACGGGAAGACCATCGACGTCTCCATCGGCCTGGACGATTCCGACCCCGTGTTCGTGATCCCCGACAACGCGCCCCACTCCGACTCTCCCCTGCGCACGCGCACCTACCAGAACGTGCTCGAGTCGGAGGAGCTGGACCCGGTGGCGGCCAGCATCCCCACCGACGGGTCTCTCGTGGCCACGGTCATGAAGGAGATGACCGCGCGCTACGGAATCAAGGAGGAAGACTTCGTGTCCGGCGAGCTTCATCTCGTCCCCGCGCGCATGCCCGCCGACGTGGGCATCGACCGCGGCCTCACCGGCGGCTACGGCCAGGACGATCGCCTCTCCTCGTACTGCGCGGCGCGCGCGGCCATAGACGTGAAAGGCACGCCGAAGCGGACGGTGGTCGCGTACCTGACCAATCACGAGGAAGCGGGCTCGGTCAACAACACCGGCGCGCGGTCGGAGTTCTTCAACAACAGCCTGGGCCGGCTGATCTCGGCGCAGAAGGGCAAGGATTACTCCGATCTCGACCTGCGCCTCGCCCTCCGCGCCTCCGAGGTGGTCTCCGCGGACACCAATGACGGGATCAATCCCCTCTTCGGCTCGACCAGCGAAGCCACCAACGCCGCCAAGATGGGCTTCGGCCCGGCCATCAAGCGCTACGGCCGCGGCTTCGACGGCAACTCCGAATTCATCGCCCGCATCCGCGGCATCCTCGATCGCTCCTCCATCCCGTGGCAGACCCAGACTCCCAAGGTCGGGGTGGGCGGAGGCGGCACCATCGGCCAGTTCTTCTCGGACTGGGACATGGAAGTGATCGACATGGGCGTGCCCCTTCTCTCCATGCACTCGACCTTCGAGATCTCGTCGAAAGTCGACACCTGGAACTTCTACCGCTTCATGTCCGCGTTCTACGCGCAGTAGGACGAGTCGCCGGCCTTCCCCCTTTCCCCGCTTCTCCAAGGAGACACATCATGAGCTTCCGTTCCCACAATCGCCGCGACTTCTTCAGGAACTCCGGAACCGCCGCACTCGGCGCGGCCCTCGCGGGCGGCGCATCGTCCGCGCGCGCCGAGGCCGCCGATGCGCCGCTTCCCGCGCCGATCGCGGAACTCAAGCCCATGACCGCGGGGGTCACGCCCATCTCCATGGACGAGCGCAAGGTCCGCATCGCCAAGGCCCAGTCCCTCCTGGCCGAGAACGGCATGCAGGCGCTCATCATGGCCTCGGGCACCTCGCTCGACTACTTCACGGGCGCGCGCTGGGGAATCTCCGAGCGCTTCTTCGGCTGCATCATCACCCAGACCGGCGACCCGGCGTGGGTCACCCCCGCCTTCGAGAAGGCCCGCGCGCTCGAGCAGGTGAAGGTGGGCAAGGACGTGAGGGCCTGGGAGGAGCATGAGTCCCCCTCCGCCCTCGTCGCCACCATCCTGAAGGACCGCGGCGTCACCACCGGCAAGATCGGCATCGAGGAGATGATGCCGTTCACCTTCGCCGACGCCATCGCGAAAGCCGCGCCGGCCACGCAGATCGTCAACGGGACGCCGGTCACCGCGGGCTGCCGCGTGATCAAGGACGCCCACGAACTGGCGCTCATGCGCCGCGCCAACGAGATCACGGTGGCCGCCCACCGCGCGGTCTTCGCCTCGCTCAAGGAAGGCATGACCCAGGCCCAGGTCGGCGATCTCTCCGAAGCCGCATTCCAGAAGCTCGGCATGCCCGGCGGCTCGCTCGTCCTCTTCGGCAAGGACGCGGCCTACCCTCATGGCACCACGAATCCGCAGCCCCTCAAAGCCGGCGACGCCGTCCTCCTCGATGGAGGCGGGCGCCTGCACGGCTACGCCGCGGACATCACGCGAACCGGCATCTTCGGCGCCAAGCCCACCGACCGCCAGCGCCTCATCTGGGATACCGTTCGCAAAGCCCAGGATGCCGCCTTCCGCGCCGCGAAGCCGGGCGTCGAGTGCCAGGCCGTGGACGCGGCCGCGCGCAAGGTCGTCACCGACGCCGGCTTCGGCAAGGACTACGAGATGTTCGGCCACCGCGTCGGCCACGGCATCGGCATGGACGGCCACGAGTGGACCTACTTCGTCCGCGGCAACACCACCAAGCTCCGCCCCGGCATGTGCTTCTCCGACGAACCGGGGATCTACATCTACGGCGAGATCGGAATCCGCCACGAAGACTGCATCTTCATCACGGAGACGGGCGCCGAGAACTTCACCAAGTGGACAGGAACCCCCGAGGAGCCGTCGATCGTCTAAGCGCGCCGCCCCCCCAACTACCAAGCCAATTGGACCCCTCGTCACCCCGGCGAAAGCCGGGGCCTAGCGCGAACGGTCCGTCCGCAATCCGCGACGACCGAAAACGTGAGCGTGAGCGTACGCGTGAACGTGCGCGTGCGCGTGAGCGTGAGCGTGGGCGTCGCACGTCAGCGTGAGCGAGAGCCGTCGCACCTCGCCGTCACACCGGCGTAAGCCGGTGCCTAGCGCGAACGCTCCGTCTGCGACCGCGACGAGCGTGAGCGTGCATGTGCGCCGTGTCCGTCGCCTCGCGTCCTCTCCCGCGGCCGGCTGAGACCTTCCACGCTCAGACGCTCGCCTCCGCGAGGAACGAAGTCAAGGGTGCTCGCTTCGCTCACACTTTTCCTTCGGAAAAGCTTCGCCCCTGACTTCGTCCCTCGCTCCAGCGGTCCGGTGAGCGTCGAAGGTCAATCCCGGCCTTCGTTCTCGAAAGGACCCAGCCGATGTTCACCACGCCCACGCCATCCCTCCACCGCTTCCACGCGTACCAGCTCGCTCTCCAGTTCCGTCGCATCGTCGTTCCCTGGCTCCCCCTGCGCCGCTCCGAACTCTCCGACCAGCTCGACCGCGCATCGATCTCCGTCCCGCTCAACATCGCCGAAGGCGCGGGCCGCTCCACGCCACGTGAGCGAGCCCGCCACTACACCATCGCACGCGGCTCCGCCGTCGAGTGCCTCGCCTGCCTGGACCTCCTCGAACTCGAGCTCGCCGCCCCCTCCACCACCGAAGCTCGCACCATTCTCCTCCGCCTCCTGAACGTCCTCACCGCCCTCATTCGCCGGTGACGGACCGTCCCGCGGGCCCACTTCGTCATTGCGAGGGCCCGCCCCGTCCGAACAGGCCCGAAGCAATCTTGTGCCCGCCGGGGTCAGGGTCCGACCGCCGCTGCCCCCAACTACTGTTTGTGTCGCAAGTCCAAAAGGAGTGTAATTCCCCCATGGAGGGGACCTCGCCTGAACGCCTGAACCCCGCTCCGGCTCTACGCTCGCGGCCCTTATCTACTTATACGACGTCGTATATTTCCGCTTCGCCGCATACTAAGTGTTGAACGGTTGCAACGGCTAGGCATCACTACGGCAACGGCTGAAGATGAATCCTTCTCGACTTGAACGATGGTTGCGAAGCGCAAGCATCATCTGCGCGCCAGCGGCACCTCTTGCCGGAGTCTTCATGCAGGGCACCTGGGCGCACCTAGTTCTGGCGGGTGCATCAATCAGCACAGGCGGAGCGTTCCTCTGGCGCACGCGAGGCGCACCGGTCAATGGGAAGTTGCTTGTCGGGACGGCGATCGGAGGCAGCCTCCTCTGGTTGGGATTTGTTCTTTGGGTGGTCTACAGTTTCGCGGCCACAATGGGGGGGTTCAATTAAGGCACCGTCCAACAACGCGTTGCACCTGACAAGCGTGGCCTTCGTTCGCCGTGCCACGCTTGCAGGTGAACGCGAGTGTTCTGCAGGCGCGAGGGAGGGATAGTGGAGCCGAGGAAGAGCGGCACCGTCATCCGTCTGGGTGGCATCCTTACCGACCTCAACTCGGGGATTGTCGATGCGATTGAGAACCCACCCCTTGGCTTCGCGTCCCGGTTCCTCTTTCGGCCCTCAGACATGGCGCATCGCCTGTCCGAGGTACGCTGGCTTCACGCCGCGGGCCGTGGACCGTCGCCGCTGGAGGTGACACCTCCATTGGTGTGGCTCTCATCGTGGTCCGAGGCGATGAAGGCAGACGAGCAGCCAGAGTGGGAAGACGCGACCCTTGAGGCTCAGAATCAGCTCACGCTGTGGCTGCACTTGAATGCCCACGCTGACTACCAGTCGTGGAACGAGCGGGCGCTTAGGCTCAAAGCGGATCTGCTTCCGCACCTCTCTCTGGCGTGGGCGCCGCATGAGGCTCGGCTAGCATGGCCACAGTCGTTCAAGAGTTCTCTTGAGTGGAACATACTCGGGGCCGCGATGGAGAACGACTATCTAGAAACCGGGCACCCAGCTCGGTTCTTCCTGGAACTCCTGACGATCTACGAAGCGGGTCACCTACCATGTGGCTGGGAGGGGCGATGGCCGGACGGCAGGCTGTTGGTTTACTAGAGGCGCAAGCGCTGCACACTTGAACGCGGTGGCCCGGCAGCTCAACGGCCGTCCTCGAGAGACGTTAGACTTGCTGAAACCAGCGGAGGTCTTTGGTCAAAGTGTTGCGACGACCGATTGAAGACAAGCGGTGTTGGACCGACCTTGGGGCCGCGATGGGATTACCATGACGAAGACTCGAGGGCTAGTGTTCCTAACGCTCGTAGCCGAGCTTCTTGCGGCTGCCGAGCCCCGGGGACTCGAATACCACCTCGTGGCGATCGCCGGCGACAAGGCTGTGCGGTGCGGTAGCCTGCAGAGACCCCGTTCATTAGGTCTATCAGCCCAACTCGCGCTCTCGGTGGAGGAGAGCCGGGCAGTGTCGGCTTGCATCACAGCTGCCAACCGCAAGAAGCAGGGGTTTTTCTTTACGGTGGAAGCGCCGCAGATTGACACCGCTATCGCTGGAGGTCTGGTAGGTGCGCCCTCTGGAGAGATCAAACGGTTTCACTACTGGACTGGCTGTAGACCGCGCCGCGACGACGAACCCGGTACGGGTGCCAAGTGCGACGAGAAGTTCTCAACTACGGTGTGTCCGTTGCCGAAGGCGGCCGGTGCCCTTGACGCCAACTTGGTATGTCGGTAGTGGGGCGGCTGTCCAACAACGGGCGGCAACTGACAAGGGAACCTCCCTCGATAATGCAGACACTTCCTCCCAACAACGGTGATGCGCGGGCGCCTGGGACCCGCAGGCCACCGCTACCAAGCCCGCGAGATTGCTTCGGCTGCTGAGAAGCGGGCTGGGCATGCTGAGAAACCCACGCGAGTCCGGTGCATTTCATTCGGTCTTCGAAGGTGGTACCTGGACCCGTAGATGAAGCGGGGCCCGCGGCCCCGGCGGCGCGGTGCGGCCTTTGATGCGCGGAACCACGCGTGCGGAGGCCAAGGCACCGTTCCTGAACGCAGGGGGCCGCAAGCCTCCTCTGAATCAGAGCGGAGCGGCAGCTCCGCTCCGTTCATTAGAGAACGACCTGCGGCCCCCGGATGTGAAGGAACGCCTGGGTGCCTTGGCCGCAGCCTCAGCACGCGGGCGCGGCGTGGCCACGCCGTCAGTGCTTGAAGTGGCGCTTCCCCGTGAACACCATGGAAAGGCCCAGCTCGTCCGCGGCCTTCACCACTTCCTCGTCCTTCACTGAACCGCCGGGCTGGATGATCGCGGTGGCGCCGGTCTTGGCGATGGCGTCGACGTTGTCGCGGAACGGGAAGAAGCCGTCGGAGGCCACCACCGTTCCCTTGAGCGGCTGCTGGGCCTTGCTGATCGCGATCTTCACCGAGTCGATGCGGCTCATCTGACCGGCCCCGATGCCGATGGTCCGCTCGGCGGTCGCGAACACGATCGCGTTCGACTTCACGTGCTTGGCCACGTTCCACGCGAAGCCGAGGGCCTCCCACTCCGCGGGCGTGGGCTTGCGCTTGCTCACCGGGTCGCACGACGCGCGGTCGAACTTCGCCATGTCCCACTCCTGGGCGAGCACGCCGCCCATCACCCGCTTCTGGTCGAAGCCGGTCACGCGATGGATCGAGGTCACGTCCATGTCGAGCACGCGGAGGTTCTTCTTGGCCGCGAGGATTCCCTTGGCCTCCGCGCTGAAGCCCGGGGCGATCACCGCCTCGAAGAAGGAGCCGACAATCTTCGTGGCCACCCCCGCGTCGCACCGGGTGCTGAGGGCGATGATGCCGCCGAAGGCCGAGGTGGGATCGGTGTCCCAGGCCCGGGAGAACGCCTCCTCGAGGGTGGCGCCGCGGCCCACGCCGCAGGGGTTGGTGTGCTTGATGATGGCGCAGGCCGTGCCGTCGACATCGGTGACCAGGCGCCAGGCCGAGTCGAGGTCGAGGATGTTGTTGAACGAGAGTTCCTTACCCTGGAGCACGCGGGCCGCGGCCACCGAGTACAGGGTGGAGCCCATGTCGGAATAGAAGGCCGCGCGCTGGTGCGGGTTTTCGCCGTAGCGAAGATCCTGGATCTTCTCGAAGCTCTGGTTCAGGCGATACGGGAACACGCTGTCGCTCTGGACCTTCGTGTAGCCGTCTTCCGCGGCCTCGATCTCCGCCATGTACTGGGAGATCGCCGCCTCGTAGCGCGCGGTGTGGCGGAACGCCTTCTGCGCGAAGAAGAGCCGGGTGGCGCGATCGACGCCGGCCGGACGCGCGAGCTGTTCGAGCAGGAGGCCGTAGTCGGAGGCGTCCACCACCACACAGACCGCCTGGAAGTTCTTGGCCGCCGCCCGCACCATGGACGGGCCGCCGATGTCGATGTTCTCGATGGCCTCGTCGAAGGAGACGCCTTTCGAAACCTTGTCCTCGAAGGGATACAGATTCACCACCACCACGTCGATGGGCGAAAGGCCGGTGTTCTCGAGGTCCTTCAGGTGCTCGTCGTTCCGCCTCGCCAGGATGCCGCCGAAGACCTTCGGATGAAGGGTCTTCACCCGCCCGCCCAGGATCTCCGGGAATCCGGTGACGCCGGAGACCGAGGTGACGGGAACCCCCGCCTCGGTAAGGGCGGCCGCGGTGCCCCCGGTGGAGAGGATCTCGAAGCCCAGGGCCACCAGGCCTTTTCCAAGATCCACGATGCCTTCCTTCCGGAAGACCGAGATGAGGGCGCGCTTCTTCTGAGTGGTCATGACGTCAATTTTCCTCGTTCTTCAGTCCAAAAGGTCGGGGCTTGATGGTCTGGGGCGGCTTCTGCCGGGTCATGTCGCCCCCGGCGGCGCGCCAGAGGGCGATCCAGGTCGCGGCCACCGCACTCACCGAGCGCGAGTAGGCGGTCGACGACACCGCGAACACCGGGCTCCGGAAGTCGATCTCGGCGGCCGCGGTCACGCGGCCATCCTCCTGGCCCTCCTCGCGAAGGCGCCGCGCCTGCTCCGGCGTCTTCGCGGCCACGCTGTCGAGGAACCCGGGAAGCGCTTCGGGGCCGAGCCGCATCGAGTCCGGCTCGACCAGCACCACGGGAATCTTGTCGAGATTGGCGGTGGTGAACAGATAGAACTCGCGGCGGATCGCCCTGGCTTTCGCGTCGCTTCCGATGCCGAGACCTACGCTCGGGTCGGCGAGGTCGACGGCGAGGCGGTAGGTGGCGCCGAGAGCGATCACCGCGCCGCGAAAGTCCGGCCCCTGGAGCGCTTTCACGCGTTCGGAGAATTCCCGGGCGAGCGCCTGCTTCGTGGGTTCGGAGAGTCTTCCCTTCGGAAGATCGGAATAGACCAGGGACAAAGCGGGCATCTTCGAGGTCCGGGCATCGGCGAAGATCTCCACTTCGTTCGCGAGAAAGATCTCGGCGAGCGATTTCGGAACGATCCGGAGCGCGTCCCGGGCGATGCGCTGAGACAGGTCGGCCGGCCACGCCTCGGCCCGGAGCGGGACGAGGGAGATCGCGAAGAGCGCGAGGACGGGCAGACGGCTTCGCATCAGGCGGTCAATCGATCCGCACGGGCTTCGCCTTGAGCGCCACTTTTCCGTCCTGAAGGGCCACTCGGAAATCGACGGCCACCGCGTCCTTCTCCTCGAGCAGGCGGGTGCGCTGCTGAGCGATGAGCTTCTTGAAGGACTCGAACTTCACCTCGGATTCCCCCACCGAAGCCCGGGCCGCCTTGAACTGGTCGTAAAGGGCCTTCACCCCCTGCTCGTCCTCGCGCAGGGTGGAGAGCCGCACTTCGGCCCGGATGCCCGACGCCGGCTCCGCGGGCTTCCCGCCCGCCGAAGGCCGGGGTTCGGAAGCGGCGGCGGGCGCTTCCCCGGCCAGTTCGCGCACGTGCTTCAGCTGGGCGGAGGAGAGCGGACGCCCTTCCTCGATCGCGCGGAGCTTGCGATTCCACAGGTCGGAGAGGGTGTTGTACTTGGCGGTGAGGGACTGGAACCTGAACCGCTCGACGTTGTTCCGGATCTCGACGCCCACGTAGCGGCGGACCAGCCGGTCGAGGCGCTGCTTGGCCTCGAAGGGAGCCTTGCGCTCCTGGCCCGAGAAGAACCGATCCCATTCCTTCTGGAGCTTGAAAATCCCCTCGTCGATCTTCTCGAGGTCTTCTTCGAGCGCGCTCATCCGATCATTCCTTCACGAAGAAGGACATGAGAGGCAGCCACAGCTCGTGGCCGTAGGGAGCCTTCCGGCCCGCCACCAGGATCTCGCTGCCCGGCCGCGCGCCCACGAGCATCGCCACGTCGCGCAGGACCGAGGCCTGCTCGGTCCGGAAGTCGGCGCGATGGCGCGTGATCGAGCCCTCCTTGAAGGTCGAGAAGGACGCGGCCTCCGCGCACAGGCGCCTGGCCCGCGTCACCACTTCGTCCTCGGAGTCGTCGAACACCACCGAGATGGCGAAGGGCTTTGTCCTCCGCCCCGGATAGAGGATCTCCACCAGATCGTCGGACAGGGCTTCGATGTTCTCTTCGACCTTCGGCACCACGGGGGGCAGACGGTCGGCATACGTCGGAACGCGGTCCCGGCTCATCGTGATCGAGGAATCTTATCGGTTCCGCGCGCCGGGAGCAGCAGGGACTATTTCCCGGCTCCGTCGAGCGACTCGATGGTGGCGGTGGAGGCCGGGCGCTCGCCCTTGAGGCGCGCCGCCATCTGCTCGTTGGCCGCCCACACCCGGAGGATGTTCTCGCCCACCAGCTTCTTCACCTCCGCGTCGGTCCAGCCGCGGCGCAGGAGCTCGGCCACGAGATTGGGGTATTTGGAGACATCCTCGAGGCCATCGGGCAGCTCGTCGGTGCCGTCGTAATCGCCGCCGAGGCCCACGTGGTCGACCCCCGCGATCCTCCGGATGTGCTCGATGTGGTCGGCGACCTGGGCGAGGACGGCGTTTTTCGTCTTGTACTGCGCGGTGACCTCGTCGGTGATCCGCTTCTTCTCCGCCTCATCGGTGACGCCCTCGAGCTTCGCCTTCAGGGCCTCGCGCCGCTCGCGGCCCTTGGTGGCCACGTCCTGGGAGATGAAGCCGGGGACGAAGGTCACCATCACGATGCCCCCGTTCGACGCCACCTGGCGCAGGATCGCGTCGGGGACATTGCGCGGCACGTCGCACAAGGCGCGCGCCGAGGAGTGGGAAAAGATGACCGGCGAAGCGCTCACCCGGATCGCGTCCTCCATGGTCTCGGGCGAGGCGTGCGAGAGATCGATCATCATGCCGAGACGGTTCATCTCGCGCACCACCTCCTCTCCGAACCTGGTCAGGCCCCCGTGGGTCGCGGGACCGGCGGCCGAGTCGGCCCAATCGAGGGTGACGTTGTGGGTGAGGGTCATGTAGCGGACGCCCAGGGCATAGAAGGCGCGCAGCGCGCCCAGGGAATTCTCGATCGCGTGTCCGCCCTCCATGCCGAGCATGGAGGCGACCTTGCCCCGGCGGAAGATGGGCATGACCTGGGACGCGTTGACCGCGAGTTCGAGACGGTCGGGATATTTCTGTATGACCCTTCGGGCGATGTCGATCTGCTCGAGCTGCACCTTCGCGTACCCGAGCTTCTTCGTCTCGTCCTCGCCGGGAATGTAGACCGACCAGAACTGCCCCCCCATCATCCCCTGCGCCATTCTCGGAAGGTCGGTCTGGCCGGGCGCGGCCTTGCGCAGGTCGTAGGCCTCGACGTCCATCGGCTTCTCTTTGGCGATCCGAATCGCCCAGGGAACGTCGTTGTGGCCATCGATCAGCGGCGTGACCTTGAGGAGGGCGCGGGCGCGGGTCAGGAAGGGATCGGCGGCGGTCTTGGTAGCGGTCGTCGGCACCACGGAAGCCCCCTGGAGAAGCGCCATCACGGCGAGAGCGGTTGTGATCATGTGTCCTCGTATCGGCCCCGGAAAGACGAACCTGCGGAGAGGCTCGCCGCGGCCTGAAGAGCTGAAGCTTAGAGCTTGAACTCGATTTGAATGGCGACCCAGGCGCGGCCGGGCTTGCCGTTGAGAGTGGCCGGCTTGTACTTGCGCCGCTTCACGTTGTCGAGCGCCGCCTGATTGAGGCCGGAGGGCCCGGGCACGCCGCGGATGATGCGGGCTTCGGCCACGTTTCCCTGCTCGTCCACGAGGGCGGAGATGATCACGTTTCCGGTGATCCTCTGAGCGCGGGCGAGGGGCGGATACTCCATCTTCGACTGGGAGACGAGCACCGGGGCCACCACCCCGGGATCGGAAAGATCGAGCAGGGGGGGACCTCCGGCGGACGCCGCGGGCGCGGCGGCTGCGGGAGGGGGCGTGGCCACGGCGGGCGCGGCCACCGCGGGCGTGGACGCGGGGCTGCTCGTCGGAGCCACGGAAGGGGAGGCGGCGGCTTCGAGTGCTTTCGCCACCTCCGCGGCCTTCGCGGCCTCGGCGGCCTTCGCGGCCTCGGCGGCGCGGGTTTCCTCGGCCTTCTTCCTCTCGTCTTCGATCTTCTGACGCTCGGCCTGAAGACGGGCTTCCTGATCGGCCTGGGCTTTCTTCCTCGCCTCATCCTGGGCCTGCTGCAGTTCCGCGGGATCGACGGCCCGGCCTCTCGCCTTGGCCTGGGCCTCGATCGTCTTCTTCGCCTCGTCGGCCGCCTTCTGCTCGGCCGCGACCTTTTCGGCCTCGAGCGAGGCGAGGCGCGACTCGAGCTCGCGGACGCGGGCGAGCGCCGCGGTCTCCGCCGCGTTCATGGTGGGTGCGGCGGCCGGGGCGGGGGTGGGAGCGCCTGAACGGGTCAGGAAATACCCGGCGATCGCCGCGACCACCACCACGCCGATGACCACCGGGGCCACGGGAAAGCCCTTCTTCTCGGCCAGGACGCTCTGGAAGAGCTGGTCTTCAGCCGGAGCCGGATGAGCCGGGCTCGGCGCCGACGCGGGGACGCGGCTGATGCGTCCCGAGTCGTGCTTTATCGGCTCGAACTTGGCGGCTTCCGCCTTGAAGGTCTCGGGCCGGATCGCGTCCATCCGAACCGTGCTGTCCTGCGCGGCCCGGGGCGGAGCGGCGGGCGCGCCATGCACGAGCCCGGAAGGCGAGACCGCGGCGGGCGGCGCGGCGGCGGCGGGCGCATTCATCGCGGCCACGTGCGACCGATAGTCGGCGCTCTTCTCGGCCTTGATCCGGGCCGCGTCGTCGTCGCCCTCGTCGCGGAAGAGCGTGTGCATGAAGAAGGCGAGATTGAACGTGGTCGGCGAGTAGTCGCCGGAGAAGAGCAGGGTGTCGACCGCCTTCTTGAAAGCGGTCGCATCCTTGAGCCGCCGGGCCGGATCCTCGGCGAGAGCCTGCCCGAGGAGGGCGGCGAGGGCCTTCGGAATGGGCGTCCCATCCGTGCCGGGCGACTGGATCCGCGCCGCCTCGATGCTCTTGACCGTCGATTCCGTTCGGGGCAGCGCGACTCCGGTGAGCATTTCGAAGAGTTGCGCTCCCAGGCTGAAGACATCGGCCCGGATATCGAGGGGCGCGGTTCCCTCCACCTCAGGGGCGAGGAAACGCGCTTCGCGGACCCCGACGCAGTTCGCCTGGCGCAGGACCCGGGGCGGCAGGCCGAAACCGCGGACGCTCACCTCGCCGTCATGGGAGACGTGGATGAATTCCGGAACCAGGAAGCCATGGATCTGCTTCTTGCCCTGGGCGGCCTCGAGAGCGGCGGCCGCCTTGCTCACGATCAGCAGCGCATGGTCGGCGGCGAAGGGGTGGCCCTCGGCCTGCGACCGCTCCAGAAGCGCGCCCACCGATCGGCCCTCGAACATCTCGTAGGCCGCAAACGCCGTTTTGTCCAGGCGACCGGCCTCGAAGCCACGGACCACCTGGGCGTGCTGGACCTGCAGCCCGTTCTTCAGCCCGTCGGCCAGAACCTGGGCGACATCGGGGGGCACGGGCTCGGAGCGGAAGAGCTGGACATGCCGCTCGTATCCGGAACTCCCGAGTTGCACGGCGCGAAAGAACGAGCCTGCGCTGGTTCGCGCGTCCTCGAACTGCAGGACGAACCGACCGTATCGCTCTTTGGAATCCAAGTGGCGCCTCGCTTCAAGACAGCGAACGCCCCGGGTTCCTTCCTCCTGAGTCGGATCGCCCAAGGCGGCTGCTGCCGGGAACGCTACACGGCGCTGACCCCGAGGTCAACGTCAGCGTTCCGATGCGCCGGGCTTGAGAACCACGCGTCCGTGCAGGGGCGAAGCGAACACCACTCCTTCGTCGCGGTCGATGGAGACGCACTTCCAGCCCTCGACTTCATCCCCGGGCGCGATCACACGGACCTCGTCGCGCACGCGAATGGAGACGCGGCTCTTCCCCACCGAGACCAGGAATGCGACCAGGGTGAAGGGCGGACCGGGCGTCGGCTCGAGGGTGGGAGCGGGCAGGGCCTCCGGGGGGTTGAGGGCAGGCGTGGGCGGCCGGGGCGGGCCCGACCTTATAGGCTTCGAGCCCTGAGACCCGGCCACCGCCTCGGCCGGAGGCGGATCGGGAATCCCCGAGCAGACCGGGCGCTCGGGCCTGATGCCGCCCGGAAACGATTCGAGGACACCGGTGGTGGCGGAGATGACCCAGGCCCCCCCTTTTTCACGGATGGAGGCGACGCGCAGGTAGCCGCCCCGCGCCGGGTCTCCCAATCGTCGCAGAAGCTCCAGCGCGGCGCCGCGCGCTCCGGAAGCATCCACCGTGGCGCCTCCCTCGGGGCCGCCAGTCACGGTCAGCGCGAAGGGGGAAAGGGGGAGACCGAAGCTCGCGGCCACCACGCGCTGGCGCAGGGTCGCCGGATCCGAGGAGGCCCGGCAGGCGGTTCCGAGCGCGCTTCCGACGCGCGCGCGCAGCGCCTGGGTCTCGCGCGCGTCGCGCTCGGCCTTGACCCTCTCGCGCCGGACCCGGCTCTGCTGGTTCAGCCGGGTTTCCTGCTCGGCCCTCATGGGCACGACCAGACCAAACCACAGGAACGCCGCCGCGATCCAGGGCAGGAGGGCCAGGACCTCGCGACCCATCCGGCCTTTCATCATCGCGACATCCCCTTCGGACGATGGAGGGCGGTCACGGTGGCGCGGACCAGGCCGGGACGGCTCTCCGAGCCGGGGCGGATGTCGCTGAAGCGGGCGGACTTCGCGAGGGCTCCCAGGAAGCGATCGTAGGCCTCGGGCCCGCGGGCGACCACGCCGAGTTCCAAGCGGGCGGTCGCATCCGGCTGGTAAGCGATCTTGTAACCCGTGACGGAGACGCCCTCGGGAAGGACCTCCTTGAGGTCTTCGATGACCCGCTCGGGCGAAGACTCCACGCTCGAAGCCGCGACGAGGAGATCCGTGCTCTTGAGCAGGATCCGCTTGTCGCTTTCCACCGACTGGGCCAGGGCCGCGACCTCGGATCTCGCCTTCTCCATCGAGCGGTCCGCCGCCGACCCGGCCATCCCCTCGGTGGCGGCGATGGCGATGGCATAAGCAAGAGCCAGCAGGCCCGGGATCTGCACGCCGCGCCAGACCCCGCGCGCTTCGTCGGCGTGGCCGCGCGAGCCGAATTCGGGAAGGCCCAGGCTCATTTCGCCACCCTCTCGTGAAAGAGGGAGAGGAACGGGAACCGCTGGGGATCGCCGGCGCCTGAAGGGGCCTCGGCCTCGAACGCGGGCTGGATCGCGACATCGGGAGCCTTGCCCCGCAAGGAAGCGGCGTCCTCACCGAGCACGCGGATCTCCGAAGCCCCGGTCGCCGCTCGCAGGGCTTCGTCGATCGAGCGCTGGGCCCGATCGTCGCCCAGGACGAGGAGACGGAGATGAATCGCGTCCATGAACCCGGAGAGGTCGCGAACCACGATGGCGCAGGCGGAGTCGCCGAAGATGAGGTCCACGGCGCCCGGTTTCGGGGGCAGGCCGCGCAGGGCGGCGGAGAGGGAGGAGGTGACCCGGGGCCGGCCGAATCCGAGCGAGGCCATGACCCGCTCGCCTTCCTCGATCGTGGTCTTGAGCACGGCCTGGGCCAGCACCGCGCCCCCGCGAACCGAGGGAGAGCGTTCGGAGCGAACCTCGGCAAGGGCGACAGGAAAGGGCAGGAGGGGGGCCAGACGGAACCGGACCAGGTCGTCTTCCTCGACCTCCGCCGCCTGCGCCTTCTTCAGGGCGGAGACGTCGACGATCGAAGGAAAGGAGGCGCCGAGGGGCAGAAGGAGAGTGGCGTTCCCTTGAGGGGCCTTGAGTTCGCGGGCGAGCCGCGCGACCGCGTCCCTCGAATCGGCGAGGACGTCGGAGAACAGATCCGCCCCGCCCGCGCGCGAGGCGAACCGCTCCGAACCGAACCGTTCCAGGCGCGGGCCCGAGAAACCCTCCCGGTACACGGCAAGGGCCGCGCTGCGCGTGTCGACAAAGACGAGCGCCTTCTCGGAGAACCACATGAAGGCTCAATCTTAGGGTGTCTTTGCATCATATGAACCCCTTGACCCTTTCGCTAAGATCCCATCAGTCGATCCCATTTCACCGCTGAACCTTCCGGGGGTTCATCAAACCCGGTCTGAGAGTGGAGGTCCCATGAAGGCTTTCGAGAGCACGCAGATCCGCAACGTGGCCCTGGTCGGGCACGGAGGCTGCGGGAAGACCTCGATCGTGGCCGACGCTCTGTTCGTCATGGGAGTGACCCCGCGCCTCGGCCATGTCACCGACGGCACCGCGGCCACCGACTTCGACCCCGAGGAGATCGAGCGGAAGATCTCGATCCAGACCTCGGTGGCGAGCGGGGACTGGGGCGACACGCGCATCAACCTGATCGACACCCCGGGTTACGCGAACTTCGTGGGCGAAGCGCTCTCCGCGCTGCGCGCCGCCGACGCCGCCATCGAAGTGGTCGATGCGGTGGCCGGGCCCGAGGTCCAGACCCATCGGCTGTTCCACGCCGCGGAGGACATGGAACTGCCGCGCGTCTTCGTCATCAACCGGATGGACCGCGAGCACGCCTCGTTCGGGCACACCATGGAAGCCCTGCGCAAGGCCTTCGGACGGACGGTCACGCCCATCGCGTTTCCCATCGGCGAAGGCGCCGCGTTCAAGGGCGTGGTCGACCTGGTGAACGCCAAGGCCTGGGCCTTCAAGGACGACGAGAGCGGAAGCTTCAGCGAATTCAAGATGCCCCCGGATCTGGAGGAGGCCACCGCGCACTTCCGCCAGGAGCTCGTGGAGGTGGTGGCCGAGACCGATGAGGCGCTCATGGCCGAGTTCTTCGACAAGGGGACGCTTTCGCCTTCGGCTCTGGCGGACGGGCTGAAGAAGGCGTGCCATCGCGGCCAGATCTTCCCCGCCCTACCCTTCTCCTCGATCAAGAACATCGGCGCGCCCCAGCTCCTGAACGCGATCGTCGCCTTCCTGCCGAGCCCCGCGGACCGGCCGGACGCCAAGGGCAAGGGCCCGGCGGGCGAGGAGTCGAGGCCCTGCTCCGTGAACGCGCCCGCCTCGGCCTTCGTGTTCAAGACCATCTCCGATCCCCACGCAGGCCGCCTGTCCTTCGTGCGCGTGATCTCGGGGCGCTTCAATCACGACCTCACCATCACGGTGGCGAGCCGCGATGTGCAGGAGCGCGTGGGCGCCCTGGCCCACGTGGTGGGAAAGACCCTGGTTCCCGCCACCGAACTGATCGCCGGGGACATCGGAGTCATCGCGAAACTCAAGGAGGCCCACACCGGGGACACCCTCTCCGACAAGACCCGGCCCATCACCTACCCGCCCATCGAATGGCCGGAGACCCTGACCACGTTCGCGATCGCCCCCAAGACGAGGGGCGACGACGACAAGATCGGCGTGGCCATGAGCCGTCTCATCGAGGAAGACCCGGTGTTGAAACTCGAGCACGCGACCGAGACCCACGAACTGCTCCTGCGCGGCCTCGGGCAACTCCACATCGAGACCGTGGTCAGCAAGCTCGCCAAACGCTACAAGGTCGAAGTGAACCTCAAGCGCCCGACCATCCCCTATCGAGAGACCATCAAGGCCTCGGCCGACGGGCACGGCCGCCACAAGAAGCAGACCGGCGGCCATGGACAGTTCGCCGACTGCAAGATCACCATGCGCCCGCTCGCCCGCGGCGAGGATTTCAAGTTCATCAACGGCACGTTCGGGGGCTCCATCCCGAGGAACTTCCTGCCCGCCATCGAGAAGGGGATCCAGGAGAGCCGCAAGCGCGGCTACATCGCGGGCTGCCCGATGGTCGACTTCGAGGTGGAGGTCACCGACGGTCAGTTCCACGATGTCGATTCCTCGGAAATGGCGTTCAAGATCGCGGGCTCGCTCGCCTTCAAGGACGCGGTCGCGAAATGCCGACCGACTCTCCTCGAGCCCATGATGGCGGTGGAAGTGGTGATGCCCGAGGAGTTCGCGGGCGCGGTGATGGGCGACCTGTCCAGCCGGCGCGGCCGGCCCCAGGGGATGGAGCCCTGGCGCGACCTTCAGAAGATCAAGGCGGAGGTGCCCCTCGCGGAACTCGAGACCTTCGACCAGGACCTCACCTCCCTCACCGGTGGACGCGGTTCCTTCCATATGGAGTTGATCCGGTACGATGAGGTGCCGGGCCACCTTCTGGAGAAGGTGGCGGCGGAGATCCGGGCGCATCGGCCCGGCGACCACCACAAGGAAGAGGACTAGTGCTCAGAAAGATCGCCTCGTTCGCCCTTCTGTCCCTCGTGAGCCCGGCCCTGCGGGCCCAGACTCCCACCCCCGCTCCCCCTCCCGCCTCGACCCCCGGTCCGACGGCCACGCCGGAGGCGAAGCCTGTCGACGCGAAGATCGCGGGACAGGAGGTGCCGGTCCCCACCCGGAAGAAATACGTGGCCCCCGAATACCCGGCCGCCGCGGCCGCGGAAGGAATCCGCGGGATCGTGATTCTCGACGTCCTGATCGGCGAGGACGGACGCGTGGAGAGCACGCGGGTGAGCCGGTCGATTCCCGGCCTCGATGAAGCGGCGATGAACGCGGTGAAGCTCTGGGAATACGAGCCCACGAAGCTCGCGGGAAAGCCCGTGAAGGTCCGCCTGTCGCAGTCGATCACCTTCGCCATGAGACTGCCCGACCTGCAGCGCGCTCCGGGCATTCCGGAACTGAAGAGCGGGGGCGCGCCGCCCGCGCCGGCGAATCTCACCGCTGCGGAGACGGCGTCGGTCATGGTGGCCCTCGGGTCCCAGGGGGAAGTTCGGGAAGCCGCGGTGGTCGAGGGCAACCCCGCGGTCGGGGAAGCCCTCCTGCGCGCAGTGAAGACCTGGCGCTTCATCGTCGCCGAAGGCGCCCCGCCCCTGGTGTTCACGGTGCGCGCGGACTGGGCGGTCGGGCCTCCGCCCGCCCTCACCCTCAAGGCCCTGGATCCAAGAAGCATGAACACGGCTGCCGCGGCCGCCGCCCCGCCCTCGCCCGCTCCGCCGTCCCAGGCGCCTCCGGTGGCGCCCCCCGCGACCGCCGCCCCGTCGCCCGCCGCGGCGAGCCCGGCCGCCCCGGCGCCCGCGTCGGCGACCCCCGCCGCCACGCCTGACGTCGATACCGAGGTCATCCCCGCGCGCCCCGAGCCCCCGGTGAAGGAAGAGGGGGTGTCGGCGGTGTCCGACGTGACTCTCGGCAGCAACATCCCGGACCTGGTGAGGGGCCGGCGTCCGGTGTGGCCGCCCCTGGCGCGACTCGGAAACGTTGTGGGCGACGTGGTGGTGCGATTCTCCGTGGATCTGGCGGGCAAGGTCACGGTCCACTCCGCCGAGGGACCGGACATGCTCAAGGACGCGGCCGAGCAGGCCGTGAGCACGTGGGTCTTCCGACGGACCGCGATTGACCGCGTGCGCCTGGTCGCGACCTTCAAGTACGGGGCCGATCGCTCGGTGGTGAAGGTCGAGCGGGTGACGCCGTAGGTCTTTCCTCAGGGAGATCGCGAAAAAAAGGGCGGCCCTTGAGGCCGCCCTTCTTCTTGAGGCAGGTCTGAGGGGCTACTTGGCGGCGGGTGCGGGGGCCGCGGCGGCCTTCTCGCCCTTGGGAGCCTTCTCCTTGGCCTTGTACTCGTAGCCGACGAGCTCGATGAAGGCGGTGTCGGCGTTGTCGCCCGGACGGTGGCCGAGCTTGACGATGCGGGTGTAGCCGCCGTTCCTGGTCTGGAACCTCGACCCGATCACGTCGAACAGCTTCTTCACCACGAGCGGATCGTGGATGTCCCGGGCGGCGAGGCGCCGCGCATGCACGCGCTCCGCCGCCGTTCCCTCGCGCTTGGCCAGGGTGATGATCTTCTCGGCGAAAGGACGGAGTTCCTTCGCCTTGGGAAGCGTCGTCTCAATGCGCTCTTCGCGAAGCAGCGCCGTCGCGAGATTCCGCAGCAAGGCGATGCGATGGGCGGTGGTGCGTCCCAGCTTTCGTCCGGCGGATCGATGTCTCATGGTCTTTGGTCCTTGGTTCTGTCATTGCCGCCGCTCCGAAGGAGCGGTCGGCAATCTCATCTATTGATTAGTCGCGCCGGAGAAGGTCGGGCTGGAGCCGCATGCCGAGGGAGAGCCCCCACTTGCGCAGCTGGTCCTTGGTTTCGTTGAGCGACTTCTGACCGAACTTGTTGATCCGGAGCAGTTCGCTCTCGGTGCGCACCACCAGCTCGCCCACGGTCTTGACGTTGATCTGGGTGAGGCAGTTGTAGGCGCGGACGGGCAGCTCGAGGTCGTCGATCTTGCGGCCGAGCTTCTCTCGCAGGGCCTCGCGATCGGTGTCGCCCACGGGGAGCGGCGCCGCCTCCGACGCGGCCTGGGGGAGCGCTTCGGCCTGCTCGGGCAGGTTGAGGAACATCAGCATGTGCTCGCGGATGAGGCGGGCGGCGAGGCCCACCGCGTCGCGCGGGGTGGTGACGCCGTTGGTCCAGACTTCGAGGGTGAGCTTCTCGTAGTCGGTGGCCTGGCCGACGCGGGCCGCTTCCACGAAGTAGTTCACCTTGCGCACGGGCGAGTGAACGGAGTCGATGGGGATCCAGCCGATGGAGAGGGACTCGTCGAAGTTCTTCTCCGCGGGGATATAACCGCGGCCCGGCTTCACCACCATCTCGATGCTGAGGGAGGCGCCGGCGGAGAGGGTGGCGATGTAGGCCTCGGGATCGAGGATGTCGACATCCGCGTCCGGAGTGATGTGCTTGGCCCGGATCTCCCCCGCCTCGGAGGTCTTGAGGTAGATCGTCTTGGGATGATCGACGTTGAGGCGAAGCGAGAGCTTCTTGAGGTTCAAGATGAGATCGGTCGCGTCCTCGGTGGCCCCGGGGATGGGCGAGAACTCATGCAGCACGCCTTCGATGCGGATCGCGGTGACCGCGGCGCCCTCGATGCTCGAGAGCAGGACGCGGCGCATGGCGTTGCCGACCGTGGTTCCAAAACCGCGCTCGAACGGCTGCGCGAAGAAACGGCCGTAGGTGTCGTTCGAGATCTCGTCGTCCATCTCGAGGTGGCGGGGGCGCTGAAAGCCTTTCCAAAGCATCGGGGTTTTGTTTCCTTAGGTCGGTTACTGGGTTGCTGGATGTAAAGGGGTGAAACGAAAGAAATATTTGAAGTCGCCGGCCCGGGGCGGGACGCCCCGAACCAGCGCGGGTCGCGATTACTTCGAGTAGAGCTCGACGATGAGCTGCTCTTGAATCGGGAAGTTCACGTCGTCGCGAGACGGCATGGCCTTCACCTTGCCCTTGTGGGCGGCGTGATCGAGCTCGATCCACCGGGGCGCGGTGCGTCCCTTGGCGTCCTCGAGGGCTTCGGCCACGGACTTGAGCTTGGTGGCGCGCTCCGAAAGCGAGATCTCGTCGCCGAGACTCACCTCGAAGGAGGCGATGTCGACCTTCTTGCCGTTGACCCGGACGTGGCCGTGGCCGACGAGCTGACGGGACTGGGCGCGGGAGGCCGCGAAGCCCATGCGGAAGACCGCGCTGTCGAGACGACGCTCGAGGAGGATCAGGAGGGTCTCGCCGACGACGCCCTTCTGCTGGGAGGCGCGGTCGAAGGTGCGGCGGAACTGGCGCTCGAGCACTCCGTAGATGCGCTTGACCTTCTGCTTCTCACGCATCTGGAGGCCGTAGCCCTGGGTCTTGGGCTTGGCGTTGCGGCCGTGCTGACCGGGCGGGTAGTTGCGCTTTTCAATGGCCGCCTTGCCGGACGTATCGCGGCGGCCTTTGAGGAAGAGGTTGATCCCTTCGCGGCGGGAGAGTTTCCCGGTGGGTCCAATGTATCGAGCCATGTGTGTGTGCTTGCCTTAGATTGCTCTTGAGAATTAGACGCGGCGGCGCTTGGGCGGCCGGCAGCCGTTGTGGGGGATGGGCGTGATGTCGCGGATCGACTTCACCTCGACGCCCACCGCGGTGAAGGCGCGGATGGCCGACTCGCGTCCGCTGCCCGGGCCCTGGATGCGAACATCGACGGACTTGAGCCCGTGATCCTTCGCGTTGGTGGCGGCGGTGGTGGCCGCCTGCTGGGCCGCGAACGGCGTGCCCTTGCGCGAGCCCTTGAAGCCGAGGCTTCCCGAGCTCGACCACGCGATCACGTTGCCCGCGGCGTCGGTGATGGTGATCTTGGTGTTGTTGAAGGACGCCTGGATGCTCACCGTGCCGTGCGGCACATGCTTGCGCTCCTTGCGGGTCTTCTTGCCGGGTTCGGCTTTCGCCGGGGTGGTCGTAGTTGGGGCTGCCATTGCTGTTCTTGTCCTGGAAATTTCGTTAGGGCGTCACTTCTTGACGCGCGCGCCCTTGCGGGGGCCCTTGCGGGTTCGCGCATTCGTCTTGGTCCGCTGCCCGCGGACCGGGAGATTTCGCCTATGCCTCGAGCCGCGGTGCGAGCCGATCTCGATCAGGCGCTTGATGTCGAGGGACACCTGCTTGCGCAGGTCGCCTTCGACGGCGCCTTGAGCTTCGATGGCTTTCGCGATCCGGCTCACTTCCTCTTCCGAGAGATCCTTGACCCGGACGTTGGGGTCGATCTTCACCTCGGCGAGGATCTTGGAGGCGCGGTGAGGACCGACGCCGTAAATGTACTGGAGACCTGTCTCGACCCGTTTGGTTCGAGGAAGATCGACGCCTGCGATGCGAGCCATTCTCTACCCCTGCCGCTGCTTATGCTTGGTGTTTGCGCAGATGACGCGGACGACGCCCTGCCGCTTGATGACGCGGCACTTGACGCAAATTTTCTTGACCGATGATCGGACCTTCACTTCTTGAAACTCCGTTTCCTATGTATCTCTCGCTGACCTTGCCACTAGACGCATCGAACGATGCGGCCGCGCGAAAGATCAAACGGTGAAAACTCAACTACCACAACGTCGCCGGGCCTGACCCTCAAAGCGTCTGAGGCAGCGCAATGCGCGGTGACCTGGCGGACCTTTCCACTGTCGCCAAGGGTTTCAACCCTGAACAGGGACGACGGCAACGCTTCCATGACCCGGGCTGTCATCTCAATTCGCTCGCTCTTCGCCATCTAACTCACGCATGGCGCACGCTTTGTGCGAATGGATAAGGCTCGGACAACACCCACGGACCGTGTTCCGTCACTGCAATTGTAAGCTCGTAGTGCGCAGAAAGCGACTTGTCTTCGGTCACGACCGTCCACTTGTCGTCCAGGGTCCTCGTGGCGGCGCGCCCCGCGTTGACCATGGGCTCGAGGGCCAGGCACATTCCCGGCTGCAGGCGCTCGCGCTTTCCCGGGGGGCCGTAGTTCGGGACCTGGGGGTCCTCGTGCAGCTTCCGGCCGATTCCGTGCCCGGACAGTTCGCGGACCACGGTGTAGCCGTGCTTCGAGGCATGGCTCTCGACCGCATGGCCGATGTCGCCAAGGCGCTTCCCCGGGTAGGCGGCCTCGATGGCGAGCATCAGGGATTCCTGGGTGACCTTCATGAGACGCGCGGCTTCCGGCGTCACCTTCCCCACCGCCACCGTGCGCGCGGCGTCGCCGTAGTAGCCGTCCACGATGGCGCCGAAGTCGAGGCCGACGATGTCGCCCTCGTTGAGCACACGCTTGCCGGGAATCCCGTGAACCACTTCCTCGTTCACGGAGACGCACAGGGTCGCGGGGAAGCCGTGGTAGCCGAGGAAGGCCGGCTTCGCTCCGCGCTTCCGGAGATTCTCGGCGGCGAGAAGATCGAGTTCCTTGGTGGTGACGCCGGGCTTGGTGTGCTCGGCCAGCAGGGCGAGGGTCTCGACCACGATGCTGCACGCGCGGTGCATGGTTTCCATCTCGGAGAAGGAGCGGAGCGTGGTCATGCCGAGGCTCCGGTGAGGTACTGCTCGATCTCCGCGAAGACGTCGTCCACGTCGCGATAGCCGTCGACCCGGTGCACGGGCCCGCGCTTCTCGTAGTGCTGGATGACGGGTACGGTCTGGGCCTCGTAGGCCTCGAGGCGCTTCGCCACCACGTTCTCGCGGTCGTCGGCGCGCTGGATCAGCTTTGAGCCGCACTGGTCGCAGATCCCGGGCTTCTTCGGGGGCGAGGTCTCGAGGTGGTAGGTGGCCTGGCAGCTCGGGCACCAGCGACGGCCGGAGAGGCGGCGCAGCAGAACCGCGCGCGGCACGTCGAAGTTCATCACCACGAGCTCCATGCCGCGGTCCGCGACCAGCCGGTCGAGCGACTCGGCCTGGTTCACGGTGCGGGGGAAACCATCGAGCAGAAAGCCGTTGGTGCAGTCGGGTTCGGTGACGCGCTCCGCGATCAGGGCCACGAGCAGGGAGTCGGGAACGAGGTTCCCGTTGTCCATCAGGGGCGCCGCCTTCTCGCCGAGCGGCGTCTTCCGGGCGATCGCGTCCCTCAACATTTCCCCGGTGGAAATGCGGGCGACACCCGTGCGACGGGCGATGATCGCCGACTGAGTTCCTTTTCCTGCGCCGGGAGGGCCCAGGAGAAGGAAGCACAGAGGACGCTTCGTCTGGGCATCAGCGGCGCCCACGAATCCTCCGGCCTCGACCGGTGAAGCCATCGTAATGACGCATGACGAGCTGCGCTTCGATCTGGGCCACCGTGTCCATGGCCACGCCGACCACGATCAGGAGCGAGGTGCCGCCAAAGAGGAACGTCAGTCCGAGGCCTTCCGTGATCCAGGAGAGACCGTTGTTGGTGAGGAAGGCGTCGAGCCACGGGCCGATCAGGGGCAGGGGCGCCACCTTGAACCCGGTGATCAGGAACTCGGGAAGGAGGGCGATGCTCGCGAGGTAGATGGCGCCGCCGAAGGTGATCCGGCCGAGCACCTTGTCGAGATACTCGGCGGTGCGCTTCCCGGGCCGGATGCCGGGGATGAAGCCTCCGGCTTTCCGCATGTTCTCCGCCACGTCCTCGGGGTTGAAGACGATCGCGGTGTAGAAGTAGCAGAAGAAGATGATGAAGGCGATGTAGAGCAGGTTGTACAGGGGCATGCCCCAGCGGAGCTGCTCCGACACCGACTGCATCCACACGTTGTTGGGCGCGAACATCTGGATGATGGTCTGCGGGAAGGCGATGATGGAGGAGGCGAAGATCACGGGGATGACCCCCGAGGTGTTGACCCGCAGGGGCAGGTGGGTGGAGGCCCCGCCCATCATCTTGTTGCCGACCACGCGCTTGGCGTACTGGACGGTGAGCCGCCGCTGGCCGCGTTCCACGAAGACGATGAAGGCCACGACCACGACCATGAGGGCGACCAGGACGATCGCGGTGATGAGCGAGAGCTCGCCCCGCTGGATCTTGGAGAAGGTGTCGATGGCGCCGCGGGGGAAGCCGACCACGATGCCCGCGAAGATGATGAGGCTCATCCCGTTGCCGATGCCGCGCTCGGTGATCTGCTCGCCCAGCCACATGATGAAGGCGGTGCCGGTCGTGACCGTGAGGATGGTCATGATCCGGAAGCCCCAGCCCGGGGTCTCCACGATCTTGAACTGCTGGGTGAGGGTGGTCCGCTCCAGCCAGAGGGCGATGCCGAACGACTGCACCATGGCGAGGAGAACCGTGCCGTAGCGGGTGTACTGGGTGATCTTGCGGCGGCCGAGCTCGCCTTCCTTGCTGATGCGCTCGAGGTAGGGCCACACCACGGTGAGGAGCTGGAGGATGATCGACGCCGAGATGTACGGCATGATCCCGAGCGCGAAGATGGTGAAGTTGCCGAGGTTGCCCCCGGAGAACATGTCGACCAGGCCGAAGACGTTGCTCTTGTTCTGCTCGAAGAACTCCACGAGAGACTTCGAGTTGATCCCCGGGGTCGGGATGTGGGATCCGAGCCGGTAGACCGAGAGCATGGAAAGCGTGAAGAGCACGCGCCTTCGCAGATCCGGGACATCCCAAATGTTGCGGAGGCTTTGCAGTATGTTCATCTGGCCTCGACCGTGCTTATGTGGTGAATTCGAAGAATGGTTTAGGGGTTGAAGGCGGCCTTAAGCCGCCGCCTTGACGCCGAGGAGTTCGACCTTGCCGCCGGCCTTCTCGATGGCTTCCTTCGCGGAGGCGCTGAAACGGTGCGCCTTCACGGTGAGGGCCTTGGAGAGCTTGCCCTTGCCAAGAACCTTGACCGAGGCGGTCTCGTTCTTGCCGATGAATCCCCTGGCCACGAGGTCCTCGGGAGAGACGGTGCTTCCGGCCCGGAACAGCTCGAGCTGCTGGAGATTCACGACCGCGTACTCGACCCTGAAGATGTTGTTGAAGCCGCGCCGGGGCAGGCGGCGGAAGAGCGGCATCTGGCCGCCTTCGAAACCCGGCTTGCTGGCCCAGCCGCTGCGGCTCTTCTGGCCTTTTTCACCGCGGGTGGACGTCTTGCCCATGCCCGAGCCCGGACCGCGGCCGACGCGCTTGCGGTTCTTGGTGGAGCCCGGATGGGGACGGAGATCGCTAAGACCGGTGGTCATGATCTTCTGTGGTTCCTTGATTCTTGGCGTTTCAGATGTTTGGCTAGACGAAGCGGACGAGGTGCGGAACCTTCTTGGCCATGCCGCGGTTCTCCGCGGTGTCCTCGCGCTCGACCACGTGCCGCATGCGGCGCAGGCCGAGACCGCGAACACAGGCCCGCTGACCCTCGGTGGAGCCGATGAGGCTGCCGTAGAGCTCGACCTTGAACGTTCCGGTCGCCTTGGGTTTGCTGGTTTTGCTGGTCGCCATGATCTCGATTGACCGTTCTCTTCAGTAGTTCTTGGTTGGGTACTAGACGGCTTCGGGCGCGGCGGGGGCCGCGGCGGCGGTCGTGCCGGTGACCGGAGCGGGAGCGCTCGCGTCCACCTTGCCCTTGGCCTTGGCCTTGGCCGGCGCCATGAACTCGGAGACGTCGCGGCCGCGCAGACGCGCGACCATCGCTGGATCCTTGAGCTGCTGCAGCGCGTCGATGGTGGCCTTGACCACGTTGTGCGCGGTGGAGCTGCCCAGGCTCTTGGTGAGGACGTTGTGGATGCCCACCGCGGAGATGACGGCGCGAACCGCCCCGCCCGCGATGACGCCGGTGCCTTCGGAGGCGGGCTTCAGCAGGACCGCGCCCGAACCGAAGTGGCCGGTCACGGTGTGGGGGATGGTGGAGCCTTCCTTGGTCATGGAGACGCGGATGACGTTCTTCTTCGCCGCCTCGATGCCCTTCTTGATGGCGGAGGGAACTTCACGGGCCTTGCCCATGCCGTAGCCGACATGGCCGGCTCCGTCCCCCACCACCACGAGCGCCGCGAAGGACATGTTCTTGCCGCCCTTGACGACCTTGGTGACCCGGTTGATTCCCACGACCTGGTCTTTCAGGTCGAGGCTTTGAATATCGATCTTTTCGATGCCTTTACGCATGGCTAGAACTGGAGGCCTCCCTCGCGAGCGGCGTCGGCCAACGCCTTGATACGGCCGTGATACAGGAAGCCGCCGCGGTCAAACACCACGCGCTCCACCGACTTCTCCTTGGCGCGATCGGCAATGAGCTTGCCCACCGCCTTCGCCGCCTTGACCGTGGCTCCCCGCTTCATGTCCTTCTTCAGGACCTCGTCGAGGGAGGACGCGGTGCACAGCGTGGTGCCGGTCTCGTCGTTGATGACCTGCGCATAGATGTGGGCCTGCGATCGGAAGATCGCGAGACGGGGCCGATCGGCGGTCCCGCTCATGCGCTTGCGGATCCTGCGGTGGATCCGGGTCCTGATGTCCTCTTTGGTTCGCTTCATTGCGCTATTTCCTAAAAGCCGTTACTTGGCGCCAGTCGCGCCGGCCTTACCGGCCTTCTTCTTGAGCACTTCGCCCACGTAGCGGATTCCCTTTTGCTTGTAGGGATCGGGCGGACGCAGGTCGTGGATTTCCGCGGCCACCTGGCCGACCTTCTGCCGGTCGATGCCGGTCACCACCAGATGCGTCTGCTTGTCGACGGTCACGGTGACGCCGTCCTGGATGACGTACTCCACCGGGTGCGAGTAGCCGAGCGAGAACACGATCTTGTTCTTGCCTTCCGACTGCGCGCGGTAGCCGACGCCGACGATGTCCATCTCCTTGGTGAACCCTTCGGTCACACCCTTGATGGCGTTGCTTCCGAGCGCCCGCGCGAGGCCATGGAACGCCCGCTGCTGGCGGTTGTCCTCGGCCCGGGCGTAGGAGAGCTCCGTGCCTTTCACCTCGGCGGAAATACCGGGAGGAAGCGGGGCCTGGAGCGAGCCCTTGGGGCCCTTCACGGTGACGGCTCCCGCGGCGACACTGACGGTGACGCCTTTGGGGAGGGGAATCGGTTTGCGGCCTATGCGGGACATTTGGATGGTTACCAGACGTTGCAGAGGATCTCGCCGCCCACGCCAGCCTGGGTGGCGGCGCGACCGGTCATGAGACCCTTGGGGGTCGAAAGGATGTTGATGCCGAGGCCGCCGTAGACGCGGGGAATCCCGTCCTTCCGGCAGTAGATGCGGCAGCCGGGCTTGCTGACCCTCTGGAGGTCGGTGATGACCTTCTCCAGATTCGGCCCGTAGCGCAGATAGATCCGGATCACCTGCGGCTTCTTCTCCACGGGCTTGGGGTCGCTCGGCTTGAAGTTGGCGATATAGCCTTCTTCCTTGAGGATCTTGGCGATCTCCGTCTTCAGACGGGATGCCGGCACGTCGACTTTGGGCGCGCGCGCCCGCACACCGTTGCGGATGCGTGTGAGCATGTCCCCGATGGGGTCGGTCATATTCATGAGCTTTGCTTACCTTAAGAGGCCTTTACCGTTTTGAACCTACCAACTCGCCTTGACGACTCCGGGGATGTCCCCGGCCAGGGCGAGCTGACGGAAGCAGATACGGCACATTTCGAACTTCCTGAGATACCCACGCGAACGGCCGCAACGGCGGCAGCGCGTGTAGGCCTGAACCGAGAACTTCGGTTTCTTGAGCGACTTTGCAATGAGCGAGGTCTTGGCCACGAAGGGTTCTCCTAAAGTACTAATTACGGAAGGGCATGCCGAGAGCCTTGAGCAGTGCCCTGCCCTCAGCGTCGGTATTCGCCGTGGTGACGAAGGTGACGTTCATGCCGCGGAGCTTCTCGACCTTGGCGTAGTCGATCTCCGGAAAGATGATCTGATCCTTGAGGCCGAGGGTGTAGTTCCCCCGCCCGTCGAAGGCGTTGTTGGAAACGCCGCGGAAGTCCCGGACGCGGGGCAGCGCGATGTTGAAGAGGCGGTCGACGAACTCGTACATCCGGTCGCCCCTCAGGGTGACGGTGGCGGCGATGGGCATGCCCTCGCGGACCTTGAACGCGGCGATCGCCTTCTTGGCCCGGCGAATGGCCGGCTTCTGGCCGACGATGCGGCCGAGTTCCTCGGCGGCGGCGTCGAGGATCTTGATGTTCTGGGTGGCTTCACCCACGCCCATGTTCAGGACCACGCTCTTGAGACGGGGCACGGCCATCACGTTGGTGTAGCCGCCCTCCTTCATGAGGTGGGGAACCAGAGTCTTTGTGTACGCTTCCTTGAGACGCGCGGTCATTTGTCGAGTACCTCACCGGTCTTGATGGCCACCCGGACCCGCTTGCCGTCCACCACCTTCGAACCCACGCGCGAGCGCTTGTTGTTCTCGGAGGCCACCACCATCACGTTGGAGGCGTGCACCGAGCCTTCGCGCTCGGCGATGCCGCCCTTGATGTTGCGCTGGGGGTTGGGCCTGGTGTGGCGCTTGATCATCTGCACGCCCTGGACGATGACCCGTCCGGTGGAGCGATCGACTTCGAGAATCTTGCCGCGCTTCTTCCGGTCTTTGCCGGTGAGCACCTCGACAAGGTCGCCCTTGCGAAGGCGGATCTTCTCCACCTTCTGGGGACCGTTCTTACGGGAAAACCTGAATGCCATGGTGTTATTTGTCTAAAGCCTTTGGACCTAGAGAACCTCGGGGGCGAGGGAGACGATCTTCATGAACTTGCGGTCGCGGAGTTCGCGGGCCACCGGCCCGAAGACGCGCGTGCCCACCGGCTCGTTGTCTTCCTTGATGAGGACCGCGGCGTTCTTGTCGAAGCGGATGTAGGAGCCGTCCTTGCGGCGCTGCTCCTTCTTCACGCGGACGATGACCGCCTTCACGACCTTGCCCTTCTTGACGTTGTCGGGGGCCTCGGGCGTCGACTCCTTGACGTTGGCGGTGATGATGTCGCCGAGGCCGGCGTAACGCCCGGTGGAGTTGCCCACGGGCAGGATGCACGAGATCTTTCGGGCCCCCGAGTTGTCGGCGACATCGAGGACGGTTCTCATTTGAATCATGGCTTACTCCGTGACCTTGGCCTTGTTGAGGACCTCGACCAGGCGCCACCGCTTCAGCTTCGAGAGGGGGCGGGTTTCCACGATCTTCACCGTGTCCCCCGCCTTCGAGACGTTCTTCTCGTCGTGCGCGTGGAAGGTGGAGGTGCGGCGGATGATCTTCTTGTAGAAGGGGTGACGAACGGACCGCTGGACCGCGATGGTGCGGGTCTTCTCCATCTTGTCGGAGATGACCACGCCCACCTTGGTGTTCTGGCGGCGCGCTTTTTCGGCCGGAGCCGGCTGCTCGACTGTCGATTGGGTCTGGGGGGCTGTCATGACGTTCCTTGTTTCCTACGCTTTGGCGGCGCGTCGCTTTTCGGACGCGATGGTCAGCGTCCGGGCGAGGTCGCGCTTGCTGGTGCGCTTGGAGGCGGAGCTCTCAAGCTGCCCCATGGAGTGCTGGAAGCGCAGCTTGAAGATCTTCTCGCGCTGCTCCTTCTCCAGGGTGGCCAGGGCCTCGGGGCCCATTTCTCTGAGTTTCTCGATCTTCACCGCAGAATTACCTCGTCACTTCCATCTCGAACCGGCGGACGAACTTCGTCTTCACGTTGAGCTTGTGGGCGGCGAGCCGGAAGGCCTCTTTCGCCATTTCCTCGGTCACGCCTTCCATCTCGTAGAGGACGCGTCCGGGCTTGACCACCGCGACCCAATGGTCGGGCGCGCCCTTGCCCTTGCCCATTCGAGTTTCCTGGGGCTTCTTGGTGACCGGCTTGTCGGGGAAGATGCGGATCCACATGCGGCCCTCGCGCTTGACGTGACGCGAGATGGCGATGCGCGCGGCCTCGATCTGGCGGTCGGTCACCCACGCCACTTCCGTGGCCTTCAAACCGTAGTCGCCGAACGACACCGAGCTTCCCGACCAGGCCTTGCCGGCCCGCTTTCCGCGCTGCTGCTTGCGGTACTTGACCTTCTTGGGCATCAGCATGGTTCTAGACCCCCGCCCCGAGCGTCGAGCCGGCCTGGGCCAGGTTGCGGCTGCGCGCCGAAACCGGTTCCGATTCGCCGTTGTAGATCC
Source organism: Vicinamibacteria bacterium (assembly GCA_044229175.1). Lineage (GTDB taxonomy): Bacteria > Acidobacteriota > Vicinamibacteria > Fen-336 > JAGNNV01 > JAGNNV01. The sequence continues at coordinate 30,116 of JBGATM010000011.1, read as the reverse complement.
AGCACTTCACCCCGATGCGGCCGTACGTGGTCTTGGCTTCGGAGAAGCCGTAGTCGATGTCGGCGCGGATGGTGTGCAGCGGCAGCTGGCCGTGCAGGTACCACTCGGACCGCGCGATCTCCGCGCCGTTCAACCGACCGGACACGCGGATCTTGATGCCCTTGGCCCCGAAGCGGAGGGCGGATTCGACCGCCTTCCTCATGGCGCGGCGGAAGGCGATGCGCTTCTCGAGCTGACCGGAGACGGACTCGGACACGAGCTGGGCGTCGAGCTCGGGCTTGAGGATCTCCTGGATGTTGATGAAGACCTCCTTGCCCGTCTTCTTCTGGAGCTCCTGCTTGAGCTTCTCGACTTCCTGGCCCTTCTTGCCGATGATGATGCCGGGACGGGAGGTGAAGATGCCGACCTTCAGCTTGTTGGTGGCGCGTTCGATCTCGATCTTGGCGACGCCGGCGTGCTGGAAGCGGGCCTTCAGATCCTTCTTGAGCTTCAGATCCTCATGAAGGAGCTTGGCGTAGTCGGCCGCCGCGAACCAGCGGCTGCGCCAGGGCTTGTTGTATCCGAGCCGCAGGCCCGTAGGGTGAACTTTTTGACCCATGGTCGGTTATTCCTTTTCCGCCAGATGAACCACGATGTGCGTGGTGCGCTTGATCGTTTGATACGCGCGGCCCATGGGAGCGGGACGGACGCGCTTGAAGGAGGGGCCCTGGTTCGCGTACGCCTGCGAGACCACGAGGTCTTCTTCGTCGAGGCGGCGCTGCTGAACGCGCTCGGCTTCCTGGGTCGCATTCGCGATCGCGGAACGGAGCACCTTCTCGACGCTCTTCGCCACCTTCTTCTCGGAGAACTGGAGCGCCGCGATGGCGTCGCTCACCGACTTTCCCCGAATGGTCGCGAGCACCAGCCCGGTCTTCTGGGCCGAGGTGCGGATGTATTTGGCTTCTGCCTTGACTTCGAGCATGGTGGATTAAGCCTTTGCGCCGGGGGCCGCGGCAGCGGCCGTCTTCGCCACCTTCTCGACCTTGGAGGAGTGGCTCTTGAAGGTGCGGGTGGGCGAGAACTCGCCGAGCTTGTGCCCGACCATGTTCTCGGAGACGTACACCGGGACGAACTTCTTCCCGTTGTAGACCGCGATGGTGTTGCCCACCATCTCCGGGAAGATGGTGGAGCGGCGCGACCAGGTCTTGATGACCTTCTTGTCGTTGGTCTTGTTCTGCTCTTCGACCTTCTTGAGCAGGTGGCCGTCGATGAACGGACCCTTGGAGGTTGATCTAGCCATTGCAGTCCTACTTCCGCCTCTTCACAATCATGGATTGCGTGCGCTTGTTGCGGCGCGTCTTGTAACCCTTGGTGGGCTTGCCCCACGGCGTCACCGGATGGCGACCGCCGGAAGTCCGCCCCTCGCCGCCACCGTGAGGATGGTCGACCGGGTTCATGGAAACGCCTCGGTTGTGCGGCTTCTTGCCCAGCCACCGCTTGCGGCCGGCCTTGCCGTGCTTCACGTTCTTGTGCTCGGCGTTGCCCACCTGTCCGATGGTCGCCTTGCACAGGACGTGAACCTTGCGGATCTCGCCCGACGGCAGCTTGATCTGCGAGTAGTCGCCCTCTTTGGCCACGAGCTGGGCGCCGACACCCGCGCTGCGGACCATCTGCGCGCCCTTGCCGGGGCGGAGTTCGATGTTGTGGATGATGGTGCCGGCGGGAATCTGCTGGATCGCCATGGCGTTGCCGGGCAGGATGTCCGCCCCTTCGCCGGAGATCACCGTCTTCCCCACCACCAGGCCGTCGGGGCAGAGGATGTAGCGCTTCTCGCCGTCGGTGTAGTGCAGGAGAGCGAGGCGGGCCGAACGGTTCGGATCGTACTCGATCGCCGCGACCTTGGCGGTGATGCCGTCCTTGTTGCGCTTGAAGTCGATGACGCGGTAGCGGCGCTTGTGGCCGCCCCCTCTGAACCGGATGGTCAGGCGTCCGCGCGAGTCGCGGCCGCCCGACTTGCGAAGGGGTTCGGTGAGCGCCTTCTCGGGACGGGTCTTGGTGATCTCCTCGAACGAAGGAGTCGCCATGACGCGGCGGCTGGGGGTATAGGAACCGTAGGTCTTTAGAGCCATTGGATTTCTTCTAGACGGCCTCGTGGAACTCGATCATCTTTTCGCCCTCTTTGAGGAGGACGTAAGCCTTCTTCCAGTCGGGACGGTGGCCCTGGTAGCGGCCCTGGCGGCGAAGCTTGCCGGGCATGTTGGCCACGCGGACCTGCTCGACCTTCACGCTGAAGAGCTTCTCCACCGCCTTCTTGATCTCGGGCTTGGTGGCATCGCGATGCACTTCGAAGACGAGGGTGCGGATCGTCTCCTTCTGGAGGGTGGTCTTCTCCGTCACGAGCGGACGACGGATGACTTCAAAGATGGTGTTCATCGGGCCAGTCTCTCTTCAAGTCGCGAGAGGGCCGCGGTGGAGACCGCGAGCGTCTTGCAGTTGAGGATGTCGTAAACGGTCAGGTGCGAGGTCTCGATCACCCGGAAGCCCGGGAGGTTGCGGCTCGAGAGGATGAGGGCGTCGGACGGCTCGCTCTCCACGTAGATGGTCTTGCCGTCGAAGTTGAGCGCGTCGATCGCGGCCTTCAAAACCTTGGTCTTCGGCTCGTCGACCCGGATCGATTCGACGACCCGCAGCGAACCCGTGCGGTTCTTGGTGGACAGGGCCTGGCGAAGAGCGGCGGTGAGCGCCTTCTTCGGCATGGAGTAGGAGTAATCGCGGGGCGTGGGTCCGAAGACCGTGCCGCCGTGGCGCCAGAGGGGCGTGCGCTTCTCGCCGACCCGGGCCTGACCGGTGCCCTTCTGCTTCCAGGGCTTCTTGCCGGAACCGGACACGTCGCCGCGGCTCTTGGTCTTGTGCGTTCCCGATCGCGCGCCGGCGCGATAGAGCTTGACCGCCTCGTACAGGAGATGGTCGTTGGGACGCAGCTCGAACACGGAGGGAGCGAGCTTCACTTCCCCGGCGGCCTTGCCGTTGGCGCCGAGAACGATGGCGGCGCCGTCCGCGGACTTCACGGGCACGGGCGCCTTGGGCTCGGGCTTGGCCTTCGCGACCTTCGCGGGCTTCGCGGCCTTGGCGGGCTTGGCCGCCTTGGCGGGCGCGGCCTTGGCGTGCTTCGCCGCCTCCTTTGCCTTCGCCTTGGGAGCCGCGGCAGCCTTCTTCGCGGGCTTCTCCGCCTTCGCCTTGGGGGCGGCCTTCTTCTTATCAGCCACTTTCGCCTCCCCTTACTTTCCGGTCCGGCGCGTGCCGGCCTTGTTGACGATGACGTAGGAGGAGATGGACCCGGGAACCGCGCCCTTCACGACCAGGATGTTGTTTTCCGCGTCGATCTCGACCACCTGGATGTTCTTGGTGGTGACGGTCTCGTCGCCCATGTGACCGGCCGCTCGCAGGCCCTTGATAACGCGCGAGGGGAAGGCCGAGGCGCCGATGCCGCCGGGCGCCCGGTGGTGCATGGAGCCGTGGGTGCCGTCGCCGCCGCGGAAGTGGTGACGCTTGACCACGCCGGCGAAGCCCTTGCCCTTGCTGGTTCCGGTGATGCTCACCTTGTCGCCCGGGCCGAACAGTGAAACGTTCACCTTGTCGCCGGGGTTGATGGCCTCGGAGTCCGGAACGCGGAACTCACGGGTCATGCGCGTCGGCGGGATGCCCGCCTTCTTGAAATGACCCTGCATGGGCTTGGTGGTGTGCTTCACTCGCTTGTCTTCGACAAAGCCGACCTGGACAGCCGAGTAGCCGTGTTTCGCGGTGGTTTTCCGCTCGACGACGACGCAGGGACCCGCGGTGAGGACCGTGGCAGGAATAGCTCTGCCGTCCTTCCCGTAGACCTGGGTCATGCCGACCTTTTTTGCGATGATTCCCTGAACTGGCATTGTCTTTCCTACGTTCGAGCGTGCTCTTTGCCGAAAGCCTTGATCTCGACGTCAACGCCCGCCGGGAGATCGAGCTTCATCAACGCGTCCACCGTCTGAGGGGTGGGCTCGCAGATGTCGATGATTCGCTTGTGGGTGCGAATCTCGAACTGTTCGCGACTCTTCTTGTCGACGTGAGGCGAGCGCAGGACGGTCCAGCGATTCTTGATGGTCGGGAGCGGAATGGGACCGGCCACGCGGGCGCCGGTCCGCTTCGCCGTGTCGACGATCTCGGACGTGGACTGATCCAGGACGCGGTAATCGAACGCGCGCAACCGGATCCGGATCTTCTCGTTGAGCATCATGGCTTTTGTGGACTCGCTTCTTTATGTCGACTGTGGAGTAGCTATTGGACTACTCGATGATGTCCGACACCGTGCCGGAACCCACCGTGCGTCCGCCCTCGCGGATCGCGAACCGAAGGCCCTTTTCCATGGCGATCGGGTTGTTGAGGGTCACTTCGACCTGGGTGTTGTCCCCGGGCATGACCATCTCGACGCCCGTGGGCAGGGTGGCGACGCCGGTGACGTCGGTGGTGCGGAAGTAGAACTGGGGACGGTAGCCGGTGAAGAAAGGCGTGTGACGGCCGCCCTCTTCCTTGGTGAGGATGTAGACCTCGCCCTTGAACTTGATGAAGGGCTTGATGCTGCCGGGCTTGGCCAGGACCATGCCGCGCTCGATGTCCTTGCGCTCCGTGCCGCGGAGGAGGACGCCGACGTTGTCGCCGGCGGTTCCTTCATCGAGGAGCTTCTTGAACATTTCGATGCCGGTGACGACCTTCTTCTCGGTGGGACGCAGGCCGACGAGATCGACTTCCTCGCCCACCTTGACCCGGCCACGCTCCACGCGGCCGGTGGCCACGGTGCCGCGACCGGAGATGGTGAAGATGTCTTCGATGGGCATGAGGAAGGGCTTGTCGACTTCGCGCGCGGGAAGCGGAATGTAGCGGTCGACCTCGGCCATCAGCTTGAGGATGGGCTCAGCACCCGCGTCCTTGCCGTCGCCGTCCAGGGCCTTCACCGCCGAACCGCGGACCACCGGGATTTCGTCGCCGGGGAAGCCGTAGTGCTTGAGCAGCTCGCGAACCTCGAGCTCGACGAGGTCGAGGAGCTCGGCGTCGTCGACGAGGTCGCACTTGTTGAGGAAGACCACGATCGAGGGCACGCCGACCTGACGGGCGAGCAGGATGTGCTCCTTGGTCTGGGGCATGGGGCCGTCGGCCGCGGACACGACCAGGATCGCGCCGTCCATCTGCGCGGCTCCGGTGATCATGTTCTTGATGTAGTCGGCGTGACCCGGGCAGTCGACGTGAGCGTAGTGACGGTTGGCCGTCTCGTACTCGACGTGCGACGCGTTGATGGTGACGCCGCGCTCCCGCTCTTCGGGGGCGTTGTCGATCTGGTCGTAGGCCTTGAACGAGTTCTTGGAGTTCTGGGTGGCCAGAACCTTGGTGATCGCTGCGGTCAACGAGGTCTTGCCGTGATCGACGTGGCCGATCGTCCCGATGTTGACGTGCGGCTTGCTGCGATCAAATTTTTCCTTAGCCATGGTCTTTACTCCTGAGGATCTATCTGGTTGCTTTGCTGAAAGTTTCTGAGTTCTTTGCGGACTTAGGTGGTGCGCTGCGCCTTGCCGGACGACTTGGCGATGACTTCTTCGGCGACGTTCCGGGGCGCTTCTTCGTACTTCTCGAAGTGCATCGTGTAGGTCGCGCGTCCCTGCGTGCGCGACCGCAGGTCCGTCGAATAACCGAACATGTTGGAGAGGGGCACGGTCGCGTTGATGAGGTTGGTGCCGCCGCGCGAGGTCTGGCCCTGGAGCTGACCGCGGCGGGACGACAGGTCGCCCGAGACCACGCCCGTGTACTCGTCGGGGGTGACCACTTCGACCTTCATGATGGGCTCGAGCAGGACGGGGTTCGCCTTGCGGGCGCCGTCCTGGATGGCCAGCGACCCGGCGAGCTTGAACGCCATTTCGCTGGAGTCGACGTCGTGGTAGCTGCCGTCGTACAGGCGGACCTTGACGTCGACCATGGGGAAGCCGGCGAGCACGCCGCGCTCGAGCGCTTCCTTGACCCCCATTTCGATGGGCTTGATGTATTCCTTGGGAATCGAGCCGCCGGTGGTGTCGTTCTCGAATTCGAAGCCCTTGCCGGGGTTCGGCTCGACTTCGATCTTGCAGTGGCCGTACTGGCCCTTGCCACCGGACTGCTTGATCCACTTGCCTTCGGCGAGGGTCTTCTTGCGGATGGTCTCGCGGTACGCGACCTGGGGTTTGCCCACGTTCGCCTCGACCCCGAACTCGCGCTTGAGGCGGTCGACGATGATCTCGAGGTGGAGTTCGCCCATCCCGGAGATCTTGGTCTGGTTGGTCTCGGGGTCGCTCTCGACCTTGAAGGTCGGGTCTTCCTGCATGAGCTTGCCCAGGCCCACGCCCATCTTCTCCTGGTCGGACTTGGTCTTGGGCTCGACCGCGAGGGAGATGACGGGGGCCGGGAACTGGATGGCCTCGAGCAGGACGGGCTTGTTCGAGTCGCAGATGGTGTCGCCGGTGACCACGTTCTTGAGGCCGATGGCCGCGGCGATGTCGCCCGCGTAGATCTCCTTGATCTCTTCGCGCTTGTTCGCGTGCATCTTGACCAGGCGGCCGATGCGCTCGCGCGTGCCCTTGGTGGCGTTCAGGAGGGTGTCGCCCGCCTTCATCTGGCCGGAGTACACGCGGATGAACGCGAGCTGGCCGACGAAGGGGTCGGTCATGATCTTGAAGACGAGGCCGGAGAACGGGGCGTTGTCGTCGCACGGACGCTCGACGGGCTGCCGGGTCTCGGGGTCGATGGCCACGGTGGCCGGGATGTCGAGGGGCGAGGGCAGGTAGTCGATGACCGCGTCGAGCATGGGCTGCACGCCCTTGTTCTTGAACGCGGTGCCGCAGACCACCGGGAAGAGCTTGAGCGCGATGGTGGCCCGGCGGATGCCGGCCTTCAGCTCGGCGATGGTGATGGTCTCGCCGTTCAGGAACTTGTCGGTGAGGTGGTCGTCGACTTCCGAGACCGTCTCGATGAGGTGCTCGCGGGCGAGCTTGGCCTCGTCGAGCATGTCGGCGGGGATCTCTTCGATCTTGTACTCCGCGCCCATGGTCTCGTCTTCGTATCGGTAGGCCTTCATCTCGACCAGGTCGATCACCCCGATGAACTTGTCCTCGGCCCCGATGGGCAGCTGGATGGCCACCGGCGTCTTGGCCGAGAGGCGATCGATCATCATGTCGATGCAGTGCTGGAAGTCGGCGCCCACGCGGTCCATCTTGTTGATGAAGGCGATGCGGGGAACGTTGTACTTGTCGGCCTGGCGCCACACGGTTTCGGACTGGGGCTGCACGCCGGAGACGGCATCGAAGACCGCGACCGCGCCGTCGAGGACGCGCAGCGAACGCTCGACTTCAGCGGTGAAGTCGACGTGGCCGGGCGTGTCGATGATGTTGATCCGGTGCTCTTTCCAGAAACAGGTGGTGGCGGCGGAGGTGATGGTGATGCCCCGCTCCTGCTCCTGCTCCATCCAGTCCATGGTGGCGGTGCCGTCGTGGACTTCGCCGATCTTGTAGTTGACGCCGGTGTAGAAAAGAATCCGCTCGGTGGTCGTGGTCTTGCCGGCGTCGATATGCGCGGCAATCCCGATGTTGCGGGTCTTTTCGAGAGAGGTTGAGCGAGCAGCCACGATTGTTTCTCAGGCGTCCTTAAAGGAGGGGGGAGGCGATTACCAGCGGTAGTGGGCGAAGGCCTTGTTGGCCTCGGCCATCTTGTGAACGTCGTCCTTCTTCTTCATGGCCCCGCCACGAAGGTTGGAGGCGTCCAGCAGCTCGTTGCTGAGCTTGTTGATCATGCCGCGCTCCGAACGGAGGCGCGCGTAGCTGATGATCCAGCGGATACCCAGGGAGTTCCGGCGGTTGGGGTTCACTTCGATGGGAACCTGGTAGTTCGAACCGCCCACGCGACGGCTCTTGACTTCGAGCGTCGGCTTCACGTTTTCGACCGCCTTCTTGAAGAGCTTGAGCGGATCGTCCTGGGTCTTCTCGTGAATGGCCTTGAGCGCGCCGTACATGATCTGCTGGGCGGTGGACTTCTTGCCATCGCTCATCAGGCAGTTCACGAACTTCGTGACCAGGGTCGAGTTGTAGAGAGGATCGGGGAGGACATCCCGCTTCGGTACGGTGCCGCGACGTGGCATTTGCTTTAGCGCTCCAGACTTCTTACGGAAAACTTGAGTTGACGGTCTTTTCGAAAACCTGCAAGAACTTAGGTTTGCAAAGACCCTTGGAGCACTCCCTCGGGGGACACCCCCAGGGGTTTCGACGCGACACGACCACGATCAGGGTTTTGGGTGACGGCTTCTACCCTGATGCGATCCGCTGCATCGAGCGTGGCTCAAGGATCTTTCGCCCAATCGCTGAAACCTTGCGTCGGTTACAGAGCTTCTGCGGCGGGATTTCCCAGGCTTCTCTTGATTTGCTTTTTTTGGCTTCGAGATCTCGGATTTGCATCCGATTCACGATTCGGCTGACCTCGAAGGGACGGCGATCTTACGCGAAAACTCTTAAAAACTAAACTGTTGCGGACACAATTCCCGGAAAGGGGAAGGTGCCCGGGGGCGAATCAGGCCGCTTTAGGCCGCTTCGCGCCGTATTTGCTGCGGCTTCGCTTGCGGCCCGCGACGCCCGTGGCGTCGAGCGAACCACGAACGATGTGGTAACGAACGCCCGGCAGGTCCTTGACGCGGCCGCCCCGGATCAGGACCAGCGAGTGCTCCTGGAGGTTGTGGCCGACGCCGGGAATGTAGGCAGTGACCTCGATGCCGTTGGTCAGACGAACGCGGGCGACCTTGCGAAGGGCCGAGTTCGGCTTCTTCGGCGTGGTCGTGAACACGCGGACGCAGACGCCGCGCTTCTGAGGCGACTCCTGGAGCGCGGGGCTCGCAGTCTTCGACTTCAGCTTGGTGCGACCACTTCGAATCAACTGGCTGACGGTTGGCAAACTTCAATCACTCCTGATGGAACAAGGACTGCGGAGTTTACCGGAGGAAGGATCGAAGTCAATACAACGGAGGAAGAAAACCGGTCTATCGCTGCGCGGAAAGCCTCGCGAGCGCGTCGATCACGGCCTTCGCCTCCGCGCCGGTGACGATCCGCCAGGGCTCGAAGGCGCCCGAGGGAGCATTCTGCATGACCCCGGCCCCCACCACCCTCACCACCGAACTGTATTGAAGATGCGAGGGAGACATGTCTTTCGGGGCCTGCCCGTTCGACCTCCCCCATCCCACCAGATCGAGGACGCGCGCCGCCACCACGGCCAGTTCCCCGCGCCGGACCACCCCCGAGGGCTGGAAGGTGTGATTGGGATAGACGTCCATCAGACCGAGTTCGAGGGCGCGCAGAACCTGGGGACGGGCCCAGGTGCGGGAGAGGTCGGAGGCCACTTCGCTTCTTGCCGCGGGCTTCTTCCTGAGGGCCTCCACCTTCTCCACCACCAGGGCCGCGAGCTCGGCCCGGGTGATGCGGGGCGCATCGCCGATCCCGCGGAGCGGCTCGGGCAGGGCGAGGGAGGCGCGCCGGTCCTTGATGCGGGCGAGGAGCGCCGCGCCCTCGGTGTCCTCCGCCACGTCCTTCAGGCCGCGCCGGAGCGCCATCTCGGCTCCCTCGAGGTCTCCGTCCTCGAAACGGATGGTGGCGATCCGCATGGCGATGTTGCGGTCGGCGTCCTGCGCCGCGGCCAGAACGGAAAGGGCCTCGGCGCGCTGTCCCGACTCCAACAGGAGATCCGCGAGTTCGATCCGGACCGGGGACAGTTCGGGAGCCACTTCGATCGCCCTCCGCAGCATGAGAATGGCCTCGGTCTTCTTCCCCTCCGCCGAGAGCGCGCCGGCCCGGGCGATCGCCGCCTCGGCCACCGCGAGCTTGACCTCGCTGGCCCGCCGCCCCAGGGCCGCATCCTTCGGCCGGAGACGCTCGGCCTTCAGATAAAGAGGAAGGGCCTGGTCGAGGAGACCCTGCTTGCGCTTCACCGAGGCGAGGCCGACGAGGGCGGCCACGTCGTTGGGCTCGGCGGCCAGGACCGAACTGAAGGTCCCCGCGGCATCCTTCAGCCGGTTCGCGCGCAGGGCCGCGAAGCCGAGCACGATGCGGGGGGGCGCCAGGTCGGGACGGCTCGTGGCCAGTCTTCCCACCGACTGTTCCGCCCGGTCGGGCTGGCCGGCGAGGATGTCGTCCCAGGCCCTCCTCAACGTCTTCTCGTCCCGCGACGTCATCTCGCCCCGCCTGATTTCGGGGAAGACATAGTCGGAATCGTCGATCTGCGGGGTCGCGACTCTCTGGCCGCAGGCGGGAAGGAAGAGGACGAGGGCCAGGACCGCGCCGAGGGCCGCGGCGAATCTTCGGTGCGCGTTCATGCGATGGCGAGGAGAGCCCGGGGCGAGGCTTCGGCTTCGAGGATGACCTGGCCAAACTCGTCGCGGGTCTGCGAGAGAACCTTGGCGTGGCGGTAGACGCTCGCGATCCGGCGCTCGTCCTGGGGATCGATGCGCAGGGTGACCGGCCGGGGCAGCATGTCGAGGGTCTCCGCGATCCGCCGTTTCAGGACCTCGAGCCCCTCGCCGGTCAGGGCGGAAACCTGCACCGCGTCGGGACGCTCCGACCGCAGGGCCAGCCGGGCCGCGTCGTCCGCGCCATCGATCTTGTTGATGACCACCAGCCGGTTCGGGGACTCGTCCGCGCCGATCTCTTCGAGCACTTCACGGACCGCCTTCTCCTTGTCCGCCATCTCCGGATCGGTGCCGTCGATGACGTGGAGCACGAGGTCGGCCTCGACCACTTCTTCGAGGGTGGCCCGGAAGGCGGCGACCAGGCCATGGGGCAGATGGCGGATGAAACCCACGGTGTCGACGAGGACGATGTTCTCGCGCTCGCCGATGCGCACGCCGCGCATGAGCGGATCGAGGGTCATGAACAGGCGATCGGAGATTTCGATCTTCTCCTCGCCGGTGAGGGCCCGGAACAGGCTCGACTTCCCCGCGTTGGTGTAGCCGACGAGCGAGACGATCGGCTCGGCGCGACGGCGGCGTCCCTCGCGACGGGTCCCCCGCTCGCGCCGGACGTGTTCGATCGACTCCTTGAGCACCGATACGCGCGTGCGGATGCGCCGCCGGTCGGTCTCGAGTTTCGTTTCACCCGGGCCCCTCGTGCCGATGCCGCCGCCGAGGCGGGACAGGGAGACGCCTTTCCCGGTGAGCCGGGGCATCAGGTACTGGAGCTGCGCGAGTTCAACCTGGAGCCGGCCCTCGCGGGAGCGGGCGCGCTGGGCGAAGATGTCGAGGATCAATTCGGTGCGGTCGAGGACCTTGACCTCGAGTTTGGCTTCGAGGTTCCTGGCCTGGACCGGGGAGAGCTCGGCGTCGACCATGACGATGGTGATGGCCTTCTCCGCGACGAGCTCCTTGAGCTCGTCGACCTTGCCGCTGCCGAAGTACGTGGCGGAGTCGGGGCGCTTTCGCTCCTGCGAGATCACATCCACGATCTCGGCGCGCGCGCTCTTCGCCAGCAGGGTCATCTCCTCGAGGGAGGAGGCGGCGGCTTCGCGTTCGCGGCTGGTTCGATACGTGCCGCAGATCAGGGCACGTTCGTGCCGTTCGGTTCTGGTCTTGGTGCTCAAGGGGTCGGGAACAGACTACACCTTGGAGTCGGACGGACCCCCTCCCCTATGACCCCGCGCGGGTCGTCGTCTTCCTCGCCACCGTCGCGAACGCGGGCTCTTCCGTCGCTTCCCTCAGCGGCACGAACCGCCCGTGGCTCCAGCGCACGATTCGGGCGAGGTCGGCCTCGTCCTTCGGCCCAAACGCGTGATCGATCCGCCCCGCGCGCTCGAAGGCCTTGTGGATCGCAAGATAGGACCATCCGGGAAGGAGGCGCCGGAACGACAGGTCACCGACGGAAAGCGTGTAGTTGATCGAACCCGCCAGCGGCTTTGTCTCACCCGGCACGTTCGCCGCGGTCTGGAAGACCGTCACCACGAGGTCGTCCACGCCCGTGAGACGGGCATCTTCGACCACGGCCGAGCCCTGGAATTGCGAGGCTTCATTCATGAGGTCCGCGCCAGGGAAGACCAGAAACTCCGCAGGCTCGCCCTCCGCGCAGTCCATGCAGCGATAGTCCGCCTTCTCCGCCGGCGCGGTGCCGCTCGGATGGGCGAGGTCGAGGAACGCAAGACTCCCGCCGTGCCGCTCGTTGTTGTAGGCGCCCACCAGGAGAAACGGACGCCCTCGGATCGTGGCCGGCCGGATCGTGAGGATGTGCCCGTTGCTCCAGTACTCGGATAGCACCTCGCCCCGCGGCGAGATCCGCTGCAGGAGGCTTGGGAAGAACGACACGTGCGCCGAGGTCGCCCAGAGACTGGGAGCGCCGTTCGCATCGCGGAGGACGTAAAAGGAGTGAGTGTTGAATCCCGGGTAGACCACCGAGCCAAAGGTCACCGGCCTCCCCGGCACATGCGAGAATCGCTCCGAACCATCCGCATCGAAGACGCGGAGGCTGTCGCCGGAACCGGTGGCCGAAACGGCAATGATCAGAACCTCGTTGGCGCCGTCGCCATCGAGATCCTCAACCGCGATCCGTTTCAGATTCCATGCCGGGTCGGGGTTGATTCGCGTGTCCAGCCGCGGGTCGGCGGGCGTCGCAACCGGCGTTCTCCACAGAGTCTTGCCATCACTGTCCCAGGCGCGCAGGAAGCCTCCCTCGAAGACCGCTCCCACAGGGTTCCGCACGGTTTCCGGGCGAAGAGCGCCCTTGCGCTCGGCGAGCGACATGCCGATACCGACGATGCCGATGAGGATGACGAGGGACCAGGCCCGGCGTGGGCCGGCGAACCAGGGCACGGTCAAAGGCGGGGTCGCGTTCTCGTGGATGCGCGCGGGAGGGGGAGGCTCCGCGGCTGGCCTTGCCGGAGGCGCGGCTTCATGCGCCGCCTCGGAGGCGTCGTGAGGGTGATCCGGCTCGCTGGCGTGGCCGCCCTTCAGGATCCAGGCATCGATCTCACTTTTGAGCGCGTACACGATTTCGCCGCCCTCGCGACCGAGGCGGCGCACCGGGAGACCCAACTGCACTTCCCATCGCTGGACCGTGCGCACACCCTTGCCGAGGTAGGAGGCGATTTCCTTCCAGCTGTTGAGGCGGTCGCCGGCGGTGCCAGGCCCATCACCGGCGTTCCCCGCGCGTGTGAAGTCGTCGACCATGAGATCTGCCCCGATCGATTGTAGCGCCGATCAAAGGCGGGGCGCCTTAACCCTCATCAACAGTTGCGCAATCGCCTGAATGTCGATCCGGCCGGATCGCAGGATCCGGAATCCCGCAGCCGGCGCGGTTACATCCACGATCGTGGAGGGCGCGCCATCGAGCGGGCCGACGTCGAAGGCGACGGTCGCCCGCGGAAACGCGGCCGCCGCCAGATCGACGGTGCGGCACGGCGGCTCCCCCGCCAGGTTCGCCGATGTGGAGACGAGCGGGCCGGCGAGCCGCGCCAGCGATCGAGCGACATCCGACGCCGGGACGCGCACCGCGATCGTCCCCGAGCCGGCGAGGAGTTCCACCGGCAACCACGTCGCCGCCGGGACCACCAGCGTCAACGGCCCCGGCCAGAACGCGTCGGCAAGACGCTGCGCCCCCTCCGGCCAGCGCGCGGTGAGAGATCGAGCCTGCGCGATATCCGCGACGATCACGGGCAGCGCCTTGTCGCCCTCGCGGCCCTTGGCCTCGCGCAGCCGCGCCACCGCCTCGCCATCGAGCGCGCGGCATCCGATCGCGTACAGCGTGTCGGTCGGGTAGATGACGAGCGCGCCCCCCCGCAATCGCGCGGCCACGTCCTCTTCCTGCTCCGGCGTGAGCCCGGAGACACGCAGGTCGTACCGCTTGAGGTCCTTCACGCGAAGGATCGTACAATCTCCCGCCTTGATCGAACGACTCCTCACGCGGTGGCCGTCCCTTCCCAAAGGCCTCTCGGCCCCGCTGACCCTGGTCACGCTCCTTCTGTGGACCGGGGCCATGGTCCTCGTGGTCCGCAAGGCCACCGAGCAGACCGCCCTCGCCCTCACCTCTGACCTGGCGGCTTACGGCGAACGCGCGCGCTGGAGCGGGATCTACTACCGCGGCGAGAAGATCGGCTTCTCGGTCAGCCAGATGACCGAGCGCCCGGGCGGGTTCAAGCTGCAGGAGGACGGCCAGATGCTGCTGACCCTCATGGGCGCGAGCACCGCATCGAAGCTCCACACCGAGGTGAACGTCGACCCGCAGTACATGCTGCAGGACTTCTCCTTCTCGCTCGACCCCGGCACCGGGCCCATCGGCATCAGGGGCGTGCTCGAGACGCCCACCCGCCTTGCCGTCAAGATCACCACCGCCACCGGCGAGAAGGCGCGGACGTTCGAACTGAAGGACCCGCCGGTCCTCTCCCTCAATCTGCCGAAGCGCCTGCTGGCCATGGGCCTGACCGAGGGCGCGCGCCATCAGATCCAGATCTTCGACCCGGCGACGCTGACCAACGGACTCGCCACCATCGAGATCGGCAAGCGCGAAGTCGTCCGCATCCTAGACAAGCCCCTCCCCGCCTTCAAGATGACCATGACCTACTCGGGCATCACCGCGACCTCGTGGATCACCGAGGTGGGCGACATCGTGAAGGAAGAGAGCGCCATGGGCATGGTGGTGGTGCGGGAGAGCCGCGAGCGCGCGACCGCCCTCGCCATGTCCTCCGAGGTCAAGGCGGACATGATCGAGGCCGCGGCGATCCAGCCGGAGTCGAAGCGGAACATCGATGACGCCACGTCGCTCGTGAGCCTGCGCCTGGAGTTCTCGGGCGCGGATCTTCCCGGAACGCCCGAGGAGAAAAACGGGGCCGGGCAGACCGTGACCGGCAACATCGTGGAGATCGTGGACCCGAACACCTTGAAGCCGGGGCCGATCCCCGCGGACATCCAGGCCTCTCTCGCGCCCGAGGCTTTCATCGAGAGCGACGCCCCCGAGATCGTGGCCGAGACCGCGCGGGCCCTCGAACGCACGCCCCCAAACGCGACCTCTCGCCGCAAGGCCGAGCTGCTGGTGCGCTACGTGAACGCGGCGCTCGAGAAGAAGCCGACCATGAGCATCCCCTCCGCGGTCGAGGTCCTGCGCACGCGGGTGGGCGACTGCAACGAGCACACCGCCCTCTACGTCGCCATGGCGCGGGCCGCGAAGATCCCGTCTCGGGTCGCCATCGGCCTGGTCAGCATGCGCGGCGCCTTCTACTATCACGCGTGGCCCGAGGTCTTCGTGGGCGACGCGAAGTCGACGGTCGATGGGAAGACCGGGGTGTGGATCCCCGTCGATCCGACCCTCAACCAGTTCCCGGCGGACGTGAGCCACGTGCGTCTCGCCCGCGGCGGTTTCGATCGGCAGACCGCGATCCTTCCCCTGCTCGGCCGCGCGAAGATCAGGATCCTCCAGATGGTCGATGGTCCGGCCCAGAGCAACACCACGGCTCTGGTCGGCGCCGAGAACACCCAGGCTCCGTCCCTCGCTCTCGACTTCCCCGCCCCGGAGAGCAAGAACAGCTGCTGGCGGCGCCCCTCGCGGCGTTAGTCCCCCCTTTCCATGATCACCGTCAAAGACATCCACAAGCGATACGGTTCGTTCGACGCCGTGAACGGCGTGTCGATCGTGGTGCCTTCGGGCGAGATCCACGGTTTCCTCGGACCGAACGGCGCCGGCAAGACCACCACCATCCGCATGATCGCGGGCCTGCTCAAGCCCACCTCCGGCAGCATCAATATCGATGGGGCGGATCTGGCGCTGGAGCCGGAAAAAGCGAAGGCGGCGCTCGGCTTCGTGCCGGATCGCCCCTTCATCTACGAGAAGCTCACCGCTTTCGAGTTCCTGAGATTCTGCGGGGGTCTTTACGGCATGGAGGGTCCCGCCCTCGATGAGCGCGCGCTCGAACTGCTCGAGCTGTTCGAACTGACCCGCTGGAAGGACGAGCTGATCGAGGCGTTCTCCCACGGCATGAAGCAGCGCGTGGTGATGTGCTCGGCCTTCCTCCATCACCCCAAGGCGGTCCTCGTCGACGAGCCCATGGTCGGCCTCGACCCGCGAGGCGCGCGGCTCATCAAGGACATCTTCCGCGTGATGGCGAAGAAGGGCGTGTCGATCCTGATGAGCACGCACACCCTCGAAGTGGCCCAGGAGATGTGCGACTACGTGCGCATCATCCTCGCGGGCCGGATCATCGCCGAGGGCACGGTGAGCGAAGTGCTCTCGATGGCGGGGGACGGAAACGAGGCGCTGACCCCGGTGTTCTTGAAGTTGACCGGCGGCTCCGGCTTCCAGGAAATCCCCGACGCGATCTGACGCGCCTACGCCTGTTTGAGTTCCGTCCTCACGTCCAGGAGCTCGGGGAAGAACGTCAGCTCGAGCGCCTTGCGCAGGAAGCCGACGCCTGACGAGCCGCCGGTGCCCGGGCGGAAGCCGATGACCCGCTCCACCGTCTTCATGTGGCGGAAGCGCCAGAGCTGGAAGTACTCCTCGACATCCACGAGCTTCTCGCACATCTCGTAGGCGTCCCAGTGCTTCTCCGGGTGCTCGTAGATCTCCACGAACGCGGGCATCAGCCGGGCGTCGCGCTTGTGCGGCTTCGTGAAGTCCCGGGCCAGGAGATCGGCGGGGACCGCGAAACCCCGGCGGGAGAGATGAGCGAGGAACTCGTCGTACAGGCTCGGGGCTTCGAGCACCGCCTTGATCGCGGCATACGCCTGCGCGTCGTGGCGGTGCGCCTCGATCATCCCCGCGTGCTTGTTCCCCAGCAGGAATTCGATGGTCCGGTACTGCGCGGACTGGAAGCCGGAGGAATTTCCGAGGACAGAGCGGAACTGCAGGTACTCGGAAGGCGTGAGGGTCTCCAGCACCGCCCACTGATTGAAGAGCTGCATCTGGATCTGCTTCACCCGGGCGAGGATCTTGAAGCAGGGCGAGAGATCGTCCGCCTTCAGATAGCGAATCGCCGCGGTCAGCTCGTGGATCATCAGCTTCATCCACAACTCGGAGGTCTGGTGCTGGATGATGAAGAGCATCTCGTCGTGATGCGCCGGCTTCGACAGCGGCTGCTGCGAGGACAGCAGCCGATCGAGCCGCAGGTAGCCCGCGTAGGTCAGCCGGTCCTTCAGATCGAGGACGATCCCGGGCTCGAGCGCCCTCAGGTTTTCGGGGGTTTCGTCGGTCATGGTGGGCGGCCAGACTATCAGCAGGCCGCAACGGCCGCACACGTATGATCCGCCCTTCATGACCGAGACCGCCCTGCCCGGCCTCAGGAAGGGCTTCCCCTTCCTGCTCCTGCCCACGTATCTGGGTTCCGCCAACCGGGCGAAGCGGCGGGAGAAGGGGGACCTGGTCCGCAGCGTGGTCTTCGGACTCATTGCCATCGGGGTCGCGGTGACCCTCTTCGCGGTCTCCTTCTGGCTGACCTGGCAGCTCACCGACTACGAGGAACTCGGCGAATACCTCCTCCGCCTGGGCATCTCGTGGCTCTTCCTCACCTTTCTCTCCTTCCTCGCCTTCTCCGCCCTGGTCACGTCGCTGTCGACCTTCTTCCTCTCCGAGGATCTGAAGCTCCTGCTCGCGGCACCCATCCCCAAGACGCGGCTGTTCTACTCGCGGTACGCGCGCACCCTGATCCAGTCGTCATGGATGGTCCTCGCCTTCCTCACCCCGGTGCTTCTCGGCATCGGGGTGGCCCGTTGCGCGCCGGGCTACTACTACTTCACCGTGCCCGTGGTGATGGCGCCCTTCGTGGTGATCCCGGTGGCCTTCGGGTGCATCGTGACCCTGATGCTCGTGAACGTCTTCCCCGCGAAGCGCGCGCGCGACATCCTGATGCTCACCGGGCTCCTTTTCGCGGTGGCGATCGTCATGCTCCTCCGCTTCATCCGGCCCGAGCGGCTGCTCTCCGTCCGCTCCCTGCCCGACATCACCGCCTTCTTCGCGACTCTCCAGTCGCCCATCACCCCGCTGCTCCCGTCGTTCTGGGCGGGCGAGGCCACCTTCGCGCCCCTGATGAACCGGACGGGATGGCTCTACCTCGCGGCCCTGTGGACCACCGCTCTCGCCTCCACCCTGATCGCGCGCATGGCCTACGGCGCCTTGTACTTCGAGGGCTTCTCGAAGTCTCAGGAGGCGCGCAAGGCCCGCTTCTCGAGGCTCGCCTTCATGGACCGGATCGCCGGCTGGCTTCCCCTCTCCGCCTCGTCGCGCGCCCTGCTCCTCAAGGACGTGAAGATCTTCATGCGCGATTCCACCCAGTGGTCGCAGCTGCTCCTCCTGATGGCGCTCGTCGCGGTGTACCTGTACAACTTCTCGGTGCTCGACCTCGACCGCATCCCCTACATGGGCCGGGTGGTGAGGAACGCCTACGCGTTCGTGAACCTCGCCATGGCGTCCTTCGTGCTGTCTTCGATCGCGGTGCGGTTCGTCTTTCCCGCCGTCTCCATGGAGAGCACGTCCTTCTGGATCCTGCGCACCTCGCCGGTCTCCATGAGCTCGTTCCTGTGGTCGAAGTTCGCCACCGGTTTCGTGCCCGTGGTCTTCTTCGCGACCTTCCTCACCGTGGTCGCGAACCAGATGCTCGGCGTGCATCCCTTCCTGAAGATCCTCACCGCGGTGGCGGTGGTCTTCATGTCCCTCGCCCTCGTGGGCCTCGCCGCGGGCCTGGGTGCCGTCTACCCGCGCTTCGGCGCGGAGAACGTGAATCAGATCGCGGGTTCCTACGGCGGCGTGGTGTTCATGGTGACCGCGGTCGCGTTCATCTGCATCGAGATCGCCATGCTCGCCTGGCCCACCTCGATCTTCCTCTTCTACGACTTCCGGGGCCTGCCCATTCCCACCCCGCGGCGGGTCGCCATGGTGATCGGCATCGCGGCGGCCTTCACCCTGAGCGTCGCGGTCTTCCGTGTCTCGATGAAGCGGGGGATCCGGGCCCTGACCGCCCTCGCCGGCTGAGCCGTCCGGCAGGGGCGCCCGCCCCCGTCATTGCGAGCCGCTCACCTCCGTCTCGGACGTGACGATGGGGATAAACCCACCGACGTCATTGCGAGGGCCCTGTCCGTTCGGCAGCTGGCCGAAGCAATCTCTGAACCCAAAGATGGAGCGGGGCCGGGCGCTGATGTGGGTCGCATGCCCCGGGATTTTGAGCGCCGAGTCGCCGCGGTCCGTTCGACTCCATTCGCGCTCAACCAAGCCGAGCAAGCAGCCACACGGTTCCATCGTTCCGGCATTCCAGTGGCGACGCGGGAGGCGGTCCCGGGGCAGCGTGCCCACATCGGCGTCCGGCCCCGCGGATCACCACTACCAGGCCCGCGAGATTGCTTCGCGGCCCAAGGCCGGGCTTCGCGCGGCCACTTCGAACGGACAGGGCCCTCGCAATGACGGGGATGCGGTTCTTGTGCTCCCGAATCCAGAAGGCCGACCTTACGACTTCGCCTTCGCCGCGAGGTCGGCGACGAACTTCGCGAGGGCGGCGATCTGGGCCTGCTGGTCCGCGGTGGGCACGCCGGTGGACGCGCTCACGTTGCTGTACACGCCCGCGAGTCGCGCCTGCGCCTGCACCGCGGTTTCGTAGAGCGTCTTGTCGGAAGCACCCCTGGTCTTCTCGATCAGGTCGGTGGCGGTCCGGTAGGACGCGGCCAGGGTGGCAAGCGCCTGGTTCCACGCGGCGCGGGCGGCCGGGGTGACGCTCAGGCGCCGATCTTCGATCACGCGGAACTTCCTCTCCGAAGTAACGCCGTCCACCACGAGCCGCGCGGTGTACTCGCCGGGCAGGGCGAGGGCGCCGGGAATCGGCCGCGCCCGCTCGGAGCCCATGTATCGATAGGTCTGCGGGGGCAGGCCCGGATGACGGAGATTCCACACCACGCGATTGACGCCCTGGCCCTTCGCGGGCTCGACCTTCGCGATTTCCGCGCCGGTGGCATCATGGATGGTGAGGGCGATCGAGGCCGGGTTCGCGGTCTTGAGCCAATAGTCGATGATCGCGCCGTTCGGCGGGTTCTCGCCGCGGAAGATCATGTCGCCCGCGTGGGCCTTGGGATTCGATATCCGGACTTCCTCGGCCTCTTCGATGGTGAAGATGTGCGCGGACTTCGCGCGGACTTCAGCGGAGAGTTCCTGCAGAGCGTGGACGTTGTCGAGGATCCAGATCCCGCGGTTGTGGGTGGCGAGGACGAGATCGTTGTCGCGCGGGTGGATCACGAGGTCGTAGAAGGCCATGCGCGGCATGTTGTTCTTGAGCTCGGTCCAGTGCCTGCCCCCGTCGAAGCTCAGGAACAGGCCGAACTCGGAGCCGAGGTAGAGGAGGTTCGGGTTCTTCGGGTCCTCGCGCAGGGTGTGGAGCGAGCGGTTCTTCGGCAGGTCGCCTTCGATGGACGTCCAGGTCTGGCCGTTGTCGGTGGACTTGAAGACGTAGTTCGCGTCGTCGCCGTTGCGGTGATTGTCGGCCACTAGATAGACGAGGCCGGCGGTGTGGCGCGAGGCCTCGAGGCCGGCGATCCACGAGGATTTCGGCAGACCGGTGACTTTCGTCGCGACGTTCGTGAACGTGGCCCCTTCGTTGGTGGAGATCTGGACGTTGCCGTCGTCGGTGCCCGCGTAGATCCAGTCCTTCCGAAGCGGCGATTCGGCGAGGGCGGTGATGGTCGCGTAGTAGGGAACGCCGTCGTCGAGGGACAGGGTCCGCTCGTTCGGGGTCTGGCCCATGATCTTCAAGGTGCGCCGATCGACGCCGGTGGAGAGATCTCCGAGGTCGGTCCAGGTCTCACCGCGGTCCCGCGAACGGAAGAGGCGGCGCATTCCCGCGTACAGCGTCTTCGTATCGTGCGGCGACATGATCAGGGGCGCGTCCCAGTTGGCGGGGTACGTGAACTCGCCCACCAGCGGCTTCGGCGGTCCCCAGTTTCCGAGCTTCGGCGCCTCGCCGAGCGGGTTGTTCCAGGGGCGGATCACCCGGCCCTCGCGCGTCTTCATGTCGAAGCGGTTCAGGCCGAGATACTGCCCGTTCGAATAGACCGCGCTGCCATCGGCCTCAGGCACGCTGAAGAATCCGTCGCCGCCATTCGTGCGGATCCAGTCCTCGTTGAGGATGCCCGAGGAGTACGGGGTCGCCGACGGACCGGCCCAGCTCCCGTTGTCCTGAAGGCCGCCGTAGACCCAGAAGGGCCGCTGCATATCAACCCCGACGCGATACCACTGGCTCACCGGCAGCGAAGAGACATAGAGCCACTTGAGGCCGCGGTCGTAGCTGATGCCGACGCCGCCGTCGTCGCCCTTGATGAGATGGCGCGAGTCCTTCGGATCCACCCACACGAAGCGATCGTCGCCATGCAGGGTCTGGGGCGGGGCCTTGAACGTCTTCCCGCCGTCATCCGAGAAGCTGAAGGGGTTCTGCATGTAGATGCGCTGATCATCGGACGGGTCCACCATGATCTGGCTGCCGTAGGTGGGCCGCGGATTCCAGTTGCTCATGTGCTTCCACGACTCGCCCTTGTCCTCGGAGCGGAAGACGCCGGCCTCGTACACCGCGTATTCGGTGGACGCGTTGTAGCCCGAGCCCTGCTCGATGCAGACGTAGACGATCTTCGGATCCTTGCGGTAGATCGAGATGCCGATGCGGCCGTACTCGCCGGGCGGCAGGCCGTTCGTCAGCTTGTGGAACGTGTCGCCGCCGTCGGTGGACTTCCACAGCGCCGCACCCGGGCCGCCGCCGTGGAAGCCATACGCCGCGCGGCGGCGCTGATGCGAGGCGGCATAGACGATCGACGGATCGCTCGGATCGACCGCCACGTCGACGACGCCGGTGTCCTCATCGACGTAGAGAGTGTTCTTCCAGGTCTTGCCGCCGTCGGTGGTCTTGAAGAGGCCCCGCTCCTTGCTCGGCGCAAAGAGGTTCCCCATGGCCGCGACCCAGACGATGTCGGGATTCGATGGATGCGTGGCGATGCGGCCGATGTGGCGTGAGTCGCGAAGGCCGACGTTCGTCCACGTCTTCCCCGCGTCCGTACTCTTGTAGATGCCGTCGCCCCAGGAGGCGCTCTGCCGGTTCGCGCGCTCGCCCGTGCCCACCCAGAGGAGGTCGGGGTTCGGCTGGAAGATGGTGATGGTGCCGACCGCGTGGACGGATTCGTTCTCGAAGACCGGCGCCCAGGTCGTGCCGTTGTCCCGGGTGCGCCAGATGCCGCCGGTGGCGGCGGCCGCGTAGATGACGATCGGATCCTTCTCCACCACCGCGATGTCCACGGTGCGGCCGCTCATGTTCGCGGGGCCGATGGTCCGGAGCTTCAGGCCCGCGAGTTCAGGGGTTTGCGCCGGGGCGAAGGTGGCGGCAAGGAGGAGGAGCGAGAGGGAGAAGATCTTCGGCCTTTGCATGGCCGGAGACTACCGCGGTTTCAGATCGCGTGCGCTTCCCCGCCCTGCGTCTGCCGGGCCAGCATGCCGCAGGCCGCGTGGATGTCCGGCCCCCCGGAGTAACGTCGCACGAAAGGAATGCCGGCTTCCGACAGAGCGTTCAGGAAGAGGCCCCGCTCCTCGTCGCTCGCCCGCGTGAACTGGCCCGTGGGATCGTTGACATCGATGACCGACAACCGGACCCGCTCGCCCTTGAACAGACGCGCGAGTTCGCGAGCCTCGTCCGCGCCGCTGTTGACCCCCGACATCAGAACCCAGGCCAGGTTGATGACATTTCGCTGCCGTTTCGCCAGGCGCTTCATCGCGTCGGCCAGGGCCTCCACCGGCCACTTGCCCGCAACCGGCAGAAGCGACCCGCGCTTTTCCGGAAACGCGGAGGTGAGGGACAGGATGAGCCGGTAGGGCCGGCCTTCATCGAGGTAGCGCTCGATCATGGGAAGCAGGCCGACCGTGGAGATGGTGATCCGGTCGCTGCCGATGCGGCCGCCGCAGGGATGGCGCAGGACGTCGGCCGCGGTCATGACGTTCTCGTAGTTCTGGAGCGGCTCGCCCTGGCCCTGGAACACCACCCCGGTGACCGGGCGCTCGGGCGACTC
The DNA here is from genome assembly GCA_044229175.1 of Vicinamibacteria bacterium. GTDB lineage: Bacteria > Acidobacteriota > Vicinamibacteria > Fen-336 > JAGNNV01 > JAGNNV01. The sequence continues at coordinate 7,069 of JBGATM010000011.1, read as the reverse complement.
GCTGCGCACGCGCAGGACCTGATCCACGATCTCCCACGGCTCGAGGTTGCGCTCGAAGCCCATGCGGCCGGTCTCGCAGAACGCGCACTTGAGCACGCAGCCGGCCTGGGAGGAGACGCAGACGGAGAAGCGCGGCTGCTCGAGGGGGATGCGCACGGTCTCGAACACGCGGCCATCGCCGGCGCGAAAGAGGTATTTCACGAACGGATCGACCGAGCTGCGCCGCCGGTCCATGACTTCGAGGCGATCGAGCCGGGAAGCGGCCATCAGGGCTTCGGCCTTCGTTCTCTTCAGGCCCGGGATGTCCTCGAGGTCGTCGCGGTAGTCGTGGACGAGGCGGGTGACCACCCGCCGGGCCTGCGACATGTGGAACCCGATTTCCGGGAAGCGCTCGACCAGCGCCTCGGGGGTGAACCCGCGAAGATGGGCCAAGAGCCCTAGGCCGCGGCGGTTGAACGGGGCGCGCTTTCCGATCCCGACTTGGCCGGGTTGGCGGACCGGCGCACCGGGGTGGGCTCGCCCATGGCATTGGCCATGGCGCGGGACGCGCCGATCAGGGCCTTCGATCGTGCGCTTGAAAGCGCGCGACGATGAAAGTAGAGAACCACCAGGCCGGCCAGCAGGAGGACGTGAATCGCGCCCGCCATGGCATTCCCGGTGACCAGCCCGATCACCCAGAGGGCGAACAACGCCATGGCGACAGTTTCCAGCATGGCTCATTATCTCTCGATTGCCCCTCCCGTACCGTGCGGTACCGCACGGTACGTGCGGCCCGCCCGCAGATTGACGGGGCGAGGTGTTTCATATCTACTCCCCGCACCTTCGTTCCTCATACAGTCTGGAGCCTCCAAATCATGCGCGGATTCCGCAACCTTGCGACCCTGGGCCTCGCCGCCCTCGCCTCTCTGGCCGTCCCCGCGGCCTTCCCCCAGGAACGCGGAGATCACCTCAAGCCCGCGCCGAATCGGCGGCCCGACGAGGGCAAGGGCCCGTTCAAGACCCTGGTGATCCGCGGCGGCATGCTCATCGACGGCACCGGCGGCCCGCCCCGCGGCCCGGTGGACATCGTGGTCGAGGGCAACCGCATCGCCTCGGTGCGCAGCGCGGGAACGCCCGGCCTTCCCCTGAAGGCCGACCGCGACCCGAAGAAGGCCGACTTCGAGATCGACGCGACCGGCATGTACATCACCCCCGGCTTCGTCGACCTGCACGTGCACGCGGGGGCGAAACCCAAGAACGAAGAGGCCGAGTACGCGTACAAGCTGTGGCTCGCTCACGGCGTCACCACGGTGCGCGGCGTGCCTCTCTCGGATCAGGACTTCACGGTCAGGGAGAAGGAGCGCAGCGCGAAGAACGAGATCGTGGCGCCCCGCATCTACAACTACCAGCGCCTCGGCCAGGGCTGGGGCAAGCCCATGCCCGACACCCCGGAAGCCGCGCGCGAATGGGTGCGCTGGGCCGCCGAGAACAGCGTCGACGGTCTGAAGCTCGGGTCGCACCGGCCCGAGATCATGGGCGCCATGCTGGACGAAGCGAAGAAGCTCGGCCTCGGATCCACCGCCCATCTCGATCAGGGCGGCGTCGCGCAGATGAACGCGATCAAGGCGGCGCGCCTCGGCCTCGGCACGGTCACCCACTTCTACGGTCACTTCGAGTCGCTCCTCAAGGACACCGTGGTCCAGGCCTATCCCGTGGGCCAGAACAGCAACGACGAGTACATGCGCTTCGGCCAGGTGGCGCGGTTGTGGGACAAGATCTATCCGCCGGGGAGCCCGGAGTGGAGGGCGTATCTCGAGGAGCACTTGAAGCTCGGCACCACGTTCGACCCGACCTTCACCATCTACTCCGCGGGCCGCGACCTGATGAAGTTCCGCTACGCGCCCTGGCACGAGAAGTACACCCTGCCCTCGCTCATGGCCTTCTACGAGCCCTCGCGCTCCAATCACGGGGCGTACTGGTACGACTGGACCACCGAGGACGAGGTGGCCTGGCGCAACTTCTATCAGGTGTGGTTCAAGCTCATCAATGACTACAAGAAGATGGGCGGCCGCGTGACCACCGGTTCCGACTCGGGCTACATCTATCAGACCTACGGCTTCGGGTACATCAACGAGTTCGAGATGCTGCAGGAGGCGGGGTTCCATCCCCTCGAGGTCCTTCAGTCCGCGACCATGAACGGCGCGCTGACCCTGGCCGAGCCGAAGCACAAGGCGCCGGAGTTCGGCGTGGTTCGCGCCGGGCTCCTGGCCGACCTCGTGATCGTGCCCGAGAACCCGCTCCAGAACTTCAAGACGCTCTACGGCATCGGAGCTCTCTACCTGAACGACAAGACGGGAAAGGAAGACTGGAAGGGCGGAGTCAAGTACACCATCAAGGACGGGATCGTCTACGACGCGAAGAAGCTCCTCGCCGACGTGGCCGCCATGGTGGAGAAGCAGAAGAAGGAACAGACGGCCAGGCCGTAGCGCGGTCGGGCTAAAGTCCCCCTCTCATCATCATCCTGAAGTTCGAGGTGCCCATGCGCAAGTCAACCACCACCACGCTCGCGGCGATCTTCTTCGCCGGTCTCGGCCTCAGCGCCTACGCGCAGGATCCCGAGGAGCCGGAAACCCTCAAGCCCGCGCCTCACCGGCGCCCGGACGAGGGCAAAGGGCCCTTCAAGACCATGGTCATCCGCGGCGCCATGCTCATCGACGGCACCGGCGGTCCGCCGCGCGGACCGGTGGACATCGTGGTCGAGGGCAACCGTATCGCCGCGGTGCGCAGCGCCGGCACCCCCGGGCTTCCCCTGAAGCCCGACCGCGATCCGAAGAAGCCGGACTTCGAGATCGACGCCACCGGCCAGTACGTGCTGCCCGGCTTCGTGGACCTCCATGTCCACGGCGGCAGCAAGGCGCAGAACGAAGAGGCCGAGTACGCCTACAAGCTCTGGCTCGGCCACGGTGTCACCACCGTGCGCGGGGTCTCCCTGGCGAGTCAGCCCCTCGCTTCGAGCGAGCAGAAGCGGAGCGCCAGTAACGAGATCGTGGCCCCGCGGATGTTCAACTACCAGTTCTTCGGAACCGGCTGGGGCAAGCCTTTCCCCGACACCCCGGAAGCCGCGCGTGAATGGATGCGCTGGCTCGCGAGTCAGGGCGGCGATGGCGTCAAGCTCGGCGCCTTCCGTCCCGAGATCATGGCCGCCATCCTCGACGAGGCGAAGAAGCTCGGTCTCGGATCCGTCGCTCACCTCGACCAGGGCGGGGTCGGGCAGATGAACGCGATCAAGGCCGCGCGCCTCGGCCTGGGCACGGTCACTCACTTCTACGGTCACTTCGAATCGCTCCTGAAGGACACCGTGGTCCAGCCCTGGCCGGTGAACCAGAACAACAACAACGAGTATCAGCGCTTCGGCCAGGTGGCGCGCCTGTGGGACAAGATCTACCCGCAGGGCTCGCCCGAGTGGAAGGCCTACCTCGAGGAGCACCTCAAGCTCGGCACCACCTTCGATCCCACCTTCACCATCTACTCCGCCGGCCGCGATCTGATGAAGTTCCGGTACGCGCCCTGGCACGAGAAGTACACGCTGCCATCGCTGATGGACTTCTACTCGCCCTCACGCGTCAACCACGGGGCCTACTGGTACGACTGGACCACCGAGGACGAGGTGGCCTTCCGCAACTTCTACCAGGTGTGGTTCCGCCTGATGAACGACTACAAGAAGATGGGCGGCCGCGTGACCACCGGTTCGGACTCGGGCTTCATCTATCAGACCTACGGGTTCGGCTACATCAACGAGCTCGAGATGCTGCAGGAGGCGGGCTTCCATCCCCTCGAAGTCATCCAGTCCGCGACCATGAACGGGGCGCTGACTTTGTCCGAGCCGAAGAAGAAGGCCATCGAGTTCGGGGTGGTCCGTCCGGGACTCCTGGCCGACCTCATCATCGTGCCCGAGAATCCGCTGCAGAACTTCAAGACCCTCTACGGCATCGGCGCCTTGTACCTCAACGACAAGACCGGGAAAGAAGACTGGAAGGGCGGGGTGAAGTACACGATCAAGGACGGCATCGTGTACGACGCGAAGAAACTCCTCGCCGACGTGGCCGCGATGGTCGAGAAGCAGAAGAAGGAACGGGCCGCGAAGAAGTAGCGAAGGCGACCCTTCCTAGGGACAGGGCCGGGCCACGGTCTTCACCTTCTCGACTCCCTTGTCGGTCACGGCATAGGTGTCGGTCGTGCAATCGGCCGCCTTGTACGCCTGGCCGTCGAACCGGTAGACCACCACGTCGCGCTCCGACGCGGACGAATGCTGCTGAAGCTTGAGGTCCAGCATCCCTTTGGTGGAGGTGGGGAGCACGGTGACGCCGTCGATGTATCCCGCCACGTCGCTGAGCAGGCGGACGTAGCGCTCGCCGTCGATCCGGTACGCCCACGCGGGGCAGTTCGGGGTCGGGCACAGGGGCTCGTTCCGCGACGACTGGATGAGCAGTTCGGGCTTGCCGTCGCCATCGAGGTCCACCCGCTCGGCCACGAAGAAGCGGCCGGGATTGAAACCCCGCTCCTTGCGGAGCGCGTCGATCTCTTCCGCCGAGTTGATGCCGTTCTTCACCACTTCCTCGAACAGGGTGGCGGCGAGAGCGGGGGGGACGCTGTTCGCATCCTCGGCGAGCCTGATCGGCACGGGCGCGGGCTTCTCGGTCCTCTCGTCCGGCGCGCAGGCCAGAAGCGACGACGACACGAGCAACGCGGCCAGAACCTTCATTGCATTCATCACCGTGCTAGTCCTTGTGCTCGGCCGGTTGGAAGTTCTCGGCTCCCTCCACTCGCCCCGCGAGCTGGCCCGGGTCGTGGATCAGCACCGGGAGGTGCTGCGGGCAGATGTCGAAGCTCGACGCGCGGTACTCGAAGGTGAGCAGCGGGATCTCCTTTGAGCCGCGTCCGCAGAAGACGCAGGTTTTCTTAGCCATGTTGTTCTCCATTTCGATCGGGTGATCGGTTTGCGGCGTCGGATTCGGGTTGCTATCACGACGATACTCGCCGCGACTAGAGTGACGCGAAGGAGACCGATCATGATCTCGAGAACATCCGTTGTGCGGACGGTCGCGGCCGGAGCGCTCGGCCTCACGCTGCTGGCGCCGCCACTCCACGCCCAGACCGCAAGCCCTTCTCCGAAACCCGTCGGTCCGACCACCGCCTCGGTCCTCGCCGCGGCCACCGCGGCCGACTGGCGCCCGCTCGATCCCGAGAACACCCTGTACCTGGAGCTCGCGACCGGGCGCGTGGTCATCGAGCTGGCTCCCGCATTCGCGCCGAACCATGCCGCGAACGTGAAGGCCCTGGTGCGCGAGGGGTACTTCGACGGACTCAGCATCAATCGCGTGCAGGACAACTACGTCGCGCAGTGGGGCGACCCGAACGAGGGCGCCTCGAAACGCGCGATCAAATCGGCGAAGGCCACGCTGCCCGGCGAGTTCGATCGGGCCATGGGTCCGGATCTCCCCTTCACGCCGTCGCCCGACGGCGACGTCTACGCCGCGGAGGCCGGATGGTCGATGGGCTTCCCCGTCGCGCGCGATCCCAAATCCGGCCGCACCTGGCTCACCTACTGCTACGGGGCGCTGGGCACGGCGCGCGGGAACGAGGCGGACAGCGGAGGAGGAACCCAGCTGTTCGTGATCATCGGCCATTCGCCGCGACATCTCGATCGCAACTACACCGCGTTCGGCCGCGTGGTGAAAGGCATCGAGTTGCTTTCCACCCTTCCCCGCGGCACGGGTCCGCTCGGGTTCTACGAGAAACCGGAACAGCGCGTGACCATCAAGTCCATGCGCGTCGCCTCCGACGTTCCCGCCGCGGAGCGCACCGCGGTGCAGGTGCTGCGCACCGACACGCCCACCTTCACCGCCCTGGTCAACGCCCGGAGGACCCGAAGCGAGGAGTCGTTCAAGTACAAGGTCTCCCGCATCGAGGTCTGCAACGTTCCCATACCCACGAAGTAGTCCGGGGACGGGCGGCTAAACTGGCAGGGAATGACCGACCTCTACGAAGACCTCGTCTGGCGCGGGCTGATCCACCAGGCCACCGACGAGACGTTCATCCCGGAATGGCTCCGCACGGGAAGCCGCACGCTGTACGTGGGCTTCGATCCCACCGCGGACAGCCTCCACGTGGGGAGCCTCCTTCCCCTCATGATGCTGCGCCGGTTCCAGAAGGCCGGTCACCGGCCCATCGCCCTCGTGGGCGGCGCCACCGGCATGATCGGCGACCCGAGCGGCAAGTCGGAGGAGCGCAATCTGCTCTCCGTCGAGAAGCTCGAGGCGAACGTGGCGGGGGTGGAGAGGCAGTTGCGTCAGTTCCTCGACTTCGGAGCGGCGCCGAACGCGGCGAGCCTGGTCAACAACTTCGACTGGATGCGGAACTTCTCGTACCTCGACTTCCTGCGCGACGTGGGCAAGAACTTCCCCGTGAACATGATGCTCGCCAAGGAGTCGGTGAAGAACCGGATCGATCGCGAGTCGGGCATCAGCTACACGGAGTTCAGCTACATGCTGCTCCAGGCCTACGACTTCGTGCACCTGAGCGAGAAGCATGGCTGCGAGCTTCAGGTGGGCGGCAGCGATCAGTGGGGCAACATCACCGCGGGCATCGACCTGGGAAGGCGCATGCGCGGCGCGAAGCTCTATGGGCTCACGTGCCCTCTGCTCACCACCTCCGACGGTTCGAAGATGGGCAAGACGGAGAAGGGGGCGGTCTGGCTCTCGTCCGAGCGCACCAGTCCCTACGCTTTCTACCAGTACTGGATCAACGTGGCCGACGCCGACGTCTCGCGCTGCCTGCGGTTCCTCTCGGAGGTGCCGCGCGAGGAGATCGAGGCCCTCGATGCGTCGCGCGCGGGCGGCGCCGCCGTCGGCGAATCGCAACGACGCTTGGCCGAGTCGCTGACCGAGCTCACGCACGGCCGGGAAGGCCTCGCCTCGGCCAAACGTGCGAGCGACATCTTCTTCGGCGCCTCGATCCAGGATCTCGACGACGCTCAGCTCGGCGAGAGATCTTCGCGGATGTCCCGAGCCAAGTTGTCCCGCGCACAGCT
>JBGATM010000010.1:0-153957 GCA_044229175.1 Vicinamibacteria bacterium | reverse complement strand
CCACACGATTCCATCGTTCCGGTATTCCAGTGGCGACGCGCGAAGCCGGTCCCGGTGCCGCGAGCCCACCTCAGCGTTCGGCCCCGCGGCCCCCCGCTACCAAGTCCGCGAGATTGCTTCGGCCCGCTACGAAACGGATCGGGGCCTAATGACGAGTTACTGTCTTTCGCTGCACGAGGTTAGCGAGCTGACGGTGGCGTGAGCTATTGCTTTTCGCTGCGCGGGCTAAGCTTCCCATCGGATGAAGATCAGCGGTCGCGACGTGCGCATGGCTCTTGCCCTCGCGACCCTGCTGGTGGCCGCGAACGCGGGCTACGTGGCCTCGAAACTCGGCTTCGTCCACCGGGTGCGCGCGGTGATGGAGACCGACCACAAGCACTACATCCACATGGCGACGAACCCGGAAGAGCCCGAGGATCCGCCCTACGCCTTTCGAGTGGCGACCCCGAAACTCGCGCGCGGTCTCATGGCCTGGGGCCTCTCCGTCAATCAGGCCTTCTACGCGATCACCCAGTTTTCCCTCGTCGCCTTTCTCGCCTGCACCTTCCTCTTCCTGCGGGCGCGCGGCTTCACTCCCGAGATATCGGCGCTCGCCGTCGCCCTCATGGGCCTCACCCAGGGCGCGGTGCGCTGGTTCGAATACCAGTACTGGATGTCCGACCCGTTGTGCCTCGCTCTCGTCGCCGCGGCGATCCTCGCCATTCAACTGGACTCGTCGTGGCGGATCGCGATCGTCCTGGGATTCGCGGCCGGGTTCGTGCGGGAGAGCTTCGTCCTCGTCCTCCCCTTCGCCTTCTTCCACACCCTCAAGCGCCACGGCCTGAAGCAGGCCGCCCTGCGCACCGCCGCCATCGCCGCCGCCTTCTTCTCCGTATCCCTCGCCCTCCACGCCCTCATCACCCCGATCGCCCCCGACGACTGGTGGTCGGGGGTGGTGGACAGCATGGGTTTCCGCTACCGCCGCCTCTTCGAGAGCCAGTGGTACGTGCTCACCATCGGAACCTGGGGGGTCTTCGTCCCCCTCGCCCTCGCCGACGTGAGAGCCTTCCCCCGCCGCGTTCGCGAGAACCTCGACCTCACCTTCCTCACCCTCGCGACCTACGGCACCCTCGTCATCTCCAACAACACCGAGCGTCCGCTCGCCTACGCCTGGCCGGCCATGGCCGCGGCCGGGGCCGCGGGAATCCGCGGGCTGCTCGCGAAGATTCCCGCGCCGCTCGGCAATCCGCTGCACCGTCTGACCGCGGTGTGCGTGGGCGCCCAGCTCGTCCACTTCGGCCTCACCCGCTGGAACGACCTGGCGGGGTCGAGCCTGTATCAGCCGGCGAACTACGCGGTCACCGGACTGATGTCGGCCCTGTGGCTTGCATGGGCGCTGATGTTTGCTAGGCTCAAGGGGAACTGAAGGCCCCATCGCGTTTCCGGGCCTCATGAGTTTTCTCGGGAGGATCGCCCTTTGGGGGCGCCACCGCACCCTCCCCGTCCAGCACCATTCAAGGAGCTTGTTCCAGGTCTATGACCACTGTGTATCGAATAGGCGAAGTTCAGGACGATTACTGCACGTCGTGCCACCTCCTTCTCTCCCATGACATCTCCAGCGTGGTGAACGGCGAGATCGCCAAGACCACGTGCCGTACGTGCTTCAACACCCACGACTACAAGCACGGGAAGATCCCCAAGCGGCCGGCCAAGAAGGTGGAGACGAAGCAGAGCCTGATGGACCAGGTGCTGCGGAACATGCCGCAGATGCCCGCCATGCCGCCGGCCCCGAGCCCCAAGCCCCGGCGCGATCTGTGGGCCACCCTCGGCCGGATCAACGAGAAGAAGGAAACCACCGAGGGCGGGGCGAAGTGACCCCCGGCCCGCGGGAGTCGCTGCGCGCGCCCGCCATCCTTGAGCGAAAGCGGGACGGCCAGACTCTCACGCGCGCCGAGATCGACTTCCTCATCGCGGGCTACACCCGGGGCGACGTCCCCGACTACCAGATGGCGGCCTTCGCGATGGCCGTCAACTTCCGCGGCATGTCGGACGAGGAGACCACCGACCTCACCCGCGCCATGCTGCACTCGGGCGAGATCCTCGACCTGTCCGACCTGCCCGGACCCAAGGTCGACAAGCATTCCACCGGCGGAGTCGGCGACAAGACCAGCCTGATCCTCGCTCCCCTCGCCGCGGCGTGCGGGGTGACCGTGCCCATGATCTCCGGCCGCGCCCTCGCGCACTCGGGCGGCACCCTCGACAAGCTCGAGTCGATCCCCGGCTTTCGCGTGGGCCTGAGCCTCGACGAGTTCCGAAAGACCCTGCGCGCCCACAAGCTTTCGTTCATCGGCCAGACCGTGGAGATCGCTCCCGCGGACAAGAAGCTCTACGCCCTGCGCGACGTCACCGCCACCGTGCCCGTGCTGCCGCTCATCGTCGCCTCGATCATGGGCAAGAAGCTCGCGGAAGGCATCGACGCCCTGATCCTCGACGTGAAGACCGGCGACGGCGCCTTCATGCAGCGGGAGGAGGACGCGGTGACCCTGGCCCGTCGCATGGTGGCGATCGGCAAGGGCATGGGCAAGCGGGTGGCCGCGGTCATCACGGACATGAACGAGCCCACCGGCCGCATGATCGGCAACTCGCTCGAGATCGAGGAGTCGGTCCTTGCCCTGCGCGGGCAGGGACCGAAGGACCTCACCGATCTCTCGGTCGAGCTCGCGGCCTGGATGCTGGTGCTCACCGCGGTCCAGCCGAACCTCGAGGCCGCGCGGGCGAAGATCCGGGGCGCCCTCGCCTCGGGCGCGGGTCTCGAACTCTTCCGGCGGGTGATCGAGGCGCAGGGCGGCGATCCGCGAGTGTGCGACGACCCGTCCCGCCTTCCCCACGCGACCGGCCGTCACGAGATCCGCGCGCAGGCGAAGGGCTTCGTCCATCGCATCGGGTGTCGGGCAGCGGGAGAAGCGTCGATGCTCCTCGGCGCGGGCCGAAACACCGTGACCGACCCGATCGATCCCGCAGTGGGAATCGAACTCGGGCGAAAGGTCGGGGACGCGGTCGACCGGGGCGACCTCCTCGCCACCCTGCATTTCAGCGACCAGGCGCGGCTCGACGCCGCTCTGGCGCGGCTCGTCCACGCGTTCGAGATCGCTCCCGAGCCCGTGCCGCCGCGGCCCCTGGTCAAGCAGGTCATCGAGTAGGTCCGCGGTGAGGGCGAACCGGTCCGCCGCGCTCGTCACCCTCCTCGCCCTCCTGCTTTCCGCCTGCGCCTCCAATCCGAAGGCTCGAAGCCCGCGCACCCGGCCCCCGGTCAGGATCGGCACCACCGACACCGGGACGGCGTCATGGTACGGCCCGGGCTACGACGGCAAGCGCACGGCCTGCGGCGACCGGTTCGATCAGGACGCCCTCACCGCCGCGCACGGGACCTACCCGTGCGACACCCGGGTGCGCGTGACCCTGCTCTCCACGGGGAAGAGCGTGGTGGTCCGGATCAACGACCTCTTCCCGAATCACAAGGGCCGGCTGATCGATCTCTCCCGCGGCGCCGCGAAGCAGATCGGCCTCATCGGCCCGGGAACCGGAAGAGTGAAGGTCGAAGTGGTCCGGTAGAAGATCTGGCAAGATCCGCCCATGTCCGACGATCCCGATCGCAAGAAGAGCCTGCGGGAGCAGGTCGAGGAATACAAGCGCCGCCAGAAAGAGGCCGAGGGAAAGACCGCGAAGCCGTCCGACGAGTCGCCGACGATCGATGAAGACGAGGATTTCGATGGCGGAGACGACGATGAGGATGACGACGGCGACTGGAAGGAACTCGACCCGGCCGAGGTCGAAGCCCTCAAGAGCGGCCCGGGGGCCGAGAAGATCGTGAGTACGGTCTTCCTTTGCGTCGGGGTCGTGCTTCTGCTCGCCTCCGCGATCACGTTCTGGTACACGCGTCAGTCGGTGGCGGCCGAGGTGAGCGTCGAGGGCGTGGTGGTGAGCAACGTGATTCGGCAGCACACGACGAAGGCCTCGAACTCGTCGAGCGAGACGACTCAGGATTACTACCACGCGGTGGTGGAGTTCCCCCTCGCGGACGGGACGAAGAAGACGGTCGAGATGGCGGATGGCAACTGGCCGAAGGCTTACGACGAGGGGGAGAAGGTGACCGTTCGCTACGACCCTCAAAAGCCCCTCAAGGCCCGACTCGGGGGTGGCGGCCCCCTGGATTTCCTGGCCACCCTGATCACCGGCTTCATGGGCGCCGTCTTCACCACCATCGCCATCGGGATCAAGCGGTCTTTCGGCAGGGGGTAGGCCCCCTGCCGGCCGCCCTGGGTCGCGTCTAGTGCAAATGCATCTTGCCCGCGGGCCGCGACGGGCGCATGATCCCCCCGATGGCGGAAGCCCGTTCGGCGCTCGTGAACGACTTCTGGGGAGGTCTGTCCGCCATGCTCGTGGCCCTGCCCGCGTCCCTCGCGTTCGGCGTGGCCATCGTGGCTCCTCTGGGCCCCGCCTACTCGGGCGTGGGCGCTCTGTCCGGATTGCTGGGCGCTTTCGCGATGGGTTCCATCGCGGCGGCGATTGGCGGCGCGCCCCGCCTCGTCTCCGCGCCCTGCGCCCCCGCGGCGGCGGTCATGGGCGCCCTCGCCCTCGCCCTCGCGAGTGATCCCGGCCGCGACCCGTCATCGGTTCTTCTGCTGCTCAGCATCACCGCTCTCATCTCCGGCGCGCTGCAGATCCTCTACGGCGTCCTGGGCGGCGGGACTCTCATCAAGTTCATCCCCTACCCGGTGGTCACGGGCTATCTCTCGGGCGTCGCCATCGTGATCTTCCTCAAGCAGCTTCCTTCGTTCCTCGGCCTGCCCAAGGGCATGGCCATGGGCGCGGGAGTCAGCCACCCCGCCTCCTGGAACCCGGTGTCCCTGACCGTGGGGATCGTGACCATCGCGGTCACCCTGCTGGCCCCTCGCCTGACCAGGACGGTGCCGGCTCCGATCATCGGCCTGCTCGCGGGGGTGGCCACCTACTTCGGCCTCGCCTCGCGCGACGCGAGCCTCATGTCCCTTCAGGGCAATCCCCTCCTTATCGGTCCCCTCTCGGGCGGCAGCTCGTTCTGGAGCGGGATCGCCGCCCGGGCCGCCGCGCTGCCCCAGGTGGCGCCCGCGGACCTCGCTTTCATCCTGGGGCCCGCCCTCACCCTCTCCATCCTGCTCTCCATCGACACCCTCAAGACCTGCGTCCTGGTCGATGCCCTCACCCGCAGCCGCCATGAGTCGAACAAGGAGGTCCGGGCGCAGGGTCTCGCGAACATGGTCTCCGCCGCCATCGGCGGCATCCCCGGGGCGGGAACCTCGGGCGCCACCCTGATGAACCTGGCGAGCGGTGCTTCCACCTGGCGGTCGGGAGTCATCGCGGGCGTGCTCGCCCTCGTGGCCTACCTCGTCCTCGGACCCGTCATCGCCTGGGCCCCCATCCCCGCGCTGTCCGCCCTGCTCCTCGTGGTGGCCGCGCGGATGTTCGACTTCAAGAGCCTGGGTCTGGTGCGCCAGCGGTCGACCATGGTCGACTTCTTCGTGATCGCGAGCGTGATCGGTGTCGCGGTCTTCGTGGACCTCATCGCCGCGTCCGCCACCGGCGTGATTCTCTCCATCATTCTCTTCACCCGCGAGCACGTGAGGAGCAAGGTCATCCTCCGGAAGCTGTACGGCGACCAGGTCTCATCGCGGCGCAAGCGTCTTCCCGAGCAGGCCGCCATCCTGAAGCGTCGCGGGCGGGAGGTCGTGGTCGCCGAACTGCAGGGCGACCTCTTCTTCGGCACCACGGACCAGCTGCTCACCGTGCTCGAACCCGACCTCGGCAGCTGCCGATACCTCATCCTGGACATGCGGCGCATCGAATCGATCGACTTCACCGGGGTGCACCTGCTGGAGCAGATCGAGGACCGCATCAAGGAGCGCGGGGGCTCGCTCCTGTACAGCAACGTGCCCAAGGCCCTGCCCTCGGGCATCGCCGGCCGCGACTACTTCGCCCAGGTTGGGCTCGTGTCGAGCGTCAAGAGCAAGCGCCTCTTCGATCAGCTCACCGACGCGCTCGAGTGGGCCGAGGACGCGATCCTGGGTTCGGAGGGCAAGGGCGCGGAGGCCGAGGAAACCCTCCTCGGTCTCCACGAGATCGCCTTCCTGAAGGGCCGCAAGGAAGAGACGATCCGGGAGATGGAGCAGAGCATCGAGACCCGCCACTACGAGGCCGGCCAGAAGATCTTCGCGCAGGGCGACCCTGGCGACGAACTGTTCTTCATCCGGCGCGGGCGCGTGCGCATCGCTTTCTCCATCGGCGATAGCCAGCCCTTCCACGTGGCCACTTTCGGCCGCGGCGACTTCTTCGGCGACATGGCCTTCCTCGACGCGGGGATTCGATCCGCGACGGCCGTGGCGGAAACGCCCACCGACATCTACGCGATCAAGCGCGCGACCTTCGACGCGCTCGCGGACAAGCATCCCCGGCTCGGACAGCAGTTCATGGGAGGCCTGGCGCGGGCCCTGGCCTTCCGCCTGAGACAAGCGGACGGGGAGATCCGCGCGTTTGAGGACGCGTAGCCTCCTTCAGCCCAGGGCCGGCGCGGTGCTCGCACTCGTGGATCCCGCCCAGCGCGGCCACGTGGAGGCTGTGCACGATTTCCGCGTCGCGGCCAGATCGCTGCGCGCCGCCCTGCGCACGCTGACGCGAAGCGTCGACGCGAAGCTGGTCGAGGAGGCGAAGCGTTCGCTCCGCGTGGCCCTGAGGTCCCTCGCGGATGTGCGCGACCGGGACGTGGGGCGGTCCCTGATCCTGAAGCTCAAGTCCGGATCGGCCATCGAAGCGGGGCTGAAACGGAGAATTCTCGGGCTGTCCGACTCGGACCGCAGGGTGGCCCTCCTTCGGAGCGAGACGCGCTGGCCGAAGAAACTGGACGGCCAGCTCGTCGCCCTGCTGCGGCAGGGCGAGGCCTCGGTGAAGACGGTGATCCGGCGCACCCGGGCCGAAGCCTGGCAGCAGCGCCGGCGAGCCATCGACCTTCTCGACGCCCTCGGTCCGCGTTACTCCCCGGTCCTTCTCCACGACCTGCGGCGGCGCATCCGCGGGCTTCGCTACGCGCTCGAGGTGCTCGGCGAGGTGGACTCCGGGGCCCACGCGCGTGTGCTCCAACTCAAGCCTCTCCAGAGCGCCCTCGGCGACTCGCAGGACCTCATCGTGCTGTCGCGGTGGCTCGCCGGCCAGGCCACGCGCTTCCGCCGCGCCGACCCGGGCCTTTCCAGGGCCCTGCGCCAGCAGGCCGGGCACTTCCGCGCCCAGTCCATCCGGGCGCACGCATCCTTCCTGAGGCTCAAGCCGAAGGCGGTTCTGGCGCGCCTGGCCCTCCACGTGGATGCGCGCTCGGAATCTCCTCCACCCGAGAATGGCCGAAGCCCTCTCCACCTTCGAGCCACTGCCACGACTCGTGCAGCGAGATCCGGCCGTCGGGCAGGATCTCCGGCACGGAAACGCACCGCCCGGTCTTGAAGGCTCCGTTCGCCGCGACCTGCTGATACCGCATGTCGAGGCGGCCGTCCTGAAGAACCACCGCGGTGAGGGTTCCGAACCGCACCGCGCCGCCCTCGTAGGTGGCCCAGACTACGTCTCCCTGCTGGCGGTAGTGGAAGACGGTGGCGCCGTCGACATCGCCGCCCGGAGAGTTGCTGACGCCGCGAAAGAATCGGTGGTTGTAGTCGATACCCAAGCCGGAACGGATTCTAGTGAATCAGTCCGTCGATCGCGTCCACCACCAGCATGGTGCCGATCGCGAGCTTGACCAGGTCCCCGTCCACCACCACGTACTTGTAGCCTTGAGGACAGGGCCGGAGCGAAACCACCAACTCGTGGGGCGCCTCCACGTAGACCACCTCGCGAGGCAGCGGATGCCCCACCTGGTATCGCTTCTTGGCCTGGCCCGGGGGCAGGCACCCGTTGTTCTTCTTCGCGAGGCCGGGGGGGCAGTTTCCCTTGCCGTACTTCTTCGCGAAGTAGGCGCTCGCGGCCTGGCGGTCGTCGCTGCCGAAGGTCAGGGTTACCGTCTCCTTTTCCTTTTCCTTGCCCTTCGACTTCTCGTGCTTCTTGTCCTTCTGGGCCAGAGCCAGCGTGGGTGAGGAAAGCGCCGCGACGAGCGCGAGGATTATCAGCTTCTTCATTTAAGGCCTCCGCCGGCAGTGTACGCCGTCCATCCGGAACCGGGCCAAACGCCGACGCGCGACCCTGCGACGAAGGTCACAAAGGCGGCGCCTCACCCCGGTTGAGGATGCGCATCGCCGCGCAGGCCGCGCCGAATCCATTGTCGATGTTCACCACCGTCACCCCGGCCGCGCAACTGGCGAGGGACGCGCCGAGCGCCGTCTCTCCCCCCCGCGCGGCGCCGTAGCCCACCGAAGTAGGGACCGCGATCACCGGGGCTTTCACCAGGCCACCGAGGACGCTCACCAGCGCCGCGTCCATCCCGGCCACCGCGATCACGATCTCGTGAGCGCGAATCTCCGCGATCCGGCCGAGAAGGCGATGCAGGCCCGCGACCCCCACGTCGTTGAACTCCGAGACCCTCTCGCCGTAGTACTCGAGGGTGCGCGCGGCCTCACGGCTCACGGGAAGGTCGGAGGTGCCGGCGCAGACCACGGCCACGCGCGCGGTCTCGCGGACCTTTCGCCGCGGCCCGAGGAACCCGGTGCGCGAAACCGGGTCGTAGTCCAAGAGAGCGCGCACCTTCTCGTCGAGCAAGGCATGGCGGCCCGCCTCGAGGCGGGTCAACAGCATCGACCGGCCCGCGCCGGTCACCGTCTCCACGATCCGCGCCACCTGGCCGTCGGTCTTGCCCGCGCAGAAGAGAGCCTCGTCGAGACCGACCCGTTCGGCCCGGAGGGGATCGAGATCGAACTCGCTCACGAGGGCGGACGAAGGAAGGCGCTGCCCTGGCGGTAGACCTCGAAGCCCACCGTCCCGGTGAGGCCCGCGGCGATGGCGCGCGCACCGATCTGCGCGGTCCAGCGGGCCCGATCCTCCGGGGGGAGGCGATCGAGCGAGGCCTCGTCCATCTCCACGATTAACCCTCGGGGGCGAACCCGGCACCGCACCGTCTTCGGCATCACCGCCTCGCGCAGCTCCGTCTCTACCGCGTCGATGAGAGCGAGCGCCCGCGCGTCGATCCGGATCCCCGTCTCGACCCGGCTCGAAAGGCAAGGCGCCGCGGGCAGCTCCGCGACCTCACCGAGGCCAAGATGGCGCGCGAGTTCGCGAACGCGCGCCTTGGTGAGGCCCGCCTCCACGAACGGGTGACGGACACCCCGTTCCTCCGCGGCCATGAGGCCCGGCCGGTAGTCGGAAAGGTCGTCGAAGTTCGTGCCGGAGAGGATCACGACTTTGAAGCGGGCCCGGATCGCGTCGTAGAGATGACTCTTGCAGAAGTAGCAGCGGTTCAATGGATTCGCGCGGTAGGCCTCGTCGGCGAACTCGCCCGCGTCGAGCACGGTCAGGGGCGCGCCCCGCATGACTGAAAACTCCCTCACCCGGGCGGTGGCCGCCGCGGGCACCGCGGGGGAAACCGCGTGGACGAGCTTCGCCTTCGCGCCCAGGCGGGAATGCGCGAAGGCGGCCAGGGTGAGACTGTCGACGCCGCCGGAAAGGGCGATCGCCACTTCGCCAACGCGCTGAAGCACGGAGTCGAGCCGCGAGATCGCGTCCTGGAGATCCGAGGCTTCAAGGGGCTGGCTTTCCGTCATGGGCCTCAGTGTATTCGAGCGGTCCGGTCGGTCAATCGCGAAGCGCGGCCCGGCGCAGGCGCTCGCGCGCTTCGTGCCCGGCCACCTCGCGCAGGCTCTCGGCCTCGACCTTGGTGGTGGCATGCGAGCCGCGATCGGCGCTCTTGCGATCGACGGAACGCCCGCCGGCCTCCACCGTGCTGGAGACGCGCGACAGGGTGTGCCTTCGGACATCGAGGAGGCGCAGGCCCAGGGTGGTGGTCTCCAGGAAGCAAAGAGCCGCCACCTCGTCCTCCGCGGCGGGACGACACAGCACGCGGACCGAGATCACCACGCGCCCCTTCTTTCCGAGGGCGGGCGTCTGGAGGACGTCGAGAACGCCTTGGTGGGCGCGCACGTGGTCGAGGCCGATAGCCAGATCCTCCGGGCTCTGGTCATCGACTTCGAACTCGATGGACGTCACCTGATCGCCGTGCGGGGCCTCGGCGAGGGCGGCGTCGTAGGCGAGAACCCTCACGCAGTTCGAGATCCCGGGCAGCGACCTCGTTCCGAACCCAAGACCCGTCCCGAGGAGCCGTCGCTCTCGCGGCGCCCGCCCCGGGAGGGACAGCAGATAGCGCGCGATGGCCGCTCCCGTGGGAGTCACCCGCTCGCCCGCGATGCCGTCATCGCGCACGACCAGACCGCGGAGCAGAAGTGTGGTGGCTGGCGCCGGAACGGGGAGAAGGCCGTGCGCGGACTTGACGAAGCCGGAGCCTATGGGCAGCGGGCCCACCGACCAGGTGGCCGGCGAAAGCGCGTGGACGATCGCGGCCGCGGCCACGATGTCGGCGATCGAATCCCACTCGCCCAGTTCGTGAAAGCTCACGGTGTCGGTGGTGGCGCCGTGGACCTGGGCCTCCGCCTCGGCGAGAAGGGTGAAGATGGCGAGGGCGTGATCGCGCACGCCGGGATCGAGGGGGGCCGCGGTCAGGCGGTCGCGAATCTCCGCGAAGGGCCGATGGCCGTGCTCGTGATCGGGCGCGTGGTCGAGATGAGTGGGCTGGCCGGGGTGGTGGACGTGAGCGGGCGGGGACGGCGGCGGCGACGCCTCCACCACGAGGAAGCGCCGGCCGGTGAGGGCGTGGTCCGAATGGGGCACCACGTCGCAGTGAAAGCGTGGGGGCAGACCGGCCGCGCGGACCGCGGACTGAACCGCCGCTTCGAGGGGCGGAAACGCATCGAGCATCGCGGCCACGAACATGTCCCCCGCCAGGCCTCCGACGGGGTCGATCTGAACGTGCATCGCGCTCAGGAGCGGGAGGCGCCGACCGGCGCGGCCGCGTCGGTCATCTCGGCGGGACGATTCGTGCCGATGCCGAGAAGGCCGAGTTTGCTGAGTTCCCTGAACTCGGCGGGGTCGTCGCACACCCAGGTGGCGACGCCCAGGCCGTGCTGTCTCGCGCGCTCCACGAGGCCGGGCGTGAGGTGACCCTTCTCGGGCATCACGAAGCTGGCCTTGACCTTCGCGGCCGCGGCGAACATCACGTCTTCGGGATCGCGATAGAACAGATGCCCGCGCGGCGCGTCGGGGAGGATTCCGGCCATCCGCTCGAGCACGGGAGTGGCGAAGGAGATCAGGGCGATGTCCGTGTCCATGTCGGGAGAGACGCGCACCCCCGACTTCACGATCTCCGCGGCGATCCGGCGCTCGAACTCATCGCTGTCCGGCCGCGAGGACTCCTTCTTGATCTCGAGCATCACCCTCGCCCGTCCCTTGACGTAGGCGAGCAGTTCGCCCAGGGTGGACACGCGCTGGGGCGAGAACTTCGCGCCGAAGCTCTTCGGGCACGAGACGTCCGCCGCCTTCACCTCGGCGAGGGAGAGAGCGCGCACGTCACCGGTGCGATCGGACGTCCGATCGAGGGTCGGGTCGTGGATCACCACGATGTGGCCGTCGGCGGTCATCTGCACGTCGCACTCGAGGAGGGTCACGCCGTGCTCGATCGCGCTGTCGAAGGACGCAAAGGTGTTCTCGGGAGCGGCGGCCGAGTTGCCGCGGTGGGCGATGATCCGGGTCATTGCGGTCCGGAATTTCCGGCCGCCCGCCTGGCTGTGAGTTCGAAGACCTTCGCCTCGATGAACACCTGCAGCAGTTCCGTATCGAGCTTGCCCTGCTTGGCCTCGTCGTTGAGGATGTCGAGCGCCTTCGGCACGGGCACCGCCTTCTTGTAGGGCCGGTCCCAGGCCACCAGGGCGTCGAAGATGTCGGAAATGGTCATCATGCGCGACTGCAGGGGAATGTCCGCGGCCTTGAGCTTGCGGGGGTAGCCGGTGCCGTCGAGCTTCTCGTGGTGCGCGAACGCGATGGCGGGGACGCGCGCGAATTCTCCGGTCCAGGGAATCTGGGAGAGGAATCTGAAGGTGTGGGTCACATGGCTCTCGATCTCGATGCGCTCCTGTTCGGAGAGCGACCCGCGCCGGATCGACAGGGCCTCGAGCTCGTTCGCGGTGATGTAGGGCCGGGTGACCCCGTCCACGTCGAGATAGCTCAGAGAGGGCAGTTCGAGGAGGGCGTTGGCGGTGTCGCCATCGAGAACGGTCGGCTCGTTCGACTTGGTCACGACCTCGAGGGCCGCGTCGATCTCCATCTGGCGCTTCGCGTGAGCCATGTCGAGGGCCATGAGCTCCTCTGGAGTGCCCCGCGCCTCCAGGCACGCGACCTTGGCCCGGAGGTAGTCGGCCTCCACCGTGCGCTTGATGACTCCAAAACGCTGGCGGAGCGCGAGCATCTCCCCGAAGAAGAGCTTCTTGGCCTTGACCAGCACCTTCTCACGGACGCCGACCTTGCCGAAGTCGTGCAGGAGGCTCGCATAGCGGATCTCCTGGATCTGGTCGCCGCTGAAGCGGACGGGGGCGTACAGCCCGGACGAGGCGCCGTCGATCTTGCGGGCGAGGCCGACCGTGAGTTCGGCCACCCGGCCGGAATGACCCGAGGTGGTGGGATCGCGGCTTTCAATGGCGATCACCGACGCGCCCACGAAGGACTCGAAGAGCGCCTTGATGCCTTCTATGAGGCGGGTATTGACCAGGGCCACCGCGGCCTGCGAGGCCAGGGACATGACGAGGTCGAGGTCGAGGTCGTCGAAGGAGACGACCACGCGCTCGACCACGGTGGGAGGCTTCAGGACCGCCGCCGCGTCCCTCTTCTTGTTGATGAGCTGGATGACCCCGATGATCTCGCCCTGGTGGTCGCGCATGGGGACGACCAGCATCGACTTGGTCCGGTAGCCGGACTTCACGTCCCACGACCGGGAGATCCGGTAAGGCGTGCCCGCGGGGAGCTCGTAGGCGTCGGCCACGTTCACCGCGGTGCCGTGGATGGCCACGTAACCCGCGATGGAAGTCTGATCGAGGGGCATCAGCGATTCCTGGAACTCGAAGGACACGGAATCGTTCTTGGCCAGAGCGAACTTCAGGGTGTCGGGCTTGCCTTCCTCGCCCTTGATCACGAGGTAGAGGCTGCCCGCATCGGCGGCGGTGATCTGGCGCGCCTTGTCGAGGATGAGGGAGAGGAGACGGTTGATGTCACGCTCCGCGGAGAGCGCCGCCCCGATCTTGTTGAGCTCGGAAAGCTCGGCGTTGCGGCGGGCGAGCTGTCCCTCGAGCGCCGAGTACGCGGTGCCCCCGGCGGTCTCGCGCGCGTAGCGCGAGGCCCTTTCGAGAGCGAGCCTGGAGATGGGGGCCACGTGAACCGCGGGCAACGAGGGAAAGGCCAGGAGAGTCGGGTTCACGTCCTCGGCTCTTCCCACCACCACCACCGCGGCCACGAGGCCCGACGAAGCGCCGGCCGCGATCGAGCCTCCCGCCTTCACCAGGAGCCGGGCATCGGCCACGATGAGCGCGTCGCGATCGGCCAGGAGCCGAAGAAGTTGCGCGTCGTCGCTGATCGGAGACACCTCGGCCGGGGGTTCCGCAAAGAGCGTGGTGGGATCGCCGAGGACGTACGTTCTCATCAGGATTTGCTCGTTCAGCGTAGCACAGGGCCCCGCCCGACAAGGACTGGCGCTGCGGCGCGCGTCACCTTTGCCGCTTGGGGTCGAACCCCGGTCGGAGTAGGCTTCCCTCAAGGTGACCGACGAACTTCTGAAGTGCAGTGAGCATCGGCTGTGGGAGCTGATTGCGGAGAGAGCGCGCCCCGGGGTGGACGTGAAAGCTCTCGATCGCAGGATCTGGGACCTGTTCGGCGAGACCTGGGCCATCATGTTCACGGACCTCTCCGGCTTCTCCCGCCAGGTCGAGAAGTTCGGCATCCTGCACTTCCTGCAGATCATCCTCGAGCACAAAGAGCTGCTCTCCCCCATCATCCACAAACACGACGGCATCCTCATCAAGATCGAGGCGGACTCGCTGCTCGTGATCTTCCGGCGCACCGCTTCCGCGGTGAAGTGCGCGGTGGAGATGCAGAAGGTGCTGAAGCCCTTCAACCTCAAGCGCACGCCGGAGACCGAGATCCTCCTCTGCGTGGGCATCGGCTACGGCGAGATGCTCCGCATCGGCGACCTCGACGTCTGGGGCCGCGAAGTGAACGCGGCGAGCAAGCTGGGCGAAGACACCGCGAAAGCGGGAGAGATCCTCCTCACCAAGTCCGCGGTCGAGTCCGCGGGCGCCCTCGACGGCATCACCTTCGAGCGAATCGAAGCCACCGTCGGCGGATCCGCGGAAAACTACCGGGCCAGGTACTAGCTGGCCGGTACTGTCATCGGTACCACGCACCGCGTATCTCACTCCCAGGTTCGCGCTGTCCGTCCTGTACCCCCCTCACGTCATTGCGAGGAGCCACTCCCTTGGCGCCGCGACGAAGCAACCCCTTCCGAACCTCGACCCGCGAGGTTGTGACTCTCCGAGCTTGGTAGCGGTGGCCCGCGGGGCCAGCCGCTGGTGTGGGCTTGCTGCGCCGGGAGCGCCTCGTGCGTCACCACTTGGCTGACGGGACTTCGGAATCGTGTGGTTCCTTACTCGGCTTATTGAGCGCGAAGGTCGCCGACGGACCGTGGCGACTCGCGCTCAAAATCCCAACGCATGCAACCCACACCCACGGCTGGCCCCGCTCCAAATTCGGGACCAAACACCGGTCTCAAGAGCCACGTGAATGGGGTACTCCCACGGACTTCGCAACCGGAGCCAATGCAGGGCTTCGCGCTCGATTACAGGTCGCGCGGGTCGGCCACCAGCACATCCGGCTTTTCGGCGAGCACGCCTTCGCGATCGTAGCCCCACAGGACGCCGATGGAGATGGCGCCGGCGTTGCGCGCGGTGCGGATGTCGACCGCGGAGTCCCCGACGAGCGCCGTCTCCTCGGGGCGCACGCCGGCATCGGCGGCGATCTGCAGGAGGCCTTGCGGATCCGGCTTCTTCGTCTCGAAGTCGTCGCCGCCGACCACCGCGACGAAACGGCCGCCGAGGCCGAGGTCGTTCACGATGTTGCGGCTCATGGCCCCGGGCTTGTTGGTGAGGACGGCGAGGCGCGATGTCTTCCCGATCCGATCGAGGGCCTCGCTCATCCCCGGGTACAGCCTCGTGGTCTGAGTGAGGCGCGAGCCGTAGACGACGAGGAAGCGCTCGAAGATGGGGCCCACGTCGGCGGCGGGCTTCCGCGCGGCGCCCACGCAGCGTTCGATGAGCAGGCGCGCGCCGTGGCCCACGAAACCGCGGACCACGTCGTGGGAGAGCCGGGCGCTTTCGCCGTAGGCCTCGACCAGGGACTGGTTCGCGGAGGACGCGATGTCGCCGATCGAGTCGATCAGGGTTCCATCGAGGTCGAAGACGACCAGCCGGGGACGGATCAATGGACCTTCTTGTCCGGGCCGGGGCTGCAGTTGATGTAGCCGAGCGCGCACAGGTGCTCGCGCTCCGCCGGATCGAGGTCCTGCACCGCGCGACCCGACGGCGCGTCGAGGTAGATGAGCACGCCGGTCTTCGAGGATCCGGGTTTGAACATCCCTTCGACCGAGTCGCTGTCGAGTTCGGGGAGCCGCAACGGGAGCGAGGGCGGATGATCGCCTCGCTCCCCCACGAACACATCCGCGGGTACGAGGTCGCGCCCGCCCCGGCGTCCGCGAAGGGTCACGGGAACGCCCACCGGGCGTACCCGGAAGAAGATGTCGCGCGGCATTCCCGGCTTGGGCGTGAGGGTGATCTCGAGCAGGCGGCC
Organism: Vicinamibacteria bacterium; assembly: GCA_044229175.1. GTDB lineage: Bacteria > Acidobacteriota > Vicinamibacteria > Fen-336 > JAGNNV01 > JAGNNV01. Next base: position 138,042 of record JBGATM010000010.1, on the reverse strand, counting down.
GTTGTTCCTGACCTCCGCCTTCTCGCGGATGCCGAGTCCCGCGCTCTCCACTCCCTCGATCCAGCCCGTGGTCTCGACCAGCAGGGTCTGCGGCTCTGGCGAGAGCGCCCGGATCGCGTACCGATACGGCGTCACCTGCATGGTCGCTTCGACCGCGGAGCGCAGACGCCTCGCCCCCGGCGGGTTCTGGGGCATGAGATTCGTTCCCTCCTTCGGATCCTTCACCAGGTCGAAGTAGAGCTCGTCGGCCTGGGGTGAGAAGCGTCGGATGTACTTCGCCTGGCCGGTCCGGATTCCCGAGGAGACGAAGCCGCGATGCGAGATCTCCGACACCACGGTCTGCTCCGGCGCTTTCCCGAAGGCGACACCCTGGAGCGGACGGCCGATGATGGCGGGCGGGTCCGGCACCGGCATGCCCATCGCCTCGAGAATGGTGGGCAGCACATCGGAGAGCGCGACCATCTGGGGGATCCGGGAATGCGCGCCCTGGTTCCCCGCGAACTTGACGATCATGGGAACGCGGATCAGCTCGTCGAACACCGACCGGCCGTGGAGCCAGCCGCCGTGGTCCTGGAACTCTTCGCCGTGATCGCCCACGAAGAAGATGAGAGCGTCGTCGTAGACGCCGCGCTTCTTCACCTCGTCGATGAACCGGCCGAACTGCTGGTCGCCATACGCGATGTCCCCGTCGTACTGCGCGATGAGGCGCTCCCGGTCGAGAGGCTCCTTGAAGTCGTAGCGGGGGTCCATGCCGGAATGACCGGGGATCGCCTTCGGTTCGAACATGGTGTCGAAGGGCGCGGGAGGCGAATAGGGGACGTGGGGATCCATGGTGTGAACGTAGAGAAAGGTCGGAAGCCCGCGGCGCGAGTCGAGGAACTCGAGGGCCCGATCGACCACGAGGCGGGTATCCACGACCTTGGACCGCTCGCCTTCGGGCCCGTGGAGTCCGGCGAACACATCGAATCCCTGCTGGAAGTTGGAGTCCTTGTCGTAGATGACCGAGTTCGCGATGACCGCTCCGGTGGCGAAGCCCTTGACATCGAGCATTTCCGCCAGGGTGACCTGCCCGGAGTCGAGGGGATCGCGGAGCTGAACCGCGTGGTGCCGCGAAGGCAGGCGCGAGGTCATGAGCGACGCCACCGAGGGCTTGGTCCAGGACGCGTGAGCGATGCCGTTCTCGAAGAGGACCGCGTCGGTCGCGAATCTCTCGAGCTCGGGTGTCGTCCTCGGCTTGTACCCGTAGGGTGTGGTGTGGTCGGCGCGCAGGGTGTCCACGAGATAGACGATGACCAGCGGATCCTTGCGCACCGCGAACTTCGGATCGACGCTGATGGCGGGGGCGCCCCAGTAGGCGCGGAAGAGATCGCCGTCCTTCTCGAAGGCGCGGGTCTCGAGCACCAGTTCGCGATCCTTGCCCGCGAAGCGCGCGAGGTCGGCCTTGAGGTTCACGAACATCCGATGCTCGGGCCTGGAGATGGGGTCGATGACCTGGGTGAGGACGGTGTGGCTCTTGCCGTTCTCCATCACGCTGATCACGAACTCGACCGCCCCTTTCGCCTGCTTGTCCGCGGGAATCCCCGCCGCCACATTCAGAATGCCCCCGCGCGGGATGTCGGTCTTCAGCACGATCTTCGAAGGCGGCGAAGCGGGAAGCACGCGCAGGCCCACGTCGTCGATGTGGATCATCCGGCCCTGGACGTCGGCCACGAAGGCCTTGCCCTCCTCCCCCACCTTCCCGTCGACGAGATTCGCGGAGTAGCTGCTGAGATCGACGCCCTCTTCCCGGGCGCACGCGCCGGCGGAAGCCGCGAGGGCAAGACTGAGGACCAGGCGTGGGAACCGCGGCTTCATGAGATGAGGAAGTCTCCTATGAGTCGGGCCACTTCGGCGGGCTTTTCTTCCTGCGGCATGTGGCCGGTCTCGAGAACCACCTTGCGCGCGCCTTTTATTTCCGCCACGAACCGGTCGGCGTGGGACTCGGGAAGCCAGGGATCGAACCGTCCCCACAAGACGAGGGTCTTCGCCTGGATGGAGGCGAGGTCGGCCGCGAAACCCTCATCGACCCGGGAGAGCAGGAGCGATCGCGCCGAAGCCAGCGCACCCTTGTCGAAGAAGGGCGCCTCGTACTCGTTGATGCGCTCGTCGGTGATCCGGGTCTCGTCCTGGATCAGGCGGCGCAGGAAGAGACGAGTGAGCAGCCGCTTCACGGGCAGCCGCTCCGCGAACGAGCCGGCGACGCGGCTGGCGAGAAGCCGGGCCAGGAACGGACGCTCGTGCGGCTGCAGGTTGAAACCGGCGGAGTCGAGGATGACCACGTGAAGGACGCGATCGCGCTGGCGCGCGGCCATGAGCAGGGAGACCGCCCCCCCCATGCTGTTGCCCACGAAGTGGGCCTTCGGGACCTCGAGGGCGTTCATCAGGCCGACCAGGGTCGGCTCATAGTCGCCGAAGGAAAGATCGTCGGGCTTCGACGAGGCGCCGAAACCGGGAAGGTCGAGGGCGATGACGTCGAACTTCTCCGAGAGCGGTCCGATCACGTCGGCCCACGAGTAGATGGACGAGGCCAGGCCATGGATCAGGATGACCGTCGGCCCGACCCCCTTGCGGACATAGCGCACGTCGAACCGGCCCACGCGGACGACCTTCGGGGTGAGGCCCGCCCTCAAGAGCCACTGCCCGGTGGGCGGCGCCTTCTCCGCGGGAAGCAGGAAGACCACCACCCCGAGGACGAGGAGCAGAACGAGAGCGCGGCGCGCGAACTTCGCCAAGTGTTTCCTGGTTACGCCTCGATCAGACGCCGGATCTCGGGAAGCGCGGTGCGGGCGGCCTCGCGGCCGGCTTCGAAGAAGGTGGGGATCTTGCGGGGCTGCATCCAGCCCGAGTCGCCCATGGCCGGCGCCACCACGAGATCCGCGCCCGAAAGCTCCACCCGCGTCCTCGACCGGAGGAGGGTCAGCCCCGCGCGCAGGGCGATGGCCACGAACGACTCCGCGGCCGGCCATTTCGTGCCGCCGTTCACATCCACCGCGACCACGACCCCTTCGTCGCCCGCGATTTCCCGCGCGAGTTTCACCGGGACCACATCGGTGACGCCGCCGTCGTAGAGGCGCCGGCCCTCCCAGATGAAGGGGGGAAAGATCCCGGGGAAACTGCAGGAGGCGCGCACCGCGTCGCGCACGTTCCCGGTGCGGAAGACCACGCCCTGGCCGGTGTCCATGTCGGTGGCGAGTACGGCGAGGGGTGCGGCGAGTTCTTCGAATGTTTCCTTGGGCAGGAACTGGTCGATCAGGACGCCGAGTTTCGTGCCGGAGAGAAGACCGCCGCCCCAGCCGCGCACCCAGAACCAGGGGTGCAGCCGCGACGCCTCGTCAACGAGGGCTTCCATACTGGCGCCGCCTAAATAGGCGGCTGCCACCAGCGCGCCGCCCGACACCGCCGCGTATCCGGTAGGCCGCACACCGTGGGCCGCGAGTTCGAGGATCACACCCGCGTGAGCGGCTGCGTGCCCGCCCCCGCCGGAGAGCGCCAGCACCAGCGGCTTCCCGGAAGTCACGACGAGAGGATCTCCTGCAGGGATTCCACTTCGAACGAATTGGTCCGGAGCGCGCGGATCGCATCGACGGTCGCAGCCGCCCCGGTGAGGGTGGTGAAGGCGAGAACGCCCTGCTGGGTCGCCTGCTTGCGAATGGCGCCGTCGTCCACGAACGATTTCTGCCCGAGGGGCGTGTTGATCACGAGTTGGATCTGACCACCGCGGATCATATCGAGGCAATCGGGCTTCGCTTCGCCCACCTTGGCGACCGCCTGGGCGGGAACCCCGCCCTGGGCGAGGTAGGCCGCGGTCCCGCGGGTGGCGAGGATGGCGAAGCCGAAGCCGTGAAGCGACCTCGCCATCTCGAGCACGCCCGGCTTGTCGTTGTCGTGCACGGAGATGAACACCGCGCCCCCCGTGGGAATCGAGGTTCCCGCCGCGGCCTGGCCCTTGGCGAAGGCGACGCCCACGCTGCGCGCGATGCCCATCACCTCGCCGGTCGACTTCATCTCCGGCCCGAGCAGGATGTCGCTGCCCTGGAACTTCACGAAGGGCAGCACCGACTCCTTGACGAAGAAGCGCTTCACCTCGAGGTCCTTGACCAGCCCGAGCTCCTTCAGGGTGCGGCCGGCCGCGATCTTCGCCGCGATCTTGGCCATGGGAACCCCGGTGGCCTTGCTGACGAAGGGTGTGGTCCGCGAAGCGCGCGGATTCACTTCGAGCACGTAGACCTTGTCGTTCTTGATCGCGTACTGCACGTTCATCAGGCCGCGCACGTTGAGGGCGAGACCGAGGCGGCGCGTGTATTCGCGGATGGTGTCGATGTGCTCGGCCTTGACCTTATAGGTCGGGAGGACCATGGCGGAGTCGCCGCTGTGGATGCCGGCCTCCTCGATGTGCTCGAGGATCCCTCCGATGATCACGCGCTCGCCGTCGCCGAGCGCGTCCACGTCGACCTCGAACGCGTCCTCGAGGAAACGGTCGACCAGGATCGGATGATCGGGCGAGGCCTTCACCGCTTCCTTGGCGAAGCCTTCAAGATCGTCGTCGGTGTAGACGATGGCCATCGCCCGACCCCCGAGGACGTAGGACGGGCGCACAAGGACGGGATAGCCGATGCGGCGCGCGACCTCGCGGGCTTCCGGAATCGAAAGCGCGGTACCGCTCTCCGGCTGCGGGATCCTCAGCTCGTCGAGGAGCTTCGCGAAGCGCTTTCGGTCCTCGGCGAGGTCGATCATGTCGGGGGAGGTCCCCCAGATCGGAACGCCCGCGCGGAAAAGGGGCAGGGCGAGCTTGAGCGGAGTCTGGCCGCCGAACTGGATCACCACGCCGTCCGGCTTCTCACGCTCGACGATGTTCATCACGTCTTCGAAGGTGAGCGGCTCGAAGTAGAGGCGGTCCGAGGTGTCGTAGTCGGTGGACACCGTCTCGGGGTTGCAGTTGACCATCAGGGTCTCGCAGCCCTCTTCGTGGAAAGCGAAGCTCGCGTGACAGCAGCAGTAGTCGAACTCGATGCCCTGGCCGATCCGGTTGGGACCGCTGCCGAGGATCATGACCTTGCGCTTCGTGGTGGGATCGGCTTCGCACTCGTTCTCGTAGGTCGAGTAGAGGTAGGGGGTGTGCGATTCGAACTCGGCCGCGCAGGTGTCGACGCGCTTGTAGACCGGGGTGATGCCGAGGCCCTTGCGCTTCGCGCGGATTTCCGCCTCGGAAGCGCCGGTGAGATCGCCGATCCGGGCATCCGAGAAGCCGACCTGCTTGGCCTGACGCCAGGCCAGGGCATTCGCGCCGAGGCTGCCGCCCCCGATGGCCTTCTCCGCGTCCACGATCTGCTGGAGCTGGTCGAGGAACCACGGATCGATGGCGGTGACGGCGTGGATGTTCTCGATGCTGCGGCCCTGATCGAAAGCCGCGCGCACGTGGAACAGGCGATCGGGGCTGGGGCGCGCCATTTCCGCGTCGAGGGCCGGTCCGGTGAGCCCGGAGTCGGTGACCCCCTTGAGGTGGAAGCCCTTGGCCCCGATCTCGAGGCCGCGCAGACCCTTCTGGAACGCTTCCTTGAAGGTGCCGCCGATGGCCATCACTTCGCCCACCGACTTCATCTGGGTGCCGAGGGTCGAGGACGCGCCCGGGAACTTCTCGAAGGCGAAGCGCGGGATCTTCACCACCACGTAGTCGATGGTGGGCTCGAAGGACGCGGGGGTCACCTTGGTGATGTCGTTACGGATTTCGTCGAGGGTGTAGCCGATGGCGAGGAGGGCCGCGATCTTGGCGATCGGGAAACCGGTCGCCTTGGAGGCGAGGGCCGAGGAGCGCGACACGCGAGGGTTCATCTCGATGACGATGAGACGCCCCGTCTTCGGGTCGGTGGCGAACTGGATGTTCGATCCGCCGGTCTCCACCCCGACCTCGCGGATGATGTCGCGCGCGGCGTTCCGCATCTTCTGGTACTCGGGGTCGGAGAGGGTCTGCGCGGGCGCCACCGTGATGGAGTCGCCGGTGTGGACGCCCATGGGATCGAAGTTCTCGATCGAGCAGATGACCACGAAGTTGTCGGCCTTGTCGCGCATGACCTCGAGCTCGTATTCCTTCCAGCCGAGGATCGACTCTTCGATCAGCACCTCGTGGACGGGCGACATCATGAGGCCGCGGGTCACGATGTCCTCGAACTCCGCCTCGGTGCGCGCGATGCCGCCCCCCGAGCCGCCCATGGTGAAGGAGGGCCGGATGATGGCGGGGATGCCGGTCTGCTTCACCGCGGCCTTCGCCTCCTCCATCGACTTCACCACCGCGGAGCGCGGGACCTCGAGGCCGATGCGGTGCATGGCCTCCTTGAAGAGCTGGCGGTCCTCCCCCACTTCCACCGCGCGCCGCGACGCGCCAATGAGGCGGATGCCGAGGCGATCGAGGGTGCCGCGCTTGGCCAGGGCCACCGCGAGATTGAGCGCGGTCTGGCCGCCCACGGTGGGAAGAATCGCGTCGGGCCGCTCCTTCTCGAGGATCTTCTCCACGAAGTCCGGAGTGAGCGGCTCCACGTAGGTGGCGTCCGCGTACTCGGGGTCGGTCATGATGGTGGCCGGGTTCGAGTTCACCAGGATGACGCGGATGCCCTCGCGCTTCAGGACCTTGATGGCCTGGGTGCCGGAGTAGTCGAACTCGCAGGCCTGGCCGATGACGATGGGCCCCGACCCGATCACGAGGACGGACTTGATGGTCGGATCCTTCACCTCTGCGGCGTTCCCTTCTTCTTCTCCATCATCTCGACGAAGCCCGCGAAAAGGTGTCGCGAATCGTGCGGCCCGGGGCTCGACTCGGGGTGGTACTGAACCGAGATCACGGGCAGGTCGCGGTGCCGGAAGCCTTCGACGGTGTCGTCGTTGAGGTTCACGTGGGTGAGTTCGAACTGCGGGTTCTCGAACACGCTGCGGTCGAGGGCGAAGCCGTGGTTCTGCGAGGTGATCTCGACCTTTCCCGTCCGCAGGTCCTTCACCGGGTGATTCGCGCCGCGGTGGCCGAACTTGAGCTTGTAGGTCTTTCCCCCGCAGGCGAGGCCAAGGATCTGATGGCCGAGGCAGATGCCGAACAAGGGCTTCCCCGAATCCATGAGGGCCTTCGCGGACTCGATCGCGTAGGTGCAGGCATCGGGATCGCCGGGGCCGTTCGAGAGGAAGACGCCATCGGGCTTCAAGGCCAGCGTCTCCCGGGCGGTGGTGGTCGCGGGAACGACATGAACCTCGCAGCCGGAAAGCGCCAGCAGGCGCAGGATGTTCGTCTTGATTCCGAAGTCGTAGGCCACGACCTTGAAGTGCGGCACCACCACGCTCTTCGGCTCCTTGAAGTCGTAGGCCTTCGCGGTGGTGACTTCCTTCGCGAGGTCGAGGCCGTTCATGTCCCGCGAGGCCCGCGCGCGCTTCACCAGCGCGTCGACATCGCCGGTCGCGGTGGAGATGACGCCGCGCTTCGCCCCGTGGGTGCGGATGTGTCGAACGAGGGCGCGGGTGTCGATGCCGCAGATGCCCACGATGCCCTGCTGGTCGAGCCAGCCTTCGAGCGAGCCTTCCGAGCGGTAGCTCGAATCGAGGGAAGCGATCTCGCGGACCACGAAGCCCGTGACCTGGGCCTTGCTTGATTCCATGTCGTGCGCGCTGACCCCATAGTTGCCGATATGCGGGTACGTCATCGTCACGATCTGGCCGGCGTAGCTGGGGTCGGTCAGGACCTCCTGGTAACCGGTGAGGGCGGTGTTGAAGACGACTTCGCCGGTGGTGTCGCCCTTCCGGCCGAAGCTCAGGCCGAAGAACGCGGCTCCGTCCTCAAGAACGAGTGCGCACGAAGGCCGAACGCCCGCGGAGGGGCGAGCCTGGAGGTCGATCCGGTTCACCGAACCCGGCCCGTTTTCGCGATGGGCCAGACACAAAACGTCGCCTTGCCGTAGATGTATTTCTCCGGGACGGCGCCGAACGAGCGGCTGTCCATGCTGCTCGACCGGTGGTCGCCCATCACGAAGTAGTGGCCCCGCTCGACCAGGGTCTCAGGCATGTCGTAGCGGTCGCGGTATTCGGGCAAGAGATAGGGCTCCTCGATGGCGTCATCGTTCACGTACACCGTTCCGCTGCGGATCTCCACCCGGTCGCCGGGCAGGCCGATCACGCGCTTGATGTACGAAACCGAAGGATCGCGCGGATAGTAAAACACCACGACGTCTCCCCGCGCGACGCCCTGGAAGCGGTAGATCGCCTTGTTGATGAGGATGCGCTCGTTGTCCTCGATACGGGGCTGCATCGAAGCGCCCTGGACGCGGACCGGCTGGGCCACGAAGGTCACGATGAAAAAACAGAAGAGCACGGTGATGGACACGTCGTGGAGCAGGTCCCAGGCGGCCGAAAGGAATGGGCGGCGGGCGGAGGCCCGGGGCGCGGGCACGGTTGCTCCGGGCGCGGCGACCGGGACCTCGATGCTCACGTCCCCGGGCGGCTGTCCGTGAAACTCGTTCTCCGGGCTCTCGGTCACAGCCGGCGCTCAACCACTCGGGTTCGGGCGAACCGATCGTGCAGGGTGTCGCCATCCACCAGGATCAGCATGAAGCCGAGGCCCAGGGTGGCGAGCGAAACACAGAAGCCGGCGAACCGGATGAGGGCGGCGCCGAGGCCGAAAGGTTTCGTTCCGTCCTTCATGACCACGGAAAGGCCCAGGAGCTCCTTGCCCGGCGTGGCGCCGCGCGCGACCCAGAAGCCGATGAAGTAGGCGGGGAACGACAGCACCGGCAGCAGCATCAGCCAGGCCGCGATGGTGGCGCCGTTGTCGAAGTTCAGGTAGATCCCGAGGGGTGGCAGGGAGAAGAGGGCGAAGATCGCCGCACTCGCCAGGAAGTCGACCAGAGACGCGAGCAGGCGCTTTTCGGCCGAGGCCGCGGACAGGACGCCGTCGATGGCGCTGGTATCGGCCTGTTCGGCCCGCTCGAGCCGCTTCTGGAAGGCGAGGCTTCGGCCCGCGCGGGGGGCGAGCGAATCGCCGCAGGCATTGCAGAACCGGGCCGGACCGATGACCCGCGCGTGGCACGACGCGCATTCCGAAACCGCCTGCTGCGCCTCGATGGTGGTGCCGCACTGTCGGCAGAAGACGTCGCCCGCCTGGAACGGATGCTCGCAGGCCGGACACTTCATCCGCTGGGACGAGGGATGTTGGATGACCTTGGCGAGATTCCCCTCCACCGGAGCCTCGGGGGCGCGGAAGAGCAGGCGCGAGGCGCCGAGCCAGAGCACATCGCCATCGGAAAGCTTTCGCTCGGACACCCGGTCGCCGTTCAAGAGCGACCCGTTGGACGATTCGCAGTCGTGGAACAGATATTCGCGACCGTCGAAGACGATGCGCGCATGCCGTCGCGACACCAGCGCATCCGGGATCACCACATCGTTGGTGGGATCGCGGCCAATCGACAGGTCGGCCTTGGGAAGGTCGATTTCCTTCCTTGAAGGCATCTGCGGGTTGATGATGAGCTTGGCCAAACTACGATCCTTCCGAACTTCTCTGCCCGAACGTGTACTTGCGCAGAACCCGGACGGGGACGGTCTTTCCGTCTTTCTGTCCCGGCTCGTATCGCCATTTCCGGATGCCTTCCAGGACGAAGGCGTCGATCTCCGGAGAGGCCGACGCGACAATTTTAGGGTCGTCGACCACTCCCTCTGGAGTCACGATCCAGGAGACTGTGACCGATACCACCCGACCCGGTTCGAGCTTGGGCTTGGGAATCTCATGGGAGAAGAGCAAGGGCGACTTCTCCACGTCGGCTTCCTGGTAGACGGGCAGGTTGTTCCACTTTTCGGTCGTCTCGGGCGCGGGCTTCCCCGCCCTCCCCCAGAAGATGGCGGCGAGGGCCAGGGCGAACAGGGTGAGGAGAACCATGGCGGCAAGCAGCATCTTGGGAACGAGCGACGAGCGCGGCGCCATGGGCGCCTGGGGAGGCGGCATGGTCGCCAGGGTGGGGGGGCGCGAGGGCGAAGCCCGAAACGGCGGCGGGGGCGGGGGAGCTGGCTTGGGAGCGGCCGCCGCCCCGGTCGGGATCCGGCTGGCCGACCGGTCCCGCAGCTGCGCGGCCGCGGCCTTCTCGCCCTCGGTCATGATGATGGTCTTGTCCGCGGCGCCCTTGGGCAGACCGGGCTGCGAGGCGGTGCGGCTCGGATCCTGGGCCGGCGCCGGCAAGGTCAGCTTGGGCATCTCGCGGGTGGGCGGCAGCAGGTCCTCGATGGCGCTCGCGTTCGGGGACGACGGAGGCTTCTCCGATCCGGGCAGGGTCTTCTGCAGGGGCGGGGTGGGAGCCGGGCCCGCGGCGGGTTGGGAGGACGCGGACCTCGAGAGAAGGCTTTCGACCGCCTGCCGCGACATGCGGGTCTGGGTCGGGGGCAAGTCGGTGTCCTGACCCGGCGTCACCATGGTGGCATCCGCCGAGAGGGCCATCTTCTTCGCGTTGAGGCCCTGATCGAAGCCCACGGTGGGAGAGAGGGTCGGGTCTTCGGAGATGTCCGAAGAACCGCCTTCCCCGGCGTAGTTCGAAACCATGGTCGCATCCGCGGAGGACGCCGGCCGTGCTCCCGGGCCGCCCGGGTCCAGGGCCACCGTGGCCGCGGTATCGACTCTGTAGGGAGTGGGCGGAGGAGGGGCTACCGGGGGCAGGATGGCGCGACGAAACGGGGGCGGGGCCTCGGGCACGGCGATCCGCGAAACCGGCAAGGGCTCCTCGCCGGGCACCACCACGCCGAGAACCGACTTGAGCGCGCGCGCGAAAGACGCGGCGTCGGCGAAGCGGTGCGAGGGGTCCTTCGCGAGCGCCCGCTCGAAGACGAACATGAAGTCGCGGCTCGGAATGCCAAGGGCTCGGAGCTCCTTCGGTTCGGCGGGCGGCGAATAGACGAGGGCCTCGAGGAGCTCGGGCTGGGTCTTGCCCACGAAGGGCCTCTGGCCGGACAGCATCTCGTAGGCGCAGACCGCGAGGGAGAACAGGTCGCTGCTCGCGGAAAGTTCCTGCCCGCGGATCTGCTCGGGCGACATGTAGGCGGGCGTGCCGAGGATCTCGCCGTGCTGGGTGAGGTGGCTGCCTTCGACCCGGGCGATCCCGAAGTCGGCGATCCGGACGCGCCGGTCGTTCGCGAGGATGATGTTCGCGGGCCGGATGTCACGGTGGACGATGCCCTTGGAGTGCGCGAAGTCGAGGGCGGAGGCGGTCTGCTCCACCACCCGGATGGTCTCGGCCGAATCGAGGCGGCCCGCGCGCGCGAGCGCCACGTCCAGGGTGGGGCCGTCGACGTGCTCGAACACGAGATAGGGCAGGCCATCCATCTCCCCCACGTCGAAGAGCGCGACGATGTTGGGGTGGGACAGTCCGCCCGAGATCCGGGCCTCGTGGTAGAAGCGCTGCAGGAACCGGTCCCGCAGGGGTCCGGGGGGAAGGTCGACCCGGAAGGTCTTGATGGCGAGGACGCGCCCGATGAACGGGTCGGTGGCGCGATACACCGTGCCGGTGCTGCCCGAGCCCAGCTTCTCGACCACGTCGTAACGCCCGATCTTCGCGGGAATCCGGTTCGCCGCTTCGTTCGGGGTCGGGGTTTTCGGAACGGAATCAGACATGGGAAGTATGAATTTCAACTATACGGCGAAAGTCGAGCGCAGGTCCTCAGCTGAAGACGGCGATCAGCGGCGCATGGTCTGAGGGCTGGGCGCCTTTTCGCTCGTCCCGATCGACCCGCACCTCACGGCACAGGGACGCGAGCGTCCGGGAGGCGAAGATGTGGTCGATCCGCAGACCGTCGCCCTTCGGAAAGGCCAGCATCCGGTAGTCCCACCAGGTGAAGGGGCCCTCGCCCGCGTGGTGGATGCGGGCGGTGTCCACGAGGCCGAGCGAGAGGATGTCCTGGAAGGCCGCGGTCATCTCGGGATGGAAGAGGACCGAGTTCTTCCAGCGGTCGGGCTTCGCCACGTCGCGGGCCTCCGGCGCGATGTTGATGTCGCCGCAGATCGCCACCTTCCCGGAAAGGTCGAGCCGGCTCGAGGCGTAGGCCCGGAGCCGCTTCAGCCAGGACTGCTTGTAGGCCCACTTCTCGGTGCCCACGTCGCCCCCGTTCGGCACGTAGATCGAGACCACGCGCACCCCCAGGATGTCGGCCGCGATCGCCCGGGCCTGGGGATCGTCGTCCCCGTCTTCGAAGCTCCGGGACACGTTCTCGATCTTCGTGCCCGCCTTCGCGAGGATGCCGACGCCGTTGTACGTCTTCTGGCCGAAGGTCACGGCCTCGTAGCCCGCCGCCCTCACCGCCTCGTGGGGGAAATCGTCGTCCACCACCTTCAGTTCCTGCAGGCAGAGGATGTCAGGCTGCTCGCGGGCGAGGAAAGCCACGAGCCGCGGCTCGCGCACCCGCACCGAGTTCACGTTCCAGGTGGCGATCTTCATCTCGCACTCGACTGCGGCGGCTTCCGCCACTCGTCGATGAGGCTCGCGACCAGGCCGGTCCAGCCGGTCTGATGGGACGCGCCGAGGCCCTCGCCGGTGTCCCCGTGGAAGTACTCGTAGAAGAGGATCAGGTCCTTCCAGTGCGGATCGGTCTGGAACTTCGTCCGCCGTCCGTGACAGGGCCGCCTTCCGTCGGGGCCGCGGGTGAAGATGGAGACCAGGCGGTCGGACATCTCCTTGGCCGCGTCCCAGAGGGGCTTCTCCTCCCCGTCCGCTCCGCCGACCCGGACCTTGAAGGTCGGGCCGTAGGCGGTGCCGAGCTTGCGCAGGGCCTCGATCATGAGGAAGGTGGTGGGAAACCAGATGGGGCCGCGCCAGTTCGAATTCCCGCCCTTGATCTTGGCCTCCGCCTCCGCCGGCTCGTAGCTCACCGTGCGCTCACCGAAGCGGAAGGGCTCGCGGCCGTGGACCTTGGACATGCTGCGCAGGCCGTAAGGGGAGAGGAACTCGTCCGGATCGAAGACGCGATCGAGGAGGCGTCGCGTCTGGTCGTGGTCGACGATGGCGAGGACGTGGGTGGTGGTGCCCTCGCGGTTCAGGGGATAGCACACGTTCTGGACCACGTGAGCCTTGTTTCGCACGAACCAGATCATGCTCTCGCGGAAATCCTTGAAGGGCTCGATCCACTTCTCCTCCAGGCGCTCGATGGCGTAGAGGGGCACCAGGCCCACGAGCGAGCGCACCCGGAACTTCTCGAACGAGCCGTCCGGGAAGCGGAGCACGTCGTAGAAGAAGCCATCGGCCTCGTCGAAGAGCTGGTAGTTGCGGCCGCCCATCCGTTTCATGGCCGCGCCCACGTAGATGTAGTGCTGGAAGAACTTGGTGGCGAGCCCCTCGTACGCCTTGTTCTCGAGGGCGAGTTCGAGGGCAATGCGCATGAGGTTCAGACAGAGCATGCCCATCCACCCGGTGGCGTCCGACTGCTCGAGCACCGCGCCGTGAGGGAGCTTCTCCGAGCGGTCGATGACCGTGATGTTGTCGAGGCCGAGGAAGCCGCCCTCGAACACGTTGTTGCCCTCGCGGTCGACCTTGTTCACCCACCACGCGAAGTTGATGAGCAGCTTGTGGAAGCACTTCTCGAGAAAGGCCCGGTCGCCCTTGCCCCGGCGCAGCCGGTCCATGTTGTAGATCCGCCAGACCGCCCAGGCCTGCACGGGCGGATTGAGGTCGGAGAACTCCCACTCGTAGGCGGGAATCTGACCCGAGGGGTGCTGGAACTGTTCGAAGAGGAGCAGCCACAGCTGTTCCTTCGCGAAATCCGCGTCGATGAGAGCGAGGGGCACGCAGTGGAAGGCGAGGTCCCAGGCCGCGAACCAGGGGTATTCCCATTTGTCCGGCATCGACATGATGCGCATGGAGTTCAGGTGGCGCCAATGCTGGTTGCGGATGTGCTTGCGCGATTCGGGCGGCGGCCAGTCCGCGCGGTCGCCATCGAGCCACACGTTCACGTCGAAGAGATAGATCTGCTTGGTCCACAGCATCCCCGCGAAGGCCTGGCGCTGAACCAGCTTCTCGTCGTCGGTGGCCATCGGCGGATGGATGCTCGCGTAGAACTCGTCGGCCTCGGCCCGGCGCTTTTCGATGATCGCGGGCACGGCGGCGAGCGGATCGGGATGGAAGTCCGTGGCGAAGCGGAGGCACAGGTCGACGCTTCCCCCCGCGGGCACGACCATGCGGTAGTGGAGCGCCGCCTTGGTCCCCTCTTCATCCGGATTGACGGAGTCCTCGCCCCCCACGACATGACGATGAAAGGCGTCCTTGGTGTAGGGCGACCGGCTCGCCGCTCCCGGACCGTAGAGGGCCCCGGCGTTCGTCTCGTTGTCGGTGAAGAGCGCCTCGCCGCGGTTGGGACCGAACAGGTGCCGCGGCCCGAGCCGATAGGAGAAAGGAAGCGCCTTCGGCGGCAGCACATCGCGGTCGTCCGCGGTCAGGCTCACGAACCCCGGCCCCGAGGCCCCGGGAACGATCCGGGGCCGGGGCAGGCTCACCTCCCCCCAGCTCCAGGTGTTTCGGAACCAGAGGTGCGGGAGGATGTGCAGGGGCGCCTCCTCGGGACCGCGGTTGTGCGCGCGCACCCGGATCACCATGTCCTCCGCGTTCTCCTTCGCGTACTCCACCTCGATGTCGAAATAGCGGTCGTCGTCGAAGATGCCGGTGTCGAGCAGTTCGTACTCGGGGCCTTCTCCGTTGCGCGCCTGGTTCTGGCGAACCAGTTGTTCGTAGGGAAACTCGCGCTGGGGATACTTGTAGAGCCACTTCATGTAGGCGTGGCTCGGAAGGTTGTCGAGATAGAAGTAGTACTCCTTCACGTCCTCGCCGTGGTTACCCTCCCCGGGGACCAGTCCGAACAGACGCTCCTTCAGGATGGGATCGCGCTCGTTCCAGAACGCGAAGGCGAGGCAGAGCATCTGGTAGCGGTCGGAGATGCCGGCCATGCCGTCCTCGCCCCACCGGTAGGCCTTCGACCGGGCGTGGTCATGGGGGAAGTGGCGCCAGGCGTTTCCGTCCTTCGAATAGTCCTCGCGAACCGTGCCCCACGCGCGTTCCGAAACATAGGGCCCCCAGTGGCGCCAGGCGGTGAGGCCGGCCCGGTCGGCAAGCCGGTCGTGTTCGCGCGTCGCGGGGAACATCCCTTCAGTCTATGGCAATTGTTTCGGGGCCCCGGACCGCGAAGCAACGCCGACCCGGGCCGGCCCTCGTATAGCCTCGCCTCCATGTTCTCCGCCCGGACGCCCAAGGACTTCGCCGAGAACGCGCTGTCGCGCCGCGTCCGCGAGCTGCGGCGCACCGGCGCGCGGATCCTGGACCTCACCGAGTCCAATCCCACCCGGGCGGGATTCCTCGCCCCACCGGACCTGCTGGCTCTCCTCGCGAACCCGGCGGGCGCCCACTACGCGCCCGACCCCCGCGGTCTGCGCTCCGCGCGCGAGGCGGTGAGCCGCGACTACACGACGCGGGGCGCGGCCGTCGACCCCGACCACATCGTCCTGACCGCGAGCAGCAGCGAGTCCTACTCCCTTCTCTTCAAACTGCTCGCGAATCCCGGGGACGACGTGCTCGTGCCGACTCCCTCCTACCCTCTCTTCGGTTATCTCGCCGACCTCGACAACGTCAAGGTGCGGACCTACCCGCTGCGCTTCGATCACGAATGGCACCTGAGCGTCGACGCCCTGGCCTCCAGCATCGGGGAGAGGACGCGCGCGGTGGTGGTGGTCCACCCCAACAATCCCACCGGCTCGTTCCTGAAGCGGGAGGAGGCGGCCTCGCTGGCCGCGGTCTGCGCGAAGCGGGGCGTCGCCATCATCGCGGATGAGGTCTTCGCCGACTTCGCCCTGACCGCCGCAGCCGCGGACCGGCATCCCACCTTCGCGCTCGACTCCCCCGCCCTTTCCTTCTCGCTCGGCGGGCTCTCGAAGTCGTGCGCGTTGCCGCAGATGAAGGTGGGTTGGATCGCGGTGTCCGGTCCGGCCGCGGTCCGGGACGAGGCACTCACCCGGCTGGAGTTCATCGCCGACACCTACCTGTCGGTGGCCACCCCCATTCAGTTCGCGCTGCCGGGAATCCTCGAAGCGAAGCCGTCCCTCCAGGCGACGATCAAGGCACGTCTCGCGCGCAACTTCGGCGCCCTGAAGGCGGCGGTGGCGGCCCATCCCGAGTTGACCCTGCTCCCGGCCGAGGGCGGATGGTCGGCCCTCGTCCAGTGCCCGGCCACCCGCACCGATGAGGAACGGGCCCTTTGGGCCCTCGACGCGGGGGTGCTGGTTCACCCCGGCCACTTCTTCGACTTCGAATCGGGGTGCTACCTCGTGGTGAGTCTGCTGTGCGAACCCGGGATTCTCGACGCCGCCCTCTCTCCCTTGCTGAACGCCGCGGTGCGATAAGGTTCCGCCCCCATGAAACGAATCAGCCCCGAAGAAGCCGCCGCGAAGATGGAGGAGGGCTACCTCTACCTCGACGTCCGGTCCGTGCCCGAGTTCGAGACCGGCCACCCGAAGGGTGCGTACAACATCCCGCTCATGCACGCGGGCAAGTTCGGGATGTCGCCGAACACGAAGTTCATGGAGGAGGTCGCGAAGGCCTTCCCGAAGGACGCGAAGATCGTGGTGGGCTGCAAGAGCGGAGGACGGTCGGTGGGCGCCTGCGGCCTGATGGAGATGGCGGGCTACAAGGATCTTCTCGAGCAGCGGGCCGGCTTCGACGGCAACGGCGCCGAGCCGGGCTGGAGGCAGACCGCGCTACCCCAGTCGACCACCCCGGAACCCGGCCGGGCCTACGCCGACCTCAAGGGTTAGACGCCCGCGACCGCCCTGGTCTCCTCGCGGGAGGGGACGCCCTCCTCCTGGAGCAGCCTCTCGATGGTGGCCCAGGTCCGCTGGATGTCGGCATCGAGACCGACCGAGAAACGGATGAGGCCGTCGCCCATGCCCATCCGCTGGCGCTCCTCGGCCGGGATCTCCGAGGACGTGGAGTGTCCGGGAGGGCTGAACAGGGTCTTGAAGTAGCCGAGGCTCACGGCCAGGTATCCGACCTTCTCTTCCTGCATCCGGGCCATGAGCCGGTTGGCGCTCGCCTCGTTGCCCACATCCACGGCCACGATGCCGCCGTACCCGTAACCTGGATTCATCAGGCGGGAGATGAGTTCGTGCTGGGGATGGGTGGCAAGCCCCGGATAGTGGGTGTCGAGGCCGTAGTCGCGGAACTTGCCGGCGAGATACAAGGCGTTTTCGGAGTGCCGGGCCAGCCGGATGTGCAGGCTGTGCAGGTTCTTCAGGATGCTGGCCGCGCGGATGCTGTCGAGGACGGGACCGAGGAGCATGCTCGGCCCGCTGTTGATGTCGTTGAGCTTCGTTATGAAGTCGTGCGACGAGATCACGCAGCCGGCCACGCAGTCGCTGGTGCCGTTGATGAACTTGGTCATGCTGTGGACGACCACGTCGGCCCCCAGCCGCAGGGGGGAAAGAATGAGGGGGCTGAAGGTGTTGTCGACCACGAGCTTCAGCCCGCGTTCCTTCGCAAGGCCGGCGAGGACGGGAATGTCGGCGACGTCGAGGAGCGGGTTACTGACGCTCTCGCAGTAGATGACGCGGGTCTTCTCCGAGATGGCGGCCCGGACCGCCCTGGGGTCGTTCATGTCGACGAACCGCGTCTTTATGCCGAGGCGCGGGAGGAGATTGGCGAGGAGGGCGTAGGAGCCGCCGTAGATGGTGCGGCCGGAGACGATCTCGTCGCCGCTCGAGCAGAGCTGGAGCAGGGTCGTGCTGATGGCGGCCATGCCCGAGGCCATCACCTGCGCGGCCTCGCCCCCTTCCATCCGGGCGAGGGCGGCGGAAAGGTACTTGTTCGTCGGATTCCAGTGACGCGAGTACAGGAAGCACCCCTCGATCTCGTGCTCGAAGACCTCCTCCATCCGCTCGACGTTGCGGAAGGTGTAGGTGGACGAGTCGCAGATCGACGGGTTCACGTCCCCGAACTCGCCGAACACCAGGAAGTTCTGAATCTCGGTGGCGGGATCGAATGGCATGGGAACCTCCCTTGGACGATCGCGCGGGCGCCCCTGGCGAAATGGGGCGCCGCTCACCGGCCATGCTGCGCCCGGCGGGGCTTCGGCTCAATGAGGCAAATGGCCTACGAGAAGGTTCCGATCTCGCGCTCCGACTCGGTCCACTCCCCGAACTCCGCGTCGAGCCGGGCATACTCGTCGCGGGTGTCGTTGAGCATGTCCGAGCGCTCCTTCATCGAGTCCCACAGATCGATGGTCAGGAATCGCCGGGGATTGAGGGAGTCCCGGATGAGGGAGGTGCCGCGGTATCCGGGGTAGCGGGCGAAGAGCCGGGCCCAGTCGCCCTCGGGGCCGTAGGCCCGCTCGAACCGCTCGACCGCTTCCGGTTTGACCACGAACTCCCAGACGATGTGGATCATCTCGCCCTCCGGGTGAACAGGACAGACCTCCCCTGTTCAAGAATTAGACGCAGGCGGCGCCTCCAAGGTTCCCAGGAGAGGGGTCAGAAGAGACCGGAAACGCTCAGGATGCGCTCGCGATATGAGCCAGGATCGCGTCGTTCACGAACGCGGCGTGGGTCAGCGGTCCCATGTGCCCGGCGCCGGGCCCGAGCCGCACGAAGCCCCGGGGCAGGGCCTCGCCGAGTAGAGCGACCACCCGGCGCGCCGCGGGGGGTGAGACCTGTCCGCCGAGGAAGAGCGCGGGGGCTTCGATACCCGCATAGGCCGAGGCGGGGGTGCGGTCGTGCATGAGCGACCACACTTCGAAGAACACCTTCCGGCCCACGCGAAGGAACGATTCGCGACCGGCCGAGGTCATGCCGCGCCACGCTCCGGGGCCGTTCCAGTAGTCGACGAAGACCTCGAACCAGGCATCGTCGCCCCCCCGCTCGAAGTCCGTGAAAACCGGGTTGCTTCCCGCGCGGGCGAGATCGGCGAGGCCTTCCGCGTCGTTCGCGGCGTAGAGGGCTCCAAACGCCACCGGGTCGTAGGCGGTGAGGGAGCGGATGCGCGACGGGTTTCGACGCGCCAGCTTCAGGGCCAGGAGGCCGCCGTAGGAATGTCCCACCAGGTGAACCGGCCCGCCCAGCTTCTCCACGATGGCCTCGATCGCATCGACATCCTCGGACAGATCGAAGAGCCTCTCGGCGGGCCAGGGTGGATTGGCCCCCGAGCCCAGGAGGTCCGGGGCGATCACGCGATGCGTGCGACCCAGGACTTCGCCGAGCTTCCCCCACTGGCGCGACGACATGCCGCTGCTGTGGATGAGAATGACGGCCTGACGCTCGTCGGCCGGGAGTTCCGCGTTCACCGGATCATTGTGCCACGCCCACCGCCGCGATCCGCTAGCCTTCCTGGAGCCGATGAAGACCACGTACCATCCCGGCCAGCGTTGGATCAGCGACTCGGAGCCCGAGTTGGGCCTCGGATCGGTGACGCGGGTGAACCGGCTGACCGTATCCCTCAACTTCGGCGCGAGCGGCGAAAAGCGCGAGTACGCGAGAGACAACGCTCCCTTGCGGCGCGTGCGGTTTCACGCGGGCGACACCGTGAAGGATAAAGACGGCCGCTCGCTCGCCATCGCCTCCGTCTCTGAGCGGCGCGGACTCCTCTACTACGGCGGCGAAGATCGCGAGCTGTGCGAGACCGCTCTCTCCGACGCCATCAGCTTCAACAAGCCCGAAGAACGTCTCTTCGTCGGCCAGGTGGACGCGCCAGAAACCTTCGACCTCCGGGTCGCCGCCCTCCATCACCAGCATCGACGGCGCCAGTCGCCGGTCCGCGGTTTCCTGGGGGGACGGATCGATCTGATCCCGCACCAGCTCTACATCGCGGCCGAAACTTCGGGCCGGCTCCTGCCCCGGGTTCTGCTCGCCGACGAAGTGGGCCTCGGCAAGACCATCGAGGCGTGCCTGATCCTGCACCGACTCATCCTCACCGGTCGCGCCCAGCGGGTCCTGATCGTGGTGCCCGATTCGCTCGTCCATCAATGGCTGGTGGAGATGCTCCGACGGTTCAACACCTGGTTCCACATCTTCGACGAGCGCCGCTGCGTCTCCATCGAGACGGCCCGGCCCGGCGCGAATCCGTTCCTCGAGGATCAGCTCGTGCTCGCAAGCCTGAGGCTCTTCACCGGCAACGAGCGCCGGGTGAAACAGGCCCTGCATGCGGGCTGGGACGTGCTGGTGGTGGACGAAGCCCATCACCTCGGATGGACGCCCGAGACCGTCAGCCCGGAATACGCCGCGGTGGAGGCTCTCTCGCAGGGGTCGCCCGGCCTGCTCCTGCTCACCGCCACTCCCGAACAGCTGGGCATCGCCAGCCACTTCGCGCGCCTGGGCCTTCTCGATCCCGCGAGGTTCCATGACCTCGGCGAGTTCATCCGCGAGACCGAGTCCTATCGCGAGGTCGCTCGACAAGCGGCCGCCCTCGACGATCCGGAGGCTCTCGCCGATCTCCTCGACCAGCACGGAACCGGACGCGTGATGTTCCGGAACACCCGCGCGACCATCAGCGGTTTTCCGAAGCGCGAGGTGAGCCTGTGCCCGCTCGAACCGGGCGGACTCCGCGCCGCGCTGCTCCAGGTACTCGCGAGGGAGTTCCGGGCCGACCAGGCCCAAGACCCCGCGCTTCCTTTCGTCCCCGATTTCTCGAACGACCCGCGCATCGACTGGCTCGTCGATCTTCTCAAGGCGCTCGGCCAGGACAAGGTCCTGCTGCTGTGCCGGTCCCGGGCGAAGGCCGAGGCGATCGAGGAAGCGATCCGGCCGCGTTTCAACCTGAAGATGGCGGTCTTCCACGAAGGCCTCTCCCTGGTGCAGCGGGACCGTCACGCCGCCTGGTTCGCGGAGGAGGACGGGGCGCGCCTCCTCATCTGCTCGGAGATCGGCAGCGAGGGCCGCAACTTCCAGTTCGCCCATCACCTCGTGCTCTTCGATCTTCCCATCGAGCCCGAACTGCTCGAGCAGCGCATCGGCCGGCTGGACCGGATCGGGCAGAGCGCTCAGATCCGTATCCACGTGCCTTATGTCGCGGGGAGCGCGCAGGAGGTTCTGGCGCGCTGGTACGACGCGGGCCTCAACTCCTTCCGGAAGAACCTGCACGGCGGGCACGAGCTCCGCGAACGGTTCGCGGCGCGGATCCAGGAACTCGCGGCCTCCTTCCACGAGACCGGGGCCGGCGACGCCCTCCGCCTCCTGATCGAGGACACGGTGACCGCCCGCGAGGAGCTCACCGTCCGCCTCGAACAGGGCCGCGACCGGCTGCTGGAGTTGAACTCGTTCCGTCCGCAGGTCGCGCGGGAGCTGGTGGAGCAGATCCGCGCTCACGACCGGGACGAGGCTCTCGACGCCTTCATGATCTCGGTCTTCGACCACTTCACCATACCGGTCGAGGAGATCGCGCGCCGCACCTACCAGCTCGGCTCATCCGGCGTCCTCGAAGACACTTTTCCCGGACTGCCCCTGTCTGGCCTCGCCATCACCTGCGACCGGACGCGCGCGCTGGCCCGCGAGGACATCCAGTTCCTCACCTGGGATCATCCCCTCGTCACCGGCGCGCTCGATCTCATCCTCGGCTCGGGAAAGGGCAACAGCAGTTTCGCCTGGTGGCCGGATCCGAAGACCACCGCGCTCTACCTCGAGGCCATCTATCTCCTCGAGTGCGTCGCCCCCCCGCCGCTCCATGTCGACCGGTTCCTGCCGCCCACCCCGCTGCGTGTCCTCGTGGACCATCGGGGCGAGGACGAAACCGCCGCGGTCACCCCCGCCCTCCTTCGCCGCGTCCTGGAGCGCGGGGATCCGTTCGCCCTGCAGGCGCCGGAGATAAGGGAAGACCTGCTGCCCGGACTCCTGAGGAAGACCCATGACATCGCGGACGCCCGCGTTCCCGGCCTCATCGACGCGGCGAGGCGGGAGATGAGGGCGCAGCTGGACCACGAAATCACCCGTCTGCGCGAACTGCAGAAGGTGAATCCGAGCGTCCGCGCCGAGGAGATCGACCGGCTGGCCGAGCAGAAGGCCTCTCTCGACCGGCATCTTGCGGAGGCGCGGCTTCGCCTGGATGCGATCCGTCTGATCCAGCAAGGGCCGCACTGAACGAAGGAGGACCCATGAATCGGGTGGAGATACGAATCGCCGACATCACCACGCTGGCCGTGGACGCGATCGTGAACGCGGCCAACACCTCGCTCCTGGGCGGAGGCGGCGTCGACGGCGCCATCCATGGCGCGGCCGGCCCCGAGCTCCTCGACGAGTGCCGTTTGCTGGGAGGCTGCGCCACCGGGTCCGCGAAGATCACGAAGGGCTACCGGCTGCCCGCGAAGCACGTGATCCACGCGGTCGGACCGGTGTGGCAGGGGGGATCGCACGGCGAGGACGCGCTGCTCGCGTCGTGTTACCGGACCGCGCTTTCCATGGCCGAGGCCCACGGGCTTCGATCGATCGCCTTCCCCGCCATCAGTTGCGGGGTCTACGCGTTCCCGGTGGAGCGCGCCGCCGCCGTGGTCATGCGGACCCTGTCCGAGGAGCTGCCGCGATGCCGAACCGTCGAGCGGGTGGTGTTCGCCATGCGGGAGGGCGCAACGGAAGCGGCGTTCCGGCGCGCGCTCGATCGCGCCCAGGGTCGCGCCTGAGCCGCGCTCCCCTACTCCAGGTCGCGGGAGAAAACCCGCGTGTGGAACGAGACCTTCTGGCCGGGCTCGAGCTCGATGACATCCGCATCGACCCCGTGAAGCTGCAGGTTGAACGCGTCGGTGGGACAGCTGTTGGGTTCGATGCAGATGGCCGACCGCGGCGCGGGCGGCGTGTAGACCACGACGTGGGGGAACTGCTGCCGGTGGAACTCGACCACGGTCTGCAGCTTGTTCACGTCGTCGGTCAAGACGCACTCCACGCGCCCTGAAGCGTCGCCGAGAGGCTCGGTGTAGATGTCGTCGAAGGCCAGGCCCGCGAGGTCCCTGGCCTGGCGCAGGTCGTAGGCCCCCGCGACATCGAGAAGCTTGCCGGTGGGCAGACTATCCGAGAGTTCCCAGCGCTTAGCGGCGGGTACCTGGACCGTGCCCCGCTCGGGGCGACGGAAGTAGGGATGAATGCCGAACCCGGTGGGCATGGTCCTCTCGCCGGTGTTCTCGGCGATCGCGTCGATCTCGAGCCCGGCGTTCCGCACGCGCCAGGTGACCTCGAGCGTGAACGGGAAGGGAAACTGGTCGAGGATCTCGCGAGGGTAGTCCGCGGCCTTGATCTCGGAGCGGATCCAGGCGCCATCGAGGTTCGAGGCCCCGGTCTCGAGCACTCTCCACGCCTTGTCGCGAACGAAGCCGTGACGGGGCGGGTCGATCCGAAACCGTTCGCCCTGGAACATGAAGGCGCCGTCCCGGATGCGATTCGGAAACGGAAAGAGCAGGGGAATGCCGTAGCTCGTGGGCTTTTTCCGGAACTCGGAGTACTCGACACTCTCGAGGATCGGGAGCCGGGCGCCGAACGAGAAGCAGTTCAGGCCAAGTCCAGGCGCCACCTCGGCCCGGGCGTGCGTCCCCTCTTCCAGGAGGACGATCTCCACACCCTCACGGACCACCGAGTTGACCGAGTATCGCTGTTTCATCAGGGGGCGAGGACTCCGCGTAAAGCCTCAGTTTAAGCCCCGAGAAATCTCTTCGATGGGTTTCCAGGGCTAACGGGCCTCCGCGACGAAGACGCTGCGTTCCAGTTGCTCGAACAGGTCGCGATAGAGGAGAGCGTCCGAGACGCCCTCCGACTTCTTGAGTCGCCCGTTCTGGTCGAGCACCTTCCGCTGCAGGGTCACCCTGACCCGGGATCCTTCGCCCGCCGGCGTCACATTGACGCTGGCCTCGAGTTGAATCGTCTGAACCTGGCCCCATGGAAAGAGAGCGGCCAACCCATAGGTGGAGGCGGCGGTCACCCACTTGAGCGCCTGGCGTTCGGCGGTCATGACCTTGCGGCTCGTGGACCTCGTTCCCACCACGAGGCCGAGGGTAGCGTCGGTCCGGTCGATCGAGAACTGCCCGTCCTGCAGCATGTCGATCACCGCCTTCATGGCATCGGTGGGGTTGACGTTCTCCAGAAAGCGGGTCTGCGTCTCCCGAACCCCGATCGGGGTCACGGGGAGGCGCTGCGCCGGCTCGGTGGAGGCGCAGCCCGAAGCGAGGAGCGCCGCGGTGAGGGCCAGGGGAAGCCAGAGCGGGTTCTTCATGGCGCCCTCCTAGAACTTCGACGAGCGGTAGGTGAAGGTCTCGACCATGCCGTCGGCGTCGAAGGTCACCACGAGCATCAGGGTGCGTTGAGAGGTGGTGAGTTTCCTCTTCCCTCCGTCCACGCCCATGGCGCCGAGGACGCTGCCTCCCGCACCTATGCCCCCGCCGCCCACGTGAAAGCCTTCCTCCGAGGTTTCCGTGGAGAAGCGATCGTAGACCCAGGATTCGCGCCCGTTGCGGCCGCGCGTCACGAGATTGGGCGAGCCCACCGATTCGACGACCTCGGTCGTGGTCATTCCGGATTTGATCGAGCGCTGGATGAGGCCGAGGGTGAGGTCGTTCCCACGGGGCGGGGCGAGGGGACCTTCCGCCGCCCGGGCGGCCGGCGCGGCGGACATGAGGGTGATGAGGGCGACAACCGAGAGTGTGTTTCGCATGTGACTTCCTTTCTCCTGTTCGAAGCCGGATCGGCTTCGATGGGAGAAGCCTAGGGAGGCCCGTCCGCGACGCCTTGCCCGTGATGTGACGCTATGGCACGCGTCACAGCCCCCGTTTCGGCGACCTGGATCGGGCCGACCGCGCGTATCCTGCGGACCGGGAAGGCCATGACCCTCGAGCCCTCAGGTCGCCAATGACGAGACACGCCCGTGTCCTCGCGGCGCTCGCGGCGTCGTTCGCGGCCACCACCGCGGCCGAGCGCGAGCCGGTCCTGAAGCAGATCGGCGTCCCGCACGACTACTACTACCGCGAGATGTACCTGCCCCAGGCGCAGAGCGGTCCCACGGCACCGGCGTGGTCGCCCGACGGACGTTCGCTCGTGGTGGCGATGCAGGGATCGCTGTGGCGGGTCGAGCCCGACACCGGTGTCGCCACCCAGCTGACCAACGGCCCGGGCTACGACTCGCAACCCGACTGGTCGCCCGACGGCCGGTTCATCGTCTACTCCTCGTATCAGGGCGACGCCATCGAGTTGTGGCGGCTCGAGGTCGCGACCGGCGCCAGCGCGCCGCTCACGAAGAACGGGGCGGTGAATGTCGAGCCGCGCTTCTCTCCCGACGGAACGCGGATCGCGTTCGTGTCCACGGTATTGGCGGGGCGCTTCCATCTGCACGTGATGGATTTCGACCACGGCGCGGCCGGCCCGGTGGTGCGACTGGGGGAGGATCGCGACAGCGGCCTGCCCCGCTACTACTACAGCCGCTTCGACCATGAACTCAGCCCGACCTGGTCGCCCGACGGCAAGGAGCTTCTCTTCGTCTCAAACCGCGGTCGGATCTGGGGCACCGGCGGCTTCTGGCGCATGCGCGCCGAACCGGGCGCCGAGCCGCGCGAGATCCGCTACGAGGAGACGAACTGGCGCGCGCGCCCGGATTGGTCACGGGATGGGAAGCGCGTCGTCTACAGCTCCTACCTGGGTCGCAACTGGCATCAGATCTGGATGATGACGAGCGAAGGCGGCGACGTCTTCCCTCTCACCTACGGGGAGTTCGACGCGACCGCGCCGCGCTTCGCACCAGACTCCCGGCGCATCGCCTACATCTCCAATGAACATGGGAACACCGAGCTGATGCTCATCGAACTGCCGGGCGGACGGCGGCAGAACGTGGTCATGAAGGAGCGGATCGCCCTCGGGCCCACGGCGACGCTGGAGATTCACGTGGTGGATGCTCTCAGCGGCCGCGAGATGCCCGCGCGTCTCTCCGTGACCGGCCCGGACGGCCGCAGCTACGCGCCCGACGACGCCTGGCGGCACGCGGACGACCACTTCGATCGGAGCGAGCGAAAGCTCGAGTACGGCTATTTCCACACCCCCGGAACGGCGACGATGCGCGTGCCCGCGGGCGCGGTGAGCGTCGAAGCCGCGCGCGGTCTGGAGTACGGAATCGTCAGCCGCCCGGTCACACTCGCGCCCGGCGCCCGCGAGCGGGTAACCATCGCCTTGCCGCGGCTTGATGATCTGCCCGCGCGCGGCTGGTGGAGCGGGGACCTGCACGTGCACATGAACTACGGGGGCGCGTATCGGAACGATCCCCAACGCCTTGCCTTCCAGGCCGCGGCCGAGGATCTCCACGTGGTGGAGAACCTGATCGTGAACAAGGAACAGCGCGTGCCGGACATCGCCTATTTCCGGGGGCGCGGCATCGATCCCGCGTCGACCGCGAAGACCATCGTCGCGCAGACCCAGGAGTACCACACGAGCTACTGGGGCCACACCGGCCTCCTGGGCCTTCGCGAGAACATCCTGATGCCCGCGTACGCGGCGTATGTGAACACCCCGGCCGCGAGCCTCTATCCGGACAACTCGAAGATCTTCGACCTCGCGCACGCGCAGGGCGCGCTCACCGGCTACGTGCATCCCTTCGACAGTTATCCCGATCCCGCGAACCTCAACGAGGCGATCACCAGTGAGCTGCCTGTAGACGCGGCTCTCGGGAAACTCGACTACTACGAGGTCGTGGGTTTTTCCGATCACCGCGCGACCGCGCGGGTCTGGTACCAGCTCCTCAACTGCGGCTTCCGCATTCCGGCGGGCGCGGGCACGGATGCCATGGCGAACTACGCCTCCCTGCGCGGACCCGTCGGTCTGAATCGCGTCTTCGTCAAGGCCGGACCCACCCTCGACCACGAGAGCTTCCTCGCTGGGCTGAAGGCGGGACGGACCTTCGCCACGAACGGACCCCTGCTGGGTTTCACCCTCCAGGGGAAGGAACCCGGCGACCTGATCCGACTCGGCGCGGCTGGAACCCTGGAGGCCGCGGTCTCGCTGCGCTCGATCGTGCCCGTCGACAGGCTCGAGGTCGTCGCCAACGGCGAGGTGGTGGCGAGCGTTCCCCTTTCGGGCGACCGCACGTCGGCGAAGCAAACCCTGAAGATCAAGGTGGAACGCAGCGGCTGGTACACGCTGCGCGCCTCGGCTGAAGGCTCGAGGGCGAAGGTCCTCGACATCTATCCCTTCGCGACTACGAGCCCGATCTACGTGACCGTAGCCGACCAACCGGTGCGGAGCGCCGCGGACGCGCGCTACTTCATCGCCTGGATCGACCGCCTCCTCAAAGCCGCCGCCGCGCACTCCGGCTGGAACTCCGCGGAGGAGCGCGACGAGGTGCTGGCCCGTATCCACGAGGCCAGGCAGGTGTTCGTCGAACGGACAAATCCCTGAACGGGGGAATAACATCCCCCTGCCCGGCGCCGTCCGGCAAACCCATCCCGAGGAGCCCCCCGATGCTTTCGCGTTCTGCCCTGCAATTCCCCCGCACTTCCCTGCTGCTCGCCTTCCTGGCCCTCGCGCAGGCCGGTGTGGCCCTGGCGCAACCGGCGGCGAATGCCGTCACCGCCGCCGACTATGCGCGCGCGGAGAAATTCCTCGCCGCCACCGTGAATCCACTGGTGGTCGGCGGCAGCGTCAACGCGGCGTGGCTCGCCGACGATCGCTTCACCTATCGCAACACGACCGCGGACGGTTCCGAATTCATTCTCGTTAACCCGTTGAAGAAGACGAGGGCGCCCGCGCTCGACCACGTGAAGCTCGCGGCGGCCTTGTCCACCGCAGCCGGTGGCACGTTCGATCCGAAAAAGCTGCCCTTCCAGACCATCGAGCTCTCGACCGATGGCAAGAGTGTCTCGTTCGACGTCGAGCAGAAGCGCTGGTCCTGCGACGTGAAGGGACTCGCCTGCCAATCGACGGGCGCCGCGAAGAACGAGCGTCCGGCCATGGGCCGGGGCGGGGCCGGGCCGCGCGGAGCCGCGAACCTCGCCGTGGCTTCGCCCGACGGCAGGAAGGAGGTCTTCATCAAGGACTGGAACCTCTATGTCCGCGATGTCGCGAGCAAGGAGGAGAAGGCGCTCACCACCGACGGGGCCAAGGACTTCGGCTACGCGACCGACAACGCGGGCTGGACGAGCAGCGCGCGCGCCATCGTGTTGTGGTCTCCCGACTCGAAGAAGGTCGCCACCTTCCAGCAGGACGAGCGCAACGTGGGCGAGATGTATCTCGTGGAAGCGAAGGCCGGCCATCCCGTGCTCAAGACCTGGAAGTACCCGCTCCCCGGCGACGCGGTGGTCGCGATGCTGCACCGGGTGGTCATCGACATCGAAAGCGGCGCCATGGTGCGGTTCAAGATGGGCCCCGACTTCCATCGCGCCATGCTCGGCGACGACTTCTCGGTGCGCGACATGATCTGGAGCCCGGACGGCTCGAAGCTCGCGTTCGTCTCGACCGCGCGCGACCACAAGAAGGCCACGGTGCGCGTGGCCGATAGCGCCTCCGGTGAAGTCCGCACGGTCTTCGAGGAGTCGGAGAAGACGCACTTCGAGTCGCCCGTGGGCTGGCGGGTCCTGTGGGCCACGAACGAGATCATCTGGAACTCGCAGCGCGACAACTGGAGCCATCTCTATCTGTACGACCTGAATACCGGCCAGCTCAAGAACCAGATCACCTCCGGCGAGGGTCCGGTCATGTCGATCGACCGGGTCGATGAGAAGGCGCGCACCGTCTATTTCAACGCGAACGGCCGCGAGGCCGGTCAGGATCCGTACCTTAGTCACTACTACCGGATCGGGCTCGACGGAAAGGGTTACGCGTCGCTCACTCCGGACGACGGAAACCACAGCGTGCAGCTGTCGACTTCCGGGAAGTACCTCGTCGACACCTACTCCACCGCCGAGAAGCCGCCGGTGGTGGTCCTGCGCGATGCCCTGGGCAAGGTGGTGATGCCGCTCGAGAAGGCGGACATCAGCAAGCTCCTGGCCACGGGCTGGAAGCCGCCCATGACCTTCAGCGTGAAGGGCCGTGACGGCAAGACCGACATCTATGGGCAGCTGTTCCGGCCCACGAACTTCGATCCATCGAAGAAGTACCCCATCATCAATAACGCGTATCCCGGGCCGCAGTCCGGCAGCGTGGGCTCGCGCTCCTTCGCGGCCGCGCGCGGCGACAAGCAGGCTCTGGCCGAACTGGGCTTCGTGGTGGTCTCCATCGACGGCATGGGCACGCCCGGCCGCTCGAAGTCGTTCCACGACACGTACTACGGGGCCATGGGTCGCGACAACACCCTGCCCGATCAGGTCGCGGGCATGAAGGAACTGGCGACGCGGTTTCCGTGGATCGACATCGATCGCGCGGCCATGTGGGGCCACTCGGGCGGCGGCTTCATCACCGCCGACGCGATGTTCCGCTATCCCGACTTCTTCAAAGTCGGCATCTCCGAGTCGGGGAACCACGACCAGCGCGTCTACGAGGACGACTGGGGCGAGAGGTACCAGGGCCTGCTCGTAAAGGGCGAGGGGAGCGCGCCCGACAGCTACGACGTCGAGGCGAATCAGACGGTGGCGAAGAACCTCAAGGGCAAGCTGCTCCTCATGCACGGCATGATGGACAACAACGTGCCCCCGCAGAACACGTATCTCGTCATGGAGGCCCTCATCAAGGCCAACAAGGACTTCGATCTCATCCTGCTGCCGACCCAGCCTCACGGTTACGGGATCGACGGACCGTACGTCATGCGCCGCCGCTGGGATTACTTCGTGAAGAACCTTCTCGGCCTCGAGCCGCCGAAGGAATTCAAGATGCAGCCCGCGGCCCCGCCGGGACGGCCCGCGGGGAACTGACGCCCGAACGCCGGCCCTAGGGTTTCTTCGGCTCCGACTTGTCGTGCTCGCCGTCGGTGAGGAGCGGCATGGAAGAGCCGAGGGTCGGCGCGATCAGGCCGGTCTTCACGTAGGTCATGAGCTTGTCGCGCGTGTCGGTGATGTCGAGGTTGCGCATGGTGAGCTGTCCGATGCGGTCCTGGGGTGAGAACACGCTCTCGCCCTTCTCCATGGTGAGCCTCTCCGGCTTGTAGGTGAGGTTCGGGCTCTCGGTGTTGAGGATCGAGTAGTCGTTGCCGCGGCGGAGCTGAAGCGTCACTTCGCCGGTCACCGCGCGGGCCACCCAGCGCTGGGCGGTCTCGCGCAGCATGAGGGCCTGCGGATCGAACCAGCGGCCCTGGTACAGGAGCCTTCCGAGCCGCCGGCCGTGGTCGCGGTACTGCTCGATGGTGTCCTCGTTGTGGATGCCCGTGACCAGGCGCTCGTAGCCGATGAAGAAGAGCGCCATCCCCGGCGCTTCGTAGATCCCGCGGCTCTTGGCCTCGATGATCCGGTTCTCGATCTGGTCCGACATGCCGAGGCCGTGACGTCCGCCGATGGCGTTCGCCTCGAGCATCAGCTCGACCTGATCGTCGAAGGTCTTCCCGTTCAGGGCCACGGGCCGGCCTTCCTCGAAGCGGATGGAGACGGTCTCGGGACGGACCTCCACGTCTTCGCGCCAGGAGGCGACCCCCATGATGGGCTGCACGATGAGGATGCCCTTGTTGAGGAACTCGAGGTCCTTCGCTTCGTGGGTGGCGCCGAGAATGTTGGAGTCGGTGGAGTACGCCTTCTCGGAGCTCATCCGGTAAGCGAACCCCGCCTTGCTCATGTACTCGGACATCTCCTTGCGGCCGCCGAGTTCGTCGATGAACTGCTGGTCCAGCCACGGCTTGTACACGCGCAGGTTGGGATTCGCGAGCAGGCCATAGCGGTAGAAACGCTCGATGTCGTTCCCCTTATACGTGCTGCCGTCGCCCCAGATGTGGACGTCGTCCTCCTTCATGGCCACCACGAGCATGGTGCCCGTGACCGCGCGGCCGAGCGGTGTGGTGTTGAAGTAGGCGACACCCGCGGTGGAGATGTGAAAGGCGCCGCTCTGGATCGCCGCGATCCCTTCCGCGACCATCTGCGACCGACAGTCGACCAGACGCGCCTTCTCCGCCCCGTACTGCATGGCCTTGCGCGGAATCTCGTCGTAGTCCGCCTCGTCGGGCTGGCCGAGGTTCGCGGTATAGGCGTAGGGAATCGCGCCTTTGGCCCTCATCCAATGAAGCGCGGCGCTGGTGTCGAGGCCGCCGGAAAACGCGATGCCGACCTTCTGGCCGACGGGGAGACGCTGCAGGATGTTCGCCATGGGCGACGGATCTTACTTCCCGCTGGCCGAGGCCCGCCCCTGGCGTCTCGAGGTGCGCGCCCGGACATGGAAGGAACTTCGCCGTCATCAGGAAGACTCAGGACATCGACCTTTGAAACCAGGAGCCGCACCCTCGCATCCAACGGATATTCAGAGGTATCCCATGCATCGATGGCTTTCTTCTTCTGCGGGTCTGTTCCTCATCCTCACCGCATCCTGCAGCGGAGGGGGTCCGGCGATGACAACCGGGCAAAGCGGGCCATCGTCCACTCCCCAGCCGACGCCGGTTCCGACGCCGACCCCCACTCCGGCCCCCTCGCCCACTCCCTCTCCTGACGGAATCAGCGACGACGCGGCTCTGTTCAAGCTGATCTCGCGCGATGAGCCGTATCAGTCATACCGCCTCTTTCCCAACACCACGGAAATCTCGTCGGGCCGCCTCGACGGCGCGGGCGCGCATCCGTCCGCCCGGGTCCGGATCAACACGCCGGCCGCGCAATCCCTTGATTCGAACGGGAAGCTCCCGAGCGGCGGTCGCTTTCGCAGCGGATCGGTGATCGTCAAGGAAATCACGTCCGGGGGACAGTCGGGCCTGCTCGCGGTGATGCGCCGCGACGGCCCCAATCAGGGCGCGGGTTGGCAATGGGCCGAGTTCCGCCCGGACGGGCAGGTGGTTGTTCCTACCGCCGGGCGCGGCGGCGTCTGCATCGAGTGCCACTCCAGGCAGCAGGGACCTCAGAACGATCTCGTGCGGACCTTCGAGCGACAATAGGAACGCCGGCTCGAGCAGACACCCAGGCGGGGCTGCGTCTGGCCGCGGAGCCCTGGGGCCCCGCCTCACGGCGCCCTACCCTGGCCCAACTTGGTGGGCGGGTCAGGATTTCGCGGTGAGGGGTTTTACCAGGACCTTCGACCGGCGGCCGCTCTGGTCGTAGCGTTCGCGGCGGAGCGGAGGCAGGTCGTCCGGGGTGCCTTCGACGAAGCCGCCCTTCGACTGGAAGAAGTTGTAGGCCTGGGTGGAAAGCGCGAGCAGAGACTTGAGCCCGAGCTCCCGCGCGCGGTCCTCGACGAACTGCACCATGCGTCGCCCCACCCCCTGGTTCTCGTGGGTAGCGCGAACGCACAGGCACGCCAGTTCTCCCGCTTCGGTCCCGGGATACAGATGGAGGGCGACGCAGGCCACGGGATTCTTGTCGACCTCGAAGATGTAGTAGTCGTCGAGCTGCTTCTCGATGGCGGCGCGGGACCGGGGCAGAAGCTCCTCGCTCTCCACCGACGCCTGGATCAACTGCTGGATGCTGCGCACGTCGCGTTTCTTCGCGCGCCGGATCTGCCGGTAGTCGTTCGCGTAGATGAGGGTGCCGATGCCTTCGTTCGAGAAGACCTCGGAGAGCAGGCCTTCATCGACGTGACCGCTGATCACGTGCACCCGCGGCACTCCGGCCTGGCATGCCGCCACGGCATGGCGCGCCTTGGAGATCTGGGCCGCGGCCACCGTGCCATCCGCGAGCGCCTTCTCGAGTTCGGCCACCGCGAGCTGCCGGGCGATCGCGCCATTCAGGGTCAGGCCTTCCGCGGTGGTGACGAAGATGAGCTTCACTGCGCCGAGGGCCTTCGCAACTTCCACCGCCACCGAGTCCGAGTTGACCCTGTAGGTATGACCCTCGCCGTCCATGCCCAGGGGCGGGATCACCGGCACGATGCCGCTCGCCATGAGCTTCTGGATCAGCTCGACGTCGATCCGCTCCACCCGGCCGGTGAAGAGGTGATCCACGCCGCGGAGGATCCCGAGGGGGTGGGCGATCACCACGTTGCCGCTGGCCCCGCGCAGGTCGGCGGCGGAGAGGCCTTCGAGGAGTTCGTGGGTGAGTCGGTTCGCGGCGGTGAGGGCCAGCTGCAGGGTGTCCGCGTCCGTGACGCCCGAGCCTTCGAGATCCGAGGGCTCGGAGTCGCTCTTCTGCGCGAGGGCCTGGATCTGGGCGGCGGCGCCGTGAACGAGCACGATGCGCACGTTCAACGACCACAGCACGGCCACGTCCATCAGCAGGTTCGGGAAATTCTCGTCCTCGACGATGGCCCCGTCGATGGCGACGACGAACGTCTTCTCCCGGAACTGAGGCACATACCTCAGGATGCCGCGAAGGTCGGTGGCGCGCATGGCGGCGGAAGTAGATCACAACCCCGCCTCCGACTACACTTCGGCCGTGTCCACCATCGACCCCACTCTGGTAACCGACCCTCAGGAAATCGAGATCCTCGCCCGCACCCTAGCGGTCGAGCACGAGGCGGCGGAGAGGGCGAAGACCCGGATCTACGTCGAATCCAGCACCGAGGCGGACGCCGCGTCGAATCCGCCCAGCTTCGGCCTGCCCGCTCCCTACGAGGATCGCGGGGAAATCGCGCGCGGCGGCATGGGCGCGGTGAGACGGGCGTTCGACACCGATCTGCAGCGTCAGGTGGCGATCAAGGTCATGCTTCCCACCTTGAGCGGCCGGGAGTCGGTGACCCAGCGGTTCGTGGACGAAGCGAGGATCACCGCCCTCATCGACCATCCCAACATCGCTCCGGTGTACCGCCTGGCCAAAGCCGAGGACGGCACGCTCTCCCTGGTGATGAAGCTCATCGAAGGCCGGTCCTTCACCAGCCACCTGCGCACCCTGCCCCCGCCGCCCTGGCCGTGGAGCGTGCTGGATTCGGTGTTGTCGATCCTGGTGAAAGTCTGCGACGCGGTCGCCTACGCGCACAGCCGCGGCGTCATCCATCTCGACCTGAAGCCCGACAACATCATGCTCGGGCCCTTCGGTCAGGTCTACGTCGTGGATTGGGGCATCGCCCGCTACCGGCCCGGCGCCGGACAGGACGTGACCCTCAAGACCCTCTCCCCCCGGGATGCGTCGACGGGCACGCCCGCCTACATGAGTCCGGAGCAGGCGTTGCGCATCGAGCCGCACATCAGCGAGGTGACCGATGTCTTCCTCCTCGGAGGCATCCTGTACGAGATCCTGACCGGGCGAAGACCGCACGAGGGGCAGAGCATCCCCGAAATTCTCACCTCGGCCATCCGGGGCGCGGTGATTCCGCCCGCCCTGCGCGCGCCCTATCGGGTCATTCACCCGTCCCTCGCCGACATCGCCATGAAGGCCCTGGCCGCCCGTCCGCAGGACCGCTACCAGAGCGTGCTCGACCTGCAGCAGGACATCGTGGCCTTCCAGCGCGGCGAGGAGCGGGCGCCGCGGCGCACCTACGAAGCGGGGAGCGTGGTCATCCGCGAGGGCGATCCCGGCGACGAGGCGTTCGTGATCGTCAGCGGGAAGTGCGTGGTCACGGCGATGAGCGAGGGAAAACGCGTGGTTCTTCGCGAGCTC
This sequence comes from Vicinamibacteria bacterium, assembly GCA_044229175.1. Taxonomy (GTDB): domain Bacteria; phylum Acidobacteriota; class Vicinamibacteria; order Fen-336; family JAGNNV01; genus JAGNNV01. The sequence continues at coordinate 103,449 of JBGATM010000010.1, read as the reverse complement.
GGGCCGGGCGATGTGTTCGGAGAGACCGCGGTGTTCTCCGACGAACCGCGGAGCGCCACCGTGGAGGCCGCGGAGACCCTGGTGGTCCGGGTGGTCACGGGCGAGACCCTGTCGCAAAGCCTCGGGTTGCAGACGTGGACGGGCGAATTCGTGAAGGCTCTCGCCGATCGCTTCCGGGAAGCGGACCAGAGGGCGCGGAAGTAGCGCCAGACCAGGAGAAACCGATGCGCGCTTTGATCCTCGTTCCCGCTCTCGCCGCCCTCGGCGGTCCGCTGGTGTCGCAGGAAGCGGCGCCCATCCAGGCCCCGGCCTACACCCGGCCCTACACGCCCAGTCTCGACGTCCCCTCGATGGACAAGAGCGCCGATGCGTGCGCGGACTTCTACCAGTACGTCTGCGGCGGATGGATGAAGAACAATCCCATCCCGGCCGACCAGGCCCGGTGGAGCGTGTACGGCAAGGTCTACGATGAGAACCAGCAGTTCCTCCGGGGCCTCCTCGAGGCGGCGAGCGCAGCCGGGCCCGGGCGCACCGCGGCCGAGGCGAAGATCGGCGATTTCTACGGAGCCTGCATGGACACCGCCACCATCAACCGCGCGGGCAGCACGCCCCTGCAGCCCGAGCTCGAGGACATCCGCAACCTGCCCTCGAAGGTGGCGCTCGCGGGTTACCTCGGGCGCATGCATCTGTCCACCCAGGGAAGCGGCCTCGTCTTCGGCTTCGGCGCCAACCAGGACTTCGGCGATTCCAGCCGGGTCATCGCCTTCGCGACCGCGGGCGGCCTCGGCCTTCCCGACCGCGACTACTACACCAAGACCGACGACAAGAGCGCCGAACTGCGCGCCAAGTACGTGGCGCACGTGCGGAGGATCTTCGAGCTTCTCGGCACGCCCGCGGACCAGGCGGCGGCCGACGCGAAGGACGTCCTGGATCTCGAGACCTCGCTCGCCAGGCCCGCGCTCACCCGGGTCGAGAAACGAGACCCCTACAAGCTCTTCCACGTCATGACCCGCGCCGAACTGAAGGCCTCGACCCCCGGCTTCGACTGGGACGTCTATCTCCGCGAGCAGGGCCTCGCGGGCATCGCGTCGGTGAACCTGACCGAACCCGCGTTCTTCAAGGAACTCGCGCGCCTCATCGACGCGGAGAGCCTCGACAAGTGGAAGACGTATCTCCGCTGGCACATGGCCCACGCGCGCGCGCCCTACCTCTCACAGGCCTTCGTGGACGCGGACTTCGACTTCTACCGCAAGACCCTGCGCGGGGTTGCCCAGGACCAGCCGCGCTGGAAGAAGTGCGCGAGCCTCGTGGATCGCAACCTCGGCGACGCCCTCGGGCAGGTGTACGTCGCCAGGACCTTCTCGCCCGCGACCAAGGCCAAGACCATCGAGATGACGAAGTACGTCGAAGAGGCGATGGCCGACGAGATCGAAAGGCTCGACTGGATGAGCACGGGCACGAAGAAGCTCGCCATGGAGAAGCTCGCGAGCATCGTCAACAAGGTGGGCTATCCCGACCGCTGGATCGACTACAAGACCATGACCCTCTCCCGGAACGACTTCATGGGCAATGTGCGGCGCGCCACCGTGTTCGAGTCGAAACGCCAGCTCGCCAAGATCGGGAAGCCGGTCGATCGCCTCGAGTGGGGCATGTCCCCGCCCACCGTGAACGCGCAGTACGACCCGCAGCTCAACGACATCACCTTTCCCGCCGGCGTCCTCCAGCCGCCGCTGTATGACCCGAAGATGGACGACGCGCCGAACTACGGCAACACCGGCTCGACCATCGGTCATGAGCTGACGCATGGCTTCGACGATGAAGGCCGGCAGTTCGACGCCCAGGGGAACCTGAAGGACTGGTGGACCCCGGAAGACGCCTCCAGGTTCGAGGAGCGCCTCAAGTGCGTGCAGGACCAGTACGCCGAGTACGTGGTGGTGGACGACATCAGGATCCAGAGCAAGCTGACTTCGGGCGAGGACGTGGCCGACCTCGGGGGCACCCTCATCGCCTACCTCGCCTGGCAGAAGGCGGTGGCGAAGTCGGGACAGAAGCTACAGCCGGTGGACGGCTTCACCCCCGAGCAGCGCTTCTTCATAGGCTTCGGCCAGTGGGCCTGCGAGAACAATCGCCCCGAGAACCAGCGCGTGAGCGCTCTGACCGATCCGCACTCGCCGGGCAAGTACCGGATCAACGGCATCGTGGCGAATCTGCCGGAATTCGCCCAGGCGTTCTCCTGCAAGCCCGGTCAGCCCATGGTGCGGGAGAAGGTCTGCAAGATCTGGTAGTCGGCCCTCGCGTTTTGTAGAAACTGCGGGGCCGGCGCCAAAGGCGGCCCGCCGCCCGACCCCGGTTTCGCCCTGATCCCTCGACCGTGGGGCGGCACCGATCCTGCAATCTCCTCGACCGACCCCGGTCGTCTATCCGAGCGAAGAGGAGCCCATGGCGAAGAAATACCCGACACGTGCGGAGGCCGGCGCCCCCGGAAGGGGCTTCGACGCGACCCAGCGCGAGCAGGCCGACGAAGTCCTGCTCAAGGCCGGCGCCCTCCAGAAGGCGATCTTCAACAGTGCCAACTTCTCGTCGATCGCCACCGACGCCAACGGAGTCATCCAGATCTTCAACGTGGGCGCGGAGCGCATGCTCGGGTACACCGCGGCCGAGGTGATGAACAAGATCACTCCCGCCGACATCTCCGATCCCCAGGAAGTCATCGCGCGGGCCAAGGCCCTCTCCGTCGAACTCGGCACGCCGATCACTCCGGGCTTCGAGGCCCTGGTCTTCAAGGCCTCGCGCGGCATCGAGGACATCTACGAACTCACCTACTTCCGCAAGGACGGAAGCCGCTTCCCCGCCGTGGTCTCGGTCACCGCGCTCCGCGATCCCCAGGGCGCCATCATCGGCTACCTGCTCATCGGCACCGATAACACCGCGCGGAAACTGGTGGAAGCGGAGCAGAAGAAGCTCGACCAGCGCCTGCGCGATCAGCAGTTCTACACACGCTCGCTCATCGAATCCAATATCGACGCGCTCATGATGGCCGACCCCTCCGGGATCATCAGCGACGTGAACAAGCAGATGGAAGCGCTCACGGGCTGCACCCGGGACGAACTCATCGGCGCGCCCTTCAAGAACTACTTCACCGATCCGGAGCGGGCGGAGGCCGCGATCAAGCTGGTGCTCTCCCAGAAGAAGGTCACGGACTACGAACTCACCGCGTGCGCCCTCGACGGGGTGCAGACCGTGGTGTCCTACAACATCACCACCTTCTACGACCGCAGCCGCACCCTGCAGGGCGTGTTCGCGGCGGCGCGCGACGTCACCGAGCGCAAGCGGGTGGAGGCGGAACTGCAGCAGGCCAAGGCCATGGCCGAAACCGCGAGCCTCGCCAAATCCGATTTCCTGGCCAGCATGAGCCACGAGATCCGCACCCCCATGAACGCCATCGTGGGCATCGCCGACCTGCTCGCCAAGACGCGTCTTACCGAGGAACAGGACAAGTACGTGCAGATCTTCCGCCGCGCCGGCGACAACCTGCTCAATCTCATCAACGACATCCTCGATCTGTCCAAGGTCGAAGCCTCCCAGCTCGAACTGGAACGAACCGGCTTCTCGCTTCATGACCTGCTCGAAAAGGTGGGCGAGATGGTGGCGGGCCGGGCTTCCGAAAAGGGCCTCACCCTGGTGCGCGAGATCGCACCCGCGGTGCCCCAGGACCTGATCGGCGACCCCACGCGGCTTCGCCAGGTCCTGCTCAACCTCCTGGGCAACGCGATCAAGTTCACGGAGTCGGGCGAGGTGGCGCTGCGGGTGACCAAGGATGCGGACTCGGAGGCGCCGGGCGGCCTCCGGTTCACCATTTCGGACACCGGGATCGGCATTCCCGGCGAGAAGCTCGGCGCGGTGTTCGAACGATTCACCCAGGCCGACTCCTCCACCACGAGGCGCTACGGGGGCTCCGGCCTCGGACTCACCATCTCCAAGCGACTGGTGGAATTGATGGGCGGGCGAATCTGGGTGGAGAGCGGGGTGGGCCGGGGCAGCGTGTTCTCGTTCACGGTGCCGCTCGAGATCTGGACCCGGCCCGCGCGCAGCCCCCTGGCCCCCATCGGCGCGGGCCCCGAGCCGGCGCTGTCCGCCCTGCGGGTCCTGCTCGTCGAAGACTCCCCCGACAACCGGATCATCACCGTGGCCTACCTCCGGGACACCCCCTACCAGATCGATATCGCCGAGAACGGCGCGGTCGCGTACGAGAAGTTCATCTCCAGCCGCTACGACCTCGTCCTGATGGACCGGCAGATGCCGGTGATGGACGGCCTGACCGCGACGCGGGCGATCCGGGCCTGGGAGCAGGCGAACCTGCGGGCTCCCGCGCCGATCATCGCCCTCACCGCCTCGGCCCTGAAGGGCGATCAGGAAGAATGCCTGGCCGCCGGATGCACGGCCTACCTGTCGAAGCCGATCAAGCAGGAAGTGCTCCTTCAGGCCATCAAGGAGCACTGCGTCACCGCCCTGCCCGCCACGGCCACGCAGATGTGGCACATGCAGGACACCATCAAGGTGCGCCCGAATCCCCGGATCGCCGACCTCATTCCCGCTTTCCTGCAGAACCGGCGACTGGAGGTCACCACCCTGCTGGACGCCCTGGACCGCGGGGACTTCGCGACGGTGGAGAGCCTGGGGCACGGCATGAAAGGGGCGGGTGGAAGCTGGGGGTTCGATGCCATCACGGAGATCGGGGCGGCGCTCGAGCGCGCGGCGATCGTCCGGGACGTGGAACACTCCCGCCAGTGCGTGGGAGAACTCTCTCGCTACCTCGACCGCGTCGAGGTGATCAGCTAGGCGCTACCTTCGGCCGGTGCGGGCCAGGCAGGCGTGGACCCGGGCCACGAGCTGGGGAATCGAAAACGGCTTGGTCACGTAGTCCGTGACCCCCGCCTCGAAGCCGGCGCGGGTGCTCGCCTCGTCGGTCATGGCGGTGAGCATGAGCACGGGCAGGCTTGCGGTGCGGGGATCGGCCCTCAGGGCCTTCACCACCGCGAGTCCGTCCATGCCCTTCATCTTGTAGTCCAGCACCACGAGGTCCGGCGCGGCCTCGGTGATCATGCGCAGCCCTTCGGGGCCGCTCAAGGCGGTGCTCACCTCGTAGGGGCCATCCACCAGCGCGCGGACAATGAGCATCAGGGACTCCGCCTGGTCGTCCACCACCAGGATGCGGAAGCGCCGCTGCGCGACCGAGGGCTGCAAGGCGTCGGTGGAGACGAACGGCTTGAGCAGGCGGCTGCGCGGCTCGATCACGACTTCGCAGCCCTCATAGGCGCAGAAGGCGTCGATTCCCGTGCCGCACTGGAGGGCGAGGACGCGCGCCTTGCGCTCGATGTCGGCGATGAAGCGGTCGTCGTGCCCCGGGTCGTGATGAGTGAGGGCGATCTGCCGAACGTCGGCGGCCGCCGCCACCCGCACCGCGTACTCGTAGGTGCTGTGGCCCCAGGTCTTCTTGGGACCGTATTCTTCGGGGGTGTACTGGGCATCATGGATGACCAGATCGGCGCCCTCCATGAACTTCGCGTGCCGCCGATCGCCTTCGTGCAGGATGGAATCGAGGTGACCGGGTTCGGCATCGGCGCGCCAGAGTTCGGTCGAGAAGGGTTCATGGTCCACCAGGTAGACGACGGCCACGCCGTCGGCTTCGATTCGATAGCCCAGAGTCAGCGCCGGGTGGTTCAGAAACTGCGTGGCCACGCGCGCGCTGCCGATCCGGTGGATGCCCTCGGTGAGATCGTGGTAGGTGATCGCGGCCGGGAGCTGGCCCAGCTCGACCGGGAAATACGTGAACTCCATCTGGCCGGAGAGCACGTCGTGGAGCGAGCCGCGAGCGCCGTCCGGGCCATAGATGGCGACCGAGTTCCCGGGAACGAAGGCGGGGGCAAAGAACGGAAACCCCTGGATGTGATCCCAATGGGTATGCCCGAGGAGGATATTGGCGTGGATCGGACCGCCGGCCCCGGCCATGAGCTTCGCGGCCAGACCGTGCGCTCCCGTGCCGCAGTCGAAGATCAGCAGGTCGCCGCTGTCCGTGATCAGCTCGACGCAGGAGGTGTTGCCCCCGAAGTGAGTGGTGCCCCGCCCGGGCGTGGCGATCGACCCCCTGGTTCCCCAGAAACGGACTTTCATGGAGCCAGTGTAGGCCCGAGAGGCGGTCCATGGTTCAAAGGGACCATAGACGGCCCGTTTCCGGCGGGCGTAAACAAGATTCGGACATCCTTCCTATGCATGAGCTTTCCATCGCCTGCTCCCTGGTGAAGGCCGCCGTCGACGAGGCGACGCGCCACGGGGTCACCCATGTGGTGAAGGTCGACGTGGTCCTGGGCGCGCTCAGCGGCGTCGAAATGGATGCGCTCATGTTCTGCTTCCCCGCGGTTGCCAGAGGGACGGTTTGCGAGGGAGCGAGGCTCGATGTCGAGATCGAGCCGGGGCATGGCCATTGCGGCGCCTGCGGCGCGGACAGTGAAGTTCATGACCTGATGAGCCCGTGCCCCGGATGCGGCTCGTGGCCCATCGGCATCGAGGGCGGTCGGGAAATGCGATTGCGCGCGTTGGAGGTCTAACCATGTGTGCCACCTGTGGATGCGGACAGCCGGCAACTCATCGACACGCCCATGACCCGGGTCACGCTCACCCCCATGATCATGGCGGCCCTGGGCACAGGCACGGAAACGGAGCCGAGCACCGCCACGAGGCCCCGGCGGGCGGAGCCAACATCATTCAGATCGAACAGGCGCTCCTGGCCGAGAACGACCGCCACGCTGCCTTGAACCGGGGCCTCTTCAATCGAAGGCATACCCGCGCCTTCAACTTCATCAGCTCGCCGGGAGCGGGCAAGACCACCCTGCTCGAGAAGACCCTGACCGCCCTGCGCGCCCGCCAGGTCGGGTGCGCGGTCATCGAGGGGGACCAGGCGACCGACCTCGACGCTCAGCGCATCGCGCGCACCGGGGTGTCGGTGTTCCAGATCGAAACCGGCCGGTCCTGCCACTTGGACGCCCAGCAGGTGCAGCACGCGCTCAGCCACCTCGAGGTGCCGGAGCGCGGCCTGCTCTTCATCGAGAACGTAGGCAACCTCATCTGCCCGACCGAGTTCAAGCTCGGCGAGCACGAGCGCGTCACCATCGTGAGCGTGGCCGAAGGCCACGACAAACCGGCCAAGTACCCGCTGGCCTTCCGTAACGCCACCGCCGTCGTCATCTCCAAGATGGACCTTCTGCCCCACGTCGATTTCGACATCGTCGAGGCGCGGCGCCTGATCGCGGGCCTGAATCCGGAAGCGCCCATCTTCGAACTCTCGGCGCGCGAAGGCGAGGGGATGGGCGCCTGGCTGTCCTGGCTGCAGCACCGCATCCACACGGAGTCCTGAGGGAGGCGAGCTCATGTGCCTCGGAGTTCCCGGAAAAGTCGTAGCCATCACCCGCCACGAGGTGGGCATGCAGATGGGCCGCGTCCAGTTCGGCGGCATCCAGAAAGAGGTCTGCCTCTCGTTCCTTCCCGAGGTCCAGGTGGGCGACTACGTGATCGTGCACGCGGGCTTCGCCATCAGCCAGGTGGATGAGGAGGAAGCCGCGAAGACTTTCGAGATCCTGAAACAGATGGGCGACCTCTCCGCCGAGCTGGGTGAGGGTGTGGACGCGGTTCCGAAAGCCGGCCCCGATGCGGTTCGTTGACGAATACCGCGACGGCGAGGCGGTGCGGCTCGCCGCCTCCGCGATCGCCTCGGTCCAGACCCGTCCCTGGACCCTGATGGAGATCTGCGGCGGCCAGACCCACTCCATCCTCAAGTTCGGCCTCGATCAACTCCTGCCCGAAAAGCTCACCCTCGTCCACGGACCCGGGTGCCCGGTGTGCGTGACCCCGCTCGAACTCATCGATCAGGCGGTCGAGATCGCGGCGCGGCGCGAAGTGATCTTCACCTCGTTCGGCGACATGCTGCGTGTTCCCGGATCGCGGAAGAGCCTGCTGCAGGTCAAGGCGGAGGGCGGCGACGTGCGCATCGTCTACAGCCCGCTCGACGCGGTGAAGCTCGCGGAAGCGAATCCGATGCGGCAGGTCGTCTTCTTCGCCGTCGGTTTCGAGACCACCGCCCCCGCCAACGCGATGGGTGTGTGGCGCGCCCACGAGCTCGGGCTCACGAACTTCACCGTCTTGTGCTCGCATGTCCTGGTCCCGCCCGCGATCGACGCCATCCTGGGCGCGCCGGACTGCCGGATCCAGGGCTTCCTCGCCGCCGGACACGTGTGCACGGTCGAGGGCACGGAGGACTACGAGCCGCTGGCCCGCAAGTACCATGTCCCGATCGTGGTCACGGGCTTCGAGCCGGTAGACCTCATGACCGGGATCCTCATGTGCGTCCAGGCCCTCGAGAAGGGGGAGGCGAAGGTCGACAACGCGTACAAACGCTCCGCGAGCTCCGCCGGAAATCCCGCGGCGCGGATGCTGGTCCGGCGCGTGTTCAAGACCTGCGACCGCGCGTGGCGGGGAATCGGCGTGATTCCCCGGAGCGGCCTGGAACTGCAGGACGAATTCATGGCCTTCGATGCCGCCCGCCGGTTCGCGAGCGGCCACATCCGCACCGAGGAGCCGAAGGACTGCATCGCGGGGGAGATCCTGCTCGGTCACAAGCGGCCTTCGCAGTGCTCGGCCTTCGGGGGCAAGTGCACGCCCGAGCATCCGCTCGGAGCCCCCATGGTGTCGGCCGAAGGCGCGTGCGCCGCGTACTACGCGTACCGGAGGACGGCATGACCGATCCGAAGTCCGGACCCACCCCCATAGATCCCTCCCAGTGGTCGTGTCCCGCGCCCGTGACCGCGGTCGACACGATCCAGGTCGCGCATGGCGGGGGCGGGCGGATGAGCCAGAGGCTCACCGAGACCGTCTTCCTGCCCGCCTTCCGCAACCCGGCGCTTCAAGCCCTTCACGACGGCGCGATCCTGTCGCTGCCGTCCGGGCGCGTGGCCTTCACCACCGACTCGTACGTGATCCACCCCATCTTCTTCCCCGGCGGCGATATCGGCTCGCTCGCGGTCCACGGCACCGTGAACGACCTCGCGATGTGCGGCGCGCGGCCGCTCCACCTGTCCGCCGGGTTCATCATCGAAGAGGGACTGCCCATCGCCGACCTGAAGCGGATCGTCGCCTCGATGGCGCGGGCCGCCTCGGATGCCGGGGTCACCGTGGTCACGGGCGACACCAAGGTGGTGGACCGGGGAAAGGGCGACCAGATCTTCATCAACACCGCGGGCATCGGCGTGGTGCCCGAAGGCATCGAGATTTCACCCGCGCGGGCGCGGCCAGGCGACGTGGTGCTGGTGAGCGGCGAGATCGCGGTCCACGGCATCGCCATCCTGTCGGTGCGCCAGGGACTGCAGTTCGAGACCGAGATCGTGAGCGACTCGGCTTCCCTCCACGAACTCGTGGGCGCGGCTCTCGAAGTGGCGGGCACGCACGTCCATGTGCTGCGCGACCCCACGCGGGGCGGCGTCGCGAGCGCCCTGAACGAGATCGCCGCCTCGGCGGAGGTGTCGATCGAGCTCGAAGAGCGCGCCATTCCTGTGAACGAGGCGGTGCAGGGCGCGTGCGAACTCCTCGGCTTCGATCCGCTCTATGTGGCGAACGAGGGGAAGTGCCTGGCCATCGTGGCGCCGTCCCACGCCAGCGCCGTCCTCGAGGCGTGGCGCCGTCATCCGCTCGGGCGCGATGCCGCCATCATCGGCCAGGTGAAGGAAGAGCCGCGCGGACGTCTCATCCTCCACACGCGTATCGGCGCTCGCCGGATCGTGGACATGTTGTCCGGAGAACAGCTGCCGAGGATCTGCTGACGGGACCACGCCTTAAGACGCGCCCCGTCACTGCGAGCCCCCAGCAACCACGCCCAGGACAAGGCCTGGCAGGGTGCCTACGGCTTCATCGAGGCGATGTACTCGTCGAACATCCTGGTCACGCTGTCCACCCGGGCGAACACCTCGGTGGCGCGACCGTTGAACTTGGCCGCGTCGGGTTTGAGGCTCGCGATGGCGCTGGCGTTCAGGTCGTGCCCAAGGAAAGTGGCCTGGTTCTTCGCGTCGGTCATGAGGGTGTCGAAGAGTTGCCTCGTCTCCTTGCCCGCCTCCGAGATCTTCTGGAATTGCGCGTAGGTGGCGTTAAGGCGCTCCTCGCTGCGCTTGCGGAGGTCGGCGTCGGAAATCGCCTGCAGGGCGGCGTTCCGGGCGGCGAAGTAGGCGTTCGCCGCGTTGTTCATCTCTTCGACCTTCGGCCGGCCGGCCCCCACTTTCTTCTCGCTGTCCGCGATATCCCGACCCAGGTCCCGGTAGGCGGCCTTCAGGTCCGGCGCGGTCATCTCGATGATCGAGTTGTAGGTCGTGACCGCCTTCTGGAGTTGCAGGCGGGACTCGCCGATGGCCTTGACCGTGCTCTCGACCGTCTTCAGGAATTTCTCCGTCTGCTCCGGTCCGCTCTGCGCTCCGGCCGGGGTCGCCGGCAAGGCCAGAACGGCTGCGAGCGCGAAGGGAAGGTACATCCTGTTTCTCATCATCTCAATGGGCTCCTATGAGCCGGATCTTACGCCGCGGGCAGGCCGGCGAGCGCGTCGGCCAGCAGACGGTCACGGGTGAGCGCCCGGACCGTCTGAATCACCAGGGGCACCGCGTCCGTCACCTCGGGACTCATCTCGATGCTCATGGGCTGGATCTTCGCGATCGAGACGGTGATCAGGTCGATGGTGGGCAGTGGGCCGAGAAGCGCCGCGGACTCCACCAGGTCCCGCAGGCCGATGTCATGCGCGCTCAGGGACCGCGGGAAGTCGGAGGCGAACTTCGGGCACAGCACCTTCACCGTCCCCGGCTTTCCGTCGTCGAGGGTCGCGTCGATGAGGATCATGTGCCGGTGCTTCTCGAAGAGTTCCAGAAGGTGGAAGCCGCCGGTCCCCCCGTCGAGCACGGTGACCCCGGGAGGCGCGACCAGGCCCTCGAGGGCCCGAATCGCGTGGACGCCCACCCCCTCGTCGCCCATGAGGAGGTTTCCGATCCCGAGGATCAGCATCGTGTTACTCCTTCCCGGCCGCGCCCGCCGCGGCCGGCCCGGTCGGGCGTTCGATGAACTTCCAGCCCCCCACCATGGACGAAGTCCCGCCGCGGCCCTCCACGTAGTCGTGGTAGAAGACGAGGTAGACGTGGGTGATGATGAAGGCGGGGAAGAACCACATCAAGGCGTGATGCCACTGCCGGACCAAGAGATCGCTGCCGAAGAGCGGAATCACCCAGGCGAAGAGCCGGCCCATCCCGAACTCGCTCATCGCCGAGTACAGGGCGAGGCCCGTGGCCACCTGGGCGAGGAACACGAGGAAGGACAGGAAGTAGACGAGGCCGGCGAGCGCGTTGTGCCCGCTCGACTCCAGGGGCTCCTCCACCTTGCCCAGCATGATGTCGACCCGCAGCACCCGGAAGATCTCCTTCCACTGCGAGGCGCGGAGGGGAATGAAGTTGCGCCAGGTCGCGTACTTGTTCCCCACGAACCCCCAGTAGATCCGGAAGAGGAAGTTGAAGGTCAGGAGATAGGCCACCGAGAAGTGGACGAACCGCACCGTCCCGAACCAGTAGCCCTGGTAGGGCTCGGCCGAGCTCGCGAAGGCCAGGGGCCGGCCGATCAGGTACCCGGTGATCCCCAGGGCCACGATGCAGGCCGCGTTGATCCAGTGAAAGAACCGGACCGGCAACTGCCAGACGTACACACGCTCCATCAGTTTGCCGCGCATATGAACCTCCCTATTGGACGGTCACCCGGCTCACCGTCTTCCCATGCTCGTCGTACACATGCACGGCGCAGGCGATGCAGGGGTCGAAGGAATGGATGGTGCGCAGGATCTCGAGCGGCTGCTTCGGGTCGTGCACCGGCGTGCCGATGAGGGACTCCTCGTAGGCGGAACGCTGGCTCTGGGCGTCACGGGGCGAAGCGTTCCAGGTGCTCGGCACCACCAGCTGGTAGTTGTCGATCTTCTCGTCCTTGATGACGATCCAGTGCGCGAGCGCCCCCCGCGGCGCCTCGGTGAGCCCGACGCCCTTCGCCTCGGCGGGCCAGGTGGACGGATCCCACTTCGATCCGTCGTGGGTTCGGGTTTCGCCGTTCTTGATGTTGGTGAGGAGCTGGCCGTAGAAGCCCTTGGCCCAGCGCGCGATGAGACGGGTCTCGAGACCTCGGGCCGCGGTGCGGCCGAGGGTCGAGAAGAGCGCTCCCACCGGGACGTTCAAGGCCTTGAGCGCCTCGTTCACGACTTCCTGGATTTCCTTGCTGCCGCTCGCGTAGCCCACGAGCAGCCGGGACAGGGGCCCCACTTCCATGGCGTGGTTCTTCCAGCGCGGCGTCTTGAGCCATGAGTACTTGCCCTCGACGTTGAGCTGCTGATACGGCGGCTTCGGACCCGTGTAGTTGAACTTCGTCTCGCCAACCCACGGATGCTTGCCGGCCGCGTCGCCGTCGGTGTACTCGTACCAGGAATGTGGGATGTATTCCTGCACCTGACTCGGGTCCTTTCCGTCGATCTCGTGAACCTTGGACAGATCGCGATCGAGGATGACGCCGCGCGGGAACTTGAAGCTCTTGACGTCGGCGTAGCCATTGGTGGGCAGGTCGCCGTACGCCATGTAGTTCTTGAGACCACCGCCGATGCCCGCCCAGTCCGTGTAGAAGGGCGCGATGGCCATGAGATCGGGGAGGTAGACCTGCTCGACGAAATCCGCGGCGTCGTTGAGGAGCTTCCCGACATAGGCCAGGCGCTCGGCGTTGATGCCGTTGACGTCGTCGACGTTGAACGAGCAGGGCGCGCCGCCCACGAGGTAGTTCGGGTGCGGGTTCTTGCCGCCGAAGATGGCGTGAACCTTGACCAGCTCCTTCTGCCATTCGAGGGCTTCGAGATAGTGGGCGACCCCGATGAGGTTGACCTCGGGCGGCAGCTTGTAGGCGGGATGACCCCAGTAGGCGTTGGCGAAGATGCCAAGCTGGCCGGATTCCACGAAGCCGGTGAGCCGGGTCTTCAGGTCGGAGAAATATCCGGCCGAACTCTTCGGCCAGCGCGAGATCTTCTGGGCGAGGTCGGAGGTCGCCTTGGGATCGGCCTTGAGCGCGCTCACGATATCGACCCAGTCGAGGGCGTGCAGGTGGTAGAAGTGAACCACGTGGTCCTGCATGTACTGCGCGCAGAACATGAGGTTCCGCACCAGTTCCGCGGTGGGCGGCACCTTGATGCCGAGGGCGTCCTCGACCGAGCGCACGGAGGCGAGCGCGTGCACGGTGGTGCACACGCCGCAGGCGCGTTCGGTGAAGGCCCAGGCGTCGCGCGGGTCGCGGCCCTTGAGGATCAGCTCGAAGCCGCGGACCATGGTGCCGGAGGAGAAGGCATCGACGATCTTCCCGTCCTTGATCTCCGCCTCGATCCTCAGATGCCCTTCGATACGTGTAATGGGGTCGACGACGATCCGGTTCGACATTTCAGGCACCCGCCTTTCCGGACCCTTCGGTCCCTTCCGCGATTCCCTGCTTGATTTCCTTGCGTCTGCGGAAGTTGGTGGCCACGGCGTGGGCGGCCACCCCGACCGCGGTCACCCCGGTCGCCACCATGCCGATCCGGTCGGCGGTGGATTCGATCCCGAACCCCGGGAAGGACGGAAGGTGCTGGTAGAAGGGTCCGTTGTCCCAGAACTTCTCTTCGCTGCAGCCGATGCAGCCGTGACCGGACTGGATCGGGTAAGAGGTGCCGCCGTTCCAGCGGGTGACGCTGCACGCGTTGTAGGTCATCGGTCCGCGGCAGCCCATCTTGTAGAGGCAGTAACCGCGGCGGGCGCCTTCGTCGTCCCAGCTCTCGACGAACAGGCCCGCGTCGTAACTGGCGCGCCGGATGCACGTGTCGTGAACCCGCTTCGAGTAGAAAGCCTTGGGACGGCCAAGGGCATCCAACTGCGGAATCCGGTCGAAGGCCAGGAGGTGGACCACCACCGCGGCCATGACATCACCGATGGGCGGGCATCCCGGGACATTGATGATCGGCTTTCCGGAAACGACGTTGTGGAGCGGTGTCGCGCCGGTCGGATTCGGATTCGCGGCCTGGATGCAGCCGTTGCTGGCGCAGCTTCCCCAGGCCACGAGGGCCTTGGCGCCCGCCGCCGCCTCCTTGACGATATCGAGCGCGCTGCGGCCGGCGATGCAGCAGTAGACGCCATCGGCGCCGGTCGGAACGGAGCCTTCGACCAGCATCAGGTACTGACCCGGGTACTTCTCCATGGTCATCCGCATGGCCGCCTCGGCCTGTTCGCCCGCCGCCGCCTGCAGGGTCTCGGTGTAGTCGAGGGAGATGTTGTCGAGCAGGATGTCCGCGACCAGGGGGTGGCTCGCCCGGATGAACGACTCCGAGCAGCACGTGCATTCCTGGAAGTGGAACCACAGCACCGGGGGCCGCGGCTTGTGCTCGAGGGCCCAGGCGAGCTGCGGAAGGACGGTGGACTCGAGTCCCGCGGCCGCCGCCATCAGGGCGCAGAGCTTGTTGAAATCGCGGCGGCTGTAGCCGCGAATCTGCATGTCCTGCCAGACCGTGCGTGGTTGATTAGGCATTGCGTAACCTCCCTCAAGGTGAGGCCGCACGCCGCCACTGTGCAACCTCTCTGCCTGCGCGAAACAACGGGCTGGTTCGCAGAGTAGGCACAGGATCTGCGTCAGTCCAGAAAACATTTGCACTATCAGGCGGTGCGTTTGCACTATCGATGAGGCATGCGCGGACGCGTGCGGTCGCCGCCGCTGTTGTACGCTGACCGCGGCCATGAACACGACGAGACAACGGGTCTACGTTCGCGGCGCCGTGCAGGGGGTCGGCTTCCGGCCCGCGGTGTATCGCATCGCCACGGACCTGGGGCTCTCCGGCTGGGTCATCAACTCGCCCGCCGGGGTGGAAATCGACGTCGAAGGCCCGGAGGACGCGGTCGTCCGGTTCGTCCCGACCCTGCTCCGGCAGAAACCGCCGCGCGCCATCGTTCAGGGGCTGGAGACCAAGCACCTGGATCCCGTGGGTCACCACGGTTTCGAAGTGAGGGAGACACGGGAACAGGGCGCGGCGACGACGCTGGTCCTGCCCGATATCGCGGTCTGCGACGACTGCCTGCGCGAGTTGTTCGATCCGGGCGACCGGCGCTTCGGTTATCCGTTCATCAACTGCACGAACTGCGGCCCGCGCTTCACCATCATCGAGTCGATCCCCTACGACCGCGCGCGCACGACCATGGCGCGGTTCGTCATGTGCCCCGCGTGTCGAGCCGAGTACGAGGACCCGCGAGATCGGCGGTTTCACGCTCAGCCGAACGCGTGCCCGGAGTGCGGGCCGCAGCTGGCGCTATGGGACTCCACGGGCGCGGTTCTGGCGACGCGCGCCGGCGCGCTGGCCGCGGCGGCCGGGGCGATTCGGGCCGGGCGGATCGTGGCGGTGAAAGGCATCGGCGGCTTTCACCTGATGTGCGATGCGCGAAACGACACCGCGGTCGGGGAGCTGCGGCGGCGAAAGCGCCGCGAAGAGAAGCCGTTCGCGTTGATGTTTCCCGGCCTCGCCGCGGTGCGCGCGGCTTGCGAGGTCAGCGGCCTCGAGCAACAACTCCTCGCCTCTCCCGAGGCGCCGATCGTGCTCCTGCGCCGATGCGGCGGCGCCCTCTCTCCGAGGCTCGCTCCGGGGAATCCTTATCTCGGCGTGCTCCTCCCCTATGCGCCGCTGCACCATCTGCTGATGCGCGACCTCGGCTTTCCCGTGGTGGCGACGAGCGGCAACCTGAGCGACGAGCCCATCGTGACCGACGAGCACGACGCCCTCGACCGCCTCTCGGGCATCGCCGACGCGTTCCTCGTCCACGACCGGCCCATCGCGCGCTACGCCGACGACTCGATCGTCCGCATCGTGGCCGGCCGGCCCATGCTGTTGCGTCGCGCCCGCGGTTACGCCCCCCTTCCTCTCGCCACCACCGGGTCGCGCGAATCCATCCTGGCCGTGGGCGCACATCTGAAGAGCACCATCGGCTTCACCGTGGACGGGCAGCTCCTGCTGTCCCACCACATCGGCGACCTGGAGACCCCACAGGCCCTCGCGGGGTTTCACGAAGTCGCGGCGCGGCTTCCGGGGCTCTACGGTTTCACGCCCACGACCATCGCTTCGGACCTCCATCCGGACTACGCGTCCACCCAGTTCGCGGAATCCCTGCCCGGCCGCCACCTGGGCGTCCAGCATCACGCGGCCCATGTCTTCGCCTGCATGGCGGATAACGAACTGACCGGCGAGGTCCTCGGCGTGAGCTGGGATGGAACCGGCCTGGGCGAAGACGGAACCATCTGGGGCGGCGAATTCCTGCGCGTCCGCGAAGGAGCGTTCCGCCGGGTCGCCCACCTGCGGACGTTCCCTCTCGCCGGCGGTGACTCGGCGGCGCGCGAGCCGCGACGCAGCGCGCTCGGGCTTCTGCGCGAAATCGAGGGAGACGCGGTGTTCGCGCGCGCCGATCTCGGCGCGCGCCTCGGTTTCGACGCCGCGGAACTGAAAGGGCTGCGGACCATGTTCGCCACCGGAACGGGGGTGACGCGCACTTCGAGCGCGGGTCGACTCTTCGACGGCGTCGCCGCGCTCGCCGGTCTTCGCCGGCGCGCCGCGTTCGAGGGACAGGCGGCCATGGAACTGGAGTTCGCCGCTATGGGCCCTTCCGAGGAAGGAGCGTACCCCTTCGTCCTCGACGGCGAGACGGTTGACTGGGCCCCCATGGTCGACGCGATCGAACAGGAAGGGCGTTCGGGCAACGGCGCGGCTCGCCTCGCGAGGCGTTTTCACGACACCCTCGCGGAGATGATCGTGGCCGTGGCGAAACGCGAGGGAGTCCCCCGCGTGTGTCTCACGGGCGGTTGCTTTCAAAACCTCGTGCTCGCGGAAGAGACCATCGAGCGATTGCGAGAGAACGGCCTCACTCCCTATTGGCACCAGCGCGTGCCGCCGAACGACGGAGGCATCGCCCTGGGCCAGCTCGTGGCGGCGGCCTACTTGCTCATCACCTCGACGTCATCCACAACGCCGCGCAGGTAGGGCTTCAGACCAGCCACGGAGAGGCGCGACCGCTCAGGGTGAAGATCGCGATGAGCATCATCCCTCGGTTTCGCTCTGGACTCCGAGGCGAAGACGGTTCTTTCCTTCCGCCTTGGCGGCGTACATGGTTGCATCGGCTCTGGAGAGCATGGTCTCCAGGTTCTCGGGTACGGTGACGAACGTGACCGCCCCAATGGTGGCCGTGACCGGCGGCCGGTTGGTCGCGGTGTCCTCCGAGAGCAGGAAGCGGACCCGCTCCAACGCCACTTGCGCCTCCCGGGAATCCGCATCGGACAGGAGAATCGCGAACTCGTCTCCTCCGAGTCGAGAGCACAGATCGCTCGGGCGGATGGACGCTCGCATCAGCCCGGCCACCTTCCGCAAGAGATCGTCGCCCGCCCGATGACCACGGGTGTCGTTGACGATCTTGAAATCGTCAAGATCGACATAGGCCAGGGTGGCCGGACGCCCCTTTCGGCGACACAGGGCCAGTATCGACGCGGCTTCTTCCTGGAAAGCCCGGCGGTTGAGCAGGCCGGTGAGCGGGTCGATGCGGCTCAGGGCGCGTTCCCGAATCATGCCCGCCCGGAGACTGGCGATGAGGTATCCCACGGTCGCGAAGGAAACACCCTGAAACACGGTGTTGGCGACCCACACTCCCTCGTACGAGAAGTGCAGACCGGCCAGGAGATTGGACTCCGCCCAGACCAGCGCGGACAAGGCAGCGCCGATCACGGCCCCGGCTCGACCGGCTTGCCAGGCCAGCAGACTGATGGGCAGATAGTAGAGGGGAAAGACCCGCAGTTCGGTGCCGCTCGAAAAATCGACCCAGCCGATGATCGCGATGGTGATGACGCCGGTGAACCAGGCGGAGACCAGCCTCAGCCGCCTTCGGGAGGGACGGACGGCGTCGAGCCCGTGAGGCATGCCGACACTCTAGATTAACGGACGAATCGTCCTTAGGGACGATGGGTCGGATCGTTCCAGGAGTTCTCGCGCCTTGACACCCGTTCCGGCGCGTCGATAGCCTGACCCCGCGCGACCAGGCGCTCGGAGGACGCATGACCAAGACCGGACTGTGGACGCAGATGGTGCACGCGGGCGAAGGACGGGAGGCGCCGCTCGGGCGGCCGGTGGCGACCCCGATCTATGCGACGGCGGCATTCACGTACGACACCATGGAGGACGTCGACAAGGTCTTCACCGGCGAGGGCGGCGACTATGTCTATACCCGGCACGGCAACCCCACGGTCTCGGCCTTCGAGGAAGCGATGTCGATCCTCGAAGCCGGCGAAGGAGCGTCTGCCTTCGCCTCGGGCATGGCCGCGCTCCACGCCGCGCTGTTTGCCTGCGATCTGACCCCGGGCTCCACCGTCCTGGCCTCGCAGGACCTGTACGGCGCGACCCTGGGGCTGTTGAATCACATCTTCGCGCCGGCCGGGGTGAGGACCGTCACCGCGGACTTCAACGATCTCGACGAGGTCCGCGAGAAGACCATCGCGGTGAAGCCGAAGGCCCTGGTCGCCGAGACGATCTCGAATCCGCTGCTCAAGGTGTGCGACCTCCACGGATGCGCGGTCATCGCGAAGGAAGCAGGGGCGCGGCTCGTGGTGGACAACACTTTCGCGTCGCCCTTCCTGTGCCAGCCCCTGACCAAGGGCGCGGACTTCGTCGTCCACAGCGCCACGAAGTATCTGAGCGGCCACGGCGATTCGATGGGCGGGGTGGTGGTGGCGCGGCGCGCGCAGGACCACAAAGCGCTCGTGAAGGTCATGAGGCTCGTGGGTGGGGTCCTGAGCGTGTGGGAGGCGCACCATCTCCTGCGCGGGATCAAGACCCTCGGCCTGCGACTCGAAAGGCAGTGCGACAACGCGCGTCAGCTCGCCGACCTCCTGGCGTCGAACCCTCGCCTAGCGCACGTCCACTATCCCAGCCGGTCCGAAGCCGCGGCCTCGGGGCTTCTCAACCGGGTCCTGCGGCCGCCCCACGCAGGGGCGCTCGTCTCCATCGAACTGAAGGACAACACCCGGGAAGCCGCGTTTCGCTTCATGAACGCGTTGAAACTATGCGTCCGCCTGACCAGCCTTGGCGATGTCGCGACGGGCGTCTCCCATTCCGCCAGTTCCTCGCACCGGGAGGTGGCGCCCGAAACCCGCGCACGGCTCGGGATCACCGAGGGCCTGGTGCGCATCTCCGTGGGTATCGAGGACGTCGCCGACCTTCACGCCGACATCTCGCAGGCCCTCGGCCGATGATCGCCTACCTTGGGTCCGGCACCTTCGGGACCTGGTACGGCTTCTCGAGGGCCTTAAGGTACTCGGCCTGCAACGCCCTGGTTTCCTCGAACTCCCGCTTGACCAGCGCACGGTAGTCGGGCCTCGTCGCGAAGTCGAAGAGCAGGGCGGTCATGCCCAGCGCGTCCATGACGAATCCCTGGTGCCCCACTTCGGTGAGGGTGTCCGCCTCCATCTCGTACGTGTGATACGGCGCATCCGAGGTTCGAGCCGAGAAGCCCGCGCCCGGGATGTGGCGTGAAACGCTGCCCGTCTCTTCATAACCTTGCGGCTTGATGGGCTCCGCCTCCACTTTGGTGGCGCCGAACTTCTTCAGGTAGGCGAAACCCACCTCGTCGAGGGTGGCCACGGAAATGCCGTCTCGCATCGAGCCGTAGTTGTCGATCTTCACCTTGGTTCCGGTGGCCAGGGCCGCGGCCCGGGCCGCATTGTCCACGAGTTCGCGGACCTGGCGCAGATACACCTCGTCGGGGTAACGGATGTAGAAGTCCGCCACCGCGCGATCGGGGACGACGTTGGGGGCCGCGCCTCCCTCGCTGATGATGCCCTGGATCCGGGCCTCGGGCCGGATGCTGCTGCGGAGCGCGTCGATGTTGTTGAACAGGTGGATCGCCGCGGTCAGAGCGTTCCGGCCGTTCCAGGCCATCATCTGGTGAGCGGGGGCGCCGCTGAAGGTGTACTTCACCCCGTCGATGTTGAGACAGCAGGTGCCAAAGCCGGGAGCGGGCCGCGTGGTGGCGGGCGAGGAATGAGAGCGCACGAGAATGTCCACGCCGTCGAAGACGCCCGCCTTGAACATCTCGGCCTTGGCGGAGGGCGGCATCATCTCCTCGCCCGGCGTCCCGAAGACGACGACGCTGCCGGGTGAGCGCGTCTTCGCCAGGTACTCCGCCATGGCCACCGCGGCCGCGATGCCGATGGGCCCCTGCGCCGAATGCTGGTCCCCGTGGAAGTTCCGCTCGGTCCCGCGGAGCGCGTCGTACTCCAGGATCACGCCGAGAGCGGGGGCCCCGTTGTTGCCCCGATAACGGCCGACGAACGCGGTCTCGAGTCCGGGTGTCCCCATGGTGATCTCGAATCCGTGGGTCTTGAGGTAGTCGGTGAGTTTCGCGACTGACCTTCTCTCCGCGAACCCGATCTCGGGGTTCCGCGTGATGTCGTCGCTCAGGGCGAGGAGTTCCTTGTCCATCAACTCCCGGGCCCGGGCTACCACCGCGTCTCGCGCGGGATTCGGGCCGGTGAGCTTCGCCACCAGGCCGGGCACGTCGAGTGCGATCTGGAGATCGCTCAGCTTCTTCACCACGTCCCGGGCGGCTTCGCGCTCCGTGGGTGTCTCCTGGGCGCGGATGGACGGGGGCAAGGCGGCGAGGACGAGGGCGGACGCGAGGAAGATCGAGAGGCGCATGGCGGTTGAGTTCCTTCTTGACGTGAGCCGGACTATGGGGCGGTTATCCGACGCAGCGGTTTCGACCGCTGTTCTTCGCTTCGTACAGGCGCGCGTCGGCGGTCTTGTAGAGAAGATCGACGGTGGCGGTCTCGGGGTCGAACGCGGAAATCCCCACGCTGATGGTGCAGCGGATCTCCTGGCCGTCGTGACGGGTCACCGTCCGTTCGGCGATGCCCCGGATCTTCTCCGCGATCACCCGCGCCGATTCGATGGGCACCTCGGGGAGGAGGATGCAGAACTCCTCTCCTCCGGTGCGGGCGAAGACGTCCTGCTGGCGCAGCTTGGCCTTGATCGCGCCGGCCAGCTGCCGCAGGACGGCATCCCCGGCGACGTGGCCCCAGGCGTCATTGACCTTCTTGAAATGGTCGATGTCGAAGGTGATCAGGGACAGGGGGCGGTCGTAGCGCGCGGAGCGGTTGATCTCGCGTTCGAGGGCCTCGGTGAGATAGCGGCGATTCCAGGTCTGGGTGAGCGCGTCCGTGGTCATGAGACGATAGATTTCCTCGTGGTAGCTCGTCTCCAGATGGTCTCCCGAGATGAATTTGAGGATCGAGCGGCCGACCTTGATCTGCATCCCATGGGTCAGGATGACGGGGGTGGTCACCGCAACGTCGTTGACGTGGGTTCCGTTGGTCGATCCGAGATCCTCGACGCGGTGGACGCCGTCCAGGCACACGATGCGCGCGTGGGTCCGGCTGACACTCTCCTGGTCGATGCACAGGTCGCTCTGGGACGAGCGTCCGATGGTGAAGGTCGCGCGCTCGAGGGCTACGCGCCGCCCCAGATCGGGCCCATACATGACCACCAGGCACGCGGAGACCCCGGCCGAGGCCGCGGTCGCGAGCGGCGAGAGAAGCGGCCCCGGCGGGGCCGTCTCAGCCATTTTCGATACGGGTTCGGGCGGCACGCGCGCGGACTATAAGCCCGCCTGACCAGGAGGGCTTTCTCCCCGCTTCGAGCCACCCGGATCCGCGGGCGAGGGGTCCCAACTCGATATCCAAATTGCGCCTGGCACCGGAGCGGCGTGGCTATAGTCGCCCTCATCAAAGGGGGATGACCCCTTGCATCTCGACAAGGAGCGCTCGATGCCTACCGATAACACCCTGGACGTGACACGCCGGGACTTCATCAACACCACCATCGCCGGAGCGGCGGGAACCGTGGCCATCGGAATCGCGGGCGCGGGTGTCGCGTTTGCCCAGGACGACAAGGCGGGTGTCATCGCCGAGATCGCGAAGCAGCACGAGGCCACGATCCAGGCCTTGCGCGAGTGGATCGCGCTGCCTTCCATCGCCGCCGAGAACCGCGGTTACCCGCAGGGTGCCGAATACATGGCGAAGCTCGCACGCGAGGCGGGGTTCACCAAGGTCGATCTCATTCCCACCAAGGGCAAACCCGGCGTGCTGGCGACCCTCGACAACGGTGCGGCCACGACCCTTGGCCTCTACTTCATGTACGACGTGAAGCAGTTCGATCCTTCGGAATGGACCTCGCCACCCCTCGAGGGCCGGATCGTCGACCGGCCGGGCGTGGGCAAGGTCATGATCGGGCGCGGCGCCACCAACACCAAGGGACCGCAGACCGCGTGCTTGGCGGCGATGAAGGCGTTCAAGGCGGCAGGCAAGAAGCTGCCCATCAACCTCGTGATGGTGGCCGAGGGCGAAGAGGAGATCGGCTCGCCCAACTTCCCGGAGATCGTGTTCAATCCCGCGGTGGAAGCAGGCTTACGCAAGTGCGTGGGCATCATCATCCCCCTCGGCAGCCAGGATCCAGAGGGCGGCGTCCAGGTCAACCTCGGCGCCAAGGGCATCTGCGAGATGGAGATCGTCTCGACCGGCGCCAAGTGGGGCCGGGGCCCGTCGAAGGACGTTCACTCGAGCTACGCGGCGCAGATCGACAGCCCGGCCTGGCACCTGGTTCAGGCTCTCAACACCCTGGTGAAGGCGGACGGCCACACCCCGGCGGTCGAAGGCTTCTTCGATAAGGTGAAGCCCCTCAGTCCCGAGCTGAAGAAGATCCTCGCCGACGCGATCCCGAAACGGAGCGAAGCGAATGCCAAGAAGGCCCTCAGCACCTCACACTGGATCGGCGACGAGGCGTGGGCGGTCTCCCTGGAGCGCCTGGTGTCGCAGCCCACGATCAATATCGAGGGCCTGGTGGGCGGCTACACCGGCCCTGGCGGCAAGACCATCCTCCCGAACCGTGCGGTGGCGAAGATCGACATGCGCCTCGTGCCCGACATGACCGCGAAGGGAGCCCTGGAACTCGTGAAGGCGCACCTCGCGAAGCACGGCTTCGGCGACATCGAGGTCAACATGACGGGAGGCTACGACCCGACGGAGACGCCGGCGGACTCGAAGCTCATCAAGGCCATGGTCGCAACCTACCGTCAGTCCGGTCTCGATCCCCTGCTCTGGCCGCGCCTCGCCGGTTCGTGGCCCGGCGTCACCTTCACCGGCGCGCCTCTCAAGATGGCCGCGGGTCAATTCGGCCTCGGCATGGGCGCGGGCGCGCACGCTCCCGACGAGTTCTGGCTCATCGAGTCCGCGAATCCGAAGGTCGCGGGGATGGACGGCGCGGTCAAGTCGTACGTGGACCTCTTCTATTCGCTGGCGTAGCCGGCCAAGGACGGCGGGAGCGGTGCCAGGACTCGAGTCTTGAAGTCGCCCCGCGCTACCTCCCCACGCGGTTCTGTGCGGGCAGTGGGGTCCCCGGGGGCGTTCTGTGAATACAATCCATCACATAAGCTGGATGGCGATTCCGCCCCCGCCGCCATGAGCCTTCGTCGAGGATCTACTCCAATCATCCCATTCAACAAGCCGTACATGACCGGCCACGAGCTCACCAATATCGTGGCCGCCCACGCGAACCATGTGCTGGCCGGAGACGGCCCCTTCACCGACCTGTGTCAGAACTGGCTGGAGAGGAGGACCGGCAGCGGGCGGGTACTGCTCACTCATTCGTGCACCGCCGCGCTGGAGATGGCCGCCATCCTGCTCGACATTCAGCCGGGCGACGAGATCATCATGCCGGCCTACACCTTCGTGTCCACGGCCAACGCCTTCGTACTCCGTGGGGGAACCCCGGTCTTCGTCGATATCCGCGAGGACACGTTGAACATCGATGAGCGCCTGATCGAAGCCGCGATCACGCCTCGCACCCGGGCCATCGTCCCCGTGCACTACGCGGGCGTGGCCTGTGAAATGGATGCCATCATGTCGATGGCCCGGCAACATGGGCTGAGGGTGGTGGAGGATGCGGCGCAGGGCATCACCGCGACGTACAAGGGCCGGGAACTGGGGTCGATCGGGGACCTTGGCGCCTACAGCTTTCACGAAACGAAGAACGTCATCTGCGGCGAAGGCGGGGCGCTGCTGGTGAATGACCGAAGCCTGGCGGCGAGAGCCGAGGTGGTCTGGGAGAAGGGAACCGACCGGGGGCGCTTTTTCCGGGGCGAGGTGGACAAGTACACCTGGCAGGACGTTGGGTCGTCGTTTCTGCCCGGGGAACTGGTCGCGGCCTTCCTTTGGGCACAGCTTCAAGAGGCCGACCGCATCACTCGGGAACGCCTGGCCTCCTGGGACCGCTATCACGAGCTGCTTCGGCCCCTCGAGTCGAAGGGGCTCCTGCGGCGTCCGATTGTCCCGGAAGGGTGTCAGCACAACGCTCATACGTACTACGTACTCCTGCCCGCCGGCGTGGATCGGGATGCGCTTCTGGCCGAGCTGAAGGAGGAGGGGATCCACTGCGTATTCCACTACGTGCCCCTGCATCTTTCGCCGGCGGGAAGACGCTTCACCCGCGCCAGCGGCGAACTCACGGTCACCATCGAACGGGCCGAGCGGATGATTCGACTCCCCCTCTGGATCGGCTTGTCGCCGGACCAGCAGGCCCAGGTCGTGGCCGCCCTGGGAAAGATCCTGTCCCGGTCCTGACGCGACAGACGTTTCAGGATCGTCCCGCCGCTACTTCCTCGCGGCGACGAACTCGATCTCGATCTGGGCGGCGTTCAGCAGGGCCGCGACGCCCACGAAGGTCCGCGCGGGTAGCGGCTTGGGCATCATCTCGACGTAGATCGCGTTGAAGGCGTCGTACTTCGCGACGTCGGTGACGTAGACGTTCGTCTTCACCACGTCGGCGAGGGAAAGGTCGGCGGCCTTCAGGATCGCTTCGAGGTTCTTGATGGACTGGCGCGCCTCGGTCGCGAAGTCCGGGCTGACCTTCTGAGTCGCAGGGTCTTGACCCACGTTCCCCGAAACCCAGATCAGATTCCCCACCATCACCCCCTGGTTGTAGGGGGCGCCCGGGCGGGGCGGCGCTTCCTTTGAATTCACGCGGACGAAGTCCTTCTGGGCGGCGGCTGAGTAGCCGAGTCCGAAGGTCAGGACGACGAGAAGGATGGTACGGGCGGACTTCATCAGGATCTCCTTAACTGGTGGACGAAAGGGGGTTATTCGGGTTTCCGTGCTACTGTTGGGCTCGACCGTATCAGAAACCGACTCAATAGACTGGTTCTGGTAGCCGCACGGGTCTTTCATTCTGACGTCGGCGAGCCAGACCGCATAGGCACCGCGACAGCGCACTCCACGTGCGACGGCAGCTTCAAACACGAACTCCTCGTGGCTCCTCTCTCGGAGCTCAGGTGGTTCGCGCTCTTACCCTCTTCGAACGGGTCGCGGGCGCTAACAAGAACCACGAAGCCGCTGCCACACACTCTGCGCGTTCGCGAGGCCAGAAAACCGCAGGAAACAATTGACCGCAAGCACACCCGAAGAACAGCGCATCGCGCTCTTCATCGACTTTGAAAACATCGCCATCGGCGTCCGCGACGCCCACTACCGCCGGTTCGACATCAACCTCGTCATCGAGCGACTGGTCGAAAAGGGCAAGATCCTCGCTAAGCGCGCCTACGCCGACTGGGGCCGCTACGGGGAGTACCGCCGCAGCTTCCACGAAGCCGCGGTCGAACTGATCGAGGTTCCCCAGAAGTCCGTGGGCGGGAAGAACTCCGCCGACATCCGTCTGGTGGTCGACGCCATGGACATGTCGTTCCAGAAGGAGCACATCGACTGCTTCTGCATCGCCTCCGGCGACTCCGACTTCTCGCCCCTCGTGAGCAAGCTCAAGGAGAACGACAAGTACGTCATCGGCCTCGGCGTGAAGAACTCCACCTCCGACCTCCTGATGGAGAACTGCGACGAGTTCATCTTCTACGAGGATCTCGTCCGCCGTCAGGAAAAGCCGGCCGTGGTCATCCCGAACATCCCCGAGAAGCTCCAGGAGGCGTTCTCCATCCTGGTCGACTCGGTGGTGGCGCTGCAGCTCGAGAACAAGGGTGCTCTGTGGGGCTCCATGGTCAAGGAGACCATGAAGCGCAAGAAGCCCTCGTTCAACGAGACCTACTACGGCTTCCGTTCGTTCTCGAGCCTGCTCGAAGACGCGCAGCGGCGCGGCGTCGTGACCTTGCGGCGCGATCAGAAGTCCGGCAGCTACATCGTCGAGGACCTCGGCGCCGCGGCCCGTGGCGATGGTTCGATCGTTCCGCCTCGCGCCTCTGAAGTCGACGCGGTGATGGCCGGCGTTCCCCTGACCCCGGCCGCTCCGTCATCGGGCGACCAGGGCCCGGCCGGACCTTCGAGCAGCGCGCCCACCAACGGATACGGCAGCAGCGGTCGCGGCGAATCCCGCGGCGAGCGCGAGCCGCGCGAGCGCCGGCCCTCGGCGCCCGCCGCGGTGCCCCCGGTGGTGGCGGCCTCCACCGTGAGCCCGACGACCGCCGGCGACGACATCGCACTCGGCTCCGAGGTCGAGACCCCCGACGGCGAAGCGCCGACCCGTCCCAGACGGCGACGCGGCGGCCGTGGCCGCGGACGCGGACGCGAAGGCGCCGAGAGAGAAGCCCGTCCCGACCTCGAAGCTCGCGGCGAGGAATCTCTGCCCCAGGACGAGGACTCGAACCCATCCATTCCCACCCCCCCTCAGGCCGCGGCCGCGTATGCCGAAGTCGTGGAGCGGATGATGAAGACCGACGCACCCGTGTTCTGGGAAGTGCCGAGCCTCACCTCTCCCGCGCTCAAGACGCCGGCCGCGGCGGACCTCCCCGTGATCGCGCTCCCCGCGCCCGCGCATCGTCACGAGCCGGTCGCTGCACTCGAGCCCGCTCCGTCCGCCTCCGTTCGCGCGGCTGACGTGAGCCCGGACGAGCGTCCGATGGAGCCGGTAGTGACGGCCAGGTCCTCGGCGCCAAAGCCCACGCCGCCGGTCGCGCCCGTGGATCCGAGCAAGGCGTCGTTCTCGCTGCTCGGCTGGCTCAAGGGCGGGGGCTAGAGCAGACTCGCGTACAGCTCCTCGAACTCCCCCACCACGCGCTCGGCGCCGAACAGCGACTGGGCGCGGTGGCGGCCCGCCTCGCCCATCTCGCGGCAGCGCTCCTCGTCGCGGAGAATCTCGCAACAGCGCTCCGCCAGGCCTTCGACATCGCCCACGGGGAGCAGATAGCCGCACTCCGCGTGGCGAACCACTTCGGGCAGGCCGCCGGCATCCGAACCCACCACCGGAATCCCCGCGGCCATGGCGGCAAGCGCCGCGAAACCGAAGGTCTCGTTGTCCGAGGGCAGCAGGAACACCGCGGCCTCGGGCAGCGCCTCGTAGCTTTCGACCCCGGAGAGGAACTTCACCGAGGACGACAGGCCCGCGGTGCGCGCGAGTTCGCGGGCCATGGCCCGCTCGGGACCATCGCCCACGAGCAGCAGGTCGCAAGGGACTTCGCGGAACACGCGGCGATACGTCTCCATCACCAGGTCGATGCGTTTGCCGGGACGGAAGTTCGAGATGTGCAGGATGGCGAGCCGGTCGGACGAGCCCACCTTGTAGGTGCGCGGCATCGGATCCAGGAAGTCCGGAATCACGTGAATCGTCCTCGGACCCAGTTCCTCGGTCACCACGCGCTTCAGTGAATCGGAGACGCAGGTGACGGCGTGGGAGCTGTCGAGGCCATGGCGCGCGAGGCCAAGCAGGCAGAGGTCGGATTCGATGAGGGTCAGCTCGACGCCGTGCAGGGTGGTGACGAGCTTCGGCGCCTTCCCGGCCACGATCCGGCAGGCCAGGGCCGCGGCGATGGCGTGGGGAATGGCGGCGTGGACGTGGATGAGATCGAGCTTCGCCTCTTCGGCCACCGAGGCGATCTTCGCGGCGAGAGCCAGATCGTGCATGGGGGGATCGGTCACGGCGCCCGTGGCCGGATCGATCACGTGCTCGCTCACGCCCTCCTCGGCGAGGTAGGGCACACCCGCGCGATTCCCGATGAAGTGGACCTCGTGACCCCGGCGCGCGAGATTGCGCGACAGCGAGGCGGCCACCACCATGGAGGCGGTGCCCGGAGGGGGAGCGATCATTCCGATCTTCATATCGGCAGCACCTGATGCCCCTTCGCCCACGGGTCCATGTGTCTCCGGATGTCGTCGATGATGGGGGGGCCGTACTTGGCGAGGAGCGAAATCCAGGACACGCCGCGTTCCTGCAGGGCGCCTCCCGGGAAAATGAAATCACGGGTGCGGCGCATGCGCTCGGCGCGCGTCGCATCCTGGCGCTTCATGGTGCGAAGCGCCTTTTCCTGCAGGCCCTCCATCTGGTGAAGGGCGCGGCCGAGGGCCGACTGGGTGGCGCCGCGGAGGGTGGGATCGAGTTTCGCGAGGGTGGTCTCGACGCTGCCGAAGGCGGCTTCGATGGCGGCGCGCGACTCGGCGAAGGAGCGGCCGACTTCCGGGTTCGCCTCGCGGGCGGCGCGCGCGAGCAGGGTCTCGGTGTCGGTCTGCAGTTCTTCGAACGAAAGGCCTTCCGCCTCCATGGCGCGCGCGGTAGCCGCGTCGACCAGCGAGAAGGAGGGCCGCGGGAAGATCACCGGGCGCGGCACCCCGAAGTGGGCGTACGACGGCCCGATCTGCGCGTGGTACGCGACTTCGGCGGGGCCGCCGATATAGGCGATGGTGGGCAGGAGGTAGTCCTGGGCCAGGGGTCGCAGCATCACCCCCGGGCTCGCGTCTTCGGGCGAGGCCGCGATGCGCGCCAGCAGCTCCTCCTTGGACATGACCTGATTGCCGCCGCGTACTTCGATACCCTTGTCGCTCACCCCGAGCGCCCGCCGCTTGCCGTCGGTCACGAGGAAGAGGTTGAGGAAACCGCTCGCTCGCACCGGCACCTGCTGGTGGTAACCCGCGGCCAGCAGCTTCTCCCCGATGCCCGCGGCCAGGCGCGACGTGGGAGAAAGTTCCGCGATCTCGCGATCGATCACGGGTCGCATGAGAGCCTTGAGGGCAGGCACCGCGGGATCCATGATGACGAGGCCGGGGAGGAAGTGCTGAAGGAGTTTCGAAAAGGCTCCGCTGATCGAGTCGCCCGGGCGATAGGCCGCGACCATGGCGTCGCACACTTCGCCGCGCCATGGCGAGGGCGGCAGCATCTCGCGCACCGACTTCGCGAGGGGGTCGATGGTCTGGTCCAGGATGATGGTGGACGCGGGCTGGAGGTTCGGTTCCACCGCGGGCTCGTAGCGCAGGGTCTTGAGCTCGGAGTTCCCGTCCATGTGGGTGGTGGCGCGGATCTCCGCGAAGTCGTGGTCGTCGGACGCCACCCAGAACACGGGAATGACCTTCGTCTGAAGAAACTCGCTCATGTGGCGCGCGAGTTCCATCGCGGCCAGCGCCTTGTACAAGACGTAGAGCGGCCCGCCGAAGAGCACCGACTGCTGCCCGGTCACCACCGCGAGGGTCTTCGGGTCCTTGAGCGCCTCGGCGTTCCTCCGGGCTTCGCTTCCCTCGGGCTGTTCGCGGGCGAGGGCAAGGGCGACCTCGGCGCGCGGGTGGGGGAAAGCCGCGGTCAGCGCCGCCGCCTTCGCCATGTCCTCGCGGGAGAAGCCGAGGGGATAGAACTCCGACGCCTTGCCCCGAGACGCGAAGTAGTCGCGGAAGAGCGGGGAGAGCGGTTGTTTCAGGGCATCGAACGAGATGGTCCGCGCGGCACGATCCGTCGCAAGCATTGACTGGAGTCTATGCGAAGCGTCCGCGCGAGACCTGCCCGCTCAGCGAGACTCGCGGGTCTCGGCGGGCGCGGCGCCGAGCGCGGCCAGGGCCGCGACCAGTTCCTCGATCCGTCGCGGCGCCGGCGGAGCGCCGCCGTACGCCTCCGCGTAGAGGACGCCCACCGCGTTCAGGCATGTCGAGCGCTCGCGGTCGTTCAACGGAACCCGTTCGTCGCTCACGTGCTCGAGCGGCCCGCGGGAGGGCGGACGCGGCACGCCCCTCGCCGCGCAGCGAGCATCTATGCTCGCCAGAAGACTTCGCATCTCGGGCCGGAGCGGGTCGGAGAGCGGCATCGCGGCCCCCTTCCCCGACCGGGCCGAACGCGGCCACAGACGCTTCCGGAAGCGCACGGCCAGGAAGACCGCGACCGCGATCGCTGAGGCCGCAGGGTGCTCGGCCGCGGCGCGACCGAGCACGAGCAGCAGCCGACGAGCGCCTCCCTGGGCAAAGAGGGCCGCGAATTCGTCATAGATCGCCTGCGCTCGCGCGAACAGACCGGCCGCGTCGACACCCCCGTGCAGGGCCTCGTAGTCGCCCGCGGGCGTCGCGTCCACCTCCACCCATCCCCGGCCGGGGAGATAGGCCTCGGCCCAGGCGTGGGCGTCGGCATCGCGCACGACGTAGTAGGCGCCGGCGCGCTGGAACGAACGCACCGCGTAGCCCGTGACATATCGGGCGGGCACGCCCGAGAGCCGCAGGAGCAGGGTGGTGGCGGTGGCGAAGTACTCGCAGTAGCCCTTCTTCTTTTCGAACACGAATTCCGCCAGCGGATCCTTCGTGCGGAACGGCCCGACATCGAGCGAATAGCGATAGCCCGACTGGAAGTAGCCGACCAGGCGATCGACTCGATCGGTGTCGGGAAGACCCACGCCCGCGATGGCAGCGGCCAGGTCCCGCAGACGCGGGTCAAGGCTCTTCGGCACTTCGAGCATTTCGGGCCCGGGTGCGGCCTCTGCCGCATCGCGTTCAGAGTAGAGGACCGCATACAAGGCGGCCTTCCCGGCGGGGATCAGAATGCCCGACGGGTTCTGATCGACGTCGACGTCCTCCACCTTCACGGCGAAGGTGTGAGCCGGCGCGGGCATCGCGCCCCGCTCGGGGGACCTCACCACCAGGCGCGACGACCGCAGAGCGCCCTCAACCCTCCGGGCCGGCTCCGCCAGCACCGTGCCCGGGCTCTCATCGAAGCCGGGCCAGGGCCCGGCGGGGGCCTCTGATGGAATCAGACGCCGGGTTGGGCGAGGATCGGCTCTCCAGGCGCGGCCATCGAAGCTCGTGAAGGCGCGAACGCGCAGATCCTCCGGCCGATCGCCGTACACCCGCAGGGCGACGCGTTTCGACAGCGCCAGCTTCTCGACATCGCCCAGACGCGATTCCAGGGAGAGACCGGCCTCGGCATTGAGATCGTTCGAGATCATCTTCGCGAGCGCCACCTCCACCTGCGGCTGAGCCCAGGGCAGGAGCTGCGTGATCCCGAACGCGATGGCCATGGACAGAAGGGCGAACACGAGAAGGGGCAACGGGCGAAAGCTCACCGCGGCGCCGCGTTCGTCGTCCCTGACCGCGAGCCACGCCATGAGAACGACCATCGCGATGGCGGTGGCCGCCCGGAGCCCGGAAGGCCCGGACTGAATGAAGGCCGCGATCAGCGCGCCGAAGGCGGCGGGGAGAACGCCGTTCTCGGGAGGCATCCGGGCGAGGAGAAGGACCGAGGCCACGACGACCAGAACGTGAGCGAACACGGCGCTCACCCCGAAGATCACCGCCTCGGGGATGACCGGGTAGAGGGTCTGGATGAGGCCCATGACCACCGCGCCCGCGGCGCCGGCGCGCGCGATCCAGGTGGCGGCCATGGTCATCGGACGGGGCAGCGAGACCTCGGCGAAGCACGCCGCCAACGCGAGGATGAGGAACATCGCGATCAGCCCCGAGCGCAGGCCGAGGGCCACCGCACCTCCCGCCGCAAGGATGAAACCGCACAGGAGCAGGTGCGGCAGGCCCGGGCGAACGAAACGCATCAGCGAACCGCCGCCGCGAGCGCCCGCTCCACGTCCTGCGGGGTCAGGTGAGAGAAGGTTCCCAGGTCGCCCACCGCGGGCGCCCAGGGCTTCGTGGTCTCAGAGGCGCGGACGATGATGCCCCGCACCGCGGCGCCCTGGTCCTTGACCCCGCGCAGAAACCGCTCGCGCGCGTCGTCCCAATCCAGCATCACCACCACCACGCTGGTGAGACGCGCGAGCTTCTCGTGCAGCGACGGCCCCACCGTCGCGAACGGCGGATCCGAGCAGGGCTCGAGGCACGCGAGCACATCGAGGATGTTCTCGAGGTAGGCAAGGCTCCGGCCCGCGCTCACCTCGTACAGATCGGGACCGGCGGCGAGCACGTCGACCACGGCCTCCGTGCGGGAGAACCAGTCGGCGACCGACGCCACCGTGGACACCGCGCCCTCGAAGGCCGCGCGATCCGCGGGAGTGAAGCCCTTCGGCAGGTAGGTGTCGAGGATGATGGCGACCCGGCTGAAGTACTCCTCCTGATACTCCTTCACCACCGGCTTGCCGCGGCGGGCCCACGAGCGCCAGTGGATGTTCTTGATGGGATCACCCTCACGATAGTCGCGCGTGCCCACGAACTCGATGGCATCGCCGGTGTTCGACGCCAAGGGGATGCCGCCGGGTTGATAGCTGCGCCCGACGGGCACGTCGAACTGGTCGAGGCGCCAGAAACGCGGGTAGACGAGCAGGGTCTCGTCCTCCGCCGACACCGGCAGCGTGGTCATGAGACGCAGCGGGTCGGTCCGCCGGGCCCGCGCGCCGCGCAGGCGATAGCGGCCCCGGCGTTCCGGCCGAAGCTCGGCGCTCACTTCCTGCGCGTCATCGGTGAGGGTGAGGAACGTCCGGGGAGGGGACACGCGCAAGAGCCCCAGTCCGTCCGGGGCCCGGGGCCAGTCGAGCATCAACTCACCGGCGCGGCCAAGCGGGGTCAGCCGGGCGCGAAGGGTGAGGTTCGTCCCCGCGGTCGCGCGCAACGGCAGGGGGCAGTCGATCCGCACACGCGGCCGGAAGCGAAACGCAAAAGCGATGGCGGCGAGAAAGAGGCCGGCCGCGACCGCGAAAAGAATGTAGACCTGCGTCCGCCGGGTGTCGAGACCGACGAGGGCCAGCACCCCGAGAGTCACCAGCAGATACCGTCCGCGAGGCGTCAACCGCGCATCCCACGCCCGAAGCACGCCGCCCACCAGGATGGTGCGGCGCAGCTCTAGCCCGAGGTCCACCTGAAAGCCGGGCATTACACGCCCACGGGCACCTGGTCCAGGATCTGTCGCACCACGTCCTCCTTCTGAACCCCGGCGTACCGCGCCTTGGTATCGAGGGCGAGTCGATGCGCGAGGGTCGGGATCGCCTGTGTCTTGACGTCTTCCGGCACGACATAATCACGGCCTTCGAGGTACGCGCGAGCCTGAGTGATGCGGAAGAGCGCGAGCGCCCCGCGTGGGGAGCAACCGGTCTTGAGTGAGGGGTGGTGCCTCGTGGCATCGGCCAGACCCACGATGTAGCGGCCGACGCTCCGCTCGACCCGGGTAGCCCGCACCGCCGCCTGCATGTCGAGAATCCCCTGGGGGGTGATGACCGGCTGCAGATCGTCGATCGGGTGGTGGTGGGTCTGGCTGAAGAGCACATCCACCTCGTGCTCCGGCGCCGGATAGCCGAGGGCGAGGCGCAGGCCGAAGCGATCAAGCTGCGCTTCGGGAAGCGGGTAGGTGCCGTGGTACTCGACGGGATTCTGGGTGGCGATGACCAGGAAGGGCTGGGGCAGGGCGGTGGTTCGGCCTTCGATCGAAACCTGGCGCTCGCTCATGGCCTCGAGCAGCGCGCTCTGGGTGCGGGGCGAGGCGCGGTTGATCTCGTCGGCGAGCAGGATGTTGCAGAAGACCGGGCCGGCCTTGAAGGTGAAGCTGCCGTCCTGGGGGTTGTAGACGGAGGAGCCCGTGATGTCGGTCGGAAGCAGGTCGGGTGTGAACTGGACCCGTTTGAAATCGCCCGCGAAAGACCGGGCGAGGGCCTTGGCGAGGGTCGTCTTCCCCACTCCGGGCACGTCCTCGAGGAGGACGTTGCTCGCGGAGAGGAGGCCAATCAGAAGTTGGTCGAGGGCCTCGGCCTTGCCCAGGATCACCTTGCCGAGCTGAGCCTTGAGCGGCGGGAGCAGGTCACGAAGAGCGTCTGCCATGAAGACGGGCCTTTCAGAGAAGGAGGTTCGAGTCCGCGGATTGTAAGCCTGGCCCAGGGGCCCAAGGTTGACACCCACCATGGCGCTTCGATACGCTCCGCAGTCCTAGGAACGCCTCCGTATCCTGGAGCATAGGCACGTGGCTCAGTGGTAGAGCACTTCCTTGACACGGAAGGGGTCGATGGTTCAATTCCATCCGTGCCTACCAGATCTCAGGACGTTTCCAAGCAGACTCCCCAAGGAACCATAAGGACCGAACGCGATTTGATGATCCGTCCATTCAGCCCACGCTGATGTCGTCGTCCGTCATTCAAGACACGACAGGTCCTTCCGGCGAGAGCAAGCCTGCTGACTCGCCCATCGAGATTTACCGCCACTCGTCCGCGCATCTGCTGGCCGCCGCGGTCACGGAGCTATTCCCCGACACCCAGTGCGGGATCGGTCCGCCCACCGACGACGGTTTCTTCTACGACTTCCTGACCAGTAAGCCCTTCACGCCCGAAGACCTCGTCGCCATCGAGAAGAAGATGGCGCACATCGTCAAGCAGAACCGGCCCATCGAGAAGAAGCTCCTGCCCAAGGCGGAAGCGCTCAAGGTCTTCGCCGACAAGGGCCAGACCCTCAAGTGCCAGCTCATCGAGGAGAAGGCCGGGGACGTGGTCCAGTGCTACACCATGGGCCCGTTCATCGACTTCTGCCTCGGCCCGCACCTGCCGAGCACCTCCCACATCAAGGCCTTCAAGCTCAACCCCTCCCCCGCCGCCGCCTACTGGAAGGGGAAGCCCGAGAACCCGTCGATGCAGCGCATCTACGGGTACAGCTTCTTCACGAAGGAAGAGCTGGACAAGCACCTCTTCAATCTCGCCGAGGCCAAGAAGCGCGACCACCGCAAGCTCGGCAAGGAACTGGGCCTGTTCATGACCCATCCCTGGGCGCCGGGCGCTCCGTTCTGGCTGGCCAAGGGCACCACCCTGTGGAACACCCTCGCCGAGTACATGCGGGGCATCCTGTTCTCCTCGGGCTACGTCGAGCTGCGCACGCCCCTCGCCTACAACCAGAAGCTCTGGGAGACCTCGGGCCACTGGTTCCATTACCGCGAGAACATGTTCGAGATCCAGTCCGGCAACGAGACCATGGCGCTCAAGGCCATGAACTGCCCGGGCCACATGCTGGTGTTCGGCGCGGAAAAGCACAGCTACCGCGAGCTGCCGTTGCGGTTCCACGACCAGAGTGTGCTGCATCGCAACGAGGCCTCGGGCGTTCTCTCCGGACTCACCCGCGTGCGTCAGTTCTGCCAGGACGATGCTCACCTCTTCATCACGCCCGAGCAGATCGGCAGTGAGATCGAAGCCCTGCTAAAACTCGTCCAGCGCGTCTACAAGGACTTCGGCCTGAACATCGAGATGAAGCTCGCCACCCGCCCGGCCGAATTCCTGGGCGAGATCGCGACCTGGGACAACGCCGAGGCCCAGCTCAAGAAAGCGCTGGAGGCGGCCGGCCAGAAGTACGAACTCAACCCGGGCGATGGCGCCTTCTACGGACCGAAGATCGACTTCGACGTCACCGACGCGCTCGGCCGCAAGTGGCAGTGCGCCACCATCCAGCTCGACTACCAGCTTCCCGAGCGCTTCGACCTTTCGTACACCGGCGCCGACGGGGCGGATCATCGCCCGATCGTGGTCCACCGCGCGATCTTCGGAAGCTTCGAGCGCTTCATCGCCCTGTTGATCGAGAACTACGCGGGCGCCTTCCCGGTATGGCTCGCTCCCGTGCAGGCGGTGGTGATCCCCGTGGTCGAGGCGCACAACGAGTACGCGCGCAGGGTCGCCGCGCAGCTTTCCCCGTTCCGGATCGAGGTCGACGAGCGCAACGAGAAGCTCGGCTACAAGATCCGCGAAGCCCAGGCGCAGAAGGTCCCCTACATGCTGGTGGTGGGCGACAAGGAAGTCGCCGAAGGCGCCGTCGCCGTCCGCCATCGCTTCAAGGGCGATCTCGGCGCCATCCCGGTTGCGGCCTTCGCCGCCAAACTTTCCGAACTCGTCGCCACGCACAACGTGAACGAGGAGCCGTCGTAGTTAGCCGTCGTCTGTCCGAGAGAGGTGCCCCATAGATCCCAAATCCGTCCGCATCAACGAAAAGATCCGCGTCAAGGAAATCCGCGTCATCGACGCCGATGGCGCACAGCTCGGCATCATGCCGCCCGAACAGGCCCTGTCCATCGCGGTGGAGAAGGAACTGGACCTCGTCGAGGTCGCCCCGCAGGCGGTCCCGCCGGTCTGCCGCATCATGAACGCGGGCAAGTTCTTCTACGAGCAGAACAAGCGTGAGGCCGAGGCCCGGAAGCACCAGAAGCACATCCAGATCAAGGAAGTGAAGTTCCGGCCCAAGGTCGACGATCACGACTTCGACTTCAAGAAGCGCAACGTGGAGCGCTTCCTCGCCGAAGGCAACAAGGTGAAGTCGCTCGTCCAGTTCCGCGGCCGCGAGATCGTCCACTCCCACGTGGGCCTCGACATCCTCCGGAAGCTGGCCGCCGACCTGGGCGCTTCGGCCATCGTGGAAGTGCCGCCGCGTCTGGAAGGCAACATGATGACGCAGATCCTTTCCCCGGGTAAGGAGCTCGCCAAGGCGACGGCCAAGGTGAACGACGCGAAGGCCAAGGGCGGAGACCCCAAGGCCAAGGGCGCGGCCAAGCCGGGCAACAACAAGGCGGAGAAGCCCGCGAAGAAGGCGGAAGAGAAGCCCAAGGCGGCGGCGGAAGCGCCCAAAGCCTGAGGCGAACGCCCCGAAAGCGGCGCGGGTCGCTTAGAATCCCTAACTACTCGAGAAATTTAGAAATAAGACAATGCGAAAGCCAAAGACCAAGATCAAGAAGAAGACGAAGCGCGCCGCGGTGGCGCGCTTCAAGCTCACCGCCACCGGCAAGATCAAGCGCAATCATTCGATGAAGCGCCACATCCTCACGAAGAAGTCGAAGAGCCGGAAGCGAAAGCTGCGCGGTTCCACCCTGGTGTCGAAGGCCGATCACGCCAACGTGAAGGCGATGATCACCTCGTAGTCGAGGGGCCCCAGGAATCGTTCTCCATCGAACGGCCAAGGGCACAGATGAGCGTCTCAAGGAGCATGCGGTTCGCGCCTGAGACGCTCTTCCTGTTTCTGGGCCTTGCGGCGTCCGCCGGGGCGGTCCAGCCGCCGCCCGGGAATCCCCGGCCGGCCTCCCCCTCACCCTCCCCCACCCCGCGCTACAAGTTCATTCCCTACGGGTTCGAGAGCGCCCAGGATCGCTCGACGTTGCCGCTGCTGCGGTTCGAGGAGCGGGCCGAGGTGCGGGGCCTGGAGATGAACGCGGCCATCGCCAGGTTCTTCGATAGCACCGAGGAAAAGGGCAACATGCTGCGCGGATCGACCCCGGGGGGCGCTCCCCCGCTTCGCGACCTCGGGCCCTATCGCCCTCATGTGACCCCGGCCTTGAACCTTCTCGGCGCGGTGATTCTCGCCACCGAGGAGGTCAAGAAGCAGGCCGAACGGCGCAAGGGGATGCCGGCCGCGAACCCGTCGCCGTCGCCTTCCCCCACGCCTCGGAGGGACACCGCCCGCCCGCCGGTGGTCGAGTAAGGCGCAGGACTCTTGACGGAGGCCGCGCGCGGGCGTACGCTCGCGCGGTCGGGAGGTTCCCATGAACGCCTGCAATCGAGCCTCGGCTCTGCTGCTGGGCCTGCTCCTCGCCTCGCCCCGAGTCGCCGCCAGTCAAGTCGACTGCGCCCGGCGCCTGGAGGAACTCCAGAAACATCTTCTGGCCTTCGACCGCGAAGCGAAACAGATGGGCCCGGGGTTCGTGCGAGCGGATGCCCAGCCGGGCAGCCGGGCAGAACTGGTCCGCCTCTCCGAGCGGGTGAACCGATGGGCCGCAGGGATCGAGGGATACCGAACTTGTCTCCGCCATGAAGGCTGTTCGATCGGAAGTTTCATAAAGGGGCAGGAGGCCTCCGACCGGGAACTTGCCGGCTGGCTGTCCTCGCTCGGAGATGAAGGTCTCGATCAGGCGACCCGAAGAGCCGAGAGGGCTGCGGCGATCCTCGGGAACTTCGCTTCGACCGCCGGACCCCTGGCCGCGGCGCTGACCTGCCTGGGCGAAGCACCGACGCCCTCGCCCGACGCGCCGAAGCAGGAAGCGGCGCCTCATCAGGGGCCGGGCATCGATCATCGGCCGGTGGGTTGCGCGGTCGCGGAGAAGTTCCCGCGGGTGGAGGCGCGCTTCTCACCCGCCGATACCGTGGCCAAAGCGCAGGTGCTCTTCCAGGGGGCGAACCCGGAGGAATGGTACGCGGTGGCGATGAAGTCCGAAGGACCCGGCTTCTCGGGAGTTCTGCCCAGGCCCAGGAAGAGTCTCAAGGAGTTCCGCTACTACATTGAGGTAACGGACCGGGCGATGCGGACGAGCCGCACCACGGAGTACACCACCAGCGTGGTCGGGAGCGCGAGCGAGTGCCAGGGCAAGGTTCTGGCCGTGGCCGTCGCCACCGCGGTGGTATCGGTGACGGGTCCGGCCGGCGCGGCGGTGGTGCCCGCGGGATTTGCGGCGACCGGCGTTGTCGCTGCGGGTTCGGGAGTGGCGGGCGCGAGCAGCGCGAGCGCGGGCGGAGGCGGCCTGAGCACTGGAGTCCTGGTCGCGGGAGGGTTGGCGGTGGCGGCCGGGGGAATTGCCGTGGCCGCAAACGCCGCCAAGGGCGAAGACAGCCCGGGATCGACGGGGACTTCGACCGCCCCCTCGTGTCCCAGCGCCTCTGAACTGGCGAGCACGACCGGAGGCCTGCTGACGCCCAGCGGCAACGTGGTGTGCACCCAGTTTCTACCCTGCACGACCGGGAGCGCGCGGGTCTGCATCCAGAACTGGTGCTCGGCCACCAGCTGCTCGATCTACTATCAAACCTCGAGCGGCGCGCAGACCCTGTGCTCCACCGGCTGTTCGAGCACCGACATCTCGGGTGTCCAGTCCTGCGTCAACAGTTTCGTCTCGAGGATCTGCCAGTAGGCAAACCTTCGGGCCAAAGAAGACGGGTTCCCCGCGCAAGAGGAAGATTGCAGCCGTGTTTTCGGTGCGGGCAAGACGTAGGCTTTGACCTGGCGTCTCCGCCTTCTGGATATCTGAAACCATGAACATCCTTCGTCTCGTTCCCGAACAGGGCGGGGAGCCCTCGAACATCAGCCTGGATCGCGCCGTGGTCGGGCGCGATCCGGCGTGCGACCTGCACCTCCGCGACGCCTCCGTCTCGCGCCGTCATGCGGAGATCCGCAGGAATGATGACGAGTGGATGGTGATCGACCTCAAGAGCGCCAATGGCGTGCTCATCGACGGGGAGCGAACCTCCCACGGTGTGCTCCTGCCCGGCCAGACTCTGCAGTTCGGAAATGTCCGCTTCCGGGTGGAGATCGACCACGGCGACGACGGATCGACCCTGATCCTGGGACGCAGTCCCCTGGCGGTCAAGCCCACTGCGAGTCCAGGCCCTTCGACCGGCGGCCGGTTGCCCGTGGCGCCAGTCGCGCGCGAACGATCGAACGTACTGCTCACCTGGATCCTGATGCTGGGGGGCCTGATGGTGATGGCCTTCGGACTGCTTGGGGTCTCTTACTACAGGTTGTCGAGGAGGGCTCCTCAAGTCTCGGCGCCATCGACGCCGCCCGCCCCGCGTTTTTCTCCCTCCGCCCCCCAGCCCACCCCGATACCGGCCGCGTCCGTTCCCGAGGCGCGGCCCACACCGGCTCCGGCGAGGGGCACCCTCCTGATATCTGCCGACCCCGGCGTTGAAGTCTTCATCGACGGCGCACGCAGTGCCGCCATTCCCGCGGACGGGTTGCGGCGAGTTCCGGTCTCGCCGGGCGAGCACATCGTGAGCTTTCACGCGGGGAGCACGCGTCAGGACCAGGTCGTCCGCGTCAACGCCTTCGAGCAGACCGTGGTCCGTTACTCCGGCACGCTCGCCGCCGCATCGATCACCCCCTCGCCGCTTCCGACCGCGCCTCCGCTGCCGGCGCTTTCCACCCCGGTTCCGACCGCAGCGCCGGCGGTCCCAACGCGCCCCGCGACCACCCCCGTCGCCACCGTTCCCGCCGCGGTCACCCGAGCCACACCGTCGACGCCCGCCACGCCGGCTCAAGAAGACGAGGGGCTCGCGAGAGGCGCCGCCGCCGATGCGGCCGGCGACTTCTACCGGGCGGTGCTGATCCTCAAGGATGTGGCCAAGAGACTTGAAGCAAATCCGCAGCGAAGGAATGAATTGGCGCGGACGCACGCCTACCTGGCGTGGGCCTATCTGGGCCTCAACCGGCCCGACGATGCCCGCGCCGCCGCGGACAATGCGCTGAAGGCCGACCCGAGCCTGGCCGTGGGGCCAGACGCGTTCCCGGCTCCGGTCGTCGCACTCTTCAAGCGCACTCGCTGATCTGCGATCAGCGCGTCAATCTCGCGGCGCCGCTTCCGCCTCTATGGCGTCCTCCGCACCGAGATCGTGCCCTGGCTGGGGCCGAACGAGAAGGTCCCATTGAGGCTGTAGCCGGAACCGGAGGCCGACATCGATCCGGTGGGGCCTCCTCCGGAAAGACAGGTGAGGGTGGCCTGAAGTGTGCTCGCATCCGCACGGCCGGCGACGCGCAGCGCCGGGGTGCTGACGCTCCAGGTCTCATCGAAGGAGCCGTCGGATCGGAGGTTGATGGGCCCGCCCCCGAAGGTCGTACCTGGCCGGCAACCGGACACGTCGATGAACGGGGCTGTGATCGGCCCGGTGGCGGTAGTGCTGCTGGTGAGGATGGTGACATCGAGTCGGATGGACTGACTCTGGCTCTGATTCGGGTTCGAAGCCGAGCCGTCATCGCCGCCCTTGGCCGCCACGACTGCCGCCGCGCCGCCGGCCACGGCCACGCCGCCGATCACCAGAGCGGTCGCACCGATTCCCCCGCCACCACCCGCCACAGCCGCCCCCGCGCCGGCCGACGACGAACCCGCGGCTGAACCCGCCACCACACCGCTCGATGCAAAGCCCGCGGGCAGAGCAGCGACCCCCGCCGGACCCTGGAGAATCACCGACGCCGAACCGAGGGCGCCGGCCATGACCTTGCCCTTGCACGCGCTCGTACTGTCGACCACGGCGGCTGTGTATTCCGCAGTGCGATTCGTGCCCAGGGCCTTGTCCGTGACCTCGATGTAGTAGCGGAACGATTTCAGGTTCTTGTCAGGCTTTGGGAGAACTCCGGCGAAGGCCGCGCCCTCGGCTTTCATCGCGACGGAATACCAGTCGGCCGTCCGTCCCTGAAACAGAACCCGCGCGGTGGCCACGGCGTCGGGAGGCGAAAAGCGCGCCTCCAGTCTCGGGAACTTCCCGGCCGCAGCGCAAGCGACAGGCTGATGATCGATGCTCGGCGCCTGGGCGAGGACCGAAGAAGAAGCGCCGAGAAGAGCAAGGAGAAGAAATCGAGCATTCATGGTTCTGGCGTTCCCGCGTGATCTATTGCTTGGCGATGGACACCTGCCCATTTGAATTTCCAAAGGTGAATGTCCCGCTGTAGCTGCTGTTGGAGCCCGTCGCGGAAATCGAGCCGCTCTGGGCTCCGCTGACGCAGGCGAGGGTCGCCTGAAAGTTCGTCGCAGTCAACTGACCGCTGATGCGCAAGGTATTGGGTTCGTTGGGAGCCCAGGTCATGTTGAAGTTCCCGCCCGCATCGACGCCGGACAGAGCCTGGCTGCCCCAGGTGAGCGAGCGGCCCGCGCACACCGAGACGTCGATCCCCGGGGGGGAGGGAAGAAAGCGGATGTTGTAGACCGCCCCGACATTTCCAGAACTCGTCCCGGAACCCGTCGACCCGGACGGGGAGTCATCTCCTCCCTTTGACATGCCGACGGCCACGGCGCCCCCCGCCACGGCGACGCCTCCGAGGACGAGCGCCGTCGCGCCAATTCCACCCCCGGCGCCGCCTCCCGCACCGGCGGCCCCGACCGCCGATCCCGAACCCGCGGCCGAACCCGCCACCACTCCACTCGACGCGAAACCCGCAGGCAGCGCGGCCACGCCGGCCGGACCCTGCAGGATCACGGAAGCCGAAGTGAGCCCTACGGCCATGAGCTTGCCCTGGCACGCGCTGGCGCTGTCAACCACCGCGACCGTGTACTCCGTGGTGCGGTTCGTGCCCAGGGCCTTGTCCGTCACCTCGATGTAGTAGCGGAACGACTTCAGGCTCTTCATCGGTTTGGGAAGCACGGCAGAGAACGCGCCTCCTTCCGACCTCATCGCCACCAAATACCAGTCTGTGGTCTGTCCCTGGAAGACCACCCGGGCGGCGGCCACCTGGTCCGGGGGAGTAAGACGAGCTTCAAGCCGCGGGAACTTCTCCGCGGTGACGCACGCCACGGGTTGATGATCAATGCCCGGAGTCTGAGCGAACGCGGGGCCCACAACGATCAGCAGAGAGACAAGACCGGGGAGGACAGAGCTTTCCATGGGAACTCCTGTGAGGTCACGCGGCCGTTTACGGCCTTCCGCTTTCCCTGGATTCTAAGCACGTTCTCTTCCCAGGGAACGAGTTCGCGGCGCGAGGGCCGGTCACATCAGCGGGTTGTGAGTCC
The DNA here is from genome assembly GCA_044229175.1 of Vicinamibacteria bacterium. Taxonomy (GTDB): domain Bacteria; phylum Acidobacteriota; class Vicinamibacteria; order Fen-336; family JAGNNV01; genus JAGNNV01. The sequence continues at coordinate 60,659 of JBGATM010000010.1, read as the reverse complement.
GTCCAGTCTCTACTGGCGCGTGATCAAGATCGTGAGAGTGTCGCCGCCCTGCGAACCGGAGCCGCTGCACGAGTTGAGGGTCGTGCACCGCCCGGTGGCTCCTCCCGCCGGGCAGGTTCGGCCGGAGCCCGGAGGATCGCCATCGAAGTCCAGCTTGAAATTCCCCTGGGCATCGACGACTCCCCTTCCCTCGCCGGGGGCGAAGATGATGTTCCCATCGGAAGTGAACGTGACCGCGATGGTCTCCACTTTGCCAACGTCGGTGGACTTGTTCCCGCAGATCGAAGGCGATGCGATTGACGTGTAGGTCCCATCGAGGCGCCACTGGCCCGCGTAGCAGGCCGGGCAGGGAACGCTCGGTGACGGTGTCGGCGTCGGTGACGGGGGGTTGGGGGTCGGCGTGGCTGACGGAGCGGCGGGCGTGGGCGTGGGCGCCGGAGCCGAGGATGAGGACGAGGACGAGGAAGTCGAATCGCCGCTCTTGCCGGCCGCGACCGCGACCCCCGCGATCGCCGCGCCACCCGCCGCGATTCCCGCGACCGCGGCGCCGGAAAGCCCTCCCCCGCCGCTCGCGCTCGCCCCGGCGGCGCCCGCCGAGGATCCGGAAGCCGTGCCCGCGACTGCGCCTGCGGGCGCGAAACCTGCGGGCAGGGCCACCACGCCGGCCGGCCCTTGAATCAGAACCGACGCCGAGGCCACGCTCCCCGCCGCCAAACCGCCCCGGCAGGTGCTCGCCCCCTCGATCACCGCCGTGGTGTGGTCGGGGGTGCGGTTGGTGTCGAGGGCCGTTCCCGTGACTTCGATGTAATAGCGAAACTCCTTGAGGCTCGGCTTCGGCTTGGGAAGAATGCCCACGAAGGCCGACCCTTCGCGCTTCATCGCGACCGAGTACCACTCGGGGCTCTGTCCCTGGAACACGACGCGCGCGGCCGCCACCGACTCGGCGGGAGCAAAGCGCGCCTCCAGCCGGGGGAACCGATCGGCGGTCGCACAGCCCACGGGCTGATGCTCGATGGTGAGGGGTTGCGAGCCGGCGATCGAAGCCATGAGGACGAGGATCCCGGAACCGAGCGCGGAGTGAGTGCGCATGACACCTCCAAGAAAGCCAACCGAGCGCCGCCTCGCTGGAGCCAAGTATCCGCGCATGCTACGCCTGTTTCAGGGGCCGGCCGCGGATTCGCCGGGCGGGGCGAAAGCGGCGCGGCCGTGATTAAGATCGAAACATGGTCGAGCCCCTCGCCCCGAGGACAACCGAAGCGTGATGCTGCTGAGCGCGATCCTCTGCGTTTCCCTGGGAGGCGAGGCGGCCACCGCCCCCCAGTTCATCGCACTCGTGGACGCCTGGCGCATCGGGCTCAAGGAGAGTTTCAGCATGGCGAACGCGCGCGACGCGGTCCGCGCCGCCGACATCGGGGAGATGCAGGCGCGTTCCCGCTTCTTCCCCAAGGTCACCCCGTCGTTCTTCCACGGACCCAATGAGAACGGCTGGTCGATCGCCGCGTCGCAATCGGTTCCCTGGCTGGGCGGCGAGCTGCGCGGCGAGCGGATCAGCCGCACCTTCGAGGGAATCCAGACCCCGTCGAGCCGCGCGACCGACACCTCCTTCACCTGGTCGCAGCCCCTGCTTCGCGGGCTCGGGCCCAACGCGTCGCTGTACGACCTTCGCAACGCGCGACGGGCGCAGGAGGCGCAGGAGAGAGGGCTCGTCCTCGCCAAGCAGCGCTTCATGGTCGAGGTCGCGCGCGTCCACTACCAGACCCTCGCGCAGCGCGAGCTCCTCTCCGTCGCCCGCCAGAGCGCGGCCCGCAGCGTGGCCCTGCGCAAGGCTTCGGAGGCGCGCCTGGAGGTGGGCCTGTCGAACAAGCTCGACGTATACCGCGCCCAGCTTTCCGAGTCCCAGGCGGAACAGAGCACGGTGCAAGCGGAGACCGCGCTGCAAGGCGCGATCGAGAGGTTCCGCTTCCTGCTCGGCCGGTCTCCGAGCGATGCCTCCGAGCCGGCTCCGGGAGACATTCCGACACCCGCGCCGGACGAGCTCGGTCCGGTGGAGGTGCTCGTGAACATCGCGCTCGCCTCCCGCCTCGATCTCGCCGAGGCGCGCGAACAAGTCGACGATGCGCGCCGCACCGCGTCCCTTTCGAGGCAGAATCTCCTGCCCGACATGTCCCTGAACCTCCGCTACACCGAGCAACGGGGCGCCGGCGCCACCGGGCCGTCGGTGGTGACCAACCGCCGGTGGGAGACGTACCTCGCCGGCTCCATTCCCCTCGAGCGGGCCGCCGATGTGGCCCAGCTGCAGCTCTCGAACCTGGAAGTGTCGTCGCGCGAGCGCGCTTACGAACAGCGGCGCTACGAAGTGGAGAACGAGGTGCGATCCGCCCACCGGGACCTGCTGAGCCTGGCCCGGAGCATCGCCACTCAGGAGGGCGCGGTCGCGGTGGCGGCCCAGCAGCTCGAGCTCGCGAATCTTCGCTACCAACGGGGCCTCGCTTCCAACTTCGACGTGGTCGATGCCGAAGGAAGTCTCCTGGCCGCGCGCAGTTCTCTCGTTCAGCTTCTGGCCGCCTACCAGGTCGCCCGCCTCGACCTGGAACGCGTGGTGGGACGCATGAACGTCAACCTGGAGCCGGCCCCGTGAACCGCCGCGCGTGGCTCCTCTTCGGCGCGGTTTCCGCGGCGGGCCTCGTTCTCGCCGCCGTGCTCCGCACCCTCGCGGGCGATTCCTCGCAGGTCGCCACCGCTCTCGCCCAGGAGGGACCGTTCGATCTGACCATCGTGGAGACCGGCGCCCTGCAGGCCCTGAAGTCGGTTTCGTACGCGTCCTCCATCCAGAGCAACCAGGCCAAGATCGTGGCCCTCGCTCCGGAGGGGAAGGTGGTCGCGAAGGGCGATCTGCTGATCCTGTTCGATTCGACGCCCTTCGAGGAGCAGATCCGCGAGACCGAAGCCCTGCTGGCCCAGGCCGTCGCGGAATCCGTGAAGGCCCGCCAGGACCTCGCCCTCCAGGAGGTTCAGAACCGCGAGGAGATGGCGGCGGCGCGACAGAAGGAGGACAAGAGCAGCCTCGAGCTTCGCGATGTGGAGGAGGGGAAAGGCAAGCTGCGCGAGGACGAGGTGAGGGCCGAACTCGCGGAGGCGGACCGGGAACTGCGGCGGCTCACCGGCGCGCGCGATGACCTCAAGCCGCTCCTCGCCGCGGGATTCATCACCCGGCAGGAGATGGACCGGGCCGACCAGGAGGTGGAGAAGGCCGCGGAGAAGCTCGCCATCGCGAAACGCCGCCACGACTCCTTCTTCGAATTCGGACGGCCGATCGAGCGCTCGCAGGCGAAGGCGGAGGCCCTGGCCTCGCGCGAATCGTCGCGGGCCCTTTCTTCCTCCGCGGCTTCGCGGCTCGAGCAGAAGAAGGCCGCGATCGAGAGCGCCAGGAGCCGGATCCGCGAGGCCCAGTCGCGCCTCGACACCGCGCGCGCGCAACTGGCCCGGTGCGAGGTGCGCGCCGACGTTCCCGGGATCGTGGTCTACCGGCCCGTCTTCTTCGGCTCCGAGCAGAGGAAGCCGCAGGTGGGCGACCAGGTGTGGGCGAACCAGCCCCTGCTCATCCTGCCCGACGTCTCGCGGATGATCGTGGAAGCCCGCGTGCGTGAGACCGACGTCCACCGCGTGGCCCAGAGCCAGAAAGTGCAGATAAGGGTCGCCGCCTATCCGGACCTGCGTCTCACCGGCCGGGTCACGCTGGTGGGCACACTCGCCCAGGAAGACCAGGCGCGGCGGGGCGGGAAGTATTTCGGCATCACCGTGGAAGTGAATGAACGCGACGAGCGGCTGCGGCCGGGGATGACCGCCACCATCGAGATCCAGATCGAGAGGAAGGAGAAGGCGCTCTTCGTGCCGATCCAGGCGGTCTTCGACCGGGAGGGAAAGCGGGTGGTGTACGTTCGAGAATTCGGCGGCTTCCGCGAGCGCGAAGTGGTCGCGGGATCCGCGAACCGCGACTTCGTGGTGATCGAGAAGGGTCTGGTCGCGGGCGACCGGGTGGCGCTTTCCGATCCCAGCCTCGCGGGAGCGGGCGGCGACCATTTCTAGCCGGGACGCGATGGCTCCAGGTCCGGCACTCGTCTCGCTCTCCAACGTCCGCAAGACGTACCGGAAGGGCGAGGCCGAGATCCGCGCCGTCGACGGAGTGAGCCTTCACATCGAGGCGGGCGAGAGCCTTTCCATCGTCGGCCGATCCGGATCGGGCAAGTCGACGCTCATGTCCCTGATCGGCTGCATCGACGTCCCGACCTCGGGGCAGGTCGCGTTCAAGGACCGGCAGGTCGAGTCGATGAGCGATCGCGAGCGATCGAGGCTGCGGAATCAATCCATCGGTTTCGTGTTTCAGTCCTTCCACCTCATCCCGGAGCTGACCGTGGCGCAGAACGTGGAGACCCCCCTGCTCTACTCGGGCATTCCGGAGTCACAGTGGCGGGAGCCGGTGCGGCGCGCCCTCGCTTCGGTCTCCCTCGAGTCGCGCGCCACCCACCTGCCCTCCGAGCTCTCAGGGGGCGAGGCCCAGCGCGTGGCCATCGCGAGGGCGCTGGTGCGAGACCCCGAGCTGGTCCTGGCCGACGAGCCCACGGGAAACCTCGACTCGGCCACGGAGGCGGAGATCGCCGACCTGCTCTTCTCCCTGCCTCGGAGCGGGCGAACCCTGGTGCTCATCACTCACGACGCCGGCCTCGCGAGGCGGGCGGGCCGCCGGGTCGAGCTTCGCGACGGCCGCGTGGTGGAGGAATCCCGGTGACCCGCTCCGCCCTGCGCGCCCTGGTTCGCCGCGCGGTGGTGAGCCTGCGCGCCCACGCTCTCCGTTCGGCGCTCTCCATCCTGGGCATCCTCTTCGGGGTCGCTTCCATCACGGCCATGTCCTCGGTCACCGAGGGCGCGCGCCTGGAAGCGCTCTCCCAGATCGGCGACCTCGGGGCGGACACCCTATTGGTGCGAGCGCGTCCCGCTTCGGAGAAGGAGATGCGCCCCGAGTTGACCATCGACGACTCCGATCGCCTGGCCTCGGCCCTTCCCGGGGTGAAGACGCTCGCGCCGATCCGCGGCGCGTCCATGGAGATCCCTGGTCCCATGGGTCCGGTCCCCGCGACCATCGTGGGAACGACCGAGACCTACGCGCGGGCCGCGCGTTCCGTTCTCGCCCTCGGAAGGGGCCTGACCCCTCTCGACGTGGCGGAGCGGCGAAGGGTGGCCATCCTGGGCGCGGAGATAGCCCTCGCCCTCTTCCCCGGTGGAACGCCGCTCGGCCAGCGCGTCCGGGTCGGCGATGACCTCTTCGATGTGATCGGCGTGCTCGAGCCGCGCGCCTCCCGACGATCGTCGCGAGGGTCCGCGCCCATGCTGGGGCGGGACCTGAACCGGTCGGTGATCGTCCCCTGGAACTGCATACCCGGCCCAGGATCCGAGGCCTCCATCGACGAGGTGCTGCTCCGGCTCGATGGATCCGGGGAGGCCCAGTCCCTCGCCGCCGCGGCGAGGCGAACGCTCGAGCGGTCACTCGGCCGCGACGGCGCGGAGGTCATCGTTCCCCTCGAGGTACTGAGGCAGCAGCAGAAAACCCAGGCGGTGTTCGGCGCCGTCACCGGCGTCACCTCGCTCATCTGCCTCCTGGTCGGCGGCGTTGGCATCATGAACATCCTGCTCGCGAGCGTCTCCGAAAGGGTGCGAGAGATAGGGATCAGACGCGCGGTGGGCGCCACCCGGGAGGACATCGCCGCGCAGTTCCTGGCCGAGGGCGCCCTGCTCAGCGCGTGTGGCGGCGGAGCGGGCCTGGTGCTCGGCGGAGGCGCGGCGCTGCTCATCCAGCACTGGGCGGCGTGGCCGATCGCCGCGGCTCCGGGACTGGTCCTCCTCGGGTTCTTGAGCTCGGTCGTGACCGGAGTGGCGGCGGGCGGTTACCCCGCGTGGACCGCCGCCCACCTCGAAGTGATGGACGCGCTGCGAAGGGGCTGAGCAGGCGCGTCGCCGACACCGAGGCGGGAGGGCGTTTGACGGGTTGTCCGGGCAGGAGTACGTTGAGGCATCCGGGGCGGCTGAACGAATTTCATTGTTCCCTCGCAGCGATCGGAGGCCGTATGAACATTCGGTATCGGTGGTTGGCCGTCAGCTTGCTCGCGGCCGCTCCTGGGATCGCCTCCGCGGCGTCCGACTGTTCCCGGCAGATCGACGACCTTCAGAAACACCTGCTGGTCTTCAACCGCGAGGCCCGACCGCTCGGCCCCGGATTCCTCACGGACGGTGGCCTCGGCGTGTCGCTCGACACATTCAAGAAGCGCCTGGACAGCACGAGCGCAACTGACCGATCATCGCCCGCCTGGAGCGGCCTTCGCGAGGCCGAAGACACGCGAACGAAGCTCATGGACTTCGATGCGCGTCTCGCGCGCTGGGGGGAAGGGATCGCCGGCTACGCGGATTGCCTGAAGAACCCGTCGTGCTCGATCGGTGATCTCCTCAAGCAGCAGGAGGTCTCCAACCGGGAGCTGGCAGCCTGGCTGAAGGCTTTGGGCGACGAGGGCCTGGAGAAAGCCACGGCAAGACTGGCGGAGGGCTCGGCGGTCGTGAAGAAGTTCACCGCCAATGCGGGGAGCAGAACGAGCGGGGTCCTGGCCGCCGCGTGGACGTGCGCGAGCGAGAACTCTCCGCGCGCGGCCGTCGCCAGGGCACAAGAGCCGGTTCAGCCCGGTGCTCCGCCCACCGCAACCGCGATGGCGCCGGCCGCACCCGGCCCCACGCCGCGCCCGGCCCTGAGCATCGAGCACCAGCCGGTGGGGTGCGCCGCCGCCGAGAAGTTTCCACGCCTCGAGGCGCGCTTCACTCCCGCGGACGCCATCGCCAAGGCCCGGGTGCTGTTCCAGGGAGCGAACCTCGAGGAGTGGTACGCGGTCGTCATGAAGCCCGAGGGAGAGGTCTACTCGGGCATCCTCCCGAAACCGAAAAAGACCTTGAACGAGTTCCGCTACTACATCGAAGTGACCAGCACCACCCTCGAGACAAGCCGCACCGCGGACTACACCACGAGCGTGGTCGGAAGCGCCAGCGAGTGCAAGAACCGGATCATGGCCGGCGCGGTCACGTCGGCGTCCGTAGTGCTCCTGGGCCCGGCGGGCGGAGCGGTGGTGCCGGCAGGCTTCGCCTCCGTTGGGGTGGTGGCGGGTTCGGCGGCCGGCACGGTGACGGGTGCGACGAGCGCGGGCGGTGGGGGCGGTCTCTCGACCGGAGCCATGGTCGGTATCGGCGCCGGTGTGGCGGGGGTGGCGGGGATTGCCGCCGCGGCCAAGGGCGGGGGCGACTCGAACCCATCGCCTTCGGCGAGCAGCCCTGCACCGCCGGCTCCCGCGCCAACGCCGACTCCAGCCCCCCCTCCAGCTCCGTCGCCGACGCCCGGGGTGGCGCAATACGACGGTAATTACCGCGGCAGTTACAGCGGCACGTTTGGAGGTGCGCCGACCAGCGGTCCGGTGGCCTACAGCGTGAGCAACGGTCAGCTGAGGTTGACGGAACCCGGCGACGGAAGCGGCACAGTCGACGCGAGTGGCTCCGCCAACTTCGGAGGCAAGGGCAACGTCGGCGGCGCGGACTGCAGCTTCAGGGGCGCTTTCCAGGGAGGGACGGCCAGCGGAACCTGGACGTGTTCGGGCGGCGGCCTCACCGGCAGCGGAAACTGGAGCGCCCAGCGCCAGTAGCCGCCACCATCGACCAGGAATCGCGTGCGGGGCCGCCGCTCAAGGCAGGTCACCCTGTCGCGCGGTATTCAGGAGCCGGTACCAGTCCTCGCGGGTCAGGCGGATCCGGGTCGCACGGAAGGCGGCCCGGATCCGCGCAGGGCGCGTGCTCCCGATGATCGGGCGGATCCGCGCAGGGTGACGAAGCAGCCAGGCGATGAGGATCGTCTCCGGCTCCACGGTATGCCGGGACGCCATCCCGCGCACCAGGGCATCGAGCGAATCACCCTTCCCCTGGCCCTGCGCGAACGGCGCCCAGGCCTGGACGTCGATGCGTTGTTCCCGGCAAAAGTCGAGCAGACCTTCAGCGCCTGCATCCGCGGGGATGACGCCGCGGTTCACCTGGACGCCCGCTTCGATCAGGCTCGCATGGCGCAGGCTCAGCTCGACCTGGTTTACCCGGATCGGTTCGTCCAACGCCTTCTGGTACAGGCGGATTTGCGCCGCGGAAAAGTTGCTCACCCCTAAAGCCCTGACCCAGCCGCGCCGCTTGAGTTCCGCGCACGCGGCCGCGACCTCTTCGGGATCGCCCAGAGGATCGGGGCGGTGAAGGAGGAGCACATCGAGTTCGTCCACGCCGAGCCTGCGGCGGCTGCCCTCGACCGCGGCCAGGATGTGCTCGCGGCTGAAGTCGTAACGGTCGGGGAGATCGCCTTCGCCGGGGCGGATGCCGCACTTCGACTGCACGATCACGTCCTCGCGCGCCACGCCGCGACTGCGCATCCACTCGCCAAAAAGCGTCTCGCTTCGGCCGCAGCCATAGATGTCGGCGTGGTCGAAGAGCCGGGCCCCGCTCTCGCGGGCCGTATCGAGCGCCACGAAGGCCGCGGTCCGCTCCTCCTCGGTCGGGGGCTCGCCGCTCCAGGCGCCACCGATGCGCATGCAGCCATACAGCACCGGCCCCGCACCCAGCTCGTCCATGAGGGAGTTCATCGAACCGGACCGTATCACGGTCGCATCCGCACGTTGACCCCTGTCCGCGCGAGAGATAGGGTCAGCGTCAGATCAACATCATGCCCAATCACGTCTACGACAACGTCCTCGCCTCCATCGGCCATACCCCGCTCATCCGTCTGAACCGCATCACCCGCGATGTCCCCGCGACGGTGTACGCGAAGGTCGAGGGCGTCAATCCCGGCAACAGCATCAAGGACCGGATGGCGGTCCGCATGATCGAGGATGCGGAGAAGGCGGGGCTCCTCAAGCCCGGCGGCACCATCATCGAGGGCACGTCCGGCAACACCGGCATGGGGCTCGCCATCGCCGCGATCGTGAAGGGCTACAAGTGCATCTTCACCACCACCGACAAGCAGTCGAAGGAGAAGGCGGACGCCATGCGCGCGTTCGGCGCCGAGGTCATCGTGTGCCCGACCGACGTGGATCCCGAGGACCCGCGCTCGTACTACTCGGTGTCGTCGCGTCTGGTGCGCGAAACCCCCAACTCCTGGAAGGCCAATCAGTACGACAACCTCTCGAACACCCAGGCCCATTACGAGACCACCGGCCCCGAGATCTGGGAACAGACCGAGGGGAAGATCGACCACCTGGTGGTGGGCGTGGGCACCGGCGGCACCATCTGCGGCACGGGCAAGTACCTCAAGGAGAAGAAGCCTTCGGTGAAGTGCTGGGGCATCGACACCTACGGGTCCGTGTTCAAGAAGTACAAGGAACAGGGCGTCTTCGACAAGCACGAGATCTACCCGTACGTCACCGAGGGCATCGGCGAAGACTTCCTGCCCGCGAACGTGGATTTCTCGATCATCGACCATTTCGAGAAGGTCACCGACCGGAACGCCGCGATCTACACCCGGGAAATCGCCCTGAAGGAAGGCATCTTCGGGGGGAACTCCGCGGGATCGGCCATGGCGGGTCTCATCCAGCTCAAGGATCGATTCAAGGCGGGCGAGACGGTGGTGGTGATCTTCCACGACCACGGCACGCGCTATCTGGGCAAGATGTTCAACCCCGACTGGATGCGCGCGATGGGTTACGAGACCGTTCCCGGGCCGACCGCGCGCGACCTGGTCAAGAACAAGAGCGTCTCTGACCTCGTGGGGGTCGAGGTAACGGACACCGTCGAGCAGGCCCTTCGGCGGATGACCGAGAACAACTTCTCGCAGATCACGGTGAAACAGGACGACCGCATCGTGGGCTCGCTGAGCGAGACCCACGCCTACGCGTGCGTGGTCCAAAATCCCGCGGTTCGCCGCGAACCGGTGAGCGGGATCATGCAGAAGGCGTTCCGGTTCATCGACATCGAGACCCCGGTGACCCTGCTCGCTTCCATGATCACGCCGGAGAACCCGGCGCTGCTCGTGCGCGACTTCCCCGCCGGCAAGACCTACATCCTCACCGGCTCGGACGTCCTCGCCGCGATCTGACGGTGCTCGCTCCGTAGACCGAGCACCGTCATTGCGAGGAGCCCAGTCCGTCGGCGAAGCGAGCGCGAGCGCTGCCCGCAGGGCAGGGCGACGCCTGGCCTTGGGCCAGCGCGAAGCCTCCCCGAAGGGGGACGAAGCAATCCCGTGTTCCCAGTCACTGGATCTCTTGACCCAGGGGCCGCCTCCGCGCTACATCGCGCCGAAATACTTCAGGAGGGTTCGCGAGCTCGTCGCGATCACCAGCAGGCCGACGGCGGTCATCATCCTCCTCACCGGAAGATGCCGGCAGGCCCAGGCGGCCAGCGGCGCCGCGGGCAGACCGCCGAGAGCGAGGGCCACGATCATCTGCCAGTTCGTGAGGCCGATGGTCAGAAAGAAGGTGACGGAGGCCGCCACCGTCACGAAGAACTCCGAGGCATTCACGGTGCCGATGGTCCTCCGAACCTCATTCCCCCGGGCCACCAGCGTGCTGGTGACCACCGGACCCCATCCTCCGCCGCCCATCGAGTCGAGGAGGGCGCCGGCGAAGCCAAGGCGCCCGATGTGAGTGGTCACCGCCTTCGGCGCGAATTCCCCGAACGCCTTGCCGACGATGACGATCCCCATGGCGAGCAGGTACGCGGCCACCCAGGGCTTGAGGGCGTCCCCAGGGAAGCTCGACAGGATGTAGGCGCCCACGATGGCTCCCACGATCCCGGGCAGAACCAGCCGGCGGAACAGGGTTCGGTCGATGTTGTCGAAAGCGTGGTGGGACAGTCCGGAGGCGCCGGTGGTGAAACACTCGGCCGCGTGCACGGTGGCGCTGCTCACCGCGGGGGGAACCCCGAAAGCGAGGAGAAGGCTCGAGGCGGTAACCCCGTAGGCCATACCCAGGGCGCCGTCGATCAACTGGGCGACGAAGCCGGCGCCCACGAACCACCAGAACTCCGGGATCACATTCATGTCGCGCGGTACGATATCACACTATTCCGATCGGATATGTGAATTACCCGGAGAGACGACGATTCGAAAGAAATCGCTTGACCTCGACCCGGGGTCTGGGCGTACACTCCGCCCCCTCGTGCAACCGACTCACTCTCTGACCGTCACCATGATGCCCTGCGGCATGCGCTCCATGCGCATGCCTGGCCGCGGGGCCGAGGTCTGTTTGAGCTAAGCACAGTTCGACAAAGCAGCACCCTCAAGACCCGCGATCGGATATCCGAGCGGGTCTTTTGATTTTTGGTGACCCATATCGGATTCCCCCGGTCGCGAAGTCTTCACTTCAAAGCCACCAACCAAGGAGAAACCGATCATGTCCGACCAGAAACTTCACCCCGACACCCTCGCCATTCACGCGGGGCAGGCCTTCGACCCGCGCACCGGCGCGGTGTCGTTCCCCATCTTCCAGACCTCCACCTTCGCGCAGCACGCCCCCGGCGAGAGCCGCGGGTACGCCTACGCCCGCGGAGACAATCCCACGAGGCGAGCCCTCGAGGAGTGCCTCGCCGCGATCGAGGGCGCGCGATACGGGGTCGCGTTCGCCTCCGGCATGGCCGCGGTCAACGCCGTCATCTCGACCCTCAGGCAGGGCGACCACGTCATCGCCGGCCGGGACCTGTACGGCGGGTCCTACCGGCTCTTCACCAAGGTTTTCGCGAAGTTCGGCGTGCGCTTCAGCTTCGTCGACACCTCGAAGGTCGCGGACATCGAGGCCGCGATCGAGCCGGCCACGAGACTGCTGTGGCTCGAGACGCCGTCCAATCCTCTCCTCACCATCACCGATATCAAGGCCTCGGCCGCGGCCGGCCGGGCGCGCGGCGTGCGGGTCCTCGTCGACAACACCTTCGCGACACCCATCACCCAGCGCCCCCTCGAACTGGGCGCGGACCTCGTCCTTCACTCCACCACCAAGTATCTGAACGGCCACGGCGACGTCATCGGCGGCGCGATCCTGACCAACGATCCCGAAATCGACCGCGAGATCCGCTTCCTCCAGAACGCCATCGGCGGCGTGCCCGGACCGCAGGACGCGTACCTGATCCTGCGCGGACTGAAGACCCTGTCACTACGGGTCGAACGTCACTGCCAGAGCGCTCTCAAAGTCGCGGAGTTCCTGGCCGCCGATCCCCGCGTCCGGAAGGTCTACTACCCGGGACTCGAGACTCATCCGGGCCACGAGATCGCGGCCCGGCAGCAGACCGCGTTCGGCGGCATCGTGAGCTTCGACCTCGGAAGCCGCGAGGAGGCGAACGCGTTCTGCACGAACACCCGGCTCTTCGCCCTGGCCGAGTCGCTCGGTGCGCCACGATCGCTGGTGTGCCATCCGCCGACCATGACTCATGCCTCGGTCGAACCCGAGGTCCGCCAGGATCGCGGCATCGGCGACGGCCTCATCCGCCTGAGCATCGGCCTCGAGGATGCGCGCGACCTCATCGCCGACCTCGATGCGGCGCTCTCCGCCGCCGCCGCGGTTGCCGTCGCGGCCACGAACGAATCGGAGGCCGCGTGAGCAAACCGATCATCGTCCTGAAATTCGGCAGTTCGGTTCTGCGGACCGCCGCGGATCTGCCCAAGACCGTTCACGAAATCTTTCGATACGCGCGCGAGGGCTTCAGCGTCGTCGCGGTGGTCTCGGCGTTCGAAGGGGTGACCGACCGGCTCCTCGCCCAGGCGAAGGCGCTCGGCGCCGACCCCGCGCACGACGTCGGGGTGTCCGGTCTCGCGGCCCTCCTGGCCTCGGGGGAGAGAGAAACCGCGGCGTCGCTGCAGATCGCTCTCTCGCAGGCCGGAATCGCCGCGAACGTCCTCGACCCGCTCGCGGCGGGGCTTCGAGTGAACGGGAACGGAATGGAAGGCTCACCGGTGAGCCTCGCGGCCGCCCGACTGCGAACGCTGCTCGACCGGGGCCGCATCGTCGTGGTGCCCGGTTTCTTCGGGACCGATGAGCAGGGGGGCGTGTCCCTGCTCGGCCGCGGCGGGTCCGATTGGACGGCGCTCTTCCTGGCCCAAAGACTTCGGGCTCGGTGCCGCCTGCTCAAGGACACCGACGGAATCTACGAGCACGATCCCAACCGCAGGGGCGAAGCTCCGCGCCGTTTCGAACGCCTCAACTACGGGGACGCGCTGGCGCTGCACGCGCCCGTCGTTCAGGAAGCAGCGCTGCGTTTTGCGCTCGCTCGTTCGCAGCCCTTCGAGGTGGCCCGCGTCGGCTCTATCTTCGGCACCACCGTGGGCCCTCACCCGACCCTGCGGTCGCGACGGGGCGAGGTCGCGCGACGGCCGCTTCGAGTGACTCTGCTCGGGCTCGGCGCGGTCGGGCGAGGAGTGTACGAACACCTGCTGAGACAGGAGGAGCGCTTCGAGATCGCGGCCATCGCGGTGCGCGGCCGCGCGCGCCACGAGGCATCGGGAGTCCCGGGCCGGTTGCTGCTCTCCCTCGACGAGGCCCTCGAGGTTCGAAGCGACATCGTGGTCGAGGCCATCGGCGGAGTCCGCGAGGCGGGTGAGGCGCTCGCCAGGGCCTTGGGCGCGGGCCGCCACGTGGTGACCGCGAACAAGGCGGTGATCGCCGAACGCGGGTCGGCGCTCGCGGCCATCGCGGAGAGGCAGGGCGCGCGGCTCTCGTTCTCGGCCGCGGTGGGCGGCGTGGTTCCCGTGATCGAAACGCTCCGCGGCCTTCGCGGCCGGGTGGCGAAGATCGAGGGCGTGCTCAACGGCACCTGCAACTTCGTGCTCGACCGCCTCGCGGAAGGCGCCGCGCCCGACCAGGCCGTGGCCGAGGCGCAGACCCTTGGCTACGCGGAGGCCGATCCCACGGACGACCTCTCCGGCAAAGACGCCGCTCGGAAGCTCACCCTGCTCGCGCGCGAAGCCTTCGGCGAAACTCTCGACGCGGAAGCGATCCCGCGGCCGGGGGTCGGGGCGGTCAGGGCCTGGCGGCCCGCGGGCGATGGCCGGCTGGGGCGGCTCGTCGCGAGTGTCGAGGCGACAGAGAACGGCTGCGCCGCGAAGGTCGACCTCGTGCCGGTCGAGGCGGGCCATCCCCTCGCGGCGTGCCGCGGGGCCGGCAACGCCGTCGTCATCACCCTGAAGGACGGAAGGACGATCGAACTCCACGGCCGGGGCGCCGGCCGGTGGCCCACCGCCGAGTCGGTGATGGGCGACCTGCTCGAACTGTGGCGCGACCTGGACCCTCGTCTGGATCGCCGCGTGTCGGTGCTGGGGGAGTTCGAGGCGGTGGCCAGCTAATCTTCGGGCGTGGAGCCCACACCGCTCAAAGGCGAAGCGCGCGCCGCCTCGTGGCGCGTCTTCGCTCTCGTCCTCCTCAGCGCCGCGTACTTCTTCCAGTCGACCGGTCATAACGAGGCCGCGCGCCTCGATCAGATGCGGTCCGTCATAGAGCACGGAGAGTGGTGGATCGACCGCTTCGAGGCCAACACTGCCGACACCATCCAGCTCGGCGGACATACCTTCCCGAACAAGGCGCCGGGAACCACCCTGCTCGGACTCGCGCCCTGGGGTGCGGCGAGCATGGCCATGAGACTTCTGCCGCTCGATGACACGAAGCAGCTCATCCTGATCACCTACGTCCTGACCATCCTCATGTCCGCCCTGCCCACGGCGCTCCTAAGTCTGTTGTTGCTCCGTTTCCTGGCGCGGAACGGATGGTCCCTGGCGAGATCGACGCTCCTGGCCGTGGGCTACGGCCTCGGCACCATGGCGTTCCCCTGGGCCACCGTCTTGTTCGGGCATCAGCTCTCCGCCCTCTTCGCCTTCGGCGCGTTCTACCTGATCTGGAGCAGCCGATGGCTGGATGACGGGTCGAGGGCGATGCGGCTGCTCGCGGCCGGCCTCATGATCGGCTTCCTCCCCGTGATCGAGTACCCCGGCGCGATCGCCAGCGGCCTCATCGGCCTGTACGCCCTGGCGACCCTGAGGAGACGCGATTCCCTGCTGGTGATTGGGGGCGCCTTGCTTGGCATCCTTCCCCTCCCCGTCTACAACCAGATGATCCTCGGGAGCCCGGGCGTCCTGAGCTACAGCTTCTACAAGGCGGGCAGCGCCTTCCCCGCCCATCAGCAGGGTTTCATGGGGGTGTCCTGGCCCCGGCTCGACGTGCTTCGCGAACTCACCTTCCGCCCGCAGCGCGGTCTCTTTCACGCAAACCCCTGGCTCGTCTTCGCTCTCGCCGCGCCCTTCTTCGTCGCTCGCGCGCGAGGCCAAAGGCTCGAGCTTGTTCTCTCCGCTGCGATTTTCGCGGGGTTCCTGCTCTTCAACTCCGGGTTCGGCGACAGCATCGTCTACTGGGGCGGCGCGTTCTCGTTCGGGCCGCGGCACCTCCTGATCGCGATTCCCTTCGCGGTGGTGCTCGCCGCCTTTCCGATGCGGTCGGACCGGCTGGCCCCAATCATCGGCGTCCTCATAGTGACCACGATCCTCCTCATGCTTCCGGTCGCCGCCATAGACCCACGCCTCCCCTATGAACCAACCGAGCCGTTCCTGGGGTTCTACCTTCCTCTCTATTCCCGGGGCCTCTTCTCCACGTATCCCTGGGGCACGTTCTCCGAAAGCACGCTGTTTGGAAGTCCCGGAGCGTTCAATCTCGGACGCGCCCTGGGACTGCCGCGCGATCTCGAGATCCTCCCGCTCGCCCTCGCCTGGGCCTTCTCGGCCATCGTCATGTTCAAGGCCCCAACCGGCCCGGGTCGGATCGGCCGGGTCCTCGCCGCGGCTCTCGCCATCGGGGCCGGCCTGGGACCCGCCCTGAACCACCTCCGGACGGGCCACGACCGCCAGGCCGGGATGTGTCAGGCCATTTCGAAAGGCGTCCTGTGGCCGTACTTCTCGGACTACGCGCTCCAGGGCGAGCCTTCGGAGAATCCCGTCTTCGTCCGGGCCGCATCCCCGTCGATTCCGCTGACCAACGAGAACGACACGCTGGCCTCGGGCACGCTCATGCCGGTCGCGGTCACGTTTTCAGGCGATTTCGAGCCAGCGACCGCGGGCTGGCACGTGTTCCGGGTCGAGGCCATCGGGCAGGCCGCTCTGTACGTGGATGGATTGCAGCGGCTCAAGATCGAGGGCAACGATGGCAAGGCGACGCAGATCTATCTTTCTGACCGCCCTCACGAGCTCATCGTGCGCTACATGAGCGACCGACCCCTCAGACAACTGAGCGTGTCGGTGGCCCTGAGGGACGGGCCCGCGACACCGCTTTCGGCCGGGCTTTCGAGCGGCGCCTGCCGCTGATTTCGAGGAACAGGACATGTGCAGAAACATCAGGACCCTCTACAACTTCGAGCCGCCGGTGACCGAAGAGGAGATCCGGGCCGCGGCCCTTCAGTTCGTGAGGAAGCTCTCGGGCTTCAACAAGCCATCGAAGGCGAACGAATCCGCGTTCCTTCTCGCCGTCGATGAGGTCGCAGCCGTGGCCGGAAGGCTCCTGCATTCGCTCAAAACCTCGGCTCCGCCCCGCAACCGGGACGAAGAGGCGGCGAGAGCGAGGGCGCGGAACGCGAAACGATTCGCCCCCGCACGAGGCTAGACTCACGCATGCTCAAGATCCCTTCAGCCGCGGCCTGTGGACTAGTCGTCGTCTGCCTCGTACCAACTGGCGTGTCGGCGCAGCCCCGGCCCGAAGCCGACCTCTGCGCGGTGACGCCGGGAGCACAGCCGCTCCTCCCCGCGCGGCTCATGGAGGGCATGGGCGTCACCCACATGCCGGTCACCACCAACTCCGACGATGCGCGGAAGTTCTTCAACCAGGGCGTCTCGCAGATGCACTCGTTCTGGTTCCTCGAATCCGAGCGATCTTTCCTGCAGGCGGCGACCCTGGACCCCGACATGGCCATGGCGTACTGGGGCATCTCGGTGAGTGCCGCGGGTGACTACCGCCCCGCCTTCCAGCTCCTGCGCGATCCGCTCGACGGCGGACGGGCGCCCGGCGGGGCCGAGGCCACCACCGGCGCCGCGATCGCGCGAAGCATCGGGGGCGCGGCTCTCGATCCGGCCATCCGCGCGCGCGAGGCCATCGACAAGGCGATGTCCATTCGCGAGAAGGTGACGCCCCGCGAGCGCCTCTACATCGAAGCCGAGGCGGCGCGCCGCAATCCCGCCTCGAAAACCCAGGACGCCGATCACATCGCGGGCCTGCGCAAGCTCGTGGCCGCCTACCCGGACGATCTCGAGGCGAAGTCGATCCTGGGTCTGGCCCTCCTCGACGGTTTCGATTCGGTCACGAAGGAGCCGCGCCAGAACACCATGGAAGGCCTGGCCCTCCTCGAAGGCGTGGTGGCGAAAGACGACAACAACTTCGGCTCCCATCACTACCTGATCCACGGCTGGGAGGGCAGCAAGACGCCCGAGCGCGCCTGGCACGCCTGCAAGCGCTACCCCGAGCTCGTCCCGAACATTCCCCACGCCCTGCACATGCCCGGCCACATCTACGCGCAGAGCAACCGCATCGACGACGCGGTCAAGGCCTTCGAGGCGGCAGCCGACAACGAGCGCGGCTACCTGAAGGCCGATACCCTCTATCCCAACGGCCATCACGGGCACAACGTCCACTTCCTCATCCAGGCCTTGAATCTCGACGGTCGGTACCAGGAATCGATGAAGCAGGTCGCGCACCTCATGAACGACTTCAAGGAGACGCCGCGCGAGCGCAAAGGGAACTCCCAGCGGGTGGCCTGGCGACAGGGCTACTTCGGCCTGATCAAGACGCTCGTGCGCTTCGAACGCTGGAACGAGATCCTCGACGGCCGGACCATTCCCGTCTACGACCGGCCCGAGCAGAACGCGTGGCGGCTGTGGGCGAAGGGTCTCGCCTACGCGGCCACGGGAAAGCGAGCCGAGTCCCAGGCCGCGCTCCGGGAAATGGGCGAGGTGCTGCCGAAGCTCCAGGCCTCGCGCCGTCCCCTGGCCATCGCGCAGATGGAACTCGAAGCCACCATCGCGGCCTACCGGGGCGATCGCAAGCGGTCGCGCTATCTCTTCGGCAAGGCCAAGGACCTCGAGGCCGGGCTTCTCTACACCGAGCCCCCTTCATACCCTCGCCCGGTGGTCGAAGCCTGGGGTGCTGCCGCGCTGATGATGCGGGACTACGGCTCAGCCGAGAAGGCGTACCGCGAGGCGCTGGTCCGCGAACCCGGCGGCGGTCGCGCCATGTTCGGCCTGGCTGAAGCGCTTCGAGGGCTCGGCCGGGTGGCCGACGCGGAGAAGACGCTCGGTGAGGCGCGGAAGGCCTGGGCCCGGGCCGACGCCGATCTACCGCAATTGAAGGGCGCGCAGCGCGCCGACGCGGAAAGCTTCTAGGCGCGAGGAGCGGCCGAAACTCGACGACTCCTGTTCTCGAATCGCCTGATCTACTCAGGCGATTCGAGCGTCACGACGGTTCGCCGAGTGAAGGTCGGGGGATTGTTAAGGGGGCCGGGTCCGTGTCTGGCCCCCTTGACCTCAACGACAATCCGGACAGTTCTGGCGGGAAATCGCGGCGCTCGCCGACGCGCGCACGAAGGTATCGAGGTCGGTCCACTTCCCGTCCTGCTCCTTGACCCGTTTGCAGGAGGGGCAGACCGGGAGGATGCCGCGAAGCGCGCGCTCCTCGTCGATGACCTGGGCCATGCTGAAGGCCAGGCTCGATCGACCCGAGGGGTCGAGAATCGCGGTCACGATGATGCGAGCCCAGACCACCGCGCCGTCCTTGCGGATGTAACGCTTGTCCGCCTTGTACTGCTCGATCTCGCCCGAAAGCACCTGGGGCAGGGCCATGGCGTCGCGATCGCGATCGTCGGGATGGGTGAAGTCGGGAATGTGGGCCCCCATCACTTCGGCCTCCGTGCGCCCGAGCATGCGGCAGTAGGCGTCGTTGACGTCGAGCACCTTGATGTTCCGATCGACCACGCAGATCCCGATTGGAGAATCCTCGAAGATCGCCCGGAACGCCGGATCGGCCAAGCGCATGGACAGATTATGTATCAGGGCTGGAGCCAGGTGTGCAACCCCACCCCTACTCGAGGATCGTGCCCACCAGATCGGCGATCTGGCGGCCGGAAAAGCCCCGGCCTTCGACGCTGGCGCGGAGCCGTCCCTCGCGGTCGATGACCGCGGTCTGCAGGGTGTGAGTGATGAGTCCCTGGTCCGACCAGTACTCGATTCCGAAGGACGCGCACACCGCCGCGATGGCCTCGGGCTCACCGCTGAGGAAATGCCAGCCCGGCACGTTCCCCCCGTAGCGCGAGGCGAAGCGACGCAGGACCGCGGGCGTGTCGTACTTCGGATCGAAGGTAACCGTCAGCAGAGTGAGGTCGCGGCCCAGCCGGTCGCGATAGCGATCGCGCACCTGCGCGAGGTTCGCCACCATGCGGGGGCAATAGTCAGGCAGGGGGCAGCGGCTGTAGATGAAGGTGATCGCGACCACACTTCCCCGAAGGGATGACAGCGACACCGACGCCCCGTTCTGGTCGGTCAGGGTGAAATCGGGCACCCTCTCGCCCACCTTCACCAGGGCCGCGATCGACGGGGTCATGGTGAGACCGGCGTCGGCGCCCGCCGCGGACAGGTGCTTCAGCCGGTCGATCTCGGTTCCCGCGCGCCTTGGCCGCAGTCGGAACTCGATGACATCGCCCGGGTGAAAGTCCCGGAGCGCGGCGCCATCGCGCACCGCGAAGGGCATGACCATCGCTTCCATGTAGCCGGGGATCGCATCGTGTGAGACGGTGAGGGTCGAGGCGCCCGGATCGACCCGAAGCACGAGCCCCCGCCCCGGGTATGTGGTGGCGCAACCGATGACGAAAGTGGCAAGGAACGGGGCGAATCGGCGCACCCCGGCATTCAATCACACGCGTCCTGAAAGCGAAGGGCGTCGCCGACTTTCGGGAGCGCCGCCCACGCCCCCTTCGAAAGCCGAAAGCGCTAGCATTCGCCCGTGGGTAATCGTCGTCTGATCCCCGAACCGACCCGGGGCCGTCTCGATGAAAGCGGGATCGTCGCGGCCTTCGCGCAGCGGATGATGTACACGGTGGCCAAGGACGGCCACAATGCCAGCGAGTTCGACGCCTACATGGCGCTCGCCTACTCCGTGCGCGACCGCCTGATGGAGCGCTGGTTCAAGACCCAGAGCGCCTACTACCAGACCGACGCGAAGCGGGTCTACTACCTCTCTCTCGAGTTCCTGATGGGGAGAGCGCTCCTCAACAACGTGGTGAACCTCGGCGCTCGCCATGCGCATTTCCAGGCCATGCGGCAACTCGGCTACGACCTGGAGGCGCTGCAGGAGAAGGAATGGGACGCCGGTCTCGGCAATGGCGGCCTTGGACGCCTCGCCGCCTGCATCATGGACTCCGCGGCCACCCTGGCCCTTCCTTTCTACGGCTACGGCATCCGCTACGAGTACGGGATCTTCCAGCAGAGGATCGTCGACGGCGCCCAGGTCGAGTCACCCGACAACTGGCTGCGCTACGGCAACCCGTGGGAGATTCCCCGCACCGACGCCATCTTCCCCGTCCGTTTCTACGGGCGCAGCGAGCACGTCGCGGACGCAAGCGGTCATGTGCGCGCGCGCTGGGTGGACACCCAGGAAGTCTGGGCCATGGCCTACGACACCCCGGTCGCGGGCTTCTGCAACGACACCGTCAACACCCTGCGCCTGTGGTCGGCGAAGTCGAGCCGCGAATTCGATCTGCGGGTGTTCAACCAGGGCGACTACGTGAGCGCGGTCCAGAACAAGACGGAGAGCGAGAACATCTCCAAGGTCCTCTACCCGCCCGACGACAAGAGCGCGGGCCGGGAGCTGCGTCTCAAACAGCAGTACTTCTTCGTCACCGCCACCCTGCAGGACGTCATGCGCCGCTTCCTCAAGTTCGGGGCGCGGAGTTTCCAGGACCTGCCCCGCAAGGTCGCGATCCAGTTGAACGACACCCACCCCGTCCTCGGCATTCCCGAGCTGATGCGGATCCTCATCGACGAGCACCAGCTGCCGTGGGACGAGTCCTGGGACCTCACCCAGCGGGTCTTCGGCTACACCAACCACACGGTCCAGCCCGAAGCGCTGGAGCGCTGGTCGGTGGACCTGTTCCGCCGGCTCCTGCCCCGGCATTTCGACATCGTGGAGGAGATCGACCGCCGGTTCAGGGCGCAGACCACCGCGCTCGGCGACGCGGATCTGCTCCGCCGCACCGCCATCCTGGATGAGACCGGCCATATCCGCATGGCCAGCCTGGCCTTCGTGGGGAGCCATGCCGTGAACGGCGTGGCCGCGATTCACACCGAGATCCTCCGGCAGAAGACGTTCGCGGATCTCGACCGCGTGCTCCCGGGAAGGATCTCCAACAAGACGAACGGCATCACCCCGCGCCGCTGGCTGCTGGAGAGCAATCCCGGGCTCGCCGTGCTCATCTCGGACGCGATCGGGTCCGGCTGGATCCGCGACCTGGATGAACTGCGCAACCTCGCGCCCATGGCGGACGACAAGGCGTTCCGGACCGAATGGAGCGCCATGAAGCGGGTCAACAAGGGGGTCCTCGCCGACCGGGTGATGAAGATGCACGGCATCTACCTCGACCCCGACACCCTGTTCGACTGCCAGGTGAAGCGCTTCCACGAGTACAAGCGGCAGATCTTGAACGCGCTCCACGCCATCGCTCTCCACGAACGGCTTCGCGCGAACCCCACCGATTTCGTGCCGCGCACCGTGATCTTCGGGGGGAAGGCCGCGCCCGGCTACGCCATGGCCAAGCTGAGCATTCAGCTCATCCATGCCATCGCCAGGCGGGTGGCCGAGGATCCGCTGACCCGGGGCCGGCTCACCGTCGCGTTCCTTCCGAACTACTCGGTGTCGCAGGCCGAGATCATCTTCCCGGCCTGCGAGCTCTCCGAGCAGATCTCCACCGCCGGCACCGAGGCCTCGGGCACCGGCAACATGAAGGCGGCGCTGAACGGCGCCCTCACCATCGGCACCCTCGACGGAGCCAACGTGGAGATTCGCGAGGAGGTGGGCCCGGAGAACATCTTCATTTTCGGTCACACCAAGGACGAGATCGAGGGTCTGCGGTCCTCGGGCTATCGGCCCGAGGCCTTCATCTCTCAATGCGAGGAACTGCGCCGCGCCATCGACATCGTGGCCAACGGTTCACTCGACGGGGGCTCCGGCCTCTTCCGTCCCATCGTGGACGCGATCCT
The DNA here is from genome assembly GCA_044229175.1 of Vicinamibacteria bacterium. Lineage (GTDB taxonomy): Bacteria > Acidobacteriota > Vicinamibacteria > Fen-336 > JAGNNV01 > JAGNNV01. Next base: position 38,353 of record JBGATM010000010.1, on the reverse strand, counting down.
GGGCGAGGACCGCTACTTCCTGTGCGCCGACTTCGCGTCCTACGCCGAGTGTCAACGGCGCGCCGCTTCGGTCTACGCGCGGCCCGACGAGTGGTGGCGGATGTCCATCCTCAACGTCGCGGGCATGGGCAAGTTCTCCTCGGACCGCACCACGAAGCAGTACGCGGAGGAAATCTGGGACGCCCGGCCGGTCCCGGTCTCGCTGGACGGCGAGCGGTCGGAGGCGGGGCCGACGGAGTAGCGAGGCCCTCGAAGGGAAGGGGCCCGGTGTTGTAAACTCCACGGCTCTGCGCTTCCCCCGGCGGCTTCCCGCCCCCGGGGGAAACAAAGATCAGGGTTTATGGGAGCCGACGCGCACCCCCTGGCTTCGTCACCGCCTCGACCTCTGAATACAAGAAGTGTGACGGACCACAGGCCATAGGGGCCGGGTCATCAAGAAAGAGACCAGAGATGCCTCGCGTAAAGCGCGGATCCGCACGACGTAACAAGCGGAAGAAAGTACTGAAGCTGACGGAGGGCTTCTTCCTCGGGAAGAGCAAGCTGTACCGCTTCGCCAAGGAAGCCTCCATTCGCGCCGGACAGAACGCCTTCGAGGGACGCAAGCAGAAGAAGCGCGATTTCCGGTCGCTGTGGATCGTCCGCATCAACGCGGCCTGCCGCCTCGCCGGGGTCAGCTATTCGAAGTTCATCTCCGGCCTCAAGGCCTCGGGACTGATGCTCGACCGCAAGGTGCTCGCCGACATGGCCGTGCGCGATGCCGCGGGTTTCGCCAAGGTGGTCGAACAGGTGAAGCCGCACATCCCCGCCCAGCCCACGCCGGTCAAAGCCGCACCAGCCGCCGCCAAGGCGTAGTCGAGAGGCGTTGTCCTCGCTTGATGATCTGAAGCAGAAGGCCCGCGAGCTTCGAGAGAGGCTCGAGGGCCAGCTTGCGTCCGCTTCGGATCCGGCCGCGCTCCAGGCCGTAAGGGACCGGTTCCTCGGGCGCAAGGCCGGTGAAGTCACCGCCCTGTTCAAGGATCTCGGCAAGCTCGCCGCGGACGCTCGCAAGGAAGCAGGCGAAGCCCTCAACCAGCTGAAGGAATTCAGCGAGGCGAAGATCGGCGAGGCCGAGGCCTCGCTGGAGCGCCGTCTTCGCGAGTCGCGCCTGTCTTCGGAGCGCATCGACGTCTCGCTGCCCGGGCGCGCCCGACCCTCGGGCAGCAAACATCCGCTCACCCTGGTCCGCGAGGAAGTGGAGGACATCTTCATCGGCATGGGCTTCGACATCTTCGACGGCCCCGAGGTCGACGACGACTTCCATTGCTTCGAAGCCCTCAACATGCCCGCGGACCACCCGGCCCGCGACATGCAGGACACCTTCTACCTCGAAGGCCTGCCCCCAAGGCTCCTGCGCACCCACACCTCCACCGGCCAGATCCGGTCGATGCTTTCGAACGAGAATCCCCCCGGCGTGCGCGTGCTCTGTCCGGGCCGGACCTTCCGGCGCGACGACGACATCACCCACTCCCCCATGTTCCATCAGTTCGAGGGCCTGGTCGTCGATCGCGGCATCACCCTGGGCGATCTCATGGGGACGCTCGAAGCCTTCATCCACGCGGTGTTCGGCAAGGAATATCCCGTCCGGTTCCGGCCCTCCTACTTCCCCTACACCGAGCCCTCGGTCGAGGTCGACATGGGCTGCAGCACCTGCAAGGGCCGGAAGACCGGCTGTCGCGTGTGCAAGCAGACGGGCTGGGTCGAGATCCTCGGTTCGGGGATGGTCCATCCCGCGGTCTTCGAGGCGGTGAACGGGCGCCTGGGCAAGGTGGTCTACGACCCCAACGAGGTCAGCGGCTTCGCCTTCGGCACGGGGATCGAGCGGATCGCCATGATCAAGTACGGCATCTCCGACATCCGCCTCTTCTACGAAAGCGACGTCCGCTTCCTCGAGCAATTCTCATGAAGATCCCGGTTTCCTGGGTCAAGGACTTCGTCGACCTGAAGGTCTCGGCGGAGCAACTCGCCGACGACCTCACCGGCGTGGGCCTCGCCTGCGACGGCATCGAAAAGTTCGGCAGCGAGGCGGTCCTCGACCTGGACATCACCACCAACCGCGTCGACGCCATGAACATGTACGGCATCGCCCGCGAAGCCGCGACGTTCTATGGCCTGCCCCTCAAGCCGCTGGATCTGACCTTCGACGAGTCGGGCGCGCCCTCGAGCGATTCCCTGCGCGTGGACATCGAGGCCGCGGACCTGTGTCCGCGATTCTCGGCCCGGGTCTTCGACGTCCGCGTGGGCCCGTCGCCCTCGTGGCTGAAGGACCGCCTGGAACTCGCGGGCCAGCGTTCGATCAACAACATCGTCGACCTCTCGAACTACGTGATGCTGGAGATGGGCCAGCCCACCCACGCCTTCGACCTCACGAAGATCCGCGGCGGCATCCTGAAGGCGCGCATGGCGCATGGCGGCGAGGTGGTGACCACCCTCGATGAGGTCAGTCGGACCCTGACCGAAGCCGTGGGTGTGGTCGCCGATGCCGAGGGCGCGCTCGCTGTCGCCGGCATCATGGGCGGCGCCTCCTCCGAGATTTCCGGGGGAACCACCACGGTGGCCCTCGAGGCCGCCTATTGGAACCCGCTTCTCATCCGTCGCGCCGCCAAGGCCCTGGGAATGCACACCGACGCGTCGCACCGGTTCGAGCGCGGGGCGGACCCCGCGGCGGGGCCGGTGTCCATCGCCCGCTTCGCGAACCTCGCGAGCAGGGGCGCCATGGGGACGGCGCGCCCTGGGCTGATCGAGGCCCGGGGAGCCGGGATCGAGGCGAGGCGGCTCACCCTGAACCTCGGCAACGTCGACGCGCGCCTGGGCACGAATGTCCCCGCCGCCGAAGCGAGGGTGACCCTCACCCGGCTCGGCTTCGAAGTCGCCGAACCCGACCCGGGCGCTTCCGCGCACCTCGGCGCCACGCGGACGTGGGACGTCCTCGTGCCCACCTGGCGAGGCGACTGCGCGCGCGAGGTCGACCTGATCGAGGAGGTGGGGCGCCACCACGGCCTCATGAAGATCGGGCGCACCGTGCCCGCGTCCCGCCGCGCCGCCGGTTTGACGCCGGCCCAGCGAACCGAACGCCAGTTGAAAGCGCTGCTCTCGGGCCTGGGCTATCGCGAGGCCCTGCACGTGAATTTCGTTTCGTCTTCGAAGTGCCATCCGTCCCAGGGCGCGATCGTGAAGATCGCGAATCCCCTCTCCGTGGAGCAGGATGCTCTTCGCACCTCGCTGGTCATGCCCGGCCTCCTCGATGCCCTCGAGCGCAATCAGCGGCACGGCGCCCGGGACATCCAGTTCTTCGAAACCGGCCGCACGTTCGCGCCGTCGCCCGAGGGCCCGGTCGAAACCCCGCGCCTCGCCCTCCTGGTTTCCGGGGCCACGCCCCGCGGCTGGGCGGCCCGGGCGCGCCCGGTCGACTTCTTCGACCTCAAGCGCACGGTGGAGGAAATCTTCTCCCGGCACTCGAGCGCCGAACTCACCCTCACCCGCGAAGGCGTGCCGCCGTTTCTGCACCCGGGTCGAAGCGTGGTGATCGGCCTCGGCGGCAGGCCCTGCGGCTATCTGGGCGAGGTTCATCCCGACACCATCAACGCCTTCTCTCTCAAGGATCGCCCGGTGGTGGCCGAGATAGCGGTGGACGCGCTCAGTGTTCGCGAGGCCCTCGCCTTCACCGCGTTCTCCCGTTTCCCCGAGGTGGTGCGCGATCTCTCGATCCTCGCTCCCATCACCGCAGACGCCTCCGCGATCACCGCCCTCGCCCGCGAGCAGGCGGGGCCCACCGCGCGAAGGGTCGAGCTCATCGACCGGTTCGAGGGCGCGGGCGTGCCCTCGGGCCAGGTCAGCCTGACCCTCTCCTTCGTCTTCCAGGACGAGGCGCGCACCCTCTCGAGCGAAGAGGTGGAGCAGACGATGGACGCGGTCCGGGCGAGTTTTTCTGAGCGGGGTTACACCGCGCGCGGAGTCGCCTAAGATTTGGCCGTACAACGCAGTTTGATCGGCGACACAGGAGAAGGAATGCAGGACAGCTTCGACATTCTTGAAGAGAAGGTCAAAAAGGCCGCGGAGCTCGTGAAGAAACTGCGCCGGGACAACAAGTCCCTCGACGATCAGCTCAAGGACAGCAAGGCGAAGCTCGCCGAGGCGGAGAAGAAGCTTCTCGCCCTCGAAGCCCAGATGGGCGATGCCGCGGGTAACTCCGCGAAGATCGACGGCCTCACCGCCGAACTCGAAACCCTGCGGAGCGAGCAGGAGCAGGTCCGAACCCGGGTGGCGAAGATCGTGACCCTTCTGGAGAGCCTCGACTAGCCGGGAGCGTTCTCAGCATGGCTGCCAAACCACGCCGCGTCGAACTCGACATCTTCGGCCAGACCTTCTCGCTGATCGCCGAGGACGAGGCGCGTCTCCAGGAAGTCGCGAAGTACGTGGACGCCCAGATGAAGGAGCTCTCGCAGTCCACCGCGACCATCGACTCCTTCCGGCTCGCCGTGCTCGCCGCTCTCAATATCGCGAACGAGCGGTTCGACCTCGCCGACCGGCTGGCCAGCCGGGACAACGCGGTCCAGGCCCAGTTCGAAGCCCTGAGCGCCAAGGCGGAGCGGATCTCGGTCGAACTCGACGAGGCGATGCGCTAGACGCCCACAAAAAAAGGACGCGGCCGAAGCCGCGTCCTCGATGGGTCCGACGGGTAGGGTGCTAGAAGCCGCGCTTCTGGGCGCGTACGTTGCGACGCGAACCCTTGCGTTCGCCGCCGCCTCCGCCGCCGCCGTAGGGACGACCACCGCCGCCACCCGCGCCGTAGCCGCCGCCACCGCCGCCGCCATAGCCGCCACCACCGCCGCCGCCGAAGGGACGTCCGCCGCCGCCGCCCGCGGGACGGGGCTTCTGCTCCTCGGCCTCATTGACGCGCAGGGCGCGGCCGCCGAGGTCCATGCCGTTGAACTTCTCCGTGGCCTTCACCGCGTCTTCCGCGTTCTCGAAATCGACGAAGGCGAAGCCGCGGGGGCGACCCGTCATCCGGTCCGTGGGAAGGAAGACTTCGCGAATCGCGCCGGCCTGTGAGAACAGGTCGCGAATCTCGTCCGCGGTGGTCTTGAAGTTAAGGTTGCCGACAAACAGTTTCGAGCCCACCGTGCGATCTTCTTTCTGGGAAAACGCCCCAACAGCCTGATTGCTGTTCCTAAGGGGGTTAGGTCCGAAGCTATTGTATCCCCAATTGCCGCCTCGATATGGAGAGTCCGATGACCGACGAGATCCGCACCTTCATCCACCTGCTCGACGAAGCCTTCGACCAAGCCGCCTGGCACGGGCCCAATCTGCTGGGAAGTCTGCGCGGCCTGACCGTTCCCCAGTTGCTGTACCGGCCCCGCAAGGGCGGCCACAACATCTGGGAACTGGCGGTGCACTGCGCGTACTGGAAGTACGCGGTCAGGAACCGGCTCGCCTCCGGCAAACGAAACGATTTCCCCCTCAAAGGGAGCAACTTCTTCCCCCGCGACAAGGGTTTGAACCTTACCGACTGGAAAGCCGACCTGGCCCTGCTCAAGCATCAGCACGCGGCGCTCAAGGCCATCATCTTCGGCCTCGACCCCTTTGCCCTGGACAGCCGGGTCGGGAACTCGAGGCACACGGTAAGACGCATGGCCCTCGGGGTGGCCGCCCACGACATCTATCACGCGGGCCAGATCTCCCTGCTGAAGCGTATGGCCACCCAGGCGGGGCGTTGATGCGCGGCCGGTTCGCGGGTCTTGTTCTCGGAGGAGCGCTGATGGCCTGGACATCCGATGCGAAGGCGACCGGTGGCGCCGCGTGGCGCCCTCTCTTCGATGGACGGAGCCTGGAGGGATGGGAACACGTCGGCCCGGGCTCGTTCACGATCGAAGACGGGGCCCTCAAGACCCGGGGCGGCATGGGCCTGCTGTGGTACACCCGCGAGAAGGTGGGGGACGCGGTGGTCCGGATCGTCTATCGAAACCCCGGGGGCCTCAATTCGGGCGTCTTCATCCGCATTCCCGAGGCCCCCACCGAGCCGTGGATGCCCGTGAACCGGGGCTATGAAGTCCAGATCGACGACCGGGGCGATGCCCGGCACCGGACCGGCGTCCTGTATTCCCTCACCGAAGCTCTCGCAAACCCCGCCCGACCCGACGAGTGGAACACCATGGAGATCACCCTCGATGGCGACCGCACCGTGGTGACGATCAACGGTGTCCTCGTCACCGACTACCACGAAGGCCAGCCCGTCCCGCCGAAGGTGAAGACCTGGGAACCGGATCGCGGACCTCGGCCGGTCCTGGGCTATATCGGCCTGCAGAACCATTCCGACGCGGACGTGGTGTTCTTTCGTGAAGTCAGTGTTCGCCCACTGAAGTAGCGAGGTCGACACCGCTAGGAGCCGGACTCCCCGGCCCGATACAATGCATCCATGATGGTGACCGCATTGATGTCCGTGCTCCTGCTTCAAGGAGCCCTCCAGATGACGCCGCAGGCGACGAACTCGCAGCATTTCGACGTGGCCGCGGGCTATGAGGCTCCGGCGAGGAAGGGCGCGCCCGCGAACATCGTGGTGGAGTTCAAGAAGAAGGACCCCGACGTCAACATCAACGAGGAGCCCGCGGCGCGGATCAAGTTCGCCCCGGGATCGCCCCTGGTCGCTCCCCCTCCGCCCAAGAGCTCCGGAGAGATCCCGGACCCGGCGAAGGCCCACTACCTCGATCTCTCGAAGCCCGTCCGGTTCCCGGTCACGGTGGCCCCGGGAGCGGCCAAGGGCCTGAGCACGGTCAAGACCACGGTCTCGTACTTCTACTGCTCCAAGCGGGAGAACTGGTGCCGCAAGGGCACGGCGGAGTTCGACCTCGCGGTGGTGCTGCCGTAGTCCCCGGCCACGCGCCGCGCGCTGTCCCTCGTCGAGGGGGGAGCGCCTGATTCCGAAATCATGATTCTTGCTTTTCAGACGGACCTCATTGCCCGCATTCGCCAGACCGTGACGGAAGCGTTCGGCGTCACCCTGGGCGAGATCCTGGTCCAGACCACGCCGAAGCTCGAGCTCGGCGACATGGCCCTGCCGCTCGCCTTCGAGCTGGCCAAGAAGATCGGGCGCAAGCCCCGGGAGATCGCGCAGGAACTCGCGCCGAAGCTCGTCTCGGTCGAGGGGATCGCGCGCGCCGAGGTCGCGGGCGGAGGTTTCATCAACCTCTATCTCGACCGAAGTGCTTTCACCGCCCGCCTGGCTTCGTTTGTCACCGCCCCTCCGACCCGGGAGCGGCGCGCGGGACGGGTCATCGTCGAACACACCAGCATCAATCCCAACAAGGCCGCGCACATAGGTCATGTGCGCAACTCGATCCTCGGCGACACCTTCGTCCGCCTGCTCCTCTCCCGTGGTCACGAGGTCCTGACCCAGAACTACATCGACGACACCGGGGTCCAGGTGGCGGACGTCATCGTCGGCTTCGAGCAGCTGGAGAAGAAGTCGCTCGCCGAGGTTCGCGCCCTCGACCACCGGTTCGATTACTACTGCTGGGACCTGTACGCCCGGGTCTTCGAGTGGTACGGCGAGGACAAGGAACGCAAGGCCCTCCAGGCCGCCACCCTCCACGCCATCGAGAAGCACGAGGGTCCCACCGCCGAACTCGGCGAATACGTGGCCGCGCGCATCGTGCGCGCCCACCTCGCGACCATGCGTCGCCTGGACATCGGCTACGACCTGCTGGTTCGCGAGTCCGACATCCTCCGCCAGCACTTCTGGGCGAAGGCCTTCGAACTGCTCAAGGACGCGAAGGCGATCCACTTCGAGGAAGAGGGCAAGGCCAAGGGCTGCTGGGTCCTGGGCATGGGCGGCTCCGAGGATGGCCTCGACGAGAACAAGATCATCGTCCGGTCGAACGGGACGGTCACGTACACGGGCAAGGACATCGCCTATCAACTCTGGAAGCTCGGCAAGCTCGGCCTCGACTTCCGCTATCGGCGTCACGAGGACTCGACTCCGGCTCGTCCTCTCTGGTCATCCACCAGCGGCGCGGACGAAGCCGGCGCTCCCGGATTCGGCGCGGGCGCGTCTCTCGTCTTCAACGTCATCGACGTCGGGCAGAGCTATCCCCAGCGTGTGGTGAAGGCCGGAGTCGCCGCGCTGGCGGGGGCCGAGGCCGCGGAAGGCACGCGCCATCTCGGTTACGAAAAGGTCGTGCTCTCCAAAGCGACCGCGAGGGAACTCGGGTACGAGGTGGATGAAGACGCGGGCTCGGTCAAGGTCTCCGGAAGGCGCGGCCTCGGGGTCAAGGCCGACGACCTGATCGACGCGCTCGAGGCCAAGGCCGGCGGCGAAATCGCCACCCGGGATCCCGAGCGCACGCAGAAGGACCGCGAGAAGGCCGCGCGCGACATCGCGGTTGGAGCCCTGCGCTACTTCATGCTGCGCTTCTCGCGCAATCGAATCATCACCTTCGACATGGAAGAGGCCCTCGCCTTCACCGGCGAGACCGGCCCCTACATCCAGAACAGCGTGGTCCGCGCGAGGAGCATCCTCGCCAAGGTGGCCGCGGAGGGTCACGACCTGCCCGCCCTCCTGAAGCGCGCGCTGGACCCGGGCCTTCTCAGTTCATGGCTCGCCACCGAAGAGGGGTCGTCGGCCTGGTCGTTGTTCCTGGCCATGGCGCGCACCGAAGAGGCCATCGAGACCGCGGTACGCACCGAGGAGCCGAGCGTGATGACGCGCCACGCCTTCCAGATCGCTCAGGCCTTCCACGGCTACTACCAGAATCCCGCGCACACCGTCCTGCGCGCGGAAACCGAGGACCTGCGCGCGGTCCGCGTCCTCGTGGTCGATCTCTTCGTGAGGCACACCACCGACGTGGCGGGTCTTCTCGGAATTCCCATCCCGGATCGCATGTGACCGGCCCGCGCCCCCGCATCGTGATCACCGCCGGCAGCAACCCCGGCACCACGAACCACACCTGGCTGCGCTTCGACTACCTCCACGCCATTTCCAAGGCGCATGGCCTCCCGAGCATCGTGGCCTCGGGCTTCACCAATCCCCTCGAGGAAGCGAAGCAGCTTGCGGGAGAGATCCTCGACAACTGCGACGGGCTCATGCTCTCGGGCGGCACCGATGTCGACCCGGAGATCTTCGGCGAGGTCCCTCACACCGCGCTGGGAAGGGTCGATGGTCCAAGGGACCCCTTCGAGATCACCCTCGCGCGCGAAGCGGTCCGGCGCGACATGCCGGTCCTCGGCATCTGCCGCGGCCTGCAGGTCCTGAACGTGGCCATGGGCGGCACCCTGATCCAGGACATTCCGAGCGATGTGCCCGGGGCGGCGACCCACGAAGGCGGGGGAAATCGCGTGGAGATCGCGCACGACGTCGCCATCGCGCCCGGCTCGAAACTCGCGGAGCTTCTGAAGACCACCCGGGTGGGCGTGAACTCCTTCCATCACCAGGCCGCCAAGCGCATCGGCGATGGGCTCATCGTCTCGGCCACTTCGCCCGCGGATGGCATCGTGGAAGCCTTGGAGATGCCCGGCCGGAGCTTCGTGGTCGCGGTGCAGTGGCATCCCGAGAACTTCTGGAAGGCTTCGCCGGTGTTCGACGGCCTGTTCACCGGGTTCGTGGAGGCCGCGCACCGCGGATCCCGGGCCCGACGGTCCCACGCCTCGTCATGATTCTTCGCCCGGCCCTCGTCCTCGCGATCGCGGCGCTGCTGGCTCCCCCCGCGCCCGGAGCGGGGCTCAAGTGGGAAAAGGACTTCAAGTCGGCGAAGAGCCGGGCGAAGAGCGAAGGCAAGCTCGTCATGGTCGACTTCTGGGCCGACTGGTGCACCTTCTGCAAGAAGCTCGACCAGACGACCTACCAGGATCCGGCGGTGGTGGCGCGCTTGTCGAAGACCACGGTGCCGGTCAAGGTCAACACCGAGGGTCGAAGGGACGAGGTCGAACTGGGCGAGGAGCACGGGGTCGAGAACCTGCCCACCATCGGCTTCTTCACCTCGGGTGGACGGGCGGTGGCGCGGATCGAGGGATACGTGAACGGCGAGGACTTCCTGAAGCTCCTCACCAACGCGGAGATCGAGGGCGCGGACATGATCCACTGGGAGAAGACGCTCGCCCAGGACCCCGACAACTTCGCGGCGCTGTACGGGCTTGGGGCCAAGATGTACGAACTCAACTATCACGACGACGCGCGGCCGCTCCTGGAACGGGCGCGGAACAACGACCGGGGCACCCTGCGCGAGCGCAAGCGCGTGCGCATGATGCTGGCCCGGATCATCGAGTCGCAGTCGAGCTTCAAGGACTCCGAGACCATGCTGCGCGAGGGCCTCGCCCTGCCCCCCGAGCCCGACACGGATCCCCGGCTCAAGTTCCTGCTTTCCCGATGCCTCGTGAATCTCGGCCGGACCGCGGAGGCAAAGAGCATCCTGGTGAAGCTGATCGCCGACTACCCGAAGCACGCGATCACCGCCACGGCTAAGCAGACCCTCGAGAAGCTGAAGTAGGGGCGCAGGGCCCTTCATTCGTCCTACAATCGCGGGCATGACTCCGCGATTCCCCCTGCTCTTCGTCGTATTCCTCGCCGCCGCCACGTCAGGCGCCGCCGCTCAGAAGCCCGCCAAGGCCGCTCCCGCCCCGCCCCCGAAGCCGTTCTCGGTGGTGGAGGCCACGATCCCGGAAATGCGGCTCGCTCTCGAACAGAAGCGCACCACCTCGCGGGAGATCGTCCTTCAGTACCTGACCCGCATCGCCATGTACGAGGACCAGCTGAACGCGGTCATCACCGTGAACCGGGACGCGCTCAAGGAAGCGGATGAGCGCGACCGCGAACGGGCGGCGGGCCGCATCCGCGGGCCGCTGCACGGAATCCCGGTGGCCCTCAAGGACAACATCCACACCACGCAGATGCCGACCACGGGAGGCGCCCTCGCCTTCGCCGGCTTCACCCCGCCCTACGAGGCCACGATCACGAAGAACCTTCGCGACGCCGGCGCCATCATCATCGCCAAGACCGGCCTCACCGAGCTCGCGAACTGGGTGGCCTCGGGCATGCCCGGCAACTACAACGCCCTCACCGGCTACGGGATGAACCCCTACGATCCGCGGCGCGATCCGCGCGAGGCGAACTTCGACGGTCGCCCGGTGCTGGGCACCGGCGGTTCGAGCTCCGGGATCGGGACCGCCGCGAATTTCTGGGCGGCCAACGTGGGCACCGAGACCTCCGGTTCCATCCTGAGCCCGGCCAACCAGAACATGCTGGCCGCGATCAAACCCACGGTCGGGCGCATCAGCCGCTACGGGGTCATCCCCATTACCGCCGATCAGGACACCGCGGGACCGATGGGGCGCACGGTCAGCGACGTCGCGGTGATGATGGGCGCGCTCGAAAGCGCCGCGCCGGATCCGAACGACCCGGCCACGAAGACCTGCACCCCGCCTCCGGGCCGCGACTACACGAAGTTCCTGGATCCCGCGGGTCTGAAGGGCGCCCGCATCGGCATTCCCCGCGCTTCCTTCTACGACCGCGCGCTCACGCCCGGCGCCAAGGAACCGCGGGGCGGCCTGAACGCGGACCAGGCCAGGGTCATGGCCGAGGCCATCGAGATCCTCAAGCAGCAGGGCGCCATCATCGTGGACCCCGCGGACATCCCGAGCATCGTGGCCAAAGACGCCGCGGACAGCTTCCTGAGCTGGGGCACCTGCGGCGGTCTCGACAACGCGAAGGGCCGGGACGCGGAATGCTCGGTCGTCTTGAAGTACGGCATGAAGCGCGACTTCAACGCCTGGCTCAAGACCCTGGGCGAAACGGCCCCGGTGAAGACGCTCACCGAGCTTCGCCAGTGGAACGTGGCCCACCAGAAGGCCGGGGCCATCAAGTACGGCCAGGCCCAGCTCGACATCTCCGACGAGATGAACGTGCAGATGGACCGATCCCGCTATGAGGCCGACCGCGCCAAGGACATCCGGCTGGGCGGAACCGAGGGCATCGACGCGGCCATGAAGAAGAACAACCTCGACGCTCTCCTCTTCCCCGGCCCCACGGGCGCGGCGATCGCGGCCAAGCCCGGGTATCCCACGGTCATCGTGCCTTTCGGTTTCGTGCCCAACGTCCCGTTCGGAGGAGGCGGCGCGGGCGGAGGCGCTCCGGCCAATCCCTTCCCGCCCGGGTTCGACCCGAAGCCCGCTCCCTTCGGGGTGAGCTTCACCGGCATGGCTTGCAGCGAGCCGCGGCTGCTGGAACTCGCCTACGCCTTCGAGCAGGCGACCAAGCGGCGCGTGCCGCCCGCCTCGGCGCCCTGAGGCGGCCTAGCGCAACGCCTTTTCGATGGCCTCGCGCAGCTCCCTCGACTCGGGCGTCACCTTGCTCGGGAAGAAGGCGATGACTTTCCCGTCCTTGCCCACGAGGTACTTGCAGAAGTTCCAGTCCGGCGCCGGCTTGTCCTTCGTGAGGAAGGCGTAGACCGGCGACTGGCCCGCCCCGCGGGCGGTGACGAGCTTCGAGAACATCGGGAAGGTCACGCCGTAGTTCCGTTCGCAGAAGGTCTGGATCTCCGCGGCCGAACCCGGCTCCTGCCCGCCGAATTCGTTGCTGGGAAAGCCCAGGACCGCGAATCCCTTCCCTGCGAGCTCGGTGTGGAGCGCCTGCAGGCCCTTGTACTGAGGGGTGTAGCCGCAGGCACTCGCCACGTTCACGACCAGGGTGACCTGACCGCTCCACTGCGCCAGATCCGCGGGCCGGCCCTGCAAGGTGGTGGTCTTCAGCGAATAGAAGGAATCGGCCATGGGAGAACCTCCGGCCCGCGTTTCGGGAGCGAGGGCGAGAATCAGGAAGAGGACGGAAACCGCGCGGTTGTTCATCGCGGGGATGATAGCGCCGGGGAGGGCCGGGTCTATGAGTCACATTAGGTTATGAATTACATCTTAAGGATGTATTTGTATATGCATTCATGAACACCTAACCTTGCCCGCATGTTCTGGATGTATGCCGGCTTCATCGCTCTCGTTCTCGTCCTCCTCGCCCTCGACCTGGGCGTCTTCCACCGGAAGGCCCACGTCGTCTCGGTCAAGGAGGCCCTCGGCTGGTCCGCCTTCTGGATCTCCCTGGGCCTGCTCTTCGCGGGTTTCATCTACGCGGGCTACGAGAACCACTGGATGGGACTCGGCCTCACCCCCGACCAGATGACCATCGAGCCGGTGGAGATGCCCGGGGTGGGAACGGTCTACAACGACGGCTCCGAGGCCATGGTCAAGTACATCACCGGGTACCTGGTGGAGAAGTCGCTCGCGGTCGACAACATCTTCGTGATCGCCATGCTCTTCGGCTTCTTCGCGGTGCCCCAGATCTACCAGCATCGCGTGCTCTTCTGGGGAATCATCGGAGCGCTGCTGATGCGCGGCGTGATGATCGCCCTCGGCGCCCAGCTCCTCCAGCGATTCACCTGGATCATCTACGTCTTCGGCGGATTCCTGATCCTGACCGGGGTGAAGATGCTCCTGCTCAAGTCGGACGAGACCGATCCGAATCGGAACATCGTGGTGCGCCTGGTCCGCAGGATCTGGCCGGTGACCGAAAAATTCCACGGCGAGCACTTCTTCGTGCGCGCGGGCTCGGCGGCGTCACACGAAGCGGCCACCCCGGGCGCGGCCATCGAGCAGGACAGGGTCGTGGAGGCGGCCCGGCCGGGGGCGCTCCTCGCCACTCCCCTCCTGCTCGCCCTCATCATGGTCGAAGTCACCGACCTCATCTTCGCGGTCGACTCCATCCCCGCGATCTTCGCGATCACCACCGATCCCTTCCTGGTCTTCACCAGCAACGTGTTCGCCATGCTCGGCCTGCGCAGCCTCTATTTCGCGCTCGCGGGGATGATCGACGAGTTCCGCTACCTAAAGGTGTCGCTCGCGGTCGTGCTCATGGTCGTCGGAGTCAAGATGATGACGCACTCATGGCTGAAGGCCGTGCTCGGCCATCACTTCAACCTCTATCTGCTCGGGGTGGTGCTGGCCATCCTCTTCGCCGGGGTCGCCGCCTCGCTCGTGCACAAGCACCTCGAGAGCCGGCGGGCCTGAGAGCCGTCGGGTCTCAGGCCTCCGCGTCGGCAGCTACGAGGACGAGGCTGATCCAGATGAGGTCGGCCACGAGCAGGTGGACGATCTGAAGCCAGGTCGGGGCCAGGAGGACGAGGTTCGTAAGCCCGAGGAACCACTGGCTGACCACGAGCGCGGCGAGCACGAGGCCGAGCTGGCGGGCCTTCGGCCGGTTGGGATTCGTGGTCATGGTCCGGTAGGCGACCAGGAGGACCATGCCGCCGCCGATCAGCGCGATCACGGGGTGAAGAATCCTCAGCCTGAGGAAGATGTGCGAGGCGGACGAAAGGTCCTGGGCGATGGCCTCGCGCAGCGTCTCCGCCTTGAACAGGGTGTCGCCGAGGGCGGCGATCGCTCCGGATATGCCCGTCGCCACCAGCGCGAGGACGGCGAGGAGGGTGGGCCATCCCCGTCCGGCGGTCGGGAAGGTGGCGGCAAGCGGAGAGACCGACGCGGAGAAGGGACGGGGCGGACCGTCCACGAAACGCGCGGTCAGGACGAGCGCGGCGAGGAGGAGGAAGGTGTTGATGAGGTGTCCGGAAATCCAGTAGCCGCGGGCGGTGGAGGTGTCGCCGGCCACTCTTTCGAACAGCACGAGCCCCGCGCCCACCGCGGCCTCGGTCAGGATGAGGACCATGGAGGCGGCCGACCAGAAGCGGGCCAGGTGACCGGGCTCGCGATGCCGACGGACCTGCAGGAGAACGACGGCGACGAGGATCAGGGCGATGCCGCTGGTCAGGCGGTGCGAGTACTCGATGAGCGTTCCCACCGTGGGCGCTATCGGAACCACCGAGCCGTTGCAGGTAGGCCAGTGCGCGCCACAGCCCGCGCCCGAGCCGGTGGCGCGGACCACCGCGCCCCACAGGATGACGAGGACGTTCCAGCCGAGGGTGAACCAGGCGAGGCGGGAGAGGGATTTCGACGCGACGGTCGGACTCATCGGGACACCGGGGTCTGGAGGGTTTCGCTCGCCGGGCTCGAGTCCGCTAGGGTCTCTCCCGCATGCAGCAGGAGCGTGATCGCCTTTCGGGAGTCATGTTGAAGGTTCAAAGGTTTCTCCCGAAGACTCTCTGGGGACGGCTCATGGGGGGGGCGGCGGGCATTTTCGTTCTCAGTCTCGCGTTCGCTCAACCGGCGGTCCGCCCGAAACGTGAGATTACCTTGACCGCGCAGAGCGTGCCTCTCTCCGTCACCGACCCGAAACTCGATCGCGTGGGCGGCCTGCGTTTTCTGGGAGGGCTCTGGCTGCGATCGCCGGATGAGGGCTTCGGGGGCTTGTCGGGCCTTTCCGCCGAGGAGCAAGACGGTGAAGTCCGCATACTCGCGGTCACCGACCAGGGAGACAAGCTCGCGGGCCGGGTATCTTTCCGGGACGGTCGATTGAGCGGCGTTGACTCCGCGAGCCTCGAGCCCCTCGTGACTCTCGAGGGAAAGCCCATCGCCGGGAAGCTCCTCGGCGACGCTGAATCCATCACCCGGTTGCCCAATGGCCGCGTCCTCGTCGGCTTCGAGCGGCGTCATCGGATCTGGGCGTACGGTCCGGAACTGACCGGTAGCGCAAAGGCCTTCGAGACCCCGGAAGCTCTCCTCGATGCGCCGTCGAACGGCGGGCTCGAGTCGCTCGCGAGCTTCCGGGACGGACGCGTTCTCGCCATCACCGAGCAGCTGAAGACCGCGCGAGGGAACTTCGCGGCTTTCCTGCTTCAAGGCGGGGCCTGGGCGCCCGTGGAATGGGCGGGCAGCGCGCCCGGTTTCGAGCCTTCGGATGCGACGGTTCTGCCGGATGGAGACGTGCTGGTGCTCGAGCGAGAGTGGTCGCCGCTTGCGCCCATGGACGTTCGCTCGCGCATCATGCGGGTCAAGGGAGACTCGGTGAAGCCTTTCGCCGTCCTTCGGGGTGAAGTGCTCGCCGAACTCCGCGCCCCCCTCACCACCGAGAACTTCGAGGGCATCAGCGCGTTCCGAAGCGCAAGCGGCGCGATCCGGCTGCTGGTCGTGTCGGACGACAACTTCAACGGCGCCCAGCGGACGCTCCTGCTCGCGTTTGAGATCGCGGAGCCGGCCGGGCCTCTCGCAAAGCGATAACCGCGAAGAGAGCGCGCGCCCCGCGGGATGCGGGCTCAGGCCTTGGGGGTGACGTGGTCGGCCGCGATCGCGTAGGCGGCATGGCAGGCCGGACAGGTCGCCACCTCGCCGGCCTTCGCCTTGCCGAGTTTCTCGCCGCAGCGGCACATCCAGGCGGTCCGGCGCGCGGGATTCCCCATGACCAGGGCGTAGGCGGGAACGTCGCGCGTCACCACGGACCCGGCGCCGACGAATGCGTACTCACCGATGGTCGAGCCGCAGACCACGGTGGCATTGGCGCCGATGGAGGCGCCCTTCTTCACCAGGGTCTTCCGATACTCGTCCTTGCGGACCACTTCGCTGCGCGGATTGAAGACGTTGGTGAACACCATGGAGGGACCGCAGAACACGCTGTCCTCGAGCTCCACGCCCTCGTAGACGCTGACGTTGTTCTGGATCTTGCAGTTGTCGCCGACCTTCACGTTGGGTCCGATGACCACGTTCTGGCCGATGTTGCACTTCTTCCCGACGCTGACGTTCTTCAGGATGTGGGAGAAATGCCAGATCTTGGAGCCTTCTCCGATGGTGGCAGGCTCGTCGACATAGCTCGATTCGTGGACGAAATAGTTCTTTTCTGACACTGGTGATCCCGTGGTTAGAGGCGTTTCTTGAGAATGACCGGCTTGCCCCGGCTGTCGAGGGAGCGCTGGCCGGCATCGAGAACGCGGAGCACGTCGAGCCCGTTCCGGCCGTCGGTGTGGGGGGTCTTGCGGGTGCGGATGCAGTCGGCGAAGTGGAGGAGTTCCTCGCGGAGCGGCTCGAGATCGGGGAAGAAGAGGGTCGACTCCGAGGTCTGCCGAATCACCGGCTGACCGTCCAGCCAGTCGACGCCCTTGTCGAAGAGGCGCAGCTTGCCTTCCTTGACCACGTCATCGAAGACCGCCATCCGCTTGCTGCCCACCACCACGAGCTTCTGCTCCTTGAACGGATGCAGCCAGCTCACGAAGATGTGGGCGCGCGCGCCCTTGTCGAACTCCAGGGTGGTCATGGTCACGTCGGCCACGCCCTTGCGCAGCCAGCTCTCGCCGGTGGTGGCGACACTCTTGGGCAGCCGGCCGAGCAGGAGCAGGATGACCGAGATGTCGTGGGGCGCGAAGCTCCAGAGGATGTTCTCCTCGTGGCGGATCTTCCCGAGGTTGAGGCGGTTCGAATACACGTACTGGATGTCGCCGAGATCGCCGGCATCGACCAGGTTCTTGAGCTGGCGGATCGCGGGATGGTACTGGAGGATGTGGCCGACCATCAGGATCCGTTTCTTCTTTTTCGCGAGGTCGAGGAGGGCCTTCGCCTCCTTCACGTCGAGGGCCAGCGGCTTCTCCACGAAGACATCCTTGCCCGCGGTGAGCGCCGCCTTCGCGATGGCCGCGTGCTGGGCCGCGGGAGAGGCGATGGCGATCGCGTCGATCTCCTTCGACTTCAGCAGTTCGGCCAGCGACTTGGTGGCCAAGGCACCCGGATACAGCTTGGGAACGCTCTCGAGCACCTTGGCGCTCGGGTCGCAGACCGCGCCGAGCAGGCCCATCTGATGGAGATTGCGGGCAATGTTCTTGCCCCAGTAGCCGCAGCCGACGAGACCGATCTTCATGACCGGGGTCAGGCCTTGAGGAAGGCGCGCACGACGCCGGCGATGCGTTCCACCTCTTCGAGAGGCAGTTCGGGGTAGAGCGGGAGGCAGACCACTTCTTTGGACAGGCCTTCGGAGACGGGCAGGTCGCCCACCTTGCCGCCGGCCGGGCTCATCGCGGGCTGGAGGTGAATCGGCCTCGGATAGTGGACCGCGGTGGAGATGCCGTGCTTCTTGAGCTCTTCGATCAGGCCGTCACGCTTCGGCGTGCGGACCGTATAGAGATGCCACGCCGACTTCGCGCCGGGGCCCTCCTTGGGGGTGATCAGCCCGGGCACGCCGTCGAGCAGCCTCGAGTAGAGGGCGGCGCGTTCGCGGCGTTCGTCCGTCCACTGCTGCAGGTGAGGCAGCTTGGCGCGCAGGATCGCGGCCTGGAGAGTGTCGAGACGCGAGTTGGTGCCCACGATCACGTTGTCGTACTTGTTGGTGCCCCCGCCGTGGTTCGCGATCTGGCGGACCTTCGCGATGAACTCCTTGTCGTTCGAGACCACGGCGCCCGCGTCTCCGTACGCCCCGAGGTTCTTGCCGGGGTAGAAGCTGAAGCACGCGGCGTGGCCGAGCGTGCCCGTGCGCTTTCCGTTCAGGGTGGCCGCGTGGCCCTGGGCCGAGTCCTCCAGCACCGGAATGCCGTGCGCAGCCGCGATCTTGTTGATCGCTTCCATGGCGCAGGGGTGGCCGTAGAGGTGGACGGGAATGATCACCTTCGTCTTCTTCGTGATCGCGGCCTCGAGCTTGTTCGGGTCGAGGGTGTAGGTGACGTCGTCGACGTCGACGAACACCGGCTTCGCTCCATTCAGGAAGATGGCCTCGCCGGTGGCGATGAAGGTGTTGGCCACCGTGACCACTTCGTCACCGGGGCCGACCCCGTAGGCGCGCAGCGCGTAAATGAGCGCGTCGGTGCCGTTGGCGACACCCACGCAGGCCTCGGCTCCGCAGAAGGCCGCAAATTCCTTCTCGAAGGCGGTGCAGTCGGGGCCCTTGATGAAGGCGGTGGTGTCGATGACGCGGGCCATGGCCGCGTCGATGTCATTCTTGATCCGGAGGTACTGCGCCCTCAGATCGACCATCGGTATCGGTGTGCTCATATTTATCTCGGTGCGGAGCCTACCTTGGGGGAGAGGACAAAGCAAGATTTTTTCGCTGTTACTTGACAGAGCAACTATTGCTTGATTATTATTCGTCCATGTCATCGAGCTCGATTCTCCGCGAACTGCGACAGAGCAAACCCTTCCCCTCCAACCGGGAGGAGGCCTTCGTGGGCATCCTGCGCACCGCGGACATGCTGCGTTGGCGGCTCTCCGAAATCCTCGAGCCGGAGGGGATCACCCTCGCCCAGTTCAACGTGCTCAGAATCCTGCGCGGGGCCAAGGAGACGGGCCTCCCCACCCTGGAGATCGGGGCCCGGCTCGTGGAACAGGCCCCCGGCATCACCCGTCTCATCGACCGCCTGGAACTGGCCGGGCTCGTCCGGCGCGAAAGGCCCCGCGCCGACCGGCGTCAGGTGCTCTGCCACATAGAGAAGAAGGGGCTCGCGGTGCTGGCCCGACTCGACACCACCGCCCCCCAGGCCAGCGAGGTTCTCTTCGCCGGCCTCGCCAGCGACGAGATCGACCAGCTCATCAGAAGCCTCGACGCCATCCGCCGCGCCTGCGCCGCGCGCTGCACCTCATTGCGCAAACAGTAAACCCGACCCCCCCAGAAAGTTGAAAAAAGGAAACGCACTCATGAAAACCCCCATTGTTCTCGCCCTCACCCTGGCCGCTTCGGCCGTCTTTTCCCAGGACGTCTACAACGTGGACAAGACTCACTCCGAAGTGACCTTCCGCGTCCGCCACTTCGTCTCCAAGGTCTCCGGCCGCTTCGACGACTTCTCCGGCACGATCTCGATCGTCCCCGGAAAGCCCGCCGCCTCGTCCGTGGAGTTCGCGATCAAGACCGCGTCGATCAACACCGCCAACCCCGCGCGCGACAACCACCTGAAGAGCGCCGACTTCTTCGACGCGGAGAAGCATCCGGAGATCACGTTCAAGAGCACGAAGATCGTGCCCGTGGACGCCGACACCTTCAACGTCACCGGCATCTTCACCATGCACGGCACGGCCAGGGAGCTCACCATACCGGTGGACTTCGGCGGCACCGTCACCGACCAGCGCGGCACGGAGAAGGCGGGCTTCGGCCTGACCACCAAGCTGAACCGCAAGGACTACGGGATCGTCTGGAACCAGACCCTCGACTCGGGCGGGATGATGCTCGGCGACGAGGTGGAGATCACCGTCAACATCGAAGCCAACAAGCGCAAGCCCGCCCCCGCCGACGCGCCCGCCGCGAAGTAAGCAGGGCTACTTCAACTATCTACTCCCGCCGAAGCGACGGAGGGCCTGGGGGGGCGGGTCCGTGCAACGCCCCCCCAGACTCAGCTAACGATAGATCCCGTTGAAGAGGAACTTGAAGGTTCCGTGCGGCTGACCGCGGAAGGTGATTTCGGGGCCGAACATCATCAGGCGTCCCTGACCAACGCTGGCTTCGGCCACGGAAACACCGCCCTCGATGTAGTGCTGGCCCCACGCCCAGCCGCTCCGGAGCGGCGTCGCGTTCGGGAACCAGGCCACCGCGGTGACGCCCTTGAGCGGCGCATCGGGATGGAGATCGAACACCGGGGAGTTGTCGAAGAAGACGTCGAGATCCCTGGTCATGCCCCAGGCGAGCGGATGAGCGGGATTCACCTCGGCCCGAAGCACCGAGCCCGGCACGTAATACTTCTCGCGGCCGAGTTTCTTCTCGCCCGCCGCGGTCTTCTCCACCAGGTGATCTCCCACCAGGCCGAGATGCTCGCCGAGGATGGTGGATGAGCCCACGGTGACAACCTTGCCGCCCGCCTCGAGGAAGGCCTTGATCGCGGGCACGCTCTTCGCGACCGAGTAGCGGCCGAGCCGGTTCTTGAACTCGCCGGCGCGCTCCTCGGAAGGCTGACGGCCGCCGAAGAGACTCGGCGCCGGGTTGTCGTTCTCGGGCAGGATCTCGTCGGCGAAGATCAACACGTCGTACTTCGCGTTGAGGTTGCCCGCGTCGATGTCCTTCGGGAAGACCTGTTCCACCGAGGCGAACTCGAACTGCTCGAGCAGCCAGCGCATCCAGCCCGACGGGATACTGCCCCCGTACGTATCGGCGAGCCCGACACGCATGGTCTTGAGCGGCAGCGAATTTCCCGCGGGCTTCGACACGACTCCCGAGGCGGGAACCCCGAGGTCGGTCGCCGCCTTCTGCAGGACGGGCAGCGCGGCCACGTTCGCCGGAACATAGAACGCTCCAGCCGAGGCTCCAGAGGTCATCCTCTCGACCGCGACGCCCGCCTTCAGGAGACGGTTCGCGACCAGGAACGAGTCGTTCTCCGCGGCGGGCAGGACGAAGCCCGCGGCGCCGGTCGCGTTCGACACCTGGGCGGCGAGGGGCTTCGCGAACGTCCGCGCCGGGATGGCCTCGAACGGCCCATCGAAGGGCTCGAGCAAACGATCGAACTGGACGCCCATCTGGTACGCGAGGGTCCAGCCCGCGTTGTCATAGGGCGGAATGGGCGGACCGCCGGGCGAGGCGAAGTCGTTCGGATGATCCTGGGGCTCGAACATGTCGAGAATGTGCGGGCGGAAGGCCTGTGCGCACTTCACCACGAACGACCCCGCGGGATACGACTTCCCCGCCACCGTGAAGTCCTTGGTCGCACGATGGATCGTGATGCCGTTGTGGATGAGGGTGTTGATGAACTTGGTCGCGGTCGGGAAGTCGGCCTGATTCGCGGGGATGATGTAGCCGCGGGGATCGCGCTTCGCGGGATCCTTGAGCTCATCGAAGTACTTCACGGGGGCCACCGGCGAACGGCCGCCCGCGTTCGCGACAAAGAGGCCCCCGGGAGCCATGGTCGGATTGATGGTGGAGGCGGGACCGGACGGCGCGCGCATCTCCTTCGCAACCTTGGCCTGGATGGCCTCGATCTCGTGGGGGGTGAACGTCCAGGTATCGCGGTTGCCGCGGTCGATCGAGTTCTTCCCCATCTTGTACATACGGAAGAGGAAGGTCTCCTTCATGCGCGCCACCAGGTCGAGCACCGCCCAGTTCGCGGTGAGCGAGTAGTCGATGGACTGGCGGAAGTGCCAGGTCTGGGGCGTGATGGGCAGCGGCATGTCCGCATTAGGGAGCATGCGCTGGGGCACGAACTCGATCTCCACCGGAGTCGGGTTGCCGATGGTCTCGGTGAGGAGTCCGATCTGGTTGTGGAAATAGGCGCTGGTGCGCAGGCCGCCGTTCCACCAGGTCGAATAGTTCGCGCCCTTGCGCATGGTGACGCCGGGCTTGCCCTCGGCCTCGAACCGCGAATGCATGGCTGCGCCCACGAGGTCGATGCCCACCGGGATCAGCGGATCGAAGTTGTAGTTGAAGGGATCGCGGAAGGGCGGGGCGAACATCACCGCCCCGGTGGGACCGGTCTGGTGGTGGTTGTAGAGGACGACGGGGAACCACTCGACGTAGAGCTGGCGATTGATGTTCTGGCTCTCGGGCTGGTTCGCCATGTAGAAATCGCGGTTGTTATCGTGCCCGATGTACTTCTGGTAGAGGCGCGGGATGTCGCCGCTGTTCCTCTTCTTCTCGTCCTGCTCCTTCATGTACCAGTTGGAGACGAGCTCCATGCCGTCGGGGTTCGCGTGGGTCGCGAGCACGATGACGTTGTTGAGGATGTTCATGGTCTCGGCGTCGGTGCGGCTCACCAGCTGGTAGATGGTCTCGGTGAGCTGGGCCGCGCCCAGGACTTCGGTCGCATGGAGGCCGCCGTCGATCCACACCACCGCCTTGCCCTCGGAGGCGAGTGCTCTGGCCTGATCGTCCGTGAGGCCTTCGGCGTGGGCGAGACGCTGAGAGATGCCCTGGTACTTGGCGAGGAGCTTGTGGTTCGCCGGGCTCGTGATGATGGCCATCAGCTGATCGCGACCTTCCGCGGTCTTGCCGATCGACTGGAGGGTCATGCGGTCGGACGCCGCGTCCAGCTTCTTCATGTAGGCGCTGAACTGGGTGTAGTTCGCCAGCCGGTAGTCGTCGCCGATGGTGAACCCGTAGGCGTCCTTCGTGCTTGGGATCTTGGCGGCCTGGGCCTGGGCCAGCGTCCCGGCGGCCAGCAGGGCGATGCCCATCAGGGAAGGCTTTAGGTGTCTCATTCGTTTGTCCTCGAAGAAGGGGAAGCCCGCCCGGGACCCGTGAAATCTGGTGAGGCGATCTTAGCTCTGGCCGCGGGCCCTGATCTTCGCGTCGATGAAGTCGGGGTGGGCCACGTGGAGGAGGCCGGCGATCTTGCGGATCAGGTGTTCCTCCTCCGGGTCCTTGCGGCCGTCCGCGAAAGCCACGAGCCAGAGAAGCTCGACGATCCTCTTCTTCTGATCGCCGGAGAACTCGGCGTCGATCAGCGACGTGAACTCATAGAGGGAGGCGGCGGCGCGCGACTTCACCTCGGAGAGCCCCATGATCTCCGCGGTCTGTTCGGGGGTGAGGTCGAACGTGCTCTGCAGGGCCGCCTTCATCACCGTGCGTTCCGCCTCCTCGACCTTGTTGTCGGCGCGGACGATTTCGAAGAGCAGCGCGCCGGCCGCGAGCCAGACCGCCCGCTCGTGAGCCGCGGCGGAGAGTTCGGGCCCGCCCGCCGCCTTCAGATGGAAGAACTCCTTGAGGGCATCGATCATGGCAGGACAAGACTACGCCTCCCGGGGCTAGGTCGGGGGCAGGGTGTAGTCGAACCGGTAGGAGTGTTTCGCGCCCTCGATGATGATCTCGAGCCTTCCCTCGAGACCCGCAAGCGCTCCCGTGCCCGAGTCCGGAACCACCACGATGTTCATCCTGAAGTCGGCATTGTTCTTCATGGTCGCGTGATGCATGAGGGTGAAGGTCCCGCGCCGGCCATGAAGAGACACGTCCATCACCTCGACCGCGACATAGCCACCGGAGCCCTTGACCTCGCCGCCCGTGGTCATCATCTCGCCCTTGCTCGTGCCGACGAGGTCCCCCGACCAGACCTTGTCGATGGACATCCGACCCACCGCGACGCCTTGGACCTTCACGTCCTCGGGCAGCGGCTTGACCTTCACCTCGAACGTCCCCGTGGCCCTTCCGCTCATGACTCTTCCTCCCTGGGCCGGCGTGGCCGCCTGTTCCCCCGCGCGCGCCGTGGCCGGGAGAAGCGACGCCATCAGTGTCGCCAGAACAATGACGCTCTTACGCATCCGCGGATGCTACGTCCTCCGGCGGATGGACTGTTAGGTTTGCGTCATGCACTTCGGCACCCTCCCTTTCATGACCACCCAGTGGGACAGCGTTCCCGAAACCGTGCATCCGGGCGCCCCCGGAACCGCGCGCTGGCGGACGGTCCAGGCCGGCAATATTCGGGTTCGAAGGGTCGAATACAGCCCCGGATATACGGCCGATCATTGGTGTTCACGAGGCCACGTTCTCCTCGTGCTCGAAGGAACGCTGGTCACCGAACTCGCGGACGGCCGCGTCTTCACCCTGACCCCGGGCATGAGCTACCAGGTCGCGAACGACGCCGAGCCTCACCGGTCGAGGACGGAAACCGGGGCGAAGCTCTTCATCGTGGACTGAGGTCACCGGTGCATCAGGCGCCCCGCGCGGTGCATTCCCCTACTTCTTCAGGGGCGCCTTCGCGACGGGCCGGGACAATGCCTTCGGCCTCCGGGCCTCGGGAGCTCGCAGGCGATCCGCCCCGCGCCAGGCCAGCCAGGTCCACGCCGCCTCCGCCGGGTGGCCGGCGATGCGGGCCACGTTGGGCCACAAGGAAACGAGGACCGCGTTCGAAGTCAGGTCGCTGGTGGCGCGCGGGGTCACGGCGGCGATGACCATGAGGACGAGCGAACTCGCGACCACGATGAAGGTGGCCACCAGGACGGCGTAGCGTTCCGGAGCATCACACCAGCGATTGAGCAGGACGCCGGCCGCGAACAAGGCCAGGTACCAGACCGCGAGGGCGATCGACCAGTTGGGCGAGAAACCGATGGCCGCCACTTCGATGGCCACGGTTACGAAGATGAGTACGACCACGCGGGTGGCCAGGGCATGAGGCGGCCGTCGATGCGCGGCCGTCCCCACGAGCCGCCCGGTGAAGACCATCACCCCGGTCGCGAACGCGGTTCGCAAGAGGGTGCCCAGGGGTTCGGCCTGGCCCGGCGGCGCGTTCCACATCGCGATGATGGCAACGAAGACGATTCCGACGGAGATCCATATCGCCCTGATCATGGCGGACAAGTCTATGCGCCGGGTCAGCGAGGACCAGGTGAAGTCCGTCACCGGACGCGAGGGCTCTTGGCTTGATAGCCTCACCGACCCGGGAAAGGCAACCCGTGGAAGCGCGCCAGATGGAGGATGATTCATGAAGACCACCGAAACCACCAGTCTCTCGCCCCTCGTCGCGGCGAGCCTGTCCCTGCACGCCGAGAGGGTCCGGCAGAGGGTGCATTCCCTCATCGGCCCCCTGTCGCATGAGCAGCTGTGGAAGCGCCCCTATTGATACGGCAACACCGCGGGACACCTGGTGCTTCATCTCACCGGGAACCTGAACTACTACGTGGGCGCCCGGATCATGAGCACGGGATACGTCCGCGACCGGCCCAAGGAGTTCGCCGACACCGCGCAACGCGCCAAGGACGACGTGCTTCGAGCGTTCGATCAGGCGGTCGACCTTCTCCTCGCCGCCCTGGGCGCGCAGGGCGAGTCGGACTGGAGCCGGCCCATCGAGGCGGTGGGCGCCGAGGACGTGAAGGACCGGCTCTCCATGTTCGTGCGCTGCGTGGCGCATCTCGATCACCACTCCGGGCAGATGATCTACATCTGCAAGGAACTCTCGACGCCGCGGTAGACGGTCAGCGCGCCGGCTCTGTCTCGGCGCTGTAGCCGCGCCCTGAGCGGCTACGAGGATCGTCCTATGATCTCGCCCCGCACCCGCCCCCAAAGGAGACCCCCATGCTGTCGCTCGCTCTTCTCGCCCTCCTCGCCGGACCGCCGGAACTCTCTCCCGGCACCGCCTACGATCCCGCCATCCCCACCATCAAGAAGGTGCTCGGCTACGACCACGGCGAACAGATCTCGACCGGCGAGGGATTCATCGCGTACTTCAACGCCCTCGAGGCCGCGTCGGGCGGGCGGGCGAAGGTTGTCGAATACGCGCGCACCTGGGAAGGCCGGCCGCTGGTGGTGATGTTCGTGGGGAGCGCGGCGCGTATCGCCGCCCTCGATTCGATCAAGGCCGACATGAAGAAGCTCGCCGACCCGCGGGGCGTGGCGCCCGCCGAGATCGCCGCGATCGTGGACCGCTCCCCGGTCATCACCTGGCTGATCCACGGCGTCCACGGGAACGAAATCTCCTCGGGCGATGCGGCCATGGCCGAGGCCTATCACCTGCTCGCGGCGAAGAGCGATCCCGGCGTCGACACCATCATGCGCGAGTCGCTGGTGATGATCGACCCCATGCAGAACCCCGACGGCCGCGCCCGCTTCAACTTCCAGAATCTCCAGGGGCGCGCCGCCTCGCCCGACTCCGAGCCGCTCTCCGCCGAGCACGACGAGCCCTGGCCGGGCGGTCGCAGCAATCACTACCTCTTCGACCTGAACCGCGACTGGCTTGCCATCACCCAGCCCGAGACCGCGGGCCGGGTGAAGCTCTTCCTGGATTTCTTCCCCCAGGTCACGGTCGACCTCCACGAGCAGGGTGGCGACGCGACCTACTACTTCCCTCCCCCGGCGCCCCCGGGAAATCCGTACCGGACGAAGACCCAGACGGAATGGATCGACAAGATCGGGCGCGCGAACGCCGCGAAGTTCGACGAGCGCGGCTTCGCCTACTTCATCGGCGAGATCTACGACTCTTTCTATCCCGGGTACGGCGTGTCATGGCCGATGGCGCAGGGATCCCTCGGACACACCTTCGAGCAGGCGTCGTCACGCGGCCTGATCTACCGCCGCACCGACGGCAACGACCTCACCTTCAAGGACGGCGTCGTCCACCACTTCACCTCCGCCATCCGCACCGCGCTCACCGCGGCGGAGAACCGCAAGGCGCTCCTCAACGACTTCGTGGCCTTCCGCAAGTCCGCGGTGGACGAAGGTGGCGCCAGGGAGTACGTCCTGATTCCGGGCGCGGATCCCTCGCGCGCGCGACGGCTCGCGAGCCTGCTCGTGGCTCAGGGAATCGAGGTCTTCCGCGCCGATGAGGCCCCGGGAACGCCCGAGGCCGCCCTGCGCACGAAGGCCGGTGCGACGATCACGAAGAGCGGGTCCTTCCCCGCCGGCGCGTACATCGTCCCCTTGGGCCAACCGACGGGGCGCCTGATCAAGAACCTCCTCGACCGCGACGTGCCCATGGATCCGGCGTTCCTGAAAAAGCAGGAAGAACGCCGCGCCCGGCTTCTTCCCGACCAGTTCTATGACATCACGACCTGGAGCCTGCCCGCGCTCTTCGACGTGGACTGCGTGCTCTCCGACATGAGGCTCTCGGGCAAGCGGTCGCGTTTCGATCCCGTCAAGGTGGAAGCACCCGAGGTGAAGGCCGCGACCGTCGCTTACCTGGTTCCCTGGGGATCGGCGGCGGCCGCCGCGATGGCGGAGGCCGCGCGTCTCGGCGTTCTCGTGCGCAGCGCGGACGATTCCTTCTCCCTCGGCGGGCGCAAGTACGGGGTGGGCACCGCGATCATCCGGGTGGCGGAGAACCCGTCCACCTTGCACGCCACGCTCCAGACCCTGGCCGCCAAGTGGGGGGTCGAGATGGTGGCCGCGCACACCGGCTTCGTCGACGAAGGCGGCATCTCCCTGGGCAGCAACCAGGTTCTCCGCATGAAGTCGCCGCGCGTCCTTCTCATGTGGGACGCGCCGACCTCCTCCCTCTCCGCGGGCTGGGCGCGCTACGTTCTGGAGCGCCGGTTCGATCAACCGGTGACGGCCATGCGGGTTTCGACCATGCGGCGCGCCGACCTGCGGAAGTTCGATGTCATCGTGATGCCGAACGGCAACTACGAGGGCGCGCTCGGCGACGCCGATGTCGCGCGCTTGAAGGAGTTCGTGCGCATGGGCGGCACCCTCATCACCATCAGCGAGGCCTCGCGCTGGGCCTCGCGCGACAAGGTGGGGCTGCTCTCGACCGACACCGAATTGAAGGACGGCCGGAGCGACGAGTCGACTGAAGCGAAGAAGCCCGAAGCCTCCGGCGACAAGAAAGGCTTCGACTACAACCGCGCCATCACTCCGGAACGGGCGCGGCCCGACCTCATCGCGGGCGCCATCCTGCAGGGGCGCCTCGACACCGAGCACTGGCTTACCGCCGGTCTCGACGCGGACTTCCAGGTGATGGTCGACGGACAGCGCGTCTTCACTCCCCTGAGGCTCGACAAGGGTGTGAACGTGGGCGTCTACGCGGCCGCGGACAAGCTCGCGGTGAGCGGCGTGGTCTGGAAGGAGAACAAGGACTCATACGCTCAGAAGGCCTTCCTGATGGACGAGCCGCTCGGCGCGGGGCACGTCATCGCCTTCGCGGAGGAACCGAACTTCCGCGCCTACTCGCAGGCCTCGGAACTGCTGTTCATGAACGCGGTGCTGCTCGGACCCGGGCGTTAGAGCCACTTCGCCCGCTTGAACATGATGACGAGGGCCAGGTCGATGCCCCCCATCAGGGTCAGCGCGAACGGATACCCGTAGATCCACTTGAGCTCCGGGATGTGTTCGAAGTTCATGCCGTAGACCCCGGCGATCATGGTCGGCACGGCGGCGAGGGCCGCGTAGGCCGCGAGTCGCTTGGTGATCTCGGTCTCCTGCAGCCCGATCAGGGACAGGTTCACGGTGATGCCGGTGTGCACCATGTCGCGGAGGCTGTCGATGGTCTGCTTGAGCCGGAGGAGGTGGTCGTAGACATCGCGGAAATACTCGTCGAGGCCCGAGCAGATCGGCGGCACCCGGCCGCCATGGAGCTTCCCCGCCACCTCGAGCAGAGGGCTGGTGGCGCGATCGAGGACCATGAGCTTGCGTTTCAGGCCATACAACGACTCGATGTGCTCCCGCGTGCTCTGGCCGGAGAAGATGCGCTCTTCGATCTCGTCGATCTCCTCGGTGAGGGTATCGAGAACCGGGAAGTAGCGATCGACCACCGCATCCATCAGCGCATACAGGACGTAGGCGGGCCCATGCTGCAGCAGTTCGGGCTCCAGTTCCGAGCGCTTGCGCACGTCCGCGAAACCGTGCTGCGAATCGCGGCGGACCGAGACCACGTAGCCGGGCCCCACGAAGATCGCGACTTCTCCGGCATGCAGCTCGGCCTCCAGGGGCTCCACGATCTGGAGGACCACGAACAGGGATTGTCCGTATTCGTCCATCTTCGGACGCTGGTGACCGTGGTGGGCATCCTCGACCGCGAGTTCGTGAAGATCGAACTCTTCCTGGAGCGCCTCCAGCTCGCCCGGTTCAACGTCCTTGAGCGCCACCCAGACGAAGCAGTCGGGCCGGCTCCGGTACTGCCGGATCTCCGCGAACGTGATGTCCGCGAGCTTCTTCCCATGCTGGTACGCGGCGCAGTTGACGAGCATGAGGGGTCGAGACTTCCTTTTCGGGTTCGAGTTCGGTCGGGGAACGGGTGGAGGCGGATGGCCCGGGGAGCCGGGCGGAGGATACGCTCGATCGGTTCGCGCGTGGCCCGATTCTCTCCTGCTTCTACAGCGAGGCGAGACCGAAGCTCACGATCGCCCCCGCGAGAATCGCCGGGGCCAGCCGGCGGATGAGGGCGATGGGCGAAACCGCCACCAGACCGGAGCAGTAGACGACCACCGCGGCCACCGGGGACATGGTCCGGCCGAAGGCGCCGCCGAAGCATGCGAGCGCGGCGAGGCGCACCGCGTCGTCCCCCGGACCCAGACCGGGGAGAAAGGTCTGGGCGAAGGTGAGAATCGGGCCCGAGCCCGAGCCCGACAGCAAGGAGAGCGCCCAGGGGAATCCGGCGGCGAGCACGGGCAGGAAGCCGAAGGCTCGGGCCATCTCGAGGAGCTTCGCGGACAAGCCAACCGCCGCGACGCCCGCCCCGAAACACTGGGCGGTGATGGTGAGCGAGATGATGGTCCCATAGGCCTCGCCGATCCCCGTGAACATCGTCTTGGTGAGCCGTTGGATGTCCCGGTGCGCGACCATGAGGGCGAGCACCACGCCGATCAGCATCGCACGCACGATGGGCAGAGACCCCGCGAAGGGTTTCCACTCGTCACCCGGAGGCGTCGCGATCAGGAAGGCGAGGGGCGCGACGCCTGCATAGGCGAGAAGCAGCATGGCGATGGGAACCACGGGCACCAGCGCATGGAGGAGACTCACCTTGAAATCCTCCGCCGTAGGCGGCGCTTCGGCCTCCGTGGTCTCATCCCGCCGGCGATTCAGGAACGCGAAGGCGAGAGCGGCGGTGATCGCTCCGCCGACACTCGCGGGAATGACCCGGGCGGAGAGTTGCGGCGCCGCGACACTCGCGACCGAGGCGATGGCCACCACGTCCTGCGCGCCCGGATTCAGCAGGTCGCCCCCGAAGGACGCGCCCAGCAGCAGGGCCGCTCCCGCCACCTCCTTCGAGAAGCCGGCGGCCAGGAGCAGGGGCACCAGGATGGGGCCGATGGCCGCGGCGGTGCTCGTCTGCGAGGAGACCGCCATGTTGACGAGATACGCGACGAGCACGCCTCCGGGCAGCATCAGCAGCCGCACCCGGCGGATGGGCATGAGGAGGAGATGGACGAGGTGCTTGTCGCAGCCGGTCGCGGAGACCACCGCGGCGAAGCCCATGGCCGCGCAGATCGGCCCCACCATCCCCGCGACCATGGCGCGGGCGAAGGTGTCGAAGAGGAGGAGCGGCCGGCCCGCGATCAGGCCGAGGACGAGGCCGGAAGCGAGCAGAACCAGGCGCACCTCGAACCGCCGCACCATGAAGTACACGGCCGCGGCCACCACGATCAGAGACAGGGCGAAGCTCAATGGAAGGTCCCCTTGCGGTCAGTGTAGCCCGGGAGCGATCTGGTCCGGATCAGGGGTTCGGAAGTAGTCTTGACCGGGCATCGATGAGCAAGGAGACACCGAAGAGCGACGTCCTCGAACGGACAGAGACGGTCAAGCGGGAGAAGAAGACGCCTCCCTACCGCGTCCTTCTCATGAACGACGACTACACGCCCATGGAGTTCGTGGTCGAGGTTCTGATGGACATCTTCGGCAAGGGTGAAGCGGAGGCGGTGCACATCATGCTGAAGGTGCACGTGGAGGGCTCGGGTCTCGCCGGGGTCTATCCCTTCGAGATCGCCGAGACCAAGGTCGAGGAGGTCCACGCCCTGGCCCGCGCGGAAGGCCATCCGCTCAAGGCGGTCCTCGAGGAGGGTGAGGCATAATCCCGAGGAACTCTGTGGCCCCCCAGGAAATCGAAGCTCCCACCATCGAAGCCATCCGCAAGAACCGGGCGCGGCTCGGCGATCTCGTGATCACCACCCCGATCCGCCTTCTCGTCGAGGACGCCCTCTCCGCGGCGGTGGGCGCTTCAACCCGGGTGTGGCTGAAGGAGGAGCTTTTCCAGCGGACGGGCAGCTTCAAGCCGCGCGGCGCCCTCTCGGTGATGCTCGACCTCGATGCCCCCGCCCTCGCGCGCGGCGTCACCGGGGTGTCGGCGGGCAATCACGCGATCTCGCTCGCCTACTCGTCGCGAAGGCTCGGCACCACCGCGAAGGTGGTGATGCCGAAAAACGCCAATCCCTTCCGGGTCCAGGTGTGCCGCGAGATGGGCGCCGCCATCGAGCTCGTCGACAATGTCCACGAGGCGTTCGCGCGCGTGAAGGAGATCGAGGCGAACGAGGGCCGCACCTTCGTCCATCCCTTCGAAGGGCCCAAGACCGCGCTCGGAACCGCGTCGGTGGGGATGGAATTCATCGACCAGGTCCGCGCGGAAGGAGCTTCCCTCGACGCGGTGATCGTGGCCGCGGGCGGCGGCGGCCTGACCGGAGGTGTGGCCTGCGCGGTCAAGCTCCTGAGCCCGCAGACCGCGGTGTACGTGGTCGAGCCCGAAGGCGCGGACAGCCTGAACCGCAGCTTCAAGGCGGGGTCACCCCAGTCGATCGAGGCCGTCCGCACCATCGCGGATTCCCTGGGGGCGCCCCGGTGTGAGCCCTACTCCTTCGCCCTCAATCGGATGTTCGTCGATGAAGTCGTCCTGGTGAACGACGACCAGATCCGCGCGGGCATGCGTCTCCTCTTCCGATCGGGGAAGCTCGCGGTGGAACCGGCGGGCGCGGCCGCCCTTGCCGCCCTGATGCATCCGCTGCGCGCCCGGCTCGAAGGGAAGAGCGTGGGCGTGGTGGTGTGCGGCGCCAACATCGACCCCGAGACCTTCTGTCGACAGATCACCCAGGCCTAGGGGCTAGAAACTCACCATCCGGGTGAACTTCACGACCAGGCTGCGGCCCGCCTTCGGCGCCTCCGGGGTATCGAAGAACTGCTCGTTGTAGACCACGTAGAGGTCGGAGAGCGGGCGGTGGATGAAGTTGAAGCGGATGTTCGAGCTCCGTAGCTTCTGCTCCGAGTCGTACTGGATCAGGGCATCAAGGAACATGTTCCGGCTGAACGAGTAGTTGGCGCGCACGGTCAGCAGCTTCTGAACGTAATGGGTGTTCTGCGGATCGAGGTCGACCTTGGTGCGCGACAGCCCGGCCTGGACATAGAACCGGTAGCTGGGGCGAAAACGCACTTGCGGGTAGATGCTCGCCTGCCGGCCGTTCCACAGGCCGCCCTTCCCGAGGTCCAGGTTCAGCTGGATCTTGCGACTCGGGTCCGAGCTCAGCTTGATCTGATGAACATGCCAGTCGTAGAACCCCGGGGGAATCGGCGCGTAGCGGGGGTTGATCCGGAAGGGCTTGGTGAGGGTGTCGGCCTGGGGGTTCGCCGAGTATTCGAGGTAGCCGCCGTTGTTGAGGAAGAAGGTGAAGCCGTTATGCATCTTCTTGGCCAGGAACGTCCCGTCGAGGTCGTTGTAGTAGTCCCAGACAAAGTGGGGATGGAGTTCGCGGATCCCGAACCTTCGCAGGGCTACCGGGCGAGGCCTGATCCCGATATCCGAGAAGGTCTTCCGGATGCCCACGCGCTTCAGGTACCCGAGTTCGTCGTTGAACTCCGGATCGATGCGCAGGATCCCCGCCTTGGCGTGGAAGAAATTGCCCTCGCGATTCAACGAGGTTCGAAACGCCGACTGGCCGCCGTGACGGTTGGGGCTTTGAGAGGTGAGGCCGTAGATGCTCCAGTCGATGCGCCCCGGGAACCGGATGGTCGCATCCAGCCCGTAGACCCGGTTGTAGCCGGGGTTTCCGCCGGTGGCGTCGCGAGTCATGAAGATCGCGCCGACATCCGAGTTCTTCAGGATGTTGCGACGAAGGCGGAAGACGCCCCACACGTTCCCGGGCTGCCCGGAAGCGGCCTTGGTGTGGGCGAACAGGGCGCCCACGGTGAGGCCGGCGACCCGCCCGGTAAGCCGCCCGCCCGCGGTGATGGGAATGGGCTTGCCATTGGGGGCGAGGCCGATGGTCCGGGAGAAGAAGGGCAGGAGGTCTTCGTCGGGAGTGGGCGCGACGCTGACGCGGTTGTTCCGGCCGGCGTCGCCCACATAGAAGACACCTGAGTTCTCGAGGAAGAAATCGCGCTTCTCCGGGAAGAACTGGGAGAACTGGGTCAGGTTCACCTGCTGCTCATCGGCCTCCGCCTGGGCGAAGTCGGGGTTGATGGTGACATCGAGGGTGAGCGATGAGGTCAGGGCGCCCTTGAAGTCGACCCCCACGTCGCCGCTGCGGTCGTAGGCGCCGCCCACCGGACGGACGGTGCTGCCCGAGATGTAGGGCTTGATGCGCAGGTCGCGACCGGGGGTGCCGGCGTCGAGACCGAGAAGGTCTCCGCCGAGCGACATGCGGGCGAAGGTGTACGACCTCGGGATCGACGACCAGTACGTGAGTTCGTTCTTGCGCCGGATCCTCCGGGTGAAGTTGATTCCCCACACCGCGCGCTGCGAGGGCTCGAAGCGAAGGGCCTTGAAGGGAATCCGGATTTCCGCGATCCAGCCGTCCTTCACCCGGCTGGTGGCCACGAACCACACCGCGTCCCAGCTCGTGTTTACCTCTCGACCCTCGTTGGCGAACTGCTGGTCGGCCTTCGCCCCTTCGGGATTCGTGTAGAAGATGTAGCCGTTGCGCCGGTCCTTGAAGGTGTCGAGCGCGAC
This sequence comes from Vicinamibacteria bacterium, assembly GCA_044229175.1. GTDB lineage: Bacteria > Acidobacteriota > Vicinamibacteria > Fen-336 > JAGNNV01 > JAGNNV01. The sequence continues at coordinate 4,217 of JBGATM010000010.1, read as the reverse complement.
TCCGAAGGTGTCCTGCTCGTCTTCCTTGAAATCCTTGCGCAGAGCGGCCACGATCAGCTTGTCGGGCTCGCGGTCATGGCAGTAGGCGGCGATGTAGAGGCTGTCGGCGTCGAAGGCCAGGCGCACTTCGGTGTCCTCGGTCGCCGCGTCGCCTTCCCTGGGTTCGGCCTGAACGAAGCCCGCCACGGGCTGGGCGACCTTCCACACCGCGTCGTCGAGAACGCCGTCGAGCATCACCGGGGCCTCGGTCCGGGAGGCCAGCAGGGTCAGACGGCCCTCCGGGGACTTCGCGGGCTGGGGGGCGGCGGCGAGCGCCGGCGCCGCGAATGTCGCAAGGGCGGCGAGGGCCGCGAGCAGCCTGGAGGGAAACATAAAGTGGTCAGCTTACGAAAATCGGAACAACCGCGCGCGCAAGCAGACTTTCGATCGACGCATCGGTTCAAGGGCCCCTGGTCCTTTGACCGGGGCGGCGAGCGAACCTAGGATGCGCTCGCCCACCAAGGAGGGTTCATCAATGTCACGCACTTCACTGCTGGCCCGGATCGTGGTCCTCGCCGGGGTCTTCGGCTCCGCGGTCGCCACCGCTCAGACGCCGGCCCCGCCGCCCGCGCCGGTTTCCACCGCACCCGCGGAGATCGTGACGGAGATCAAGGCCAAGACGAAGCAGTTCACCGAGGCGATCGTGTCGAAGGATCTCTCCGTGCTCGACAAGATGTTCGAGTCGCAGGCGGGCAACGTCTACTACGACATCAACGAGGGTCCGCTCCTCACCTTCGACCGGTTGAAGCGGGTCTGGACCGCCGCCACCACCAATTTCACCATTTCGAGATTCGACTTCAACGACGACATGAAGGTCGACAAGGTCGGCGATGTCCTGGTGCAGACCGGAACCTGGGCACAGACCCAGGTCGCGAAGTCGGGCGCGAGCCGCGACATCGTGGGCCGGGTGACCGTGCTGTGGCGGAAGACCGGCAACGAGTGGCGCGTGTTCCACTATCACGGCTCGATCACGCCCCCACGCGCGCCCGCGCCGCCGCGGCCGGCGGTCTCTCCCACCGCTACCCCGCAGCCTCCTTATTGAGCCCTTCCCCTGCAACCCTGAGGATGCCGGGAACGCGGCCACCTGCCGAAGTGAGGACACCATGACCCGGAACCGAACTCTCGCCGTACTGGCCACAGGTGTCCTGTGCGCCGGCGTCCTGTTCACCATCGGGGCCGCGGCCTCGGCTCAGATGCCGGCCGCCCGGGGAAAGGAATCGCCCTACGATCTCGCCATCACGGGGGCGCGCATCGTGGACGGGTCGGGCAACCCCTGGTACCGAGGGGATCTCTACCTGACCGGCGGGACCATCGCCGCGATCGACATCGGACATCACGCCTACGCGGCCAAGAGGACGATCGACGGGAAGGGCCTCGTCCTCGCCCCGGGGTTCATCGACATCCACACCCACGCGCGCCGCGCCATTCTCGAAATCCCCACGGGCGAGAACTACGCGCGCCAGGGCGTCACCACCCTGATCGAAGGCCCGGACGGATCGTCACCCATTCCGCTGCGCGCCTATCTCGAGCAGGTTCAGAAGGTCGGGACTTCCGTGAACTTCGGCGCGTTCATCGGCCAGGGCTCGATCCGCGAGAGCGTCATCGGCCCCAACGATCGCAAGGCCACGCCCGAGGAGATCACGAAGATGCTGGAGATCACCCGCCAGGGCATGCGCGACGGCGCCTTCGGCCTGTCGACCGGTCTGTTCTACGTGCCCGGCACGTTCACTCCGACCGAGGAAGTGACGACACTCGCGAGGGTCGCGGGCGAAATGGGCGGCATCCATATCTCGCACATGCGCCAGGAGGCGCAGGACGTGCTGAAGAGCGTCAACGAGACCATCGCCATCGGCGAGAACGGCGGCCTGCCCACCCAGGTCACGCATCACAAGATCATCGGCAAGGGTAACTGGGGCGCGTCCACGGAGACGCTGGCCGCGGTGGCGGCGGCCCGTGCCCGCGGCGTCGACGCCACCATCGACCAGTACCCCTACACCGCGTCCTCGACCGGCATCAACGCCCTGCTTCCCGCCTGGGCCCAGGACGGCGGCCGCGAGGCCACGCTCAGGCGGCTGAAGGACCCGCAGACCCGGGCGAAGATCAAGGCGATCGTGGTCGACAACATCAAGTTCGATCGCGGCGGCGGCGATCCGAAGAACATCCAGATCGCGTCGGCCGCGTTCGACGCCACCCTCGCCGGCAAGAACCTCGCCCAGATCACGGCGGCGCGGGGCGTCGAGGTGACCATCGAAAACGCCGCGGACACCGCCCTCGACATCATCGAGAAGGGCGGCGCGTCCGCGATCTTCCACGCCATCAGCGAGGACGACCTGGTCAAGATCATGCGCGACCCCAACTCGATGGTCGGCTCGGACGGCGAGGTGATCCACTTCGGGGTGGCCGCTCCGCATCCTCGGGGTTACGGCACGTTCGTGCGCGTCCTCGGCCGCTACGTGCGCGAACTGAAGGTCCTCACCCTGCAGGACGCGATCCGCAAGATGACGTCTTTCCCGGCCCAGCGGCTCGGCCTGTTCGATCGCGGCCTGGTGCGGCCGGGCATGGTCGCCGACCTGGTGCTCTTCGACGAGAACGAGATCGCCGATCGCGCCACCTTCGAGAAACCCCACCAGTACGCGGTCGGGGTGAAGTGGGTGCTGGTGAGCGGCGAGATCATCTTCGACGGCACGGCCATGACCGCGGCCCGCCCGGGGAAGATCCTCAAGGGCCCGTCCGCCGAGTGGTAGGGGGTTTCGTCACCAGTCGCTTTCGGGAATGAACTCCGGAGAGCCTCCGTGGGGCGGCAGCTCCACTACGACCGGCGGGTGAACCAACCGGTACTTCTCGTCGCAGATCGCGGCGTTGACCTTGTCGCCGTAAACCCCGTAGCCCTCGTGGATGTGGCCGAAGACGGAGAGGCGCGGTTTCACCCGCGCCATGGCGGCCCCGAGGTCGGCGCAGCCCACGTCCTCGCCGTTCACGGTGCGGTCGGCCGTTCCCATGGGCGGGCCGTGGGTGATCAGGACATCGACGCCGTCGGGAATGAGGGCCCACTTCGCGGCGATCTCCTCGCCGCGCCGGAGATTGAAGGCCCAGTCGAGAAACCACGGCTGCCAGGGCGCGCCCCAGAAGCGCAGGCCGCCGAGCGTGACCTCGGAGTCGCGAAGGTAGTGGACGTCGCCGGGGAGGAGGGATCGCGCGAGTTGGGGCTCGCGCTCGAACAGGAAGTCGTGATTCCCGGCCACCACGATCTTGTGGGAGTAGGACTGCGTCTCGAGCCACGAGCCGAAGGCCGCGACCTCGGCCTCCGTCCCCCGCATGGTGAAATCACCCGCGTGAACGAGCGCATCACCCGCGGGCAGGGCCAGGGAACGCTGCTGATTGTGCGTATCGGAAATCAGGACGAGCCGCATCGGGGCCTAGTCTAGGATCGCCCCGGCGCGGCGCGGAGGCGTCCAGGGGTCAGGCCGCCTGCTGCTTTCTCTGGTCCTGCCGGAAGGCGAGGTCGCCATCCTTGCCGGGCTCGATGGTCACCTTGTCGCCTTCACGGAAGTGACCGGCGAGGATCTGCAGGGCGAGCGGGTTCTCCACCATCCTCTGGATCGCGCGCTTGAGCGGCCGGGCGCCGAAGACGGGGTCGTACCCCACGTGAGCGAGCAGGGTCGCCGCCTCCGGCGAGAGGCTGATCTCGATCTTCTTCTCCGCCACCCGCTTCTTGAGATCCTGGAACTGGATCTCCACGATGCGGCGGATCTGCTCCTCGCCGAGCGAGCCGAAGGTGACGATTTCGTCGATGCGGTTCAAGAACTCCGGCCGGAAGGTGTGGCGCAGGGCGTCCATGAGACGGCTCTTCAGATCGGGGATGTCCTTCGTCGCCGAGTCCTGGATGAGGTCGGAGGCGACGTTGCTGGTCATGATGAGGACGGTGTTCTTGAAGTCCACCGTCCGGCCCTTGCCGTCGGTGAGCCGGCCTTCATCGAGCACCTGCAGCAGGATGTTGAAGACATCCGGGTGAGCCTTCTCGATTTCATCGAAGAGGATCACCGCGTAGGGTCGCCGGCGGATGGTCTCGGTGAGCTGACCGCCCTCGTCGTATCCCACGTATCCGGGAGGCGCGCCCACCAGACGGGACACCGAGTGCTTCTCCATGTACTCCGACATGTCGATGCGGACCATGGCCT